>NZ_ATHS01000005.1:0-20018 GCF_000523315.1 Lebetimonas sp. JS032 | reverse complement strand
TATCAGGACGGTAAGAATAACCCTGATTTTGCAAATCTTCTATAAATTCCCTCTCAAGTGCCGCTTCGCTTTGATAATTTTCGTTTACCGCCCATGTTTTTTCGTATCTATCAAGCACGATGAAGTTGTTTGTATTTGCTATTGGTTTTGTGTATGTTTGCATTTTTTATCCTTTATGTGCGAATAAATTCGCACCTCCTTGGAGAAGCGATTTTAACCGCTTATATATTTATTTCCGGAGGAGCGATTTTAACCGCTTATATATAGGAGGTTAAAACCTCCTCTCCTTTTATTATATTTTACTCATAAACCCCATAAAATCTCTCTTTCCAATCTTTAAGTCCTGCTTTAAAACCATTAAACTTTATATAGTTATAAACAATATTAAAATGCTCCTCATTCCTTATAACTTTGTCATAATAATTTTTTTCCCAAAATTTACCGCTTTTATTTAACATTTTATTTATTCTATAAGCACTTTCACCCTTAATTTTTTTTATAATAATGTCTAAATCTTTTATCTGTTTAAAAAGTAAATGTATATGATTTGGCATAATGGTAAAAGCAATTAATTCATAAAATATTTTATCTAAATTTATCAAAAAATCTTTCAAAAATTCAAATATTTCATCATTTAAATATGCACCTTTTAAAGAATTGTCTAAATATTTATCGATTAGATATTCCTGTTTTTTATTTTCAATATTTTGAGTTCTAATTTTTCTAATATAACTATCTAAACTATCTTGTGTCCTAAAAGTTACAAATTGATAATATCCTTTTAAATTAATGTGTGGTAAAGTTTTTTTTATTTGCATTATTTTTCCCTTTTTTACTTCGTTTATTATTTTGTGAGACTAAAGTCTCACCTCCGATTTAATTTAGTATATTCGGAGAAACGATTTTAACCGCTTATATATAGGAGGTTAAAACCTCCTCTCCAGGAAAAGCGAATTTATTCGCTTATATTTAATTTCTTTTACATTTTAAAATCCAAAAGTAAATTTCTGTAATACTCATACTGTTTTTTTCTAAGCTCAATCTCTTTTGGAAGTCCTTCGCTTATAGAGTTTGCAAGTGTGTCAAATTTATCGAGGATGGAAACTATCTCTTTTTGTTTTTCAAGTGGAGGGATTGGGATTTTTATATTTGAAATTTCATTTGTTACTTCTCCCAACTTTCTCCACTCAACTTCATTATTAAATGTTAAAAGTTTTTCGAGGTAGTATTTATATTGCTTTTTTCGCGCATGAAGCTCTGCTGTAAGCTCTGCTGTAAGCTCTGTAAAAGTGTCAAGGATTTTAACTATCTCTTTTTGTTTTTCAAGTGGAGGGATTGGGATTGGAATTTTAGCCATTTGATTACTCATAAGTTTTGGATTGCCCATACCTGAATATACATGTTTTTTTGCTTCAATTGTTAACCAATAATATAAAAACTTATATATTAGATTTATTTGATTATTTATTATTATTAATCCGCTAACGTTTGTAATAGAAAATTTTCCTTTTCTATAAAATACTGTTCCAGCATTTGCTCCATCTGTTGTCCAATTAACAAATTCACCATCAAAATCATAAGTGTTTATTTTTCCAATTTCACCATTATTTACAGTTTGAGAACTATATACCGGATATATTCCTTTATTATCTCTCAAATATCTTTTTGAAATGACTTTTCCTCTTTTTAATTCAGCTATTTCTCCCAACTTTCTCCACTCAACCTTAACATTTTTTAATTTTTCAATAAATTTTTCCATTATATTTCTCCGTCTATTTCGGGAATGATTTTATTAAGTTTCTAATCTATCAATTCTTTTGACTGTTGTTTTTATCTCTTCATTTAACTTTTTTATATCTATTTTTTCTCTTGTATCTTCTGGTTCTACATAAGAGCCGACTGATAGATTATAGTCATTTTCTTTTATCTCTTCCAATGATGCATTATGTGAAAAGTGTTTTATCTCTTCTTTGCTTTTGAAAACTTTCAAAATCTTATCTATATGCTCATCTTCTAAAATATTATTGTTTGTTGCTTTTTTAAATAGTTTACTTGCATCAATAAACTGGGTTTTGGTGTCTGGCTTATGTTTGGAAAGCACGAGAATATTTACCGCAATTGAAGTTCCGTAAAACAGATTTGGTGCAAGTGATATTATAGTTTCTATATAGTTGTTGTCTATTAGATATTGACGAATTTTTTTCTCAGCACCGCCTCTGTAAAAAATCCCAGGAAATGTAACGATAGCGGCTCTTCCTTTGGCTGAAAGGTAGCTTAAAGAATGCAAAATAAAAGCAAAATCGGCTTTTGATTTTGGAGGCAAAACACCAGCAGGTGCGAATCTGTCGTCATTTATAAGTGTCGGGTCATCACTTCCTATCCATTTAATAGAATAAGGAGGGTTTGAAACTATTGCATCAAAAGGCTTTTGGTCGTTGTGTTTGGGGTCTGTTAGAGTGTCCCCGAGTTTTATGTCGAATTTATCATAATTAATGTTATGCAAAAACATATTCATTCTTGCAAGGTTGTAAGTGGTGTGGTTTATCTCCTGACCGAAGAATCCTTCTTCTATGATATGTTCATCAAACTGCTTTTTTGCCTGAAGCAGTAAAGAGCCGCTGCCGCAGGCCGGGTCGTAGATTTTATTAACTTTTTTTTGTCCAAGCAGGGCGAGTTTGGCTATGAGTTTTGATACCTGCTGAGGTGTGAAAAACTCACCTCCGCTTTTTCCGGCGTTTGCCGCATATTTGGAAATCAAAAATTCATAAGCATCTCCGAAAAGGTCTATATGGCTGTTTTTAAAATCTCTAAAATCAAGTTCATTTACCCCTTTTAACACAGCACAAAGTCTTTTGTTTTTTTCAGCAACGGTGTTTCCGAGCCTGTTGCTTGTGGTGTCAAAATCGGCAAAAAGCCCTTTTATATCGTCTTCGCTTGGATATCCGCTGGCGGAATTTTCAATATTACTAAAAATTTTTGCCAAATCCGTATTTAGGTTTTCATTATTGTCGCAGTTTGCCACAATATTGCAAAAAAGCTCGTTTGGATAGATGAAATAACCTTTTTCCTTTATTGCGTTGTCTTTAATTTCCGGTGTAATCATATCATCATTAAATTTTGAATAATCTATATCTTCCCCGCCTTCCATATAAGAAGCGAAATGTTCGCTTATAAAACGATAAAAAAGGCTTCCCAAAACATACTGCTTAAAATCCCATCCGTCAACCGAACCCCTCACATCGTTGGCTATTTGCCAGATTTTTCTGTGTAATTCCTCTCTTTGCGCAATACTTGGCATATATATTCCTTTGAATAAGATTTACATATTATAATAAAATTTAGACGTTTTTATTCAATATGTAAATGATTGTTATTTAAAATTAAATTTTTTAAAAATTAACTTTTTTTCTCTTGACAATAAAATGTTTTTTACTTATAATTTCAATCCACAAACGATGCCGGCGTAGCTCAGTTGGCTAGAGCAGCTGATTTGTAATCAGCAGGTCGGGGGTTCGAGTCCCTTCGCCGGCTCCATTCAGCGTTTGACCAGTTAGAATAAAAGGTGGGGTTCCCGAGTGGCCAAAGGGGACGGGCTGTAAACCCGTTGGCGTTCGCCTTCGAAGGTTCGAATCCTTCCCCCACCACCATTGAGTCATGAGTTTTCAAAAATGTGCAGGCATTTTTGGAATATATGCGGGTGTAGCTCAGTTGGCTAGAGCGTCAGCCTTCCAAGCTGAGGGTCGCGGGTTCGAGTCCCGTCGCCCGCTCCAGTCATGACAAACTGGGAGCTGAGCAAACTACGAGTATGGTTGTCTGCTCATAAACTCCCGAAATACTATTGTTTTGTAAAACAAAACATTGCTAGCAGTGTTTTTGCCCATATAGCTCAGTGGCAGAGCACTTCCTTGGTAAGGAAGAGGTCGCCGGTTCAATCCCGGCTATGGGCTCCAGCAAGGCCTTGTTGGAGTTCATAAATGAGCTAAATAAAATTTTAAACATGGAGGAAGAAATGGCAAAAGAAAAATACGTAAGAAATAAACCACACGTAAATATTGGTACAATCGGTCATGTTGACCATGGTAAGACTACTTTAACAGCAGCTATTTCAGGTGTTTTGGCACAAAAAGGATTTGCTGAACTTAAAGATTACGATCAAATCGATAACGCACCTGAAGAAAGACAAAGAGGTATTACTATTAATACATCTCATGTTGAATATGAAACAGATAAAAGACACTATGCACATGTTGACTGTCCAGGACACGCAGACTACGTTAAAAACATGATTACTGGTGCCGCTCAAATGGACGGAGCTATCTTAGTTGTTGCAGCAACTGACGGTCCTATGCCACAAACAAGAGAACATATATTGCTTTCAAGACAAGTTGGTGTTCCGGCAATTGTTGTATTCTTGAACAAAATGGATATGGTTGATGATGAAGAACTTCTTGAACTTGTTGAAATGGAAGTTAGAGAACTTTTAAGCGAATATGAATTTGACGGAGACAACGCACCTGTTATCGCTGGTTCAGCTCTTAAAGCTCTTGAAGAAGTAAAAGCCGGACAGCTTGGTGAATGGTCAGAAAAAATTATGGAACTTATGGATGCAGTTGACGAATATATTCCAACACCAGAAAGAGATACTGATAAAGATTTCTTAATGCCGATTGAAGACGTATTCTCAATTTCAGGAAGAGGTACTGTTGTAACAGGTAGAGTGGAAAGAGGTGTTGTAAAACTTGGTGATGATGTTGATATTGTTGGATTTAAACCAACAAGAACGACAAAAGTTACTGGTATTGAAATGTTTAGAAAAGAACTTGATGAAGGTGAAGCCGGTGATAATGTAGGGGTACTTCTAAGAGGTATCGGAAAAGATGAAGTTGAAAGAGGTATGGTTCTTGCAAAACCTGGAAGTATTACTCCTCATCATAAATTTGAATCAGAAGTTTATGTATTAACTAAAGAAGAAGGTGGTAGACATAAACCATTCTTTAACGGATATAGACCACAATTTTACATCAGAACAACTGACGTAACAGGAAGCATTCAATTACCAGAAGGCGTTGAAATGTGTATGCCTGGGGATAACGTAAAATTAACAGTAGAATTAATTGCTCCAATCGCACTTGAAGAAGGTACAAGATTTGCTATCAGAGAAGGTGGTAGAACTGTAGGTGCCGGAGTTGTTACAAAAATTATTGAATAAGGGTTTCCCCCTTATTTTTAAAGGATAATGATGAGAGAAATTATTCATCTAAAATGCACAGAGTGTGGTAGATTTAATTATCATACTACAAAAGAAAAAAGAAAACATCCTGAAAAATTTGAAATGAGAAAATATTGCAAATGGTGCAATAAGCATACTGTTCATAAAGAATCAAAACTTTAATTGGGCACTCCCCGCAAAAATATAAATTTTTGTGGGGTTTAATATTAAGTTCACCCTCTTTCCAGGCTGTTATATCTAACGGCCTGGTGAGCGGGTGTAGCTCAGTTGGCTAGAGCGTCAGCCTTCCAAGCTGAGGGTCGCGGGTTCGAGTCCCGTCGCCCGCTCCACAGGGCAGTAGCTCCAATGGTAGAGCGGCGGTCTCCAAAACCGCTTGTTGGGGGTTCGAGTCCCTCCTGCCCTGCCATTACCAATTTTTGGAAGAGGTATAAATATAGTGAGTTGTGAACAGTAAAAATGGGGAATAAAAAATGAAAAATGAAAAATTTAATATAAGAAGTTTGAGCGATTATATAAAAGAAGCAAAAATTGAATTGGATAAAGTAATTTTCCCAAGTGCAAACGAAGTTAAACAGTCTTTTATTTCAGTGGTTGCTGTAGTAACGGTGGTTACAGCATTTTTAGGTCTTATTGATCTGATAATGAGCGGAATATTAAAAGCCGTATTATAAGGAATATTATGGATTGGTATGCATTACAGGTCTATTCTGGAAGTGAATTGGCAGTTAAAAAAGCAATTGAAAATTTAAAAAACGAAGAACATTTAGAAAATATTTCTCAGGTAGTTGTTCCCACAGAAGAAGTATTGGAAGTTAAAAATTCCCAAAAAAAAGTATATGAAAGAAGCATATACCCTGGTTATGTGTTTTTGGAAGCCAATTTAGATACAGCGCTTTGGCATAAAATACAATCTCTTCCAAAAGTTGGTAGATTCATTGGTGAATCTAAAAAACCAACTCCTCTTAAAAAAGAAGATGTTGAGCTTATTTTAGAGAAAGCTAAACAAAAAAGCGCACCAAAACCAAAAGTTTCTTTTGAAGAAGGTGAAATAGTTAGAATAAACGAAGGTCCGTTTGCGAATTTCACAGGAGAAGTAGAAGATTTTGATTATGAAAAAGGAATGTTAAAACTTAACGTTACAATTTTTGGAAGAAGCACTCCTGTTGAAATTCATTACACAAAAGTTGAAAAAATCGTATAAAAGGACACAAGATGGCAAAAAAAGTAATTGATGTATTAAAACTTCAAATCCCGGCAGGTAAAGCAAATCCGTCACCTCCAGTAGGTCCGGCTTTGGGTCAAAGAGGTATTAATATTATGGAATTCTGTAAAGCTTTTAATGAAAAAACAAAAGATATGATGGGATATAATATTCCTGTTGTAATTACTGTTTATGCAGACAGAAGCTTTACTTTTATTACAAAACAACCACCTGTAACAGACTTTTTAAAAAAAGCTGCAGGTATAGCGAAGGGTAGTTCAAATCCGCTTAAAGACAAAGTCGGAAAAATTACCAAGGCGCAATTAAAAGAAATTGCAGAGAAAAAATTACCTGATTTAAACACAGACGATGTAGAAGAGGCAATGAAAATTATTGCCGGCAGTGCAAGAAGTATGGGAATAGAAATAGAAGATTAATACCACTGTGAGTGGAAGTAAGAAATTTACGAGGAGTGAATATGGCAAAAAAACATGGTAAAAGATATTTGGAGCTTCTAAAAAAAATAGATAAAGATGTATATTCTTTAAAAGAAGCTGCCCAAAAAATAAAAGAACTTAAATCTGCAAAATTCGATGAAACAGTCGAACTTGCATTAAAACTTGGCGTAGACCCAAGACATGCAGATCAAATGATAAGAGGAAGTGTAGTGTTGCCTCACGGTACAGGAAAAACTGTAAAAGTGGCAGTAGTTGCAAATCCTGCTAAAATAGATGAAGCAAAAGAGGCGGGTGCTGATTATGTGGGTGACGAAGTATTCGATATGATTGAAAACGGAAATTTAGATTTCGATATTTTAATCGCAACACCTGATATGATGGGAAAACTTGGTAAATACGGAAGAATTTTGGGACCAAAAGGCCTTATGCCAAATCCAAAAACCGGAACAGTTACAATGGATATAGTCCAGGCGGTAAAAAATGCAAAAGCCGGTCAGGTTAATTTTAGAGTTGATAAAAAAGGTAATATGCACGTTGGTATTGGAAAAGTCAGCTTCTCTCCAGAAGCACTTTACGAAAATGCAAAAACATTTATTGAAAAAATCAATAAAATGAAACCGGCAAGCGCAAAAGGAAGATACCTTCAAAATGCCGCATTCTCACTTACTATGAGTCCGAGTTTAAAACTGGATGTAAATGAATTAGCGGAATATAAATAGGCATTGGCCTAAGTCTAAATGACTTAGAAAGCAGGTGGGTAACCTTAATTCCCTGCCGAGTCTAAGTGAAAGGAGCTTTATGAAAAAAGAATTAAAAAAACAAATCGTTGAGGAACTCAGCAACGAATTTAAAAATGATGTAAGTGTTTTTTATGCTGACTATAAAGGTCAGAGTGTACAAAACCTTGAAGAACTAAGAATTGCACTAAGAGCTGCTGAAGGAAAAGCCAAAGTTGTAAAAAACACGTTGGCAAAATTAGCTTTTGCAAATAACGGTGTTGAAGTTGATTTCGAAGAAAATAATATTTTTATCTGGGGTGAAGACCAGATTACATTAGCAAAAATATTAACTAAACATGCTAAAAATTATAAAGACACTTTTAAAATTAAAGGTGCGGTAATTGAAGGTGAAGTAAAAGATGCGGCATATGTTGAAGAAGTAAGCAAACTTCCAACAAAAGACGAATTGCTTGGTATGGTTGCATTTATGATGAAAGCTCCTATTGCAAAATTTGCATGGGGACTAAATAAATTAATAGAAAAAAAATCTGAAGAAAATTAAAAGGAGAGATAATGGCTTGTACAGTTGAACAAATTTTAGAAACTATAGAAAATTTAACAGTTAAAGAATTAAACGAATTAGTAAAAGCATTTGAAGAAAAATTTGATGTAAGCGCACAACCTACAGTAGTTGCAGGAGCAGGTGCAGCAGGAGGAGAAGCAGCTGAAGAAAAAACTGAATTTGATGTAATATTAAAAGCACCGGGTGCTAAAAAAATCAATGTAATTAAAGTTGTAAGACAAATTACTGGTGCCGGATTAAAAGAAGCAAAAGCTATGGTCGATGAAACTCCATCAACTATCAAAGAAGGTGTTTCTAAAGACGAAGCTGAAGAAATTAAAAAACAATTAGAAGAAGCGGGAGCAGAAGTAGAAGTAAAATAATCCTTGCTTTTTTTCTTTTTTTTTGATACACTTACAGTTTGTTAACCTCTACATAAATTCTGCGCAGGAGAGCCAATGTTAAACCAATTAAAATCAGCCAACAGGTTAAGATTAGATTTTTCAAAAATACCTCAAATAGTTGATATTCCGAATTTATTACATTTACAGCAAAATTCTTTTAGAGACTTTATTAATTTAAAAGAACCTGAAAAAAGCGGTATTCACAATGTGTTTAAATCGATGTTTCCAATCAGTGACACACAAAACAGAATCACGCTTGAATATGTGGGTATTGAATTTAAAAAACCCAAATATACGGTTAGAGAATGTATGGAAAAAGGTCTTACTTATTCTATTCCGATAAGAATAAAAGTCAGACTTATTGTTCATGAAAAAGATGAAAAAACAGGTGATAAAATAGGTATAAAAGACATTAAAGAACAAACTCTGTTTATCAGGGACATACCTTTAATGACAGAAAGAACGAGTTTTATTATTAATGGAGTAGAAAGAGTTATTGTCAATCAGCTTCACAGAAGTCCGGGTGTTATCTTTAAACAAGAAGAGGCACAAAATTCAAACAAACTTCTTTATTCAGCCCAAATAATTCCGGACAGGGGAAGCTGGGTTTATTTTGAATATGATGTAAAAGATGTTTTATATGTAAGAGTAAATAAAAGAAGAAAAGTACCTGTTACAATACTTCTAAGAGCCATGGATTATTCAAAAGAAGATATTTTAAGAATGTTTTATCTTGTAATAGACATTAAAATAAAAGATAATAAATTTTTAATGCCTTCCAATCAGTTGGAGAGCGGAAAATATGATTATGATTTAAAAGACGAAGACGGTAATGTTTTATTAAATGCAGGTAAAAGACTAACTGAGCGAAAACTTAAAAAATTAATTGAAGAGCACAAATATGTTGAATATCCTCTCGAAGAGTTAATGGACAGACATTTAGCCGAGCCGATTTACGACCCGTTAACCGGTGAAGTGCTTTTTGACACATTAACTATTATTAACGATGTTAAACTTAAAAAAATTATTGAATCACAAATAACCGAATTTAAAATAGTAAATGATTTGGCAAGCGGTGTTGATGACGGAATTTTAAGAGCATTTCATCAGGATATTGAAACACTCAAAATTCTTAAACAGACAGAAGGTATTGAAAACGAAAATGATTTGGCAAGAATAAGAATTTATAAAGTTATGAGACCGGGAGAGCCTGCTACGCCTCAGACTGCAAAAGAACTTTTTGATAAACTTTTCTTTGACCCGGAAAGATACGATTTAAGCAAAGTCGGCCGTATGAAAATGAACCACAAATTGGGTCTTAATATTCCTGATGACATCACAGTGCTTACATACCAGGATATTATTAAAACCATCCAATATTTAATAGGGGTAAAAAACGGTATAGGACAAATTGACGACAGAGACCATTTGGGTAACAGAAGAATCAGAAGTATAGGCGAACTACTCGCTAAAAGGCTTCAAGAAGGCCTTGTCAAAATGCAAAAAACAATTAAAGACAAAATGACAACCGTTACCAATGTAAATGAAGTTATGCCAATGGATTTGGTAAATACAAAACTTATTACCACCACTATTTTGGATTTTTTTGCAACAGGTCAGCTTTCCCAGTTTATGGATCAGACAAACCCTTTAAGTGAAGTTGCCCATAAAAGAAGACTCTCAGCCCTTGGTGAAGGCGGTGTAACTCGTGAGAGAGCCGGATTTGAAATCCGTGACGTTCATCCGAGCCATTACGGGAGAATTTGTCCTATTGAAACGCCTGAAGGACAAAATATCGGTCTTGTTAACACACTTTCTATTTATGCAAAAGTAAATGAATACGGATTTATTGAAGCACCGTACAGAGTGGTAAAAAACGGGCGTGTCAGCGATGAGATTGTTTATTTAACGGCCACTCAGGAAGAAGAAAAAGTAATAGCTCCCGCAAGTGTAAAAATAGATGAAAAAACAGGAGAAATAATTGAAGATTTGGTTGAAGCCAGAAAAGACGGTGAAATAATTTTGGTGGATAAAAAAGAAGTGGATCTTTATGACCTTAATCCTAAAATGATTATCGGGGTAGGGGCAAGCTTGATACCGTTTTTGGAACACGACGACGCCAACAGGGCGTTAATGGGTTCAAACATGCAGCGTCAGGGTGTACCGCTTCTAAGGAGTGAAGCTCCGATTGTGGGAACAGGAATAGAAAAATATGTGGCGCGTGATGCCTGGCAGATAATAAAAGCAAAAAGAGGCGGAAAAGTAATAAAAGTTGATGCTACCAATATTTATATTTTAGGTGAAGATAAAAACGGAGCATACATAGACCATTACGGGCTTGAAAAATATTTAAGAACTAACCAAAATACTTGTTTTGACCAAAGGCCTATTGTAAAAGAAGGCGATATAGTAAATGCCGGGGATGTTATAGCAGACGGTCCGAATATGGATAACGGTGAAATAGCACTTGGTAAAAATGTAATGGTGGCATTTATGCCTTGGAACGGTTACAATTATGAAGATGCCGTTGTTTTAAATGAAAAATTGATTAAAGATGATGCATACACTTCCGTTCATATTTATGAAGAAGTTTGTGAAGTAAGAGAACTTAAACACGGACTTGAAGAGCTGACAACCGATATTCCAGGGGTTAAACCGGAATATTTGACCCATTTGGATGAGAGCGGAATTGTTAAAGTGGGAACTTATGTAAAACCAGGAATGATTTTGGTTGGTAAAATATCCCCGAAAGGCGATGTAAAACCGACTCCTGAAGAAAGACTTCTTAAATCAATTTTCGGGGACAAATCAGGTCATGTGGTAAATTCTTCTCTTTATGCGCCTGCAAGTATGGAAGGTGTGGTAATAGATGTAAAAGTATATACCAAAAAAGGCTACGAGCTTGATGAAAGGGCTAGAAAGGCCCATGAAGAAGAAAAAGCAAAAATAGAAGAGATTTATAAAAACAAACTCTCAATTATCGATAAAGAAGAAGTATTGGCTTTGGCCAATCTTTTAAGCGGGAAAAAACTGGTAAAAGATGTTGAATTGAATTCCAAGAAATATAAAGCCGGAAATAAAATTCCAAAAGAAGATTTAATAAACATTAATAAATTTTTATTACTAAGTCTTGTTGAAAATTATGATGAAAATACTTCTAAAGAATTTGAAAAAATTACCAATAAATATTTAAAAGAAAAAGACAACATCAGACAGGACTATGATGAAAAAATCGAAATTTTAGAACGTGACGATATTTTACCAAACGGCGTTGCCAAAATGGTAAAAGTTTATATCGCCAACAAAAGAAAAATTAAAGTCGGTGATAAAATGGCAGGACGTCATGGTAACAAAGGTATTGTGAGTATAATAGTTCCTCAGGAAGATATGCCTTATATGGAAGACGGAAGGGCTGTGGACGTGGTTTTAAACCCTCTCGGGGTTCCTTCACGTATGAACATAGGTCAAATTTTGGAAGTGCATTTGGGACTTGCCGGTAAAAAACTCGGTGAGCAGCTTCAACAGTTGTTGGATGAAAAAAGAGCCGATATGGCTCAAAAGTTAAGAGAAAAAATGATAAAAATAGTTGAAGTTGCCCATTTTGGCGAACATTATAAAAATTTCCTTAATACCTTAACAGATGAAGAACTTCTTAAATATGCAAAAGACTGGGCTAAAGGCGTTAAGTTTTCAACTCCTGTATTTGAAGGTGTAAACGAAGAAGAGTTTAAAAAACTGTTTGAAATGGCTGGAATTCCAAATGACGGAAAAATGCAGTTATTTGACGGAAGAACCGGTGATCCTATAAAAGAAAGGGTTAATGTCGGATATATGTATATGATGAAGTTGCATCATTTGGTAGATGATAAAGTCCACGCAAGAAGCATAGGTCCGTACAGCTTAATCACACAGCAGCCTGTAGGAGGTAAAGCCCTGTTTGGCGGGCAAAGATTTGGGGAAATGGAAGTTTGGGCGCTTGAAGCGTATGGAGCAGCCTATAACCTTAAAGAAATGCTGACTACTAAATCCGATGATGTTGAAGGAAGAAATAAAGCATACAGAGCTTTGACAAAAGGTGAAAATGTGCCTATTGAAGGGCTTAGTGAAACATTTTTTGTTTTGAGTAAAGAGCTTCGTGCACTCGGGCTTGATTTAGAGTTTTATAAAAAGGAAGAAGACAATGAGCAAATATAAATATATAAAACTTGACTGGGACGAAGAAAACAGACCAAAAGATATTGATGCCGTTCAGGTAAAAATAGCTTCTCCTGAAGAGATTCTTTCATGGTCTTTCGGTGAAGTTAAAAAACCGGAAACCATTAATTACAGAACCTTAAAACCTGAAAGAGACGGTCTGTTTTGTGCAAAAATTTTCGGTCCTATCAATGATTATGAATGTCTTTGTGGAAAATATAAAAAAATGCGCTATAAAGGTATTGTCTGTGAAAAATGCGGTGTAAAAGTAACTTCATCTAAAGTAAGACGTGAAAGGTTCGGTCATATTGAGCTTGTAACTCCTGTAGCGCATATTTGGTATGTAAGCAACCTTCCAAGCAGAATCGGAACTCTGCTTGATATTAAAATGAAAGACCTTGAAAGGGTTCTTTATTATGAAGCCTATGTGGTATATGAACCGGGCGACGCTCCTGTAAAAAAAGGTGATGTATTGGTTGAGGACGAATACAGAAAACTTGTCGAAATTTACGGGGATACAGGTTTTCACGCTGAAATGGGAGCCGAAATAATAAGAAGAATGCTTGAAGAACTTGATTTACCTGATATGTATTATTCACTAAAAGAAGAATTAAAAACTACAAGAAGCGAAGCAAGAAAAAAAGAGATTGTTAAAAAACTTAAAATTGTGGAAGGATTTTTAAATTCTGACAACAGACCGGAATGGATGATTATGACTGTTATTCCTGTTCTTCCGCCGGATCTTAGACCGCTTGTTGCACTTGACGGCGGGAAATTTGCCGTTGCCGATGTAAATGATTTATACAGAAGGGTGATTCACAGAAACCAGAGATTAAAAAGACTGCTTGAACTTGACGCACCGGAAATTATTATCAGAAACGAAAAAAGAATGCTCCAAGAAGCGGTTGATGCTTTGTTTGATAACGGAAGAAGAGGAAATACAATAAAAGGTGCAAATAAAAGGCCTCTTAAATCACTCAGTGATATTATTAAAGGGAAAACAGGAAGATTCAGACAAAATCTTCTTGGAAAAAGGGTTGATTATTCAGGAAGAAGCGTTATTGTTGTAGGTCCTCATCTTAGAATGGACCAATGCGGACTTCCTAAAAAAATGGCGCTTGAGCTTTTTAAACCGCATATTATAGGAAAACTTGAAGAAAAGGGTTATGCCACAACAATTAAACAGGCAAAAAGACATATAGAAGAAAAAACACCGGAAGTGTGGGAATGTCTGCAAGAAGTAGTTGATCAATATCCAGTACTTCTTAACAGGGCGCCTACACTTCACAAACTTTCAATCCAGGCGTTTCACCCGGTATTAATTGACGGAAACGCAATTCAGCTGCATCCGTTGGTTTGTGCCGCATTCAACGCAGACTTTGACGGCGACCAAATGGCTGTGCACGTGCCTTTGAGTCAGGAAGCGATAGCGGAAGCTAAAATTTTAATGCTAAGCAGTATGAATATTTTGCTGCCTGCTTCCGGTAAAGCTATAGCAGTCCCATCTCAGGATATGGTCCTTGGAATTTATTATCTGTCTTTAATAAAAAACAAAGTAAAAGGAGAGCATAAATTATTTGCCAATCCTGAAGAAGTTCTTATGGCACTTGATGAAGGGGCAGTGGATTTGCATGCAAAAGTAAGAGTAAAAGCGGACACTATCGTGGAAACAACCCCGGGCAGAATGATATTGCATTCAATTGCCCCGGATTTTGTGCCGGTTGAAATGTATAACAAAATAATGAAGAAAAAAGATATTGCAAACTTAGTTGATTATGTTTACAAAAAAGGCGGACTTAAAGCAACAGCCGAATTTTTGGACAATCTTAAAAATCTTGGATTTAAATATGCGGCAAAAGTAGGGGTATCTATTTCCGCGGCCGATATTGTCGTTCCTAACGAAAAACAAGAAATTGTCCAGGCCGCACTTGTAAAAGTAAGAGAGGTTCAGGAACAGTATAGAAAAGGTTTGCTTACAGATCAGGAAAGATACAATAAAATTATCGATATCTGGACAAAAGCAAATAATGATATTGCCGACAAACTGATGGAAATTATGAAAAAAGACAAAGACGGATTTAATTCAATTTATATGATGGCCGACTCAGGAGCAAGGGGTAGTGCAAGCCAAATTAAACAGTTAGCCGGTATGAGGGGTCTTATGGCTAAACCTAACGGAGAAATTATTGAAACACCTATTATTTCAAATTTTAAAGAAGGTCTAAATGTTCTTGAATTCTTCCTATCAACCCACGGTGCAAGGAAAGGTCTTGCGGATACAGCTCTTAAAACAGCAAGTGCAGGATATTTAACAAGAAAACTTGTTGATGTTTCACAAAACTTCAGGGTAACTATGGAAGACTGCGGAACGCACGAAGGAATTGAAGTAACAGATATTACAGACGGGGCAACATTGGTCGAAAGCTTGGAAGAGAGAATTTATGGAAGAGTTTTAGCAGATGATGTGTATGACCCAATTACTAATGAAGTTTTATTTACAGAAGGTACATTAATTACCGAAGAAGAGGCAAAAGAAATTGTAAGAAAAGGTGTAAAATCCGTCAAAATAAGAAGTGCGCTTACCTGTAAATCAAGTAAAGGTATCTGTTCAAAATGTTACGGTATGAATCTGGCTGAGAGAAAATTAGTTAAAGTGGGTGAGGCTGTGGGAATTCTTGCGGCACAATCAATTGGTGAGCCTGGAACACAACTAACGCTTAGAACATTCCATACAGGCGGTATTGCAGGCTCAACCCAGGAAGAGAGAGAAATTGTCGCCAAAAAATACGGATATATCAGATATTATAATATAGCAAACTATGATAGAAACGGTAAAAAAATTGTTGCAAACAGAAGAAATGCCGCTGTATTACTTGTTGAACCAAAACTTAAAGCCCCATGTGACGGAATAGTAAATATTGAAACCCAGCATGAAGAAGTGATTGTTGAAGTTAAGTGTGACGACGGAAGTGTCAAAAGATATTCACTCAGAAAAAATGATATAGTTAAAGGAACAGAACTTGCAGGAATTGCAGGTAAAACAGAAGGCAAGTTATACATTCCTCATAAAAATCAAAAAATTGAAAAAGACGAGGCGATAGTTGAAGTTATAAAAGAAGCCTGGTATATTCCTCAAAGGATTCCTTACGGGGCAGAGCTTAAAGTTGATGATAATGAACCTGTGCCAATGCAGGTAATTGCCGAAAATGAGGGAATAATAAAATATTATAAATTATCAGGGGATCATTTAGAAAGAGTATATGATCTTAAAGCCGGGGAAGAAATCGGATTTGATAACGCATATAAAGGTCTTTTTGCCGTAATTGTAGATAAGCATGACAGAGAAGCCGGAAGATATTATATTGTTAGGGGAAGTAAAATTCTTAAGAGTGATAATGAACATATTAAAGCCGGAGAAATCATAGCCAAACCTATCAGCGGCGAAAATAAAATTATTGCGGAATGGGATCCTTTTGCCAATCCGATATTGGCTGAAGCCGACGGTGTGGTTAAATTTGAAGATGTAATTGACGGATTTACTGTAACTACTCAGATTGATGAGTTAACAGGTGAGAGCAGAATTATAGTAAAAGAATATCTGCCAAAAGGTTATCAGCCAAGAATTTTACTTGCGGGCAAAGACAGGGTATATGAATACGTGCTTGAGCCTAAAACGGTTATTCATGTTCAAGAAGGCGTTGAAGTAAAACAAGGTGATATTTTGGCAAAAACTCCAAAAGCAATAGCAAAATCAGCAGATATTACAGGTGGTCTTCCAAGGGTAAATGAACTATTTGAAGCAAGAAAACCAAAATCACCTGCAATTATCAGCGAAATAGACGGAACAGTGAAATTTGGAAAAACACTCAGAGGAAAACAGAGATTAATTGTTGAGGGTGAATCAAGCGTTAAAGAATATTTGGTGCCGGCTGAAAGACAGATTTTAGTGCATGAAGGAGACTTTGTGCATGCGGGAGAAAAACTTACAGACGGTATTGTGTCAAGTTATGATATTTTAAATATTTTGGGAGAAAAAGCGCTTCAGCAATATATTGTAAGCGAAGTTCAAAAAGTTTACAGACTCCAAGGTGTTAATATTAACGACAAACATATAGAACTTATTATAAATCAGATGTTAAGACAGGTAAAAATTGTTGACAGCGGGGACACTAAATTTATCGAGCGTGATTTGGTAAGCAGAAAAATGTTTAATGAAGAAAATGAAAGAATCAAAAAATTTGGCGGTGAACCTGCCATTGCAGAACCGGTGCTTGTTGGTATTACAAGAGCAGCCATCCAGTCAGACAGTTTCATTTCAGCCGCTTCATTCCAGGAAACTACAAGGGTTCTTACAGAAGCGAGTATTCAGGGTAAATTTGATTATCTTGAAGACTTTAAAGAAAATATTGTCCTGGGAAGAGTTGTGCCTGTCGGTACCGGAATGTTCTATCATAAAGAAAGAGATGTTAAAATAGAAGAGGATTAATCCCTCTTTTTTCTCCAATTTTACTTTTTATAAACTTCAAAAATCTTCATTTATCATATTTTTTTATTTTTTAGAATATAAATTGCATATATAAAATTAAACAATTTCAATAAAGGTTTATATTAATGAATTTTGCAACTGTGGAAGGAACTTTTTCATATATTAAAAAATTTCCTAAATATTCAAAAGATTTTTATAACTTTAACGGTGATTTTTTTATTTCTTCATTGGGGCTCGGAAGTTTTAGAAAAGAGCCTTACAGGGAGGAAAATTATCTAAAACAGGTTAATTTTTACGAATCCACTAAAACCGCATTAAAAAACGGAATAAATTTTATAGACACCGCCAGCGTATACAGATATCAGGAAAGTGAAAAAGAGATAGGAAGGGCTTTAAATGATATGATGGAAAAAGGGGAGATTTTAAGAGAAAATTTTATTGTCTCTTCAAAAGCGGGATTTATACCGTTGGAGTTTCCTTTTCCGGAAAATCCTTATGAATGGATAGATGAAAAAATAATAAAAACAAATCTTGCTGCAAAAGAGGAAATAGTAACAGACCAGCACTGTATGAACCCGAAATTTTTGAAATGGAGTTTAAATAATTCATTAAAAAATTTAAATATTGAATGTATTGACATTTTCTTTTTGCACAATCTTGAAGCACAGCTGGGGTATGTTGAAAGAAAAACCGTAATTGAAAGAATTAAAAAAGCGTTTGAATTTTTTGAAGAAATGGTTGAAAAAAACAAAATAAAATATTACGGAATTGCCTCATGGAACGCATTTTTATATGAAGAGACCCATCCTGAGTATCTGAGTTTAAAAGAAATGGTGGATATTGCAAAAAGTATAACAGAAAAACATCATTTTAAATATATTCAAACCCCCTTTAATCTTGCAAAGCCTCATATGTTAAATTATGTGAATCAGGTTTTTGAAGACGGAAAATATTACACTTTATATCAGTGTGCAAAAGCGTACGGAATAAATATAATAAACTCATCACCTCTTTTGCAGATGAATCTTTTTAAAGGAAAATTTAATAAAGATGTAAAAGAACTTACAAACACTTTTGATTTCAGTGACATTATTACGGCGTTACAGTTTGCAAGGTCAAACGGCGCCTTAAGTACAGTATTTGGCTCTATTAATCCTGAACATGTAAAAGAGAATCTTTTATTGTCTTATATTCCATTGGCAAAAAAAGAAAATATCTATAAATTACTATTTGGAGGATAAATGTTATACGATGTTATTGTGGTAGGAAGCGGGATAGCGGGTTTGTCTGCGGCGCTTAATGCAAAAAAAGAAGGTTTGAAAGTTGCAGTGGTTACCAAAAGTTCGCTTTTAAGGTCCAACTCGGCAGTCGCTTCGGGCGGGATAAATGCGGCACTCTATTCCGATGAAGGGGATTCCCCCGAGTTACATGCCCAAGATACTATAAAAGCGGCTGAAAAACTTGCAAAAGAAAATACCGTTAAAAAAATGTGTGAAGAAGCGCCTAATATTATAAACGAACTTATCAGTCTGGGGGTAAAATTTAATAAAACAGATGATAATAAAATAGCGCAAAGGGCGTTTGGAGGGGGAAGTAAAAAAAGAACGTGTTATGTGGCCGACAGGACGGGTTCGGCTATTGTAATGGCACTGCTGCAGGCCTGCCGGAAAGAAGAAGTGGATTTTTTTACCAATCATTATTTACTTAATTTGATAACGCATAAAAATCAGATTTGCGGAATTTCTTTATTAAGAAAAGCCGATTCCAGGGTTACGGCGCTTGGATGTAAAGCTTTGGTACTGGCAGGAGGGGGATATGCCGGTATTTTTAAAGGTTTTACAACTAATTCTCAGGAAAGCTCCGGAGATTTAATAGCGGCCGCATTCAGAGCCGGTATAAAAATTTCGAATATGGAATTTGTTCAGTTTCATCCCACGGCACTAAAAGGCAGCGGTTCTTTAATATCGGAGGCGGCAAGGGGGGAAGGCGCCTATCTGGTTGATGAAAACAATGAACGTTTTACAAGTGAACTTGCCACAAGGGATATTCTGACAAGGGATATTTTAAAGCATATACAAAACGGCCACAAAGTTTATCTTGATTTCAGGCATCTGCCGGTTGAAATGATAGAAAATAGACTTCCATCAACATATAAGACAGCTTTGATGGGTGCCGGGGTTGATATAAAAAAAGAACTCTTGGAAATTTCACCAGCCGCCCATTACACCATCGGCGGAATATGGATAAGAGACGACGCTTCAACCACAATGGACGGGGTGTATGCATGCGGGGAGTGTGCAATGAGCGGTGTTCACGGGGCAAACAGACTTGGGGGAAATTCTTTGCTTGAATCGTCATATTTTGGAAGAATTGCCGGAAAAGAAGCTACGACGTATGCAAAAAAAGAAAAATTCAAACCTGTGGATTTTATTCAAATAGAAAAGGATGAACAGGAAATTGAACGTATATTAAAAGGGGAGAGTTTATACAATGTGAATTCGTTAAAAACAAATCTCGGAAAAAATCTTTTTATAAATGCGGGACCTTTTAGAAGCGAAAAATCACTTCTTAAGGCATATGATTATATTTCCTATTTAAGAGGTCTGAAACTTGGAATATGCTGTATTAATAAAAACAGGGAAAACAATGTGGAGCTGCCTTTGATACTTGAGTTTTTAAATTCTTTACTGATTGCGGAAGTAATGGTCCATTCCGCATTATACAGGGAAGAGAGCAGGGGCTGTCTCTTATACACATCTCTGAG
>NZ_ATHS01000004.1:0-39372 GCF_000523315.1 Lebetimonas sp. JS032 | reverse complement strand
TTCTTTTTCAATCTCTTCATACTTTATTTTTTTATTTTATCACATCTATATTAGGATTTACACAGTTTTTGAGTTTTTAAGAAAAGTTTAAACTCCGCAACCAGAATTTCCTCCTCTCCAGTATTTTTTTTCCAATTCTAAAAATTTCTGTTTTTCAACTTCACTCATTATTCTTTCATTATATTCCAGTTTTAACCCCATATTTTCAAGGGGTGTTTTTACAGAATTAATAATTTGCTCTTTTATAGGAATTCCCTCAAACGGCCATACAAATGTGGCTTTAACTGTGTTTCCTTTAAAATCAATATTTTCCAGCATACCAAGATTTACCAGACTTGTGGCAATTGCCGGATGTTGGATGCTTTCTATTGTCTGAACTATTTTAAAAAAATCCATTTTTTCTCCTTAAAGGTATTTTTTAGAAATTTTTTTAATTTCTTCGTATATTTTATCAAAATCTGCACTGTAAACCCTGGTTTCAAAAACAGTTGTCATTATATTTGTATCTCTTTTAAACCTTGGGACCAAATGCAGATGTATATGCCCTGGAATTCCGGCCCCTGCGTCAAATCCCAAATTCCAACCCATATTTATTCCATCCGCTCCAAAATCCTTTAAAATTTTACATCCTATTTGTGCCATTTTTGCAATGTATGTTACTTCTTTTTCGTTTAAATTTTCATATTCTCCAACATGTCTGTTTGGAATTATCATAAAATGACCTGGATTATATGGAAACCTGTTCATTACAAAAAAACAAATTTCATCTCTGAAAAAGACTTGATTTTCATTATCATATTCTGGAGATGAAGCAATATTACAAAACACACATCCTTTTTGTTTTTTTAGTATGGTATTCTCTTCTCCATGGAGCATAGAGTCTATCCATTAAAAAATCTTTTTAAAATTAAATACTTTTGAAATGTTTTCTTTGTTAAGTATTTTTTTATTTCCTTTGTTAATAATTTTTCCATTTCTTAACATAATAATATTTCTAAATAAATTATTTATTTCATAAAAATCATGAGTGATTAAAATAAATTTTTTATTAAGTGTTTTTATAAAATCCCAAAATTCATATTTTGCTTTGATGTCAAGCCCGTTTGTAGGTTCATCAAGGCATAAAATTTTTGGGTTATGAATAACCGCTCTCGCAATCAATACTTTTTTAATTTCTCCAAGCGAAAGAGTTGAAACATCCTGCTTATGATTTAAATTAAATTTATCACAAATTTCATAAGTTTTTTCTATTTGATAATTTATTACATTCAAAAAAATTATAAACAACCAAAGCTTCTTTAAAAGAAGAAATAATTGCATCAAAAACACTGATATGTTCATTTTTATAAAAATATTCCAAATCAGAATTTACAACCCCGAAAATTTTCCTTGCTTCTCTTAAAGTGATTTTTTTACCAAAAACCAGTCTTTCTTTTAAACGCTGCGGATATAATTCATGTGTAATAACTTTTAAAAGCAGGCTTTTCCCGCTGCCGTTTGGCCCTAAAATAACACTATTCTCATCAATTTCAAGTTCATCAATTTCCAAAATATGATGCTTAACGCCTTTTAATTTTATCAATTCACTTTTCCTATTTTCTTTTCAATTGATTCAATTTTTTGTTTCATTCTGTTTTTTTTATTTTTTCTTATATCCATTTTAACTGCTGTATATACCCTGTTGCACTCAGGTTCTAAAAGCTTATAAGCTTTATTGATTATATCAGTAGCTTCTTCAATTGTATTTACTTCATATATTGTTCCCATCGGCGTTAACTGAAAATTAATATCACTTTCTTTAAACATTTTTATAATTCTACTGACATATTCACTTACACTTTCCCCTTTATCTGTCGGAAACATAGCAAATTCTACCCATAAATTCTCCTTATTATCGTAGTTTTTAGCGTTTTTTAAAATTTTTATTTTCATAAAACCTTCATTTTTACCTAAGAAAATTTTTTTATAACCATTTTCTTTTATTTCTTGTTTTAAATTATTATCAGAATGAATCTGTAAAAATGTAAATTCATTAGAATTTAAAGGAAATATTTTTAAATTTGCATAGAGGATTTTTTCTTTATTATCATTTATATGTGTTTTTTGCACATATAAAATACCATTAAATCATTATCCTGCAGATAAAAATATTTATTTTCATATGCATTAAATTTACCGTATTTTACACTGTATAAAGGATTGTATTTACTTGTAGGTGCCTGAAGTTTTGCATTGTTTAGTATTGGTTTAAATTTATCAAGTGAATAAGGCGAATCATGAGCAAAACAGATAGAAATATAATTAATTTTTTCATATTACTTTTTTAATTGTTTTTTCTATTATTTTTCTATTTTTTTTTGCATTGTTTATATCAGGTGAGTTAAAAAATAGATAATGATTTCCACTTAACGTAATAGTTTTACTATTAAATAATTTACCCTGTTTTTTAATAGCAACAGGCGGAACTGCACTATCTTCATCTCCTCCAAAAATCAGTACTTTTCCTTTATAATTTCTAAAAATATCGCTAAAATCTTCATCCACTACATTTTTAAACGTTTCATACATATTTTCATTCATTCCTTTAGCATCTTTGCTTACAAAATATTTTCTAAATTTACTTAGCCCTAAAAATTTTAATGTTTTATAAAATTTTATTTTAAATTTAATTTTAAACGGTTTTGGCAAAACTATCCCGGCACTTGCAAGAAGTACAAGTAAATCCGGTTTAAGAAGGGTTGCAACTTTTCCCCCAAAACTGTGTCCTATTATAATATCTTTTTTTATATTTAGTTCATTTAAAAATTTATCCATTATTTTTGCATAATCAAAAGTGGTTAAAATATAATCATTACTGCTTTTGCCAAATCCGGGCATATCAATATAAATATGCCTGAAATCTTTAAAATTATCACTAAAAACTTTCATAATTTCTTTGTTTGAACCCCAACCGTGCAAAAAAATAATATTTTTTTCCTTATTCGGATTTATAATATCATAAGCAATTTTAAATTTTTTATCATCAACCTCAAGATTTCTAACAGCCAAATTAAACCTTTGGTATAAATTTAAGACTAACTGAATTTATACAATATCTAAGACCTGTCGGCATAGGTCCGTCTCCAAAAAGATGTCCGAGATGCGCCTCAC
The DNA here is from genome assembly GCF_000523315.1 of Lebetimonas sp. JS032. Taxonomy (NCBI): domain Bacteria; kingdom Pseudomonadati; phylum Campylobacterota; class Epsilonproteobacteria; order Nautiliales; family Nautiliaceae; genus Lebetimonas; species Lebetimonas sp. JS032. The sequence continues at coordinate 36,222 of NZ_ATHS01000004.1, read as the reverse complement.
AGTTTGCGCACATTACCTCCACTCTGTTCATTCCGCCGCTGAAATCAGGAGCTTCAAGAATTTTCCCAACCGGTATATAAAAACTCGGCCATCCTGTGCCGCTGTCAAATTTATGCTCCGAGCTGAAAAGCTCTTTTTCACAACATTTACATGCATAAATACCTGGTTTTTTATTATTCCAGTATTCATTATCAAAAGCCGGTTCGGTGCCTTTATCACAAATAACATATTTTTCAAAATCGTTTAATTTATTTTTACAGTTACACAAATTATCAACCTTTGTTATAATTTCACAAATTTTACTAAAATTAGGAGAAAAATGAAAGATTTGAATTCAATCAATGAATTAATTGAAGCTTTGGAAGAATTACCGAGCATTGGCAAAAAAAGCGCAACAAGACTTGCTTTATTTCTGGCAAAAGATAAATTCAGGGCAATGAAACTGATTAATGCTATTGAAAACGTAGTTACAAATATAAAAGAATGTTCAATTTGCGGCAATTTCAGCGAACATGAAATATGTGAAATTTGCGATAATCCAAACAGAGACAAAATACTTGCAATTGTAGAAAGCTCAAAAGATATAATGATTATTGAAGAGAGTGGAAGTTACGGAGGATATTATTTTGTTTTAAATCACTTAGATGATGAAAAAATTCAAAAACTTAAAAATTTTATAAAAGATAAAAAAATAAAAGAAATTATTTTTGCTTTTCCTCCCTCAAGCGAAAGTGAAGCAAGAAGCTTATATTTAGAAGACAGATTAAAAGATTTAGAAATTGAATTTTCTCAAATTGCCCAAGGTGTTCCAACGGGGGTACATTTTGAAAATGTTGATATCAATTCCTTAGCAAAAGCCATAAAATTAAGACATAAAGTTTGACACTTTTTTACAAAGCAATATTTTTGGAAATCTGTTAATTTTCATATTGCATTCCGTCAATATAATACCATTTATCCTCTTTTACAAATCTGCTTTTTTCATGCATTACATATTCATCAATATAAGCTTTAAATTCGACAAACGCCTCTTTTTTTCCATTTATAAATTCAATAATTTCTAATTTTTTGAAATAACTATTACTAAAATCTTTTATAGATTCAACCCAAGCTTTTTTGTCTTTTTCAAAATGAGGGGAATCTTCATGAGTGGTTTTTATAATATATTCGGCATTGCCCATGGCATAAGCAGAAAATCTGCTTTTCATAAGCAACAGTGCATCGGGAGCTGAATTTATTTTGTGCCATTTGAAACAGCAGTCTTTATATTTTTTACCGCTACCGCATGGACATAAAGAATTTTTACTGAATTTCATAATATGCATTCTCCCCTTTTGCTTTTAATATTTCATTTATAACAGTTCCGCCTTTTGTATATATGATATTTTTTGGTACGTTTTTATCATATTTTATTAATTTTTGATTGATATTTTTTTTAACCCAATTTAGCATAATATTTTTACTCTCTGGATTTATATAAATATTTTCGTCTTTTTTAAACTGTGAATTCAATGCTTTTGCTTCTTTTGCCGTAATAATTTCAAACTCTTTTTCATTTCTTTCAAACAATTCAGTTAAAAAATGAAACTTTTTATCCTCTGTAAAAAATCCTTCGCTGTAAGGAGGTTTATCAAACACCTTTTTTTTATAAACATTGTCATTTATTTTTTCTAAGTTAGAATCTAAAATTTCCCTGATATATTCGTCTTCTTTTTTCAATTCTCCAAATCCAAATTCATTAAATAAATATTTTGTAAACTCATACTCACTAATTCTTTCATCGTGGCCGCTTTTCAAGCAGCCAGATGAGCAAAGCTCATTTTCCATTTTCCATTTTACATTTTCCATTGTTAAAACATATTCATGAAAATAACTTCCTCTTACATCTTTTTTTTCATAAAAATCTTTTGTAGGAATAAAAAGATTTGCAATTTTTGCCGTTTCATCATAATATTTTCCAAATACAATTAACTTTTTTTCTTTTAATTTTTTCCATTTATCCCTGTTTACAAAACTGATAAGCGGATTTGCGCCCTGAATAAAAACTACATCAAAATTATCCAGATTAACATCAAACAGAGCTATTTTGTTTTTATGATTTATTTTAAAAGGGTTGTTTATCCCAAAACTGCTGCTTCCGAGATATGCAACACCCATGTCTTTTTTCCCAAAATAATCCAGCATATAAAAAAGTGAATCAATTGCCCATGCGGTTTTATAACACTCTTTACATTTAGAAATACCAAGCCCGGTTAAAACAACAGCACCTTCGGTTATTATTTCAAACAGTTTTTCAGCCTGTTTTTCATTTACTCCGGATTTTTCAATTAATTCGTTTTTGGAATAAGAAAAAACTATTTTTTTAAATTTTTCAAAATCCAAACCGTCATCTTTTTTAACTAAATTCCTTTCCATTGCCATCCGTGAAAGCAATACAGCCAGATAATAATCGCTGTTTGGTTTTACCTGAATAAAAAAATCAGAATTTTTAGCTGTTTTAGTGTTTATTGCATCAATATTAATAGTGAATTTATCTTTTATTAAAGGCAAAAGATGAATATTAGTAACATATGGGTTTCTTCCCCAAATAATAATATTCTTAGCATTTTTTACAATCCATATTGGTAAAATTAAACTTTTGCCTCTTGATTTTTTAATACCTTTCTCCCCTATTCCGTCACATGTGCTGCCAACGGCAAAAGTAGCTCCGTATTTTTCAAAAAATAATTTCGTAACATTTTGCATTAATCCCATATTGCCGGAACCTTTGATAAATAGAACTTTTTTAGGCTGAGTTGATTTTAATATAGTTGTAAATTTATGTAACACTTCATTTAACATAATATTTTTACCATTAAATTTTGCAGTAGATTCTATAGGAAATTTAAAATAATTGTTTAATTTCCAGCAAAGATAAGGAGTTATTCCCTCTGCTTTAATTTTCCGTTTTCCGTTTTCCATTTTACACTGGCAGGCGTCCCAGCAGTCAAGTGGGCAAAACATTATTTTCCTTTTAAAAGCTCTTTTGCATATTCATAAGCTTTTTTACTTTTTTCTTTTCCGCCTATTATTCTGGCAATTTCATTTATTCTTTCATTAACACTCAGTTCTTTTACATAACTTTTATTGTTTTCTTTCGTAACCAAAAAATGTTTATCGGCTACACTTGCAAGCTGAGGCTGGTGGGAAATAGCAAAAATCTGATATTTAGTGGAAAGATATTTTAATACTTCGGCTACACTCATACTTTCTTCGCCGCTCAAATTTGCATCTATTTCATCTAAAAAAAGACTTTTTTCTTCATCTTCATATTCAAGTTTACTTGCCAAAAGCGCTACTCTCAGTCTGTTAAATTCTCCGGTGGAAATTGTATTAAGATCTATATCATTGACGATTATTTCGACTTTATCTTTTCCCGACTCGTTTAACCCGTCTTCAGAAAAATATATTTTAGCTCCGGGCATATAAAGTTTTTTCAAAAAATAATTAATTTTTTCTTCAAGCTTTTTTGCCGCAATAATTCTTTTCTCCGTTATAAACCGGGCTGTTTCATTTAAGATTTTTTTAAGTTTTTGAATATCATTAATAAGTTTTTCTTTTTCAAAAGATATATTTTCAAACCTGTTTAATTCTTCTTTCTTTTCTTCATAATATTTAAGTGTTTCTTCAATACTACCAAATCTTCTGATTAATTCCTGAAGTTTGGATAATCTTTCCAACACTTCTTCTATATTTACATTTTCCAAAAAAGACGCTTTTTCAACAGCTTTATCAATCATAATTCTCAATTCATTCATAGTATTTGAAAAAAATTCTCCATCTTCGTCTGTCATTTCCAAAAATTCATATACAATATGTTCTAAATCAAATATTCTTTCCACTTCATGAATTTTATCTTTTATTTTTTCAATTCTGCTTAAATCTTTTTTGATTTTCATTAATTCTTCAAATTCTCCTGTTTTTGGAGAAATTGATTCTATTTTTTCTATTTCATACTTTAAAAATTCTTTTTTTTCAGCAGATTCTTTTTGTTTTTTTGTTATTAATTCTAGTTCTTTTAATAATTTTTTATATTTATTATATAGATTTTTATATTCATTTAATTTAACATAATAATCTTTCTCCTGAATAATTTTATCAAGCAGACTTAATATATTTTTATTTTCAAACTCTTTTATTTCCCTTAAAGAGAGATAATCCAGAAATTTTGAAGAAATTTCTTTAATTGTTTTTTTACTGACTGCCTGATTATTTATAAAATACCTGTTTTTGTTTTTTTTAATCTGTTTAAAAATAAGAACTTCATCGTTTTCGATTCCGTATTTTTCCAAATCTATATTTGCATCAACAACGGCTTCCGACAAAGCGGCATTTACGTCAAAATATCCAAAAATTGACAAAATTCCCCTCATTAAAACAGATTTCCCGGCCCCGCTGGGACCCGTAAAAACAATCAGACCTTTTGAAAATTCAAGCTCAACTTTCTGAAATTCAAGTTCCACTTCTTCAAATGTAACATAATCTTTTATATAGACTCTTTCTATCACTACCCTTCTCCCCAATGAAGTTTTTCCCTTAACACATCAAAATAATTTCTTTCCATCCTGTGTATCAGTTTTGCAGGATATTTTGCTTTTCTCAGTTTAATGTCGGAATTTATATCAAATATTTCCTGACCGTCTATTATCATTTTTGCAAAATCTTCTTTCACTTTTGCCTCTATTTTAAATTTACTCGGAATAACAAGAGGCCTTTGTGTAAGAGAATGCGGACAGATAGGCGTTAATATAAAACTCTCCGTCAAAGGATACACAACAGGGCCGCCGGCGCTTAAATTATATGCGGTCGAACCTGTTGGAGTGGAAATTATAAGGCCGTCTCCGTGATAAGTATTTAAATGGGCCTCATTTGTATCTATATCTATGTGTATCATAGATGAATTAATATCCTTACTGATAACCACATCATTAAAAGCATACAAAAGATTATTGTTAAATTCAACTTCAATAACCATTCTTTCATCTATTCTATATTCACCTTTTAAAAATTTTTCAATAAATTCATTAATATTTTCAGGATTTATATCAGTTAAAAACCCTAGTTTCCCTGCATTTATACCAAGTATAGGCTTATGATACCTGTAACTTCTTCTTGTAAGTGATATTAAAGTGCCGTCTCCCCCGAGTGCGACAAGAAAATCAGCCTCTTCGCACATTTTATTAAAATCCATCCCCAAAAGTCCTATTAATTTTGCACAAACAGTATCAATTAAAACTTCTATATTGTTTTTTTCAAAAATTTTTTTTATCTCTAAAAAATCCCTTTTTATTTTTTCATCCGCTTTTGGTTTAAGTACAAATCCCGCTTTCAATTTAAACCTTTTTTTATAATTATAGCAAGTTATGAACATTTATAATAATAAATTATTTTAACAGAAAAATATTATTTTTTAAAATTTTATGTTATAATTTCCAAAACCAAAAGGAGAAAAAAATGGACAGAAGCAAATCAATAGAATTATTAAACAAAGCGGTAGGGGAAGAGCTCAGTGCAATTCACCAATATATGTATTTTCATTTTATACTGGATGATTTGGGATATGATTTACTTGCCGGTATTTTTAAAAAAACGGCAATTGAAGAAATGCTGCATACTGAAAGATATGCAGAGAGAATTTTATTTGTAGGCGGTGAAATTGAAATGAAACCGGCCCACGAGGTAGAACATATAAGAGACCCAAAAGAGATGCTGAAATGGGCTATGAAAAGCGAAGAAGACGCAATAGATATGTATAACGATTTTGCAATTGAATGTGCGAATGCAAAAGATTCTGGAACCAAACAGTTATTTGAAAGTATCATTGCAGATGAAGAGAGACATTTTGACACATTCGAAACAGAATTTGAAAATCTTCAAAAATTCGGTGACAGATATTTGGCCCAGCAGGCAATGGAAAGAAGTAAAAAAACAGGAATGCCTGCAGAATAATTTAAACACTGAAAATATCACTCACAAAAATTTCTCTTACTTTTTCCGCTTTTTTTATATATTTGTTTTTCTTTTTAACAACTTTCCCAGTATCTTTATTAAATTTTTTTCTTAATTTTTCGCAGTTATAATAATCATGGGCTTTTCCTAAATTATCCTGAATTAATTTTAAAACATCTTCATATTCAGGATGTGTATATCTGCATTTTTTAATTTCTATTCTTATTTTATGAAGTGTTTTATCGTCTTTATCTAAAAAAGTTTCATTCAAAATTTGAAGACACTTTTCCAACGATACTTTATTTTCAGGTTCAGTATTAATCAATTCACTTTTAAAATTATCCAAAAATTCCAAAAATTTTTCCCTTAATTTTTTATGTTTTTTCTTTAGAAATTTTTTTATTTTAATACATCTGTATCCCTGAGTTTTGAGGAATTTTTAAGCAGATTTTCAAGCCCCGTATCGGTTTTACCTTCTTTTTGTAATTTAGAAAGAGCTTTTCTCGCCTCCACCCTTAATTTATGCAAAATCTTAGCGCTGTCTGATTTTTTGTATTTATCAATTAATTTTTTTATTTCCATAATTCATCCCTTTTATCAATAAAAACTTCCTGAATGGGATAGGCTAACTCTAATTTAGAATTTTCAATTATATTCAATATTCTAAGATAAACATCCTGTTTAACTCTCAGCCACTCTTCCCAGTTTATACTTATCGAATAGGCATAAACCAAAATATTCATAGAATATTCATCAAATTCATCCAAGTACACAAGCAGCGTTTTTCTTATCCCGTATTTGTCTTCCATGGAAAAAAGTGCTTTTTTATACATAATACGTCTTAGTTTGTTTTCTATTTTTTTATCTGTTACAATCCCGGGATGTTTTTCGAGCATTTTTTTTATTTCTTTAATAACCCTTTTAATCTCTTCGGTATCGGTGGAATATTTAATTTTTATCCAAAATTTTATTCTTCTACCTATAAACCTTCTGGAATAATTTTTTATCCAACTGTTAGCCAAAAAAGAATTTGGAACCGTTATTAAAGCATTGTCAAATGTTCTTACCTGTGTAGATGTAAGGCCTACATCGGCAACCAGACCCTCAAAATCTTTTGTTTCTATCCAGTCCCCCTGATGAAAGGCATCTTGACTGATAACCCTTATAGAATCAAAAAAATTTTCCAGTGTACCTTTGGCCGCCAAACCTATAATAGCGCCGCCCACACCCAAAGATGTTACAATAGCCGCAATATTTACCCCCAAATGGGTTAATATTGAAATAAAAATAATTAAAATTATAAAAAGTTTTGTAAAATGAATAGATAAATTAAAGACTTCTTTTCTTACATTGGTTTTATGGGATAAATTAATTGCGATTATTACATAAATAATATATTTGATTATTTCATAAAACAGCCAGCCTATAAACAAAACATTAAAATAAAAAACCCATTCTTTGATTTTATAATTTTTTAATAAATAAAAAACAAAATTTCCGTCAATCAACAACAATAATGGTATTGAAATTTTATAAATTCTTGAATAAAAAAGTTTAAAAAAGATATTTCTTCTATGCTTGAATATAAAATATTTTATATATTTAACAAAAAAAATTGAGAATAAATTGAACAATACAATAAAAATTAAAAGATAAATGCTGTTCATTGGCATCCTTTGAAAAAATTATAGCACATTTTGATATAATTGCGCTTAAAAAAGGATATTAATGAGAAGCCACTACTGTGCAGAACTTAATGAATTGAATATTGGAGAAGAGGTGGAACTGGCAGGATGGGTAAATTCACACAGAGACCACGGAGGGGTTATCTTTATAGACCTCAGAGACAGAACCGGATTAATCCAAATAGTAGCAGACCCGGCTGACAGTATTGAGGCTCATAAAGTTGCCGAAAAAGTAAAAGACGAATATGTAATAAAAACAAAAGGTAAAGTAAGATTAAGAGGTGAAGGTCTTGAAAACCCAAAACTTAAAACTGGAAAAATCGAAGTTGTAGCTGATTCTTTGGAAATCGAAAACACATGCGAAGTTTTGCCTTTTCAAATCGGAGATAAAAATGTAAATGAGGAACTTAAATTAAAATACAGATATTTGGATTTAAGGGACCCTGACAATTTAGAAACATTCGTTTTAAGAAGCAAAGTCACAAAAGCCGTGAGAGATTATTTTGACAATGTGGGCTTTATTGATGTAGAAACACCTATTCTTACCAAATCCACTCCGGAAGGTGCAAGGGACTATTTAGTACCGAGCAGGGTTCACCCCGGGAAATTTTATGCACTTCCCCAATCACCTCAGCTTTTTAAACAAATTTTAATGGTAGCTGGATTTGACAAATATTATCAGATTGCAAAATGCTTTAGGGATGAAGACCTCAGAGCCGACAGACAGCCGGAATTTACACAAGTTGATGTTGAAATGAGTTTTGTAACACAGGAAGATGTAATTAAAACTATTGAAGGTATGACAAAAGAAGCTTTTGCAGTAGCCGGGATTGATGTTAATCTGCCGATTGAAAGAATAACTTATCATGAAGCCATGGAAAAATACGGAAGTGACAAACCGGATTTAAGATACGATTTGGCAATGATTGATGTAATAGATGAATTTGTTGATTCAAACAATGAAATTTTCAGCAATATTGCAAAAGATAAAAACAAAAACAGATTTAAAGCACTTAAAATTCCTGGAGGGGATAATTTTTATTCAAGAAAAAAATTAAAAGAGCTTGAAAATTACGTCAGAAAATTCGGAGCAGCGGGACTTGCATATATTCAAATAAAAGAAGACGGTTTAAAAGGCCCGATTTTAAAATTTTTAAGTGAAAAATCACTTGAAAGATTAATATCTAAACTTAATCCCCAATTGGGAGACATAATATTTTTCGGAGCAGGAGATAAAAAAACGGTACTTGATTATATGGGCAGACTACGTGCCAAAATAGCAAAAGAGATGAATTTATATGATGAAAAAGATTTTAAATTTGTCTGGGTTACTGATTTTCCAATGTTTGAAAAAGATGAAAAAGGAAATCCTACTCCGCTTCACCATCCTTTTACCATGCCTAATATGCAGACTTGGGATGAAGAAAATTTTGAAAATATAAAATCAGTTGCTTATGATTTAGTCTTAAACGGTTATGAAATCGGAGGAGGAAGTATACGTATACATAAAGAAGAAATCCAAAAAAAGGTGTTTAAGCTTCTGGGTATCAATGAAATTGAAGCAAGGGAAAAATTTGGATTTTTACTTGACGCACTTAAATTCGGTGCACCTCCTCACGGCGGATTCGCACTTGGACTTGACAGGGTTATAATGTTAATGCGTCATACTGATAACATAAGAGACGTAATTGCGTTTCCAAAAACACAAAAAGCCCAGTGTCTTCTGACAGAAGCGCCTAATGAAGTGGAAACAGCCCAGTTAAAAGAATTACATATAAGAATACACAAACCTAAAAATGATTAGATTAAGCGATCTTAAAAACGGAGATGTTTTTAAAATAATAGAATTTGATCATTCATGCGGAAATTTCAAATACCGAATGCAGGATTTGGGTATTAGAAAAGGACAGATGGGACAAATTATAAATAAATCAATTTTTGGTCCTGTCGAAATTGACATAGAAGGCAGAAAAATTGCCATAGGAAAAGGAATGAGCAAAAAAATTTATGTTAAAAAATTTGAATGCCCGATGTTTAAATAGTGAGTGGTGAGTTATGAATTATGAGTTGTGAATTATGAGTTATGAGTTACCAAATAGCCTAGTTACAAGTTAAAAAACATAAAAATAAAAGGAGTAAAAAAATGAAAAAACTGTTTTTAATTATAGGTGCGCCTGGAAGCGGAAAAACAACGGATGCAGAACTTATTGCAAAAAGAAATCCGGATACAATTGTGCATTATTCAACAGGTGATTTATTAAGGGCAGAAGTTGCAAGCGGAAGCGAACTTGGTAAAAAAATTAAAAGCTATATTGATAACGGAAATTTAGTACCTCTTGAAATAGTTATCAACACAATCAAAAGCGCAATTGAAAAAGCAGATAAAGATATAATATTAATCGACGGTTTTCCAAGAAGTGTAGAACAAATGATTGCCCTTAACAAGATGCTAAAAACTGCTAAAGATATTGATTTAGTGGCTGTAATAGAAGTGGAAGTCAGTGAAGAAATTGCAAGAGACAGAGTTCTTGGAAGGGCAAGAGGCGCTGATGATAATGCTGAGGTATTTAACAACAGGATGAAAGTGTTTCTTGAGCCTCTTAAAGATATAGAAGAATTTTATTCAAAACAAAATAAACTTATTAAAATAAACGGTGAGAGAACAGTTGAGGAAATTGTTGATGAAATGGAAAAAGTAATAAAAGAAAAAGCCGGAATTTAATGAATATTTTTCAGGTAATTATAGGGACGGAAATACTAAACGCAAGAAGAGAGGATAAACATTTTAAATTTTTAAGAGACGAATTAATAAAAAGAGGATATGAACTAAAAGCCTCTTTTATTATAAAAGATGACCCCCTTTTAATTGAAAACATATTTTTTTTGATTAAAAACACCCCCGATTCATATCTTTTCTGTTATGGCGGTATCGGGGCAACACCGGATGATTATACAAGAAATTTAGCGGCAGAAGTTTTTAGCTAATTCCCAAATGGAATATAATAAAGATTTTATAAAAGAAATAGATAAAAAATTCCCGGGTGTTGATAATTCAAAAAAATACCCGCTGGCATACTGGCCTAAAAATGCAAAGCCTCTTTGGAATAATCCTATAAACGGATTTCCGGGTTTTTTTCTTGACAACAGATATTTTTTTATGCCGGGATTTCCTGAAATGGCACATCCTATGACTATAGAAGCTCTGGATAAATTTTTTCCTTTAAAAAATAAAAAGAAACGCTACACTCTTTTGGCACATGCAAAAGAATCTGAAATGCTTGATATTATGAATAACATTCCAAAAAATGTCGAATTTTCCACTTTGCCAAAGCTGGATTACACCAGTGAAATATCTTTTGCTGGAAATGGTGCAAAAGAAGTATATGAGTGGTTTAAAAATGAGCTTGCCAATAAAAATATAAAGTTTGAAGAATGCAGGGATTAAAAAATTTAAACGTTCTTTTTGTAGAAGACGACGAAATGGTAAGAGAAGCTTTTTCGTTACTTGTTAAAGATTTATTCAATAAATTTTTTATTGCGGAAGATGCAAAAAAAGCTATTGAAATTTTTAACAACAATAATTTAGATTTAATAATTACAGATATTAAAATGCCGGAAATTTCCGGTTTGGAACTTTCCGAATATATCAAAAAAAAAGATAAAAACATTATAATTCTTGTAATTACCGCTTTTTCAGATATGGATTATATGAAAAAAGCCATTGATATAGGAATTGACGGATATCTTACAAAACCTATTTTTAAAGATTCCCTGTTTAAGACATTAAAAAAATTTGCAAAAATTATCAATGAAAGAAAAGAGACAAAAGAATACTTGGAAATTTTAAAAAATTTAATAGAAGAGAAAAATTATCCAATCTGTATCTGTAAACATAATCAAAACATAATCTATAATAAAGCTTTTAAAAAAATTTTTGGTAAAATTAACAATTTAGAAGAATTTGAAGATAAATTTAATATAGAATTTGATTTCAAAAAAGAAAAAACAGAAAAAATAGACAATAAAAAATTTTTAATCAAAACCGTTCATTTTCCAAATGATTATTACAAAATTGAATTTAAGGAATTACATGTTTTATGATATATTAATATTAACAAGTGCAGTTATTGTATTGATGAGCTTTTATAATTTATATAAAGCAGCTAAAATTGAAAAAAATTTTGATAATTATCTTTTTATAATCACTTCACAAAAAAGTTATTATATAGGGGCTGTTATTTTTTCTTTAGCAATGCTTATTATTGCTACTTACCAGGCAGTGCCCTATGGAACAGATAAAAAAATATTTTCGATTATATTATTTTTTTTAGCTGTTTTTTTATTATCATTATCTCATTTGGTTTATTATTACAGAGCTAAAAAGAAATTAAGTGATTATAAAGATTTTTTTGAAAAATTTGAAATTGATTTAAACAACAATTGTGAAAAGCTGATGCTCAAACATATTTATTCAAAAGAAAAAGATTTAGAAAAAATAAAAGAAATTTTTAAATTAAATAAAAATTTATGCAAAGATAAAAAAATAAGGCGAAAGCCTTAAAATTTTACATCTATTACATGATGGTTTAACCCTATTTCTTCAGCGGAATATCCAAAAGCAAGAGCCAGCATTTCAGGCAAATGAAGAACAGGGATATTAAAATCCTTATTTTTCCTTTTTGCAATAGCCCTTTGTTTTACATCAAGGTTTAGATGACACAAAGGACACGGCGTAACAATCGCCTCAGCTCCGGCATTTGTAGCATCTTCTAAAATATTAGAAGTTAATTTTTCACTAACAGGGGTATTTTGTAAATCAACATGAAAACCGCAGCATTTAAGCTTTGTAGGATAATCTATACTCTCACCCATCAAAACTTTTATAAGATTCTCTATTGCATTTGGCTTATAAGGGTTTTCATTTAAATTATCCCCGTCATGTGTTTTTGAAGGTCTTATTATATGACATCCGTAAAACGGGGCAATTTTTAGATTAAGAGGTCTTTTTATATGTTTTGTAATTTCCTCATATCCTATATCTTCCAAAATAGCATATAAGAAATGCTGTATTTTCATATTGCCCACATATTTATAACCAAGTTCGCCCAGTTTCTGATTAACTTTTTCTTTTAATTTTTCATCAACATCTAATTTTCTTTTGGTGTTTTCAAGCATCAGCTGGCAAGTATTGCAAAGTGTTACCATTTTAAGGCCTCTTTTTTCAGCAAGGCATATATTTCTTGCATTTATTACCAGTGAGAGGAATTCGTCAAAATCCTGCAGATGTCCGGCCCCGCAGCAGCTGGCCTCATTTAAAACTTCTATTTCTATACCCAGTGTTTTTGCCACCAGTAAAGTAGATTTTAAAAGTTCGGGTGTTGATTCTTTAGCTGTACAACCGGTGTAAAGTGCATATTTCATATTAACCCTTTAATTCGTGTGTTTGTGATATTTCAACTAATTTTTTAATCTCTTCCACACCTTCAGATTTAGGCATATTCCATGGAAATTTTATTTTGCCTTTTTTAAGCATTTCCATAGCTTCAGGCAAATGTCTTGCCACATTAATACCCTCAGAATATAAAACAAGCATTCCTTCGTCTAAAATACCGTGTTTTTTTATAGAATGTACAAATCCTTCTGCATGTTTGGTGGCCACATTTTTCTTGGCGACACCTTCTTCAAAAATCTGATTGTGAAGATGGGTGATTTTAGTAAACGGATCCACTCCCTTAGGGCAAACCTCTATACAGGCCTGACATTTTACGCAATCCCACACTCCAATTCCCAGTTTATCAACAAATTCAAGCCTTTCTTTTTTTGCCTCATCTCTGCCATCAGCACTAAACCTATATGTTTTGGCAAGAGCCTGAGGTCCGAGAAAATCTTTATTAGCGCTTATGCTCCCACATGTATAAAAGCAGCATCCGCAGGCAATACAGTAATCCGCATTTTCCAATGCTTCCACTTCTTCGGGTTTTACTAAATTTTCTTTTTCTGGATGTTCGTCTATATTTGCTATAAGATACGGTTTTACTTTTTTATTTTTATCCCAGAAATCTTTTTTATCTATTACCAAGTCTTTTATAATTTTTTCCTTGTTTTTGCTTAACGGTTCAACTATAAGCACTTCGCCAAAATTTTCAATTGCTTCTTTTAACGGCGTTTTACATGCCAAAACATTTTTACCGTTTAATTTAACGGCGCAGCTTCCGCATATTCCATGCCTGCAGCTTCTTCTGTAACTGAGGCTTCCGTCAAACTTCCATTTTATTTGATTAAGCGCATCCAATAAAACTGCATCTTCTCTTAATTCGAGTTTATATTTATCAAAATGAGGTTTATCATCCTCTTTGGGATTAAACCTGTAAACTTTTAAAGTAACTTCCATTATCAACCCTTTAATATTTTCTCTCTTGAGGTTCGAATTTTGTTATTTTTACAGGGGCATATTCAATTTTTATGTCATCGTTTTCTAAATATCCGAATGTATGCTTTAAGAAATTTTCATCGTCCCTTTTAGGATAATCTTCCCTGAAATGTGCCCCCCTGCTTTCTTTTCTTTCAACTGCGCCGGCAGTAATAAACAGTGCATAATCAAGCATATGGCCAAGTTCTATTGCTTCTTGCAAGTCAGTATTATAAGCTTTTGATTTATCATCGAGTTTTATATTTTTATATCTATTGCGAAGTTCTTTTATTTTTTCTTTTGCCTCAACTAAATTTTTTTCCTCCCTGAAAACACCTACTTTTGTACTCATAAGCTCCTGCAGCTCTTCCCTTATTTTGGATGTTCTCTCATTTCCATTGTTATTTAAAAGAAAATCAACTTCATCCAAAGCTATTTCAGCATCAGAAGTTTTTGCCTCTTTAAATGCAATATCCTTTAAATCCTCAGCAATTTTACTTCCAACCCATCTTCCAAAAAAGAGTGCTTCAAGCAGTGAATTCGCCCCAAGCCTGTTGGCACCGTGAACACTGACACATGCGCATTCACCCGCCGCATAAAGCCCTTCGCTTAATTCATTAGTCGATTTTCTGACATGTCCGTTGATATCAACAGGTATTCCCCCCATTGAATAATGAGCGGTTGCCGAAATTAAAATAGGCTCTTTTACCATATCCCTGCCTAAAAATGTCAAAGCCAAATCCCTTAGTTCCGGAAGTCTTTCTTGTATTTTCTTTTCTCCCAAATGAGTGAGATCTAAATATACGGCAAAATGGTCTTCTTTTGCGCCCCTTCCTTCAATTATTTCTTTCATAATAGCCCTGCTTACCACATCTCTAGGGGCTAATTCCATTTTTTCAGGTGCATATTTTTCCATAAACCTCTCACCCAGACCGTTTATCAGTTTACCGCCCTCGCCCCTTGCGGCTTCACTCATTAATATTCCGCTTCCGGCAAGTCCCGTAGGGTGAAACTGCACAAATTCCATATCTTCAAGAGGAAGTCCTTTTCTTGCAAATATAGAAAGCCCGTCTCCTGTATTTGCATGTGCGTTTGAATTTATTTTAAAAGCCCTTGCATATCCTCCTGTTGCAAACATAACGGCCTTTGCATTAAAAATGGCAAAACTTAAATCTCTTATATTAAAAGCCGCAACTCCGTAAGCTTTGCCATTTTCATATAAAATATCGCTAACATACCATTCATCAAGTATTAACACATTTTCTCTCACACACTGTTCGTAAATGGTCTGAAGGAGCGTAAGTCCGGTTCTGTCTTTTGCAAAACATGCCCTCGGTTTACTCTGACCCCCAAAAGGCCTCTGGGCAATTCTTCCATCTTCTTTTCTACTGAAAACCGCACCCATTCGCTCAATCCATCTGATTGTTTCAGGCGCCTTTGAACACATCAGTTCAACCGCATCCTGGTCTGCTAAATAATCGCTTCCTTTAACAGTGTCGAACATATGAAATTCAACTTTGTCATCATCAGCCAAAGCTGCATTTATTCCACCCTGAGCGGCACCTGAGTGTGAGCGCAGAGGATGAAGTTTTGTAAGAACCGTTACATTTTTTCCAGCCCTGCTCAGCTCTCTTGCCGCAGCAAGTCCGGCCAGTCCAGCCCCGACTATAACCACATCACTTTTATAAATTGGAATCATTTTAATCCTTTAAGCCTAAATATTCTAATATACCAAATGCCGCTTCTCTTCCGTCTCTTGCGGCTGTTACAACCAAATCAGCTCCTCTAATTGCATCTCCTCCGGCAAAAACTTTTTCATTGGTTGTCTGATATTTTTCATTTACAACAGGACATCCCCATTTGTCGGTTTCAATACCGGCATGCTCATACCAAGGGAATTTAACGGTATCAAAGCCCAACGCCAATATAATTATATCACAAATAATTTCAAAATCACTATCTTCTATAACTCTGACCCTTCTTCTTCCGCTCTCATCCGGCTCTCCCAGTTCAGTCTGCTGACACACAATTCCTTTTACATTATTATTTTCATCAACCATTACAGATTTTGGTGCTGTGTAAAATTTAAATTTTACACCTTCTTCTTTTGCATTTACAACTTCTTTTTTGCTTCCGGGCATATTGGATTCATCTCTTCTGTATACACAGTAAACTTCCTTGGCCCCTGCCCTTACACTGGTTCTTACTGCATCCATGGCACTGTCACCACCGCCTATAACAACAACTCTTTTATCTTTTAAAACACAATCGTCAAAATCCTGAAAAACTCTTTTTTGAGCGTTTGTTAAAATATCCATTACATGATAAACACCGTTAGCATTTTCATTTTCCATTCTCGCCCCCCTGCCGCTTGGAGCACCGACACCTATAAACACGGCATCAAAATCATTAACAATTTTTTCAAAATCTTTTTCTTCTAAAACAGGTGAATTCAAATGAATTTTAAGCCCGGCTTCCTGCATCCATTTAAATCTTCTGAAAACAACTTCCTTATCAAGTTTGAAATTCGGAATACCGTATGTCAGAAGCCCTCCCGGTCTGTCGGATTTTTCAAAAATTTCCACATTTGCCCCGCCTCTTAAAAGAAAAGTGGCACAACTCATTCCTGCAGGTCCGCTGCCTATAACCGCAACCCTTTTTTTTCTTCTTTTATCTTCCCCGTAATACGGTTTATATCCTTTTTTAAATCCTTCTTCGCTGATAAAAACTTCAATAGCACCTATTGCAACGCTTCCATGTTCTGTTTTGGATAATACGCAATTTCCCTGACACAAACTGTCATGCGGGCACACTCTTCCCATAATTTCAGGAAAAGGGGATTTTTCGTTACTAAGCTCAAACGCTTTTTTCAAATTTCCGCGTCTTACTTCTCTTATCCACTCTGGAATATAATTATTAAGAGGACATCCTGTTCTGCAAAAATTAAATTCACTCTCAAGCCCCCTTAAAACATCTATTGGACAGGTAAGACATCTTTTAGCCTGCTGTGCGGCTTCTTCTTCATTAAACTCAATATAAACCGGTTCAAAATCTTTTACCCTTTCATTGGCTTCTCTTTTTCTTTGAATTTTTTTAGGAACCGCTTTAAAATCTTTTTTCATTATTACTCCTTTAATTCAATATATTCTATATGCATTTCTTCACCGCTTATTATTTCCGTTTTTTCACTTCCGCATACAGGACAGTGAAAATCAAAACCTTTTATTTCACTCTCACTTCCACATTCAAAACACTTTATTTTAATACCTACTTCTATTATTTCCATTTCGGCATTTTTACAAACGGTATTTTCTTTGAAAAAATCAAAACTCTCTTTTAAAAAATAGGGCTCTATCCCGCTCATTTTCCCTATTTTTACCACTATTTTTTCAACTTCTCTGTTTTTTGCATGTTTTTCAACAAGTTTCATCATAGATTGAACAATTGATAGCTCATGCATCCTGATTTAATCTTTCAAATGCGTTTTGTTGTTTTCTTTTTTTATATTCATCATAGTCTATAAGCTCAATCGCATCAGTAGGGCAGATGTTTACACATGCCTGCTTTCCTTCCTCTCCGCCGCACAAATCACATTTAATCGCAACAAGTCCGCTGACGTTTGTAGAATTGCTTTTTGCCATATTTATAGCACCGAAAGGGCACACCATCGCACAGCTTCGACATCCTATACAGTCGTCTTCGTAAATTTTTACATAATTGTTTTCATATCTTATAATGTCTATAGGGCATGCCTCAACACACGGCGCATCTTCACACTGCATACACTGCATCGGGGCAGTTATTCCGTTCATTTTAATAACAGTATTTCTGTGTATCAATTCAACTCCCCCGTTTAACGCCTTATCATAAGCTTCTTCAAAGGGAACACCCATATGTTTAGCCGCACATGCAAGCTCACAGTTCAAACATCCTATACATTTTTTAGGATCAGCAAAAATAAACTTATTAGCCATTATTAATTCTCCTTTTTATTTTATCTTTCTGTACATGAAATACAAGGGTCGATACTGTTGAAAATTACAGCAACATCACTTAATTTATTGCCCGGAATCATCACCCTGAGAGCTTCCCAGTTCATATATGTAGGCACCCTCCATCTCATCCTTTCGGGTTTTTGCCTTCCATCGGCTTTAAGATAATATATAAGTTCTCCCCTCGGGGCTTCGGTTCTTGTTACTGCTTCGCCGGCAGGAATATGAGGTCTTTTATCAAGTACATAAGGACCCTCCGGTAAATTAGTTACAGCTTCTCTTACAAGCCTTATTGATTCTTTTATTTCTCTCCATCTGACTTTTGTTCTTGCATGTACATCGCCGCTCTCTTCCAACATAACATTTACCTTCAATTCGTCATAAGCGGCATACGGGGCTTTTGCCCTAATGTCATTATTAACACCGCTTCCCCTGGCAGTCGGTCCTGTAACACCTAAACGCAAAGCATCCTCTTTTGGTAAAACACCGACTCCCACAGTCCTTGCTTTTACAATTTTATGATTAAAATAAATATCCATTAATTCATCCACCTGAGGTTCAAGTTCATCAAGTCTTCTTAAAATATATTCAATCTGGCCTTCATCGAGGTCATATTTAACACCTCCAAGTGTATTTGCGCTCATATCCATTCTGTTACCCCAGATTGATTCTTTGATATCCTGCATAATTTCCCTGGCTTCCATTGTCTGTGTCATTAAAGAATGAAAACCGACCAAATGGGCAAGCATACTTAAATTGAACATATGCGATGCTATTCTTTTTACTTCATCCGCCACAACCCTTAAATAATTCGCCCTTTTACTGACTTCAATACCGGCAATTTTTTCCACCGCCATTACATAAGTAAAAGGATGATTGTTAGAACAAAGTGAACAGACCCTTTCTGTAAGAATTAAATTTTGAAAAAAATTTTTCTGCATTGCAAGATATTCTATACCCCTGTGGACAAAACCGTTTATCATATCTACATCTTTAACCGTTTCACCTTCTAAATCTATTTTAAAATAAATAGGCTCTTCCAGTCCTATGTGAAAAGGGCCTATAGGTATTTTAGTGCTCATGCTTTTCCCTTTCACTTTCTATTTTTTCCCACATACAACAAGTCGCCGCCCCGTTCATCGCCTGAGACAAAGGCATATATTCCCCGAGTATCCCCTCAGCTATACTTTCATCAAGAAACAGTCTTTTTGGATTTGGATGACCTACAAGATTTATTCCAAACATTTCTTTAAATTCCCTTTCCGTCCAGTTTGCACTGTTTAGAATAGGGGTTATTGAATCAACTGTATCATCAAAAAGTTCAACCTCTACATTAACAAGCATTCCGTCAATATCCAGATGATACACAAGTACATGATGGTCGTCTTTTTTATATGCGCTTATAATTACACATCTTCCGCCGAAATCCTTAATAACCTGTGCAACATGCAAAATATCCTTTCTGTTGAAAAGTTTAAGCCAGATTTGTATATTTCCTTTTGCATCTGTTTCTTCTCTTAAAGAATATTCACCCGTAATTCTCTCTTTTAATTCGGTAATTACTTTTTGTTTCAATGTTTCTTTCATTTATAAAGCCTTTCAAACGCCTCTTTTCTTCTGCATTCAGGGCATAGTTTTGTTATTTTTTTTATTGTGTCTTCTACATTGGGATACGCTCTTTTTAATAATTCTTCGCTTGCAGGCACAAACATTCTGCCGCAGCTTTCACATTTAATTTCACTAATCACGGCCACAGTGGTAAAAAGGTATTTTTCTTCTTCAGTATTTGCCGTATGAAAATCATTTGTAAGTTTTATAGCCCCTGTCGGACAGAAAAACTCACAGTTTCCGCAAAAACAGCAGGTGTTATACCAGGTGGTATGAACATATGCATTTTCATTTTTTGTTATATGTATGGCACCTGATGGACACACTTCCTCACAAGTCCCGCAGGCGGTACAGGCTTTGGCATCCACTTTTAATTTACCTCTTAACTTATCCGGTATAAATGTATCTCCGAAAGGATACGGGTCTGTTACAGGGCCTTTTAACAAATTCCTTATTGCAATTTTTAAAAATCCGCTCATTTTTGATTCCTTATTCTTTCTTTCCAAATTTCAAGTGCTTTTGCAACACCGTCAATAATAGACTGAGGTCTTGGGGGGCATCCCGGCACATTGACATCAACTTTTACATATTTATCAAGCGGTCCCTCTATGGAATAAGAATCCCTGAAAATCCCGCAGCTTGTAGGACACGTTCCAACAGCAACCACCACAAAAGGATTTGGCAACTCATCCAGCACCTCAATTAAATAAGGTTTACTTCTTGCAGTTATAGGGCCGGTAACAAGCAGTATATCCGCATGTTTTGGGCTACCAGTATATCTGCATCCAAGTCTTTCCACATCATATCTTGGAATCATAGCCGTTGTGGCAAGTTCAACATCACATCCGTTGCAGCTTCCTGTATTTATCCTGAATAAAAAAGGACTTCTTGTAATAATACTCATATTAATCCTTTTACAGACAAAATTACCAATATTAATGTAATAAGTGCCAGTGTAGTCGGCACGGTAAGTAAAAATTTAAATCCCTGATCAATCCTGAAACTAGGCAAAGTTGCATGCAAAACAGAAAAAAACATAACAAACACAACTGTTTTTAAAACAAACCAGATTAAATTAATAACCACATCGTCAGTTATGGCGACAGGAAAGAAAAATATTTGAAAAACTATGCTGAGCAACACTATTTTCATTGCATCAGTCATTTCGTAAATAGCCAGAGGAATTGAACTGTGTTCTATCAGAAATCCGTCCATTACATCGGCGTCATTATGATGGGCAATCTGAAACGGAGGCAGCTCGAGGGTCGCCAATACAAAAATTATAAAAGCAATCACTGCTGGCCAGAATTTCCAGTCAAACAAAAAACTTCCGTGAAGCTGCTGATATTCCATTATTTTTTTAAGTGAAAAAACAACATCCCCTCCCCCTACATAAATGGCAATACTGAAAGAAATTATTACAAAAACCATTTCATACACAAGCATCAGTTTAAGTTCCCTGTTTACCGCTATGGCGGCATAAGGGGAACTTGATGCACCGCCTCCTAATATATGAGCAATGGCCGGAAGCGCCATTACATATATAAGCACAATTAAATCACTGTTTACATTTGTTCCTTCATATACACCCGGAATTGGTACAAAATAAAGCATTGCAAATATTCCGGCAAACCCTATTAAAGGGGCATAAATAAAAACAGCCTCTTTTGAATCTTTTGGCACCAGAATTTCTTTATTGAAAAGCTTAATAACATCTATAAAATTTTGATAAACAGGAGGTCCTATTCTTCCCTGAAGCCTTGCAACCACAATTCGCTCGAGTGAAAGCATAAAAACACCTAAACAAAGGGCAAACAAACCTCCCGGAAAAATTAAAAAATGAATAATATTAGCGCTCAACATAGCCTCCTTTCAATCCGAATATTTTTTTAACGATATAAATAATCGCATTTATAAGTTCAGTGACACTTTCATAAAAGTTTTTGGCATTGATATGAAGTTCCCTGTCGCTTAAATCCCTCACACCTGATAGAAATATATGTGTTTTTCTGATTTTTTTATTATAAGTAAACATTAAATAAGCTATTATAACGGCTAATAATATATAAATGGAAAGTGTCAATAAATTAAGTACATCTCCGCCCATACAGACAGAACTTAGCGTGATGCATACAGGTTTGTATCCAAAATTTTGGATAATTAAATTTATAGGTTTTAATGCAATATAGGGGAATATTCCCAAAACAATATTCAAAACGGCCAGAATTATCATAGGAAGGCTCATATACCAGTCCACTTCTTTTATATTTTCGAATTTTTTATCTACTTTTCCAAAATATGCGCTGTGCATAAATTTTACAAACACCAATAAAATCATCACACTTCCTAAAATTGTCAAAACAGCCAAAAAGTCATATCCTTTTGACATTAAGGCGTGATATATTATCCATTTTGATACAAAACCGCTGAACATAGGCACACCTGCCGTCGAAAACACAGCAATCACAAACACTGCAAAAGTAATAGGCATTTTTCTTGCAATTCCTCCGAGGTCATTTAACGAATCTATTCCGGTCTTATAAAAAATAGCCCCAGCACTTAAAAACAGCAAATCTTTAAAAAACATATGGTTTATTAAATGCAAAAGCCCTCCGGCAAGTCCCTGGGAGGTCAATAAAGAAACACCGGCAAAAATATAACCTATCTCACCTACTGTTAAGAAAATTAAAAGTCTTTTCATTGAATTGGTAAGCAGTCCGAAGCTTGCCCCCATAATAATGGTAATCACACCCACAACAGCTGCAAAATGTCCTATATCTTCTATTACAAACAATTTAGAAGCGCTTATACCGGCTGCAGCCAAATAGATAACCATTACAAACATAAACGGACCTGTTTTTAACATAACAGAAGAAATATATCCGCTTATAGGAGTCGGGGCAGGTTTTGGGTGCATTTGATAATCTATTCTGAGAGGAAGTTGTGCAGCTTTTGCCAAAAAGCCTATAGTTAATAAAACTAAGGCAAAAATAACTTCATTTGTTAAAGGAATATGTTTTATTATATCAATAACATTTCCATACTGCATTATAACACTTAAACCTATCATTATTATACCAGCACCAGTAAAATTATAAAGCAGATATTTTGTGGCTTCCTGAATCGAAAATGAATCTTCCTCATGAACAAGGGCTATATATAAGGCCCATCCGCCCATTATTTCCCAGTAAAAAAACATTGAATAAATATTTTTGCTGAGAGCCACACCTAAAATCCCGACTATCATTATCATAAAATTGGCAAAAAATCTGTAAGGCTTATGGGAATGATCCATATACCTCGTAGCAAAAAGAAAATTCATTACAGCCATAAACAAAACAAGACCTGCAAAAAAGCTGCCAAAACTGAATTTATCTGCAAACACAGTTAAAAGTGCCAAAAATGAAAAAGAAGCGGCGGTAATTCCTGCTGTTTTACTTGTTTTTCCAAACAGATAAACAACTATCGCACCAATTATCATAATCAAAACACTTATTGGAAACTCTAATGTGAAATGTGGCAAATTAACATTTATTTTTAATGTAGAATTTATGGCCGCTACTATAAAATCAATAACGCTTTGAGGAAAAATTCCAAGCAGCAATGAAACAAAAGCCAAAATATATACAGCTGCTACTTTTATTCCCTTAACATCTGAAAATTCTCTTTGCGGATTCATTAAAAATATATATCTAAACACCCTGAGCATTGCAATAAACCCTATTAGCCCCCCGATTACAAGTGAAAATGCAACAATATAATTACTTTGTTTCATTGCGGCATATATCACCAAAAATTTTGAATTAAAATTTCCAAACGGAGGAAAAGCACTTAGGGCAAAAACACCGACACCTAAAGGAAAAGCCAAAAGGGGCAGTTTTTTTCCTATCCCTTTTAAATCTTCAAGATTTCTGCTTCCGGCACTCAAAATCAACAATCCCGCACTTAAAAACAATAAATCTTTAACAACGGCATGGTTTATTATATGATAAATTGCCCCGCTTAAAGCCGCAGTGCTCATAAGCCCCAAAACAGTAACTATTTCCCCTATTTGACCAATAGTAGAATAAGCAAAAAGTCTTTTTATATCTTTTTCATAAAGTGTTTTAATTTCTCCGTAAAAAAGAGTTATTAATCCAATTGTTATTAATAAATAAGAAAAAATTTTGTTTTGAAATCCGAGAAAATAAACCAAAACAATAATTCCGAAAATACCCGCTTTTGTTAAAATACCTGAAAGAGGGGCTGAAATACTGCTTGGTGCTGCCGGATGGGCAACAGGAAGCCATTGATGAATCGGTACAATACCCGCTTTTACCCCAAATCCTATAAGCATTAATATAGCAACCGTTAATGAAACACTTTTTATTTCAATAAAATTTTCTATTCCCAAAGAATAATAATGCGAAAACGCTAACTGCAAGAAATATGCCCCCGCAATACACATAACAAAATAAAGTTTTGCAGCTTTTATTGATTCGTCACTTCTTGAGTGCATAATTAATAAATATGAAGTTATTGTCATACTCTCCCAAAAAAGATAAAAACTCTCAAAACTGCTGCTTAAAGGTATTTCTATCAAAGCAAGCGTTAAAAGTCCTAAAAAAGTATAATAAAAAGATTTATATTTTTTTATGTAATCTATTGAATAAATAAAAACCATTGCCATTATAAAAGCAAACACCAATGCAAAAATACCATTTATTCCGTGATAATTAAATCCGAATGATATATGGTAAGCATTGATATTACTGAATTTTCCCGGCAGTATTAAATAAATCTGCGGAAGTAAAAACACCAAAATTCCGGCAATCGTAAAAATTGAAATAAGCAATTTATTAGTTACATTTTTTAAACTTTCGCCTTTTTTAAATACAATTGTTTCAAAAATAGAAATTAAATAAACAGCCTGAACAATATTGATTGCCACAATCAAATATCCAAGTTCAAACATTCCAGAAGCTGTAATTGAATTTAAAATCAGCTGTTTTGATGTAATTAATGAAATTCCGAGACTTCCAAATATTGAAAAACCGAAAATTACACCCCATTTATTAAATCCCACACCTGCCAAATCGCTCAGTTTAAACGAATTTTTATACCTGAAAAATTCAAACAGCATTAAAAAAGCCAAAATCCTGAATACAAACTGATATTCAAGATGCAAAATCACAGCGCTTAACGCACTGCTGCCAAGAAGAGCAACACCTAAATACAAAATTTCAGCACCGCTTGCAATAATAAACGAATTTTTTACATTTTCCCTGTTTATCAAAGCAAAAACCTTGAGTGAGAAAATTATAAGTAAAAATAAAAAAATTACGCCTTCCACTCCTGCTCCTTTAATGATTAATTATTCATAATTTAAACATAAATTTAATTTTTATTAAATATTTTGAGAATTATAAGAAAAATTAATGAATGAGTGTTTATTTTCTACACACAAAAGGAGTAAAAGAGTGGATTAGTCCTTTTTAGGAATCTCCTCTATTATTTCTACATCAATTATATCATCATCATTTTTATAGTTTTTATGATAAAAATTATTTCGAGGAAAAAGTTTTTTTGCAACTATTCTTGCAAACGGCTCAAACAAAAAAAGAATACCTATAATATCACTGAAAAATCCGGGTAGTATAAGTAAAACAGCCCCGATTAATTTAAAAAGCCCGATTGAAAGAAATTCTTCCTGAGTAATTTCTCTTTTCATTAATTTATGCATATTGGTGCTTAGTGACAAATCAAGAGTTTGTAATATATAAACACCGGCTCCCGCGGTTAACAAAATTTCCAAGAAAAATCCTAATGGAGTAAAAACTCTCATAAATTCATAAGAAAAAAGGATTTCTAAAAAAAGATATATTAAAAAATATATGAGTCCCATATCAGCCCTTGTTTATAATTTCCATAATTTTTTCGAATACTTCATTTGCATTTACTTCAAATTTTTTACCTGTTTTTCTATCCCTTATCTCTACTTTACCGTCTTTAAGTTTCTTACCGACAATTACTCCGACAGGAAAACCTACAAGCTCAAAATCCGCTATTTTTGGACCAAACCTCTCAGCCCTGTCATCAAGTATTGCTTTAATTCCGGCATTTGTCAAATTTTCATAAAGACTCTCAGCAAACTCAAATTGGTCTGTTTTCTTAACATCCCCTACAAGAATATCTACAACAAAAGGAGCTATCTCTTTTGGCCAGATAATTCCTTTATCATCATGGTTTTGCTCAATTGCAGCAGCTATAAGTCTGCTGACCCCAATTCCATAGCATCCCATAACAAAAGGTTTGGCTTTTCCGTTTTCATCAAGAAATGTTGCGTTCATTTTTTCGCTATAAGCAGTACCCAGTTTAAAAATATGCCCTACTTCAATCCCTTTTGTAATTTTAAGAGGTGCTCCGCATTTTGGACACAAATCTCCAACTTTAACTTTTGCTATGTCTCTGTAAATAGTCAAATTACCAAGCAGATTTGCATCAAGAAGCCCCGCGCCTTTTATGTGATAATCTTTTTTATTTGCACCGCATACCAATTCTTCTGCCCCTCTTAAATCATCATCAATTACATATTTTATATTACCTGGAAGTCCAAAAGGACCTATAAAACCTGGAACCAATCCAGCACTCTCTATTTCTTCTTCGCTTGCATCAACTAAATCAATTGCGCCAAGTGCATTTTTGGCTTTTGTTTCTTCAAGATCGTCACTGCCTCTTATGAAAAACACCACTATTTCTTCATTAGTTTCAAAGACTGCTTTTTTAACAACCGCTTTTATAATAAAATCTTTATCTATTCCACTAAATTCACTTACCTCATCTATTGTTTTAATATCTGGGGTATGGATTTCTTCAATTTCCTCAGTTTTTATCGGATTCTCTTTTTTAATATGTTTTCTTTTGGCAACTTCAATATTTGCTGCATAATTACACTCACTGCAAACCACAATATCATCTTCGCCTGTATTTGCAAGAACCATAAATTCACGGCTTCCGGTACCTCCAATTGCACCGCTGTCTGCCTCAACCACCCTGAAATCAAGTCCCAATCTTGTGAAAATTTTTTCATAAGTTTCCTGCATTAAATTAAATTCCCTATCCAAATCATCCCTGCTTGAATGAAATGAATAAGCATCCTTCATTATAAATTCCCTTCCTCTTAAAAGCCCAAATCTAGGTCTTGCCTCATCTCTGAATTTTAAATTTATCTGATACAAATTAACAGGAAGCTGTTTATAACTTTTTATGAAGCTCCTTACCAAATCAACAACACTCTCTTCATTTGTAGGTGAGAGAACAAATTTTTGACCTTTCCTATCTTCAATTCTTAGCAGTTCATCGCCGTATTTTTTAGCCCTTCCTGTCTCTTCCCACAGTTCATAAGGTGTTACAAAACTCAGTATTACCTCCTGAGCCCCGGCTTTGTCCATCTCTTCTTTTATAATAGCTCTTATATTATCAAGTACCATTTTTCCAATAGGGGTAAAATCATAAATCCCTGCTGCAACCTGCTTGATATATCCGCCTCTTATTAAATAAATATGACTTGGGGTTAGCGCATCTTTTGGCGTTTCTTTAAGTGTATATAAAAAGAATCTACTCCATCTCATTATATCTCCTTAACATATTCTTTTTTTTTGCTTTTTGGAATTGTTTTGCTCTCGGGTAATTTCAATACTTCAAATTTTTTTATTCCGCTTAAATAGTGTATTTCAATTATATCCCCCAGCTTAACATCTTTACTTGATTTTGCTTTTTTACCGTTTATTAAGACAACACCAACTTTGCACATTTCATCAGCAATAGAGCGCCTTTTTACAATATTGACGGAATTTAAAAATTTATCTATCCTCAAAATATCCCTTTTTTAGTCAAATTATACTATAATTGCAATAAAAAAGGATATTTATGAAAGTTGTTTTGGCATATTCCGGCGGACTTGATACAAGCATAATTTTAAAATGGCTTCAGGATAAATATAATGCTGAGGTTGTAACATTTACCGCCGATATAGGACAAGGTGAAGAAGTTGAAATTGCAAGGGAAAAAGCAATTAAACTAGGGGTAAAACCGGAAAATATTTTTATTGAAGACTTAAGAGAAGAATTTGTAAGAAATTATGTATTTCCTATGTTCAGGGCTAATGCAATTTATGAAGGAGAATATTTGCTAGGAACCTCTATCGCAAGACCTTTAATTGCAAAAAGACAGATTGAAATTGCTAATCAGGTTGGAGCTGAGGCCGTAGCCCACGGTGCAACAGGAAAAGGAAACGACCAGGTAAGGTTTGAGCTTGGATATTATGCCTTAAAACCTGATATTAAAGTCATTGCCCCTTGGAGGGAATGGGATTTAAACAGCCGCGAAAAATTATTGGCATATGCTAAAACCCACAGTATTCCAATTGAGAGGCACGGAAAAAAATCTCCTTATTCAATGGATGCAAATATGCTTCATATTTCATACGAAGGCGGAATTTTGGAAGACCCTTGGGCTGAACCTGAAGAAGATATGTGGAGATGGACAAACTCTCCTGAAAATGCTCCTGATAAACCTGAATATATTGAAATTGATTTTGAGAAAGGTGACGCAGTAGCAATTAACGGCGCAAAAATGACACCTGCACAAGTGCTTGAAACACTAAATGAATACGGTAAAAAACACGGAATTGGAAGAATTGACATAGTTGAAAACAGATTTGTAGGTATGAAAAGCAGAGGCTGTTATGAAACACCGGGAGGAACAATCCTGCTTAAAGCACACAGGGCAATTGAATCAATTACTCTTGACAGGGGCGAGGCTCATTTAAAAGATGAAATAATGCCAAAATACGCAGAACTTATTTATAACGGTTTTTGGTTTGCGCCTGAGAGAGTTGCCCTTCAAAAACTAATTGATGAAACCCAAAGAAATGCAACCGGAACTGTAAGACTAAAACTATATAAAGGAAATGTATACGTAGTAGGCAGAAAATCACCATATTCACTGTTTAGCCCTGAATTTGCAACATTTGAAGAAGACAGCGTATATAATCAAAAAGATGCTGCAGGATTTATTAAATTAAATGCCTTAAGATTCATTATCGAAGGTTATGTAAGAAATAAAAAATAATTTAACTCCTTTTTAGGAGTGCTTTTACATCTTCTAAAGAGAATCCGTTTAAAATATAAACCCCTGTTAAACTAATTGTTCCCCCTATTATTACAAATATATCATTTTACTCCTTTAAAAATATCCATGATAAAATCACAGCACTGAAAGGTACCAGAAATATATATGCACTGGCTCTCTTACCACCAATTACACTGCTTGCATAAAAATAAGCCGTAGTTGCAAATGTTGTTCCAAATACAGATAAAGAAAGCAGGTTAACCCATCCTTTTAAATCAATATCAAGTCTTGGTATTTTTAATTTTAAAAAAGTTAAATATATAAAAACAGTAGAAAATAAAAACATTAAAAAACTAAACACCAATGAATTTTCTTTTTTTATTTTTGAACTGACTATTGTGAGTATTACCCACGTAACTGTCGCCAATAAAAAATATACTATCCCTTTATCATTTAAATTGAATCTCCAGATTTTTATTATTAAAAACGAACCAAAAGCTCCTAAAATTAAAGCTAATAATTCACTTTTTTTTAAAGCCTTCTTAGCAATCACAGCAAGTACAAAAAATGTTAAAATAGGATTTAAAGTAGTTACTAAAACTCCGCCTAATGAAGCATTTCCAAAATGGTCCCCTAAAAAGAAAAAATAATTATATAAACAAAGCACTATTGCACAAATAAATGAATAAAAAATTTCTCTTTTGTCTATTTTAAAAGATATATTCATAAATAGAATCATAAAAAAAAGTCCAAATGCTGCAATAAAAAATCTCCAAAAAATTAATTCATATGCATTAAAATAATCCATTAAAATTTTAGCACTGACCCAGTTACTGCCCCATGCAAACATTGCCAAATATAACATTAAAGATAAATTTTTCATTAATATCCGTTTTTTGAAGAAAGTATAATATATTTTAAGTGAATTTGGAAGAAAAAGAAGGATTAACCTTCTGTGTGAGCTTTATGAGCTTCAACTAAATATTTAACATCATCTGCCAATACATAAACATTTTTATATCCAAGAACGTCTAAAAGACCTTTTACTCTATTTGCAAAAAATGCTTTTCTGCAAACCACCAAAACAGGTTGGGTTTTGTCTTCTGGAAGTTCATCAATATAGTCTGTAAATTCAGTATATGGTGTGTAATAAGACGAAGGAATTCCAGCCTCTTCTGCATTTTCACCTTCTACCAAATTAGGCAAAGTTACATCTAATACAAGTGCACCGGCATCTTTAATAAGTTCTCTTGCTTTTTCTATATCAACATTTCCTAATCCAGGTTTTTCCTTATTAAGTTCTATAGCTTCTTTAAATCTTTCTACCGCTTCTTGTTCAAATGGTATTAATTTTGCCATTTTACCCTCCTTTTTTAATATATTTTATTTATTATAACTAAAAAATCTTGAATTTGTCAAGTTATTTAAATTGAGACAGAATATTAATAACTTCTTCATCACTCAACTGATGAAAATCTTCATACCATCTGCCGACACTCATAAAAAGTTCCGGTTTTTCAAGAATTATTAATTTATGTGAAACACTTTTTAACATATTTTCCACTTCTTCATCTCTTGGAGCCACAGGGGCGGCAATAATTACACTTTTAGGATAATCTCTGACTATACTTTGTGCCGCCAGATACATACTAGCCCCCGTGGCCACTCCGTCGTCCACCAATATTACATCTTTTCCTTCAAGAAGTTTCGGCTCGATTTTATATTTTTCCCTGAGTTTGGCAATTTCCTGGATTTTTTCCATTGCAATTTGCTGAATATAACTATCGCTTATACCAAGCCTCTCAGCCACATCTTTATTAATAAAAACCAATCCGTTTTCACTGACACTTCCAATAGCAAATTCCTCGTTTCCCGGGGCCGGTATTTTCTTTACAAATAAAATATCAAGAGGGGCGTTTATCTCTTTTACAATTTCTGCCGCCACAGGGATTCCTCCTCTTGGAAGCGCTACCACTGCCGGATCTGTTATTAAACCTTCTTCTTTTAATTTTTTAATTTCTTTTGCCAGAAGTTTTCCTGCTTCAACTCTATTTTTAAACATTAAAACCCTTTTTATTATAATTATATCAAACATTTCGGCACTGACTAAATGGTTATAATATACAAAAATAACTACAAAGATAAAAATATGACAGCTGAGAGCTTCATTTTGCTAACGCACCGCTCAAATTTTGCTAAAAATTGCAAACAGCTACGCAGCCCTAACGGGTTAAATGCAATTTTTTAAACGCAAAATTTTCGCTAAATTCCGCTACGCTGTCATATTTTTACTTTTCCGTTATTTAGTCAGTGCCAACATTTATTTAATTTTATGTTATAATAAATTTTAATAATAATTATTAATTAATATTAATATTAAGGAGAAAAAATGAAAGACTTTATTTTAAAAATAACCCAGAGCAAATGGAATTATTATTTAAGCCTGGCAACAGACTGTTTAACTGGTATAGTTTTTTTAATATTGGCAATATATTATTCAGACGATGTATGGGGCAGTGTTGCTTTATTTGTTGTAGGGGTTATATTTTTTACATTTTTGGAATACGCCGTTCATGCCTGGCTGTTTCACGGGAAAAAATCGATAGAAGTATTTGTTGAAGGACATGCACATCATCATCAAAACCCATTCAGTTATGATGCCATGCCGTTTTTTATGAGTGCGGTTATTGCCTCTATTTTTGCATGGCTATTTCACTTTTTTATGCCCTTAGGAGATGCTTTTGCAATAGTTGGGGGACTTGCTCTTGGATATTTTAATTACGGAATAATGCATCATATTATGCACAGACGCGAATTTGCAAGCAAATACTGGAGATATATGCAGGAATTTCATTTTGTCCATCATAAAAAGCCTAAAATGAATCATGGCGTTACAACTGATTTTTGGGACAGGGTTTTTGGGACGTATTATCAATGGAGTCAAGACGATTTAAAAGGGATTGAAAAATTAAAAAGAATTAAGAAAAAAAATTAATGCTTTTTGGTGATTTTTTAAAAAAAATTACTAATAAAATCTCTTTAATAAGGGACTTTCTATTAGCTTCTGTTATTACAGGGCTTATAAGCGGATTTTTTATTGTATTTTATTATTATATAATGGAATATATTTCAAAAATCTTTTTCGGTTCAAATCCTATTTTTACTATTTTTACATGGCCAAAATGGTATATTTATCTAATAACTATTTTATCAATTTTAATTGTAAATTTCATAATTTATAAAGATAAAAATGTTAAAGAATACGGAGTTGAACAAATAGCGCAGATTATAACCGAAAAAAAAGAGATGATTACCATAAAAACGCTTTTATTAAAAATAATCGCTTCAGCATTATCAATAGGAAGCGGATTTGCCATGGGAACAGAAGGGCCTTCTGCGGAAATCGGGGCAATGATAGGTTATAAAATACATTCTTTATTTAAATTTCCAGAAACACTGCTTAAACCTATGATCAGCATTGGCGCAAGTAGCGGAATCGCGGCTATATTCGTATCACCTATAACGGGTATTGCTTTTGCCATTGAAAGTATTGCTTATAATTTTATAAAAAGTTATATTACATTTATTATAGTAGGCAGCCTGAGTGCTTTCAGCATTGCTTTAATATTTTTACAGCCTTTTACTTTCATATATTCAGCGGGTAGAATGATTAATTTTAAATATGTGTATGTTACCGCTTTATTTATACCTTATATGACTTTATTAATTTATTTTTATCTGTTTATACAAGATAAAATACTCTATTTTATGCATTTAAAGCTTTTCAATATTTTTAGGAAATATAAAGATTTAATTTTTGCTATTATCGGAGGAAGCGTAATTGCAACTATTTTAATAATTTCCCCTTACGCAGGATTTACCGGTCATAAAATAGTTTCACTTCTAATAAATAACGAAAATTTAAATATCTTATTTATTTTGGAAATATTATTATTAAGAATTGTAGCAACTACTTTTTCCATCTATTCGAACGCTGTGGGCGGAATGTTTGTCCCGTTAATGAGTATAGGTGCTCTCAGCGGCTATCTGTTCGGTCTAATTTTACAATATTTACATGTAGGAATAGGACTTGAGCCGTTTTATTTTGCGGCAATAGGTTCTGCCGTTTTTATGGGGGTAATTATGAAATTACCGCTAACTTCAATAGTATTATCTCTTGAAATAACTAATGATTACAATGTGGTGATAGCAACGGGATTTAGTGTTGCCATTATTTCATATCTTACAAAATTAAATTTTAATCTTAAAAAATTCAATACTATAAATATAGATTTTAATACATTAACGCACAAATAACTCATTATATAATTTAATTAGTTCTTTTTTATAATCTTTTTTACCGTTTTCCACTAAATCCATAATATTTTCAAGATCTTTTGTATAATTTTCACTAACAAATTTATATAAAGGATGTTTTTTTATTAAATCCAAAACCCTAAATCCAACTTCGTGGCAAACAAAAATCCTTTTTTTTCCGTTATATATTTTCTTGTAAGCAGTTTTTCTATTGTAACGGCATATGTAGACGGTCTCCCTATTCCTTTATTCTTCATTTCATCAATAATTTCCGCATATGTATAAGGAGAAAATTTGCTTTTTTTCACAATATTTTTTTGAATATTGTATTTTCCCTCTTTTAATTCATAAATTTTAACCGGATAAACCAGATTAAACCCGTCTTCCAAAATTCCTGTAATAATTTCTATTTCTTTATCCAAAATTTTAAAAGTATCTTTTTTAATATGGCTTCTTTCATCTGGGAAGCAATAAATTTTCTAAAAATCAAATCATATAATCTTAAATGGTTATAAGAAAGATTTATATTTTTAAACATTAAAAAACCTTTAATCTCTTCCATATCCATAGGAGTGGTAGCCCTTATGGCTTCATGAGCCCCTGCACTTTCAAAACTTCTTAATTTAACAAAATTTTCTCCAAAATTCTCTTTTATATATTCTTTCGCTATTGATTTACCTATATTAGAAATTCTAAAACTATCCGTCCTGTGATATGTAATAAATCCGTTTTCAAAAAGATCCTGAGCCAGTTTCATTGTATATTGAGGCAAAAAATGAAGTTTAGAAGACGCTTCTTTTAAAAGAGTGGAAGTATTGAAAGGTTTTTCAAAAAGACTCTCTTTTTCGCTTTTAATCAGCTTAATTTCTAATTCGTCAGGAATATTTTCAAAAATTCCTCTGCTTTTTTTTCTTCTTCAAATTCCCATTCAACTGTCAAATCACTCGGTTTCACCATAACAACATTTGTTTTTTCTTTTAATTTTTGCGTCCTTTCACAAATCCAATTAAGTACCGGGGTTTGAACTCTTCCGGCAGATAAATGAACATTATGTAAATAATCTTGAAAACACAAAGAGAGATTAAAACCAATCCATCTGTCAGTAATTCTTCTTACAAACTGGGCGGCTACTAAATTTTTATCATAATATCTTAAATTATTCACAGCCTCAACAAATGCATATTTTGTAATTTCGTGAAATTCGGCCCTTTTTATATTTAAATTATACGGTTTGTTGTTTAATATTACATCAAATGCAATTTTTTCTCCTTCCCTGTCCGAGTCTGTAGCAATTATCACTTCATTGACTTCAAAAGAAGTTAAATTTAAAGCTTTTAATATATTATAAAACCTTAAAAACAGGTATATATTTCTCAATCACCCCCCATTTTCCTTTTTCTTTTTCCAAATCAAAGTCGTGTCCTATACTTGCAGTAATTATCAAAATCCTCTCTTCTAGCAAAATTTCATAAACACTTACACCATCTACGATTCTTCGGCTTGTTAAACTGTCCCCAAATGTCAAGACCAAACAATGTAAAATTTTTAAATCATTGATTATAATCAATGATTTAATTTAACAAATATTTTACAATGGGCTTACAAAAAATAAAACAAGGAGTCAAAATGTTCGGATTATTCGGAAATAAAGAAACTAAAGAAACAAAAAAACAGGCCTATAATTTACCATTTTTATGCTGGCAATGTGAAATGAGCGCACCTGGAGGATGCGGAAGCCATGGTGAGAGCAAAGGAGTATGCGGTAAAACAGCTACTAAATCAAGACTACAAGACCTGATGATTTACGGTCTAAAAGGGCTTAGCGCATACAGAGAACACGCTAATGAATTGGTTCAGGAAGTTGGAGATGAAGACGCCAAAAAAACATTAAAAGAAGTTGATGATGTAAACAGTGAAACATTATATTTTACACTTACAAACGTTAATTTTAATTTTGATGAACACATAGCACAGCTTATGAAAGTTGGAAATGCCGGTGTTAAAGTTATGAACTTATTAAGTGATATGCACATAAAGGCACTTGGAATTCCAACACCTGTGGAAGTTACACAAAACAAAGCCGAAGGAAAAGGTATCTTAGTTTCAGGCCATAATCTTGATATGCTTGAAAAACTTTTAAAAAGAATTGAGGAAAGAGGACTTAGCGATAAAATAAATGTTTATACCCATTCAGAAATGCTGCCGGCGCACGGTTATCCTCATCTTAAAAAATTCAAAAACCTAAAAGGAAATATCGGAAAAGCATGGTATGACCAAACTGATGTATTTTCTAAATGGCAAGGAACTTGTGTTGTAAATACAAACTGTATAGTTCCGCCTGAAAAATCACCAAAAGTTAAAAATTATGTAGATAGGCTTTATACATATAAAATTACAGGTATAGAAGGTGCTAAAAAAATAGAAAATGACAATTTTGACCCATTGATTGACCAGACTTTAAGTCTTCCTGATATTTCAGGATTCGAAAGCGACGAAAAAATTGTAACAGGTCATCATTATAAAACTGTTCTTGAAGGTTACGGAGCAAAAGTTCTTGACGCAATAAAAGAAGGAAAATTAAAAAGAGTATGGGTTATTGCCGGATGTGACGCACCTGGAAGAAAAAGAAACTATTTCAGAGAATTGGCTCTTGCCGTTCCAAAAGACCATATTATTATCACATCAAGCTGTGGTAAATTCAGATTCAACGATATAGATTTCGGAACTGTCCCTGGAACTGATATTCCAAGATATATTGACCTTGGACAATGTAATGATTCTAACGGTGCGGTTCATATTGCCTTAACAGTAGCAAATGCCCTTGGAATTGAGGATGTAAATGAGTTACCTGTTTCAATTGCCCTAATGTGGATGGAACAAAAAGCGATTATTATTTTACTTGCACTTTTAAGTCTTGGGGTAAAAGATATTTATATCGGGCCAAACGCTCCTCAATTTGCAAATGAAGATATAGTAAACTTCTTGGTTCAAAACTTCAATCTTGGAGTTATTTCAGGAGACATACACAAAGACTTCGGAAAAGAATTAGCTTCTTAATTCTTTTTTTACGAGACCGTTCATAATTCTCATAACTTTAAAGCATCATCTAATC
>NZ_ATHS01000003.1:0-40467 GCF_000523315.1 Lebetimonas sp. JS032 | reverse complement strand
TTCTTTTTCAATCTCTTCAATTGTCACTGGATTTCCTGATTTTAATCTTCTTTTATATTCTTCAATGTTTAAAATACTCATGTGTAAATCCTTTACTTTTATTTTTTTATTTTATCATCTCTCAACATCTATATTAGGATTTACACACTATATCCGGATACTCTTATTGACATCTTTTTCAAAAGATGTATAGACTTCTTCCTATTCAAATTTAGAACACAAAAGAATAAGCAGAAAAAATAAAACTATTTTTTTCTGATATGAATTGACATTAAGACCTAATTACCTTTTAAGAGTTGAGGGTTGTGAATTTTTTGATATTTATAAAGTTTTGTAATTTGTTGTGGTATTTATTAAAGATTTGTTTGTTTTCTATTTCAAGTTTTCTGTTTTTACTTATTTTAAGATATTCATCCTCAATATCAATTCCCAAAAATTTCCTTTCTAACAAATTTGCAGCTATTCCGGTAGTGCTACTTCCGGTAAATGGATCTAAAACCCAATCTCCTCGTTTACTTGAAGCAAGAATTATTCTTGTTAATACGGATAACGGTTTTTGTGTTGGATGCTTTCCGCACGATTTTTCCCATTTTGCTATGGCTGGTAATGTCCAAACATCTTTCATTTGTTTACCAGCGTTGATTTCTTTCATCAATTCATAGTTAAAATAATGTGGAACTTTTGTATTTTTTCTCGCCCAGATGATTTGTTCTGTTGAGTGTGTAAAATAACGGCACGAAAAGTTTGGCGGTGGATTTGTTTTTTGCCAAGTAATTATGTTAAGAATTTTAAAATCTAATTCTGTTAAAATCTGTCCGATACTAAAAATATTGTGCATAGTGCCACTTATCCAAATAGTAGCGTCATCTTTCATTTTATCTCGAACAAGTTTTAGCCATCTGCGGTTAAAATCATTTATATATTCAAAACCTTTAGATTTATCCCATTTCCCTTTATTAACACTGGTAATTTTCCCGTTTTTTATGGTTAAACCATCGTTTGATAAAAAATATGGCGGATCGGCAAAAACCATATTAAAATTGCAATTAAAATGCTGTAATAATTCAAATACATCTCCGTGTAATAAGATAAATTTTTTATCTTTTGATTTAAAATAAGATTTAATCATTTTTAATTTTTTCTCTAAATTCTTCAATACTTTTCCACGACATCTCACGTCCTTCACCATTTGGATAGTTTACATCTTCTTGCCCCCAAATCCATTTATAAGCCTTTAACAGAGCTTCTGGACTTTCTCCAGTATTAAATTTTAATAGGTCAATTTCTTCTATAAATTCATTTGGTTCTTCACCATTTTTTACTCGTTCTAATAAATCAATAAGTTCGATAGTGAGTTTTTTATTCTCTTGCGATTTTTCTTCAATATCTTGGAATATCTGTTTATGTGTTATTTGCCATAATCCACTTTCTTTCGGATTATAAATAAAAACGAGAAAGTCTTCTTTTTTAGGTCGTCCGTAAACTGTCTTTCCACCAGGTTTTGTAATAACAATTTTATTTCCATTTTTTAATTGTTCGACTTCATAACCTCGGTATTCTATTTTTTCAAGAATTTTCACAAATTCTTCTCGTGATTTATTTTTTATCTCAATTTTCTTTAAATCAACAGAATGTGTGTAGTAGTTTTTTTTCATTCCAATATCCTTTTTAATACTCCGTTTCTTAACATTTCCAAATTCAAAAGATAATCCGCTTTATCAAAATATTCTCTCAATGGTTTTAAAGTTGATTTCCAGCCGGCTCCATCGGTTATCCAAATAAATTCAATGCCTTGGTTGTTCCAATAATCATTCATTCTAATATATTCAGTTGCAGTAGATTTAAGTTTGGAACCCCCGCCACCATAAAAATTAACCTCGATAAAATAAAGCTTACCGTTTTTGTTAACAGCAAAATCAATAATTCTTGATGACTTATCAACTTTAACATCAATATTCCATTTGTCTTTAATTTTCTTTGCGGTCGCTTGTGGCATATATTTAATGTTTAATTCTTTTGTTGTATCTCTTACAAACTCTTCCACAATATTTTCCATTAAAGTTCCTCCACGATTTTTTCTGCCATTACTATCCAAACCGACTTCAACACCGGTTGCATAATCAACCAAATTCTTAATTTTCTTATCTTTTAAAAGCTCTCCCAAGCCACTCTTTAATATAAAATCAGCAAATATTTTTATTTCAGTTTTTGAATAACTTTTTTTTGAAAAATTAAATTCCCTATAAATAAAATTTCTTGTATCTATCAAAACCTTCAAAGATTTGTTTCTAATTGCAAGAAGTAATGGAATTGCTTTAATTGTTTCTGGATATTTCTGCAATAAATCAATGATTTCTTTATGTAAATTCTTTTTACCAATAAGATAATTAAGTAGGTTCAATTCTTTTTCAATCGGCTCAATATTTTGTAAAACTTTTTTCCAGTTTACAAAATAATCCCATTGTGTAATCTTATCTTTAAAAGATGATGTAATCTCTTCAAAAAGTTCATCTTCTGTTTTATTGAGCAATTGACATAATTTTTTCATAAGCATTATTTGTAATTAACAATTCTGTTAATTCTCCTCTTTTATTTGGTTTTGAGTTAATATTCCTTCTTGCTAAAACTCTTTTTATCTTAAATTCACTATACAGCTCATCAAAGAAATTGTTATTTGAATCTTTTCCTTTAACATCTGAATTACTTAATATCCATTGATATCCGAGTAAATCAATTTTTTTACAGAATTTAGCAAGCCTTATTTGTTCGTTATCATCGAATTCATCTTTTACATAAGAATTAAAACTTGATGTTTTGCTTAAAGGTTTATAAGGTGGATCGAAATAAAACAGTGTATTTCCTTTTGCATATTTCAACGTTTCTTCAAAATCACCGTTTAATATAATTACTTTTTGAAGAACTTTATTTACGGCTCTTAAATTTTTTTCATCACAAATCATTGGTGTTTTATAACTTCCAATTGGCACATTAAATTCATTTTTTCTGTTAACACGATATAAACCGTTAAAACAAGTTCGATTAAGAAATATAAACAGTGCCGCTTGAATTGTTTTATCAGATTTTCTACTATTAAATAAAGTTCTCTTTGTATAATAGTATTCTTTTTTTTCTTCGGGTTTGTCTTTTAACAAATGGTATTCCTTTTCCCATATTTTTAAAATGGATATTAATTCTTCAACATTTTCTTTTATTGTTTTGTAAGCGTTGATTAAATCTGCATTTATATCATTGATTATCGCTTTTTTAATATTTTGGTATTTTTGTAAAATCCAAAACAGAACAGCACCTCCACCAACAAACGGCTCAATATATGTAAATTGAGTTTGTTTAATGTAATCAGGAATTAGATTATTAATTTCATCTAATAATTGTGTTTTCCCACCGGCCCATTTTATAAACGGTTTTACTATTTTATCTATTTGTTTTATATTATCCATCTGTGTTTTTTTTATTGTGCCTAACTTGTTCATATTCAAACTGTTTAGATATGATTTATTAGAAAGATAAGCAAAATGTTTGTATATGCTTCCCTCTAAATGAGCGTTATTTTTTGTTTTTTTATTCATATCTCGCATTCTCCTAAAGAAACTGTCAAATGAATTATTTTTATTCTAAAAGGTTTTTGTACTTACATGAATATAAATTTCATCATCGGTAAACTTTTGTGTCTATAAAAGTTTACTATTATTTAATATAACAAATATATCATAAAAAAAAGCAAAAATCAAATTCATTTTCATCCCAGATGTAGGTAAATCTCATTTGCTAATCCAAAATAGGAAAAAGAGTGTTTTATTCCTGTTTTCTGTAAATGAAACACCTACTTTTTAAGTTTTACCTCACAAAATGCTTATAAATTATATTTTTATTTTTCTAAAATTGAGGAAATCAGAGGAAATAGAAAAAAAATACAGGGATTATTTAGAAGCCCTTAAAAACCGCTGATTAATCCAATTGAATATTTTTTCTGTGATATCTTTGGACTATATCCGGGTCAGGATGGAGTGAAACTTTTGCCTTTTCTTTACCTTCATAAGGAATCTGGGAAAGCACATATCTGATACTTTCTAACCTTGCGGTTTTTTTATCATTGGAATTTACAATAATCCAAGGCGAATAGCTGGTATGTGTTTTGGAAAACATTTCCTCTTTATAATATGTTATCTGATCCCAAAGTTCCTGGGCTTTTTTATCAACAGGAGAGAGTTTCCACTGTTTTAATGGGTTCCTCATTCTCTCTTCAAATCTTCTTTTTTGGGTTTCTTTTGAAATAGAAAACCAAAATTTAATTAATATGATTCCGTCATCTATTAGGGCATTTTCCATTTCCGGGACTTCTCTGATGAATTTTTCATACTGCTCTTTTGTACAAAATCCGAAAACAGGCTCAACTATCGCCCTGTTGTACCAGCTTCTGTCAAAAAAAGCTATTTCACCGGGATCCGGCAAATGTCTGAAATATCTTTGAAAATAAAATTGCCCCGATTCAACTTCTGTAGGTTTTGGAAGAGCCACAACCCTGTATTTTCTTGGATTTAAATGCTCGGCAAATCTTTTAATAGCCCCGCCTTTTCCTGCGGCATCCCTTCCTTCAAAAATAATCATAACCCTTTTTTTATTTTCAAAAACCCAGTTTTGAAGTTTAATCAGTTCTATTTGTAATCTTATTAATTCCTCTTCATATTCAACTGTTTTTAAAATTTTTCTTAATTTTTTCTTTTTAACCAGCCCGCTGAGACCGGATTTTGTCCTTAATTTTCTAAATGCATCTTCAACCAAATTTATTTTTGTTTTTAATTCCGGATTTTCAATATTTTTTTTAAGCTCTTCTAAACTCTGCATTATCGTTTTCATTTTTCTCCTTGTTATTTAATATCTTTTATTTATTATAACACACAATTTATCCTAATTTGCTATAATTTTGTTAAAAAAGGTATATAATGTTCAGTAAAAGAATACAAAAA
Organism: Lebetimonas sp. JS032; assembly: GCF_000523315.1. Lineage (NCBI taxonomy): Bacteria > Pseudomonadati > Campylobacterota > Epsilonproteobacteria > Nautiliales > Nautiliaceae > Lebetimonas > Lebetimonas sp. JS032. Next base: position 35,482 of record NZ_ATHS01000003.1, on the reverse strand, counting down.
CTTTCTCCCTCATTAACAATAGCAATTTCTCAAAAAGCAAGGGATTTAAAAGCCCAGGGCAGGGATATTTTGGCTTTCAGTGCGGGAGAACCTGATTTTGACACACCTGAAGTTATTAAATATGAAGCAATAAAAGCCATTACCGAAGGATTTACAAAATATACAAATGTTGCCGGAATTCCGGAACTTTTGGAAGCTATAAAAATAAAACTGAAAAGAGATAACCATTTGGACTACGAAATGGATGAAATAATAGTAAGCAACGGGGCAAAACAATCCCTTTTTAACATATTTGCAGCTATTGTGGATGAAGGTGACGAGGTAATAATCCCGGCTCCTTACTGGGTTACATATCCCGAGCTTGTAAAATATCATGGAGGGACACCTGTTATAATCCAGACAAATGAAAAAACAAATTTTAAAATAACGCCTGATATGTTAAAAAAAGCAATTACACCAAAAACAAAAGCATTAATGCTTACATCCCCGAGTAATCCCACAGGAAGCATATATTCAAAAAAAGAATTAAGTGCAATTGCCGAAATTTTAAAAGAAACGAATATCTGGGTTATAAGTGATGAAATGTATGAAAAACTCATTTATGAGGGAGAATTTGTTGCGGCGGCAAGTATAAATGAAGATATGTATAAAAGAACTGTTACTGTAAACGGCCTGTCTAAATCCCATGCAATGACAGGCTGGAGATTCGGATACTGTGCAAGTAAAAACAAAGAGCTTGTAAAAAAAATGATAACCCTTCAATCACAAAGCACATCAAATATAAACACAATAACACAAAAAGCGGCTATTCCGGCACTTCTTGGAAAAGCAGACGAAGATATAAAAAAAATGGTAAATGAATTTAAAAGAAGAAGAGATTTTGTATACGAGGCTTTCAATTCAATTGAGGGGCTCAGTGCCATAAAACCGCAGGGCGCTTTTTATATTTTTGTAAATCATAAAAAAATTGTAAACGATTCAATGAATTTTGCCCTTGATTTGCTTGAAGAAAAAGGCGTTGCCGTGGTTCCGGGACTTGGATTCGGAAGTGAGGGATATTTCAGATTTTCATTTGCAACCGATTTTGAAACTATAAACAAAGGCATAAAAAGAATAGAAGAATTTGTAAAAGAAATATTATGATTAGACATGTAGTTATTTTTAAAACAAAAAAAAATGCCCCCCTTTTGGAGTTTAAAAAACAAATAGAAAATTTAAAAAATCTGATTAAAGAAATTAAACATATAGAAGTGGGAATTGATATAAAATTTGATGAAAATTCCAGTGATTTTTGCGTAATTACCGAAGTGAAAAACATTGAAGATTTAAAAATTTACGCCACACATCCAAAACATTTGGAAATCATTGATTTCATAAAGCCTTTTATACTCGAAAGAAGAGTTGTGGATTATGAAACACACTAAAACAATAATTTTTCTTCTTTTTTTTATTTTTTTAGTTATTCTTGTTAATTCTTTTTCTGTAATATATTTAGTACAAAACAATCAAATAAAAAATGCATACATTATAAATAAACTGGGGCAAATAAGGGGAGGAACACAAAGATACTGCAAACTTGCGCTGATAGGAAAAGATAAAGAAAAAATCAAAGACGTAAAAAAATATATTGACAATAAATATTCAGATGTTGAAAACATCTATAAAGACATCATTCCATATGAAGCTATGGATTTTTTTAAGAAAAATTTTTACAGTTTAAAAAACAACTGGGAAAAAATAAAAAAAACTAAAAATAAAAACAAATTATATATTTTAAGCGAACAAAGCTGGGAAACGGCAGACCCTCTTGTAATTTATATAGCAAAGGCAATGGAGAATAAAACACAAAAAATTCTGTTTTTTATAATTTTAATATCCATAATTTCAGTACTTACAACACTTGTGAGTATTTATATTGTTTACAGTGTAATAAGTAAAAGTCTGAATATAAAAACACTTAAAAATCCTGTAAGTAAACTTTATAATTTATATCATCTGGAAGAAACTCTTAATGTTTTGCAAAACAGATATCAAAGATACGGGAAAAATTTTGCACTGCTGAAAATTATTTCTGAGAATATCCCCTCTGAAAAGACGATAAAAGAAATTTCTAAAATATTAAAAAACAATATAAGAAGAAGTGACAAAATTTATCATTATCAAAATAAAATTGTAATAATTTTTATAGAACCTGAAAAAATGGACTTAAATAAAACACAAAAAAGACTAACTGAATTGATTCAAAAAAAACTTAAAAATATAAAAGCTGAAATTATTATATATTCCGGAGAAGACATAAAAAGATTTATTTAGTCTTTTTCAGTTCACTGAACACATAAACAGTGGCTATAATTATCACACTCCCGAGTAAAATCAAACTTCCGAAGACAGCACTTTTATGCGCTTTTTCTCCGGTTCCAAATAAAAAACCTACCATTATTAAAAATCCGGTCCATATCAGATTTGCCGAAAAAGTAAGAGGAATAAACCATTTAAGCGGCATATGGGATAAACCGGCGGGAATAGAAATATACTGTCCAAGTCCAGGCGTAAGAGGAGCTAAAAAGGCGGAAATTTTTCCATGATTTTTCCAAAATTTTGTTACTTTTTCTATTACAGGTTTGTCTTTTAAGATTTTATTTACCAAAAATTTTGCCAAAAAATAATTTATAAGAGCGCCGCTTAAACTGCCGAGTGCAGCGCATAACCAAACACTGATCAGATTCATTTTACCTGTTGCCGCAAGATATCCGGCCGGCAGTAAAACAAGCTCACTTGGAACCGGTATAAAAGTGCCGACTAAAAGCATATAAAAATAAATACCTATATATCCTAAAGAATGAGCAAAATTCACCAAAAAGTTTATTATTTCATTTAACAACCTAAACCTTTAAATATCAAATTCTGCAACTAACGGCACATGGTCAGATGGAGTCGGTTTTCTTTTTCGCCTGATTTCGGTTAAAATTTCCACATCTTTAAATTTTTCAAAAAGAGGCTCACTCACCAATATATAATCAAGCCTGAGCCCTTCGTTTTTATAAACCGCGGCGCCTCTGTAATCGTAAAATGAAAAGACTTTTTCATTAGGATGTTTTTTTCTTATAACATCTATAAATCCGCTGTCTAAAAATTTAGACAAAATTGCCCTCTCTTCGGGTAAATGGGTCACTTCACCGTCCCAGATTTCTTCGTCCCAGACATCAAGAGATGTATGTGATATATTGAAATCACCGCATATTAAAACTTTTTGCTTGTTTAAATCAAATCGTTTCAAAAATTCAAACAGTTTATTATAAAAATAAATTTTATATTCAAACCTTTCGCCGTAATTGTCTCCCAGAGGCGCATAAATATTGATAATATGAATATTATTAATCAATGTATAAATAAATCTCGATTCGCTAAGTTCTCCCTCAAAACCTTTTTGATAATTTTCAATTTCAAAAACGCTGCATGTCGCCACACCGTTTAATTTTTTTTGACCGTGAATAATGCAGTGCATATTGTCGAATTTTGGAAAATTATCCTCTTCGGTTTTAATTTCCTGCATACATATAACATCCACATTATATTCATTTATAATATTTTTTACAATTTCTTCTCTTTGTCTTATAGAATTTACATTAAAAGTACATAATTTCATTTCACTCCTTATTACTCACTACTCACTACTCACTACTCACTATTTTATATTCCCATTTTACCGGGATTAAGTATTCCGTTTGGATCAAATGCATTTTTTATTCGTTTAAACAGATTCATTTCAGCCGCACTGAATGCAAGTTTCATAAAAGGAGCCTTGCTAAGACCTATTCCGTGCTCCCCGCTGAGTGTACCCTCAAGTGAAATAACAAGTTTAAAAATTTCTTCCACCGCTTTATAACCCTTTTTAACCTCATCTTCATTTTCACCGTCAACCATTACATTTACATGGATATTTCCGTCCCCGGAATGCCCAAAACAGGGAATTGTTACATTATATTTTTTCCCTATTTCCTCTATTCCTTTTAGTGCATCCGGAAGTTTACTCCTTGGAACGGATATATCTTCATTTAATTTTTTACTTCCGTATATTGTAATAGACTGACTTGCATTCCTTCTTGCAAACCATATTTCTTCTGATTTTTCTTTATCTGCCGTTGCAATAAATTCTTTAGCCCCGTTTTGCTTAAATGATTTTTCCAAAATTTTTAATTGATAATCAATTTCTTCCTCGACATTCCCGTCAACATCGCCTACAAGTAAAGCCCCGGCCCATTCAGGCAGATTAACCCCTAATTTTTCCCTCAGCGCTTTTACAACAAGAGAATCCATAAATTCCATGGCAACAGGAACAGCCCCGGATGAAAGGGATTTATAAACGGCATTCATTGCATCTACCACATTTTCAAAAATTCCCATATATGTTTTTTTCATTTTAGGCTTTGGACGCAGTTTCAGCGTTATTTCCGTCAATACGGCCAAAGTTCCTTCGCTTGCTATTAATATTCCCGCCACATTATATCCGGCTACATCTTTTATTGTCCTTTTCCCTGCCCTTATAATATCTCCGTTTGGTAAAACAGCCCTGAGACACATTACATAATCTTTTGTAAGTCCGTATTTTGCAGCTCTCATCCCGCCTGCATTTTCAGCCACATTTCCGCCTATTGTGGAATAATCCATACTTGCGGGATCCGGCGGATAAAAAAGACCCTTTTTTTCCACTTCTTTTTGAAGCTCTGAATTAATAACACCAGGCTGTACAACAGCAACCATATCTTTTTCGTCAATTTCAATTATTTTATTCATATATTTTTCCACAGCCAGTATAATCCCTCCGTTTACCGGAAGCGCCCCGCCTGTAAATCCGCTTCCCGCACCTCTTGGAATTACAGCTATTTTATTATTATTGCAATATTTTAAAATGTCACTCACTTCTTTTTCATTTTCAGGAAATATTACCGCATCTGGGTAAAAATGTTCTTTTGTGGCATCATAGGAATACGCCCTTAAATGAGCTTTGTCTGTTTTGATATCATCATCACCCACAATGTTTTTTAAATTCTCTATATGTCTGCTTTCAATCATTTTATTCCTTTATTAAACTTTTGTAATATTTGGCATACGAACCGATACTTTGTTTAAACAGATTTTTAACTTTTGAAAAAACATTTCCCTCTATATGAAAATTTGGATAGGTTACAAAAAAAGGCTCGGTGTATTTATAATTTTTTTCAGCTGAAAACTCTTTTATGGCATAAAAGCTGTATGAATCCACAAGATATATTTTATCCAAAACAAAAGCATACAAACCTATATCCATCTTTTTTGCAAAATTTATAAAATCATCCCTAGTCGGATTTTCTTCCAAAAATGTCGCAAAAATATCAGGAGAAATCAGTGTTTTATTTTTAAATAACTCTTTGGCTTTTAAATAACTTTGCTGATTTGGGGCGATAATCATTATTCTGTTGTAATTTTTTGCCAGGATGATTTTATCACCGGGTTTTGGTATGGCTACAGGAAGAGCGAAAGAGTCGTTTTCCAAATTATCATAAACACTTAATTTACCTTCGGTGCCAAAAAGTGTGGCCTTCGCACAAATTATATTTTTATTTTCATAAGGACACAAAACTATTCCGCTTACACCTTTTTTTACATATTTGTCTACACTTATTTTATCATTTTGTATACTTTTAATTGTAACTTCATAACCCATTAAAGAGCTTATTAAAACAAATAAGATTAAAATCCTCTTCATTAAAAACCTTTTTTTGGTACAATTATATCAAAAAGGAAACTGATGCAATATGATATTTTGGTAATTGGCAGCGGAATTGCAGGAATGATGGCTGCCATTGAAGCAAAAGAACTTGGAAGCAATGTTGCAATTGTTACAAAAAAATCTCCTATGGCCAACAATTCATTTATGGCAAAAGGCGGAATAAACGCCGCTCTTAATAATATGAAAGACGGAGATTCAATTGAACATCACATAGAAGACACATTAAAAAGCGGTATAGGACTGGCGGAAGAAGAAGCAGTCAGAATTTTTTGCGAAAACGCTCCTCAGGTAATCAGAAATCTGCACAGAAAATACAAAGTTCCTTTTACCACACTTCCCGATGGAAGACTTGCCCAAAGACCCTTTGGCGGAACAAAATTCAAAAGAACATGTTTCTCAGCCGATGCTACAGGTCCCGCAATTATGAAAGCACTGAGTAAAACAATAAAAGAACTTGATATTCCGAGTATTACAAATCATTTTGCAATTAATTTATTAATAAACGATGGGAAAGTTGCAGGGGCCACATTTTTAGATGAAACCAATGAAGAAATAAAAATAATAAAAGCAAAAGCGGTTATAGTCGCAACAGGAGGATATGCGGGGCTTTACAGAGGATATACTACAAATATTACAGACGCGACGGGCGACGGAGTAGCAATGGGGCTTAGAGCCGGGCTGGAAGCCATGGATTTGGAATTTATACAATTTCATCCGACAGGTCTTGAAGGGACAAACTATTTAATTTCCGAGGCTGCAAGAGCGGAGGGAGGAAAACTTATAAACAGCGACGGGAAAGAATTTGTAGATGAACTCAATACAAGAGATTTTGTTACCCGTGCAATAGTAAAACAATTAAATAAAGGCAAAAAAGTATATCTGGATTTGACAATGATAGATGAAGAGATAATAAATACAAAACTTATTAATCTTAAAAAAAGAGTTAAATCACTAAAAGGAATAGATATAAGCAAAGAGCCGATTCCTTTAAATCCGTTAGCCCATTATACCATGGGGGGTATTAAAACGGACACATTCGGTTTTACAAGCATAGAAGGTGTTTTTTATGCCGGAGAAGCGGGAAATAACGGTGTAAACGGTGCAAACAGGCTTGGAGGCAATTCTTTAAGTGAAGGGGCTGTATTTGGAAAAATCACAGGATACGAAGCCGTTAAATATTCTTTCAGGCAAAAAACATTTGTCGACATACCGGATGATACAATACAAAAAGACATAGAATTAATAAACAAATTAAAAAGTACAAAAATAGATGCAAAAAAAATAAAACATGAAATAGGCGAACTGTTATTTAAAAAAGTAGGTATTTTAAGAAACGGATATGCAATAAAAAAAGCACTCGAAAAATTAAAAACCATCAAAAATTCTTTAAATGGAAATGATGAAAAAAATTCAAATTTAAAAGAAAAATTGGAATGTGTAAATGCAATTGATATTTCTAAAGCCTTGGCAAAAGCGGCACTTTACAGGGAAGAAAGCAGAGGTGCCCATTTCAGACTTGATTATCCTGAACAGGATTATTCATTTACTCATCACACTGTTACAAAAATAGAGGAATAATCCTCTTATATTTGTATTACTTTTATTTTATCAGTATTTAAACTTCTGTTGAGCTCATCTTCTATACCCATTAATGTCATCATTCCGCTAGCACATGAAGCACATGCCCCGAGATATCTTACATACACTTCAAATTTATCGCCGTTTTCCTTTACATCAATGAGTTCCAGACTTCCTCCGTCCATTGCTAAAGCCGGTTTTATTTTTTTATCAAGTATCTCTTCAACCGCTTTAATTTTTTTAACCAGACTCATATCTTCAAATTTTTGAGACTCAGCCCCTTTTTGAAGTTTTTCTTTTTTCATTTCTTCTTGTACTTCTTTTATAATATCCACCAGATAAACATCCCTTTCTTCATGTCCCCCGGGTGCTACACAGCTTTTGCAATATGTACCTGCGTCAGTATATTTTTGAAGCTCTTCTACGCTTTTTACATTATGTTTTCTTACTATTTCTTCGATTTCCCCTCTTGTGACTCTTGCACATTCACAGACTATTTCACTGTTTTTAAGTTTTTTTGCATCTTCGCCTTTATATTTGGCTGCCGCTTCAATAATTACATCATACGCCATTACGCTGCAGTGCATTTTCTGAGGTGGAAATGCGGGTTTGTCCGGTTCGTCCCTCAATGCTTTTTCAACATCCAGATTTGTAATTTTCATAGCCTCATCCACTGTTTTACCGATGGTAAGTTCTGTCATCATATCCGAAGAGGCTATCGCCGTTCCGCATCCGAAAGATTTAAATCTCGCATCAATTATTTTATCTGTATTAGGATCAACCAGCCAGTAAAGTCTTACACTGTCCCCGCACGCTTCACTTCCAAAATCGGCAACCACCAATTTTGCCCCTCTTTTTTTAGCGTCTTCTTCACTGAATTCTCCCAAAAATTTCGGATTATTCATTCTTTCAATCACTTTATTTGAATACTGTTCCCAGACATTTCCGGTTATTAAATCGTTTCTACCCATTATTACTCCTTGTATAAAAATTTAAATTCAATTTGTGCGAATAAATTCGTAACTTCTAAAACATATTCATATTGGAGATAAGGCTTTAGTCTCATATAATTATTAGCGAATAAATTCGCTTTTCCATTCACTACTCACCACCCCGCCGCTTTTCAAGCGGCCGGGCAGGCTCACAACTCACTACTCACTACTCACTATTAATTAGGTTTCACCTTGGCATATGACATTGATATGCTTCTTAGTCTCTCAACAATTTTTGGTAACTTTTCTATTACATAATCTATTTCTTCTTCAGTCGTAAATCTGCTTAATGAAAAAATTATACCGGTATGTGCTATTTCAGGGTCTTCCCCCAAAGCCTCAAGCACTTCGCTTCCTTCAAGCCTTTCACTTGAGCAGCTGCTTCCTGTTGCAGCATATATTTTATTTAAATTCAAATCCCATAGCATAGCTTCACCTTCAATTCCCTTAAATGATGCAATTACACTGTTTGGAAGCCTCTGTTTTTTATCTACATATGTTTTAGTGTCAGGAATTTGTAAAATTGCATCTTCAAGTTTATCTCTGAGTGAAGAAACTTTTGTGTACATTTCATCCAAATGCTCATTTGCCAATCTTAAAGCTTCAGCCATTGCAACCATTCCGTTTAAGTATACACTGCCTCCTCTTTTTCCTCCCATTTGATTTCCCCCGTGTATCAAATTGACAAAAGGAGCGCCTTTTTTAATATATAATCCTCCAATTCCTTTTGGTCCGTGAAATTTATGAGCCGAAAATGTAAAATAATCAACTCCGAGTTCTCTTACATTAACCCTCGATTTTCCTATAGCCTGGGCTCCGTCACAGTGAAAAGGGATATTATATTTTTTTGCTATTTCTCCAATCTCTTTAATAGGTTGAATCGCACCGCTTTCATTACTTGCAAATAATACACTAATAAGAGCAGTATCATCTCTTATTGCATCAACCAGTTCATCAAGCCTTATTCTTCCGTTTTCATCGGTATAAAGATATGTAACCTCCATCCCCAAAGTTTTTGCATAAGCACATGGCGCTTTTATTGAGCTGTGTTCTGCAATAGTTGTAATTATATGTTTTTTTTCACTTCCTTTAAGATAGGCATCCAAAAAAGTTTTAATAACGGCATTGTTTCCCTCCGTTGTGGAAGAGGTAATTAAAATATCGTCTTCGTCACTTGCGCCAATTCCGGGATAAATAATGTCATATGCTTTGTTCATGGCCTCTCTTGCCTCTATTCCCAAATCATAAATAACATTTACATTCCCGAAAATATCGCTGCTTTGGCAATATATCTTTTTTACTTTTTCATCCATTGGTGTTGTGGAATTATTATCCAAATATACTTTCATTTTACACCCTTATTATAAGTTTTTCTTATTGTAATATAAAGAAGGTAAAAAAAAATTGACATATATCAAGAAAAAATAAAAAATCAATCTTTTTTTAGAAGTTTTGAAAGAATTGCTTGCAGTTTCAACCAGCTTTTATGGGGCATTAAAGGAAATCCTCCGTAAATTCCGGGATTTTTTATAGTTTTTGTAACACCTCCTCTTGCTGCAATTGTAGTAAACGGAGCAATTTCAAGATGACCGGCGGTTGCACTCTGTCCGCCCATTATGACATTTCTTCCAAGTTTGGAAGAACCTGAAAGCCCGACTTGTGAAACCAAAATGGAATATTCGCCTATTTCACAGTTATGTCCTATTTGAACAAGATTATCTATTTTAGAACCTTTTTTTATCAGTGTTTCACCAAATACCGCTCTGTCAACAGTGGTATTTGCCCCTATTTCAACATCATCTTCTATTACAACTTTTCCTAAATGGTATATTTTTATATGTTTTCCTTCTTTTGTATGCGCATATCCAAATCCGTCGCTTCCTATAACGCTTCCTGCGTGAATTATTACGTTTTTACCTATTTTTGTATTCCTGTAAATAGTTACATTCGGGTATATTATACTTCCCTCATCTATTTCAACGTAAGGTCCTATTACGGCATTTGGCATAACTACAACATTTTTGCCTATTCTTGCACCTTTTCCAATCCTAACGGAACTGTCCACTAACGCATCTTTATTTATCTGATATCCTCCGTTTTCCCATGGGGCAAAAACAAACAATTTTGTAAGAAGGGCCAGTTTTAAATACGGTTCTTCTGTAATTAAAGGAATTATATTTTGAGGTAATTTTTTGGCATCTTCCTCTCTTACTAAAACAGCCCCCGCTTTTGTATTTTTTAAAAATTTTTCATATTTTTTATTTTCCAAAAAACTTATTTCATTTTTCCCTGCGTCATGCAAAGTATTTATTCCAATAATTTTTTTATCACTGTCCGGACAGTCAATATCCAAATATTTACATATTTCTTTTAAATTAAACTCTTTAATCTCATTTGCCATTTTACATTCTTTTGCCATATTTTTACTTTCCTATTTTTATTTTTTCATATCCATTATTTATTATTCCTTTATCCTTTCTATTCACTATTCACTACTCACTATTTTATCTTTCAATTACACTGACACCGCTTCTGACAATATCAACAGGTTTAAATCTTTTAATTGCCTTTAAAAAATTATCAATTCTCTCGGGTCTGTCAACAACACTTACAATCACATGCTTTTCCCCGACATTGCTTATACTTCCGTTATAACATCTGGCAAGTGCGTCGATATCTGAGAGGTTGTTTTCTATCGAAAATTTAACCATTGTCATTTCTTTTTCTATAAAATCACTGCTTTCAATTACTTTATAAACCGGAATCAACTTATAAAGCTGCTTAACAATCTGTTCAAACACTTTTGGATCACCTTCACTCATTATTGTCATTCTTGAAAACCCGGTATTTGGAATCGGGGCTACAGTCAATGATGTAATATTATATCCCCTTGCAGCAAACATATTCACCACTCTTGCCAAAACTCCGTGTTCATTTTCAACTATTACAGATATTATTCTTTTCATTTGTCTTCCTTAAATACAAGCATATTTTTAAGAGGGCTGTTAGGCGGCACCATTGGAAGCACATCTTCCCTTCTGTCAACCTGAACATCAATAAATGCCACTTTATTTTGAGTTAAAGCGTCGTTTAATGCATCGATAAATTCATCTTTTTTACTAACCCTGTAACCTACTGCGCCCATACTCTCGGCAAGTTCTACAAAATCGGCCTGAACATCACTTAAATCGGTTTCACTAAGTCTGTCATTATAAAACATACTCTGCCACTGTCTTACCATTCCAAGATAATTATTATTCAAAATAATATTTATTACAGGCAGATTATATTTGTATCCTGTTAAAACTTCCTGGATATTCATCATAATACTTCCGTCACCGCTGAAATTAACAACCAGTTTTTCATTAACCCCTCTTTTAGCTCCAAGCGCTGCCGGAAAACCGTATCCCATTGTTCCCAAACCTCCGCTTGTAATCATCTGTCTTGGCTTTGTAAACGGATAAAACTGGGCAGCCCACATCTGATGTTGACCGACATCTGTAGTAATTATTGCGTCTTCGGGAACAATTTCACCGGTTTTTTGTATTACCCATTGAGGTTTTATCACTTCATCGCTGTCATTGTAAGCCAAAGGGTAAAGTTCTTTATATCTGTTTAAAATTTCGCGCCATTCTTCAAACTTTTCAGGTTTTACACCCTCTACCAAAAACGGCATCATATCTTCGAGTACTAATTTTAAATCCCCTACTATAGGATATTTAGTCTTAACCACTTTACCTATTTGACTGGGGTCTATATCAATATGAACAATATCTGCATTTTTAGCGAATTCGTCTATTTTTCCTGTAACCCTGTCATCAAATCTGGCCCCTAAGGAAATTATCAAATCGGCATCATTCATAGCCATATTTGCAGCAAATGTCCCATGCATTCCAACCATTCCAAGTAAATAAGGACAGTTATATCTTAAAACACCTCTTGCCATTAATGTCTCGACTGCCGGTATTTTTGTTATTTTGACTATTTCTCTTATAATATCAGCCGCTGTGCTGAGTACTGCACCACCGCCTATATAAAATACAGGTTTTTTTGCTTTTTTAATGGCTTCTGCAGCTCTTTTAATAGCTCTTGCATTGCCTTTATATGTAGGTTTATAAGTTATTAAATCTATTTTTTCAGGATATTTAAAAAATGTTTTGGCGGCGGTTACGTCTTTTGGAATATCTATATGTACAGGTCCAGGTCTTCCGCTTCTTGCAAGATAAAAAGCTTCTTTAATAACATATGCTAAATCTTCTACGTTTTTTACTAAAAAGTTATGTTTTGTAACAGGTCTTGTAATTCCGACAGCGTCAACTTCTTGGAATGCATCGGTACCGATTGCGAAAGTCGGCACCTGCCCCGAAATAATTACAAGAGGAATAGAATCTGCATACGCAGTTGCAATTCCTGTTATTGCATTTGTAATTCCGGGACCGCTCGTAACCATTGAAACCCCTACTTTACCCGTGGCCCTTGCATAACCGTCCGCCATATGAACGGCACCCTGTTCGTGTTTGGCTAAAATATGCTGAAAAGATTTCTGTTTATAAATTTCGTCATAAACATTCATTATTGCCCCGCCCGGATATCCGAAAACAACCTCAACATTTTCTTTTATCAAACTCTCTATTACCATTTGAGCACCCGTCATTTTCATTTACTGCCTTTTTTATGAAATTATACCAATTTTCATTAATTTTACACTTTTCATTTTCCATCATTTATTTTCCATTTTACATTTAGATATAGCAACGCCTTCTCTCACACCGTCATCACACACTATACATTCTTTGTATTTGGTAAGTTTAAAAATTTCCCTGAATATATAAATTCCGGTAATTATCAAATCACCTCTGCCAACACCCACTAATTTCTCTCTTTTTTTCATTTCCATTTTCATAAGTTTATCTGCCCAATAATCCAAATCTGCCAAAGTTATAACAGTTCCGTTTATTTTTTCCGGATTGTATGTATTATAATTCATACCTTTTTTCAAAGCCGCTATGGAAGTCGGGGTTCCGCTGCTTGCAACAAAATTTTTTGGTTTTTTGTGTGTTGAAAATGCAAGGTCTATAAAATCTTTAAAAATTTTGGCCTTTTTCTTAACGGCTATTTTTATTGCGTCAGGTGTTTTATATTTTTGCGTAAAAGTTACAATCCCTAATTTAAAACTTTCAGCCATTATATTGTCTTTATTTTTTAATATAAATTCAGTAGAGCCTCCACCTATATCAATCAAAAAAAATCTTTCATTTTCAAATCCACATTTTTTTAAACAGTTTTCTACCGCAACCGCCGTATAATTTGCTTCCTCAAAAGGAGTGATTATCTCAAATTCCACACCTGTTGCCTCTTTTATTTTATTTAACACATATTCTTTATTTTTAGCACTTCTTAAAGCTTCCGTTGCCACAGCTTTTATCTTATATTCACCAAATAGTTTTTTTATATCTTTAATAGCATCTATAATTCTATTTATTGCCTCGTCGGAGATTCGGCCTGTCTCAACCAGCCTGTCGGCCGTTTTTATGATTCTTTCAAATTCGTTCAGCTTTTCATTTGTAGCACAATCATATTTAATAGCCCTAATTGTGTTGCTTCCTAAATCAATTGCTATCATTTCTGCCTTTCTATTTAATTTATAATTCAAAATTCACTACTCACAACTCACAACCCCGCCGCTTTTCAAGCGGCCGGGCAGACTTTCACCATTTTCACTATTCCCTTATCTGCCCGTTTCCATATATTTTATATTTATATGTTGTTAAATCATCTATCCCCATAGGGCCTCTTGCGTGAAGCTTGTTTGTTGAAATACCGACTTCTGCCCCAAATCCGAAAACACCCCCGTCTGTAAAACGAGTAGATGCATTCACATATACACAGGCACTGTCAACCCTGTTTAAAAATTCTTCCGCCACGGAATAATTTTCTGTTATAATACTGTCACTGTGCCCTGAACCGTATTTTTGAATATGTTCAATCGCATCTTTTGCATTATCAACTATTCTGATTGAGAGTATTTTATCCAAATATTCTGCAAACCAGTCTTCTTCTGTGGCTTTATTTATATCAATATATTCCAATGTAATTTCGCAACCTCTAAGCTCAACCCCTTCATTTTCCATTGCCTCTTTTATTTTGGGCAAAAATTTTCCCGCAATTTCTCTGTCCACTAATAATGTCTCCATTGCGTTACAAACGCCTGGTCTTTGAACCTTTGCGTTTATACATATATTTAGCGCTTCATCCAATTTAGCATCTTTATGGACATATACATGACACAGACCTTTATCGTGTTTGACCACCGGGACTTTTGAATTTTCACTTACAAATTTAATTAATTTTTCCCCTCCCCTTGGAATAATTAAATCTACAAATTTATCCTGTTTTATAAGAGTGCTGACCCCTTCCCTGCTGTAATCCGGTATTAAGGAAATTGCATCTTTTGGAAGTGAGTTTTTTTCCAAAACATATTGAAGCAGCTCAATAATAATTATATTTGAATGCATAGCCTCTTTTCCGCCTTTTAAAATACATGCATTTCCGCTCATAAAACAAAGTGCTGCGGCATCGCTTGTAACATTTGGACGGGATTCATAAATTATACCTATTACACCGATAGGAATTTTTACTTTTTCAATCCTAAGGCCGTTATCCAAAACCCAACCGTCAATTATTCTTCCCACAGGGTCTTTTAATTTGGCAATATCCCTGAGGGCCTCGGCCATTGATTTTATTCTTTTTTCATTCAATAAAAGTCTGTCAATAAGTGCATTTGAAAGTTTGGCATTTCGGGCATATTCCAAATCTTTTTTATTTGCATTTATTATTTTTTCTTTGTTTTTTTCAATTTCATCAGCCATTTCATTTAAAACTTTTCTTTTTATATCCGCTTTTAAGGTTGCCGTTATTCTGCTTGCTTCTTTTACTTTTTGTAACACTTCTTCCATATTAATCCTTTTTTATATATTATTTTACCATAATTAAAAATTTAATAAAAAAAGCCCGTAAAATAATGAATATTTATTCATTAAATTTTTAAAAATATATTGCTTTTTAAAAACCGTTACTTTTTTACACATAAAAATTAATAATTGAGAATATTTGAAACATTGATAAACAATTGAGTTATAATAAAAGAAAAAAAAAGGAGTGTAAATGCCTCAAAATTCATGTGATAAATTATATGATTTAATAATTATAGGAGCTGGTCCCGGAGGTGTGGCAAGTGCTATAGAAGCAAAACTTGCGGGTATAAATAAATTTATGATTGTGGAAAAAGCCGACAATCATAACGATATGATTAGAAAATTTTATAAACCGGGGAAAAGAGTCGATAAAGACTGGCAGGGTAAAAAATTTGAATTTATCGGAAACGTAACTTTTGAAGAATGTTCAAAAGAAGAATATTTAGCCCAGATGGACAAAAAAATAAAAGAGAATAAAATCGAAGGCAGATTTTATTATAATCACCATGTATATGCAGTTAAAAAAATATGTGATGATATTTTTGCCGTTGCGACAGACCATGAACTCGGAGCAATTCTTACAAAAAATGTAATAATTTCAATAGGAAGAATGGGAAAACCGAATAAACCGGCTTATAAATTCCCGGGAGCCATAAGACCAAGACTTAATTTTAACCTTGATAAAGTGCAACCGGGAGAAAAAGTCTTGATAGTCGGCGGCGGAGATACAGCCGGGGAGTATGCATACGGCCTTGTGGATATGAATATCGGATGCGATGTCACATTAAATTACAGAAGAGATAAAATCATAAGAATGAACCCTACAAATAAAGATATGGTTGAAAAATATATAAACGAAGAAAAAATTCATTCAAAACTCGGTGTGGATATAGAAAGCGTGGAACCTGTGGAAGATGATGACGTCACTCCTCCGAGGGTAAAAGTAAATTATAAAGACTCTACAAGCGAAATTTTTGACAGAGTTGTTTATGCCTTAGGCGGAACAAGCCCGGTTGATTTTTTAAAAAACAGCGGAATTAAACTAAATGAATGGGGTGAGCCTCATTATAACCCCGAAACAATGGAAACAAATATAAAAGGATTATATACAATAGGAGATGTTGTTACAAGTGCCGGAAGTATAGCCTTGGCATTTAACCATGCACATCTTGCTCTCAAAGATATAGCCAAAAAACTTTAATTTTTTTTGGCATCGCATTTTAAAATTTCTATAGATTTGATTTTATTTACTCTTTTTATCAGTTCATCCAGTTCGTTTAACTGTTCTTCACATTTTTTTTGAAGTTCGTCTCTTTTTTCCTGTAAAATTTGAAGCTCTTTTTCAATCTGTTCCATCGGAATGGCACATTCTTTCGCAGCTTCCTCCTCTTTTTCCAAAGCCCACTCAGTCATTTTTTTGATAAAATCTTTCAGCACATCAATCCTTTTTTAGAAATTATATCATAAGGAGACAAAATGCTAAAAAAGGCGGCAGAATTAATTCAAACTTCCAATTACACGGTTTCGTTTACAGGTGCGGGTATATCTGTTGAAAGCGGTATTCCGCCGTTTAGAGGGCCAAACGGCCTATGGAGTAAATATAATCCTGAGATTTTGGATATGAATTTCTTTTTAAATCATCCCGATATCAGCTGGAAATACATAAAAGAAATATTTTACGATTATATGTATAACGCCAAACCGAACATTGCCCATTACTGCCTGACAAAACTTGAAAACTTGGGAAAACTAAAAGGTATAATTACACAAAACATAGATAATCTGCATCAGGACGCCGGAAGCAAAAATGTTATTGAATTTCACGGCACTACCAAAAAACTGGAATGCATAAAATGTAAAACAAAATATGTTTCAAATAAAATATCTTTGGATAAATTACCGCCGCTCTGTCCGGAATGCGGAGGAATTTTAAAACCGGATTTCGTATTTTTTTCTGAGCCTATACCAAAAGAAGCATTTGAAAAATCCATAGAACTTGCCCAAAAGTGCGATTTAATGATTATTATCGGAACAACTGGGGAAATAATGCCTGCAAGTCAGATACCTTATTTAGCAAAAGAAAACGGTGCTAAAATTATTGAAATAAATCCGGATAAATCAACTTATACAGACACTATAACAGATATTTATATTCCTCTAAAAGCAACCAAAGCTTGTGAAAAATTACAAAAACTGCTAATATAACATCAAAAAAGGAAAAAAAATGAAAATCGCCATTCCTACTTCAAATGAAAAAAACATTTGCGAATATATTCCTTTTTGTAAACATTTTCTTATAATAGACACTGATACAAATATAAGAAAATTAATAGAAAACCCGATGTTTGAAATTGTAAAAAAAGAAAAAATAAAGAAAAAAGAATGCGGTGAAAACGGCCTTCATACAGGAGAAATAATTCCAAAATATTTAAAATCATTCGGTATTGAAATGTTAATTGCAAAAAGTTTAGGGGAGGGAATACTCGATAATCTGGAAATTTTTGAAATAAATTATAAAATTACCGATTCGGACAAAATAGAGGATATATTACTCGGCTTTTAATTTTGTTGCAAATAAAAGACCTATTAAAAGCATACAAACACTAAACATAAATAAAACATTATATCCCAAATATTTAAGGGTTATTCCTCCCGGGATGGCAAAAAATAATCCAATAGAAGTTATTGTGTTTTGAATTGCCACATATATGGGTCTTTTATCTTCAGGGGCTATTTCGAAAAGCAGATTCATACCGCTTATTTTAAACCCGTCCATTGCAAAACCTATTAAAAAGAAAACAGCAGCATAACTTACAATATTTTTAGCAAACATTGCAATTATAAAAGCCGTAATTACCAATGTATAAGAAGATAAAATAATTTTCTTATAAAAAGGGGCCAGTTTTTTCCAGACTATATTGCCGCAAAGTGCCCCAAACATCTGTATAGTGACAAAACTTCCCACAATCCAGCCGGTTAAATGTATGGAGCTTTTGGCTTTTAAAATTACAAAAGGAAGCGCAAATAAAACAGAATAACTTAAAAGAATAGTTAATATCTGAATTTGAAGTGCTTTGTCCGTTTTTAAAAAAATATATGAATTTTTCAAAAATTTAAAAAAACTCTCTTCTTTAATTCTTATATTTTCTTTAACAGGTTCTTTTATGGTTGAAAATGCAAAAACACCTATACCGAACAAAAAAGCACTTACCATAAAAAGAAATCCGTAACTTTGAGGCGCCTCGAATGTATTAAGCACCCATCCTGCAATCCCGCCGCTAATAATTGCACCTACGGCGGAAAAAAACTGTCTGTTTGCCATTGATTTACCGCGCTCGGTTTTATTAAAAATTTTTGCAATTATCTCACTGAAATATACAGCCCCAAATCCTGCCGAAAAAGAAAAAACAAAAAGAAGTATTCCGAAAAGCAGCAATGTAAGAGAAGGGGTTTTATCTCCTATAAATAAAATTACAACACCTATTAAAAACCAGCTTAAAAACCTTACAAAAAAAACACCTCTCATATAAGGCATTACTATTTTATAACTCTGTGCATAAAAAGCCGCAAAAAGCTGAACAATTATCGCCCCTCCCCTTAAAAGAGAAGTAAAAATACCCACAAGTATAACGCTCTGGCTGAAATGGTGGACAATAAGAGGTAAAATAGTCGAAGGCTCGGCCACGCTCATTGCAACTGCCAAAAAAAATCCGTGCAGTATATTTTTTATATTATTTTCTTTATAATTCATTATTTCCTTTCATATTTACTCACCACCCCGCCGCTTTTCAATCGGCCGGGCAAGTTCACCACTCACCACTCACCACTCACCACTCACCACTCACCACTCACCACTCACTTATATTATATCCCGCCTCACTTAAAAATCTGCTTGGAGCGTATTGTATATTTTTAATTCTGTCTCTTTTTGCCAGCATAAAAAAAAGTTTATCTTTCGCCCTTGTTACGGCTACATAAAAAAGGCGTCTCTCTTCTTCAATTCCCCCTGCCGGTTTTGAAAGTTTGATATTCGGAAATCTTTTTTCCATTAAATCCACGATATAAACTTCTTTAAATTCCAATCCTTTACTTGCATGCACCGTTAATAAATTGACACCCCTGCCTTCGCTCATTTCATTTCCCCCGAGTACCAACGCATTTATAAATTTTTCCAAAGATGAATAATTTTTAAGTAAATTTTTTAAAATTTCCACTTTTCTTTTTATTGCATCTTTTTTTTCTTCATACAAAGCTGTATCTATTTTTCCGTTTTTGTCACGGGAACGCTCTTTTGCCAAATTTGAAATTATATGATCAAATATTTTGGAATGAATAAGTTCATTAAAAATAGAATGTGGGTTTTTTAAAATTTTTATTCTTTTTAAAAACAGATAAAAATTATATAAAAATTCGGCGCCTTCAATTCCAAGTTTGGGATGTTTTAAAATAGGATTTTCCAAAAATTTCTCCTCAAATCCCAAATTTTTAAATCTGCTTAAACTCCCCAGTTCTATAAAATCATCAAAAAGACCCAACTGATAAGATGTCTTTTTTGCTGTAAATATTTTTTTATTCAAATCCGGTTTTAAAAACCCTTCTATCACATTTCCGTTTCCCAAAACACTCAAAGCCTCAAATAAATCGGTTGCGATGGAATTTCCTATTCCTTTTGCATTTTCCACTATATGAATAAAAGACATAATGTCTTTGGGATTTAAAATAAAATATAACATATCAAGGGTTATTTTGATTTCTTTTGATTCAAAAAAACCGACCCCGCCTTTTCTCCTGCATTCAATTCCTTTTTCCCTTAAAACCGCCTCAATGGCATCTGCCGATGAATTGTTTCTAAAAAGTACCGCTGTTTCGTTTTTTGCCGTAGTGGAATTTAAAATCCTGTTTGCCAAGTCTCTATATTCCTCAAATGTATCGTTATAAATCAATACTTTTGGAAATTCTCCCGAATATCCCCTTGTCACTTCCAAACTTTTTGGATAAACTCTCGGATTATAGGCTATCACTTTATTTGCAATTGATAAAATTTCCCCGTAACTTCTGTAATTTTTCGTCAGTGTAAAAATTTTTGCATTATTATATCGTTTATCAAATGTGGAAATAATATTAATATCCGCTCCGTTAAAGGCGTAAATACTCTGGTCATAATCCCCGACACAAAAAAGATTTTTTTTAACATTTTCTATAAATTCGTTTTGCAGGGGATTAGTATCCTGGTATTCATCAACCAATACCTCCGTATATGGATTTTCAATTCCGTTTTTGAGCTCATTAATCATATATATTAACAGTGAATCAAAATCAACAAGATTATGTTTTTTTTTAATTTCTTCATATTCCTCAAATATATCCTCATAAATAATTGAATATTCAAGCTGGCTGGGTGCTTTTTTTTCTAAAAAATTCTCAAAATTTTCTTCATTTGAATTTAAAAACATAGAATAAAGTTCAAAAAGATAATTGGCGCTGTAAGGCTTTTCTTCCCCCAATATTCTGTTAAAATCCCTTTTTGCATAAATAGAACGGAATAAAATCTTCATATCTTTAGGTGTTTTTAATACTATATTTTTATTTAATTTCCTTAACCATCTGTAACTTACGGCGTGAAATGTTCCTGCTTCAATATTTTTAGCACTCGGAATAAAGCGAGAAACCCTTTCTTTCATTTCATTTGCGGCTTTGTTTGTAAAGGTTAAAAGCAGTATTTCTTCCGGTTTTAAACCGTTTTGAAGCAGATATGCGATTCTTCCTATAATTGTTGAAGTTTTTCCCGTACCGGCACTTGCTATTACCAAATTATGACCAAGCGGAGCGCTTGCAGCGACAAATTGTTCTTTATTTAATTTCGATAAAGGCAAAAGCACCCTTTTTGGTGGAATTATACTATTATTCTTTTATAAATTCTCCTATTTTTGCATAACCTTCATTATCTAAAATAATCTGGGAACAGGTTTTGTTTGATTTATTAAAAATAAAAGGGGCTTTAAAATTAACAACCGCTTCTGTAATAGGCTCTTTCATTACAACATTGCAAAACACTTCTATATCAGAATTTTCATTCAAATCCAAAAGTACTTTTACATCGTTTGGCACTTCAAAATCAAAATTATTTTTTAAAATAAAAGGATTAATCAATGTAAATAAAACATTCCCTTTAACATCTTTTAAAACTGCAAACGTTTCATCAATCTTTTGAAGTTCCACTTCGTTTATTTTTTCAAATCCAAAAATCGGTTTTTTAACTGAAAATTTCATCATTTCTCCTTAATTTTTAATTTCTGTCCCTATTCCTTCGCTTGTTAATAATTCAAGCAAAATGGAATGCTCTATTCGCCCATCTATAATATGGGCTTTTTCAACCCCTTTTTCCACTGCATCAAGTGCAGCTTCAACTTTTGGAATCATTCCTCCGGCAATTGTGCCGTCTTTTTTTAAATTTTCTATTTCTTCTTTTGTAAGAGAAGAAATTAAATTTTTCTCTTTATCCAAAACTCCGGGCGTATCCGTTAAAAATATCACTTTTTTAGCTTTAAGGGAAGCGGCTATTTCACTTGCAGCGGTATCTGCATTGATATTATATCCCGGATGAGTTGCACTCTCCCCTGCCGCTATCGGCGCAATTACCGGAATTAAGTTTTCCAAAACCAATTTATTTATAAAAACCCCGTTAACCGAAGTAATTTTTCCGGTGTATCCCATTAAAGATTTAGCCCTCATAAAAGACATATCTTTTCCGTTTATACCTATTGCTTTTGCCCCGTGCTGATTTAACATATTCACTATTTCCTTATTAATTTCACCGCTTAATACCATTTCGGCAATTTTTATTGATTCTTTTGTAGTAACTCTTATTCCGTCTTTAAATTCAGTTTTTACATTCAGGGCGTTTAAAATTTCCGTAATTCTTTTGCCTCCGCCGTGGACAATAACAGGTTTTATCCCGACCATATAAAGCATAGTAATATCAATGGCAAAACTCTCTTTTAATCTTTCGTCAATCTGAGCCGCACCGCCGTATTTTATAACAATTGTTTTTCCGTAAAATTCCTTTATAAAAGGAAGGGCGTCAAGAAGTGTTTCAACCGTTTTTATCTTTTTTTGCATTTTATCCCTTTAAAAAATGAAATCTATAAATTCTTTTATTTCTTTAAAAAACTGTTTAAATAAATTATTTCTTATTTTTTTGTTAAATATTAAATTGCTTACCATTACAAACTCGTTTTATATTTAATAGGATCTTTTATTCCCGCCTTTTCAAAGCCCTTGAGCCTTAGTCTGCAACTGTCGCATACTCCGCAGGCCTCCTCTTCATTTTTATAGCAGCTCCAGGTAAGTTCAAGCGGCGCATTGACTTTAATGGCTTCTTTTACAATATCTTCTTTTTTTAGATGAATTAAAGGGGTTTTAATTTCAATAACGGTTTCAGGTTTCGTTCCGGCATTAATTGCATTTTGCATTTTTTTTATAAAATCTTCCCTGCAGTCCGGATAACCGCTGCTGTCTTCCTCCACAACCCCTATAAAAACGGCGCATGCTTTTTCTTTTTCCGCAATAGCTGCTGCAATTGAAAGAAATATACCGTTTCTAAACGGAACATATGTAATCGGAATTCCGGGTTTTATCCCCTCCGTCGGCACTTCAAGATGTGTATCCACAAGGGCGCTTGCCCCGATTTGGGTAAAAAAAGGCAAATCAATTATATACTTATTGGTAATTTTTGCAAATTCACAAATATCGTTAAATGCTTTTAATTCCCTTTTTTGGGTTCTTTGTCCATAATTAAAATGAACAGGTATTATGTCATATCCTTCTTTTTTTGCAATAAACAAAGCTGTAGTGGAATCCATTCCACCGCTCAAAATTACAACGGCTTTTTTCATTTTTACTCCTAATATTAAACACTGCCTTAATCAAAAATTTACATTATTTATTATAATTTTACTAAAAAAAGGAAAATAATGATAGATTTTGACAACAGGAGTAATTATAATTTTAATATAAACAAATTAAAACCGGTTTATGAATATCTCACAGATAAAGATATAGAACTGATTTTAACAGATAATAATGAAATTAAAGCTTTAAATAAAGAATACCGCAAACTGGATAAACCCACAGATGTATTAAGTTTTCCTCTTGAAAATATTCCCGGTATGCCACTTGGCAGTATTGTAATTTCAATTGATAAGGCAAAAGAAGGCTCTGTTAATTTTGGTCACTCAATTGATGAAGAAATAACACTGCTTTTTATCCACGGGCTTTTGCACCTGCTTGGATATGATCATGAAATTGACAACGGGGAGATGAGACAAAAAGAGGCTGAAATAATTAAAAAATTCAATCTGCCTGAAAGTTTAATTGTTAGAAGCTAAATTGATTTTATAAAGTTTTTTCCTCTCTCTGGAGCTGGGGATTTCAAGGGCGTCCCTGTATTTGGAAATAGTCCTTCTTACTAAATTAAGATTATATTTTTCATTTATAATATCCGTTAATTTATCGTCGCTTAAAGGCTTGCTTTTATTTTCATTTTTAATAAGCTCTTTTATTTCTTCTTTTATCTGTCTTGCTGAAATTTCTTCATCCAGGCCGAAAGAAAAAAAATTTTTAAGAGGTATTGTACCTTTGTCACATAAAAGATATTTGTTTGCAATAGCTCTGCTGATAGTGGAAGGCGCATATCCCAACTCATCAGCCAAATCTTTTATTTTCATGGGTTTTATAACTCCGCCTAAGAAAAATTCATACTGAATCTCAACAATCATAAGGGCAATTTTTTTTAAAGTCTCCTTTCTCATTTCAAGTGCTTCGACTATATTTCTCGCCTCTTTAAATTTTTCTTTTACATATTCATTGTTTAATTCTTTTTTATTTATATTTACTTCGGGATAATGTTCGTCATTTAGTTTTATTTCCAGATTTCCGTCATTATTTAAAACTATAATTTCAGGAATAATTTCCTCGTCCTTAAAAAATTCACCCGCAGGAATAATGTTAAGCTGTTTTATTACTTTTAAACTCTCTTCATAACCATCTTCATCAACATATCTGTCTATATGCTCCAAATCTTTTATTATGGCTTTTGAAAGTCTATATACCTTTTCATCTATATTCAGAGTTTCAATCTGAAAAAGCATAGCTTCTTTCATATCTTTTGCACCTACACCTGAGGGCTGTAGATAAATAAAACGTTTTCTTATTTTTTCCACTTTTTCAGGCTCCACACCTGTTTTTTGCGCTATTTTTTTAATATCACCTTCAAAATAACCTTCATTGTTTAAATCCTGGATAATTTCTAAAGCAATGCTTTTTGATTTCTGTGTAGGGAAAAAGTGGGAATTTTCTATCTGTTTTATCAATGTTTCATATAAAGTAGATTTAGAAGTGGTTAAAGCTTCTATTTCGTCAGTGTTGGCATTTTTAAGATTACTGATTGTAATAAATCTTTTGTTTTTAACCTCCAAAAAAGGATTTTCTTTTGAAATTTCATTTATTTCTTCAAACAAATCATCTACGCTTGCTTTTAAAAACGGTAAAAAATTCAGCAGTTTTGTAGAAAGTTTATTTGTTATTTTTGTTTTTAATTTCATAAAGAAAAATCCTCTCCCAAATAGCTTTTTCTGACTTCTTTATGAGATACAATTTCTTCGGCTTTGCCCTCAGTCAATATAAGTCCGTCTTTTAAAACATAGGCCCTGTCGCATATTGAAAGCGTCTCCCTGACATTATGGTCTGTAATAATTATACCGATATTTTCCTTTGAAAGAAAAGTTATCAGATGCTTAATGTCATTTACATTCACAGGGTCCACCCCGGCAAAAGGCTCATCAAGAAACAGAAATTTGGGTTTTACGACAAGAGCCCTTGCTATTTCCACCCTTCTTCTTTCACCTCCGCTCAAATTTATACCTTTTCTTTTTCTTATAGGCTCAATATTGAATTTTTCAAGCAAATCTTCCACCACTTTTTCTTTTTCTTTTTTGTCATAATATTCTTCCGCAACAATATATAAATTATCTTCAACACTCAAATCCCTGAAAATTGAGCTCTCCTGCGGCAGATAACCGATACCTAACCTGGCTTTTTTATATAAAGGGAGTTTTGTCACATCTTTGTTTTCATAAATAACTTCCCCGCTATCAGGTTTTAAAAGTCCGCAGATTAGATAAAAAGTTGTTGTTTTTCCGGCACCGTTAGGCCCGAGTAATCCTACAACCTCCCCTCTTTTAGCCTCAATGCTGACACCTTTTATAATTAAATTTATTTTAAAAGATTTTTTAAGATTTTTTGCTATAAGTTTTGACATTCAAAAAGCCTTTTATCATTATCTATCGTAATTTTTATAAAAAGATATTCAATTCCGAAACTTTCCAAAACAGGGGTTAAATCTTCTCCCCATTCGATAAAATGATATCCCTCTTTTTCAAGTTCATCCAAAAGCCCGAGACTTAAAAATTCATTTACACCTTTATTGTATAAATCATAATGAAAAATTATGCCTTCATAAATATTTTGAATAGCAAAAGTGGGGGAAGTGGCATTTTCTTTTATACCCATCCTTTTGACAAACTCTTTAACAAGTGTGGTTTTTCCGCTTCCAAGAGTCCCGCTTAAAATAATAATATTTTTACCACTATTTTTTATACAATCAATTACATTTTTTAAATCTTCAATTGTTTTTATCTCAAATTTTCCATTTTCCATTATACATTTTCCATTATTTTAGTTTATTGCTGATTTCTATTATTTTTTTAAGATGTTTTACAGCCCTGCCGCTGTCAATCGCTTCGGCAGCCAAATTTAAACCTTCCTCAATTGAATTTGCTTTTCCGTCTACAAAAAGTGCGGCACCGGCATTTAATAAAACTGCTTCTCTTTTAGCATCCTTTATAACTCCTTCTAAAATTCCTCTGGTGATTTTTGCATTTTCTTTTGCATCTCCTCCTACTAAATCTTCTTTTTTCCCGTTGATTCCAAAACTTTCAGGTCTGATTGTTAAATCCTCTAATTTAACCCCGTTATAATAAACAGCTTTGGTTGGCGCTGCAACTGAAATTTCATCCATTCCGTCAAGACTGCTTACAACCATAGCCGAATTTATATCCATAAGAGTTAAGGCTGATGCAATTTTTTCCACAAAATCGGGAGAAAAAACTCCTAACAAATATTTTTTTGCTCCGGCGGGATTGGTAAGAGGACCTAAAATATTAAAAATAGTCCTATGACTCAAACTTTTTCTAATTGGCATAATATATTTCATTGCCGGATGATGATTTATTGCAAAAATAAATGTAAAGTGAGCCTCTTCTAACATTTTTACCTGATTTTGGGGAGTCAGATTAAGATTAATTCCTAAAGCTTCAAGCATATCCGCACTTCCGGACTTACTTGTAATGCTTCTGTTTCCGTGTTTTGCCACAACACTTCCAAGAGATGATATTAAAAGGGCTGTTGTGGAAGAAATATTAAAACTGTTGGATTTATCCCCGCCCGTTCCTACAATATCAATTAATTTGTCTCTTAGTTCATCACTCACAGGGAGTTTAACGGAATGCTCTCTCATAACATCAGCGGCGGCGGCTATTTCGCTGGGGCTTTCCCCTTTTTTATAGAGTTCAATCAAAAAATCTTTTGCTTCATCTTCTCTCATTTCATTATTAAAAAGTTTCTCAAATTTTTCTCTTGCCTCATTATACTCCATTTATTCTCCTTATTAAAAATTTTTAACTTGGAACTTGGCAACTTGGCTACTCACCACTCACCATTCACCATTCACTATTTTCACCATTTTCACACTTTCACTCTCAATTTAGCTTACAAACTTTCCGCTTCTGATTCTGTCCGCTTCCATAATCTCAATTTCCCTTGCACCGCTTACGACTATTCCTTCATCAGGCACATAATTAAGTTCATTGTTGCGCTCTTTATAATCAACGGCATTTAAAATTACTTTCATAGCATTTAACCTTGCCAAATGCTTATCATCACTTCTGATAACAGTCCAAGGGGCGTAATGCGTGTGAGTTGCTTTTAGCATTTTATATTTCATTTCTGTAAATTCATCCCATTTATCCTGTGCCTGCAGGTCTATTTCACTTAGTTTCCACTGCCTCAAAGGGTCTCTTCTTCTTTTCTCAAACCTTTTAGCCTGTTCTTCTTTTGAAATTGAAAGATATATCTTAACTAAAATTGTCCCTTCCATTACAAGGGATTTTTCAAACATAGGGCATTCTTCAATAAAAGTTTCATACTGCTGCTGAGTGCAAAATCCAAAAACGGGTTCAACCATTGCCCTGTTGTACCAGCTACGGTCAAACAATACCATTTCTCCGCCTCTTGGAAACTGTTCTACATATCTTTGAAAATACCATTGGGTTTTTTGAACATCGCTCGGTTTACCAAGGGCAACCACACGGTAGTGTTTTTCGTTCATATATCTGACAATTCTTCTAATAGTCCCGCCTTTTCCCGCTGCGTCTCTTCCTTCAAACAAAACAACCATTCTTACAGAATTTTCTTCCAAATAATTTTGCAGTTTTATAAGCTCGGCCTGATATGGCTTTAACTGCTGTTCCTGCAAATATTTTTTTAACGCTTTTTTATTGGAATATTTTAACTCAACATAATCATTTATCAAATCATCCAGTTTCATTTTTTTATTGCCGACTAATACATATTCCGGATTTTTAATTTCATTTATGTTAATTTCCTGCATTTACAACCCCCGGTATTTTTTGATATTATACCAATTAACAAGTGAAAAGTTAAAATTGAAAAATGAAAAAATGTCACTTTATACTTTTAATTTTTAAAAAGGGGATTTTATTGATTATAGCCATTTATAATATAAAAGGAGGCGTGGGCAAAACCACAACATCTGTTAATTTAACATATGCGGCTGCCAAAAACAGTAAAGTTTTATTATGGGACTTAGACATTCAGGGAGCTAGCAGTTATTTTTTTAATAAAAATCCGAAAAAAAGAAAAATTTATAAAAAGCCTGTAGAAAAAATAATCAAAAATACAAAATACAGCAATATCTACATAATTCCAGCAGACACTTCACTTGAAAGATATAAAAATTCGATAAAAACAATACTTCAGGACATAAAAAACTTATATGATATAATAATCATAGACGCCCCTGCGGTTTTAAGCCCCCTTACAAAAGACATCGTAAAATATTCGGACATTGTAATTGTTCCGGTTCTTCCCAATATTTTATCACTAAGGACTTATAACCAGCTGGTAAAAGAGAATTTAAATAAAAACATTAAACTTTTTGTAAACGCCTTTGAAAGAAAGCCCACGCACAGGGAAATTATAAAATGTATTTTAAAGCTTCCTAAATCACAGTATCTTAAAACGTATATTCCAAAAGACGAAAGAATCGAGAGAATGGCTGTTGATAAAATGAGCGTAGTGGAAAAATATCCCAAAGACAAAATATCAAGAGCCTATGAAAAACTTTTAAAAGAGATTATTTAGACCTGTTTACAATTTTATCCGCCAGAATTTCTAATTTTTGTATATTATATTTTTCAATTGCTTTTTTAGCACTGTCCACCAAATTTTTGGCTTCCAGCAGACATTTTTCTATAATCAAATCCTCTTGCATTTTCTCTTTTATCCAGTTTTTTTCATTTTCATTTAAATCTTTTTTAAACAGTGAAACCAATTTTTCTTTTTCTTCATTATTTAATCTTTCAAACAGATAAATATAAGGAAGCGTGGTTTTTCCTTCTTTAAAATCATGCATATTTGGTTTTCCAAGCGTTTTTTCATCCTGGGTAATATCCAAAACATCATCAACTATCTGAAAAGCAAGCCCTATGTTTTTACCGTACAATCCGAAATCGTTTTCATCAAAACCTTTTGTAAGTGCAGCCGCCCTGCATGCCGCTTCAATCAATGAAGCTGTTTTTTTATAAATCATCTGCATATATTTATTTTTATCAAGGTTTATTTTGTTTGAGAGTTTCACATCTTCAAGCTCTCCCTGAGAAAGCAAATATACTGCATTTGAAATAATTTTGGCTATTTTTTCACCAAAATCAACAAGTTCGTAAAAAGCCCTTGAATAAATAATATCCCCAAGCATAACAGCACTAAATTCCCCGTATTTTGCATTAATGGATTTCACACCTCTTCGTATGTCGGCTTCGTCAATCACATCATCATGCAATAAACTTGCCAAATGCACTGCTTCTACCACAGCGGCCAGTTTTTCAGCCTCAGGGTTTATAATTGTTATCAGTTTACCCCTGACGCCTTTTCCTTTTTGTATATCTTTATATTCTTCAAAATCCCTAAACATATCATCTAAAATATCAAAATACATTTTATTCCTTTAAATCCGCTTTTACTTTTTTACCGTTAAACAGATATATTGTAAATATTGCAATTTTACCATTAAAACCGTCAAATTTTATATAAAAATATGGATAATTATCGGGAATTTTGGCAACGGGAACTTTAAATGCGTTTTGGGAAAAAACCTGCTGAAGCTCAACCTGTCCTGGAAAATTATCATATCTGTATAAAACGGTAATAATATCGTTGATATATAAAGTCCATCTCATCTCAAACGGATAAACTTTCTTTAAATAATAAACATCCATTTTAAAAAGCTGGTCTTTTTTTAATTTAACAGTATGCGGGAATCTGAGAGGCACAGCCAAAAGAAAAAGAGGTAAAAATAATAAAAAAATTTTATTCATTTTTTGTCAGAATCTTTGACATGGTATCAATATACAAATCATTTTGCATCTCTTCAAATTCATCAGATTTATTGAAAACAACCTCGTTTATTTTTTGATCCACTTCATCCCCAAAACTCTCTTCAGCCAAAATTTCCAATGCTGCAAGCCTTTTGAACACGTCTTCCAATTCGTCAATTACTAAATTTTTATTTGCATTAAAAACAATTTCAAAAAATTTGTCTTTGGGTGTTTTGTTTTCATCAAAAAAATCATTCATAATAAACCTTTTTTTTATTTAATTTAACATATTAAATCAATTTTTGCAAATTATTTTCAATTTCTTCTATTTCTTTTTCATCTAAAACCGATTTTAATTCCTGAATAAAAAGACCTTTTTCTTTTTTAAAATAAGCCCTTAAAATTTCTTCAAAATCATCAAATTTCAAAAACGCATCCATACTTTTTTCCACACATTTTGCTTTCATAAAATCCAGCATCCTAAAAAGGATATCCCTTACTAATTTGTTTTCCAAAACAAATTTTTTAGCTTTTTCATTTGTAACAGAATAAAACTGTAAATTAAAATGATAATCTAATTCACTTCTTATATCTTTAATTAAATCCATTAATTCTTCATAAAAGGCATCCTGATTTTCCAAATTAAAATTATCCCTTAAAAATTTCATTTTTTTATAAATATCTTTTATCTCTTTTTGATGTTCAATTATCGGTTTTAACATAAATCTCCTTTATAATAAAATATAAAAACACAACACATAAACCTGTTAAGGAAAAATAAAGGGCTTTCATTTCCCCGAAAAACTGCCAGATATTTCCTATAACACCTGCCCCAAGAGCTCCGCTTATTGCGACACCTCCGTAAAATATACCATAAACGGTTGATTTATTCACTGCAAACTTTGAAATATAACTCCTTATTGCATTTAAGCTTGAAACCGTAAAAATACCCAAAAATATAAAAGCTAAAACAATTTCATTGTATAAAAGCATAAGCATAGAAAGAATTCCAAATACAAAACCTATAGACAAAATACTTTTACTGCCGATTTTATCTATCTGAATTCCAAAATAATAACTTGAAACTGTCTGAGTAAAATTATAAAGCACTATAAATAAAGGAATAAAAGCCATATCAATTCCTGCTTCCTTAGCTTTTATTATAAAAAACGAATCGTTAAACATAAAAAAAATAAACAGAAAATATATAACTAAAATTCCAAGAAGTTTTCTGTCTTTTGAAAAATCAAATTCTGTTTTTTTTCTTTTGTACGGGGCGTCATTCACAAAAAAAGCGACAATTATTACCGCTATGATTCCCGGTATCAATGTAAATACAAAAATATCCCTGAAAATATTTTCATTTTTCCCCAGATAATAAAGAGCCAAAAAAGCAATCACAGCCCCGCTCATTTCACCCGCGACGTCAAGCATTTTATGAAAACCGAAACTTTTTCCACTTTTAGCTCCGCTGTAAGCGCTGATTAAACTGTCTTTGCTCGCCGCCCTTATCGCCTTTCCCATTCTCTCAAGAGCCCTTAAAAGGGCTATGCTTTTATAAGTATGTGAAAAATAAAGCAAAGGTTTTGTAACGGCCGAAATTATATAACCTGTAACAACAAACGGTTTTACAATCTGATATCTGTCGGATAAAAAACCAAAAAAAATTCTGAAAATATATGACACAAAAGTTGCAATTGCAACGACATATCCCAGTTTATCAACACCTTCGTTTAAAACGTAAACAATAAAAAGAGGCAAAATAGAAGTAACCATACTGCTTGCCATATCCGTAAAAAAACTTACAAACCCTAAAGCCACAATATTTTTATTTATCATTTTAACTCCAAAAATAAATTATAAACCCTCCCCAGACAAAAACAGGTATAAAAACACTTACAAAAACCCCAAATGCGGAAATATCTTTTGCTTTTTTCGCCAAATGATGAAAATCTTCGCTTGCCAAATCGACCGTTTTTTCTATAGCTGTGTTAAAAATTTCCGCAATAACCGGGAAAAGCATACTTGAAAACATAAATATTTTCGCCCACAAAGGATAAGGAAGTATTACCAATACAACACTCATCAAAACAAAAAAGAATATTTCTATTTTGAAAGAAACTTCTTTAAATACTTCTTTTGCACCGTCCATTGCATATAAAAAATTGTTTTTTAAAGAATATTTCGGTTTCATTTTTTTCTTTTTTTATGAAATTATACTATGTTATAATTTTAAATATTAAAAATTTGAAAGCTTAAAAATGGATATAAACAAACTGACATACGGGCCTGTTCCTTCAAGAAGACTTGGAAGAAGTCTGGGAATAAACAATATTCCTGCAAAAATATGTTCATATGCGTGTATTTACTGCCAGCTGGGAAACACTTTAAAAATGAGCATTGAAAGAAAATCTTTTTATAATCCTGAGGATATTTATTTAAGTGCAAAAAAAAGGATTTCTTCTTTAAAAGAAAAAAACGAAAAAATTGATTATCTTGCATTTGTGCCCGACGGAGAACCTACTTTAGACATAAATCTAGCCAAAGAAGCGAACCTTTTAAAAGAATTTAACATAAAACTTGCAATAATAACCAACGGTTCTTTAATGTACAGGGAAGATGTGCAAAACGATTTAATGCAATTTGAGTGGGTCAGTTTAAAAGTTGATTTCGCAGTTAAATCCGTCTGGAAAAAAATAGACAGACCCCACGGAAAATTGAATTTTGAAGATATAAAAAAAGGATATATTGATTTTTCAAAAAAATACAAAGGTTTATTAAATACCGAAACAATGCTTGTAAAAAACATAAATGACGATGAAGAATCCCTTAAAAAAACAGCCGGATTTATAAAAACTTTAAATCCTAATAAAGCCTATATTTCAATTCCAATAAGACCTCCGGCAGAAAATAATATTCAAATTCCGGATGAAGAAGATATAAACAGAGCATATTTAATTTTCAATGATTACGGGTTAAACACCGAACTTTTAGTTCAATACGAAGGAGATAATTTTACATATACAAATGATTTTGAAAAAGACATCCTTGCCATTACATCAGTGCATCCGATAAGAGAAGACGCACTTGAGAAATTTTTAAAAAAATCCAATGCCTCATGGCAGAATGTTGAAAATCTTATAAAAAAACAGTTAATAAAAAAAACTTTTTACAACAACCATTATTATTTTTCAAGAATTTTAAAAAAAGAAGCTGTTTAATTCTTAAAAATTTTATCAATAATCAGCCCTTCCATCAGTGCCGCAATCAGTGTATACAAAGAAATAAAAAAAGTAAATTTCCAGCCGAAATAATTTAGCATAACAGGAAGAAGCGGAACTTTTATAGCCCTTGCATAAAAAAAAGTTGCAATATATCCGTAATTTAAACCTTTTTTTATCAAATTTTCAATCAGAGGATACCATCCGTACATTGGACCGTGGGAAACAACACCCGCAATTAAAGCTATAAAATATCCCATTTTTTTATTTGAAAAATATTTAATCAGTTTTTTAGGGCTTACAAAATAATTTATAATAGCCGTTATTAAAACCACTACCAATAAAATCGGTATTATTCTTATTAAAATTTTTTCACTTTTTTCCAAAGCAAAAACAAATTTATCATAATTGAAAACAGCAACAATTGTATATACAACTATAACACTTGTTAAAAATTTTATTCCACGAAAATTCAATTTATTGACTTTAGTGTCAATACAACAGACACAGAAACAATAATGGTAAAAATAAAGGAGAGTAGATTTCTGTAAACTGTAAATTTAACACCTAAAATCTCAGCTTCCGCCGGAAGCTGGACAATACCAAGAGTTACCCATGCCAGAATGAAAGAGCTCACAGCATACATTGAGACCCCTTCTTTTAACAGTTCTCCGCCTATAATATAACTGACAATCGCCTGCCCCACGGCCACAGCCCCCGCAACAGTTCCGCTAAGCGTATCCGTTACAGGATTTCCGCTAAAAAAAGAAGCCAATAAATCTTTTGATACAAAAACCTGAAAAAGCCCCACAAGCCCGATTACTGCTAAAAAAAGAGGGAGCATAAAAATTAGCTCTTTAAAAGAATTTTTTAAAATAAAAAAAAATCTTTTCATTGAATGGTCTTTAAATTCTTTTTTATAAATTCACTAAATTTTTCGAATATTTTGGTTTTTATTTTATTTTTATGATAAACAAGATAAAAATCCCTTTTTAAATTTAAATTCTTTATTTTTATTTTAAATAATTCACCTCTTTTTATTTCTTCTTTAACAGCATATTCGGAAATACAGGTTATTACATCAGGATTTTTTAAAAGCATTTTTATTTCGCTTATTGAGTTTGTTTCATAAAAAACAGGTAAATCGATATCATAAATTGCATTTAAAAACATTTCTCTTGTACCGGAACCAGTTTCTCTTAAAATCCATCTTTTATTGAAAAGTTCATCTATAAAGTATTCTTTTTTTAATTTTTTATCACTGCTTACAATTATCAGCCTGTCCTCCCCGATTTTTTCTCTGATTATGTTTTTATTTTCAATTTCACTTTCAATAAAACCAAAATCGCTTTTTCCCTCAAGAATGGAATTAACAATAAATTTTGAATTTTCATTTTTTTTATTTATTGAAATTTTGGGATAATTTTGTTTAAATTTATAAATAATTTCAGGTAAAACAAAACTTCCTATGGTTTTACTGGCAATAATATTCATTTCTCCTATTAAATTATTTTCATTGAAAAGATGCTTGGCATCTATTAACTCGGTATAATTTTTATATGTTTTTTCTTTAAAAACACGGCCGTATTCATTTAAAACAAGTTTTTTTCCGATTCTGTTAAATAAATTAACTCCCAAATCCTCTTCAAGGGATTTTAATGCAAGTGATACCGCACTTTGAGAAATATTTAATCTTTTGGCAACCGCACTAGGAGAATTATATTTGCAAAGTTCGTAAAATATATTCAATTCTTTAAGGGTCATTTTTTATCCATTAATTTTTTTAATTATTTTAACAAATTTTTTTAATTTTTTAAACCTAAAACAAATATTTATAATTTCACAAAAAAAAAGGAGTTATATGTTTACAAAAACCCAATTACCCCATACACTAAACGGAATTTTATTTGTGGGGCTGTTTTCAACTGCAGCATGGTATATTGCAAGTTTTTCTTTTTTTAAAAATTTAGGACTTTCACCTTTGATTATAGGTATAGTTATAGGAGCTTTTTATGCAAATACCTTGAGAAATCATCTGCCCCAAGAATGGAATCCTGGAATTAATTTTTCAACAAAAACCCTGCTTAGGGCCGCTATCATATTTTACGGATTCAGAATCACATTTCAAACATAGCGGCTGTAGGAATTCCTGGAATTTTCGCATCTACTATGATTGTAACTTTTACATTTATTATCCTGTCTCTTATACACATCT
>NZ_ATHS01000002.1:0-88356 GCF_000523315.1 Lebetimonas sp. JS032 | reverse complement strand
TAGCTCATTCCAAGTGCATATAATGATAATATCTTCTCTTCTATTTCATCACTTATTGTTGTTTGATGTTTTTTTACTATTTGAGGCTCAAATCTACCTTCTCTATCTCTTGGGGTAGCAAGTTCAAATTCTCCAGATGTTGATTTAACTGTTTTCCTGTTGTAACCGTTTCTTCTATTTCTTTTACCTTCTAAAACTTCATCTGCAATATGAGATTCTATTTCTGCTTCAAGTGCAGCTTCTACTAATTCTTTAATTAATGGAGCTAATACTCCATCTTTTCCACCTATCTTCTTACCTGCTAATAAATCTTTTACTGCTTTGTCAAAATTAAATTTCTCCATGTCAGTCCTTTCTTCTTTAGTATTTTACCTTGACTGACACGGAATTGCTAACACTCTCTCCTGATATAAAAACACCCAAAAAACTGCTCGAAAATGCAAGAGAGCAGATAGAATCGTTAAATAATGTAAAATTTAGCAATATGGAGTGGCAAAGGTTTTTAGATGAATATCTTGATAAACCAGGTGATGGAATAACAGAAAAAACTCGCAAAATTCACGACGATTATATTTACGATTTTGTTTTCGACGACGGGCATATAGAAAATATTTATATTGTAGATAAACAAAACATATCAAAAAACAGCGCGCAAGTTATAAGGCAGTTTGAACAAAGAGGCAATTACAAAAACCGATATGATGTAACGATCTTGGTAAACGGCCTGCCGATGGTGCAAATAGAGCTCAAAAGAAGGGGTGTTGCCATCCGCGAAGCGTTTAACCAAATTCACAGGTATTCAAAAGAGAGTTTTAACTCCGAAAGTTCACTTTATAAATTTTTGCAGATTTTCGTTATTTCAAACGGCACGGATACCAGATATTTTGCAAACACGGTAAAAAGGGATAAAAACAGTTTCGATTTTACAATGAACTGGGCGCTTTCGGACAATACACCGATAAAAGATTTGAAAGATTTTACCGCCACTTTTTTTGAAAAAAACACTCTTTTAAATATTATTTTAAAATACTCGGTTTTTGATGTAAACAACACCCTGCTTGTTATGAGACCATATCAGATAGCTGCAACCGAGAGAATTTTGTGGAAAATCAATTCAGCATATAATGCAAAAAAATGGGGAAGTGTTGAAGCGGGCGGATATATCTGGCACACCACCGGTTCAGGTAAAACACTAACAAGTTTCAAAGCGGCAAGACTTGCCACAGAGCTTCCTTTTATAGACAAGGTTTTATTTGTGGTGGACAGAAAAGACCTTGATTATCAAACAATGAAAGAGTATCAGAGATTTTCACCCGATAGCGTAAACGGTTCTGAAAATACAGCGGGACTTAAAAGAAATTTGGAGAAAAAAGACAATAAAATTGTAGTAACCACCATTCAAAAACTAAATAATCTCCTAAAAACTGAAAAAAATCTCGAAATTTACAATAAACACGTTGTTTTTATATTCGACGAAGCTCACCGCAGTCAGTTTGGTGAAGCTCAGAAAAATCTTAAAAAAAGATTTACAAAATATTATCAGTTCGGATTTACGGGAACTCCAATTTTTCCTGAAAACGCACTCGGGAGTGAAACAACGGCAAGTGTATTTGGCCGTCAGCTTCATTCTTATGTGATTACCGATGCAATACGCGATGAGAAAGTTCTTAAATTTAAAGTTGATTACAACGACGTCAGACCTAAATTTAAAGAGTTTGAAAAAGAAATAGATGAAAAAAAACTAAGCGCGCTTGAAAACAAAAAAGCGCTTTTACATCCAGAGAGAATTAATGAAATAGCAGAGTATATTTTGAAAAACTTTCATCTAAAAACACACCGTTTACAAAACGGCAAGGGATTTAACGCAATGTTTGCCGTTAGCAATATCGATGCGGCAAAATTGTATTACGAAAAATTTAAAGAGTTACAAAATAAGCGAATAAATGATAATAAGCGGTTAAAACCGCAACTCCTAAATAAAAAACAAAATGGAGATGCGATTTCAATCGCAAAAAATAATCAATTAAAAATAGCGACAATTTTTTCTTACGCCCCCAACGAAGAACAAGACGCAATAGGTGAAATTGCCGATGAAAGTTTTGAGTTGTCGGCTATGAATTCAAGTGCAAAAGAGTTTTTGGCAAAAGCAATAAACGATTACAATCAAATGTTTTCTACAAATTTCGGAGTCGACGGCAAATCGTTTCAAAATTATTACCGGGATTTGTCAAAAAGAGTTAAAAACGGCGAAATAGATTTATTGATAGTTGTGGGAATGTTTTTAACCGGTTTTGACGCTCCGCGATTGAATACTCTGTTTGTGGATAAAAATTTAAGGTATCACGGATTAATTCAGGCATATTCAAGAACAAACAGGATTTATGATGCAACCAAACCTTTCGGAAACATCATAACGTTTAGAGATTTAGAACAGGCTACAATAGACGCCATTTCACTTTTCGGGGATAAAAACACCAGAAATGTAGTGCTTGAAAAAAGTTACAGAGAATATATCGAAGGTTTTGAAGAAAACGGAAAAATACAAAAAGGTTTTTTAGAAATTGTAAAAAGCCTAAAACAAAAATTTCCAAACCCTACTGAAATTGAAAAAGAGAGCGACAAAAAAGAATTTGTTAAACTTTTCGGAGAATATTTAAAACTTGAAAACATACTTCAAAATTATGATGAATTTATTGCGCTTAAACAACTACAAAATATAGATAAAAACGATAAAAACGCACTTGAAAACGTAAAAATGGAATACGGATTAAACAATGAGGAGATAAAAATTCTTCAAAATATACATTTACTCCCCGAAAGAGAAATTCAGGATTATAAATCGACATACAATGATATAAGAGATTGGATAAGAGTGCAAAAAAACGGAAAAAACGCAGAAAAATCAGATATAAATTGGGACGATGTGGAATTCGAGATAGATTTATTAAAATCCCAGGAGATAAATCTCGATTATATACTCGAGCTTATTTTTGAAAAACATAAACTCCAACAAAATAAATCCGCCCTTATAGACGAAATTAAACGCGTTATAAGAGCAAGCCTCGGCAACCGTGCAAAAGAAGGCTTAATAGTGGAATTTATAAATAAAAGCGATTTAAACAGTTTCAAAGATAAAAGTGAAATTATAGAATCGTTTTTTGAATTCGCCCAGCAAAAACAAAAAGAAGAAGCCAAAAATTTAATAAATGAAGAAAATCTAAACGCCGAAGCGGCTAAACGCTATATTAATATTTCACTAAAGAGAAAATACGCAAGCGAAAACGGAACGGAACTTAATGAAATACTCCCTAAAATGAGTCCTTTGAACCCAGAATATCTTACTAAAAAAAGAAATGTGTTTGAAAAAATATCCGCATTTGTGGAAAAATTTAAAGGTATAGGGGAATTGTTATAACATCTCCTCTTCAATAAAACTGAAAAATCCATTTTGAGTAAAAATAAGATGATCAATTAATTCAATTCCAAGCAGTCTGCCGCTCTCTTTTAATCTTTTGGTAACCGAAATATCAGCCCCGCTCGCTTCCAACTGCCCTGATGGATGATTATGGGCAACGATTACACCCGCACACCTGTGTTCAATTGCGGGGGCAAATACTTCTCTCGGGTGCACAAGGCTTTGATTTAGCGTGCCTATTGTAATAACACGTTTAAAACAGATATGATTTGCTCCGTCAAGATAGATAGCTATAAAATATTCCTGTTTTTTATTGCGGTATTCTTTTAGCTCGTCATAAACGTCTTTTGAAGAAGTTATTTTTTTGTTTTGCTTGATGAGATAGCGTTTTGAAAGTTCTATGGCACTTATAATGGTGGAGGCCTTTGCCATGCCGAGTCCTCTGATATTCATTAATTTCTCAACCGTAAGCGAATTAAAATCGTTTTTTAGTAATTTAACAATTTCACGGGAAAGTTTAATAACATCTTTCCCTTTAACTCCGCTGCCGAGGATTATAGCAACCAGTTCATAATCTTTTAAAAAACCCGGTCCTTTCGAAAGCAATTTTTCCCGAGGTTTGTCAAAACTTTCCAGTTGTGAAATTTTTTTACTCATTATTTTATTTTTTAAAATAATTTTGAAGAGATTCCACTTTTATATCGTTTGTCTGTAAAAATTCAATCGCCTCAACGGCTGCGAATGCGGCCGCAATGGTTGTAAAATACGGAACTCCCTGGTTTAAAACTTCACGTCTTATGATTTTGGCGTCGTCTTTGCTTGCTTTATTGTCGCTTGTATTTATAACAAGAACTATTTCTTCGTTTTTAATCATATCTACAATATTCGGTCTTCCTTCGCTTATTTTCAAAACTTTTGTAACTTCAATTCCCGCATCTTTGATTTTTTTGTATGTTCCGCTTGTGGCTACAATGTCAAATCCGAGATTTTTTAAGCTTCTGGCCAGTTTAGGGGCAAATTCCTTATCCAAATCGGTTAAGGAAACAAAAACTTTTCCGTTTTTAGGCAGATTGAATTTAACCGCAAGCTGAGATTTAGCAAAGCTCTCTCCAAAACTTGAGCTTATTCCCATAACCTCCCCGGTTGATTTCATTTCAGGCCCTAATATTAAATCGGCCCCCGTAAGTTTATTAAAAGGAAAAACCGCTTCTTTTACCGCAATGTGAGAATGAATTTTCGGTTTATATACATTTTCGTCATAAGTTAGCACATTGAATTTATCATAAAATTTAAGAGCTTCCAATAAAACCTTTCCGTTATTGATTTCAGGATTATATGCCAAATTCCACATAACCCTTGTTGCGACTTTTGCAAGAGGAAGTCCTGTGGCTTTGGATACAAAAGGGACAGTTCGGCTTGCTCTCGGATTTACCTCAATCAAATATAGTTTATCACGATGAAGCGCGTATTGGATATTTAAAAGTCCTTTTACCCCAAGTTTTAATGCTATTTCTTTCGTGGCGTTTTCTATTTCTTTTATTTTTTCCCCACTTATACTTACAGTAGGTAAAGAACAGGCGCTGTCTCCGCTGTGAATTCCAGCCTCTTC
The DNA here is from genome assembly GCF_000523315.1 of Lebetimonas sp. JS032. NCBI lineage: Bacteria > Pseudomonadati > Campylobacterota > Epsilonproteobacteria > Nautiliales > Nautiliaceae > Lebetimonas > Lebetimonas sp. JS032. Next base: position 83,332 of record NZ_ATHS01000002.1, on the reverse strand, counting down.
AATATGCTGCATTATCCCGCCGATATATACATCTTTTGTGTCGCTAATTGCATCCACATCAAGTTCAATTGCCCTGTCAAGAAACTTATCTATAAGCACCGGGGAATCTTCGCTTACTTTTACGGCTTCGCTCATATATTCATTAAGCTCATCATCATTATAGACAATTCTCATAGCACGGCCGCCTAAAACATAACTAGGCCTTACAAGTACCGGATATCCTATTGTATTTGCAATTTTAAAAGCCTCTTCTTTTTTAAAGGCGGTGCCGTTTTGAGGCTGATTTAATCCAAGAGCATTAATAAATTCGGCAAATTTTTCCCTATCTTCCGCCGTATCTATAACCTCAGCGGAAGTTCCTATTATTTTTGCATTTATTTTAGTTAAAGGTTTTGCAAGTTTAAGAGGAGTCTGACCGCCAAACTGAACAATTACGCCGTGTGGATTTTCAAGTTCAACCACATTTCTGACCCTTTCAAACGTAATAGGTTCAAAATACAATACATCGCTTGTGTCATAATCTGTTGAAACAGTTTCCGGATTGCAGTTATACATAATAGTTTTGACACCCAAATCATTAAGGGCAAATGCCGCATGAACACAGCAGTAGTCAAATTCAATTCCCTGACCTATTCTGTTTGGACCTCCTCCAAGGATTAATACTTTTTTATCATCAAAATCCGGTTTTCTTAGCGGCACGTTTTTTGTAACATTTACGCTTGAATATAAATAACTTGTAGTTGTGTCAAATTCCGCCGCACATGTGTCCACTTCGTTATAATCGATTTCAATTCCGAATTTTTTTCTTGCTTTATATACATCTTCTTCGCTTTTTCCTATTAATTTAGCCAGCATTGTGTCACTGAACCCGTATGTTTTGGCACGTCTTAGCAGAGTTTCATTTTCTAAAATATCAAGAGTTATCTCTTTTTCAAGTTCGATTATTTCTTTTATCTGATTTAAAAACCATCTGTCTATTTTACAAATTTCATAAATTTCCTCAACACTTTTTTCTCTTCTGAAAGCCTCACCGATATATAAAAGCCTTTTATCATTTGGAATTCTTATGTTTTTAATCAGCTCATCTTCGCCGCAGTCAATTTTTTCAAATCCGTCAAGACCTGTTTCAAGAGAATAAATCGCCTTTTGCAATGATTCTTTAAATGTCCTTCCTATCGCCATTACTTCCCCGACACTTTTCATAGAAGTCGTAAGTGTTGAATCGGCCTGAGGAAATTTTTCAAATGTAAAACGTGGTATTTTTGTGACAATATAATCTATTGTAGGCTCAAAACTTGCGGCAGTTCCTGTAATATCGTTTTTAATTTCGTCTAATGTATATCCGAGCGCAAGAAGCGTTGCGACTTTCGCAATAGGATAACCTGTCGCCTTACTTGCAAGTGCAGAACTTCTACTTACCCTGGGATTCATTTCTATTACTATCATTCTGCCGGTACCCGGATTTACGGCAAACTGAACGTTGCTCCCTCCGGTATCAACGCCTATTTCACGAAGTATTGCAAAAGAGGCATCCCTCATTTTCTGGTATTCTTTGTCAGTGAGTGTAAGAGCCGGGGCAACAGTAATGGAATCCCCTGTATGAACACCCATCGGATCGACATTTTCAATAGAACACACTATTATACAGTTATCATTCCTGTCGCGTATAACCTCCATCTCATATTCTTTCCATCCAAGAAGCGATTCTTCTATTAATATCTCCCCTATAGGACTTGCCTCCAAACCGAATTTGGCAAGTTTTTTAAATTCCTCCATATTGTAAGCAACTCCGCTTCCAAGCCCTCCAAGCGTATAACTTGCCCTTATTATAATCGGAAATCCTATTTCTTTTGCAGCCTGTTCGGCTTCTTCAAGGGAATAGGCGTATCTGCTTTTAGGTAAATCCATACCAATTTTCAGCATTGCTTCTTTGAAAGCCTGTCTGTCTTCGCCTTTTTTAATTGCTTCCGGGTTAGCGCCTAAAAATTCAACCCTCTCAAGCATTCCCCTTTCGTACATTTGCATAGCAACATTAAGGGCGGTCTGCCCCCCCATTGTAGGAAGGATTGCATCAATATTTTCTTTTTCAATAATTTTTGCCACTACTTCGGGGGTAATCGGTTCAATATATGTGGCATCTGCAAATTCAGGATCAGTCATTATTGTAGCAGGGTTTGAATTAACAAGAACGACCCTATAACCAAGAGATTTGAGAGTTTTTGCCGCCTGAACGCCGGAATAGTCAAACTCACAAGCCTGACCAATGACAATCGGACCGGAGCCTATCAGAAGGATTGAATGGATATCTTCTCTTTTTGGCATAAAAAACCTTTTTTATATGTAATTATATCTTAAAAAAGTGAAAATGGTGAATGTTGGGTGGTGGGTAGAAAATGTTATAATTTTATAAAAAAGGATAAATTTGAATCTGCCTCCAAAAACAGAGACTTTAAGAAAAGCCAGTGTATTTAATAAAGAAACAAGAAAAAAAGCATATGAGAAATTAAAAAATGATAAAACATATTTATTAAAATGCCTAAGAGAAGATGTAAAAGAAAATGTAATTTTTAGAAATTACAATGATTATATGGTTTCAGTCGTTTTGGAAGAAGAAAATAAAATGCAGCGTTTCAAACCGTTTCCAAGACAAAAAGCATTTTCAAGTAAAGATTTTTTAAGATATTATATAAATGATTTAAAAAAAACCCCAAAAGAAAATAAAATAAAAAAAATAGGGGGATTTGACACGGAAACAACCGATATTACCGGATATGTAATTTCTTATGCGATTGTTATACAGGATATGCAAGATTTGAGCACAAAAGAAATTTACGAACTGCTAAATCCTGAAGCTAAAATTTCAGAAGAAGCTTTCGGCGTTCATAAAATTTCTCAGGAAGAGCTGAAAGACAAGCCGACCTTTAAAGAAAAAAAAGATGAAATTTTAAATATTTTTAATTCTCTCGATATGGTTGTGGGACATAATGTTTTATATGATTTCGGCGTAATGAAAAGAGAGCTTGAAAGAATTAATCATTATCCGAACATAATTGATATTCCTATATTTGACACAATGTATTACGCCGCCGACGTTGTAGTGCTTGAAAAAAAGAAAATGCCCCGTCTTGAAGAGGCGATAGCATTTTTTTTTGGAAGAAAAAATATAAATTATCATAACGCTTTAGAAGACGTAAAAGCGACTTTAAAATTATTTAACAGATTACTTGAAGAAGGTTAAAAATATACATACATTTCAACACTCAAATTTTATGGTTTGAAGGGGATATGGATTCATTTTTTAATCTAGATAAAAATTTACATTCGTCATTTGAAACAACAAAAAATTATTCTCCAAATGAAAGCTCATCAATAAGTTTTGGGGGAAGCGATTCATCGGGAGGGGGAAGCGGCGGTGGAGGAGGCGGAAGCTGGTAATTGATTTTTTAATTAAACAGATATTTCAAAGCCAAATAATAAACAAGATAAATTAAAAAAATAAAAACAATAAAAGAGATAACAGGAGAAGTTGTAAAAGTGGCTATTAAAATCACTATAGCGCTAAATAATAAAAACAGTTCAAAAATTCCAAAAAGGATTTTTTGGATAAAATCAAAATTTTTCATAGCATATTATAAAATTCTTTAAATATATATTTACTGTCATGCGGCCCTGGTGATGCTTCCGGATGATGCTGAACAGAAAAAACAGGTTCATTTTTGTATTTAACACCCTCAATTGAACCGTCAAAAAGATTTTTATGTGTGACCTCGGCAATTTTCTCAATCTCTTCCGGGACATTATAATTATGATTTTGAGCGGTTATTTCCACAACAGGTTTTCTGTTTATATAATTTTTTACCGGATGATTTCCCCCGTGATGCCCGAATTTAAGCTTATAAGTAGGATATCCGTGAGAAATACTAAGTAATTGATGTCCCAGACATATTCCAAACATCGGTATTTTTTCTTTTAATATTTTTTGAATTTCTTTATGAATTTCATTCAAAATCAGAGGATCACCCGGACCGTTACTTAAAAACACGCCCTGAATTTCCCCGTTTTTATACATTTCAATAATTTCTTCCGCCTTTGTTGAAGCCGGCATTACCTTACATTCCATTCCTGCCTGTGTCAGTTCGTTTAAAATATTTCTTTTTACCCCAAAATCAAGTACTGCTATTTTTTTATCTGTTTTTTTAGGATTATATTTAAACTCTTTACCGTTCCAAGCTCCATTAGGATGAATATAAGCCTCTTTTGTGCTTACCTCTTTTATATAATCAACTTCTTCAATTCTAGGGGTTTGATTTAAAATTTCTTTTAATTTTTGAATATTATGAATTTTGCTTGAGGCTATCATCATCATAGCCCCTTCTTTTCTTATAAGCTTTGTTAAAAACCTTGTGTCAATTTCGCTGATTCCAAGAATATTTTGCTCTTTTAAAAATTCATTTAGACTTTTTTCTCCCCTGAAATTTGACCAGTTATCAACATATTCTCTGACAATTATACCTTTAAGATAGGCTTTTTTACTTTCATTGTCATCTTTATTTACCCCTACATTCCCGATTTCAGGCATGGTAAAAACCACAAACTGGCCGGCATAACTCGGGTCTGTAATGATTTCCTGATATCCGGTCATTGATGTGTTAAATACAATTTCCCCGACTTTTGTTCCGCCTGCCCCAAATCCGCGGGCAGTAAAACTCATTCCGTTTTCCAGCAAAACAGTAACTTTCATTTTAAACCTTTACTTTTCACTTTTAATTTTTCACCGTAGCCGCTTGGCAACTTTTTACTACTCACCATTTTCACCATTTTCACCTCTAAATTAGTCCTCTTTTTCTTAACTCCTGCTCGTAAAGTCTGTTAAATACAAGTTCCCACTCTTCACTTCCAGGAACCAAAGGCCTTTTGTAGTTTTCAAGCTTTTTATAAACTTCGTCCCTTGCTTCAATTTCCCTTTTTAAAAAATCCATTATAGATTTAAAAACAATATTTTTTATTTTTCCATCCCTTACATCATAATCAATTAATTCTTTATCCCATAATTCTTTTACCAAAAAATGTGCCAAATCATCTATTCTTTCATCTCTTTTTAAATTAAACCCCTCTTCATTTGCAATTTCTTTTTTTATAAGTTTAAACACTTCTCTTCTGTCAACATCATAAAATAAAAATTCATTTTCTTCTTCCTGTTTTGCTAATATTTCTCTGGCTTTATCTTCTATTTCCCTTTCCCACAAAGCATCATCCATTATAATATCTTCAATTTCTTTAATAGCATTATCAATGCCTTTGGGATAATTCACAAATCCTGAATTTAATAAATCATATGCAATTTTTCTGGAAAGAAAAGGCACTTGAGCTTCTTTTATCAGCATACTAAACCTTTTTTTAAAATTATATCAAAAAAGAAGCTTTAAAATTGAAAATCAACCCGCTTACTCTCTTCTAAAAACAGATTATTATATTTTTTGCTAAATTCAACTACCGCTTTAACTTCATCTCCTTCAACTTCAAAACCTACCGCACCTTTTGAATCAAAAATCCCCCCTGCACAGATAATATTTGCTTTTAAATTAAAAAGTGTTTTAAAGGCTTCTATTTCAGTAAATATCATCCCGTAAAAAAACCTGAGCATCGCAATTTTAGAACCTGTTGAAATATCTACGTCCTGAGAAGTTTCTTTAAAAAAAGGAATAAGCTTTTCATGTCCTACAGGAATTATAACTTTAGCACCCCTGCTTGCAGCTTTTATATAAAAATTACCATAAGTTCCTCCGTTTTTATCGGCAGCCGCTACGGCGGCACACTTTTTAGCGTTTTCATACCAAAGAGCATTTGCACCTTTTATAAAATAATCATTATTTGTTATATCAAATCCGCTTATATCAATCGGCTTACTGTTTTCAAGCACAATCGGCCTGTCTCTTTTTTGAGTCACATTAAATTTGCCTCTTACATTACACCCGGCGGCATATAAAGTATCTGTATTTATCCCTAAATGATATAAAAGATATTCGTTTGTTGTACCGTAAGCAATATAAATTCTTTTTTTTAAATCTATATATTGACACAGGGCTTTTGCTATTAAATGTTTAGCCCCCGCCGTTGTCAGAAGTATTTGTGCTTTCATTATTCTCATCTTTTTGCATCATTTCTGTAAGTTTTGCTGCTTTGGCTGGGTCCATTTTTGAAAAAATTTTGGCGACATTTTTAGGAGGGAGCTTTTTTAAAATTGCAAGGGCATCTTTTTCTTTCATCTGAGAAAGTACGCCTGCGGCATTTTTTGGCCTCATCTTTGCATAACTCTGGGTAATTTTATCCATTTTTGCATTTTTTATTTGCTCAAGGATTTTTTGATTTTGAGTTATTAATTTTTGAATTTCTTTTTTTTCATTTTCTATTTTTTGCAAAGTGTTATTAATTTCTTTTTCTTTTTCTTTTAGTTTTGACTCTTTTTTCTTCATTAAAGCCATATATGTGTTTTTCAAAGATTCAAGAGCCTCTTTTTGTTCAAGTATTTTTTCAGCCTCTGCTTCAAGTTCTGCTTTTTTTTGGTCAAATATCTCATAACACTCAAGAAGTTTCTGATTGTCAACTGCAAAAAGAGGAGTGAAAATAGTAAAAATGGTGAAAAAGGTGAAAGCAGTAAATAAAATATTTTTTAATTTTTTATTTTTCACTTTTAATTTTTTACTTTTAATAAATTTCCCCAAGAATATCTCCTACTTCAACATAATCTTTTTGATTTAAATATTTAAAATGTTCTTTTCCGAAAAACAGCAAAATTGAACTTCCAAATTCAAACCTTCCAAGCTCATCGCCTTTTTTAAGTTTTAAAGGTTTTTCATATTCTATATCAAAAATCTCGTTATAATCTTTTTGAAATTTTTCATCAAAATTTAAAATAATTTTCCCTACTATCATAGCCCCCACCAAAACAATATAAAAATATCTTTCTTTAGAATCCCTGCATCTTAAAACCACTCTTTTATTTTTTGGAAATACAAGCTCTTTTTCCAAAAAAGACGGTTTTACCGGATTAAGTTCACCGGGGATAAATGTAGCCCTCACAATTTCCAAATCTATAGGAACATGAAATCTATGATAGTCACTTGGTGAAAGATATAAATTAATAAAATACCCATTATTTAATTTTGTATCATAAGGAATAAGTTCTTTTAGGGAATATTCTTTTCCTTTTATCTGATAAACCCGATTTTCTTCTATATCGTCATGCGCAATGATTTCACTGTCACTAGGGCTGACGACTATATCGTCTTCTTCATAAAACTCGGTATATTTTTTATGTCTTGTGAATAAATTATTCAATGTTTTATATTTACAGGGATCTTCCGGTTCAAATTCTGACATATCTATTTTATAAAACTTAACATACATTTTATTGATAAAACATTGAATCAATTTAGGGAAAGAGGTGGTTGCTATTTTAACTGCGATATTAGAAATAAAACGGGAGGGGTTCATTTTAGTTTTACTCCTTTTTTACCTTGTTGAATTTTTCCTATAAAATAAGCATCAGAGTTTTTTATTATTTCATCCGCATTTTCTTCACTTATTGCAAAAATCATTCCAACACCCATATTAAACGTTCTGAACATCTCTTCTTCATCTATATATTTTCTCATATATTCAAAAATAGGTAACACTTTTATTTTATCTTTGTAAACAACTGCTTCTAAATTTTCAGGCAATACCCTTGGGAAATTTTCAACTATTCCTCCTCCTGTAATATGAGCAAGAGCATGAAGCAGAGGCTTGAATTGTTTAAATTCTTTTACATAAATTCTTGTTGGGGTTAAAAGAATATCAATAAGTTTTTTTCCGTTAATTTCATCATCAAATTTCATGTTTAATTTATCAAAAAACAGTTTTCTGACAAGCGAATATCCGTTTGAATGTATTCCGCTGCTTGGCAGTGCCAAAAGAATATCACCTTCTTTTACTTTCGGGTTAAGTTCGTCTTCCTCTGCAATTCCGACGGCAAATCCTGCCAAATCAAAATCCCCTTCATTATACATTCCAGGCATTTCTGCAGTCTCTCCCCCGATTAGGGCACACTCGCTTAGTTTACAACCCTTGGCAATTCCTTTAACCACATCTGCAGCCTCATTTACTTCGAGTTTTGCTGTTGCATAATAATCTAAAAAGAAAAGAGGCTCCCCGAAATTACAGATTAAATCATTTACACACATTGCAACTAAATCAATTCCTATGCAATCAAACTTTTTAGCGTCAATCGCAAGTTTTAGTTTTGTGCCGACCCCGTCTGTTGCACCGAGTAAAACAGGTTTTTTATATCCGGCTGGAAGCCTGAAAGCTCCTGCAAAACTTCCTATGTTACCGACAACATTTTTATTAAACGTCTCTTTTACAAAAGGTTTTATTTTTTCAACAAAACTGTTTCCTTTGTCAATATCAACCCCCGCTTCTTTATAACTGATTTTCATTTTTTTCTTCCTTACATTCGCAGTAACAGCTTCCAAAAATTTTATTAAGCAGCCATGTTGACGGACAAAAATCAAAAACACCGTAAATAACAAACATTATTGCAATAAATGCAAGCAAAATAAGTGCTGCTAAATTGTATCCTTTTGCAAGCAAACCCAAAATTAAAAGCATCATAAACGCTATTAAAAATCTTTGAAGTCTTTCGCCACATGCAAATTTTTTAGCTTTCATTTTTCTCCTTTAAAATATTACCTTATTAACTTCTTCCATTTTTTCGTTTGCAATATTTCCAGCTTTTTTATTTCCTTCATTTATTATATCCAAAATCATACTCTCATTTAAAGATGCCTTTTTTTCTCTGATTGGAGAAAGCAATTCATTTATTTTGGCGGCACATCTTTTTTTACATTCCACACATCCAATAGTTCCCGCCCTGCATTCTTTTTCAATTTCCACGACTTCTTCTTTGTTAAATGCATTATGGTAATCAAAAATTATACACACTTCAGGATGCCCGGGGTCTGTTTTTTTAATCCTTGCAGGGTCCGTTTTAGCCATCCTAACTTTAGCCCAAATGGTTTTTTCATCGTCATCCAGATATATTGCGTTATTAAAACTTTTGGACATTTTTCTGCCGTCAAGCCCGGGAAGTCTAGGTATTTCTGTCAGAAGTTCTTTTGGTTCAGTAAATATTTCTTTTTTAAACATATAATGAAACCTTCTTACAATTTCCCTAGCAAGCTCAAGATGGGGTTTCTGATCTTCACCGATAGGCACCAGATTTGCATCATAAAGAATAATGTCTGCTGTCTGCAGTACAGGATATGTTAAAAATCCCGCATTATTTTTTTCTCTGTATTCAGGCTGATTCATTGCGTCTTTATATGTGGGGTTTCTCTCTAACCAGCTAACAGGCGTTATCATATTTAAAACTAAATAAAGCTCGGCATGAGCTTTTATATCACTCTGTCTGAAAAGAATTGATTTTTTTGGATCAATTCCGCATGCTATCCATTCTTTTACAAGTTCAATGCTGAGTTCATTTAAATCAAGCCCTTCGTCATATTTCGTGGAAAGTGCATGCCAGTCGGCCACAAAATAAAAAGTGTCATATTTTTCTTGAAGTGCAACCCAGTTTTTAAGAACCCCTATAAAATGTCCCAAATGAAGTTTACCTGTTGGCCTCATTCCGCTTACAATTCTCAAAACTTAGCTCCTATTTCGGCAAAATAGCCTTTGTATTGTAATTTTGTTTTATTATCTCCATCTACCCCGTAAGCTTCTTTATATCTGTATCCCATTTTTAGAAACAAAGGAATTTTATCAAATTTATACTTAATTCCCGCTAAATAATCATAATGGTGATTATCCCCCGCTTTTGCCCATTTTACATATCCAAGGGCTGAAAACCCGAAAAAACTCATTGTTTCAACATTTGCATACAGATATGGAAGCGCCACAAACCAGTTTTTATTAATATGGGTGCTTCCAAGAGTTTTTACAATATTTCCGTTAACAATCGCAGCATTGTCACCGTCAATTTTGGTATTACCTTGCCACAAATCAGCGCCAAATCCGGCTTCTATATCGGCAACCACCGGTTTAAATTCATAAAACAGTGTTAAATCATAAGAGTTTATATTCATTTTGGAACTTACATCGGTGAGTCCAGAGGGAATATTTACATCTCCGAAAATTTTTACTCCTCCTGCAACCCATTTACTATGGCCAGTTGTGTTGTATTTTGTATATTGTAATTTAATATTTGGCAAAATTGGCACAGGATGAATCAGTTTTACCCAGATATAAGGGTTGTTTTTATTATCAAACCCTAAATCCCCTGTGTTTTGATTTCCGTCATTTTGAGCGGATGAATTATTAAAATAATTTATCACATTTCCGTTTTTTACATATCCGTCTATTTTTTGCTGCTCGTATCCCGCACCCGCACTGACACTCAACATATCAGCATTTGCAAAAGTAACCGCTCCCGCACAAATTAAAGCTAAAGATAATTTTTTCATTTTTTTTCTCCTTTTTCTTTTGGGATTAATACAATAGGTGTTCCTCTAAAATCTTCTTTATTCCTTAAGAAATTTATCAGATATCTCTCATAAGAAAAATGAAGTTTAGCTCTGTTCATAATTAAAGCTATGGTAGGAGGCTTTGTTTTAAACTGGGTTGCATAATAAATTTTACTCTCCCTACCTCTTACATCCGTAGGCAGATGATGCCTTATAGTCGCTTCTTTAATCCATTCGTTGAGAAGCGAAGTAGGAATTCTTTTTGAATAATTTTTATAAACAAAAGAAAGCTTTTCTTTTAATTTGTCTATATTTCTTTTTGTCTTGGCGCTTACAGCCATAAAAGGGGCAAAATCTAAATATTTAAACCTGTATCTTACTTCACTTTCAAACTTTTTATAATCCATAGACGTTTCATCCCATTTATTTGCAACAATTATCGCCCCGGTTTTAAATTTTTGGATAAGAGAGCCTATTTTTTCATCAAGTTCAACTATACCTTCTTTGGCGTCAATAACCAATACGGCGATATCGGCTTCTTTTAAAACTTCTTCCGTTCTAATCAGGGCATATTTTTCTATATCTTTAATTTTGCTTCTTCTTCTGATACCTGCGGTATCAACAAAAGTTATATGATATCCGTTGAAATAAATATTTTCATCAATAGGGTCGATTGTAGTCCCGTCAACTTCGCTTACTATTGCCCGCTCTTCCCCAACCAGTGCGTTAAGAAGTGAACTTTTACCCACATTTACCCTGCCTATAATTGCCACTTTTATCTCTTTAATATCCTCTAAATTTTCATTACTCTCACTTAACAGTTCTTCCAAAGGAATGTCTTGTTCAAATTCGCTTACTTCAAATACCTGTTTTTTAGGGATAAATTTTTTTATTCTTTCAATCAGTTTTCCTACACCCCTGTTATGGGAAACGGAAATAGGGTATATTTCTTTTACACCCAGTTCATAAAAATCATAAACTTTTTCTTTTAATTTGTCGTTATCTATTTTGTTTACAACCAATATAATATTTTTATTTAATTTCTGAAGAGTTCTTATATATTTTTTTTCATCTTCATCGGGCAGACTTCTCCCGTCAACCATATAAAGCAGTATATCTGTATCTTTTGCTATTTGAAGGGCTTTGTCTTTTACTTTCTCAAACAGTTCATCCCGCTCTTCAAGCCCTCCCGTATCCATTATAACAACATCTTCAAGTTCATCATCCAAACTGATAATTCTTTTTTTTATATCTCTTGTGGTTCCGGCTTTTTCACTGATTACAGCATCTCTCTTTCTTAAAATTCTGTTAAAAAGAGAGCTTTTACCAACATTCGGCTTACCGAGAATGGCTATTTTTTTCAACTTTATTCCTCATCTTTAATTTTTAATTTTTCACTTTTCATTATTTAAATACTGTCTTTATAACTGATTTTTTTAGACAGTAAATCTTTCATATGCAAATAATTGTTAAGTGCGTTTATATATGCTTTTGCACTTGCTACCATTGTATCGATGCTTAGTCCATGCCCCATAACCGCGGGTTTATTTTCATCAAAAACAACTTTTACCATAACTTTGGCCAAAGCGTCTTTACCTTCGCTTACAGCTTCAACTTTATAATCCATTAGTTTTCCGTTAATACCGCTTATCCTGTCTATTACTTTAAATATGGCATCAATGGTACCTTTACCTATTGCCGCATCTACGTAAATTTTATCTTCGAATTTAATCTTGGCAGCGGCACTCGCCATACCGTCACTGCAATCACTTAGCTGAAGTGAAAGGAGTTCATAAGTTTTAGGTGTTTTATCAAACGCATCATTCATGAGTGCCAAAATATCTTCATCATAAACTTCTTTTTTCTTATCTGCAAGTTTTTTAAATTTCATAAATATTTCATTCAATTCTTCATCACTTAAGTTACTAAATCCCAAAGCCTCAAGTTTTTTCTTAAACGCATGTCTTCCGCTGTGTTTTCCAAGAACAAGGGTGTCTTTTATATCAAGCCCTATATCCTCCGCCTTCATAATCTCATATGTTTCTTTATGTTTAAGTACACCGTCCTGGTGGATTCCGCTTTCATGGGCAAATGCGTTTCTTCCCACTATGGCCTTATTCGGTTGCGGTTCTATTCCAGTAACGTTTGAGACAAGCCTGCTTGTCGGATAAATTTCTTTTGTATTTATCCTTGTATCAATTCCATCAAACAAATCCCTTCTTACTTTAATGGCCATTACAATTTCTTCAAGTGCGGCGTTTCCAGCCCTCTCTCCCAAACCGTTAATGGTACATTCAACCTGTCTCGCCCCGTTTAACACACTGTAAAGTGAATTGGCGGTGGCAAGCCCGAGATCGTTATGACAATGTACTGAAAAAATAATATCTTTTGGAAAATATTCAACCAGTTCTTTTATCATTTCCCCCATTTCTGTTGGAAATCTGTAACCTACCGTATCAGGAATATTAATCGTTTTTGCCCCCGCTTCAATAACGGCACTGATAATCTCTTTTAAAAAGCCCATCTCGCTTCTTCCCGCATCTTCGCAGGAAAATTCCACGTCATCAACAAAGCTTCTTGAATATTCAACCGCCCTGACGGCTCTTTTTATTACTTCATCGGGGCTCATTTTTAGTTTATATTCCATATGAATTGGACTTGTTGCAATAAATGTGTGAATTCGTTTAAAAGGGGCCGGCTCTATCGCCTTAGCAGCGGCTTCAATATCCTTATCCAAAGCCCTGGCCAAAGAACAGACAGTTGAATTATTAACCTCTTTTGCAATATTGTTTATTGCTTCAAAATCACCCGGACTTGCTGCGGCAAATCCTGCTTCGATAATATCAACTTTTAATTTTTCAAGCTGAAGTGCAACTTTTATTTTTTCTTCGATAGTCATAGATGCGCCTGGGGATTGCTCCCCGTCTCTTAATGTGGTATCAAAAATTTTAACCATTTCCATAATATATCCTTTTTATAAAAAATTTTTATAAAATTTTATCATATTTTAAAAATTTTTTCAATGGAAAAAAATTATCCTTTATATTTCCCGGCTTTAATGTATCCTTTTATTCCCCTGTATACCCCGTAAAAAGCATAAATGCTCAAATACAGGGCTATTGCTTCGGTAGGGAAAAGATAAAGTAAAGAAGCCGCCAAGATAATTAAAACCAAAATTTTTATTGCCAGATTTTTATTAAAATCAATTTTTTTAAAACTTGGATATCTGAAATTACTGACCATTAAAAAAGCCAAAAACAAAGCCCCTGTTAAAATTAGAATATTAAAATGACTCTGATATCTTATATCAAGCATTATCCACGAGCTTAAAACCACCGCCGCCGTCGGAATTGGAAGCCCTATAAAAAATCTCGGGTCGTTCATGGAAGTTGTCACATTGAATCTTGCAAGTCTTATTGCGCCAAAAACAACAAAAAGTCCGCTGATCAGTGCCCCAAATCTTCCGTAATTCTTACCGATTGAGAAAAAAAGCATCATAGCAGGTGCCATTCCAAATGCAATTAAATCAGCCAATGAATCAAATTCTACGCCAAATTTTGAAGTTGTGTTTGTAATTCTTGCTATTCTTCCGTCAAGTCCGTCGGCAACCAGCGAAAAAAGTATATAAATATAAGCTTTTTCAAATTTACCCTGAGATGCGGCAATCACGCTCATTACACCAAAAAAAGCACTAAGGGCCGTAAAAAAATTAGGTAAAATATATGCCAATTTAATTTTCATTCAAATATCCTATTAAACTCTCCCCTGCTTTTACTTTTTGAAATTCGGTTATTTTTATTACAGAGTTTTTAGGCACATACAAATCAACCTGACTTCCAAACATTATCATACCATAACGCTCGGAGAGTTTTATTTTTCCTAAATCTCTAAACATTATAATCCTTCTTGTTAAAAAACCGGCTATCTGATTAACAACAACACTTTGTGCCCCTTCAAACAAAACCCTGTTTTGTTCGTTAAGCTCACTTGATTTTTCATCTGCAATATTTAAAAACAACCCGTGAATATATTCTCTTGCATCAATCTTCCCATCTATAGGACTTCTTTGTACATGCACATCAAAAATGGATAGCCTTATCGAAATTTTAATCATTTCTTTATTTAAAATAGGGGCTTTGGTCTCTGTTATCTCTACAATTTCCCCGTCGGCCGGAGAAATTATTACATTTTCACCAACTTCATCGGGAATTCTTTCCGGATTTCTGAAAAAATATACAAAAAATGCAAAAATAATAAAAAAGAGTATCTGCCAAAATGCACCGAATCCAAAAATAAGGCTGATTAAAAATATTACACCTGCAGGAATAATAAAGGGATACCCTTCTTTAAGAATTATTTCCGTTTTCTTCATTATCACCTTCTTTTTTAGAATCTTTATACTCTTTTATAAGTTCTCTTACCCTTGAACCGTCTATAACCTCTTTTTCATAAAGCTCTTTTACCATTTGTTCAATAACAGGCGCATATTCTTTAAGTATATTTTTAACATGCCCATAACGCTCGCTTAAAAAATTTTTTACAAAAACGTCAATTTCTTCCTGGGTTTTTTCTGAATAATCACGGCTTTGTCCAAACCCTCCGCCTAAAAATCTGTTTGTCTGTTTTTCTAAAACCATTAACCCGGCCACATCACTCATACCGTAAATCATTACCATTGATTTTATAATGTCGGTTGCCCTCTCTAAGTCGTTACTTGCACCTGTTGAAATTTCTTTAATAAACACCTCTTCACTGGCCCTGCCTCCGAGCAGTGTATCAATTTGAGCAATAAGTTCGCTTTTGCTCATCAGATATTTGTCTTCTTCGGGAAGGTTTAATGTATAACCGAGCGCGGCCAGACCTCTTGGAACGATTGAAACTTTTTTTACTTTTCTGGCTTTAGGAGTAACTTCTGCAATTATTGCATGCCCGCTTTCATGATATGCCACTGTTTTTTTATCGTTTTCGTTAAGACGTCTACTTTTCTTTTCAAGTCCCGCAATCTGTCTTTCAACCGCTTCGACAAATTCACTTTGGTTTACTTCTTTTTTATTTTTTCTACCCGCAAGCAAAGCGGCTTCGTTTACTATATTCGCAAGGTCTGCCCCGGCAAGTCCCGCCGTCATTCTGGCTATTTCTTCCAGATTAACGTCACTGCCCATTTTAATTTTTTTAACATGGACTTTTAATATCTGTACCCTTCCTTCAAAATCAGGTTTATCCACCAATACCTGTCTGTCAAATCTTCCGGGTCTAAGTAAAGCAGGGTCTAATATTTCAGGCCTGTTTGTCGCCGCTAAAACAATTACAGGGTCGTTTGAATCAAACCCGTCCATTTCCGCAAGCAGCTGGTTTAAAGTCTGCTCCCTTTCGTCATTTCCGCCAAACTGACCGGCTGCAGCCCTGCTTTTACCGATAGCGTCAATTTCATCTATAAAAATTATGCTCGGCGCCTCTTTTTTAGCCTGGTTAAACAAATCCCTGACCCTTGCCGCACCGACACCTACAAACATTTCTATAAAACTGCTGCCGTTTACGGCGAAAAACGGAACATCTGCCTCACCCGCAACCGCTTTTGCAAGAAGAGTTTTTCCTGTCCCGGGAGGCCCGATGAGTAAAACACCTTTTGGAATTTTTGCACCTAAAGCCGTATATCTGTCAGGATTTTTAAGAAAATCCACTATTTCTTTTACCTCTTCTTTGGCTTCATCGTTTCCGGCGACATCATCAAATGTAACATCTGGTTTTTCGCTTTTTATAAGCCCTTTTGCACTTCCTGCGCCGAAAACTCCCCCCATACCTTTTTGCATTCTGCTTGCCAAAAACATCCAAATTGCAAAAAATATAAATATAGGAATAATCCAGCCGAAAATCAAATCGTTAAGCCAGTTGCTGGATTCTGGCAGGGCGCCGTAAGGAATAGAATTTTTATCCAGAATTGTAATTAAACTCGGATCATTCGGAACTTTAGGAACTGTTATAATTGTTCCGTCTTTTAATTTAACTTTTAAATATGTTTTTCCTATAGCAACATAGCTTAACTGTTTTTCTTTTGCAAGTTTTTTAACATCGGAATATGTTATACTCATAACGGCCGGTTTTCCGGAAACAAGCTCGGAAACGCTGCTTTCGGCACTTGGTGCAATACTTCTAAAAATTAAAATTATAACAACCGCAAAAATTATAAATAAAAGAAGCGGATTTTTATTAAAAAAATTATCATTGTTATTTTTATTGTTTTTTGGCATCTATATCCTTTAATTTAAATTCAACATTCAACATTTATCATTCAACATTTTTTAAAATCAGTGTTACCCATTCATTATCGGGTATTTCCTCAATAAATTCAAATTCTTTATATTTTTCCAAAACTATGTTTTTATATTTGTTAATTATACCAGAAAGAATTAAATAACCGTTAACCCGTTTTTTTAAATCATTCGCCATAAAAATTAAAATATCGGCTATTATATTTGCAACGACCACATCATATTTTTCATCGGTATCTCCTGCACTTCCCACCCAAATTTTATTAAATTCAACATTGTTTAGCCTAAAATTTTCTTTTGCACTTTTAACAGCCAGTTCATCTGTATCGCACAAATTTACGACAGCTCCTTTTTTTGCAGCCACAATGGATAAAATACCGCTGCCGCACCCGACATCCAGTAATGTATTATCTTTTTTTACATATTTGTTAATCGCCTTTACACAGCTTCTGGTTGTTTCATGATGCCCGCTTCCAAAAGCAAGTGCGGGGTCAATTATTATATTTTCTTTATCATTTTTATTTTTATACCAGCTCGGATGAATATAAAACCCGCCTATTTCAATAGGTTTTATCGATTTTTTATAATTTTCTATCCAGTCAATATTTGATTTTTTTTCTACATTTGTTTTTATATTTATATTTGTATTAAAAATCTCTTCCAATGCACTCACATATTCTTTTAATTCTTCAATTAAAGGTTCAAAATTATCTTCACTCCTTAAAACAAGAGTGTTTTCTTTCTCTTCGATACCGTTATTAAACCTTTCAATCAAAAAATTTTCTATTTCATCTTTAAAAGAATCAGTCTGCACACTTAATTCAAAATAATTATCCTTCATTTTTACCGAGAACCCCTTCAAGCTTTTCTTTTAAAACCTGTGGTGTGAAAGGCTTTACAATATAATTGTTTACGCCAGCTTTAAGTGCTGTGATAACCTCTTTTTTACCGCCTTCTGTTGTTACCATAATTATAGGCAGAGATTTATATCTCTCTTCAGCCCTTATTTTTTTCACAAGCTCAAGTCCGTTCATATTGGGCATATTCCAGTCCGTTATAACCACCCTAATATCGGGATTTGACTGAAGTGCGTCCCATGCCTCAATACCGTCTCCCGCCTGAATTACATCTTTATATCCGAGTCTTGCCAACGTATTTTGAATAATTCTTCTCATAGTTGAGCTGTCGTCCACAACTAAAATTTTCATTTTTCCTCCTTAAATAACTCAAATAATTTTTTTAAATCTATTTTTCCCTCATAAAAAGCTTTTCCGACAATTACTCCGTAAATATTTTTTTCTTTGGCTTTTATTATGTCTTCTTCACTTGCCACCCCGCCGCTTGCAATAACCTTTTTTTTAGAAGCGTTTTGAATATTTAAAACAAAATCGAGATTAAGCCCTTTTAAAGTGCCGTCTTTACTTATATCTGTTGCAATTATACATTCAATTTGGGATTTTTCAAACTTTTTAGCCAGTTCTTCGGCTTTTATATTTTCTTTTTTCCCCCATCCGCTTACGGCCACATATCCGTCTTTTGCGTCTATTCCGACGGCAATAGGATATTTTTCAGCCAATTCTATAACCATTTCGGGATTTTTTGCGGCGGCACTTCCCAAAATCAATCTGTTAATACCCAAATCCAAATATTTTTTTATTGTATCTTCATCTCTTATTCCGCCTCCGAGCTGAATTTTCAAAGATGTGTTTTTTCTAATTTCCTCAATTGCTTTAATATTCTGCGGACTTCCTTTAAATGCCCCGTTTAAATCAACCATATGAAGCCATTTTGCCCCCATATCTTCAAACTGTTTTGCAAAATTTAGCGGGTTTTCGCTGTATATTTTTGCACTGTTCATTTCACCTTTTGTAAGCCTTACGGCCTTACCGTCTTTTAAATCTATTGCGGGAAAGATTATCATTTTATACCTTTTACAAAATTCTCGAGTATTTTAAGCCCGGCGTTGTGGCTTTTTTCAGGATGGGGCTGAAAGCCGTAAACATTGTCTTTATTCACTGCACTGACAAATTCATAACCGTAAATAGTTTTACCTATAACATATTTTTCATCACATACCACATGATAAGAATGGACGAAATATAAATACGGATTGTCCAAATCATTAAAAAGAGGCGAATTTTTGGCAAAAAACATTTTATTCCATCCCATATGCGGAATTTTATGTCCTTTCACCCTGCTTTTATCAAATTTAACCACTTCACCCTCTATAATTCCAAGCCCTTCATGTATGCCGAATTCTTCACTTTTTTCAAACAGCAGCTGCATCCCGAGACACACACCCAAAACAGGCCTGCCGGTATTTATAAATTCCCTCATGGCCTCATCCAGACCCGTTTTTTTTAAAAAATCGGCCGCATCGCCAAAAGCTCCGACTCCCGGAAAAATTAATTTGTCAAAAATTTTCAGCCTTTCAGGTGCTTTGACAACCTCAGCTTTTACACCGATTTTATCAAAAGCGTTTTTTACACTTGCCAAATTTCCCATATTATAATCAACTATTCCTATCATTTATTTCCTTTTTTTTTTCTCACAACTCACAACTCACTATTTTATATCCTTACCCACATTTTTCATATAATAAGCCAGAGCGAATAAAAGAAGTGTTACAGCACTTATCAAAATTGCCGCATAAATAAGCATTTGCGGGGCGACCATGGCAAATTTAAATACAAGCATAAGCCCTTCGATTGCCAAAGCTATTATAATACTTCCCAAAAATTTAATCATCGTTTTATGAATGGCAAAAGGGTGTTCTTCCTTTTCTCCGACCACTTCTTCGCTCAATATGGTTTTAACCAAATCAAATATTGCTAAAGAAAGTGTTATTAAAATTGTCGATTCAAACATTTTTTTGACATCGATATTGTTAATCGTATACACAAAAAACATTTTAACACCGTAATAAAACAATAAAACCACAATGGCAAACAGTGCGGCGCTGAACATTGCATAAATAAGTCTGTTGAAATTATTAAACCAGACATCACCTTTTTCTTTGTGAATAAATTTCAAAATTTTCTCCAAAGGAATATCAATTACAGCCACATAGAGCAATTCACCTTTATTGTTAAAAACAGGTAAAGCCGCACTTACAACAATTTCCCCTCCTATAAGACTCGGATAAGGATCTGTCAAAATACATTTTTTCTCTTTTACAGCTTTATAAAAATATGTCCTGTTTGACTGGTTAAATTCTATATCATAATTTTTAAAACTCTCTTTATTTGTAATCATTTTGCTTATCTGTTTTCCGCTCGCATCCAAAATATAAGCGGCGTTGGCTTCGGGAAGTTCATTTATAATTCTTTTTAACCCTTCATATATTACATCAACCCCGATATTTGGCAATTTGTTTGGTATGTTTCTTTGCATTAAATAACAAAAATAGGCTCTTGCCTCTTTTCTGATTTTTTGAAAATCCTGAATTTCTTTTATATACATTTTTCTTCCTTTAATATTTTTACTAATTCTTCAATGCAAAGTCCCATTGCTGTTGATTCATACCCTTTTACATTTTTTATATATTTTTTACAAAACCCTTCCACCATACATGCTCCGGCTTTTCCTACCCATTCATTGGAATTTAAATAATTTTCCAAATCAGTTTTATCAAATTCATAAAATTCATAAATGGTTTCATCAACTCTTCCGTAAACTTTAGAATTTATTTTAATCCACATGGAAGTTATGATTTTAATATTTTCTCCACTTTGTTGTAAAAGTATTTTTCTTGCATCTTCACGGGATTTTGCTTTTCTTAAAATATTCCTGCCGTCACTTACAACCGTATCGGCGGTTATAATATTATCATTAAAACATTTGATACATTCTTTAAATTTTCCAAAACTTGCATTTACCACAAATTCATACGGGTCTTTAAACACCAGTTTGTCTTCATCAAAACTACAGTTTTTTTGAATAAAATCAATACCGGCGTTTTTTAATAATTCAGCCCTTGTAACAGAAGAAGAACAAAGTATCAGCATAAAACCCTTTTTAACTAAAATTTTACCAAAAATTGATATTCAAAAATATTTTTTTCATTTTGATAAAAATGAGAATATTTAATATTATATTTTTCACAAATTTTTTTAACAATATTCAACCCTATTCCCAAACCTCTTTTATGGGGCTGCTCTCTGTAATTTTTTTCAAAAATATTTTTTGAATCTTTTATTTTTTCACCGATGGTAGCAAATTTTAAAACAAATTTATTTTTATATTTTTTTAATGAAACAATAATCTCTTTACCTTTTGAATATTTAACGGCATTTGAAATATTATTGTCAATAACCCTCTCAAGCTCTATTTTGTTTATATTAAATATACAGTTTTCATCAATATCTGAGAGAAAATTTTTATTATGAGATTTTGCGATGCTGAAAAAATATTCTATTCTTTCTTTCAGTACCGATGCAATGTCAATATTTTCTGGTTTATATTCAACAACATTATTCGAAGATATATAAGCCAAATCCTCATAAGAATTACTGAGCATGGAAACAGAAGCTTCTATTTCATCTAAAATTTCTTCTTCCCCGCAGGATTCCCTTAGCAGTTCCACATTTAACAAAATAACATTAAGAGGTGTTCTTATCTGATGTATGGTGTCTACAACAAATCTTCTGTTTAAATATAAAAGTTTTTTATTTTTTTCTATTTCATCATTTAATTTTTCAAAAAGTTTATTATAACTGGTTTGAAATTCCGCTATTTCTTTTATAAAAGATTCATTCATTTTACATTTTCTGTTGTCTTTAAACGCTTTGGCCAATAAATCCAACTTTTTAATAAAATATTTTTTTGCAAAAAAATACATTAAAATAATAAATACAGCCATTAAAACAAAAATTATCCAAAAATTTTTAAAAAGTCTTCTTTCAGCCGTTTTTAAAGGAGTTAGGTTAAAATCTGTTTCAATTATCATTCTATTGTCTTTATTGTTTATAATCCCGTTTATTAATACAAATATTTTAAGGGTGTTGCCTCTTATTTTATAAATCATATTGTTATGCTTTTTAAAAACAGATACGATTTTATTTAATATTTCAATATTGCTTTTTTTTGCGATGTCTTTATTATTACTAAAATACAATAAAAAATTTTTTGAATAATTACAAAGCTCATTTACAGAAAGTTTTTTCTGATAACGGTTTTTGAAATTTATGGGATAGACTAGATATCTGTCCACAAAATAAATTTTTAAATTGTTAAGAGCAGGCTTTAAAAATTTATAAATTTTTTTTAATTTTGGGTAAATATCCACCACATAAGCCAACTGAAGCAGATATTTACCGTCCGAAGAACGGATTAAATAATATTTTTTTAAATTTTTTGAAGCAATATCCAGATGTATATAAGAAATATCTATTTTTTCTTTGCCGTTGAAAACATTGTCCAAAACTTTCTTATAAGCTGGGAAATGGCCTAAATCATAACCTATATCCGGCTGATACGTGCCGTTTATTATTTTATAATTTCTGTCTATTTGAAAAATCTCATATTTCCCCCTCTCAAGAGATGAATTTAAAATTTTTGCCGCCTGAGAAATATTAAATTTTCCGTTTTTATAAAACTTATTTAATTTAAATGTATTTTTGATGTTTAATTGTTCATGGATTTTATATATATATAAAGCCTTATCAAAAATATTTTTAAATTTGTCTTTAATTTTAAGGGCTTCTATTTTATGTTTGTTTATAAAATTGTTTCTCAGAATTTGTTCAGATTTATAATATTGAATATATACTATAGACCCCATTAATAAAAAAAAGGTAAAGAAAAAAATTACTATAATTTGGTTAATTGAAAATTTATACTTTGACAAACTTATATCCTATTCCTACGACACTGACTATATTATGGTTTGAAAGTTTTGCTTTTAAAGTACTTACCAATTGCCTGAGGGGATAGGAATCTTTTTTTTCACCTTCCCAGACAAATTCAATAATTTTTTCTTTTGTAACCGTTTTATCAAGATTGTCCAAAAGAATATATAAAAGTCTTTTTTCTTTTTTTCTAAGTTCCACCGGTTTGTTGTCTATAAACAAATCCATAGTACTTTTTACAAATTTTATGTTATCAACAATTATCTCATCATTTATTTCGTTTTTATTTATTAAATTGTTTATTCTTATCAACAATTCCTTGGCGTGAAACGGTTTTTTTATATATTCACTGCATCCGTAGCTGTACGCTTTTTCTATATCTTCTATTTCGGCCGAAGCCGTAATCATTATTACAATGGCATTTTCGTCTTTGTGTTTTATAAGTTTTAATAATTTATGCCCGTTAAGTTTCGGTAAATTAATATCCAACAAATACAAATTGTAATTTTTTTCCAGAATTTCATTAAATGCCTCTTCACCGTCACTTGCAATATTTACATTAAATCCATTTTTTTCCAATACCTTTTTTAATACATTTGCCAAAGGCAAATCATCTTCTACTATTAATATATCCATCCCCCTTTTTACTCCTTTTATAAAAATTTTTCTTTTACTTTTTCTATCATTTCATCTATTTTATCTGCATCTTTTCCTCCGCCCTGGGCAAAATCTCTCTTTCCTCCGCCTTTTCCTCCTACAATTGGGGCAAATTCTTTAATTAAATCCCCCGCTTTAATTCCATCCACACCGCTTGCGGCCACAATTGAAACTTTTCCGTTATTACTTCCTGCCAAAAATGCAACTAAATTATCTATTTTCCCTTTTAAATCAGTAGCAATTTCTCTTAAATTTGCATTATCAATTCTCTCAATTACAAAATTTATTCCGTCTTTTTCAGTTGGCTTTATCTCTTTAACAGCAGCTTTTTGAAGAATTTTAATTTCATCTTTTAATTTTTTAATCTCATCTTTTTGTTTTTCAATAAATGCTTTTATGTCTTTTGCTTTATTTTCAGCCTTAATCTCTTCCACCATGTCCCTGTAAGCTTTGGCATATTTATATGCACTTATCCCTGCAACTGCTTCAATTCTTCTGACCCCTGCACTTACGCCGCTTTCTTTTGTTATATAAAAACTTCCAATTTCAGATGTATTTTTTACATGCGTACCACCGCAGAGTTCAACTGAAAAATACCCGAACTTAACAACCCTTACAATATCTCCGTATTTTTCCTCAAAAAGTGCCATGGCTCCGGCTTTTTTAGCTTCATCAATCGGCATCTCGGCAACTTTCCCCTCAATTCCTCTGGCTATTACATTATTTACCATATCTTCAATTTTAGAAAGCTCTTCTTTACTCAAGGCTTTTGGATGGGTAAAATCAAATCTTAACCTGTTTGCTTCCACCAGACTTCCAGCCTGCGTTACATGTTCACCCAACACTTTTCTTAAAGCCGCCTGCAGTAAATGTGTAGCTGAATGATGTTTGGCAATTTCTCTTCTTGATTCATCCACAACAGCTTCAACCTCATCACCTACTTTCAACTCGGCATCAACTACTTTGGAAAGATTTTTCTCTTCAAATTTTTTAGTATCAATTACTTTTGCACACTGTCTCCATTCTCCGTTATCCATTTTACACTTAATTATTCCCTTGTCTCCGACCTGTCCTCCGCTTTCGGCATAAAAAGGAGTCTCTTCAAGCATTACCCAGCCGTTTGCGTTAAGTTCATTTACTTCATTAAAGTCTTCGTCAAAAAGGGCTTTTATTTTTGTTTTATGTTCCGTTTTTTCATAACCCACAAACTTATTTACCGGATATTTAACTAAATCTTTTAAATTAATTTTTTTATCCCCGCTTCCTTTCCAGTTTGCCCTGGCTCTTGTCTTTTGCTCCTGCATAAGTTTTTCGAATGTGTTTACATCAACTTTTTTCCCCACTTCTCTTAGCATATCCTGAGTCAAATCAAGTGGAAATCCGTATGTATCATAAAGTTTAAATGCTATTTCCCCGCTGAAAACATCCCCGGCAGTTTTAGAAAGAGCCTCTTTAAACAGTTCCATTCCCTTATCAATTGTGGCAAAAAATCTCTCTTCCTCCATTTTCATAGCATTTTTAACGGCCTCTTTTTTTTCAATTAAATAATGATACTGATGCCCCATTTGATTAGCCAGGGTATCTACAATTTTATACATAAAAGGCTCTTTCATTCCGAGCATATATCCGTGTCTTACGCCCCTTCTTAAAATTCTTCTTAAAACATACCCCCTGCCTTCTCTGTCGAACCTGACCCCCTGGGCCAAAAGAAACGTAACGGCTCTTATATGATCGGCTATTACCCTGTGTGACGCTCCTTTTGAATCCGTAAAATATTCTTTTCCTGTAATTTCAACAACCTTGTTTATTAAAGGTTTAAAAATAGACGTTTCATAATTGCTTGTAACCCCTTCTTTTATAGCCGTAATTCTTTCAAGTCCCATTCCCGTATCAATACTCGGGCGTGGCAAAGGAGATAATTTGCCTTTTTCATCTCTGTTATACTGCATAAAAACCAGATTCCATATTTCAAGAAATCTGTCCCCTTCACCTCCTAAATAATCTTCAGGAGAATTGAATTTATCCGCCCCCTGGTCGTAATGTATTTCACTGCAAGGGCCGCAAGGACCGGTATCTCCCATCTGCCAGAAATTGTCTTTATCCCCCATTTTTACAATTCTGTTTTTTGGAACATACTTCTCCCAGATTTTGCCGGCCTCATCATCACTTTCGTGAATCGTAATCCAGAGCCTGCTTTTATCAAAGTTTAAAACATCCGTTACAAACTCCCACGCATATTCAATTGCTTTTTCTTTAAAATAATCTCCGAAACTAAAATTTCCAAGCATTTCAAAAAGTGTATGGTGGCGGTTTGTATAACCCACATTTTCCAAATCATTATGCTTTCCGCCCGCCCTCATACAAAGCTGAGAAGAGCATGCCCTAGGAGGTGTAGGGGCCGGTTTTTCACCTGTAAAAATAGGTTTAAACTGAACCATTCCTGCATTTGTAAACAGTAAACTCGGATCATCCGGCACAAGAGGTGATGAAGGGTAGACCTTATGCCCTTTTTTTTCAAAAAAATTTAAAAATTCTTTTCTTATATCCATAAATGGCCTTTTTTGATAAAATTTTAACTAAATAAAATAAAAATGAAAAGTGAAAAATGAAAAGTGAAAAGTTATATGAAAAAGAACTGAATATTTTAAAGAAAAAAAACAGACTGCGTAAAAGAAAAATATATGATGATAATATTATAGATTTGGCAAGCAACGATTATCTGGGTCTTGCTGAAAAAAAAGACATTTTAGATAAAGCATATGAAAAGGCAAAAGAATACCACTCCCATTCGGCAAAAGCGTCAATGCTTGTAAACGGATATCATCCGGCCCATAAAATACTTGAAGAGAAACTAAAAGAACTTAATAATTTTGAAGAAGCAATAATTGTAGGAAGCGGATTTTTGGCAAATATGGCTTTGTTTGAGCTTGGAAGAGGGGGGGACGTTTTTTATGTAGATGAAGAATATCATGCAAGCGGAATAGCAGGAAGCAGGTTGACAAATGCCGAAGTCAAATTTTTTAAACACAACGATTTTGAAAATTTAAAAAAAATAAGCGTAAATTATAAAAAATACAACAGGGTTTTTACAGTGGTAGAAGGGATTTATTCCATGATGGGGGACAAGGTAAAAAAAGAAATTACCGATTACGCCCAGAAAATCGGATACCTGATTATAGACGAGGCTCACAGCGTAGGAATTTGTGGAGACAATTTAATGGGGATTACCGATGAATATAAATTAAGCCCGACAAACACCATCAAAATGGGGACCCTCGGAAAAGCACTCGGAAGTTACGGGGCATATATTCTGGCAAATAAGGAAATAATAGAATTTTTACTTAATAAAGCAAGAAGCATTATTTATACAACAGCCCTGAGCCCCGTTGATTCCCTTTTGGCTTTTTATGCCATTGAAGATATTACAAATAATCTTAATTTTTATAAAGAAAAAATAAAAAAAAGACAAAAATTATTTGATTCCCAATCCTTAATAAAAATAATCCCTTCCCTTTCAAACAAAGATTTACTAAAAAAACAAAAAGAACTTTTAGAAAAAAATATTTTAATAGGGGCAATACGACCCCCTACCGTAAAAAGCCCCATTTTCAGAATAATTTTAAGATTAAATGTAAGTCTTGATATAATACATGAAACATTAAATTCTTTGGGAGAAAAATGATAAAAAAAATATTTACTTTTTTATTGATGTCTTTAACGGCGGCAGTTATTGCAGGTTTAGGGTATTTTTTATATTTATATAACGACACAAGGTTTGTTGCGGCAAAAATAATATATTACAACCCGCCTGTTTCAGCCCGGTTTTTTGACAGAAACGGAAAGTTAATAGATGTCAGGTTTTCTAAACAAAACCGTTTTTATGTAAAATACAAAGACATTCCCGGACGTGTCATAGAAACACTGGTTGCCACAGAAGACACCTCTTTTTTTGAGCATGAAGGTATAAATATAAATGCAATTTTAAGAGCCCTCATTACGGATATAAAAGCCGGCAGAAAAGTTGAAGGGGCTTCGACAATAACCCAGCAGCTTGTAAGAAACATTTATTTAAACAGAAAAAAAACATTAAAAAGAAAACTAAAAGAAATAATAATATCTTTAAAAGTCGAACATTTTTTAACCAAAGAGGAAATTCTCGAGAGATATTTAAACCAAATCTATTTTGGTAATGGATATTACGGGATTGCCACGGCGGCTTACGGATATTTTCACAAAAAATTGAAAAATTTGAGCTTAAAAGAAATTGCAATGCTAATTGCCCTTCCAAAAGGTCCGAGTCTATATGACCCCACCAGACATTATGAGCTTAATTTAAAAAGAGCCGATTCCATTATTAAAAGACTGTATCTTTTGGGATGGATTACCCCCGAAGAATATAAAAAAGCGATACTTTCACACCCGAAAGTATATAAATACATGATTGAGCCGAAAATAAAAAATTTAGTAGGCTATGCAGTGGACAGCGCAATTTACAGACTCTCTAAAAAATACAAAAATCTGCTTTCACGTGGATATGATATTTATCTGACAATAGATACCAATATACAAAAAATTGCAAATGAATCCATAAAAGAAAATTATGAAAGACTGTTAAAACTTAATCCAAAATTAAATAAAAACGAGCTTAACGGCGCAATGATAAGCTTAAACCAAAAAACAGGTGAAGTTTTGGCTCTAATCGGGGGTGTCGATTATAAAAAAAGCAAATTCAACAGAGTTATTCAGTCAAGAAGAAGCGTGGGAAGCGCAATAAAACCGTTCATTTATCAAACAGCTTTGAATATAGGCTATAATCCGGCAAGTCTTATCCCGGATATTAAAAGAACATTTAAAATCCCAAGCAATACCCCTCAAGAAGATAAATACTGGAAGCCTAAAAATTATGAAAAAAACGCTCTCGGACTTATTACATTAAGAGAAGCCCTTGTCCATTCAAGAAATCTTGCAACCATAAACCTTGTTATGTCTATGGGATTAGATAATGTTATAAAAAATCTTTATAATTTCGGATTTGACAAACTTCCCAACAATTTAAGCATTGCACTTGGAAGCGCCGGGATTCCAATGTGGAAATTTGCCCAGCTTTATACAATATTTAGCAACTACGGCACAAAAAGTTATATTCATATAGTAAAAAAAATCATTTTGCCAAAAGAAGGGCTTATTATAAAAACAGAGCCGAAATACGAATATATTGAACCTGATTATCAGGCATATTTAATGATAGATATATTAAAAGATGTAGTCAAACACGGAACAGGTAGAAAAGCCAGGGTAAAAGGCATTGAAATAGCGGGTAAAACAGGGACAACAAATAACTTTACAGACGCATGGTTTTGCGGATTTACACCAAACACTCAAACTCTCATATGGTTTGGAAACGACGATTATTCAACACTCGGAGATAAAATGCCAGGCGGCAGGGTAAGTGCCCCGGTATTCAAAGAATTTTATAAAAAACTGTTAAACCTTCATCCGGAACTGATTAGACATTTTAAAAAACCTCAAAAAGTAAAAACATTTACATTGCCAAACGGTAAAAAAGAACTCTTTACCCCTCTCTCTCCTCCTCCAAAACAAAGCTCTTACGTACCGGTTTTTTAATTATATTTAGTAATAATTTTTACTATGTCTATAGGTGTTATTTTATTATCTTCTGCAATTTCTCTTAAAGTTTGAGTCTTTTTAGCATTTATTCCCTTAGATTTTAGAGTTTTAATAGTTTCATTTACATTACAACCGTATTTTTTACAAAAATCGCTAAGAGTCATTTTTCCAATTCCGCTTCCCGGTATAAACTTTACATTTTGAAAATTGCTATTTTTTTTAGGTTTTATTATTTCATAAATTTTAACAGGGGTTAAGTTATTTTTATTGGCAATTTCTTTTAAAGTTTCGTTTACATTAAATTTAATTCCTTTTTCTTTTAATTTATCTGTCGCTTGATTTAAAGGAATATTCAATTTATCACAAAAATCTTTTAAACTCAAAAGCTCTCCGTGTGCAATTGGTATCTCACTTTTTGAAACTTCCCAAGAATTTTTAATATACTCTTCTAAATCACTTACACTCTTAAAGGGTTGGATATTCTTTATTGTCCCAATAGATACCAAAGCTATAATTAAAAGAGCAAACACTGATTCTTTTTGTAAAAAAAGATATTTTTTTAAAGCCCTCCAATTAACAACAATATGCCAAATTGCTACAATAACCATAAAAAATCCAAAAATTACATGCAAATTATCCCATCCGTCTTTATCAATACCTAAAAACTTCCAACCTGTAAAATAAGCCACCCTTCCATGAGGCATTATGTATAATACAATTCCACTAAAAATGATAATTATCGTTGCATAAAACAAAAACAGATCAATCCATTTTCTCATTTACATCTCCTAGATTTACTTTTATACTCCAAACTTGTTGTTTTATCTTCTATTTCACAAGTTATAAAACTATACATTCCCTTATAACCTTTTACTTCTACTCTATCCCCAGGCCTTATATTGATATTTTGTAAAGTCCAAGTAGGTGCAATTGCTACTTTTAAAGTAGCATTATCAGTTTTTACATCTGCCATCCACCAATAAATACCTTTTCTAAGACCAGGTAATGTATAAACTCTCTCAACAACTCCATAAAACTCATTATTGTAGTACTTAGAACTTTTCATCATTCCCATTTCGTGTTTTGAACTTATAATTTGATTAAATTCACTCATAGAAATAAATTGTGGAGTATAATCCCCGCCATATCTTCTTAACACTCCAACAAAAGCTCTCATATGATTACGGCTTCCTTTTTCAAGATTTTGATAAACTAAGTTTATATCTTTATTATTACTTCTTTTAATTGCTTCTTCTAAATCTTTAATATCCAAATCTTCTATTGTAGCTCCTACCATTAAAGCGTCTTTTAAACTCATTGAGCCTTTCTCAACCAATTCATTATAAAGTTTTTGAAGCTTTTTACTCTCAAATACACCTACCCTGTCTCCTGTTTTTTCAACCGGGTCATTTAAACCATATTTATCTAAAAGCAATTTAATCATATGCATATGCCAATTTTCACTTTTTGAAATATTTTTAAATACCGGCAGTTTCCATTTTTTATATAAAGTCAGATAAACATCCCTTGCTAATTTTTCTTCTTCTCTCATATGAAGTAAGTCATTAATTTCAACTTTTGATAAACTCTCTTTAGGTAAACTTAATACATAATTTTCAATCGGCGTTTTTGCATAAGCACTACTTAATAAAACTCCTAAAACTAATGCGCTTAATAATTTTTTCATTTCTTTCTCCTTAATTTTTTCTAAAATTATAAAAGAGGAAGTTAAACAAAATGTAAACAGACTGCTACTTTTTTATCTATATTTCTAATTTCAAACTTTATTTTATATTCATCTGCTATTTTTTTAACAATATAAAGTCCAAGCCCAAAACCGCCCTCACTACTATTTTCTCTTACAAATTTTTTTGTAATGTTTTCAATATTTTTAATTTCACCAATATTTTTTGTACAAAATTTTCCTTTTTTAAGTTTAATCTCAATAGTTGAATTATTAGGAGCATATTTAATTGCATTTGAAAGTAAATTATCAATAATTCTAATTAAATCTTCTTCATCAAAAATTACTTCAAAACTTTCACAATCTTTTATAACTTTTAAGTTTTTATTTTCAATTTGAGTTTCAAAAACTAAAATCCTCCTAGAAACAAGCTCTTTTAAATCAATCTTTTTTAACTCTTTTTTCTTTTTATGATACAACCTTATATATTTTAAGTCTTCAAAAATTTTACTAAGTCTCATACTAGCATTTTCTATTCTTTTTATAGCTTTTTTATTTGGTTTTTCTTTAATCATCTCAATATTTGTAAGAATTATGCTAATAGGAGTATTCATTTCATGAGTTGAATCTCGTATAAAGTCTTCTAAACTATTTATAACCTCTTTCATAGGAGCTAAAAATACTCTTCCTAACCAAAAAGAAACAAAAGTTAAAAAAAATAAAAAGAAAATATTAAATATCAACAAATTTTTATATAAAATATTAAATTTTGTTTTATTAAGTGGTTTTTCAGCGATAACATCTATTATTCCCCATCTTTTAATCATTTCAAACCTGTAATAAATATATTTTCTTTTAATCCAAAACGTTTTATCAAAATATACTTTTTCAGGATTAAAATTCGAATATATTAATTTTTTATCTTTATATATTACAATTTTTAAATTTGTTGGAGAAGTAAATTTATAATTGATTATTTTTATAAACATTCCTCTGTTTTGTTCTAAAAAAACCTTTATTTCTGTTTCAATTGACTTAATTTCACTTTCAATAATATTTTTATAAGCTAATTTATAATAAAAAAACTCTCCTATACCTATCAAAAAAATTGTAGATACTAGATAAATTAGCAAAAACCTCCTTAAAGCCTTCTTTTCAGCCAACAAATTTATATCCCCTGCCACTTATTGTCTCAATACTATCTTTTCCTAAAACAAACCTTAAATTATTGATAAAAGTCCTTAATGATTTTTCATTTGGTTCATCTAATCCATACAGATATTCAAAAATTTCCTCCTTACTTACAACCCTGTTTCTGTTTTGTATAAAAAATTTTAAAAGCTCTGCAACTTTCGGTTTTAAATGAATAGTTTTATTATCTTTTTTCAATTCTAAATTATTCAAATCAAATTCAAATCCGTTTTTTAATCTTACTATATTTGAATCTCCATATACCCTTTTGATAATTGCATCAATTCTGTATTTGAGTTCTTTTAAGGAAAAAGGTTTTTTTATATAATCATCCCCGCCGCTTAAAAAACCTTCTTCAACATCTTTTTCACTATCAAGTGAAGTTAAAAAAATAACAGGTGTGTTTTTAAATTTCCTGATCTCTTTTACTGCACTAAATCCGTCCATTTTTGGAAGTTTTACATCAAAAATCATTAAATCATAATTATTTTCGTAAGCTTTTTTTAGAGCTTCTTCCCCGTCAAACACACTATCTATTTCATAAAAATTTTGCAGATATTCTTTTATAGTCTCATTTAAATCTATATCATCTTCCACTAACAATATTTTCATTTTCTCTTCCTTATTTCCCCCATACTCATAAACACACCTGCCAAAAACACTAAAAATCCACCTGTTATCTGATAAATATTAGGCACTTGGCCTAAAATAAGCCACGCAAGAATCATTGCAAAAAAAAGATCCGTAAATGCAATAATAGAAGCGGCCGAAAGTTTTATATAATTTAGGGAATCATACCAGAGAAAAAGTGCCAGTGCGGTATGGACAACTCCGGTAACGGCTGAAACGACAATTCCCTGAATTGTAATATGATAATTATTTATAAACAAAAACGGGAATGTTAAAAAAATGGAAATAAAAACCTGCCAGGCAGTAACATCCAAAGCTTTATGATATTTTGTGGCTATTTTGGAAAAAAAACCCAAAAATCCGTAAAAAACTCCTGAAAGCAAGGCAATAAAAACAAATTTATTTACTTCAATTTCGCCTTTTACACTGAAAATCACACCTAAAAGGGCAAAAAACATGGCAATTATCAAATTAATTGTTAGTTTTTCTTTTAAAAAAATTACAGATAAAATAATGGTAAATATAGGACCCGTATAATACATTACTATAACAGTTGAAACACTTATAAAATTTACCGCCCAGAATAGAAAAATCCAGTTAAAACTTAGCATAATTCCCGATAAAAAAATTGGCCAAAAAGGTCTTAATTTAAAAAATTCTTTAATTCCTGTTTTTTTAATAGCAAAATAGAGCAAAAAAGGAAAAGCAAAAACGACCCTAAAAAATACAAAAACCCCGCTTGGAAGATGTGAGAGAATAGACATTATCGGAGTGCTGCCCCATAAAAAGGCGGCACTAAACATTTCAATTATACCTCTTTTTTTCATTTTTTCAACTTTATTCCATATTCAATACACTCAACAAGTTCTTTAAAAGAACTTTTTAATGCAAGGCTTTTAGCCAGGTTAATTTCCCCAATGAGTGCAAGATATCTTTCAAAAATCAGTTCAATGCAAAATAATACTACTATCCATCTCTTTTTGTGTATAAAAACTTGGTAAAAAATGATAAATCCCCTCAATTTTTTCAAAATTTATATTTTTTTCTTCAAAAAAATTTAAATTTCTTTTTTTCTCTTATAACCTCAACTCCTGAATTAACTAAATTATTCAGTTCTTCATAAACATCCCTGTCAAATACATCAACAAAAACATCTTCACTAAAAGCACTGTATAAATGGGTACAATCGGCATCAAATTCAACAACATCTCCCTGGTTAATTTCTTTTGGATCATCCACTTTCCCTACTGTGATACTTCCGTTTAAAACAAAAATTTTTTCTTTTGTACCTGCAAAATGAGGTTTCGCAATGTAAGTTGCATTTTCTTTTAAATCTCACACCCTCTTCTTTTATTTCACCCTCGCCTACAAGCTCTCCAAAAGGAACACCTAAAATTTCGGCAATGGCCCAGATTGTTTTGATAGTCGGATTTGTTTTATTCAGTGTGGATTTTGCAATCCCGGCTCTTTTTGCAAGTCTCTTAGAAACTTTATTTTCTCTCCAAGTGTCATATTAAGCCTTTTGTTTCTTTTAAGTTAAAAAAGATATTTAACGCAACTTACAGCGGATGGACAGCGTTAATGTTATGATTTTACCTGTGGCGTTTGTATTCGGAAAATTTGGCAAAATGTATCCCAGTGCAGGAGGAAGCGCTACATTTGTTGGTACGGCTTTTGGATTTTTATATCTTTCAATAATCCCTATAGGCCCACTTATTATTTGTTTTTCCATTTATTAAAACTCTCGGAATTGTGTTTTGGTGTTTTGTGGGTATAGAGGCACTGAGCCATATATCACATGAATTTAAAAATGAAAACGACTTTTTTAAAGCGGTATATGGCCGTAACTTTTTCGGTTTTGGTATTCAATGCATATGGAAACGAATCAAAAAATCTCCACTCACTTGTAATAATTGCATCAAAAGTAATGCCTTATACCGACAAATTAATGGCAATTATCGCTTTTAGCATATGCATAATGGCTCTTAATTTATATGTTGCGGCTCTTACACGCTTAGCAACCACCCTGAATATAGAATTTAAAAAAGCACTTTTTATTATTATGGGCATTTTAGAATCTAAAATGAAAATTTTAAAAAACAAAATCTCTTTTTTTGCAGTTGTTTGAATGAGCTTAATTATATGTTTTATGCGACAGCTGTATTTTTAATATTTATAATTTTACAAAAAAGAGGTTTAAAAAACCTCAAAATTTGCGAGTAATTTTCCTATTCTTTTTATCACTTCCTCTTTTCCAAGGACGCTTAACATTGCCGCAAGGTCAATTCCTTTGGTATCCCCCACCATTGCGATTCTAAGAGGCGGCATTAAAAATTTGGGTTTAATCTGTTTTAATTCCAAAAATTCATGCATGATATCATGCCATTCATTTGGCAGTTTTGGATTTTTATCTTCTAAAAAGACTACAAATCCATTTAAATTGGCCAAAACATCATCTTTTATAAATTTTTTAACCGCTTTTTCATTATATTCACCCGGAGCGTTTAGTATTTTTTCAATTTCTGTGGCCATTTCTTTTAGGGTTTTTACCCTCTCTTTCAATTCATCTATTAAAATCTCTTTTCTGTCATGATTTACAATGTCAACACCAAAATCGTCTCTTAATATAATTTCCAATCTTTCATTCGGCGAATTTTTAATATAATGGGAGTTTAACCACTCAAGCTTTTCTTTATTGAATCTGCTTGGGGCTTTATTAATGTCTTTCGGGTCAAACAGGTTTATCATTTCTTCCATGCTGAAAATTTCCTGATCCCCGTGAGACCATCCGAGGCGCACTAAAAAGTTAAGCAAAGCTTCCGGAAGAAAGCCTTCTTTCTTATATTCCATCACATCCACAGCACCGTCACGCTTACTCATTTTGCCGCCTTTTTCATTATGAATCATAGGCACATGGTAAAATTTCGGCATTTTCCATCCGAAAGCTTCATAAAGCAGCATCTGTTTGAATGTATTTCTTAAATGGTCATCCCCCCTTATAATATCCGTCAAACTCATTTCATGGTCGTCAATTACAACCACAAAATTATATGTAGGAGTTCCGTCACCCCTGGCAATTACAAAATCTTCAATTTCTTTTGCATCCACACACTGCATTCCCTTTACACCATCTTCAAAACAAATTTTTCCCTCAAGAGGCGTTTTAAATCTTATTACATAAGGCTTATCAAGTTCACCCTTAAAATCTCTGTATTTTCTTATGTCAATAGGGGGTTCCCCGCCTTTCATTTTGGCGTTTCTTATTATTTCAAGCTCTTCTTTTGTGAGGTAACATTTATATGCAAGACCTTTTTGCAGCAGTTCGTTTACAAATTCTTTATAAATATCAAACCTCTCACTTTGAAAAACCACTTCCCCGTCATAATTAAGCCCAGTCCACTCAAACGCTTTTATTATGGCTTGGACCGCTTCTTGTTTATTTCTTTTTTTATCTGTATCTTCTATTCTTAGTCTGAATTTACCGTTGTTTTTTCTGGCCCAAAGCCAGTTAAAAAGAGCTGTTCTAAGCCCGCCGATGTGCAGATATCCTGTAGGGGAGGGAGCAAATCTTGTAATTACCATTATTTTCCTTTTTTGTGAAATTATACCAACTATTAATAATGAAAAATTAAAAGTGAAAACTTTTAACTATAAATCTGTTTAATACTTTTATTCCTATCATGACAACAATAACTTCCATTACAGCCGCAACAACCAAAACATTATACCAATAATCATTTATTGTACGATTCTGATGTGCAAGAGCGGCAACAGCAATCATTAGAGTAAGAGGCATGGAAAGGCTTATACCAAACAATATACTTTTTAAATTCAAAACACGGAAAAAAACAGATGAAGCAAAAATTCTTATTAAAATCATTAAAAGCACAATATAAAAACTGTCAACCAGCATTGTTGAAGAAAGAAGTTTTATATCAAGGCTTGAACCCACATGCACAAAAAATATCGGAATCAAAAAACCGAATCCAAAAGGAGCCAATTTGTGCTCAAGCGATTTATTATGCTCAAAAAACGTTTTCAAAAACACCCCTACCACAAAAGCCCCCAAAACCGCATCAATACCTATTTTATACAAAAGAACAATTACTATAAAAAAGAGGCTAATCGCAATTCTCACATCCTGATGATATTTATCAATTCCCGGCATCAGATAAAATTTAATCTCGGGAAACCACCAAAAAAGTGTTCTCATTATAAAAAACAAAACCGCAAGGGAAATTAAAACTGCCATTAATATAGAAATATTTACAAAGAATCTGTGTGTAAAGCCAAATTCAAAATAACTGCTAAGAAGCGTCAAAACAATAATAGAAACAACCTCGGCAATCACCCCTACTTTCATTGCAAGTTCAAGCCACTCTTTTTTGCCGATTTCCTGTTGCAAAGAGAGTATAAGCCCAACCGAAACCAGAGGAAAAACAACAATAAATATTTTACTGAATCCTAAGAAAAAAACGCTCAATAAACTAAGCAGATACATTAATATCAAAAATAAAACAGCATAGATAAATATCTTTTTTTCAAGTTTAAACATCTCTTTTAAGTTTATTTCCATCCCCGCAAGCAGCATTAAATATAAAAAACCTGTTTCAGAAAGCAGGCTAAAAATTTCATTTTCCCCAATTAATCCTATAAAACCGAAAATTGCTCCCAAAATAATTTCAACCGCTAAAATGGGAAAACGAAATATAGAACTTATAAAAGGTGAAATAAGAATAATTACGGCTAATGATAAAATCAAAATAAACTCAGCATGCATTTGCTATCTCTATATTTTCTTTTTTTAATATTTCTATATCTTTATCAGGTTTTTCCCCTTTGGTGGTTAAATAATCACCTATAACTATAGAATTTGCACCTGCTTTTATTCCTTCAATCCAAGTCTCTTTAAATACAACTTCCCGGCCTCCCGCCATCATTACAATAGAATTTGGAAATTCTTTTCTAATTTTTTTAATCATATCAATAGCAAATTCTTTTGTGTGGGTTGCTTTAAGAGGCAGCTTTTTGTTTTCTATAAAAAAATTTATTGGAATTCCTTCAGGATTAAGTTTTTTTAGTGAATTAATAAGACTTATTCTATCCTCTTCACTTTCTCCCATTCCAAAAATTCCTCCGCAGCAAAGTCCAAGACCCACTGATTTTATATTTTCACATGTTTTAAATCTTTCATCCCAGCTGTGGGTTGAACAGATTTTAGGATAATATTCCTGACTTGTTTCAAGATTGTGGTTATAAATTTTTACACCGCAGTTTTTAAGTTCCTTTAATGCAACTTTGCTTGCAATTCCGTTGCATGCAATAATAGTTATATCCACTTCTTTGAGTATTGCCTTACTTGCCCTGCCTACATATTCAAGTGTTTTGTCATCAAGACCTTTCCCGCTTGTAACAAGACAAAATCCGCTTGCCCGGTTTTTTTTTGCAAGTTTTGCCTCATAAACAATAGTTTTAATACTTTTTTCCCTATATCTGTTTATATTAGCGCCCCATTTGACACTCTGGGTACAAAACCTGCAGTCTTCCCTGCACGCTCCGCTTCTAATATTTGATATAGCACATAAATATACCTTATCCATAAACTTTCTTTTTTGATATAATTATACCATACGACCCGTTAGCTCAACTGGCAGAGCATCGGACTCTTAATCCGAGGGTTGTGGGTTCGATTCCCACACGGGTCACTTTAAACTGAAATTATTTCAATATCCGAGGAATAAAATCCTTTATCATTTGTCGCTATATAATCAGATTTTACTTTTTTAGCCAAAATATATTGCTGCATTATGTTTTGCTCTTTTTGGATCAATAAAATCAATAAGAATATTTGCGTCAATGAACCTTTTGAATGGCTTTTAATTCTTTTATCCCATATTCTTTTAAAGCCTCCCTGATAAAAAAACTTTTTGATTTTTTAGTCTGCTTTACTATTGTTTCAAGTTTATTCTCTAATTCTTTATCAAGCCTAATACTTAGCATTATTACT
This sequence comes from Lebetimonas sp. JS032, assembly GCF_000523315.1. NCBI lineage: Bacteria > Pseudomonadati > Campylobacterota > Epsilonproteobacteria > Nautiliales > Nautiliaceae > Lebetimonas > Lebetimonas sp. JS032. The sequence goes on along the minus strand of NZ_ATHS01000002.1, from coordinate 44,915 downwards.
CCTAATCAGAACAATTATAACAGTAGAGACACGGGTCACTTTTTAAAAAAATATATTTTATTCTCCTGAAACAGTCTTTTTTTTGCCAAAAATTTCTTTTCCGCAAAAATTGCAAATATTAAAATAAAAATTAAAATCATCCATAAAATAATAGCTTTTATTCTGTGCTCTTTTGCTTTTTTTTCTTCCCACCATTTCCTCGGTTTAACGCCCTGAAACAAAAATGTTAAAACGCCGGCAAGATTTAAACTTGCAAAGTTTGCCAAAAAAAGTAAAAAACTCCCTATTGCATATAAAAAATATCCGTTAGATATTAATAATCCCGTGTTAACCAAAGGGGGAAGCAGGGAAATTGCAACCATAACACCCACAAGTCCCATCATCTGACCTGTGGTAAACGCCAATGTTCCGGCAACGCCTGAAACAAAAGCTATAATCAAATCAGGATAATTTACAGCTATTCTGCTTTTTATTTCAAAATTGTCAACATCAATATTTAAAAAAAACCCTGTTGCAACCGATAAAAGCAGAGCAATAAAACAGCCGATCAAAAAAGCCGCAATTCCTTTTTTTTCAAGTTCCAAATCTCCTAAAACCGTGGCGAACGAAACGGCAATATTCGGAGAGAGCAAAGGGGCTATCACCATGGCGCCGATTATAATCGTCCCGCTGTTTTTATAAAGTCCAAATGCTGCAATTATTGTTGAAAGAACAATCATTGTTATAAAAATATAATTTATTTCAATCGATGAAACAATGGCATTGTAAAGCTCCGGAATACTTACTCTTATGTGTTTGGTTTTTGAAATTTCCTGCTGCGGGAGCGGAAGGGTTGTTTTTACATCCATGCTGACAATTCTGAATCTCTCGTCTTTTGAAAATTTTCTTGAAAGCTTATCAATCAGTTTTTCGGATAATGTCGCATCTACCAAAATTTGAAAAATAATTTTATCCTCAACAATTTCTTCACGCCAAAAATCGACAATATTTTCTTTTGAAAGTAAAGTTTGAATATCTTCTTTTTTTTCTTTTGGTAAAACAGCTTCTATTAATCTTAATTCCATAATTTTTCTTTTTTATTAATTATAGCATTAAAAAATAAATTCTTTTTTCTTTTCTTTCCATTCACTCTCGCCGACTTTTCTGTAATAAAGCGTTACAATATATTTATGAGGCTCAATATCCAAAGTCATACATGTAGAAAACCCGTGGTCTCTTGCACAAACTTCACCTGGATTTAAAATCAAATTTTTACCGTTATAGCTTATATCTACATCATGGGTATGTCCGTAAACAATTATATCGGTTTCCAAAGGAAACATATATTTTGGATAATGCATTAATTTCCATGTTTTATTTGCAAGTTTAAAATAATAAGGTTCAGTTACAAGATTATATTTATCAATTACACTGTATAAATGGTGATCGTTATTACCGAGAACAGCCACATATCTGATTTTCTTTTCTAAATATTCCAAGACTTCAACTCTAACAATATCCCCCGCATGAAGCATAAATTCTATATTTTTGCTCAAAAGCAAATCTATTGCTTTTTTTGCCCTTCCCGGTTTTTTATGTGTATCTGAAATAATGCCTATTTTCAAATATCTTTCCTTGTTTTGCATTTTATACATTCAAGTACTTCTTTCCCCCTGTATGTACGTCTGGCCATTAAATATCCGCATTTAGGACATTTTTCACTGGTGGGACGGTATTTGGAAATAAATTTGCATTTCGGATAATTGCTGCAACCGTAAAATTCCCCTCTTCTTGATTTTCTTTTTATTATATCTCCTCCGCATTCCGGGCATTTTACATCTTCAAGAATTTCGGGAGGGTTAAGCGGTTTTGTGTTTTTACATTTCGGATAATTGCTGCATGCCAAAAACTCCCCGTTTTTTCCTTTTTTAATAATCATGTCGGCCCCGCATTTGTCACATTTGACATCGGCTTTTTTTACTTTTTCTTCTTCCAATGGCCTTGTATATTTACATTTAGGATATGAACTGCAGGCTATAAACTCCCCGAATCTCCCTTTTCTGATAACAAGAGGCGCCCCGCATAAAGGGCATGTCTCATCAATTGGTTTTGCAATTTTTTGTGAGGGGATTTCTTTATATCCTTTATCAATCATATCCATAAAAGGTTTGTAAAATTCTTTTAACACTTCCTGCCAGTCTTTTTTGTTTTCCGCAATTTTATCAAGCATTTCTTCCATATTCGCAGTAAAATTCGCATCCACTATATTTGGAAAATGTTTTTCAAGCGTTTCAATAACATTAAAGGCAATTTCTGTCGGATAAAGTTTTTTATCTTTTACCTCAACATAATTTCTGTTTTGAAGCAAAGTGACGGTCGGGGCGTAAGTGGAAGGCCTTCCGATTCCAAGAGATTCGAGTTTTTTAATAAGACTTGCTTCAGTGTATCTTTCAGGCGGTTTTGTAAAATGCTGGGTTGCTTTTACATCATCCGGTTTTAATTTTTCGCCTTTTCTGAATTCAGGCAATAATTCATCTGCGCTCGGTTTTCCGTAAACTTTATAAAATCCGTCAAAAATCAGTTTTTTACCGCTTATTTTAAATTCGCCCAATTCATTGGAAATATAAATATTTTGGGTTTCATATTCGGCATCTTTCATCTGAGATGCCAAAAATCTGTTATAAATCAGAGTATATAATTTTAATTCATCTTTAGTTAAATAGTTTTTTAAATCCTCCGGGGTCAGTCTCACATCAACCGGTCTTATTGCTTCATGCGCCTCCTGTGCACCTGATGATTTTGTTTTGTATGTTTTAGCCTGGGCATAATTCTCACCTATATTTTCTTTTATAAATTTCACTGCCCCCTCCCGGGCTTCTTTTGCAATATTTAAACTGTCAGTTCTCATATAGGTGATAATACCGCTCTCGCCCACAGGGGTTTTAACACCTTCATAAAGTTTTTGCGCTATCTGCATTGTTCTTCTCGGGCCAAATCCCAGCTCGCTGCTTGCAACCTGCTGAAGAGTTGAAGTCATAAACGGAGCGGGTGATTTTACTTTTGTTTTTTTCTTTTCTATTTTAGAAACCGTATATTCAAGAGGCTTAAGCTCTTTTACTACTTTTTCCGCTTCATCTTTTGTTTTTATATCAAATTTATCAAGTTTTTTGCCGTTATATTTAATTAAACTGCCGGCCTTGTTTTTAAAAACGGCTTCTATACTCCAGTATTCCTGAGGAACAAACGCTTTGATTTCCCTTTCCCTGTCCACTATAAGTTTAAGCGCAGAACTTTGAACCCTGCCGGCGCTTAAACCTTTTTGAATTTTTTTATTAAGTAAAGGTGAAAGTTTATAACCCACAATTCGATCAAGAAGTCTTCTTGCCTGCTGGGCGTTTACTCTGTTAATATCAAGCTTTTTCGGTGTTTTTAACGCATTTTTTATAGCGGTTTTTGTAATTTCATGAAACACAATTCTAGGAAGTTCTTCCGGATTTTTGCCTATTACGTTTGCTATGTGAAACCCTATCGCCTCACCTTCTCTGTCTTCATCGGTAGCTATATAGATATTTTCTGATTTTTTTGCAAGTTCTTTCAGTTTTTTTGCAATATCCTGATGGTCTTTGGTAACGCGATACTGAGGAAAGAATTTATCATCTTCTATTTTTATACCAAATGAAGTTTTGGGCAAATCCCTTATATGCCCTTTACTCGCAACAACTTCATAATTTTTACCTAAAAAATTTTTAATTGTTTTTGCTTTTGCGGGAGATTCCACTATTATCAAATTCTTACTCAATACAGGCCTTTTTTAGCCGCAATTATATTTATGAAAAGAAAAAAAGTCAAATTAACTGTTTGAATTTAAAGAAAAAAATCCCACGGTAACAAAAATCCAGCCTATTAATATAATTATAAAACCAACAACTATTATTGTTAAAAAACTTCCGATAAAAATAAGATTTCCACCCGTTGAAAACATTTTTTCATTTGTTATTTTGCTTAAAGAATTAAAACATTTTTTAAAAAACAGCGAACTAACTATGCCCAAAATATATAACACAATTCCAATAATTGAGACAAAAACCAAAACGGAAGTCATTTCATCGGAAGAATTGTCGCTTCCGGCCATTATTGCAATAATAAAACCGAGTATCAAAAATAAAAACAGAAAAGAATTTACAAAATAAAGCACTGTTGCTATTATAAAATTTTTAAAAGCTTTTTCATCTTTTTTAAATTCGGAAAGCTGCTTGATTGCAATAGCCATCAGTATAAACCCGACCACACTCGCAAGCAAAGAAATAGCCGCCCCTATATGTGGAATGGGTGAAAAAAATCCGGCTATCAGCAGCAATACTCCCCCGCTGCCTCCAAATGTTTTAATATTTTCTTTTATTTTTTTATCCGGAGTTTCCAACAGATAAATTTTTAGTGCTTTTTCTTCATTTACTTCAAAATCCACAGTATCGTTTTTTTGCGGAGGGGTCTGTTCCTTCCACTCTTTTATTTCAAATTCGTATCTTTTGCCGTCATCTCCGCTTATTACACCTTTCCCCTCCTGAAGATTAAAATCTAACACTTTTCCTTTCATTTACTAAAACCAGCATCGTTTATTTTTAACATAAATTTCTTCAAAATCTTTATCGGATTTAAATATATATATTAATGATTCAATAAATGCGATTACCGCAATTACAAAAGAGGGAATTCCCGCTAAAAAAATACCCACAAGAAAAACAACCAGCATTATTATGCCTTCTTTATTGCATCCCAAATAAAACTTATGTATTCCAAAACCTCCTAAAAAGAAAGCCAACAAAAATGCGACTATTTTACTTTTTTCACCTGATGAAGGAGAATTTTCCAAATCATAATAAATTCCTACAGCCCTGCCTTCTTCATTTACTTCAAAATCCACAGTATCGTTTTTTTGCGGAGGGGTCTGTTCCTTCCACTCTTTTATTTCAAATTCATATCGTTTGCCGTCATCCCCGCTTATTACACCTTTTCCCTCCTGAAGATTAAAATCTAACACTTTTCCTTTCATCTCTTTCTCCTTTAATTTTTTATGACTTAAATTATATTAATTATTTATTAAAAAATCAACTGAGCCTATCCCTGAAATCCTCGTAATGAAATTCACGGGATACAAAAAACTCTCCATTTTTTCTTTTTATTATAATTGAAGGAAGTCTTACCCCGTTAAATGCGGTGTTTTTCACATAAGTATAAATCGCCATATCTTCAAAAATAACCCGTTCACCCACTTTAAGAGGCTCATCAAAACTGTAATCCCCTATAACATCACCGGCTAAGCATGTAACTCCCCCGAACCTGTAAGTATATTTTTTCTCACCCGGTTTTCCCGCACCTCTGACTTCCGGGCGGTATGGCATCGCTAAGACATCTGGCATATGGGCTTCCGCCGACGTGTCAAGAATTGCTATTTTCATTCCGTTGTCAATTATATCAAGCACCTCTGTTTCAAGATATCCTGCATTTAACCCAACAGCTTCGCCCGGTTCGAGATAAACATCTTTGATATTAGGATAACGGTTTTTAAATTCCTTAATTAATTTTATTAAATTTTCAACATTATATTCTTTTCTTGTAATATGATGACCCCCACCGAAATTTACCCATTCCATATCTTTAATGTATTCACCGAAATTGTTCTCAAACCCTTCAAGAGTTTTCTCCAAAGCAGTGTCTAACTGCTCGCAGAGAGCATGAAAATGCAGACCGCTTATATTTTTTAATTTATTTGCTTTAAAATTTTCCTTTGTAATTCCAAGACGGCTAAAAAGGGCACAAGGGTCGTAAAGCGCCACAGGGGCGCTTGAAACACCGGGATTTATCCTAAGCCCTATTAAAGCTTTATCCTTAACCCTGTTTTCAAATCTTTCAAGCTGATTAAATGAATTAAAAACAACTGTATGGGAAATATCGGCTATTTCATCTATTTCATCTTCTTTATATGCTGGTGAGTAGGTATGAACTTCCCAGGGTTTCATATTCCCAAGCTTTGCTTCCCAAAGACCGCTCGCGGTAGCTCCGCTTAAATATTTTTCCAATAAATCAAATGTAGACCATGCGGCATATCCTTTAAGAGCCACAAGTATTTTACAATTTGCCTGTTTTTGTACATATTCAAGTATTTTTAAATTGTTTTCTAATTTTTCTTCTTCTATTATATAAGCCGGAGTTTTTATCATTTAAATCCTTTTTAATAAAATTTAATAATTTTAACTTCGCTTCCCGCTTTTAATTCATAAAGCCCCTCATCAAGCCACATCAGGGCCTTTGTTGTTATAAGATTGGTCAAAATGGCACTGCTGCCGCTTTTTTTACCTCTAACATCTACAACATATTTACCGTTTTCAAAAGATAAATTCACAGCAACAAACTGTGTTTTTTTAAAAACCTTTTTAAAATCATCCCTTAGAGTCGCGCTTAAAAACTCAACAGATTTTTTATTTTCAAAACTGTCGGCAATAGGCGCCACATACAAAAGAAACGTAACAAACGAACTGTATGGAAATCCCGGAAGCGAAACTATATATTTACTGCCGGCCCTTGCCACCATAATCCACTGGCCGGGCTTTATATTGACCCCGTGAAACAAAACATCAAATTCACCCGTAACTTCTTTTACAAAATCAAAATCCCCCACACTGACACCCCCCGTGGTAACAACAATATCACTTGAATCAAGCGCATTTAAAATTTTTTCTTTTATTTCATTTTTTTTATCCCCAGCAATTCCCAAATTATGAGAATCATACCCCAAACTTCGTGCAAGAGCATTCAGGGTATAATTATTGGAGCTTCTGATTTGCCCGAGCCTTACTTCATCATTAATATCTGCAATTTCCTCCCCGGTGGCAATAATTGAAACAACAGGTTTTCTTACCACATATACGCTGCTTATTCCAAGACTTGCCAAAACGCCAATTTCTCCGGCTTTAATTACTGTTCCTTTTTTTATTAAAACTTCACCTTTTCTAAAATCTTCTCCTATAGGTCTAACCGAATATCCTTTTTCTACTTTTTCTTTTACTATTAATTTATCTCCCTTGACCTCAACATTTTCAATAGGCACTAACGTATCGCTACCTTCCGGCATAAAAGAACCTGTAAATGTTTTAACGGCTTCACCGTTACTTATTTTATTAAATTCAAAACTTCCGGCAGGGTTTCGTCCTATTATTTTTATTTCTTTTTCTATATCCTCATATCTGATTGCATACCCGTCCATAGAGGCGGTCGGCATATAAGGATTGTCATATTTTGCGGCAATATCTTCGGCTAAAATTCTATTCAGGGCATTATCCAAAAAAACTTTTTCAGAATCTTTAGTTTTTGGCAAATTCTCTTTTAAAATTTTTTGTGATTCTTCAAAACTTATATGTGCCATTTATTCTCCTTAACTTTAAACTTTTCATTTTTAACTTTTAACTATCTAAGTATCCCAGCCTGTGGCAGTGGTTTTGCCCTATCGCTTGCAAAAATTCTTTTACCGTTAATTAAATCGTATTTCCAAATAGGTGCGTTTGCTTTAAAATCTTCTACAAATTCTTCTAAATATTTAAAACCCTCGCGCCTGTGTTTTGTAAAAACCGCACACAAAAAGCTTGTTTCCCCTACCATAACATCACCAAAACTGTGGGCCATCATTATTTTCGCATCTTCTAGATTATTCCATTTTTTAAACCACTGATTCAGCATAGGAAGATATAAATCAAAACTAAGCCCATCAATCCCTTTATCGGGTCTGACTATGCCGATAAACGGAATCATTGCGCCAAAACCTTCCAATTTAAAATTCTCATACCATCTCTCAACCGTTTCAATTACGGGAACACCGCCGTTAAAAACCTCGACCATTATATTCCTTTCATTTTTCACTTTACTTAATTTTGCATTCTCCACTCACTACTCACCACTCACTATTTCACCCACCGCAAACAGGAGGTAAAATAGATATTTTATCTCCGTCTTTTAATTCTATTTCAAGCGTATTAATCAATTTATCATTTAAGGCTACAGCCGAATTTTCAAGCCATTTTTTTAAATTTTCGTCTTTATTCAAAATTTCTCTTAATTCTTTTAAACTCTTAACTTCCACTTCTATGGCTTTTTTGTTAATTGGTCCTAAAAATTCTACTTTTACCATTTGATTCCTTTATGTTAAAATTCCAAAAAAAGGTCAATATGAAAATCGGTCATATCAATTATTTAAATCTTTTACCATTTTACCAATTTTTGAAAAAAAAGAATATCCCTATAATAAAAGGTGTACCTTCAAAGATAAATAAATTATATAAAAAAAGAATTATTGATGCGGCTTTTATATCTTCAGTCAAAGCAAAAAACGAACAATGTTTTAATGCAGGTATTGCTGTAAAAAGAAAAGTAAAAACCGTACTTTTGTGTCCTGGTGAAGGGTTTGATACAGAAAGCGATACATCCAATATGTTAAAAAATATTTTAAATTTAAAAGGGCAGGTTGTAATAGGGGATAAAGCATTCAGGCAGAAAAACTGTATCGATTTGGCAGAAGTATGGCATAAAAAATATAAACTGCCTTTTGTATTTGCCTGCTTTTGTGCAAACAAAAACCATAAAAAATACGAAAAACTGATAAACGAATTTTTAAGAAAAAAACAAAAAGTGCCTTTTCTTACACTTAAAAAATATGCTACAAGACTTGGAATTTCCACAAAAGAGGCAAAAGATTATTTAGACAATATTATTTATTATCCTCTCGGATGGAGGGAGAAAAAAGCCCTTAAACTGTTTTGGAGAAAATCAGATGAATATTTACGAAATAGAAAAATTACCAGAAATTGACAACGAACTATTTAAAACTTTATTAAAACACAAAAACATTGAAATTAAAAAAATTATCTCAAACACTCTAAAAACTCCCCAGACTTTTATTCAAAAAGAGGATGAATTTGTGGTTTTACTAAAAGGATGTGCCAAAATAGAAATAAACGGAGTTGTTAAAAAGCTAAAAAGTGGAGATACTTTATTTATTCCTGCAAATACACCGCATACTCTTTTAAAAACCAAAAAAATTGCCATCTGGCTTGCTATTCATATATATAATACTTTTAAATAACGAAAAAGTAAAAATATTACAGCGTTGCGGAATTTAACGAAAATTTTGCGTTAAAAAATTGCATTTAACCCGTAAGGGCTGCGTAGCTGTTTGCAATTTTTAGCAAAATTTGAATGGTGCGTTAGCAAAATGAAGCATTGAACTGTAATATTTTTATCTTTGTAGTTTTTTACTAACTATTAGTTTTTAAGTTTTTCAATAGCCTCGCTTAAATCGCTAAGAGGTTGTAATTCTCCATTTTCCACTATATACCACTCTCTTTTGTCAAATTTGCCCCCGTTTTCAAGCCTGCATTCAATTACATCGTCTTCATTAAGCTCAACATCCCACGAAGTTTTGTAATATTTTTTCTTTTTACACCATTCTTTCCCGTTATCGTTAAAAAATTCCCTCTCAACCCGCTCATCCGCCATATAAAGTTTTGCAATGTAAGCCGGACCGTGTTTTAAAGGGTTAAAACATTTGGGAGTTTTAAAAGAAAACCAATTTGTTTTTCTTTTTTTAATCTCAGCTTTTACATCTTCTAAAAGTTCTTTTAGCTCATCTAATGATAATTTGCTCAGGTTCATTAAAATACTCTTTACTTATACAGTGAACACTTCCATGCTGTCTGATTAACACATTTGCATTTATCGGAACAATTTCCCTGTCCGGAAAAATTTCGCAAAACAAATCATAAACATATTTGTCTTTTTCATCCTCATAAACAGGAAGCAAAACCGCATTGTTTATTATTAAAAAATTGGCATACGTTGCAGGAAGCCTTTCACCTTCATATATTTTAGGGGAAGGCAGAGGCAGAGGGATTAAATTAAACTTTGTTTTTTTAAGCTCTTTTTCCATTTTCTTAAGTTCATTATAGTGAATATCATTTTTATCTTCACATAAAGAGTAAACTATTGTATCTTTATTTATAAATCTTGCAAGTGTATCAACATGAGAATCTGTATCATCCCCTTCCAAAGATCCGTGATTTAGCCAAATAACTTCTTTTACAAAAAGTTCACTTTTTAAAAATTCCTCAATTTCTTCTTTACTCATTGGATAATTTCTATTTTCCTCTAAAAGACACTGAGATGTTGTAAGTAAAACTTCCCCGTTTGTATCAATACTTCCGCCTTCAAGCACGAAATTATAGCTTTTATGTAACTTAAAAATTTTTCTATTAATTACATTATCCAAATTGCTTGGAAATTTAAGCCCCCAGCCGTTAAATTTAAAATCAAGCAGCTTAACTTCATTATCAATTTTTACGCTGATAGCGCCAAAATCCCTGGCCCATGTATCATTGTTTTTAATTTTTTTAAAAATAAAATTTTTATGCTTTAAATGCTTTATGGTATTTTCATCTTCATAGCAGATCAAAACTTTTTGATGTCTCGCTATGGCATACGCAATTTCGCTAAAAGTCTCTATTGCTTCATTTAAACAACAGGCCCAGTCTGTATTTTTATGTGGAAAAACAAGCTGGATAAAGCTTTGTTTTTCCCATTCAGGCAACAGATAATTCATAGTTTTTTATTTTCTTTTGGAAGTTGATTTTTTTGAGATTTATTTAAAACTTTAATATTAAAGGGGCTATATGTCGGCAAATTCAAATCTTTTTCTATTTTTTCCACGGCACTGTTTATTTTTTCCTTATTTTTGTCTGAAAAGATATAAAAATTTACATGTCCCACTTTTAATTTATCATGTGAGAGATATTTACCCACAAGATAAACTTCAGAATCAGAAACACTGTTTTTAACGGCGGATGAAATTTTATCTATATATTTTTCAGCATCTTTTAACAAATCTTCTCTTTCTTTAAGTTTTACATCAACAGTTTCTTTAAGCCTCACGTCTGTAAAAAACCTGTAAGCGACCTCAAACAAAAAAGTAAGCACCAACACTACAAAGGATGAAGCAAGGGAATTAGGATTTGTTTTTAAATTATAAGATATTAAAGTAATGATAGAAACTAAACAAAGTAAAAATCCAGCCAACGGTATAAAAGGATTAGAATCTGTGTATTTTGAAAGTTTAAAATTGGCAAGATTAACAAAAGAAAATATCATCAAAAATCCCAGACTTCCTGCAATTGAAATATTTTCCAGATTAAATGTAAGTGCAAAAACAATGGTAAGAACAGCTAAGATTAAAAGACCCTCGGTTCCGTGTTTCCAGATATTTTTAGTTAAATTTTTTGGAAGTTCCCCAAATTTGGCTATCAGATAACTGACCCTGGCACTCCCGTATAATGTGGCGTTAATAGCGGAAGAAGTGGATAGAAGTGCGGCAATTCCTATTAATATAAATCCCGCTTTTCCCAAAAAAGGTTTGGCCGCCACAGCCAAGACATAATCCTGGTATTTTTGAACATCTTCGTAAGATACATTTGCAACCGTTACAATACTGACTAAAACGTAAATAAAAATAGTTGTAGACACAGCTGCGTAAAAGGCTTTTGGAAGTGTTTTTTCAGGATCTTCCACATCCTGGGCTGTATTTGCGATAAGTTCAAACCCCTCATAAGCTAAAAATATTATAAGACCGCCTGTCATTAAATTTAATAAACTCTCCCAATGAGAAGGCGAAAGTTTACTAAAATCCCCTGTAAAAAATCCCAACACAGAAAATATAAGAAGTATTCCAACTTTTACAAAAACCATTACATCTTCGGCTTTCCCGCTCACATATGCACCAAAAAAATTAATTATGGTAAAAAATGAAATTACTATAACTATAAATATTTTTTTGGCCAAATCCATTTCACCGCCTAAAAACAAAGCAGATGCATAACTGCCAAAAGCATAAGAATAAAGTGCAAGCATTATTATATAAGAAGCAAGTAAAAGAGTATTTAAATAACCTGTAAACAGATTATTTTTAAAAGCCCTCACCAAGAATTCAACCGTTCCGCCTTCTGATGGGTATCTGACAGAAAGCTTGGCATATGAATAAGAAGTTATAAGGGCTATAATGCCCGCAAAAATAAATGAAATTGGAGCCCCGCCTTTTGCCAAAAGGATTGTAAGTCCCAAAACGGCAAAAATACCGCCTCCTATCATACCGCCGATACCTATGGAATAGGCTTCCCAAAATCCTATTTTTTTCATGCAATATATCCTATATGAATCAAATAAAGTAAAGCCAATCCAAAAATAATCCTATAAACTCCAAAAGGTATAAGCGTATATTTTTCAACAAATTTTAAAAACCATTTAACGGCAATATAGGCCGAAACAAAACTTACAATAAATCCAACGGCTAAAATAAGGCCGTTTTGGTCTTTGAAATTGTGGATATTTTTTACAAACTCATACCCGCTTGCCGCAAACATTGTCGGAATTGCAAGCAAAAAACTAAAATCAGCAGCCGTTTTTCTTGTAAGTCCCCCAAGCATTCCGCCTACGATGGTAGCACCGCTTCTACTGGTGCCAGGAATTAAGGCAAAAACTTGAAAAACACCTATTATAAATGCCTGTTTGAAATTTATTTTTTCAACCTCATTTATTTTATTTTCTTCATTATACAGTTTTTCAACTATAAAAAAGACAATCCCGCCTATTATAAACATCCAGGCGGCAGTTGTGACAGTAAAAAGCTCTTTTATCTGATGCCTGAGTATAAATCCGACAACGGCAAGAGGCAAAAATGCCAAAATTACCTTTTTCCAAAGTTCAAATTCTTTAAAATTGATTTTATTAAGATATATCATTACAATAGCCAATGTAGCACCAAGCTGAATGATAACCTCAAAAGCCACATTGCTAACAGTCTGTTTTAAACCAAGAAGAGTGGAAACTATAATCATATGAGCAGTAGAAGAAATTGGTAAAAATTCTGTAATCCCCTCTACTATCCCTAACACAACACTATCAATTATATTCATTAATTCTCCTTATTTCATAATGCACAACTCACAACTCACTACTCACCACTCACTATATATTCCTTGGGTCTGCAATTTTTCCTGCGATTGCACTTGCCGCCGCTACCGCTGAATTGCTAAGATACACTTCACTTTCCCTGCTTCCCATTCTTCCTCGGAAATTTCTGTTTGTAGTGGCAACAGCCCTTTCTCCGTCTCCCAAAATCCCCATATATCCGCCAAGACAAGCTCCGCAGGTAGGATTGGCGACAACAGCGCCCGCATCTATTAACGTATCGAGAATTCCTTCATGCTCAGCCTGTTTGTAAATTCTCTGGGTTGCAGGAGTTACTATTAACCTAACTCTTTTATGAACTTTTTTTCCTTTTAGAATGTTTGCCGCAGTTCTAAGGTCGCTTAAAGTTCCGTTTGTACAGCTTCCTATATATACCTGGTCAATTTCAATATCATCTTTTACCGCCTTACTTATCGGTTTTCCATTACTCGGCAGGAATGGATAGGCAACAAGCGGTTCAAGTTTGCTAACATCTATTTCAATTATTTTTGAATATTTAGCATCAAGGTCTGAGTAGTGGATTTTCGGCTCAGACCTCAATGGATTAAATTTTTTTACTTCTTCTAAAAAAGCCTCAGTTATTTTATCATAAGCAATAATTCCGTTTTTTGCCCCGGCTTCTATTGCCATATTACACAAACTCATCCTGTCATCCATCGGCAATTCTTCTATTACTTCGCCTGTAAATTCAAGAGCTTTATATAACGCCCCGGCAACTCCTATTCTTCTGATTAACTCAAGTATCAAATCTTTTCCATAAACGTGCTCGCCTCTTTTGCCGGTAAATACCACTTTTATGCTTTCTGGTATTTTAAACCAGCTTTTTCCGGTAATCATACAAAAGGCAATATCAGTACTTCCCATTCCTGTAGAAAAAGCCCCAAGCGCCCCGTGAGTACAGGTATGAGAATCAGCTCCGATTATTATGTCTCCTGGAATTACAAGTCCTTTTTCAGGTAATAATCTGTGTTCAATTCCCATATCTTTTTCATCAAAAAAGTTTTTTAAATTATGCTCATACGCAAAATCCCTGTTTATTTTTGCCTGATTTGCACTTGCTATGTCTTTTGGGGGAATGAAATGGTCCAAAACTATTGCAAAATTATCCGGTTTTGCCAGTTTTTTAGCCCCGCTTTCTTTAAAAGCTTTAATTGAAATTGGGGTGGTAATATCGTTTCCTATTGTCATATCAACATCACACATTATAATTTCACCAGGTTTAACAACTCTACCTAAATGCTGAGCAAATATTTTTTCAGTAATTGTCATAGGCATAAAAATCCTTTTTTTATTGGAATTATATCAATTTGCTATAATAATAACAAAAAGGCTTTTTATGGCAAAAATATTTATTTTTATTGGAGTGATTTTTATAGTTATAGGCCTTATTTTATATTTTTTTAAAGATTTTCCGCTGTTTCATCTGCCGGGTGATATTGTAATTCAAAAAGAAAATTTTAGTTTTTATTTTCCTATAACTTCTTCAATTATTATTTCAATTGTTTTAAGTGCTGTTTTTTATATCATATCAAGGTTTATGCATTGAGACTGTTTATTGCAACACCTGTTAATCTGCCGGTTTATCAGACTATTAAAAACGATTTTAAAGATGTGATTGATGGCAAATGGGTGGAAGGTTGGAATTTACATTTAACTCATAAATTTATAGGGGAAGACGAACCGGAGAAATATAAAATTAAATTGAAAATGCAAAATGGAAAATGGAAAATTAATGGGATAAATCTATTAAAAAATAAAATTTTATATTTGCAAGTTGAAGGAAATGATTCAATAAACAGAGAAATAAATAAAAAATTTAATCTAAAAAACGATAAACCCTTTTTAGCTCACATTACACTTTGCAGAATTAAAAACATAAAAGATAAAGATAAATTAAAAGAAAAAATACAAAAATGGCAACATATTAATTTTGAATTTCCGCTTGAAGTATACCTTTACAAATCAACTTTAACAAAAAAAGGCCCTATATATGAAAAAATTTACAAATACTAAAGCGGTAGCTCTTAAATATAAAGCTTATGAGCAAAACGCTCCAAAAGTTATTGCAAAAGGAAAAGGCGAAATTGCACAAAAAATCATTCAAAAAGCCAAAGAATTTGATGTGCCTCTTTTTCAAAATGAAGAACTTGCCGATATGCTTTTAAATATTGAAGTAGGAGAGGAAATACCTCCAAAAATGTATGAAGCTGTCGTGGAAGTTTTTATATGGCTTTATAAACTTGAAGAAAGGGCACAGCTTAGTAAATAAAAAAGTTCCAAGTGCCGAGTAAACAAGTTCCAAGTGGCCAAGTTTTAAGTGAAAGACACTGACTAAATAATGAAAAAGTAAAAATATGACAGCGTAGCGGAATTTAGCGAAAATTTTGCGTTTAAAAAATTGCACCGAACCCTTAGGGCCTGCGTAGCTGTTTGCAATTTTTAGCAAAATTTGAGCGGTGCGTTAGCAAAATGAAGCTCTGAAGCTGTCATATTTTTATCTTTGTAGTTATCCTTGTATATTTTACCATTTAGTCAGTACCTAAGTGAAAAGTTAAAAATAAGCTTTGCTCATCTGGCTGATAAAAAAGCGGCCACGATGAAAAGTGTAGAATTTTGGTAAAATAATAAAAAAGGAGGGGAAATGGAAGATTTAAAAATTTTATCAAAAATTGCAAGACTTTCAATTTTAGAAGAATTTGAAGGCAAAAAATTAATTGATAGAGACGAATGGTTAAAAAAATATCCTTTTTTGGCTGAAAAAAGAGCCTGTTTTGTAACTTTAAAAAAGAAAAATCTGCCAAGAGGCTCTAACCTTAGAGGGTGTATAGGTTCAATTTTACCATACAGACCTTTAATAGATGATGTAATTGAAAATGCAAAATCAGCAGCTTTTGGCGACCCAAGATTTGAACCATTAAGAGAGGAAGAATTCGATGAGATTGAAATAGAAGTAAGCGTACTTACTATCCCGGAAAAACTTGAATATGAAGATGTAAACGATTTAAGAAATAAAATCAGACCGGGCGTTGACGGAGTAATTTTACAGCTTGCAAACAATCAGGCGACATTCCTGCCAAGCGTATGGGAAGAGCTTCCAAATTTTGATCTGTTTTTTGCACATCTTTGTATGAAAGCCGGACTTCCTGGAGACTGTTTAAATTATCATCCGGTAATATACAGATATCAGGCAATAGAAGTTAAAGAGGATTAATTTTTCTTCTTTTTTGCAGACAGAAGATAAAACACAAAAATAATAGAAAATTTTTTTAAAAATCAAAAATTAGATTTGTTATATAGTTTTACAACTAAAAAAGAGATAATTATTGCCAAAATCAGCCTGATAGAAATCAATATCCATATGCTTGCCCCAAAAATGGCAAAAAGGGCGGTATCTTCAATAACCGAATGACATATCATTAAAAAAGTTCCGATAAACAGTATATCTTTTTTTGAGAGTTTTTCTTTTTCTTTAATCAATATTCCTGCCCCGTAAGTTATTCCGAGAATCAAACCTGTTACAATTGAAAAATGTGAACTTATATTTTTATCTTTAAAAAATTTAGCTTTTATAAAATCCATAAAGATTATGATAACTGAGATTAAAACAATAATTTTTAATGCAAGTATTGAAGCATTATAAACAGAATGCAAAAGCATATCAAAAAAACTGTTATAGTGACTTACTTCAATATTTTTTGAAACTACCGCATCATTTAAATGAAAATTAAATAATTTAAATATATAAACAGCCAAGGTCGCAACGCTTATTCTTAAGATAGTTGAATACCAAACAGAAATTCCAAGTTTTTTCATTATTGCATTTTCAACAGGCAAAGCATGAGCAATACCCATAAAAAGCCCAAGGGCAGTCCATTCATATGGACTGAGATTCAAAGGTGCGGCAAATGCAATCCCGGCATAAATATTAAAAAGCAACCCGGCAGCCAGACTCAAAGCGAGCTTATCATCAAAGCCTAAAATAAAAGTAAAAGGTTTAAACAAAAAAGATATATGTTCTAAAACATGAAAATAGATTAAAACATCAGCCAAAATATAAAAAGGAATAACAAGTTTTATTATAACTAAAGCTGTTTTTATTATACTTCCCACCTGTTTTTACCGTTTCTTTTTGCTATATACAGTTTTTCATCCGCCCGTTTTATCGTATCAAACAAATTGTTGTCAGTTTCGTAATTTAATTCGCTTATTCCGATGGAAACGCTGACACTTATCTCTTTTTCGTCATTTATTTTTATTTTTTTATTTTCTATGGCTTTTCTTAATTTTTCAGCAATTTTAACGACTTCTTTTAATTTAACATCTTCTAAGATTATTACAAACTCTTCCCCTCCGTAACGTATAAAAATATCATTTTTTCTTAAAATCTGTTTTACAATTTCTCCTATTTCGCTTAAAACCATATCCCCTACATCATGTCCGTATGTATCGTTTACTTTTTTAAAATCGTCTATATCAAATATTAATACCGAAACCTGTTTTTTTAATGTTTTGTATTTCAAAAAGAGTTCATGCTCTTTTTCTTCTAAAAACCTTCTGTTAAATGCACCGGTTAAAATATCTATATAAGCTTTGTTGTAATATTCTTCTTTTTTTGAGCGTAAAATATTTATAAATGCTTTTATTTCCTTTGCAGCGTCTATTATGGCTTTTTGATGTACGTTTATTTCATTTCTTACTTCAAAAGTTTTAGGAAGTTTGTCAAACTCCTGATTTTTTAACAACTTTACATAAATATCTGTTTTATTAAGCTCTTTTATAATATAATTTAACATTCTAAAATAAAAAAACCATCCCATAAACATTATTAATACAAATATAAAAACATAACCCAAAATATGTACCACAATATCTTTAAACATTATTTCATTTCTATCGGCCAAAATTATTTTTCCCAGTTCGTTTCCGAAATAGTCTTTTAATTCAATTTTAGTAATAAAATATTTATTTTCTTTTATTTTATCCCCTAACAATCTGTATTTATTTTCAATTAAAGGGCATTTTTTATAACTTTTATAAAATTTCGGCATTAAAAAAAATTTAAGCAGTCTGTCATTTAAAAAAATTGATATTTTTTTAACACCCAAAAGTTTAAATCTGTTTATTAAAAAATCTATCTTCTGAGCGAAAGAAACACTGCCCACAATTTTTGAATCAACCTCTATTGGAAAAACGGCCCTGAGTCCAGGATATTTTGCGCAAATATAATAAAAAACGTCTCCTTTTTTTGCAGTTTCTATATTTAAAATATCAAGTCTTTTTTTTGAGGCGTCAAACATTTTTGTATTGTCGTTTGGAAAATCCAAAAAATTAACAGCGGGATATTTAAAAAAATGAAGCTCTTCAATAAGATTTTTTTTATTCATAATATTAAAAAGTGGTGCAAATTCATTATAAATTAAATTAGGATTATTTTCTTTATATGCTTTTTTAACCAAAGGAGAATTGGCAAAATATTTGGCTAATGAATAGAGATAATCTTTGTTTTCTTTTATTATAAAATTATATTCTTTTATCCTTTTTTGATGAATAACCTCATTCATTTTGGCTTTTGCATAATTTATAAAATCAAAAACAATAAAAAAAAGCAGTATTGTACTTGTAAGAAAAACAAAAGAAGAGAAAATAAAAAAATATTTTTTCACTAATCCGCTTTAAGTATCGCCCCGTTAGCAGCGTTTGTAACAAGGGCACGGTATTCCCTTAACCATTTTCCTGGCACCTCTTTTTTAATAGGAATGAATTCTTTTTTTCTTTTTTCAATTTCTTCATCGCTTAATTTTACATTTATAGAAAAATTATCGGCATCAATTTCTATAATATCCCCGTCTTTCAAAAGTCCAATCATTCCGCCCTCTGCCGCTTCAGGACTTACATGCCCAACACTGAGCCCCCTTGTGGCACCTGAAAATCTACCGTCAGTTATAAGAGCGACTTTGTCTCCAAGCCCCATACCCATAATAAGGCTTGTTGGTGCCAGCATTTCCTGCATTCCGGGTCCGCCTTTTGGTCCTTCGTATCTGATTACGACAACATCTCCTTCTTTTACTTTTCCGCCTGTAATTCCGTCAATTGCCTCCTGTTGGGAATTAAAGCATACCGCACGGCCAGTAAATTTTCTGCTTCCGATAATTCCGGCTGTTTTAATAACACACCCTTCCTCTGCAAGATTACCGAATAAAACGGCAAGCCCGCCTACTTTACTAAACGGTTTTTCAACAGGTTTAATTATAGAATAATCAAGAACCTTCGCATCTTTAATCCTGTCGGCAACACTTCCGCCTTCAATTACAGGATTATCAGTGTAAAGTATTACATCGCTTCTTTTTGAAATTTCTTTCATAACGGCACTGATCCCGCCGGCTTTATTAATATCTTCCATATGAACTGTCTGAAGTGAAGGGGAAATTTTTGCGATATGGCTTACATGTTTTGCGATTTCATTAATTTTAGCCAAATCAAAATCAACTCCGGCTTCTTTTGCAATTGCCATCATATGCAAAACCGTGTTTGTGCTTCCTCCCATTGCCATATCCACAACAAACGCATTATGAACCGCTTTTTCGTTGATAATATTTTTTATTCTATACTGTTCATAAAGTTTTTCGTCTTTTGCAATTTCGCAGATTCTTCTGGCTGCAAGTCTTAGAAGTTCTTCCCTCTCAGATGTAAGAGCGGGAACAGTTCCGTTTCCTTTAAGGGCAAGTCCCATAGCTTCCATTAATGTATTCATAGAGTTGGCTGTAAACATACCAGAACAGCTTCCTCCCCCCGGACATGCATTGCATTCCAATTCGTATAAAGTATTTTCATCAATTTCACCTTTTTCAAATTTACCAAGACCTTCAAATACTGTAGCAAGGTCAATCGGTGTTCCGTCTTTCATATGCCCGGCTCTCATAGGTCCGCCTGTCACCACAATAGTAGGCACATTTACCCTGAGTGCCCCCATAACCATTCCCGGAGTTATTTTATCACAGTTTGGAATACAGATAAGCGCATCAAATTTATGAGCATTCATCATGGTTTCTACTGAATTTGCAATAAGCTCACGGCTTGGCAGAGAATAAAGCATACCGTCGTGCCCCATTGCAATACCGTCGTCTACACCGATTGTATTAAATTCAAAAGGCACACATCCGTTTTTTCTAATTTCATCTTTTACAATTTCCGCATATTTATTTAAAAAAAAGTGCCCTGGAACTACTTCTATAAAAGAGTTTGCAACGGCAATAAAAGGTTTTTCAAAATCTTCATCTTTAAGTCCTGTAGCTCTGAATAAACTTCTGTGAGGAGCTCTGTGCCATCCTTTTTTTACTTCATCACTTCTCATTTTATGTCCTTTTTTTCCTTGTATTTTAACACTTTAAGCTAAAAAATGCAAAAAATATAAATTTAAGAAACTTTTATAATATTTCTTTCTTTTACCATTAAAATTTCATCCGCTTTTGCAATTGTTTCAGCCCTGTGGGCAATAATAATTGATGTTCTTTGTTTTAAAAAATTTTCTATATTTTTAAAAACCCTGTCTTCTGTGTCTATATCAAGGGCTGAGGTGGATTCATCCAAAATTACAACTTCGGGTTTAAAAAGAATTGCCCTTGCTATTGCAACCCTCTGCCTTTCCCCGCCGCTCAGTTTCACTCCGTTTTTACCTATAAACGTATCCAGTCCTTTTGGAAGTTTATTTACTACATTTAAAAGCTCTGCTTTTTTTAGGGCTTCTTTGATTTCATCATCGCTAAAATTTTCACCCAGAGTCAAATTAAATCTTAATGTGTCATTAAAAAGTTTAGTTTCCTGCAAGATTAAGGCCACATGTTTTCTTATTTCATTTAAACCTATCTCTTTATAACTTACACTGTTATATAAAATATCTCCCTTATCAGCCACCAAAAGTCCTGAAATAATTTTTGCAAATGTAGTTTTCCCGCCTCCGCTTGCACCAATTAATGCCGTAATCTTAAAAGGATTTATTTTCACGTTCACATTTTCCAAAATCTGAATCTCTTTATATTTAAAATATAAATTTTTTGTTTCAATAGTAACTTCTTTACTAAAAGGGTTCTTTTGATGCTCATAAACAGGCTCTTTTTTAAGTTCAAACAATTTATTTATCCTCTCAAGTGCCGCTTTTGCACTGAAAAAAGAGTACTGAATATTTATAATTTCCTGAATAGGGCTCATCATAAACCACAGATAACTGAAAACCGCTATCATCATACCGATACTTAAATCATCATATGCAACCGCCAAAATTCCGGCAGCCCTGAATATTTCATATCCCACCAAAAACATTAAAAAACTCATTTTGTTAAAAGCTTCGCTTTTGTAGCTGAACTCAAATGCTTTTTTCTTCATCTCCCCCGCCAGTAAAAACAGTCTTTTAAAGAAAAAATTTTCTTTATTGTATGCTTTTATCTGGTCAAACAGTTCCAGAGTTTCTATTAAAGTTTCCTGAAACACAGAAATTGTTTTATTTTGGGAAAGTTTATATTTTTTAACTTTTCTGGCCAGTTTTCCTGAAAAAACAACAACAAAAGGATTAAGCAAAAGTATAAAAAGCCCAAGTTTTAAATTAATACTTAGTAAAACTACAGCGACTCCAATCAGCGTCAAAAATGAAATTACAAATTTCGAAACCGATTTTATTAAAAAATCCTCCAGAGTATTTACATCGCTTATAAGTCTGCTTGCAATATCCCCCGTTTTTAAATTTTCATATTCATTAAGGGAAATTCTTTTTAAATGCTCAATTACCCTCAACCTTATTTTATAAGTTATATCTTTTGTTATTTTTTCAAAAAAAAATGCCTGGGCTATATTCAAAAACATAAAAGAGCCCCTTAATATCAGCACCGCAAACAAAGTTATCATCACATAACAAAACGGATTGCAATTCCCGAAACGGTTAATAAAATCTATCCACCAGCCACCTTTATGGAGTAATACCTCATCAATTAAAAGAGGCATTAAAAGTGGTATAGGAATGGAGATAAGTGTAGCCAAAAGTGCTATAATTTGAGCAGTAATAAATTCTTTTTTATATTTTTGAATTTCTTTTAATATTTTTTTAAATGTAAGCAAACCAAGCCTTTTTTAAGGAATTATAATGAATTTTTTCGATAATTTTAATAAACCTCATATTATAGGTGCCCACAGAGGATTAAGCGCTTTGTATCCGGAAAATACGTTAAATGCGTTCAAAGCAGCTAAAAACAACGCCGATTTTATAGAATTTGACGTTACATTTACAAAAGACAATCAAATAGTTGTAATACATGATGACACAATTGACAGAACCACAAACGGCAAAGGGGAAGTTTGCAAATTTACACTGAAAGAATTAAAAAATTTTACAATATATCCTGATGAAAAAATACCAACACTTAAAGAAACGTTAGAATTGTGCAAAGAAATGAATATGCCTGTAAATATTGAACTGAAAAAAGTATTTAAAAATGAACCTGTCTTTTTGGAAAAAGTATTAAAATCTATAAAAAAATTTGAATTTGAAAATAAAGTGTTAATTTCAAGTTTTGAACACAAATATTTAAGATTTTTTAAACAAAACAATATTTCCACCGCAGCACTTTTTGAGAAGCCTTTTTCAATGGAATACTTAAAAACATTAAACATAGATTCAATCCATATTTCAAAAAAACTGGTCACAAAAAAATTTTTAGAAAAATTAAAAAAATACAGAGTTTTAGTATATACAATGAATTCTAAGAATGAAGCCAATAAACTGTTTTCAATGGGAGTTTACGGAATTTTCAGTGATTATGGATATTTGGTGGAGACAACGGGACTCGAACCCGTGACCCCTACGCTGCCAGCGTAGTGCTCTACCAACTGAGCCATGCCCCCTTCTAAAAATTAAAAGTATAAAATGAAAAGTTTAATTATTTTTATTTTTTAACTTTTCACTCTCTATTAGAGAGAGTATTTCTTTTTCGTAATTATACAATAAATATCTCGCTTTTTTAAACTCTTCTGATAAATTAACATCAAATAATTTAAAAATCTCTTCTAAAACCCTTGCACTCTCCTGGCTTCTTTTTAAATTGGAAATAATTATCTCTTTTAAGTCTTTACGGGTTAGCTCATCTTTTATGGATTTTTTTAAAATATCCTCTGCTGAATCTCTGTATTTTATATATTTTTCATAATCAGGAATTTTAATATGTCTAAGCTCTTTTAGTTTAAAAGCAATGGGAGAAGAAAATTCATATCTTAAAATATCCTCAACCACCCTTATACCTTCTTTAAACCTGTTTATATTTGCATCAATGCTTCGATACAAATTATTCTTCATTATTTAAAAATCCTAAAATCTGAAGAAGTGATATAAACAAGTTTAGAAAATCAAGATAAAGCGCAACGGCAGCCTCTATTTCACTGCTCACATTTCCCCTTATTATATTTTGAGTGTCAAATAAAATAAACATACTAAACAAAACCGCCCCTACACTTGCAATTATTAATTGAAGCATAGGCAGATGTAAGAAAATATTGGCAATACTTGCGACTATTAAAACAATTAATGTAATAAAAAGCATTTTCCCCATAGTGGTAAAATCTTTTTTTGTATTCATTGCAAAAACAGTTAAAGCACCGAAAGCAACAGCGGTTAAACCGAACGCCTCTCCAATTACATAGCCCATATTTCTTGCTACATAAACAGCCAAAGTTGGGGCTAATGTAAACCCTGTCATAAAAGTAAACGCAAAAAGTAAAACCAAATTAAGCGGTGTCTTGTTTTTCGCCGCCAATAATCCAAAAAGCAAAACAAATTCCAAAATTACAGAACCCCAATATGTAAATGTAAGCCCTCCGCTTATCGGGTTTATCATATTAGATACAAAGCCCATACCTACATAAGCACCGAGCGCCCCGGCAATTAAACTTCCGGCTAAGAGTTGATATGTTTTTTTGACAAAAACATTAATATCTTCTATTGCATGATTTGTTTCATTTGTGATAGTTTTATTAAAAAGCCCTTGTTTAAAATCGCTTGAACTAAATTTCATTTTACCTCCTCAGTTTTATTTTATAAGATTTTATTATATATTGATGAATTTAGTATGAATTTGGAGGTTTTATATTAAAATCGAAATATTTACTCTCAAAACCGTCAGGAATTTTTGAATACTGAATTCTTGCTGCCCTAATGTTATTGGCTTCCTGCCATAAAAGTCCAAGTCCGTATCTTGCTTCTGAATATGTTGGGTTTTTTAATTTTGCAAGTTCCATTAAAGCTACTGCATTTGCATGATGATTGGCACCTATTCCCGCAACTGCAGCCTGGTATAGTGTAAAAGGATCGTCTACATTTTTGTTATTGATTAAATCATTGTAAATAACATAAGATTCTTCAAAATGTTTGGTATACAGATTTGCAAAAGCAAGCCTTTTTAAAAGAGGTATAACATCAAAATTTTCTATTTTAGCTTTTTTTTCTAAATCAAACCTTACCTTGTTTAAAAGTCCGGAAATTTTGGCAAATTCAAAATACCAGTCTCTCACAACTTTAGCACCGTAATAAAAATCATTCATATCCCAGTTTTTTTCCAGAAACAGACTCTGAAAATTAAGAGCTAATTTTTTAACACTTAAATTTTTATTCTCAGCATAAAAATAGAGTAAATTTGCAATAATATCCCTGTTAAACATACTTTTTAATTTTAATGCTTCATCAAGATAATTTTCATTTAAAACAGCTTTACCGGCAAGTTTTGCCAAAATCCACAGAGGATTTGGCTTTTCGTTTTTTTCCAAAAATGCGGCTATGCCCACGGTATTATTGTTTATTAAAGAAATAAGCCCATATTCCAAAACATTTTTGCCGTTTAAATCCTCTTTTAGAGAAGCAAGTAAATTAGAATCGTCTCTGCCTGTTTTTCTAACTGCCATAAGTGCATAAATACCGCTTAGCATATCACCTGGATTCAAATGATAGGCCCTTAAAAAATGAAAATAGGCTTGTTTGTAATCCCCAAGCTGCGCATAAGTCAAAGCAAGATTATAATGCAGAATATAAGAAGTGTCCCTTTTTTTTATAAGTGTCTGAAATTTTTTATTCGCCAGATAAATATGCCCGTTTAGAGCTAATTTTATTGCTTTTGAAATTTCCAAATTCAGCCCTGAATAAACAGCGCTTTTTGAAAGATATGAATTTGATTCTTCAATCGCCCCAATAGGTATCCCGGCAATTCCCTTTTTTAAATATGCAATAGTCTGGTTCAGGCTGTAAACCTTAAACGGGGCAAAATAAAAAAACAAATCGTAATAATCACTTTTTTTAGCTAAAAAACTGTTTTTAAACTCTTTTTGTGCCACTTTCACGTCAAACAAACTTGGTTTTAAATTTATTCGGATAGGATAAACATTGTTTTCATCGAAATTTTTAAAGAGTATTGAAGCTTCTTTAAATTCTGAAAGTTTTAAATCCACCAAAGCCAAGGCAAATTTGGCCTTTTTTTTATCTGAAATGGACAAATAATGTTTTGCCAAAGAATATTCACCTATTTCCGCCAAATCAAGACCTTTATAAAAAGGGGCCCTCTGAATATCCTGAGCTTTTATAAAATTATTATTATATTCGTAAATTGCGCTTAAAAGCCTTTGAGAATCTTCTCTGTAAGGAGTGTTCATTTTAAGAGCGGGAATCGCTTCTTGCTCATATCCCATATAATACATCACAAGGGCATAATAATAAGGATAACTTTTTGATTTGGCAATTTCAGGTAAAGTAATATATGCCAAATTTATATAATAATCAAAAAGTTTTTTATTTTTAAGCTTCAATGCACATACAGCAGCATTTATAGCACTCACAACCCTATTTTCTTTATTGTTTATCGCTTTTTGAAAAAATTTTAAAGCTTTATTAAATTTACCCTCTTTCATTTTAATCACACCGAGATTGTAATTTGAAAGAGACTGGGAAAAAGAAGAAACTTTATTCAATAATTCCAGGGCTTTTTTTTTCTGCCCGTTTTTATAAAGAATTGCGGCTTTTTTAATTATTGTTTTAAGGGTGTCTTTTTGTATATGCTTTTTTTCAAGTTTTTTGGCAATTTCTGTAATTTCTTTATTTTCAATATTATTTTCTTTTTTCTTTTTTATTACTGCAAAAGTCAAAACCAAAAGCAGTATTAATGCAATTAACAAAAGAATAATGATAATTAAAAAATATTTCTTTTTTTTCTTATTGTCTTCTTCAATGATTATTACATTTTCTTCTTCCGCCACTTATTACCTTTAAATGTTAAGTTTTGAATGTTAGATGTTGAATTTTAATTATTGCATTCATAATTCATCATTCAACATTCATAATTTTATAAATATCTTCTTAACGCTTCAGGAATTTCAATTGTTCCATCTTTTCTTTGATAATTTTCCATAATAGCTACAAGCGTTCTGCCGACCGCTAAAGAGCTTCCGTTAAGTGTATGAACAAGGCGATTTTTTTTACCGTCTTTAAATCTTATTTTTCCGCGTCTGGCCTGAAAATCCCTGGTATTGGAAACAGAACTTATTTCCCTGTATCTGTTTTGAGATGGAATCCATACTTCCAAATCAATTGTTTTCGCAGCACTAAAGCCCAAATCCCCTGTGCATAACATTACCTGCCTGTAAGGCAAATTTAATTTCTCAAGGGCCCTGCTTGCACATTCAACCATTTCCTCAAACATTTTATCGCTCTCTTCCGGACGGGTAATGGCTACGAGTTCCACCTTGTCAAACTGATGCTGACGGATAATTCCTTTTGTATCTTTCCCGTAACTTCCGGCTTCTTTTCTAAAACACGGCGTATATGCCGTAAGTTTTACTGATTTGCTTAAATCCTCAATTATTTCATCTCTGAAAAGATTAGTTAAAGGCACTTCGGCCGTTGGTATTAAATAAAGCTCTTCCCCCTCTATTTTAAATAGATCCTCTTCAAATTTTGGAAGCTGACCCGTGGCCGTCATAGTCTCCCTGTTTACAATAAAAGGAACATAAACTTCTTCGAATCCGTATTCCCTGTTATGCTCTATTAAGAAGTTAATCAAAGCCCTCTCAAGTCTTGCCGCATCGCTCTTTAACACAGTAAAACGGCTTTTGGCAAGTTTCACGCCCTTTTTAAAATCCAGCCAGTTTAGCTTTTCTCCAAGTTCGTCATGGGGCTTTATTTCAAAATCAAACTCCGGAATTTTGCCCCATCTTTTTATTTCTACATTATCATTTTCGTCTTTTCCTACAGGAACATCATCATCCGGGATATTGGGAATATTTAATGCTTTATTTTCCAATTCAGTCTCTATCTGTTTGGATGTTGTATTTAATTTTTCTATTTCTTCTTTTAATGCGGCCACTTCTTTTTTTAAATTCTCAGCTTCTTCTTTTTTACCCTCTTTTACAAGATTTCCAATCTGCTTTGAAAGGATGTTTCTTTTTTCAAATAATTTATCAAGCCTGGTTTTTAATTCTTTCTTTTTGGAAAAAAGTTGTTTAATTTCTTTTAATAGATTTTCATTAATTCCCTTTAATTTAAGTTTTTTAGTAACATTTTCAAAATCCCTCTCAAGTAATTTTAAATCTATCATTAAATTCCTTTGTCATTAAAATGTTATTTTGGTATAATTTAGAGAATTTTAACATAAAAGGAGGATAAATGAAAAAAGTAATCGCTATCGGACTCAGTGCATTAGTTGCTTCGACATTATTTGCAAAAGAAATCAAAGTAGGTGTTCTTCAACCTTTAACAGGACCTATTGCATCATTTGGACAAAAAACACTCGACGGAATTAAATTAATCCATTCAAAATATGCAACACTTCCAAACGGAGATACCATTAAACTGGTAATTGTTGACAATCAGTTCGACAAAGTTCAAACTGTTAACGGTTATAAAAGACTTGCCAGCGGAGAAAAAGTTGTAGCAATTGAAGGACCTTTGGCTTCATCCATGGCTCTTGCAGTTAAAAGATTTGCAGGGGCCACTAAAACTCCGACTGTAACACAAATTGCAACAAATCCAAGGGTTACAAAAGGGAGCAAATATCTTACACGTGCGTGTTTTACAGATGATTTCCAGGGAACTGTTGCGGCGAAATACGCCCTTAAACACGGTCTTAAAAATGCTGTAATCGTATTTGATATGAAACAGGATTATTCAGTAGGCCTTGCCAAAGCATTTGAAAAAGCTTATAAAAAAGACGGAGGAAAAATTCTTAAAAAACTATTTATAAATACTGGAGATAAGGATTTTAACGCTCAAGTTGCACAAATTAAAAGATTAAATCCACAGTTTATTTATACACCTATTTACGCGCCTGAGGAAGGATTGTTTCTAAGACAACTTAGAGCCGCCGGAGTAAAAGCTCCTGTAATGGGCGGGGACGGAATTGCAGATCCAGGACTACTTACAAAACTTGCTGGAAAAGCGGCAAACGGTGTAATGTATACTGACCATTTTGACGCAGCAAAAGCTCCAACTCCATTATCAGAACAATTTATTAAAGATTTTAAAGCTAAATACGGAAGACTTCCAAGTGCGTTTGCTGCAACCGGGGCCGACGGATATTTATTGATTTATAACGGAATTAAACAATGTGACACAAAAGCAAATACAAAAAATAACCTTCAATTTAAACAATGTGTAAACAATGCAATCAGACACACAAAACATCTTGAAGCAGTAACAGGATATCTTACAATCGACCCTAAAACCGGAAATCCAATTGACAAACCTGCTGTTGTAGAACAAATTGTAAACGGTAAAACAGTATTTAAAGAATTAGTACAGCCTTAATTAATTTTCTCCCCTTTGGGGATTAACAGTTAAAAAGTGCTTTATAAGCATTTTTTAACTGTTATATAAGGAAATAAATGAAAATAGATTATTCTAAGCCCATAGAAATAATGCCGGATATATACTGGGTAGGTTATTTGATACCAAACGATCCGTTTCAGTGCCAGACAGAATGCGGTTTGTATTTGATGGGAGATTATGAAAGCGATTTAAAAATATTAAATAAAGCAGATGAATTAATTAAAAAAATCTTTCACAATTTATTAACACAGTATGATTTAAATCTTATATTAAAAAGCTTTCTGTTTTATTTAAAACAAAACATACCCTCAATAGAGGAAATTGAAATCTGCGGTATTAACCCTGTCAAAAAAAATGAAGTATGCTTTAAAAAAGTAAATGACGCTTATGGGCACTTGACGGGTGATTGTATTTTAAAATCATTGGCAAAAGAAATGGAAAAAAATTTTAGACAAAGCGATTACGCTTTCAGATACGGAGGGGAAGAATTTTTAATTATAATGCCTTTTACAAAACAAAAAGACGCCTGTATAAAAATGGAAAAATTCAGAGAATTTATTGAAAATAAAAGTTTTTGCAAAAAAAATATAAAAATTACAATAAGTGGCGGAGTTGTTGAGTATAATTCCAACTATAAAATTAAGGATTTTATTGACAAAATAGATAAAAAATTATATATTGCAAAAAATTCCGGAAGAAATAAAATAATCTGTTAAAGGAAAAAAATGAGTTTAAGTTTTATATTGCAGCAAATAATAAACGGGTTTTCACTCGGAAGTATGTATGCCCTGATTGCAATAGGATATACACTGGTTTACGGAGTTTTAAGACTTATTAACTTCGCTCACGGTGACATTATGATGGTAGGTGCTTTTATGGCTTTTATTTTTTTCAAAATTATGGGACTTAATTTTTATGTGGCCGTAACTTTATCTATTATAGTAACTGCTATTGTTGGAATACTGACATATGTCAGTGCATACAAACCCCTTCTTGATAAGAATGCCCCTAAAATTTCACTCTTAATTACAGCGATTGGTATTTCTTTTTTCCTGGAATCCCTTTTTAATGTTATAGCCAATCAATATTTGGGAGGAACGTATCAGGCATTTTATTTTCCAAAATGGTTTTCTACAATATTACATATAAAAACATTAACAATTCCCGTGCTTACTTTAATTATTCCTATAATAACATTAATTTTATTATTGGTTGTTTTATATATTCTTTATAAAACAAAAATAGGTATCGCCATAAGAGCTTTGGCTTTTGATATAAATACGGTTAAATTAATGGGTGCAGATTCAAACAAAATTATTGCCTTTGTATTTGCTTTAGGTTCGGCTCTTGCGGCAATAGGGGGAATTTCTTATGCAATGGCTTATCCGAGTATTGATCCTTATATGGGAATGCTTGTAGGTCTTAAAGCGTTTGCCGCTGCGGTTGTAGGGGGAATCGGAAGCGTAACAGGTGCGGTAATTGGAGGATTTATTTTAGGTTTTGCCGAGATTGCAATTCCCGGTTTTTTTCCGGAACTCGGAGGATGGAAAGATGCATTTGCATTTATTTTTCTAATTTTTGTTTTATTATTTAAGCCTACGGGTATTATGGGAATTGATTTTGAAAGACAAAGGTTTTAGAAATGAAAAGTGTAAAATTAAAAGTTAAAAATGGAGTGAGAAAATGAATAATTTATCTCTTAGTAAATATTTTACTTTAATTGTTATAGTTACAGCTGTTTTTATCGGATTTTTATATATTTCTCCAAAAATATTCAGCGATTACACCACCACTGTTTTAGGGAATGTTTATATATTTATAATTTTAGCAGTCAGCTATAATTTAATAAACGGGGTTGCCGGCCAGTTTAGTTTGGAGCCAAACGGATTTGTGGCAATTGGTGCTTATGTTACGGCTTTGCTTATGCTGAGCCCCGATGTTAAAGCGGATATGTATATGATATAAAAGATATATATGTTCCAAATCCTTTTTTAGCTTTAGTTATAAGCGGTATAGTGCCCTTACCCTTGCATTTCCCGTTTTTAGGGTAAGAGGGGATTATTTGGCTATTGTAACACTTGGATTTGGATTCATTATTAGAATTTTTTTAATCAATAATCCGGAAATTTCAAACGGTTCAATGGGGCTCGATTCTATCCCCGGATTTGCAAGTTATTTTTGGATAGGGATTGTCTGTTT
The DNA here is from genome assembly GCF_000523315.1 of Lebetimonas sp. JS032. Lineage (NCBI taxonomy): Bacteria > Pseudomonadati > Campylobacterota > Epsilonproteobacteria > Nautiliales > Nautiliaceae > Lebetimonas > Lebetimonas sp. JS032. Next base: position 13,837 of record NZ_ATHS01000002.1, on the reverse strand, counting down.
AATTACTGTTATTTTGGTATACAATATCGTTTATTCCAAACACGGACGTGCCATGAAAGCTGTAAGAGACGATGAAGATGCGGCACTTGCAATGGGAGTTAATACATTTAAAACAAAAACGCAGGCTTTTATGACAAGTGCCTTTTTTGAAGGTGTCGGCGGCGGGCTTTTGGCCAGTTCCATAGGTTCAATAAGCCCTGATCAATTTACATTTATGCTGACATTCCAACTATTGATTATTATTGTTTTGGGCGGACTTGGAAGTATGAGTGGTGCGATACTCGGAACATTGCTTATTTTTAGGTAGCATGGAATTTTTAAGACCTCTTGACGATAGCACATGGAGCATTGCAGGAATCCACGGTATTCCTGGTCTTAGAATGGTTGTGTTTAGTTTAATTTTACTTTTAATTATGCTTTTTGCCAGAAGAGGTATTATGGGAAATAAGGAAATCTGGGATTATATTAAAATAAGGAGAAATAAATGAGTGATATTTTGAAAATCGGTAAATATGAATTTACAAGCAGACTTATAGTCGGAAGCGGGAAATACCCGGACTTTAAAACAACAAGGGACGCCACACTTGCAAGCGGTGCCGAAATGATAACCGTAGCTGTCAGAAGGGTTAACATTCTTGATTCTAATGAAGAAAATCTAATGGATTATTTCAGAGACACCGATGTAAAAATTCTGCCAAATTCTGCAGGATGTACAAAAGCCGATGAGGCGATAACTCTTTTCAGACTGGTAAAAGAGGCCCTCGGAATCGATTTGATTAAATTGGAAATAATAGGGGATACAGCAAAAACACTCTATCCTGATGTTATGGAAACACTTAAGGCATGCGAAACATTGGCAAAAGAAGATTTTACCATTATGGCATATACAAATGACGACCCTATTATGGCCAAAAGACTTGAAAATGCGGGAGCTGCGGCCGTAATGCCTCTTGCCGCACCCATAGGAAGCGGCCTTGGTATTCAAAACAGATATAATGTGGTATTTATTAAAGATGCTGTAAATGTACCTGTAATTGTGGATGCCGGGATAGGAACTGCAAGCGATGCGGCAGTTGCAATGGAACTTGGAGCCGACGGAGTATTGACAAATACCGCCATAGCCAAGGCTTCTAATCCTATTGCAATGGCAGAAGCTATGAAACATGCGGTAATGGCAGGCAGAATGGCTTACAAGGCAGGCAGAATTCCTAAAAAACCTTATGCAACAGCTTCTTCACCACTTGAAGGACTTATAGAATTTTGAAACTTGTCAAATTAATCTTTATTTTTTTTCTTCTTTTTTTCTTTCTTTATTTAGCAGCATGTATTTATTTATACCTGATTCAGGATAAAAAAATTTTCAATAAAAAATGGGCAAAGCCCTACGTTCCAAAAATAGCTAAAAAAATATATTATAAAACAAGCGATGGACTCAAACTTGAAGGAGCAATGACAAAAAATGGGGAAAATCTCCCTTTAGTTCTATATTTCAGCGGTAATGCAAACAATGCAATAGAATTTTTAGATAAAATAGCCCCAAAAATAAAAAATTTTAACTTTTTAGGTTTTAATTATCCGGGATATGCAGGCAGCGTTGGAAAGCCTTGTGAAAAATGCATTGAAAAATACGCCCTTGAAATATTCGATAAATATAAACCGGATATTTTAATAGGCAGAAGTCTGGGAAGCGCGGTTGCGAGTTATGTAGCCGGCAAAAGAAAGGTTAAAAAAGTTTTATTAATTACACCTTTTAGTTCTATCGGATGTATAGCAAAAATGGAATATCCTTTTTTCCCGGTGTCTTTCCTTTTAAAATACAAATTTAATGAAGCAAAATTTATTTCAAACGCAAATATTCCTGTTAGTATTATTGCTTTGAAAAATGATGATAAAATTCCACAAAAATGTTTAAATATTCTTATTAAAAAGATTAAAAATCTTAAAAACATTTATTGCCTTGATAAGGTAAAACACGGGAATATATATAACTATCCCAATATTGAAAATATTATTTACAAAGCGTTGTCACAATAATAATTTACTGCTTTAAAAAACTTATTTTCCAAAAATTAATTTTTGGAGGAGCTTTTTTAAATTTAAAAAATTTTTTGAGATCATTTGCCAAAGCTTTATAATAAACATAATGATGAGAATTATAAAAATGAGCATTTTTATTTTCAAAATCACTGCGTAAATTTTCAAAATAAACACGGGGGTCACCGTAATATACCACTAAGTGTTTAGAAATTGACATTTCAAGAAAATCTTTTGAATTGCTTACTATACGAGTTAAAGAGCGTATGGGCTGTTTCAATGAAAGAGGAAAACGGCAATAGTTATAATCGGCATTAGCTCCAGGAACCATATGATAAGCCACAAGTTCTGTTTTTAAAGAGGTATTGGATTCAAAAATTTTTTTGGCTTTTTCAAATGAATCCAGAGGCATTGAAGGTAATTTAAATTTTTCATAAATGTTTGATTCTCCGTAACCTCCGGCCTGAAGAATCCTATCAACAACATCGGCACAGTTAAATTTTGTTTTATCCCATTTTATAATTCCATTTTTAAAATCATTTTCAATACGATAAATTTCTGCTATCATAGCTGTTAAATTCTGTGCGGGAACGCCGGCTACACGAAGGCCTATTGTCTCCCTTCCATAAGCCATACCGTATGTGTTGGTATGTATTTGTGAAGGAGACGGCGGCTTTACCCCATAAAGATAATCCGCAAGACTTAAATGTTGTAAAAAATTGGAATCAACAGAAGGGTTTGCAATATAATTTGCACTGTAAACAGTTTTATCTATGCGAATAGCAATGTGTCCGAATGGATTTTCCCAAATAATTCGCTGCGGAGACTGGGAAGTAGCATATGATAAAAGCAATTCAACTTCAGCCGGAGAATTGGCATCAAGCTGTGATAAAGCATCATTGACATTAATAACCGACTTGCCATTTTCAGCACCAAAATCTCCCGGTAAAGAACATGTAATAAAATTATCATTAAGCGCAAACCTGACAATATGCTCGATTTTAAAATTTTCTTTAAATTTTTTCTGCGCTCTGCAGATAGCTTCTTTCTCCGCAGGGTTAAACAAAAATGTCTGCAGCAGTTCGGCAGCCTGATTTGTATTGGAGGCAAGCTTGGCAACTCCAAGCCTGGCAAAAAAAGAAGCGTTTTCCCTTTCATGCCCGCTGAGTATATTTAAAAGAATAGTGGGAACGCCTATAGAAAATGCTTCCACAGGTGTTAACCCTCCGGCTTTAGTTATTAAAACATCGGCTATATTCATTAAAGAGAGCAAATCATCATGCGTAAATAAAGAAAAAATTTTCAGTTTTACATTATCCGGCAGATTTTTTTTTAACGTTTTAAGCAAAAACTGCTGTTTTTTATTTTTTCCACAAACAGCGACAATTTGCAGCGCTCCTTTATAATGTGCCACAATATCTTTAACCAAAACGGCATAATTTCCAACCCCTTCTTTTCCGGAAGTTATTAATACTATTGGTATATCCTCTGCCAAATTATATTTGTCTAAAGTTGTTTTTTGATCTTTATACTCATATTCAGACACATATACGGGCATACCGGTTGTAATAATTTTTTCAGAAGGAACGCCTGCCGAAAGCCACATTTTATACAGTTCACTGTGTGCAAGAAACGTCTGATCTATCCGTTTGGAAATTCTTGGAAAATAACCTTGAAAAAAATCAGTGTGAAGCCATCCTATTTTAATGTTTTTTAATTTACCTTTTTCTCTTAAGTTACCAAGAACCTGTGCCGCTCCGTAATGCGTGGATAAAATTACATCCGGATGTTGGGATTGTATAAATTCAAAAACCTTTTCATCGGGATAATCATTTGGCAATAAAGCAAGTGAAGGAACACTGTTACCTCGCATTTGAATTTCTTGAAAAAGAACATCAAACAACTCCGGACAGTTTCCGGCCACGAGCCAATAAAGCTTTTCATCAATTTTACGCCACAATGGATTCATAAAATCACGAATATCTTTCAAAACAATAACAGCATAGGGATTATGTTTATGTATCTCTTTTTTAATAGCCTGAGCCGCGCTAATATGTCCATAACCGATAGATGAATAAAAAATAATTATTTTTTTATTCTTTTTTTCTAAATGAATATTCATTTTTTAAAGCTCCGTTAATTTTTTAAATTTTTAAAAAAATTATTTAAATAAAAAACAATTGAATATTAAGATTTGAATATATTATACCATATCTAAATTAATTACTGATAAAATATTTTTTGAAGAAAGACAAAGTATAAAATTAACAGTGGCGGAGAGGGTGGGATTCGAACCCACGGAACGGTTGCCCGTTCAACGGCTTTCAAGGCCGCCGGTTTCAACCACTCACCCACCTCTCCAATAAATCAAAACAAATAATTTTAAATATTTGATTGACGGTGGTGCCCGGGGCCGGACTTGAACCGGCACGGGAAAAACTCCCGAGGGATTTTAAGTCCCTTGCGTCTACCATTTCCGCCACCCGGGCAAATGTGAAAGGAATTATAATTAAAATATATACCTATGTCAAGTGGAGGCGCCACCCGGATTCGAACCGGGGATCAGGGCTTTGCAGGCCCCCGCCTTAGCCACTTGGCTATGGCGCCTTACTGGAGCGGGCTACGGGACTCGAACCCGCGGCCTCCACCTTGGCAAGGTGGCGCTCTAGCCAACTGAGCTAAGCCCGCTTAAGGAATAGAATTATATAAAAAAATAGTGAAAAAAGCAAGAAGAATTAAAGTTTAGGACCTGCTTTTTCGTATTCTTTTCCTTCTTTTACATCTTCATATCTTTTAAAATTTTCGATAAACATATTTGCAAGTTTTTTTAATTGCTCATCATAGGCTTTTTTATCTGCCCATGTGTTTCTCGGATTAAGAACTTTTGTATTAACTCCCGCTAATTCTTTTGGCATAGCTAAATTAAATACTGGTAAAATTTCAAATTCAGCCATTTTTATACTTCCGTCAAGAATTGCATTAATACATGCTCTTGTGTCTTTAATGCTCATTCTTTTTCCAACACCATACGGACCGCCTGTCCATCCTGTGTTTACTAAATATACATTTACTCCGTGTTTGTCAATTTTTTCTCCAAGTAGTTTTGCGTATACTGTTGGATGAAGAGGTAAAAACGGCTCACCAAAACATGCACTGAATGTTGCAACCGGTTCTGTAATACCTCTTTCTGTCCCTGCCACTTTTGCAGTATATCCGCTTAAAAAATAATACATTGCCTGTTCTTTTGTAAGTTTAGAAACCGGAGGCAATACTCCAAAAGCATCGGCACTTAAGAATATTATATTTTTAGGGTGTCCCCCTGTTAGGGTACATTCATGATTTTCAATATGTTCTATCGGATAACTGACCCTTGTATTTTCTGTTTTTGATGCGTCGGTAAAATCCACTTCCCCCTCTTCATTTATTACTACATTTTCCAAAAGGGCATTTCTTCTTATTGCATTATAAATTTCAGGCTCGCTTTCTTTGTCAAGATTTATTACTTTTGCATAGCATCCACCTTCGAAATTAAATACACCTTCATCATCCCATCCATGTTCGTCATCACCTATAAGTTTTCTGTTTGGATCAGTTGAAAGTGTGGTTTTTCCCGTTCCTGAAAGACCGAAAAACAATGCCACATCACCTTTTTTACCTACGTTAGCAGAACAGTGCATTGAGAGTTTACCTTCAAGCGGAAGCCAGTAATTCATCATAGTAAAAATACCTTTTTTAAGCTCGCCCCCATACAAAGTGCCCGTCATTACAGCTGTATTTTCTTCTACATTAAATGCAACAAAAATATCACTGTTTAAACCGTCTTCTTTCCATTTTGGATATCTTGCTTCCCCTGCAACCAAAAAAGTAAAATCCGGTTTAAAATTTTTAAATTCTTCTTCACTCGGTAAAATAAACATATTCATTACAAAATGTGCCTGCCATGCTATAGGAGTTATAAATCTTATTGCTCTTCTGCTGTTTTTGCTGGCTCCTACAAATACATCAACAACATACAATTCATCTTTTTTTGATAATTCTTCTTTTGTAAATGCTTCCAATTTTCTAAATGTTTCAAGAGTTATAGGATGATTTATTTCCCCCCATGCTATATATTTTTCACTTGGAGATTGTTTTACAAAAAACTTGTCTTCGGGGCTTCTTCCTGTAAATTCACCTGTATCAACTGCTGTTGCCCCGCTTTTGGTTATTACAACTTCACCTTTTTTTAAAGTATCTTCAATGATTTTATCATAACTTGGATTGTGAATAATGTTTTGGGCTGTAATACCCAAATCGTCTAAATTTAACATAACATTCTCCTAATCTAATGTGGTTTTTGGAGTATTATTATAACAAAAATGAAGAAAAAAAGAGGAGATTAAAGGTCTTTTTCAAGACCTGTTTTTTTAAGTGTAAATTCTATAAATTTGTAAGCAATTATAATCAATACAGGCCACATGAAAAATAAGATAACTCCCCATGTCGTATTAATCTGTTGTGCTTCCGGATTAATCCCGTTTGGCAACAATTTATCAGAAGCGAAAAGGAAACTTCCGAAGAAAATTGTTATTAATGTTAAAAATTTTTTCATATCCACTCCTTAATATGCATGTGATTCAGAATCATTAATTTCTTCAACACTGACAGGTCCGCCTTTTTTCATCTGATACCAGACATAAACAATATATGCCAATACTATTGGCACAGCAACGCTAACCCATGCCATAACTTCAAGAGTATATTTACTTCCTGAACTGTTTTGAATAGTTAAGCTGCTTTGTAAATCAGCATAGCTTGGATAAAATGGAGTTCCGTTAAGTCCTGCTATAACAAAGACAATAATTCCGATTAATACAATTCCAAGTCCTGCTGGCCAGATACCTTTTGTTGAACCTTTGATTCCTTGGAAAATTCCAATAACAAAAAGAACTACTCCAACTAAGAATAAAATTAAAGGAATTGCTGCAAATGCAAGTAAATTTTGCAAATATTTGCCATCAACCAATGTCACTTTTCCGGCTGGATCATGGATATTATAAGAATATCCTTTCATTGTCAACAAACCGTAAAGTACTATTAATAGGGCAATCAACAATACAACAAAACATCTTTTTAAAACTGCTCTTAATCTTTCATGAACTGCTGAAAATTCATTTTGGTCTAAATCATTCATGAGCCATAAAGCACCTAAAATTCTAGCGGCACTAAATGCTAACACACCAAATGCCAAGTTAAACCAAGCTCCGTGACCAAAATCTATAGCAGCTTCAAGCCCTCTTAAATTAAATCCGTTGGCTGCTGTTCCCCAATGTAACACTCTTGTTACAGGATCATAAGTAAAATTACTTCCTGTAAAAAATGTTCCGACAGCAGCACCAATTAGAATCATACCGACTATACCGTTTACATATAAAAAGAATTTATATGTATTTTTACCAATTAAGTTATTGGGTTTATTCATATATTCATATGATACCGCCTGAAATACAAATGTAAATAAAATTAACATCCATACCCAGTATGCACCACCAAATGATACAGAATAAAATAATGGAAATGCCGCATACAACGCACCACCAAATAATACAAGAGTAGTAAATGTAAGCTCCCATTTTCTACCAAGGGAGTTTACAATACCTCTTTCTTCCATTTCATCTTTTGCAACATGCATTAGACTTTGTCCACCTTGAACAAATGTCATAAATAAAAAAAGTCCTCCTAAAACCGCGACAATTATCCAGAAATATACCTGAAGATAAAAATGTGTCGCGTCCACTGTAATTGGTGCCCAAGTCATCAGTGCGCTCCTTTTGGTCCGATTTTTACGACCGTAAATAGGATTTTAAGTTCAGCAATACCTAAAATTACAAATGCACTTAAGAATAAGAAAAATGTTGCCTGAACATTTTGCAATGCAATCGGTGTTACTGAAATTTTTGTCGGAAGCAATCCGAATACTGTCCAAGGTTGTCTTCCAAGTTCTGCTGTCATCCAACCAAAGCTTGTTGCAATCCATGGAAGTGGAACTGATAAAACTGCAAGTTTTTGTAGTACTGCACTGTTTTCAAATGTTCCTTTTGTAACTGCAATATATGCCCATGCAAATAAAATTATAAACCAGAATCCTAAAGTAACCATAATATGGAATGCATAAAATACTGGTGGTACTGGGGGATACAGTTTAGTTGGATCATCAAGATATCCGTAACCCATTAAATCTGCTTTTGTAACTGTCCATCCGTCAACTGTGGTAACCGGAGCATAAAAATCTCTTTTTGCTGCTTCCATTGCCGCAGCATCACCTTTGGCTTTTGCCACGTGATATGCTTTCAAATCTTCAATAGCTTCTTTACCAACTTGATGTAATTTGGCAAATGACCAAATACCGTATTTATCATTTCCATTTACTAAATCTCTAAGTCCAGGAATATAAGCATTTGGATTTCTTTTTCCAAGAAGTGATAATAATCCTGGAATTTCAATTTTAAAACTCCATGCCTCATCATTTGATTTAACATTTCTTGCATCTAAATCTTTTGGAAATCCAAAAGCCACTATTGGTGCACCCTTTTCACCTACATAAAGCCCTTCTGCTGAAGCTATTTTTGTAGGTTGTGTATTTGTAACTTCATAAGCATGTTCATCACCTATAACTACAGTGAAAATAGAAACGATTAAACCGAATGCAGCCGCTACCGCAGCTGATTTTTTAGCAAATTCTACATGTTTTTTTCTAAGCAGATAAAGTGAAGATATACCAAGTACAAATACCGCTGCCAATGTATAACTGGCACTAATAGTATGTAAAAATTTAACCTGTGCAACCGGTTGGGTAATCAATGCCCAGAAATTTTGCATTTCCGCTCTTGCGTTGTCAATAGAAAATCTTAAAAACGCACTGCTTGGATGTTGCATAAATCCGTTTGCAATTAGTATCCAAAGCGCTGAAAGGTTTGAACCAATTGCAAGCAGCCAAGATGCACTTAAATGAACACCTTTACTGACTCTTTTCCATCCGAAAAATGCTATTGCCGCAAAAGTCGCTTCCATAAAGAATGCAACAATACCTTCAACTGCAAGAGGTGCTCCAAACAAGTCACCTACAACCCATGAATACGTAGACCAGTTTGTCCCAAATTCAAATTCGTGAATAATACCTGTTGCTAAACCTATGGCAAAGTTAATACCAAATATCAATTGCCAAAACTGTGTAATGTTTTTCCACTCTTCTTTTCCGGTTTTTACATAGATAGTTTCAAAAAATGCCACTAAAAACGACATTCCTAATGTAAATGGAACGAAAAAGAAGTGAAACAACGCTGTCATTGCAAATTGGGCTCTTGCCCATTCTAGCATTGCATAATCCATTCTATTCCTCCTTTTTATGGTTCGTTGTGATTTTTGTAAGTTGTTTAACGTAAAGCTGTGCTTTTGCTTTTTCCCCTTTTACCTGCGAATTGATTGTCGGGAAAAAGAAAACTTTCAGCACTACAAAAATCACAACAAGTTTAATAATAACGATAACCCAGATTTTTTTACCCAGGTCGGACAGGTTTTTAAACCCGTCAATGTAAAAAAACAAGATGCGTTTAAACATAAGCCCTCCTTCGAGGCTAATAAAAATTATAAATCAAAAATTAAATTGTGTCAATAGTTTTTAATAAAAAATTAATAAAAAAACAGAATAAAAATACTCTTTTTATACATATGAAGATTCATTTATATATAATTTGGCCATTTTTTATACAGGAAAGAAAAAAGGGAGAATTATTCGCTAACGATTACTTCCTTAGTTTCACTCTCCCAAAGTCCATGTTTTGTACAGTAAGACATAGCTGTAAGTTTAAGTTTAGATTTTTTAGGAATAATATAAAAATCTACTTCCACTTGGCTTTTTTCATTTCCAAGAGTACCTGGAGTAAATGTAGCTTGTCCAAGTAGTGTTTCACCATCCCATAATTGCACATATGCAATATAATGGTCAAAATCATCTGGATGAGAATATTCATTTCCGACTTTTACTTTAACTTTAAATTTTTCACCTTTTTTTGCTGTGTCTTCACAATGAATAAATGGTGAGTGTCTGTCTATATAATCTCTTTTTGCTTCTCTGTCAATTTGAGAAATATCTTCGTATCTGTTAATTTTTGGCATTTTGCCCTCCTTTTGTTAAAATTTGTAATATATTATAGCACAAAAAATAAAAAAAGACAAAATCAGTATTTTATTAATAGAAAAAAATTATTAAAGGCTACTAAATGAAACAAATAGATGTTTTTACAGACGGAAGTTCTCTTGGTAATCCGGGACCTGGAGGATGGTGTGCCATTTTAAGGTATAAAAATTATGAAAAAATAATAAGCGGAGGAGAAGATTATACAACTAATAATAAAATGGAGCTTATGGCAGTAATTGAGGCATTAAAACAATTAAAAAAACCATGCATTATAAATTTATATTCCGATTCAACATATGTATTAAAAGGAATAAACGAATGGTTGGAAAACTGGATTAAAAAAAATTTTAAAAATGTGAAAAACAAAGAAATGTGGCAGGAATTATATAAATTAAAAAAATTACACACAATCAACATAAACTGGATAAAAGGGCATTCAGGCCACAAGGAAAACGAAATTTGTGATAAAATTGCAAAAGAGGAAGCACAAAAAAGGAAAAATTAATGCTTATAAGCAAAAATGACATTGAAAAATATTTACAAAATATTCCTCCCATTCCAAAATATGCGCTTGAATGTTTGAATGCTTTAAAAGAAGGCAATATAAAAAAAGCGGCAAATGATGCTCAAAAAGATTTGGTTTTAAAAAAACAGATAGAAAAAATAGTAAATTCAGCAGCTTTTTCCTTAAGAAAAGAAGTTAAAGACACATTACAGTTATTTACTCTTTTAGGAATTGAAAATATTAGGGCAATTGTATATTCATATTTAGTATCCCTTCTTATGCCTAAAAATTGGGAAATATTTAAAATTGATTTTACCGATTTTCAAAAAGAATTTTTAAATTCTTATAAAGAATTTGTCTCATTAGAATTTGGAGAAACCATATACAAAAAATATGCTGAAATCGGTGCAATAATCCCTGCAAGTGTTTGCGTATGCGATAGTTTACTTGGCGAAAAAAAAGAGAAATTAAATATTATTTTAAATTCAGCTCCTTTAGAATATGGAACACTTCTTAAAAGATTAACAGGTGAGAGTCTTTTTGGTATTGCAGCCAAAATTGCTGAAATATGGGATTTAGAAAAAGAAAAATGTGAAATAATTAAAAAAAGCGAATGTGAAATATGTGATAATCCCTTTTCAGCTCTTAATCATTTTATATTTTTTTATTTAACAAGCAAACCGGCCTTTTTTGATTTAAATTCTTTAATAGAATTTAATCCAAAATGTGTTGATTATATTCCAAAAACTTATGAAAGGATAAGTAATGATAGCAAAAGATTTGCAAAAGAGTCTGGGATATCAGTTTAAAAATGAAAAATTGATAACCGAGGCTCTTACACACAGAAGTTACTCTAAAGATTTTAATAACGAAAGACTGGAATTTTTAGGTGATGCGGTTATGGATTTAATTGTCGGGGAATATCTTTTTTTTATCTTTCCCAAAGCTGAAGAAGGTATTTTATCAAAACTGAGGGCGGCGTTGGTAAATGAGGAATCTTTTACAAGATTAGCAAAAAAACTAAACTTGGGAAATTATCTTCTCCTTTCCAATGCTGAAGAAAACAACGAAGGAAGAGAGAAACCTTCAATCCTTTCAAGTGCATTTGAGGCACTCATCGGTGCATTGTATTTGGAAGCAGGCTTTGAGAAAACAAAAGAAATAGCCCTAAATTTATTAAAAAATGTTTATCCTACCATTACGCCTGAAGAACTTTTAAGAGATTATAAAACAAATTTACAGGAAATTACTCAGGCACATTTTGGAGAAGTACCGGAATATAGGGTTGTAAAAACTTCCGGGCCTGATCATAAAAAAGAATTCGAAATAGCAGTTTTTATTCAGGGTAAAAAATATGCAAGCGCAAAAGGTAAAAGTAAAAAAGTCGCCCAACAAGAAGGAGCTAAAAAAACTATTGATATTTTAAAAAAAGAACTTAATTTATAATTAATGATCAATAGTAAAAATAAAGGTGAAATATGTTTAACAGTTTTGGAGAAATTTTCAGATTTACAACTTTTGGAGAATCGCACGGAAAAGCAATAGGGGTTGTAATAGACGGAGTGCCGGCCGGAATCGATTTTGATGAAGAATTTTTAATAAATGAACTTAAAAGAAGAAGACCAGGGCAAAACAGATTTGCGACCCAAAGAAAAGAAGAGGATTTTCCGGAAGTTTTAAGCGGGATTTTTGAAGGAAAAACTACAGGAACTCCTATTGCAATAGTAATTTTTAATAAAAACGCTAAAAGTAACGATTATTCAAATATAAAAGATATTTTCCGTCCGGGGCACGCAGACTTTACTTATTTTAACAAATACGGAATAAGAGATTACAGAGGCGGTGGTAGAAGCTCTGCAAGGGAGACTGCCGCGAGGGTAGCAGCCGGAGCAGTAGCTAAAATGATTTTAAAAGAATTTGACATTGAAATTGAAGCAGGAATTATTGAAATAGGAGGAATTAGAGCAGAAGATGTTGATTTTAATTATTCAAAAAATTCTCCTATTTTAGCTTTAGATAAAGAAAAAGAAAAAATTTGGATGGATTTAATAGATGAAGCAAGAAAAAATCACGATTCCCTAGGAGGAGTTGTAAAACTTAGAATAAAAAATACTCCTATAGGACTTGGTGAACCGATTTATTATAAACTTGATAATATTTTAGCAAGCGCAATACTCAGCATTAATGCTGTAAAAGGAATTTATATTGGAAATATTAATTCACATAAATTAAAAGGCAGTAAAAATAATGATGAAATTAGTAAAAATGGGTTTTTAAGCAATAATTCTGGCGGAATTTTAGGCGGAATAAGCAACGGAGAAAATATTGAACTTGAAGTTTATTTTAAACCGACTCCATCAATTTTTCAAACACAAAAATCTATAGATATTAATGAAAATGAGGTTGAAGTAAATTTAAAAGGAAGACACGATCCAATCGTTGCAATCAGAGGTGCGGTAGTGACAGAATCTATGGTAGCATGTGTAGTTGCAGATATGTTAATGATTAATTCAATTAGGAGAATGGATAACCTTAAAAAAATTTATTATTAAATTTAAAAGATAAATTACAATAATTTTTTATAATTTCTACTTTTTTCTAAACTCTTTAGATACATTAAATCCGATACTAATAATAAACAGCTGTTAATTATATTTAGCTGTTAAAAGTCTTGTCTCACGTCCGCTTAAAAGCCATTCGGGTTATTAGTACTGGTCAGCTCAACCCCTCGCAGGGCTTACACCCCCAGCCTATCAAGCAGGTAGTCTTCCTGCACCCTCATGGGAAGGCTCATCTTGGAGTGGGCTTCCCGCTTAGATGCTTTCAGCGGTTATCCCTTCCGAGCTTGGCTACCCAGCGCTGCCCTTGGCAGGACAACTGGTACACCAGTGGCTCGTCCAACCCGGTCCTCTCGTACTAGGGTTAGCTCTCCTCAACCTTCCTGCGCCCACGGCAGATAGGGACCGAACTGTCTCACGACGTTCTGAACCCAGCTCGCGTACCGCTTTAAATGGCGAACAGCCATACCCTTGGGACCTGCTCCAGCCCCAGGATGCGATGAGCCGACATCGAGGTGCCAAACCTCCCCGTCGATGTGAGCTCTCGGGGGAGATCAGCCTGTT
>NZ_ATHS01000001.1:675000-1520921 GCF_000523315.1 Lebetimonas sp. JS032 | reverse complement strand
TTTGGTATTATTTTATCCGTTATTGCATTTATTGTAGCTGATGAAATAGAAATTTGATAAAGCTCTTCAATATGTGATTTTATATCTTTATAGCTCATTCCAAGTGCATATAATGATAATATCTTCTCTTCTATTTCATCACTTATTGTTGTTTGATGTTTTTTTACTATTTGAGGCTCAAATCTACCTTCTCTATCTCTTGGGGTAGCAAGTTCAAATTCTCCAGATGTTGATTTAACTGTTTTCTTGTTATAACCGTTTCTTCTATTTCTTTTACCTTCTAAAACTTCATCTGCAATATGAGATTCAATCTCTGCTTCAAGTGCAGCTTCTACTAATTCTTTAATTAATGGAGCTAATACTCCATCTTTCCCACCTATCTTTTTACCTGCTAATAAATCTTTTACTGCTTTGTCAAAATTAAATTTCTCCATGTCAGTCCTGTCTACTGACACGGAATTGCTAACACTCTCGAAAAAAACTTTAAATATAATTTAAACCACTTTTCATTTAATATGATAAAAATTTTTTTTTTTTTTATTTTTCCCACATTAGGATGAAAAGCTTTTGTTGAAACAATTATTTTATCCCCTATTTTTAAATTTTTTGTTTCTTTTTTTGTTATAACAATTTCTGTTATTTGGTTACCTATGGAAATAACCGCAATATTTATAACATCATTTTTTTTAATATCTATTATTTCGCCTTCAAATGCAAATTTTGCCGAACCGCTGTGTTTTAACAAAACATCTTTTGTTTTTGAATTTTTAATTACTTTTCCTCCGCTTATTTCAATCACCCTGTTTGAGAGTTTATAAATTTCGCTTGGAGAATGGGAAACCATAATTGTTGTCAAATTAAATTTTTTATGTAAAATCAAAATTTCTTTTTGTAGATTTTTTCTCATAGCAGGATCAAGCGCTGAAAAAGGCTCATCCATCAATAAAATTTTAGGTTTTCTCATTAATGCCCTGATTAATGCAACCCTTTGTTTCTGACCGCCGCTTAGTGTATTTGGAAATCTTTTTTTAAGCTCTTTTAAATTGGTTATTTCAAGCAGATATTCAGCCAAATCATAATCTTTGTTTACATATAATAAATTTTCGATTACATTCATATTTGGAAAAAGTGCGTAATCCTGGAAAACAAATCCTATTTTTCTTTTCTGTGGAGGCAAAAAAATTTTTTCATCCTGCCAGACTTCATTATCCACAATAATTTTACTGCTGCTTTTTTCAAGTCCGGCAATAATTCTTAAAAGTGTTGTTTTTCCACTGCCGCTTTCACCCATTATTGCCAAAAATTCGCCTTTTTCAAGGTTAAATTCCGCATCTAAATCCATATTGCCGTTGCTTCCGTGAAGTTTTTTAAAAATGTTAAAATAATTCATATTTTCTCTTTTGCTTTTAATTCAAAATATTTACCAAATAATAAAACCAAAAAACTTATAACAAGCATTATGGCGCTGTAAAAATGAGCTGATTTATAATCCATCATTTCTACATAATCATATATTGCAACACTCGCAACCTCAGTTTTCCCGGGGATTGAACCACCCACCATCAATACAACCCCGAATTCCCCCACAGTATGGGCAAAAGTAATAATAACCGCAGTCATTATCGAACTTTTCATATTGGGTAAAATTATTCTAAATAGAGTTTCAATTTACCTTTTCCACTTAAAAAACTGGGCTCTATCAATTTTTTATCTATATTATCAAATCCATTTTGCAGAGGCTGAACCATAAACGGAAAAGAATATATACTGCTTGCGACAACAAGACCTTCAAATGTAAAAACAAGTTTTATATTAAAAATTTCATAAATTATTTTTCCTATAAAAGAATCCTGTGATAATAAAATAAGCAGATAAAACCCGAGCACTGAAGGAGGCAACACTATAGGAAGCGCACTTAACGCCTCTAAAACCGGTTTTATTTTTGATTTTGTATTTGAAAGAAAATAAGAAAAAGGAATACCTACACAAAGCAATATAACCGTTACTGAAAAAGCCAGCTTAAATGAAAGGAAAAAAGGTGTTAAATCAATCAACACTGACTCCTATTTCACTGGCCCTAATCATTAAATAAACCCTCTCTCCTACATTAATATTCAATTTTTCAAAAGATTGTTTTAAAACCAACACTTCTATTTCTTCATTGTTAAAATTACAATAAATATTTGTAAAAATTTCACCAATTTCAATATTTTTAACCACAGCCGCTAAATTATTTTCTATTGTACTTTTGCATTTTTCTTTTGACAAAGAGACCATTGTCGGTTTGAAAAATAGAAAAGCTTCATTTTTAATTTCAAAATTCATCTCAAGCATAACAACTTTTATTGTTTCATTAACACTTTTAAACGTTAATAAATTTATATTGTTTTTATTTTCAATATTGATTAATTCGGCCTTTATTTTATTCATTTACATTATACCCGTATTTTTTAAAAATATTTTTAGCTTCTTTTGAAAATAAAAAATTATAAAAACGAAGCCCTTTTTTATTTAACAGTACCGCCCCCTGATTGATAGAATTGTAATTGTGTGGCAATTCAATCCAATTTTTGTACATTTTTGTTTTTGGAGAAAAAAGAAGTGCTTTTGCCACAATTCCGGAATCTGTTGAATGAATGGCATAATTAAGTGCCGCCGAAACTGTTTCGGCATATACAAGTCTGTTTTTTATTTTTTTGTATAATCCAGTATTTTTTAAAAATTCGACAGCGGCTTTCCCGTAAGGCGCTGTTTTCGGATTTGCAATGGCAATGGAAGCAGAATTTAATATTATATCTTTATAACCACCTTTTAAAGGTTTCCTGCTAAAAAGGACTATTGCCCCTTTTGCATAAATTTTAGGTTTTGTTAATGTCAATCCTTTTTTATATAAAGCAAAAGGGTATTTCATATTGGCAGCTAAAAACACATCATAATTTGCCCCGTGCATTATCTGGGCAGTAAGTTTTCCGCTACTCGCCAAAATTAAATTAATTTTATCCTTGGGATAATGTTTATTGTAAGATTTTATGATTTCGGGCAGTGCGTAGGCATTTCCTGCGGCGGATGCAATATATATTTCATTTGCAGATAACAAAACACTTAAGAAAAAAATAATAAATTTTTTCATTTATAATCCTTTCAACAATTTTTAAATATAATGCAATTTTTATTCTAATATTGCACTTATTCGTTATATAATTTATCTAATTCCATTTCATTCATATGTTCTCTTCCCGCTTCAACATCATCTATAATTTTATTAAGCTCTGCATGCCTTTTAATCAAGGCATCAATATGAGGATTTTCAGCAGCTAATTTTTCCATTACAGGTATTAATTCCGGACAACATTCTTTAAACATATTTATCTCCTTTTTGTGAAATTATACCTAAAAAGGGCAGCAAGTTGGATTATCTTCTTCATCTTCTGGAAATTCTTCATAAAAATCATCATATTCTTCATCCAATTTTTCTTTGTTTTCCATGGGTTTGCATTCCGAACATTCCATTATTTCATATTCCTTATATTCATCTTTATTCAAAAAATTTTCAACTTCGTTAAACAAATGAAAATTAACATACTCAAAATTATTATTAAAACCGGTTTTAATTTCCATAAATTTGTCACACAAATCCGAATGAATTTCAATTTTTTTATTATCATTGTCTATTATAAGTTCATAAGCCATTTTACCCCTTTAAATGTATTTCATATTTTTTTTCAAAATCGTTTTTTACTTCTAATGTTAAATTTTTAAAATAAAATTTTCTCCAGTTTAAATTAATGCCTTTTGGAACAATAAAACTTCCCCTGTTGCCTGTTATATCCACTATCTCAATATCGGCTTTTAAAGGAAGTTTTATTTTTGTTGTTTTATTTATTCTGTAAAATTGATTATTTATTTTCAGTTTAACGCTTGGAAAAATCTCTTTTAAATAAATATTTTTAATATATTCATCTATATTTGATTTAATATTATATAAATTAAAAAATTCCCTCAGCATTACAAGATGGGTATAAACTTTATCCTTTAAACTCGGCAGTTGTTTGGAAGCTTCTATACAAAATGCCTTTACATTATGTTTTAAACACCAGCCGGTAAGTGCTTTTTTTTGTTCTTTATGAATATTACCGGTAAATGTTTTTGTGTTTATAATAGAAACTGGCCATTTTAAATATTTATTGACATTGTTTTTAACAAATTCAGCTTCTTTAAAAAGTTCAAAATTTTTATATCTAACTTCATCAATTACAACACTCTGTCCCCACGAATGCCTGTATTTTGAACTAAATCCGTATCCGTCATGCATAGAAATCAGTAAATCCGGTTTAAAATCGAGTATTGCCTCTTTAAGAAGTTCCACATAATAAAAATCAGGATCCTTTTTTGAAATATAATCAAATTTTCTGTTCATATCCCCGTTATATCCCCTTACATCCGCTAAAATTGAAGTAAAATTGCTTCTTGGAATAATTAAAACATCAGCTTTTATATCCATATCCACCAGTAAATCTGCAGCTTTGTAAGCCCCCATTTCATTGCCATGAATTCCGCCGATAATTAAAATTCTTTTGCCACTTCCTTTTTTATAAAAATACTCAAATGGTTTTTTAGGCAAAACAATATGATTATGGGATTTTGCAAAAGATAAAGTAGGAAGTATTAAAGAAGAAGCAATTAAAAATTTTCTTCTATCCACTTAAAAAACCTTTTTTTTATAATTATACATCAAATTTATATAATATTTTCTTATATTAATAATAATTTAAACTTATTAAGCTAAAGTTGCAAAAAATTTAAGGAGGCATAATGCAACAAATGATTTTACAGGAAAAATATCCGGTATTTGTATTGGATGTATATAAAGATGAAACACACTATAAAACTACCGATGAAATAATTAAATTTTTTAAAGAAAAAATTAATTCCCATCCTATATGTACATATATAGGAGAATTTGACCATTTTACCCATACAAAAAATCTTCCAAACGGAGAAATTGCAAAAGGTATTAAAGACTGCAAAATTATTATATTTTGTTTTGGAAATAAAATATTAAACGGAAAAATAACTGCCGTGAGGCCAAGAAGTATCGGTGTTACTGAATTTGAAGATAAGTTTGAAATAGCTTTTCTTGAAGCTCCCGCTTTAATCGCAAATGATGTAATGGAAGGATGGGTAAAAGATATTAAAGAGAATCTATAACCACTTTTACATCAGCCCCTTTTGCAAAATAAGGGGCTGTTGTAACTATTGAATCAACCCCTGTTTTTGCATACTCTTCCACATTATTAGTATTAATCCCTCCTGCACTTATGGGCAAGTTCTACTACTTGCTTAGTTGTCTCAATATCCACTTTATCAAGCTGAATAACATCCACTTCAATATCTATTAATTTTTTAGCCATTTCTAAATTATCAGCTTCAATTACCCATTTTTTTTCAATCGTTTTATGTTTTATTTTTTTAAATTCCTTAAAAAATTTATCCCAGCCTCCGAAAAGTTTTACATAATTATCAAAAACCAAAACCGTTTCATTTGTTGTAATTCTGTGGGGCATTGCGCCTCCGTCTATTATAGCGTTCAGGGCTATTTTTTTAGTAAAAGGAATTATTTTTCTTGTAGTTAAAATTTCAATATATGGGTTAATATTTTTTGCCTTTTTAACCATTTCATATGTGTAGGTAGATACGGAAAGCGCATATTCAAAAATATTTTGTGCAACTTTCCAAAGAATTAAAACATTTTCCCCCTCGGCTTCAAATATTTTACTGCCAGCAGTTAAAAATTTAGAATCTTTTTCTTTAAAATTTACTTTTAAATCAAGTTCCCTGCATAATAATTCAACTAATTTATTACCGGTAACAACAGCATCTTTTCTGGTAAAAAAAGTAATCTTGCCCAAACCCTCAATATTTAAAAGTTTGGAAGTCAAATCAAAATAAGGCATATCTTCACTGATAAGTCTTGCAATATCCTCTTTTGTATAATACATCTTTTTTCCTTATATACTTTTTTATATAACGTTGGATGAATTATACAATATTTAAAAATAAAAAAGCAAGCTATATCAATTGAAGATTGAAAATTAAAGGGGAAAACAAGGGATTTACCCTTGTCTTTCTTTAATAATTTCTGCTGCAACATTTTGAGGATACCATAGAATAGGTTCCCCTACCCTGAGTCATACTTCTAAGATCTGTTGAATACTCGAACATTTCAGCAAGCGGTTACAAACATTTAATTTTTGAAACAGCTTCAACCGGAGTTAAAACTTTAACTTTTGACTTTTTAAAGCCTTTTTTATCCCGAGTGACAATATAATCAATTCCGTTTAAATAAGCACTTGAATAAATAATACTATCTTCGAAATCATTAAAATCACTCTTAAGTGCACCAAGTATAGTATTTTTATTTACTTCACTTATTTCAAAAATTTTTAAAAGTTTATAAATAACTTCATTAGCAGTTCTTTTATTAATTGATTTTGCTATTAAATAATAAATCGTATCAATACTTGAAGCGCATAGATAACCTATTACTTTTTTATTCTCAATTGCACTAAATATTTTATATATTTCGTCAAAAAAAGGTTCTCTTTCAAGAAAAAAATCCAGTACAATATTTATATCTAAGAGCATTTTCATAAATATTTTTCCTCTAAATGTTTATAATAATTTTTTTCATCTAATTTTTTATTTTTTAATATTCCGGCTAATGAATTTGTAACAGGTGAAGATTCATTTTTTTCAAGTAATGATTTAAAAAATTCATTTACAATTGCAGATACACTTGTATTTTTTTCTTTTGCATATTTTTTTATTTTTTTAATTAATTCTTTATCACTGTAAAGCGTAATTTTAGCATTCATTTTACTACCTTATCGTATAGTTTCTTTAATATTATACGATAATTTTAATTAATTTTCAATGAACTATTTTGTGCATCATGAAAAATAAATCAAAGTAATACCAATTCTCAATTAGTTAGTTACTTTAAAAATATTTAAAATTCCCCTTATTTCAATACTTTTCATCATTTTCCATTGTCAATTGATATTAATTTTCTTTTAAATTTACAAACAATTTCTCTTTTAAATCCTCTCGATTTCCTTAACCACTCCTGTTATTTTATCGGACTAACTTATAAATTAGTGTCAAACACCTTTAATTATAAAAACAAAAAAACAAGGGATTTACCCTTGTCTTTCTTTAATAATTTCTGCTGCAACATTTTGAGGAACTTCTTCATAATGGTCAAATACCATTGAATAGGTTCCCCTACCCTGAGTCATACTTCTAAGGTCTGTTGAATATCCAAACATTTCTGCAAGAGGGATAAATGCTGTTACTTTTTTAATTCCATGGCTATCTTCCATAGAATTTACCTGGCCTCTTCTTCTATTTACATCCCCAATTACATCACCCATATATTCTTCCGGTACTTCAATTTCAACTTTCATAATCGGTTCAAGTATAACAGGATTTGCTTTTTTGGCACCTTCTTTAAATGCCATGCTTCCGGCAAGTTTAAACGCCATTTCGCTTGAGTCAACCTCATGGTAACTTCCGTCATAAAGTTCCACTTTAAAATCAACCACCGGGAATCCTGCCAAAATTCCGCCCTGAGATGCTTCTTGGATACCTTTGTCAACTGCAGGAATATATTCTCTTGGGATTACCCCACCTTTAATTAAATCAACAAATTCATAACCTTTACCAGGTTCTTGCGGAATAAGTCTTATAAATACATGCCCGTATTGACCTCTACCGCCTGATTGTTTTGCATATTTGTATTCTTGCTCGACTGTTTTTTTGAATGTTTCTCTGTATGCAACCTGAGGTTTACCTGTATTACATTCCACTTTAAATTCTCTTTTAAGCCTGTCTACAATAATTTCAAGATGCAGCTCACCCATACCTGAAATAATTGTCTGACCGCTCTCTTCATCGGTTGCAACTCTGAAACTCGGGTCTTCTTCTGCTAATTTTTGTAATGCAATAGCCATTTTTTCCTGGTCGGCTTTTGTTTTAGGCTCAACCGCAACTGAAATAACCGGGTCTGGGAATTCCATTTTTTCCAAAATAACGGGTCTGCTTTCATCGCATAAAGTATCACCTGTTAAAGTGTTTTTAAGACCTACTATTGCTCCGATTTCACCGCTGTAAAATTCACTGACTTCTTCTCTTTTATTAGAATGCATTCTAAGAAGTCTTCCGATTCTCTCTTTTTTGTTTTTAGTTGAGTTTAATACATAACTGCCTGCTTCAATTACACCTGAATAGAATCTTGTAAATGTTAGTTTACCGACAAACGGGTCAGTCATAATTTTAAATGCAAGTCCGCTGAAAGGTTGGTCATCACCAGGATTTATGCTTATTTCCTCACCTGTTTTAGGGTCAATTCCCTTAATCCATGTAACTTCTGTAGGAGAAGGCAGATAATCAATTACAGCGTCAAGCAACGGTTGAACACCTTTGTTTTTAAATGCGGTACCGCATAACATTGGAACAATTTCTATATTTAATGTGGCTTTTTTAATAGCCGCTTTAATTTCATCAGCAGTAATTTCTTCTCCGGCAAAATATTTTTCCATTAATGCTTCATCTGTTTCAGCAACTGATTCAATAAGTTTTTCCCTGTATTCCTCCGCTTTATCCCTAAGTTCAGCCGGAATGTCTTCAACTTCGTATTTACTTCCAAGTGCCGCTTCATCTTCCCATACAAGAGCTTTCATTTGAACTAAATCCACAACACCTTTAAAATTCTCTTCCGCCCCGATTGGAATTTGAATAGGAACCGGATTAGCTTTTAATCTTTCTTTTATCTGTTTTTCAACTTCATAGAAATTTGCCCCGATTCTGTCCATTTTATTAACAAATGCAATTCTTGGGACATGATATTTGTTTGCCTGTCTCCAAACTGTTTCACTTTGAGGCTGAACACCGCCGACGGCACAAAATACTGCAACCGCACCGTCAAGCACCCTCATACTTCTTTCGACTTCAATAGTAAAGTCAACGTGTCCCGGAGTATCGATAATGTTAATTTGATGTTCTTTCCAAAAACATGTTGTAGCAGCCGAAGTAATTGTAATACCTCTTTCTTTTTCCTGTTCCATCCAGTCCATAGTCGCTGCACCTTCGTGCACTTCACCTATTTTATGACTAACACCGGTATAATATAAAATTCTCTCCGTTGTTGTAGTTTTACCTGCGTCAATATGAGCAGCAATACCTATATTCCTAACTTTTTCGATAGGCGTTTTTCTTGGCATTTTATCTCCTTAAATTTTTTGAAATTATATCAGACTTTGAAGTTTGCAGATTAGAAGAAAGGAGAAGAAAATTCTCCATTTTCAATTTTCCATTTTCCATTAAATAATTACCATCTGTAATGAGCAAATGCTTTGTTTGCCTCTGCCATTCTGTGAGTGTCTTCTCTTTTCTTAAATGCCGCTCCTCTTTCGTTTGCCGCATCCCAAAGTTCGTTAGAAAGTCTTTCTACCATTGTTCTTTCATTTCTGTTTCTTGCAGCATCAACTATCCATCTGATAGAAAGTGTTTGTTGTCTTTCAGGTCTCACTTCCATAGGGACCTGGTATGTCGCCCCACCGACTCTTCTGCTTCTAACTTCCAAAAGCGGTTTTACATTTTCAATAGCTTTGAAAAATACATCTATTCCTTTTTCTTCACCTTTGCTATCCAATCTTTCAATAGCACCGTAAACTATTTTTTCGGCAATTGTTTTTTTACCGTCCCACATAATTTTATTAATAAATTTTGTAACTATTTCACTCTTAAATACCGGATCCGGCATTACCGCTCTTTTAGGCGCTCTTCTTCTTCTCATAAAATCTCCTTCTCTTCAGTTTTTTTTACCCATATACAGGGACTTACTCTACCAGCTTTGGCAGTGAGGAGGCAAATCAATGGACAATTAAACAATTAAAAATGGAATTTTACATTTTCCATTTTACATTTTCCATTAAAAATTCCTCCTACTATAACCAAAATGCAAATTAACCTAAACTACACAAAAATCAAAAATTATTTTTTACCGGCTTCTGCTTTTTTAGTACCGTATTTACTTCTTGAGTGTACTCTTCCCTTAACTCCGGCAGTATCCAACGCACCTCTTACGATGTGATATTTAACCCCAGGCAAGTCTTTTACCCTACCGCCTCTTACAAGCACAATGCTGTGTTCTTGCAGGTTATGACCTACACCGGGTATATAACTAATTACCTCATACCCGCTGGTAAGGCGAACTTTTGCAACTTTTCTAAGTGCAGAGTTCGGTTTTTTAGGAGTAGTCGTATATACTCTTGTACAAACCCCTCTTCTTTGAGGACAGCTTACAAGTGCAGGTGATTTTGATTTTTTAATAACTTGTTTTCTACCTTTTCTAACTAATTGGTTTATAGTAGGCATTCTTTTCCTTTAATCAGTTTTTTAGTGTGGAATTATACCAAAATAAAAGAAATTTATTAAATTTTTTTATTTATTATTTACTTAAAAAAAGGAAATTAAAATCCTTTAAAGAAATTTTGAATAGGCAAATTTTTTTCAATCTGTTTTTTTATCTCTTCTTTAGCCTTCCTTTTAATTTCTGCTTTTAAAAATTTACTTGCATCAATTTTTATAGATGGAGAAGTTAATTTACCTTTTAATTTAATATAAATTGGTCTTTTCATTATTTCTAAAAGAAGCTTTGAGTCTATATATTCTTTATCTAAATCTACAAAAGCTTTTTTAGAAGAAATGTGAGTCAGTCTGCTTTTCATATCCAAATCGCTTATTATTTTTTTATCATTTATAATAGAGTGAATAGTTGTTTTTTTATAAATTTCTCTTGTTAAATCAAAATGAGCCAGAGAATTTATTAAAAAGCTGAGCTTATTAGGTAAAAAGTGGCCGTCAATCAAATTAGCATCCAAAACGCCTTTTTTATTTAAAAGGTTATATTTCAAATCAATATTTGCGGTTGAATCAAAAATTTGAGGATACATAAGCATATCCATAAGTTTTACAACATATAGATTTTTTGCATTTAATGTAAAATCGTTGTTTAATAATTTATAATTTATACTTCCTCCGAGTGTTTTAGAGTTTCCTGTAATTAATAAATCTTTATCCTTTTTTATATTTCCAAATACCCTAATTTTACCTTTTAAATGTTTTTTTGTTGCAAAATAGAGTTTGTCTAAATTTGGAATATTTATTGAATAAGTGCTTGTAAATATATTTTTATTAATATTGTATTTTCCATCCGGCAAATTAGCATTAACAACATTTGAATTTAATTTTGTATTTATTAAAGCTATTGAATTTTTTATATTGACATTTGAATTTAGATTATATGAAATAGCAGCATTTGTAAAATTAAACTCTTTATACAACACATATTTATCTGTTTTCCCTTGTATATTGGCAATTATTTTTCCGTTTAAATCTTTGTTAAAATAAATTTTTCCATTTGAGTTAATATTTCCGTAACTGTATATCGGCTGATAAACCATATAAAGCAGTTTATTTATTTTAATATTATTCACTCTATAAATTAATTCTTTTTTACCCAAATTTGTTTGATAATCTATATTTCCGCCCGCTAAATATGCGATTCCTTTTACCAATAAATTGTCTGTTTTACCTTTTATGTTGCCTTCTGTTTTAAATTTTCCCCTTATTTTTTGATTTATAACAGGTGTTAAAACAGATAAATTATCGGCCAAAACAATATATTTGGAACTTAAATAATTGTTTTCAAATTTGCCGTTTATATTTGCCTTTAATAAATTGGAAACTAAATTGGCAAAAAAGTTTATTTTTTTATCTTTCATTAAAGCTTTTGCATTTAAATTAAGCGCAGTTTTTGGAAGTGTTAAATTATACTCTTTTTTCAATAAATTCCTGTTAACAGTTGCATTTTTAATATAAGCTTTTATATTCCCGTCCAAATTGTTAATATCAATACTGTTTAAAACAATGTTTGAATTTAATTTTCCGTCTATAAATTTAGGTTTATTAACTATATAAAGAAGGCTTGCTAAATCCAGATTTTTAATATCTGCCAAAATTTTTGAAACTTTTTTATTTTTAAGTTCAACAAAATAATTACTGTTACTTTTTGCAAAATTTGTGATTCCTTTTATTTTTATATCTTTGATATTTCCTTTAATGTTTCCACTTGTATCCACACTTCCTCTTAGTGGATAATTAACTATATTTTTTAAATTATTTAAATTATCAATATGAACATTGTAATTAATATTGAAATTCTGGGAAAAAAGTGAATAATTTCCTTTAATATTTGCTACCGAATTTTTTAAAAGTTTAATTTTTAAATCAATATTGCCAAAGCCAACCCTAAATTTATCAAAAGAAATTTTAACAGGGGATTTTGAATTAATCTGACTTTCAACGATAGGTTTTAAAAGCGCGTTTCCCGGAGGCGTAAATAAAAAAACTATAAAAGCTGCAAATATTACAATAACAGAAGAGAAAAAAATTAAAAATTTTTTCATATTTTCCCTTTTTGCTAATTATAGCAAAAATAAAATTATGAATTTTTAATTAAATATATAAATTTTCTTTCCTTAAAAGAAGGTATATTCATCTCCTGTCTGTATTTAACAATGGTTCTTCTTTGCATATTTATATTAAATTTCTTATTTACAAATTCAAGAATTTCCTTATCGCTTAAAGGTTTTTCCTGATTTTCATTTTCAATAAGATTTTTTACAAATTCTTTTATTTCAACAGTTGAAACATTGTTTATATTATTTGCAAAAAAATCTTTAAATGCAAATATACCCCATTCTGTCTGAATAAATTTATTCTTTATTGCCCTTGAAATTGTGGATTCGTTAAATCCTAATTCTTTGGCGACATCTTTTAACCTAAGTGGTTTTAAACTGCCGCCTACAAAAAAGCTATACTGTTTTTCGGTAATGATTAACGCAATATTATAAAGGGTTTTTTTTCTGAGATCCAGCATATTCACAAGTTCTTTCGCCTCTTTAAATTTCTTTTTCAGATAATTATTCGAATCGTTTACAAAATTTATTTTAACATCCGGATAAAACTGGCTGTTCATCATAATAACTAATTCACCTTTTTCAAAAAAAATATGCATATCCGGAACAATATGTTCTTTGTTTTTTTTAAATTCAACGGCAGGGGGATATTTTAAACGCTTTAAAATATCTTTTGCATCTTTAAAACGTGGATGGTTGATAAATTTGTCCATAGAACTGAAATTTTTAATTATATTACTTAAAAGCAGGCTGAGTTCATCATCTAAATCATATTCCACAAGCTGGAACAAAAAAGCCTCTTTAAAATTTTCTGCGCCTATTCCGCTAGGCTCCAAGTATTCAAAGCGCTGTCTTACAGATTCCACAAATGTAGGCGTAACATTGCAAATATTGGCAATTTCTTCTATATTTCCCTCAAAATAACCCTCTTTATTTATATTTAATATAATCTCTTTTGCAACTTTTTGGGATTTTTTTGTAGGGAATAAAGGCGGAATTATCTGTTCTTCCAAAATTTCATATAAATTTTTTTCATTTATGCTCAAAGCTTCTATAGAATCGGTTGAAGCGTTTGAAACACGGTTTACATATTCACTGTAAGCTTTTGGTGAAGTTTTGTTTGATATTTCAATACAGGGATTTTCATAAGATATGGTTCTTAAATGCTCATCGAGTTCTGTAACTGAACACTCAAGTATCGGAAGCCACATTTTCATAGAAAGGCGCGGCACCTGTTTTTGAGACAAACTCTGTTTTAGTTCCATAAAAACCCCATATAATATTTTTACAATATTATATGCAATTTTTGTTCTAAACGAAAACGGCTAAATTATCCGATTCAAAAAGAATCGGAACTAATACCTTATACGTACAAGTCCGTTCGGTTTAGCAATTTTCATCTGACATGCAAGTCTTGCTTTAGGGCTGTTTTCATTCAACATTTTCATAACAGCTTTTTCTTTTTCATTCATTTCACTTAAATACTCCATCCCTGTTTCAATATATACAACACAGGTTCCGCATTCTCCGTCTCTGCAACCAAAAGGTAAAGCGGAACCTGATGCTTCCACAATATCCTGGATAGTTTTACCAGGTTTAACATTTACAGCTAAAAAATCATTTACAATCTCTACTCTTGTTGTCATTTTTACTCCTTTTTTTTTATTCAAATGGTTTTACAAGTATGTCTGTTTGTATAATACACTGACATGCAAGTCTAATAGGTGTTTGTCTGTTATACTGCTGGGCTATTTCAGCCTCTTTTTTTGAAATGGCTCCCATTTCTATCAAAGTGTTAAGTTCTTTATCTTCCATATATACCGGAACGGCTTCCGGGTCATAACCCTCTTCATCCGGTTTTAATGTATCTTTTAATTTTAATTCTTCAATTTTCACGGCACAGCTTCCGCAGGTACCGTCTTCACATTCACTCGGTATTTTAACCCCGTTTAGTTTTGCAACTCTTAAAAGTAAATCACCTTTTTTTGCAAAAATCCTTTTATCCATTCCTTCACCGAATCCGCAAAAAATCACACTTACCATTTATTCTCCTTTTTTTTATTTATTTAAAACAGATTCATTTTATGTACTTTTACTTTGAATCTGTTTTTTCTCTTTTTTCGCACGGTGTTCTCTAATCCATTTTAATTCTTCTTCCACCTCATCATAAAAATCATCATCTTCCACCGCTTCAAGCTCATCTTCCCTGCATCCGAAAATTACGCCTTTTTCCAAAAAATGGACTTCATAAATTCTTATTACCTGTAAAAAATCCCCAATATGCTTAACATATCCCTCTTCCCCGGGTTCAATCAAAATGGCGTTTCTTTCATAAAAAGGGTTTGTTCCGTCATTTTTTATAGGGACTTTTATCCTGACCCTCTGACCTATTTTAAATTTGGGAAGTATTTCATCTTTTGTTGAAGATGAAATCAATCCTTCTTCAGCTACTGTTAATTTTTTCATAATTTACTCCTTTACACTGCTGCAGCTGCTTGCGCCAAGACAGAATCTACAAGGAGACGGCCTGCTGAATGTGTCCCAAATTTCCGCAGCACTCGGGGAATAACCGTTTTCAAAATTTTTATAAATATTATAAAAGGCAAATTTATAAAAATCCAGCTCTTTTTGCTCATTTTCAAACTCTTCTTTTTTTGATTTTTCAAGCATTTCACCGAATTTTTTTAAAATATGGAATCTTTTTACACTTACAAGATTTTTATCATATTCAATATCAAAAAAATCAAAATATTCCTCTATAGTTTTCAGTTTTTTAAACTCTTCAAGTTTACCCATAACCTCTCCTTAAAGATTCATCTCTTTTTTAATCTGTTCAGCCCATGCGGCCACTCTTTCTTCGGTCAAATCCGGCTGATTAATATCATCTATGGCCAAACCGCAAAATTTTCCGTCTTTCGCAGATGCCGAATACTCAAAATTATATCCATCAATCGGCCAGTAACCGTATTCACAATCGGCTCCAAGCTTTGTAAAAACTTCTTTAAGTTTTGCCAAAGCACTTACAAAATGTTCCCCGTGTGTAACCTGATCCCCGGCACCGAAGAAAGCGACTTTTTTACCGCTTAAATCCGGCATTTCATTTTCAAGCTCAAAAAGCGGGTCGACCCAGTCCCTTTGAGGGTCCCCCTGTCCCCAGGTTGAAGAGCCTAAAAGCAACACATCATATTCTTCAAACTGTTCAATGCCGTCAAAATCCTCTTCCATATTTATAAGTTCACTCTCTTCAAAAAATTCCTCAAGCATTTCTGCGGCATTTTGGGTAACTCCTCCGCTGCTTCCTACAAATATTCCAATTTTTGCCATTTTTAATCCTTGCATGGTTTATACTGTAAATATGTTTTATAGGCTTTATTTAACATTTTTTCCCCGTCTTCATATAGTTTTTCAAGAGTTCTATAACTAAAACGGTGCGCATCTTTAAAATATTTGTTAACCAAAACAATTTTATCCGCAATAACGACACATCTACCGAAACCTTCATGACTCATTTCCATAACAACATTACACATTACACCGGTTTTTCTCTCAAACAATAAGGCAAGGGCATTGAAAATCATTTTTATTTCATTTATCCAGATTTCATCAATATCCGCAATAATCGGAATATTTTTAAGTTCTTCTTTTGTTTTTACATATTTTTTTGTTAACAGTTCCTCATCGCTCATTTTAGACCAGCTTCCAAACTGATCAGAAGCTCTTAGCTGTCTTACAAGCTCTTTTTTAAAATCTTCTTTGTCAAATTTAATTTCTTTCATTATTACCCTTTTATTCATATTTCCAAAAATCAAGTCTCGGGTCTTTTTCAGTTTCAAAATGCATAATTTTTTTAATCCAAGGCGGGGGATTATTGTTTAACATATATACAAACTGATTTAACAGTTCTTCAATATCGTCTGTATATTTAACTTTTACCGGGGTAATGCCAGAAGAGATAACTTTTGCGGCATCACCGCCTATAATGCTTTTGCAATACATTATATTTACGCCTTTTAAAGCCGAAATTTTATATTCCGTTTTTTCCCCCTCAGGCAGATTGGAAGTATCTGTTTCAATAATTCCGCTTGTTGTATATCCCTCTTTTGTAATATCGTAAACAATAAATTTTTTTGCTCTTGAAAAATTTTGATTAACTTTTTTTATATCATCCGTTGCAAAGGCAACTTTTAATACATTTTTTTCATCTCCTTCTGAGATTACGTCTATTTTTACAGTTTTAGCCATGTGAAAGCTCCTTATTCAGTATGTTCGCAACTTCAAATAAAAAATATGCCCCGCCTTCATAAAGCTGGTCATTTTTTAACTGATTTCCAAATTCTTCATAATTTGGAAAACCTCTTACAATTAATTTTGCATTACTTCCTAAAGAGTGCAATATCCGTTCCCCGTGGAAATTACTGATTAACATATCACACTCATTTAAAAAACTTTCAGCATCTTCCAAATCACCCACCAAAGCATTCTCCGCTTTAATATCTTTTAACACATTTGATGGGGTAGTTGCTATTACAGCCTTTATTTTAGCCCCTACACTGTAAAGCAGTTCGCTTATTCCATAGCACATATCAGGTTCACCTGTAATGACAAATTTGTTATCGCTTATTACAAAATGGGTATCAAGCATAGCGTCTAAAAGCCTGCCTCTCCATTTTTTTATATGTTCAGACGGTTCTTTTTGAGAGATATTCATAAGAAATGCCACAAAATTGTCAGTTGCATTTAACCCTGTTAAACTGTTGAAATGTTTATGTTTAATTTTTGGATTTTTTTCTAAAAGAGCATCTGCAGCGATTTTCATTGATTCCCCTATTGTAACGACATAAGCCGAATCTGCTAAATTTTTAATATCATCTAAAGTAATGTCTCCGTTTCCGAGTTTCCCCTGTCCTTCTCTTAAACATCCGTCAAGCGAGGTGGAAATATCCGGAAGGGCATATGTTTCAAAACCGAAACTTTCGCAAAAACTTTTTATTTTTTCAATTTCAACAGGCTGCAGGGATACATTTGGCAAAAGCAACATCTTTTTATAATTAATCTCTTCTTTCACCTCTGTAAACTGTTCTATTAAAGATTTTGTGGCCAATGCCCATCCGCTTTCCATACCGCCTTCAAAATCGGGCGTGTTTACGTAACAGTAAGGTATGTCTATAAAATTTTTAACACTTTTTACATCATCTCCTTTTGTTTCCGTAAGCCCTGTTGTATGAAGGCCTATTAAATCGGGCTTAAATTTATATTTATTGATTATATTTTCCACAGCTTTTAATATTGTTTCATATCCGCCCTCAAGAACAGCGGTAATATCTATTACGGAAGTGTTGTACATAGCAATTGGTTCATTATAATGACTTGTCAGAAAAACTTTTGTAAATGAAGCACATCCTTTAGAACCGTGCATTAAAGGAAGGCAGTTTTTAACCCCCATAAATGCCAGAGCAGCACCCATAGGCTGGGAATGTTTTATAGGATTTACCTGAAGCGGTTTTTTTACTGTATTCATAATTCAACCTCCCAAGGTGCTTTTTTTGAGTAATTTTTAAATACCGGATTATCCAAAACATTGTCCAAATCTTTTGCTAAATTTAGAAGTCCCCCGTATCCTCCGTAAATTTTCTTTTTTTCCTGATTTACATTAATATAAGGTATTCCTTTTTTAAAAGCGGTATACAAACTTCTTCCCCCGCCTAAAAGAATGTCAGCGCCATATTCTTCCACTATTTTTATCTGCTCAGACGCCGGGGATTTCATTAAAATAATATCTTCTCCCAAAATTTCTTTTGCTTTTTTTATATCACTTTCAACAGATTTTGCAACAGAAGTGGCTATAACTTTAATTCCCAAATCCTTCAGAGCTGAAGCTATAGACCATGCTTTTTCACCTCCTGTATTTAAAACAGCTTTTTTTCCTCTGAATTTTTCAATATACGGTTTTAGCTTTTTATCGATTTTAGCTTCTTCGTTTTTTGTTACTTCAATAGCTTTTTCAACAAGTTCAGAATCTCCCAAAGCTTTGGCTATCTTAATAATGGAAGCAGATGTTTCACTTTTTCCGTAAAATGAGGCGGATATCCAGGGAATATCATATTTTTCTTTCATTTTCCTGCAAAGCGTTATTAAAGATTTTGAACAGTTTATTACGTTCAGTTTTGCCCTGTGGGCTGTTTTTATTTTTTCAATTCTCCCATCTCCGCTTAATGTGCTTAAAACCCTGATACCTATCTTTTCCAACACAGGGGTAATTTGCCACAAATCACCAGTAACATTATAATTTCCTATTATATTAATATCATAAGGGGTGGTATATTCAGGCTCTTTTGTGCCTATAAGATATTCCAACACATCTTCACCGGCAAGTCTTGAACCGAGATTTTTACTTCCGACAAAACCCGGTGCATGCACAGGCACTATTGGAATATTAAATTTTTCACTTTTTGTTTTACAAACTGAATCTATATTATCACCTATAAGAGCGGTTACACAGGTCTGGTATACAAAAATGGCCTCGGGAGAATATTTTTTCATAATATATTCAATGGATTCATCAAGCCTTTTATCACCTCCGAAAATTATGTCGTTTGTTGTAATACCTGTGGTAAAACCCATATATGTAAAATTCGCTTTTTTATATGAGCTCGGAGTCTGTCTTGTTTCCCACGAAGCGCCGAGGCATGTTTGGGGGCCGTGAACCAGATGCACCGCATCAGCAAACGGAAAAAGAGAAATCTGCGCACCTTCAAAAGCGCATCCTCCCGCTCCAAGACCGGGTTTAACTATATTACAGCCTTGTTTTTTATTTTTTGAATGCTCGCAGGCACTCTCATTTAATAATTCTTTTATTTTTTTTCTTCCAACCATATCAGCTCCTTTTAAAAGGATATGCATTTTTTATTCTAAATTGGGGAATTTATAAAAGAAAAATTATAAAAAGAACAAAAAAATTGGAAGGATTCCCGAAAAAGGGAAGATTATCTTATTAAATCGAAGAAGTAATCGGTTGTTGCTATGTCTTTTGTTTCTTCATCTAACCTATCAAGAACACCGTTTGCTATCCATGTTAACAGATTAAGGGCACCCTCATATCCGCTTATTGAATATCTGTGCAAATGATGTCTGTCGAATATAGGAAATCCTATTCTGATTAGTGGAATTCCAGTATCCCTGTAAAGCTCTTTTCCGTAAGAGTTACCAATCATAAAATCAACTGGTTCTGTGAAAAGAAGACTTCTCATATGCCATAAATCTTTTCCTGCCCATACATGTAAATCATCTTTTGCAGGAGAAGTGTCAAGCAGCGTTCTCATCTCTTCTTCCCATCCTTTAGGAGCGTTATTACATAATACATGTGTAGGTTCTGCACCCATTTCAAGTAAAAAGCTTACAACTCCGAGTAAAAAGTCAGGATCGCCCCAAATGGCAAATTTTTTACCGTGCATATACGGATAACTGTCCTGCATTGCATCCACAAGTCTTCCTCTTTGAAGTTTCAAAGATTCGGGAACCTCTTTACCTGTAAGTTCAGATATTTTCATTATAAAATCATCAGTGCCCTTAAGTCCTATAGGATTTGCAAAAACTCTTTCCTGTTTCCATCTTTTTGGAAGTTTCATTGTTTTTTTGGTTGCATATTTCTGCAATGAAATTGTGGCTTTTGAATTTCCACAGTCTTTTGCATCTTCAAGTTTAGTTCCGCCTACAAACATTTTATATTTACCGGCAGGTGAATCAAACTGGTCGGAATGGTCTCCTAAAATAATATAATCATAACCGAATTCATCAAGAATTTTCTTAATTTCCCTTATGCTTCCGACATAAGGCTCAAACCCGGGAATTATATTAATTCTCTCTTTTTTGTTTGTTTTATCAACATTTCCTTCTGTAAGCTGGCCTAAAATACCGTGCATCATATTGTCATATCCGGTAATATGGCTTCCTACAAATGAAGGTGTGTGTGCATAAGGAATAGGCATACCTTCAGGAATGAACTCTCCTTTGTCTTCTTCAATGGCTGTAGTAATAAACGCACCTAAATCATCACCTATAACTTCAGCCATACATGTTGTTGAAACAGCTATCATATCCGGTTTATAAAGTGCACAGCAGTTTTTAAGCCCTTCTTTCATATTACTTAGACCTCCGAAAACCGCCGCATCTTCTGTCATGGAATCACTCACACAAGGAGTCGGTTCTTTAAAATGTCTTGTAAAATAAGACCTGAAATACGCAACACACCCGTGGCTTCCATGCACATAAGGCATGGTTTTTTCAAATCCGAGTGCCGCCATTACAGCCCCTAACGGCTGACATGCTTTTGCCGGATTGATTGTAATGGCTTCCCTTGCAAAGTTTTTTTCTCTGTATTCCCAGGTTTTTGTCCATTCTGCAACTTCTTTTACCTTTTCAGGGTCGGTTGCCCCGGCTGCGCTTTCAAAATTTTTTTTATTTTTAAAAAGTTCCTGATATTCAGGTTTTAAAAACAGTTTTTGTCCGTCTACTATATTTTCTACATTTTGCATTTTTCTTCTCCTTTACTTTCCCACGGCGCATCATCTATTTTCCAAACAGGCGAATTAATAGCAAGGTCCATATTTGCTGCAAAAATTGCAAAACCGTCATATCCGTGATAAGGACCGCTGTAATCCCATGAGTGCATTTGTCTATATGGAAGCCCCATTTTTTGGAATACATATTTTTCTTTAATACCGGAACCTACAAGGTCAGGATGTAATTTTTTAACAAAAGCTTCAAATTCATACTCATTTACATCGTCGTAAATAATAGTGGAATTACTGATATCTTCTTTTGTTCTTTCATAATCGTCATCATGAGCAAATTCATAACCTGTCCCTATAACTTCCATTCCAAGGTCTTCATAAGCCCCGATAATGTGTCTTGGTCTGAGACCGCCCACAAAAAGCATTACTTTTTTACCCTCAAGTCTCGGTCTGTATTTTTCTATTACAGCATCAACCATCGGTTGATATTTTGCAATTACCTTTTCAGCATTTTCCTGAATTTTTTCATCAAAAAAAGATGCTATTTTTCTAAGGGATTTTGCTATGTTGGTCGGTCCGAACATATTAAACTCAGCCCATGGAACGCCGTATTCCCTTTCTATATGCCTTGCGATATAATTCATAGAACGATAACAGTGCACAAGAACAAGTTTTACTTTTGATGATTGATGCATCTCTTTCAAAGTTGCATCCCCGGTCCATTGTGAAACAACCCTCAGACCCATCTCTTCAAGTAAAATTCTGCTTGTCCAGCCGTCGCCTCCTATGTTGTAATCCCCGAGAATTGCTATATCATAAGGGCCTGGCTCTATTTCTTTACCGTAAGTCGGGACATTAGGATCAACTACATAATCTCTTATTACGTCATTTGCAATATGATGCCCCAAAGACTGAGAAACACCCCTAAACCCTTCGCAGCTTGTAGGAACGATTACTTTTCCTGTTTTTTTAGAATAAGTTTTTGATGTTGCCTGTATATCATCACCAATTAAACCAATTGGACATTCTGATTGAACGGTAATACCCCTGTTGAGAGGAAAAAGCTCATCAATTTCTTCAAAACATTTAGCAAGTTTTTTATCACCGCCGAAAACGATGTCTTTTTCCTGAAAATCAGAACTAAAGTTCATTGTTCCAAAAGTATCAACCCCGGTTGTTCCTATATAATAGTTTCTTCTTCCCGCACGGGAGTATTGACCGCATCCGATAGGTCCGTGTGAAATATGAATCATATCTTTTACAGGACCCCATACAACACCTTTACTTCCGGCATATGCACATCCTCTTTGGCTCATAACACCAGGAACCGTTTTTTTGTTGCTTCTTACATTTCCCGCCGTTTTTTGGCTTTCATCTTCCGGAGTAGCAACACCTAAATGTCTTGAGCGGTTTTTTGCCGCTTTTTTAGGATAAACACTCAATACTTCTTTTATTGCTTCTTCCTGTAATTCTTTCAATGTTTTTTCTGACATATTTTCTCCTTAAATTAAGACGCTTTTTTTACTCTGAAATGCTCCATAGAATCAAATTTTTTGCATAAATCCATAGTTTCATCGTCACTGTCAACCCTTTTTGAAATTTCACTCATCTGATACCTGTTTGTAAAAATCAGATATTTTTCTCCGTCTTTTTCAATATATTTGTCATCTTTCAAATAAGCTGCCAGTGCCTTGAAAAGAAACGTGTCTTTATTGCAGTAAACAATTTTTTCCACATCTCCGCCTCTTGGGCCCATTTCAAGTTCAATTGCATTAATGTCATCTATTCCGCCAATTGATTCAATAAATGCATCCAGTTTTTTTATTACTTCTTCATCCGGAATATTGTTTCCCATATCTGCTGGAAATTTTAAACCTATTATAAACATTTTCTCTCCTTTTTATTTTTTATAATACCGGCTCGGCTGATTTACCAACTTCATCTTCCAAAACATCCTCTTCAAGACCGAATTCCATTAATAAATCTTCCAAATCATCCATTTCAAGCGGTGTAGGAATAACTTTAAAATCATTTTCTATAATTTTTCTTGCAAGTTCTTTGTATTCCAAAGCCTGATCAGATGTAGGAGAATATTCAACAACTGTCATTCTTCTGAGTTCTGCATGTTGGACTATATTGTTTCTTGGAACAAAATGAATCATTTGAGTCCCTAATTCTTTAGCAAGTGCATTTGCCAAATCATATTCCCTGTCTGTCATTCTTGCATTACAAATAAGCCCCGCAAGTCTGACTCCACCTGTGTTTGCATATTTCAAAATACCTTTTGAAATGTTGTTAGCCGCATACATGGCCATCATTTCACCTGACATAACAATATAAATTTCCTGTGCTTTACCTTCACGAATAGGCATAGCAAAACCGCCGCAAACAACGTCCCCTAAAACATCGTAAGATACGAAATCCAAACCGTCCTCTTCATAAGCACCCTCTTCTTCAAGAAAGTTAATCGCTGTAATAACACCTCTTCCCGCACAACCGACACCAGGTTCAGGCCCTCCGGATTCCGCACAGTTAATCCATCCTCCCTTAGTATCCGGACTAAAAATTCCGGCTCCGTGTTTTAACACATCTTCAAGTTCCAAATCTTCAACTGTTCCAGCTTCAGCAGCAAGATGTAAAATAGTGTCCTGAGCTTTTTCGTGTAAAATAAGTCTTGTAGAATCCGCTTTAGGGTCACAACCGACTATCATTATATTTTTTCCAAAATAATAAGCCATAGAAGCCAATGCATTTTGAGAAGTAGTAGATTTACCGATTCCGCCTTTTCCGTAAAAGGCAATTTGTCTTAATTCAGCCATTTTATCTCCTTAATTTTTATTTTCATTTTTTATAGTGCATAATGCATTCCATCTTTTTTTGTTAAAAAACCGGAAAAAAATACAAAATATTGACAAAAAGAAACAAAAGAGAAACAAATTTGTAAAAATGTTTACGCTTTGTAGTGGAAAACTTTAAGATACGTTTGATAAAAGCCTCTTCTTGTGTAGAACATATGGGCATTTTCATTGTCTATGTCAGCTGCAAGCTGAATTCTTTTATATCCAAGCTGTTGGGAAATGGAACGTATTTTATTTAAAAGCCTGCTTCCAATCCCCATATTTCTGTAATTTTCTTTTACAATCAAATCCTCAACATGCCCTATATAATCACCTTCCGCACTTGAAATGAGGCGCTGCATTGTAACCATACCCACCACCTTGTCATTATCCCTGGCGACCAACAAAACATTACCTTTTTGTTTATACAGTTTTGTTATACCTGTTAACTGTTTAGTGAAATCTATTTCAAAATCTTTCTCTATTGAAAACAGCTCCCCTATTAAATGCGCCATCTCAGGAAGGTCTGTTTCTTTTGCCTCTTCAATTACAATTCCTTTTTTTGTTTTGATATCACATATTTTTGGATGTAAAATATCTATTACTTTTAAAGCATGGGCGTTTAAAGGGTTCCCCTCGACATACAATATTTTCAAATTGTTAAGATTGGCAAGGTTTTCGGGTAAATCTTTTATATTGTTATCATCAATATACAATTCTTCAAGCTTTGAATAATTAATTATCTCTTCTGGCAATTCGGTAAGTTCATTTGAGCTGTAGCACAAATTTTTAATTTCACCTGATTTAAACATTAAAAATTCTTTTAGCCCGCACCCGTCGGCGGAAAAGCTTTCCAAATAAGGGGCAAAATCATCTCTTAAATAAATTTTTTGTACAGGATTGTTATCAATAATCAGGTATTCAAGATCTTCCATTTCTTTAAGTTTTAATTCAGAAATCTGATTGCCGCTTAAATCAAGCTCTTCAACAGGAAGTTTGTATAAGTTTTTAGAAATTTTATTTATTTGATTATCCTGGGCGTTTAAAACATTTAAAGAAACAAGATATGACACTTCATCCGGAATTTCCTTTATTAAATTTGAAGAGATATCAAGTCTTTCCACATTGCAAAGGGATTTACAAATTGAAGAAATTTCTTTTATAAAGTTATTTGAAATATTAACTACCCTTAAATTGTTATCAAATGCAAGTGAATTAATTTCATTTATTCTGTTTAAACTCAGATTTAAAACCCTTAAACTCTGACATTTTTGCAGCACATCGACATTTTCTATCAAATTGCCGCTTGCGTTTAACGATTTTAAATTCAATTCACCCAAAACTTCAGGCAAAACTTTAAAATTATTCTTGGATATATTTAAATTTATCAGTTTTTTTAAATTTTTAATACTCTCAGGCAGCGCTTCTAAAAAATTGTCACTTAAATCCAGCGTAACAAGATTTTCAAGCAGTTCAATAGAACCTGGAAGTTCTTTTATCTCTTTAGAGCTAAGGTTCAACCTTGTAATATATAAAGGATTGTCAATATTTTCACCTAAAGCCTTATGTTTAATAAGCCATTTTTTAAGTTCACTCCATCCGTTAATATCCATTTTAATCTCCTTCAGCCAGTTTTCTTATTCTCTCCCACCTTTTTTCTATCAGCATTTCTATCTCTTTAAAATCATATTTACCGAATTTTTGCATATCATACAATCTTTTTAAAGGTTCTCTGCAGCAGCATCTGTTGCATTCAGTTACCAATTTTTTTGCCTTTTTAAAAGGTAAAGAAGTATTCTCAAAAATTTCAATAGCCTGTTTTACAGTTTTCTGACCGCATTCACATATTTCCATTTGTAAAATTTCTTCTTTTGTTCTCATTTTCCCCTCTTTAAAGTCCGGTTTCTTTTTTAAATCTTTCCACTTCCTCCACTGCTTCTACTATTTTTTTTGAGAGTTCTGGCAGCTTGTTATAATCCACCCACAATGTATCTTCCACAATGTCATGAATCTGACCGGCCAGCTCAACAGCTTTTCTTTTTCTTTTTCCAAGTTCTTTTTTTAGTTCTTTTTTGTCCATTTTTTCCTCCTTTTAAAATGAAAACGAATAAATATTGTTAAAATTTATTTCACAATCCCCATAGCTTAAAAAAACCAGTTTTTCTGTTTTTTCAAAATTGTATTTTTTGAAAAGTTTGTTAATATTTTTAATATCCGGGCTGTATGATATTACTCTTTTTAACCCCCTGAAAAATAAAACACCTTTTATCATTTTTTCCGCTTCATATTCATCCTTTGATATCCAGGGTCCTAAAAAAACATCTTTTGAAGTAATAGAGCAAGAATGCTGAAAACTGTCTGGAAGTGCAAATTTTAATGAGCTGTTCCTTTGCATTTCTTCAAACAAATAAAATGTCCTCTCTTCATTAAATGTTTCATAATCTAATATTTGGACTTTGTTTTCAAAATCATAAGATTCAAGTTCCTTGGCTTCTTTGTTTGAAAAATAAAAAGGTGGGACATTTCCTCTGTTTATCCATTTATTTATATCAACTGTTTTTTTAAAACCGAAATTTTCAAAAAACAGTTGATATTTTTCAGGAAAAATTAAATAAACATTTTTATTATACATTTTTGCTATTTCCATCAGCGTTTTTAAAAGTCTTT
This sequence comes from Lebetimonas sp. JS032, assembly GCF_000523315.1. Classification (NCBI taxonomy): domain Bacteria; kingdom Pseudomonadati; phylum Campylobacterota; class Epsilonproteobacteria; order Nautiliales; family Nautiliaceae; genus Lebetimonas; species Lebetimonas sp. JS032. The sequence goes on along the minus strand of NZ_ATHS01000001.1, from coordinate 1,494,365 downwards.
TTCCTAAATTTTTTTTCTGAAAATTATTTTTGACCATAAAATATTTAATCTGAATATTTTTTTCATATTCCACCGTCAGAATTACGCCCGCTAACATATTTTCTTTATATATTCCAAAACACAAATGCGGAAAATGCGTAAGTATAAGTTTTATATGATAAGTGTCCACCTCAATGTCCATCTCTTTTGCAATTGAGATTATTTCGGGTGTATCTGTTAATTTAAGCCATCTTATAAACACGCATATTTCCTGTAATAATTAATAAGTTCGGCTCTGTTTAGAACTTTTTTTCTTTTTGTTACTATTTTTCTGATTTTAGGGACCAGGTTTCTTAAAACCTCTTTTTTAGCCTCTATCCCCGCAGCTTTTAAATGATACATAAGCGTGGAAGAGCCTGAATGTTTACCTATTGGAAACTCTCTTTTTGCCCCTACTTCCTCGGCTTCAAAAGGCTCGTAGGCTCTTTTGTTTTTTATCATACCATCAGCATGTATGCCGCTTTCATGCGCAAAAAGCCTTTTACCGATTATTGGGGCGTTTGGAGGTATTGTAATATTTGCGGCCCTGCTTACAAAAAATGTAAGTTTTTTTATTAATTTCGGTTTTATTTCAACATCTTTGCTGTATAAATATTTTAAAGACATCAAAACCTGTTCAAACGAAGCATTTCCCGCCCTTTCGCCCAAACCTATAACCGTTGTGTTTAAACTGAGAGCCCCCGCTTCAATACCGCTTAGTGCATTTGCGTTTGCAAGTCCAAAATCATTATGTGTGTGCATTTCTATAGGCAAAAGATTTAATGACGTCAGCTTTTTAATAATTTCATATGTTTTTAAAGGGGTAAGTATTCCAACCGTATCGCAGAATCTAAACCTGTCGGCTCCGAGTTCACGGCCTAATTTCATAATTTCAACAATAAAATTCATATTGCCCCTTGAAGAATCCTCAGCCCCTATACATACAAAAAGACCCTCTTTTTTTGCCTCTGTAATTGTTTTTTCAAGATTGTTTAATATTTTATTTTTATTCCCTTTAAATTTAACATCTATCAGTACGTCTGAAACCGGAACAGACAAATCAACAGCTTTCACACCGCACTCAAGTGAGGCTTCCAAATCTTTCATTACGGCTCTGTTCCATGTCATCATACGCACATCAAGTTCTAAAGAAAGCAGTGTTTTTATATCTCTTTTTTCATCTTCCCCCATAGCCGGAATTCCTATTTCAAGCTCGTCTGCACCACACTCCACAAGCATTTTGGCAATTGCTATTTTTTCTTTTGTGTTAAAAGCCACATAAGGGGCCTGCTCTCCGTCTCTTAGGGTTGTGTCGTTTATAATCATAATCTAACCTCCTTTTTTTCAGGCAAGTTAAAATATTTTCTTGCTGCGTTTAAAACAGAAATTTCTATCGGCTCAAACGCATAAGAATCATCTACTGAAATTCCCTCATTTAATAATTCATTTTTCGGAGTCTCTCCTATTTTTGCCGTTAAAAGCAGCTTACAGTCTTTTAATACATCTGAAATTTCTTTTATATTATCTTCCGAACCTACACTCTGGGCATACGCACTGTTTATTTTTCTGTGTTGAACAAACATAACACCCCTGTCTCCTGCTTTATAAATTAAAAATTCTTTTGCTGAGCCGAAGTGCTGGTTAATCATTCCCTCACCTGCGGTTGTAACGGCAACTAAAATGGTTTTATTCTCTGAGCTTAGATTTTCTTCAAGTTCCCTTGCTCTTTCATTTGCCTTTTCAAGGATTTTTCTAAATTCTTCTATCTTGTTTTGCGCTTCTTTTCTTGCTTTAATGTTGTAATGTTTTTCAAGCTCTTCAAAACTTTTATTTACAAATACATCTTTTGTAAATTCAGCCCCCCTGTCTTCTCCTATAAGACCCACGGCATCGGCCCTGCACTGTCTGCAGTGTTTCATAAGCCTTACATCCACACCGCAGGCTTCCTGAACTTCCATAACCTGTTGCGGTGTAGCGCTTGGAACTCCCTCTAAGCCGAATTTGGTTCCGTATTCAGGCTCTGAAATAAGAGGCATAATATTGTGTAAAAACACCCCCATTTCTTTTAATTTTTTTGCAACTTCAGGAAGATGCTTATCGTTTATTCCCGGAATTAAAACGGAATTGGCTTTAATTAAAATACCCTTTTCCACACATTTTTTAATACCCTCAAGCTGTCTTTGAAGCAGAATTTTTGCCGCATCTTTACCAAAATGTCTTTTATGGTCGTAATAAACCCAGGAATATATTTTTGAACCTATTTCCCCTGTTTCATCAACACTGTTTATTGTAACGGTGACATGATCAACCCCGTATTTTACAAGTTCATCCACATAATCAGGAAGAGCCAGCCCGTTTGTTGAAAGGCAGAGTTTAAGATCAGGCGTTTTTTCCCTGACCAGCCTGAAAGTTTCAAATGTGTTTTTCGGATTTGCAAGGGCGTCACCCGGGCCTGCAATACCCAAAACACTCAGACGCTGAACCTCTCCCCCCACATAAAGTACTTTTTTTATCGCTTCTTCGGGAGTCATTCTCTCACTTGTAACACCGGGGCGGCTTTCATTAGAACAGTCGTATTTTCTGTTGCAGTAATTGCACTGAATATTACATGCAGGAGCCACAGCCGCATGAATACGGGCATAATGATGATGAGCATCTTCACAGTAACACGGATGGTTGTTTATTTTTTCCTTTATATCTTCCGGTAAAAAATTTTTGTTTGTTGAATTCATTTTTTTCTCCTTATTTAAAACTTTTTATCTATATGCAATATATGTTCTAAACAATAGAATAAATATTGCATATACATAAAAAAAGGAGCAGTTTTGAAAATAAAATATAAAAATAAATTTTATTATTTGGAAGATATACCGCTTGATATAGGATACAAGGCAGAAACGGTAACTTTATATGATAAAAATTCAATCCCGGTTGAATTTCCGCAAAAATGTAAAGATACTCAGCTTATAATAACCATGCCTTTTATTGACGAAAAATTAATGCGTGAAATTATGGAAACTGACAAATTTTTACAAGATTTGAAAATACATATATATCTGGTTTTACCGGAAGAAACAAATTTACCTTCGTTTGAAAACATTATTGTCCTGTTTGATAAAGATAATGAATTCTCAGACATTTACGGTTTAACAATTAAAATGGAAGATAAGGAAACTATTACAAAAGCGCTCATTTTAATATCAAAAGACGGGGCAATATATTATGATGAGTATCCTGATGATGTTTATCAAAAATTTAATTTAGAAAAACTAAAAAGAAAAATAATCTCTTCAAAAGAGATTTATAACAATAAAGGATGTGGAATATGAAAGAATTAATTAAAAACATAAAAAAAGAGATTAAAGAAAATAAAACAGTTCCTTATTTGGGTATAGGAATTTTTAAAAATGTTAAAACAAAAGAGGGCGAGCAGATGCCTTATGATTCCGATTCACTTATTTTAATGATGAATAACGGCAGAGCAATGAGCCCGAGACTAATGTATGAATTTTCAAGAGCAGCTATGCATTTGGAACAAAGAAGAGGTTATGAATATATCCAACAGCTGACAAACTGGATATATTCCAAACCGTTTGAGCCTACGGAAATACACAAAGAAATTGTAAATTTAAATCCTAAATACATTATTGATACCAACAGGGATTCTAAATTTCAGGAACTGCTTTTGGATGTTGAACATATACTTATTGTAGGAAAAGCAAGAATTTTGGATAATGATTACAGATATGAAATTTACAAATTTGATATACAAACAAAACAGTATATAAAAACCGATGATGAAGAGCTGAAAAACGCACAAAAAATTCTTTTTAAACCTATGGGTTCGACTCTTCCAAAGCCTAGTTTTATTATTTCAGATGCGGATTATGTAGATTGGATTACAGAAGCCATGGGCGGATTTGCGGTTCCCGCTTTTTTAAAAAAATACAGAAAAGGCAAAAAATATCTCTTTTTAGGTGCTGATTTTTCAAAAGACACAGAAAGGATGGTGGCAAATGAACTGACTTTGGATTTAGATGGAGGATATTATGTAAAAGAACCCCCTCTTAGTAAAAAAGAGGAAAAATTTTTAAAAAGACATAATTTAACACATATTCCGATATCTCTGGAAGAATTTAACAAATATTTTATAAAAACATCACTGTAAAAAGGTTTAATATGGATAACGAAAAAATATGTTCGTTTTGCGGAAGAAAACAGAGCGAAGTGGAAAAAATGTTTTCCACTGAAAAGTCAACAATTTGCAGCGAATGTGTAAAAACATGTTCTAAAATACTTCAAAAAGAAAACTACCTTAAAAAAAAGAACAGTTCCGCATTTAAACTGTTAAAACCAGAAAAAATTGTGGGACATCTTGACAAATATATAATTGGACAGGAAAAAGCCAAAAAAATACTGGCAGTTGCCCTGTATAACCATTACAAAAGAATTGAAAACCCTGTATATAATGACATAGAACTCGAAAAAAGCAATATTATGCTGATAGGCCCGACAGGCAGCGGAAAAACGCTTCTTGCAAAAACACTTGCAAAAATTTTAAATGTTCCGTTTGCCATTGCGGATGCGACTTCTTTAACAGAAGCCGGATATGTGGGGGAAGATGTTGAAAGTATATTATCAAGGCTTTTGGTTGCGGCAAATTACAATGTTGAACTTGCACAAAAAGGCATCATATATATTGACGAAATAGACAAACTTGCAAAAAAAAGTGAAAGTGCCGCCATAGGAAGGGATGTTTCAGGAGAAGGAGTGCAGCAGGGACTTTTAAAAATACTGGAAGGCTCTGATGTGTATGTGCCTGTAAAAGGTAATAAAAAAAGCAATTCCGACACTGTTTTAATAAACACATCCCATATTTTATTTATATGCGGCGGGGCATTTGTGGATTTAGTACCTGAAAAAAACAAAAAAAAAGAAACAAAAATGGGATTTATTGTAAAAGATGATGAAAATCAAAACAAAAACCTTAAAATAAAACAAAAAGATTTGATTAATTACGGAATGATACCTGAATTTATAGGAAGGATTCCAGTTATTGCACAGCTTAACGAACTTACAAAAGAGCAGATGGTTAAGATACTTACAGAACCTAAAAATGCTATAATAAAACAATACCGGGCGTTTTTTGACATGGACGGAATAGAGCTTGTTTTTGAAGATGATGCAATTGATTTAATTGCCGAAAAATCGATCTCCACAGGAACCGGTGCAAGAGGGCTTAGGGGAATTATTGAAGAAATAATGCTTCCTGTTTTATATTACGCACCTACAACAGAAAACTTACAAAAATGTATTATTACAAAAGATTTTATTTTAGGCAGTAAAAAAGAGCCTGTTTATGAATTTAAAAAGAGCGAACAATTGAATTAAATACTTGAAAGTTGAAAATATATTATCTATATTATTTTGTAATAGTCTCTTATTTTTTCAGACATTAATTTCCTTCTTTCTATTAAAAATTTTTGATAGTCTTCCATTTTCATTTCAAAAATACCCACAGGAATTGCATTTTGTTTAAAATTATCTTCAATTGAGGAATATTCTACTATTCCACCATATTTTAATTCCCCTCCATTGCATTGTTCTTTTATCTCGTGTAAATATTTCTCAATCGGTTTATTTCCAATTTTAATATTGATTTCGCTTTGAATATAAACATAATTAGCAATTTGATTGTACTGTCCTCTTGTCAGACCTTTCTTTTTCAATAAGTCTCTTGGAAAAATATGGTGAACATCACCTCTTTGTTCAATCAAGTTTTTTACGGTAATATCTTTCGATAAAAAACCTTTATTATTAAAATAGCATTGAGAAGCAAGAAAAACGTTAAATACAGGACTTGTAGAACTTGAAGTATTTAATCTTTGAATTAATTCTGCATTCCAAAAAGCATCTGACAACTGAGCGTCCTCAATTTCTTTTAAATAATCGCCGAAATTTTTTTGAGAAATATTTTTTATGTCAAAATCAAATCTGCTTTCAGGGGAACCGGAATATCGCCCGGTCAGTAAAGTAAGGACAAACCATTTTTTTACATATTTTTCAATCAAAGCAGAATTGTAGTTTTGTTCTTTTAATTTTAAGTAAAGTATATAGGCGAAATTCATCGCATTTACAGATCTAATCAATCTATTATCAACAAAACCTGCGGATTTTATAATCATTAAAAATCTTTTAAAATTTGTTTCGTTAATAAAGTTCTTTACTCCAATAATTAAATTATTATATGATTGTTTGGCAATTTCTTCTTCAAATTCTCTTGTTTCAAAATTCCTACCTGAGAGTAAACTTACTAAATCACTTAATTTTCCTCTGTTGAATTTGAATGTAAATGCAACTCTTAAAATATCTTTGTAGGTTGGATCATATAAGTCTTCATTTTCATTTTTTAACCAGCTAATTTTTTGAAAATATTCAGTTTTAGAAAATTCAGTGTCATTTTCAGCAATATGAGAATAAAATTCAGGAGCAATCGCTAAATGGCTAAAATAATCTATTGCTTTTCGCAAAAGATTACCGCCATATTCTTCATTTGCTGCAATTTTTGACATAACAAAATCTGCCTGACTTAATTCAACACCCTGACTATTAATTCGGATAAAGATTTCTGTTACCTTTTCAATATCGAGATGTCCGCTTAATTCTATAAGCCCAATCTGTTTTTTGGGAATATTTATCAAATCCTGAAAAACTGTCTGAATTTTTAATTTATCCGCATCAGGATTTTTCTCTAAATAGTTTCCAACTATATCGAATAAATTACCGTTAAAAACAGTTGAAATATCATCTACCCATTTTTTGTCTTTTGCAATAGCAGGTGTTAAAGTCTCAAATTTTTCTTCAAGCGGATTAAATGCTATTTGAATTCTTATTTTTTTATAGTCTTTATTTATAACTTGTTGTCCGATAATTGCTGCGGTTAAAGCGGTAATCCTCTGTTGACCATCGATTAATATTTTTTTTCCTTCTGATAAACTTCCGTCTTTGAGTTTAATGTTTGGGTTTCTCCAAGCAATGATATATCCGATTGGATAACCTTGATACAAACTGTCCATCAAATCTCTGACTTTCGTAGAACTCCATACAAAAGGCCTTTGAATTTCGGGAATTGCTATTTCTCCTGATTTTACCCAAGATATCAGGGTTTCGATTAACGGCTGATTTACTGTATATTTTTGTGAGCTCATATGGTATTTCCTTTATGTTTATTGCTTTTTAATACCCGCTTTGGCTATTCATAATGTGGGATTTTAAACCTATATTTTTAGTTTACCAATAATTTTGTCAGCATCTTTCTCTGCGTTGGCAAAGCCATACTTATTGCCAAGTTTTGGTTTGTGCGGTCGGCTTCGTGCGACTTGGCAATGTGTATGGCTTTATGCGTTGGCATTACTTTTATGTCCCATTTTTTCAAATATTAACTCAAAAACTTTCAAGTATTTTTCTACATTTTCAGGTTCCGCATCTACAACTAAATCATCTCCTAAAATATTGAAGTAGTATTCTAAAATTCTGCGTAATGTATTGAAAATCGTTGCCGTATTTATTTTTTCAATATCATCTAATTGACGCCACAATAATTCCCATTTATTATTTCCACCACCTTTAAAAGTAACTTCTTTGAAGAAGTAAACATTGTGCGTAAGTATGAAAATCTGTTTTATTCCATTAGTTCCGTTTTTTACATCTAAAAAAGTTGATTCTCCTTCGCTTAAAGTTCCATTTACTTCGCTTCCGTTTTCTCTAACAACTTTGTAAAATCCTTTTTCATCTGCCTCTTCAAGCATAAAATTTGTAAAACCAAATAGCTTTAAAATCTTGTTAATTTCAAGTTTGCCTTTTTCTTCTTTGGTTAATTTTAGTGTATCATTTCTCCCTTTTATCAATAGCTATTTCTTTTACAATAAATCGCCAAATCTTATATTATAACAAATTTTTTTCGGTTTTAATATTTTCAAAAGTGCTATTATTATCTTTTTCTAATTCACTTAAATTGTTTTTATAAGTGTTTTTTAGTAGTTCGATTTTAGCTTTTAGCTCCTTAAAATCAAGAATAGGAATATCTCTACCTATCACGGCTAACTCTTTCTTTTTATTTTCATAAGTTTCATCAAAAAATGATTCGATTTGTTCACGCAAATCTTTACTAATTGATTGTTGGCAGAAAGGACAAATATTTTCAGTTTGTTGTAAATAATTAACACCGTCTTTTACCCAGTCGCTATTATCAAGTTTATGTATTTTCAATAATTTCTTTTTCGTCAAGTAAATCAGAGCTGTTTTTTTGTTCAGAAATACATTTATTAAAAAAATCCTTTGCACTCCCCATAAAGCCCTTAAATGCAGGTTTAAAATATGCTTCATATTTCTTTTTTAAAGCCCCATCATCTCTCTTTTTTGATAATTTTTCTTCTTGTGTTTCAATAGACTTATTTAAACCTTCGATTTTATTTTTAAAATCTCCAATTTTAGCATTTGCTTCTTCTATAAATTTCTGAATACCAGTTGCATCTTTACCTAATGTAAAAATTCCTTTAATTGCGTTACTTTGCGAAAAACTGTCTTGAACAAACTGTTTGTTGTATATAAAAACATCTATTGGTGAAGTTGCCCATTCTAAATTACAGTGTGGATAATTGCTACCAAAAAAATAATTAATTGCTTTGGGTTCAATTTCAACTACATCTGCATAAGATGCTGTTTTATGTAATTTGATTTTAGTTATCATTCTTCGACTTCTTTTTTACCCTCAACTGCCTCTTTTAACACCGCCTGCATCAACATTTCTGCATTTTGTTCGCTTTTTTGTATCTCTTCTTCCATTGTCGATACTTTTTGCATTAAACTTTCTACTCTTTGGACTATGATTTTTTGTTCGGCAAGTGGGGGAAGGGGAATTTTAATATTTTTAAATGAATTTACAGATACACCTCCTCTTAACCCTTTTCTTTGTTTGTCAAATTCAGATTTAAAATGTGGTGATTTATACAAATAATATAAATATTTTGAAAGTTCATTTATGTATGTATTTGCAACCAAAAGTTTATTACCAAAACAAATATCTTGTGTTGTTATACCTATTTTTTTACCAGAACTACCACCCTCAATACAAATCAATACTGTATTTTTAGGTGCAATTTTGAATTTTTCTAATTCTTTTGTAGGAATAATAACACCAGTATTATAGTTTATTCCTCTCATATTAAATTCTACATCTTTTGTCCCAATATAAATTAACCCTTTTTGTTGTTTTGTATATTTAGCTTCTTTTTCTGATTTATTTATACTGTTACCAGTGTATAATTCTGCTAATTCACTTATATAACACCACACCCAACCATCAGGCAATTCAAAAGGGATTTCCTCTTGTGTGATTGGCGGTAGCGGTTTTTCTTTGCGGATTTTTTTCTTTTTTATGAGTTTTTCTTTTTCTGCTTTTATGCGTTTTAAAAGTTCGCTTGCAGGTTCAATATTAGGGTTTTTTTTCGCCAATCTTCGGTTAGTTTGCCTTGTATGGCTTCTTGTAAAATGGATTGTTTGAGTTGGGTAACGGCTTGCGGATGAATAACAGGCATATTGTCAATATTTTCACCTCTATCCACCATATCACATTGTTGCATTAAACTTTCTACTCTTTGGACTATGATTTTTTGTTCGGCAAGTGGGGGAACTGGGATAGGGCAAGACATTATTTGTGATTTTTTTAGATTTGTTTGTTTTTTCCCATCATTGAAAGATAAATAATATTTATTTCTATCTAATACTTTAATTAAGTATTTATGGTAAATACCGTATAATGCCTCCGATTCTCTGATTTAGAGAGTATTTAATCCTTTACGTCAATTAAAAAACAGCGACTTAAAGCCCGTCCATTAGGAACATCACCCACACCCAACCATCAGGCAATTCAAAAGGGATTTCCTCTTGTGTGATTGGCGGTAGCGGTTTTTCTTTGCGGATTTTTTTCTTTTTTATGAGTTTTTCTTTTTCTGCTTTTATGCGTTTTAAAAGTTCGCTTGCAGGTTCAATATTAGGGTTTTTTTTCGCCAATCTTCGGTTAGTTTGCCTTGTATGGCTTCTTGTAAAATGGATTGTTTTCTTCTACTTTTGTATTTGGATTTTTAATATCCAAATCCCAATCTTTTAAATCTTCTACTTTTACTTTCCAAGCTACTTCACTTTCTTTTCGGTTATTCCACCATTCAATAAGCGGTTTAAATTCATCAAATCTTATTGGTTTTGTTTTGCTGTAAGATTTTTGTCCTTTGGGTAAGCGGTGTTCGTAATACCAAATCTCTTTTGTAGGGCTTCCTTTTTCAAAAAACAATAAATTAGTGCTTACGGTAGCAGGGAAAAAGGTGCTTTACGGTAAACGGATAATTGTATGTAAATTGGTGTCTTTTAAAAGTTTTTCTCTTATTCGCATCTTTACACCATCGCCTGTAATTGAGCCATCTGGCAAAACAATTGCACAACGACCTTTGGGCTTTAACAGTTGTAACATTAAAATTACAAACAAGTCGGCAGATTCTTTTGTGCGGTAAGTTTTAGGAAAGTTGGTTTCCACTCCATCGGCTATACTTGCACCAAAAGGCGGATTGGCAAGGATTACATCCACTTGGTCTTTTCTTCCAATGCTGTTGTATTCTGTTTTTAAACTGTCTTTATACACATAATCGGGCACATCCATTTCGTGCAAAATCAAATTTGTTAAGCCCAAAACATAGGCAACGGGTTTGAGTTCCCAACCTGTGATGCTTTTTTGCAAAATATGTTCATCATCAACCGTTTTTACATAATTTGCTCTAATGTGGTCAATAGCTGCGGTTAAAAATCCGCCGGTTCCGGCAGCAGGGTCAAGCACTTTTTCTCCCAATTTTGGGTCGGTCATTTGGGTCATTAGTTGCGTTACGGCTCTTGGTGTATAATATTCGCCTTTGTTTCCTGCATCTCGCAATTCCTGTAAAATGCTTTCGTAAATATTACCGAAAATGTGTTTGTCTTCCGAATTGTTAAAGTCAATTTCGTTAAGTTTATTGATAACTTTTCGCATTTCGTAGCCAGACTTCATATAGTTGTTTGAGCCTTCAAAAACTTCTCGGACAATAGCGGCTCGTTTGGGGTTTTTAATGCTTGTCAGTTCTCGTAATGTTGCAAAAAGTCCTTTATCGTTTTGGGCATTGCTGTCTATAAAATTCAAAAGTTCATCGCCTGTAATTCCTTCGGGGTCGCTTGCCCAATTTCTCCATTGAAATTTTTCAGGAATTACCGATTCATAATCATCTTTTATTATTTCAAGCTCTTGGTCTTTGTCGTCCATTATTTTAAGAAACAACATCCAACCTAATTGTTCTAATCGTTGAGCATCGCCAGAGATACCTCTGTCTTGCCTCATTATATTTCTGATGCTGTTTATTACAGCTGATACATTTGCCATATTACTTTCTCTTTTTTAATTGTTTTTCAAGGTTTTCAATTTCTTTTAAATCTTCTTTATCGGCTAATTCGGCTTCATATTTTTTCCGGTTTTCATCAAATTCATCATAAATTTTACTGACTAATTTTTCCATTTCTTTGTTTGATATTTTGCCTTTATAATTAAGAATTTGTTTATCATTTAATTCCAGTATCTTATCTACATTCTCCCGCCAAAAATCTATTGTAATATCTTGTCTGTTTTTTGCTCTTAATTCAGCTGTTTCAAGAAAAATTACAACCAGCCTGTTAAGGGTGTCAATCTCATCTTTTGTTAAATAATTTTTAGCAATATAAATATCTCGTTTTCTAACTATATTGCCTTTCCAGGAAGTAAGTGCCATATTTGGTTTGTTGGCATTGGCACGCGAAACGATTATCTCGGCTGCAGTTTTTCCTGTTACAGCATAAAGCAGTTTATTTTGTGTTTCGGCAAAAAACATTTGTGTAGCTTTATCAGTTTTGTCATAATCACTACTTAGCTTAAAAAGGTCTCTTATTTTTTGATAAAATCTCTTTTCAGAAGCTCGTATTTCACGAATACGTTCTAAGAGTTCATCAAAATAATCGGGTCTGCCATCAGGATTTTTCAGGCGTTCGTCATCCATTACAAAACCTTTGACCATATACTCTTTTAAGTTTCGATTTGCCCAAATTCTAAATTGAGTTCCTCTTTTACTTCTTACTCTAAATCCAATGGCAAGAATCATATCCAAAGAGTAGAAAGTAACTTTGTATTTCTTACCATCTGTGGCAGTTGTCAAGTATTCCTTGACAACTGAAAGTTTGTCTAACTCTCCTTCTTTCAGAATATTTTGAATGTGCAGGCTGATATTTTGTTTTGTGGTGGCAAAAAGTTCGGCCAATTGATTTTGATTCATCCAAACTGTTCCGTCCTTTGCCATCAAAGAAACAGATGCTTTGCCGTCATCAGTATTGTATATGATGATTTGATTTTCTTTCATAAACTATGCTACCTTATAAAGTTCTTTTTCTAATTCTTTCAATGCTTCAAGATATTTTTGTTTAGAACCAAATGCTTTTATCAATTCAATTGGTGTTCCCAATTTATTTAATGGGTCTAATTTTAATACTTCTGTGCTTTCAATGGTTAATAACCCGTCATCGGCATATTTATCTAATAGTTTTTCCAAAACAAGTCTTGCTTTTTCTCCATATTTTGTAAAATAATTACGCTTTTTCACCTGATTTGCCCGTTCTTTTCTTGTTAATGGTTTTGCATCATATGCAATATGGCAAATCAAATCGAATGGGTCAAAATCTTTGCCTACTTCATCTTTTAGAGCGTCAAATAAAATTCCTTGTTCTTCCAATTCTTTTATGATTGCCTCTTTTTTCTCCGAATTATTCCATTTGTTCAAAAAATCATCCAAACTTTGAAATTGTTTTAAAACATTTTTCCGTGTATAATCTTTTAAACTTTCAGTAATAATTTTACCATTTTCATCAAGATATTGCACTCTTTCGTTGATAATATTTACATCTACGCCGTTGACATAATATTTTACTCTTGGCTCGGCGACAATTTCTCCTCCGCCTTCAATTTCATATTGGTAAGGAAATTCAACTTCTTCACCGTCTAAAATATTGGTAATTGGTTCATCTGTTGTTTCATCCTCTAAATTTGTTAAATCGTCGTCTTGTGTTACATCTTTTATCATTACAGGTTCACCGTCAAACGCAGGGTCTGCAAACAGATTGGTAACATTACGAAAATCCATAATTGTAAAATAGGTTTTCCCGTATTCCTCATTTATTCGTGTGCCTCTGCCTATAATCTGTTTAAATTCTGTCATTGAGCATATATTGCTATCTAAAACAATCAGTTTGCAGGTTTGAGCATCAACGCCTGTTGTCATTAATTTTGAAGTCGTTGCAATAACAGGATAAGGCTCACTTGGATTGATAAAACTGTCTAATTCTCTCTTACCTTCTTCATTATCGCCTGTAATTTGCATTACATATTTGTTGTTCTCTTTGAATAAATCGGCATTGGCGTTAGCCAAAGCAGTTCTCATTCCTTCTGCGTGTTCAATGTCAACACAAAAAACAATAGTTTTAGCAAAGCGGTCGTAACCTTTTAAAAATTCAGTAATTTTCTTTGCAACTAATTCTCGTCTTTCATCAACAACAATATTTTTATCAAAATCAGTTCGGTTGTAAATTCTATCTTCAACCGGATTTCCGTCTTTGTCTAAAAATCCTTTTGGTGGTCGCCATCCTTCTGCATCAATATCCAGTGTCACTTTTACAACTTTGTAAGGGGCAAGGAAACCATCATCAATTCCTTGTTTTAATGAATAAGTGTAAATCGGCTCTCCAAAATAATCAATATTTGAAACTTCGGTTGTTTCTTTGGGTGTGGCAGTAAGCCCAATATGCGTTGCATTCTTGAAATATTCCAAAATTTCACGCCATTTACTGTCTTCTCTTGCACTTCCTCTATGACACTCATCAACAATTATTAAATCGAAAAAATCAGGACTGAATTTTTTATAAGCATCTTCGCTTTTACTATCTGAAAGTCCTTGGTATAACGCTAAATAAATATTATATGCAGTATCTATTTGTTTATGCTTTATGATAGTCATGGCTTCTTTAAAAGGTGCAAAATCTTTTCTGGCTGTTTGGTCAATGAGTGAAGTTCTGTCTGCAAGAAAAAGTATTCGTTTTTTTGCACCGCTTTTCCAAAGTCTGTAAATTATTTGAAAAGCAGTATAAGTTTTTCCAGTTCCTGTTGCCATAACCAATAATATTCTTTTCTGTCCTTTGGCAATGGCTTCAACTGTTCTGTTAATTGCTATTTGTTGGTAATATCTCGGTTTTTTACCGCTACCGTCTTGATGGTAATCTTGTTTTGCTATTTTTTCAACTTCTTCGGTTTCAATCCCTCTATATTTTTTGTATTTCTCCCAAAGTTCTTTCGGACTTGGAAATTGGTCTAATGATAATTCTTTTTCAATCTTTCCGTCTGTTGCTGTTTTGTCGTGGAAATAAAAACCGTCTCCATTACTGCTGAAAACACAAGGAATATCCAAAGTATTTGCATATCCAAGAGCTTGTTGAATACCACTTTTTACTGAATGTTTATTGTCTTTTGCCTCAATTATTGCAATGGGGACATTGGGTTTGTAAAACAGAATATAATCTGCAAATTTTCTTTTTCCTCTTGTTGTAATTTTCCCTTTTACATAGATTCGACCATCAGTAAAATATACTTCTCTTCCAATTTGGGTTTGTTCATCCCAACCGGCTTTCAATAATGCAGGTGTGATAAATTTTGCTTTTATATCCGCTTCTGACAGGTCTTTTTTATTCATTTTTCAAATCTTATTTTAATTTTTTATATTTTCCAATATATTTGAGAAAATTAGTTCATATAATAATAACATATTTTAATAAAATTTACTTTTGAAAGGCACTGACTAAATAACGGAAAAGTAAAAATATGACAGCGTAGCGGAATTTAGCGAAAATTTTACGTTTAAAAAATTGCACTCAACCCGTAAAGGCGCTTGCGTTTGCAATTTTTAGCAAAATTTGAGCGGTGCGTTAGCAAAATGAAGCCCTGAAGCTGTCATATTTTTATCTTTGTAGTTATTCTTATATATTTTACCATTTAGTCAGTGCCTTTTAAAAAACAGTTTATATGATTTAAAAAGAGCGAACAATTGAATTAAATACTTTTATTTCACTCAAATCCTCGGGAATTTCCTGAACTTCTTTTCCAATGCCCCTTAATTCCAGAGGAATATCTTTTCTGTATTTTTTACCTCTTAATGTAGGGGTTTTAAGTTTACCGCTTTTTGTAGTGCCTATTTTATATTTAGGGGAATTTAAAAAATAATTTTCAAATTCTTTAGTATAAGGGTAATCCCATGTTATTGTACCGGTTGATGGACATATAGCCGCACATTGCGGGTCCTCATAAACACCTGCGCACTCAATACATACTTCAGGTTTTACATAATAACGTTTTTCACCTGTAGGGTTTGATAAATCATCAACAATTGCGTTAACCGGGCAAACCTGTCTGCATGCATCGCAGTTTATACAGCTTTCTCCTATAATTACAGCCATTTTTTTCTCCTTATTTATATAATTTAAGCGTTTCTCCCACACTTACGTGTGCTTTTCTTAGTTCAATGGAAATATTTTCCCTGTAGGGCTTTGGTGAAACTTTAGGTGACATAAGCCCTTTTTTCTTATGCACTCTTATTACATAATTGTCACTGTTTACAAAATAGTCGTTAAATTCCTCAATATAAGGCATATCCCATACAATACAGTCATCCACAGGACACACATCCGCACATTTAGGGACAGCCGAATCGACACATTCTATACATTTTTCCGGTTTTACATAAGTAAACTCTGCAAATTCCAAAGGTGAATTGTCCACACTAACTATAGCTGTTGCCGGACATTCATCTATACATGCCCCGCAGTTTGTACATAAATCAGTAATCATTACCGCCATTTTGACTCCTTTTATAAATCCTGAGTAACCATATCGGAGGATTGTTTTTTAACATATTCTGAATTTTTTCAATTGCATCTTTTATACTTTCGTTTTTATCCACTTTCACAGGGAAAATATTAAAAGAGTTTGCTATTTTTGAAGCTCCCGGTCCTATTTGTATGCAATAAAGTAAATCACACTCTTTTAATTTTCCGAATTTAAACAAAAGTTTTTCCCTCTCTTCATCAGGTTCGCTTACAAATTCTACTTTTTCAACAAACTCATTTTTATCTTTATCTACTTTATAAATAAAAAAATTTTTGCACCATCCAAAATGCTCGTTTATTTTTTCCCCGTCGTTTGATGCAAAAGCAATTAGCATATTTAAGCTTTAAAGAAATTTAAAACAGCAGAGTGCGCTTCTCTCTCTTCTAACGGAACTGTTTCTATAAAAGGTTTTTCTTTAACTGTAGGGAGCATTAAGCCTTTCTTTTTATGAACCCTTATTTTGTATTTACCTTCACTGTTTCCTTTTTCGTAATATTCACTGAATTCTTCAGTATAAGGCATATCCCATACAATACACCCTTCTGTCGGGCAAGCTTCGGCACATCTTGGCACATCTGCGTGTCCTACACACTCAACACAGGCTTCGGGTTTTACATAAAAGCGCTCACCCATAAACGGATTTCTGTCTTTTGAATCATCCAAAATTGCAGCAACCGGGCATTCTCCTGCACAGTCCCCGCAGCTTACACAAGTCTCGGTTATCATCACAGCCATTTTTTTCTCCTTGATTGATTTTAAAAAAGTAAATGCAATTTTTATTCTAAAGAAGATACAAAACAATATTTTTATCTATTAATTCTTCAAAATATTTAATTATCATATCCGCCGTGGAGGTTTTACCAAACATACATCCAGAACATGCACCGAGATAACGAAGCCAGATTTCCGGAATATCGCCCGGGATATATTTAACAAGTTCTATTCCCCCGCCGTCTTTTTGGAGTACTGGAACAATTTCATTTTGCAACAAATTTATAATTTTTTCTTTTTGCAAATTTTCATCTAATTTTCTAAATTTTTCATTTAAATCAGTGTTTAAATCTTTATTGCTTACATATGTTACAATCTGCTGGGCCTGAGGATGCCCGTTGTGAGCCGCTTTTATAAAATATTTCATTGATTTTTCTGTATCTTTGTCTTTGTAATAGAGGGCAAGTTTAAACTGTGCATTTTTGTCATTAAGCTCTGCTGCTTTTTCATAATATTCAATATATTTTTTGTTATTTTCTTTTTCATAAATGTTTGCTAAATAAAAAAATGCTTTTGCTTCGTTAAATTCTGCAGCTTTTTTAAAATATTCCTTTGCTTTTTTGATATCTTTTTTACACCCGATTCCTTTTAAATAAAAAATACCCAAATTAAAAAACGCCTTGGGGGTATTTGATTTTAAAAAACATTCCAATGCCCCGGTATAATTTTTATTTTCATATTCTTTTAAACCTTTTTCAAACATATCCATAATTACCCTTTTTTTAACCTATATACAATTTATATTCTAAATCTTTAAAATAATCTCGGAGAGAAAAATTGTCATTACCAAAGATACAGGATAAACAGCAGTATATGCAATGGACGGATAATCGGATTTTGAAACAGAGTTTATAACAGTAAGCGTTGGGGTTGATGTCATTCCTCCAGATAAGACACCTAAAATATTTAAAAAATTCATTTTAAAAAAAACCCTGCACACAAAAGAAACTAAAAAAAGTGAAAATATAATTGAAAATAATCCAATATATATTGGTAAAAATCCATTTTTAGAGAGTTCTTCTAAAAGATACTTTCCCGCATTTGTTCCAATGGCGGCCATAAATATAAGCTGCCCGGATGTTTTCATAAGACTCCCGGAATTTGGTGAAAGCTGAAAAACAATGTTTCCTATTCTTCCAAGCCTTCCGAGGATTAATGCCGTAATTAAAATCCCCCCTATAAAACTGAGTTTTATCTCCCCCACAAAAGGCAGATAAAAAGGTATACTTCCTACAATTATCCCTGCTACAATCCCTAAAGATATAGATAAAAAATCGGCTGCCGGATATTTTAAAAGGTTGTTTCCCACAAGTTTTGTAATTCTTTCTCCGTATTTTTCAGGTGCAACTACATAAAGTTTGTCCCCAAACATCAGCGTTAACGAAGGATGAGGTTTAATATCTATTCCCGATCTTCTGACTTTTGTAACAACTGCCCTTAAAGATTTCAGCTCTTTTAAACTTCCTATTTTTTTACCGACTATATTTTTTGATGTAACAAGAAGTTTGAAAATTTTCATATCATCGTGAAATTTATAAGCATCTCCTATTTCGCTTCCGAGTATTATACGCAGAGATTCAAGCTGTTCTTTGCTTCCGGATGCCCTTACTATGTCGTTATAATGCAGATATACATCCTCATTTTCCTCCAAATCGTCCGGATTTTGAGATTCAACCCTTTCTATGATGGTGGATGTCATTTTTTCCACCTGGGATTTTTTAACAGGCTGTTTTTTAAAACTTTCGTTTGTTATTTTAAAATTTTTTGTAAGTATCGGGGCGCATCTGCCCTTTTTTTCATTTTCGTAATTTTCAACCTCTTTACCCAAATCCACCCTGAACATAACAGGAAGCATTCTTATAAAAAAAATTGTCACAAAAATACAAAACGGATAAACAGCCCCGAATATAATGGATATTATAGGGTCGTTTTTAACTTCAAGAGCACTTGCGAGGGAAGGGACATTGGTCAGAGAGCCTGTAAGAATCCCGTCTATTACGCTTTTATCCAAATTAAAATATTTTCCCAGAAAATAAACACAAATAAAAATACTGAGTAATAAAAAAACTGCTATTATATTTAATTTAATCCCGTCGCTTTTAATTGTTTCAAAAAAACCAGGCCCCGATTGCAAACCAACCGCATAAATAAAAATAGCCAGCCCGAAAAATTTAAAATTATCAGAAACAACCATGCCAAAATGCCCGGCAATTAAGGCAACAAGGAATATGGCGGTAATATCCAGCGAAAAACCTTTTACTTTAATGTTTCCGATTATATATCCGAGTGTTATTATAAAAAACAGATAAAATATCTGGCTGTTTATCATTTTTTACCTTAATTTTTTTCTTTTAAATAATCATATACAATTTTTATTCTAATTAGAATGAAAATTGCATAAAATAAGTAAAAAAAGGATTTTTATGGATTTGAAAAAAGAATTGTTAAAAATTATTGAAGAAGCGTTTTTTAAGGCGTCTTCTTTTGACGAAAACAAAAAAATTGAAATATATATACAAAACGGTATACCTAAAATGTCTGAAATTTTAATCGGTGAAGATAAAAGCACTGAAAATTCAGATAAAATCTTATGCTATGAAATATACGGATACAACAAAATTTTAGAAGATGAAATAAAAACATGGATTGATTATGCAAGAAACATAGACCTTACACAAAATTATGAACCGAACCCTTTTGAAAAAGCAGTAAGAGATATTGAAAAAAATCTCTCTAAACAGAAAAATGTTTCAAAAAACGAAATATCCTCATACGAAATATTTGCAAATCTCCCGATAGATATTGTTTCAGCTACAGAAGAAAAAATTATAGAGTTCTGGTGGGAAGGAGATAACATAGAAAATATAAAATCTATGGCGGTTGAGAGCATTGAAAGTGTATTAAAGGAAATTAATGAATAAAAAAACTCTCTTTTGGCTTAAAAAAAACAATTTTAACCCGCTTGATATAAATATGCAGGACAATTACGGAAACACTGCACTTATGAAAGCCGCAATGGAAGGGAATATAGACGTTTTTGAAGATTTGTTAAATAACGGTGCGGATATTTTTATAAAAAACAACGACGGAAACAGTGTTTTATGGTTTGCCTGTTTTTCAAACTCTAAAAAAATAGTTGAAATATTAATAAAAAAAAATATTGAAATAGATACCGTAAATGAAAACGGTGTAACGCCACTAATGTATGCCGCATCAACCGGAAAAAATGAAATAGCTGCAATGTTGATTAAAGCCGGGGCGAACAAAAACATAAAAAATTTAGACGGTTTCAGCGCTGTTGATTTGGCTGTGACACCTCAGATATTAAGATTACTCAGAAACTAATTTTTTTATCTCTTTTTGCAAAACTATTCTTTGAAGCGGATGAATTTGAAGTCTGTTTACCCATTTATCAAATTTATCCCTGAAACTTTCCCTTATAAACGGATGGAGATTATCTTTAATTTCAATAAGAAAAAGTAAATATTTTCTGCCTTCTTTTAAACTTAACTTATTTACAGGCATAAGACGTTTTATTATAGCTGTTTTTAATTTTTCATCTAGTCTGTTTTCCACTAATTTAACAAATTCACTTGCAGCTAAAGGATCGGCATAAATATCGTTCCAGATTTTACCGTTTATAACCTGATCAATTGCTAAATCCTTAAATTCAGGAACAAGTTTTAAAACTTTTACAAGTTCTTTAAAATCATCATCAACTAAGCTTCTAAAAAGCATTCTGCTTCTGTTTCTTATTTTAACACGCAGCTTTTCATCCTTAATAACTTTTTTATTAAGTCTTTTAAACCTCTCATAAGCTCCTAATCTTGAATGGTTAAACGCCATTATACTGACAAAGACATCCTCATCTTCTATCTGTCTTGGGTGAGAACCGGAAGGTCTGTAAAAAGCCCACTCCATTCTTGCCTGCGGGTCAGGGTGTTTTAGAAAAAATTCATCCCCTTTTTTTTCAAAATCCGGCTCTTCGCTTAATTTCGCAATTTCTTTTTTATAATGCAGATTTTCCAAAAATCCCCTTTAAATGCTAAAATGTATAACATCCCCGTATTTTTTTAATTTTTTTATATTCTGTTTATAACTTCACCTTTTGGATTTTCAATCAAATCCCTTTTTTGGTTTTTTAAATTTTCATCATTTTTACCGCCCCCGAAAGATTCATTATAAAGACTGTTATAAACCTCTTCAACACTTTTATTTCTGAATTTTTCCAGCAAAATTTCATTTTCATCTCTTTTACCCATATTTTTAAATTCACTCATTAAAAGGTTTATAACAATATCGCAGCTTCTGTTCCAAATATCTTTGTTTCTCTCTTTCATACGGGAAGGATGCTTTAATAGTATATGAAAAAGCACATGTGCATACAGATATTTTAATGTTTCATTATCATAATAAGAAGCTTTTTTTTCATCAAAATATATTTTTTCACCGTCTGTTTCAATAACTTCATATTTATTGTTTTTTTGAATTAAAGGAATATTTAATGCCAAAAAACTTAAAAAGGGATTTTCAAAAAGAAATTCTATTCTTATTTTTTCAAATATATTTTTATATTCAGATGATATATTCGCCATATTTGCTTAGCCACTCTTCAAACCAGACAGTTTCGCTTATTTTTTCATCTTTTACAATTAAATCTTTTATAAGCATAACCGAAAATTCATTAGGAAGTTTTTTGGTAAATTCAAAAATATTTTTTCTGTGAATATCAGAACAGTCATAATATTCAACCAAAGCCGACTCCAGAGCAAAAAGAAGAGATGCATTGGTTTTGTCTATTTCGGGAAACTCTCCGTTTAGAATAGATTTTGGATTTGGCAGGTTTTCATAAATTTTTACATAATTTACAAACTCAATCCCGCATGAGTAACCGATAGCTCCGTAAATCAACGGTAAAATTTCATTTATATTATCATTATGCTTTAATATATTTGATAGCATATGATAACTTCTCGGAGTTGCAAAGGCCGGGTTTGAATCATCCTCAACAACATCTGTAGAAAGCAAATCCGGACGAAAGCCCAAAAACCCTATAATATAATGGTGCAGACCGTTTTTTAAGGCAAACTGCTTAAAATCTTCATATTTTGCTTCCACATACAAATGAACCATTCTGTTTACAAGTGGAGAGGGAAGCCTAAACACAACCCCTTTATCCTCCATTCTGTTTCCCGCGGCAATAATTCTCCAGCCTTTTGGAAGTTTATATTCTCCTAACTGCCTGTTTAAAATAAGCTGATAAACAGCTGCCTGAATAGAAGGAGCGGCGGAATTTAGTTCATCTAAAAACAAAATTCCTTGTGAATTTTCATCTTTTGGGAAAAATACAGGAGGCATCCAGATTGTTTGATTTTCTTTAATGGAAGGAATACCCCTTAAATCAACAGGGTCAAGCTGTGAGAGCCTTATATCGATTAACTGAAGATTCTTTTTCTTTGCTATATCCGCAACTATATAAGATTTTCCTATTCCAGGGGAGCCGTGTATAAAAACCGGAATATCTGTATTGATTAAAATTTCTAAATATTTATATAATTCACTTGTGGAAATGGAAACAGACATTATATTTCCATTTCTATCATTTTACCCATTGCTATTTCAGCCAGTTCAAAACCAAACTCTTCACACTCTTTTAATTCTTCGCCGGTTGGTATAAGCTTAATTTTTAAAGGTTTGTTTGGCATTCTGAATTTTAACTTTGACATTCTCTCATGAAGCATATCCGCAGCTTCCCCACTCCATCCGTAAGAGCCGAATGTTGCCCCTATTTTACCGTTATTTTCAATAAGTGCAACACAGGAAAGCAAATCCCATGCCGGTTTTACGGCATCTGAATTGATAGTGGGAGAGCCGATTAATACAACATCGCTTTTTTCAAGCAAATCAATCATATTCGGTGTTTCTAAAGCTTCAAGGTCATATACACCTGAAACGACACCTTCAATTTTATCTGCACCTTTTGCAATATGTTTGGCCATTTTTAATGTATTTCCGTAACTGCTTATATAAAAAATTGAAAATATTTTTTTATTGCTATCTTTTGAATTTTTACTCCAGTTTTCATATTTTTGAATATAACTCATGGGATTTGTTCTTAAAACAGGGCCGTGCAAAGATGCAATAATTGAAATATCAAATTTTTTGTAAAGCTTTAAAGCGTTTAAAATAAACGATTTAAACGGTCTCATAATATGCAGATAATAATATTTAAATGCATAGGAAAAATCGCCCACCTTGTCATCAAATAGTCTTTCATCATAATAATGGCTGCCAAAAACATCTCCGCTGAAAAGTATTTTGTCTTCATGCAGATAACTGCTCATAGTATCCGGCCAGTGAAGAAAAGGTGTGCTTAAAAATTCTATTGTTTTATTACCTAAAGAAATTTTTTTTCCCGTGCCTGCCACCTCAAAATTTACATCTTTTTTCATAAGAGCTTTTAACATTAAAACAGCCCTGTTGGAAATAATAAGTTTCGCCTGCGGGGCCTTATCCATAAGTTCAAAAAGGGCTCCCGAATGGTCTGGTTCTAAATGGTGCAAAACTATATACTTAATTTCATCATAATCGCAAACCTCTTCTAAACGCATGAAAAACTGCGATGAAAATTCTTTTTTGACTGTATCCATTACACATACACCCTCATCCCCTCTTATTACATAAGAGTTGTAAGAACTTCCGTTTGCCGTTCTCATAATAATGTCAAACGTTCTGATTTTAGAATCAAAAGCCCCTGTAAAATAGACATCATCGCATAATTTTATTGCATGTTTCATATCTTAATATACGAGATTACTATCTCGCCCTCCTTTTTAATATTACACTGACACATTAGTCTCATATTATCTGTTTTATTGTCAATAAGACTTAATGTTTTGAGCTCTTTTTCAGATGGTTCATTAAGACATTCCATTCCTTTTTCAACAACCGCCACGCATGTTGAACAATCCCCGACCCTGCATCCAAATTCCATTGAAGCCCCTGTTTTCTCAGCTATTTTTCTAATTGATGTGCCAACAGGCGCTTTAACTTTTATATTGTCATCTTTTAAATATACTGTTGCCATAATTATCCTTTATTTAATTTACTGCAATTTTCATTCTATTAAAAACTGAGATGTAATATTTTTATCTTTAGTTACTTATATTTACTCAGTGCCTGAAAAAAAGCATTAAATCGCTTAGAAAAAAACTTTTATGGTCTTTGTTTTCAAAATGTTTTTTCCATTTTAAATCATTTTCCAGATATTTTAAAGCCGGATAAACAAATTCTTTTGGCATTATGTTTTTTAACCGGGAGCTTTTTACAATTGCCTGCATAACCGAATCAAAAAGAGAATCAATCAATTCATAATTTTTACTTATATAAACAAAAGAGTCCTCCCCCATAAATTTAAAAATATTGATAATATGCCAAGCTTCTTTTTTTAATGTCATTTTAACCTCCTATTGAGATGATATAATGGATTTTTTCATTTGTTTTTAAAAACCTCTGCCACGCCTTATCGTAAAAGGCGCCTATAGCACTGACCTTCCATCCCCTTTCAACCGCTTCTAAATATATTTTTTGCCCAAGCATACCGGATTTTAAAAGCGTATTTTGATTAAATTGCTTAGCTGTAACAATAAAAATATATGCGGCATTTTTTATAAATCCCTGATTTACACACATTTTTACAATCTGGTTTGTAAAATTTCCCTTTTTTACAAGTTTTGCATTTTTATAAACCCTGTTGATTTTATCAAGCGTAATTAAATAAAGTGAAAATTCATCTAAAAATTTAAGCATGTAAAAAAAGAAAAAATAAAAATCCAAATATGAATCTCTTTTTTTAAATCCTCGGGCGGAGCGGCGTTGAAAAAGCGTCTTTTTTGATTTAATTTTAGGATAAAATAGATTAAAATTACATTTTTGTAACCCTTTAAGATACAAATTTGTATCCACTTCCCATTCGGTATAGTTTGTCGGAAAGACTTTTATTAAAGGGATTGTTTTAGATACTTTTGTCTTTTTAATCTCCCCTGTGTAAAAAGCGGCGAGTGCAAATTCTTCATTACAAAAGCCCATAAATTTATTTATTTTTTTATATTCTTTTATTTCTGTTTGATAAATCTCTTTTTTGCATATTTTTGAAGCGGCCAAAAGAGCGCCTATCTGATGCCCGGCGTCCAAATAGGTATATCTGTAACTTCTTGTACCGTATTTCCAAAAAGACCTGAAAGGCACAACAGAAATCAAAAAAATTATCCCTTTTACCATATTTATATCTAATTCATTTTCAATTCCGCCGTTATAAATTTCTTTAATAAGAGTTAATTTTGATTTTTTGGCATTAACATGATAAATCCCGCTTATTATGTTTTTTATTCCCCTTATCTGGACATACAGTTCTGTAGGATGTAAATTTCCGGCTGAGGGTATGTTTAACCTGATATAAGGTTTTTTATTGATGTTTAAAACTTCGCTTGCAAATCTTGATAAATAAATTATTTCAACATCTCTTAAATCATAACTGAAAAAATCGGGATATTCCTTCATTAAAGGCTGACTTTCCCAATCTATAAATTTTGTATTTTTAGCAACATTTTTATATGTAAGCGAAGTTTTTTCATACATCAGTTTACCCCTGTTTTTTTAATTATATGCATTTTTTATTCTATCTTCAATAAAAAACAGACAAAATATCGATTAAAATTTAATCAGTAAAAAGCGATATATTTTTACATTTTTATGTTATTATATCTTTAAAATCTTTAGACAAAGGATATGGATGCCTGATGACTTTTCTTTAGAAAAATGTAAAAACTGCAAGGCTTTAAACTCATACAAACATCTGAAACTCTTATATGAAATATCTAATTTATTAAACAGTTATGAAGATATTGGAAAAAGTATTGAAAAAAGTCTAAATTTACTAAAAAATGAGCAATATTTTGAAAGAGGAGCCCTTTTTGTTTATGAAGAGGAGAACAATTATCTCTCTTTGTTTGCATCTGTTGGCCTTACATCCCAACAGAAAAAATTAGCTATTTACAAATTAGGAGAAGGCGCAACAGGGCTTGCGGCAAAAGCAAAAGAACCCGTTGTAATAGAAAATATCCACAACAATATCCTTTATTTAAATAAACTTGGCACAAGAAACACATCAATTATTTCATATGTGGCGGTTCCCATTATAAAACAAAATAAATTATTAGGCGTGGTTTCAGCCAATCTCTCAAAAGAAAGCAAGGTAAATTTTGAAGAAATTATATCAATGCTTACAATATTCGGCTCACTTTCCATCAGTGCACTAAATTACAGAAAAAAAATCGAGAAGGAAAAAGAGGAATTAAAAGAATTAAAAAATTATTATGAAAATGAATCATTTAAAGAATACAGGTTTGAAAATATAATTGCAAAAAGCACAAAAATGAAAAAAATTTTTAATTTAGTTGAAAAAATCGCCCCAAGTGATGCAACCGTTCTTATCAGGGGGGAAACCGGAACAGGAAAAGAATTAATTGCCACCGCAATACACAATTTAAGCAGAAGAAAAAACGGCCCTTTAATCAAATTAAACTGTGCGGCCATCAGTGAAACACTTCTTGAATCCGAACTTTTCGGACATGAAAAAGGTGCTTTTACCGATGCAAAGGAAACAAAAAAAGGACGTTTCGAACTGGCCAACGGAGGAACGCTATTTCTTGATGAAATAGGAGACATTTCACCAAATATGCAGGTAAAACTTCTGAGGGTTTTACAGGAACAGGAATTTGAGCGTGTGGGAGGTGTTAAAACTATTAAAACAGATGTAAGACTTATAGCCGCAACAAATAGAAATTTAGAACAAATGGTAGAAAAAGGGGAATTTAGAAAAGATTTATATTATAGACTGAATGTCATTCCTGTTAATCTTCCCCCTCTTAGGGAAAGATACGAAGATGTTCCTTTGATTATAAATTTTTATTTAAATAAATTTATGAAAGAAAATGATAAAAATATGTATTTAAGCAAGGAAGCCATGGAACTGCTCATTCAGTATCCGTGGCCCGGGAATATAAGAGAACTTCAAAATATTGTCGAAAGGATAGTGCTGATTTGCCCTGCCGGAGAAATTAAACCGGAAATGCTTGATTTTGTACTTCCTTATAGTTTCCAAAAAGTGTATGGTAAAAAAGAAGCAGAAATCGACACAACCCAAAAAGTGCCCACAAAAAAGCAATTACAGGAGATTGAAAAAGAGGCTATTACAAAAGCGTTGATTAAAACGGGACTGTTATAAATTCCGTGTCAGTCAAGGTAAAATACTAAAAATGAAAGGACTGACATGGAGAAATTTAATTTTGACAAAGCAGTAAAAGATTTATTAGCAGGTAAAAAGATAGGTGGGAAAGATGGAGTATTAGCTCCATTAATTAAAGAATTGGTAGAAGCTGCACTTGAAGCAGAGATTGAAACATCAAACAACAATAAGTGATGAAATAGAAGAGAAGATATTATCATTATATGCACTTGGAATGAGCTATAAAGATATAAAATCACATATTGAAGAGCTTTATCAAATTTCTATTTCATCAGCTACAATAAATGCAATAACGGATAAAATAATACCAAAAATCAAAGAGTGGCAATCAAGGCCTTTAGAGAGTATATATCCATTTGTATTTATGGATGCAATTCATTATAAAATTAAAGAAGATGGGAAATATGTAAATAAAGCGGTTTATACTATATTGGGAATTAATATAAGAGGAAAAAAAGAAATTTTAGGACTTTATTTAAGTGAAAGTGAAGGAGCAAATTTCTGGCTTCAGGTTTTAACAGATTTAAATAACAGAGGAGTAAAAGATATACTTATTGCAAGTGTAGATGGACTTAAAGGATTTCCAGAAGCCATTAACGCTATATATCCAAATACAGAGGTTCAGTTATGTATAATTCATCAGATTAGGAATTCATTAAAATATGTAGCTTCTAAAGATAAAAAAGAGTTTATGAAAGATTTAAAAAAGGTATATCAGGCTGTAAATAAAGAACAAGCCGAAAGTGAACTTGATAGACTTGAAGAAAAATGGGGGAATAAGTATCCTATAGTCATTAAATCCTGGAGAAACAAGTGGAATAATTTATCTAATTATTTTAAATATCCAAAACCTATAAGAAAAGTAATTTATACAACCAATATTATTGAATCGGTTCATAGACAATTCAGAAAACTTACTAAAACCAAAGGTGCTTTTCCTAATGAAAATAGCTTACTCAAACTCTTATATATGGGTATTCAGAATACAGGAAAAAATGGACTATGCCTATTAAAAACTGGAATCTTACACTCTCTCAACTGGCAATTTTCTTTGAGGGAAGATTGGATGATGCTTTAAACTTATGATATAATTTCCCCAGCTGACACGGAATTATGAACGGTCTCCTCTCAGCTGGCAATTTTCTTTGAGGGAAGATTGGATGATGCTTTAAAGTTATGATATAATTTCTTCAGCTGACACGGAATTATGAACGGTCTCCTTTTAGTATGCAAATGGTTTGATAATTTATTACATTTAATCATTTTTATACTGTTTTTTAACCTTATAATAATTTCGGCAGTATTAATAGGCTTATTGAGAAATTCATTTACCCCTGCCTTCTGTAATCATCACACATAATGTTTAGTTGTCTTTTTAGTATTGTTTTGCGTTCTAACCTGTTTAAATTTTTTTATTGTGTCTATAATGTCTTTTTTTGTAATTGTCTCCAAGAAAAGGCAGTAAATAATTTTCTACTCTTCTTAACAATTTAAAATAAGTAACGTCTGCAATGTTTTGTTCTTTAAATTCCAACCATTCTATCGCAATGTCTTTAAATTTGTGCTTATTTAAGTTTTCTTCAATTGCAAGTTTTTCAGCTTCAATTTGTTCTTGTTTTTCTTTTTGTTTTTCCTGTAAAGGATCAATTCCACTTGCAATTTTTTCTCTAATTTCCAAATTCATTTTTCTTGCCTGCATAAGCTTTAACACAGGATACTCTCCCAATGTAATTTTTCTGTTTTTACCTAAAAAGGTATATCTGCTAACAAAATACTTTTTACCTGTTTTTCTTATGCGCAAATATAATCCTTCTTCAATTCTAATCCATTCTTCTTTGCCTGTCGGCTTAAGGTTTTTAATAACAACGGCTGTAATCTTTTTTGTCCCCAGATTTGTCCCCAAAATCGCATTGTTTTTGCCCCAGAAATTTTATACAATTTTTTTTGAGGGGATAGCAAACGCTAAAATCCCCGAAATTTAGGCAAAAAGGAGGGACAACTCTGGGGACAAATTTTTTTAAATAACAACAAAGATTTTGTGGGAGTTTTAATGTTTAACGTTTAACAGAATAACGTATTTTCGGGATGTTTAACATAAAGTGTCTGAGATTAAATTGTTTTAAAAGTAGTAAATGGTGCGGGAGAGATGCACCAATATTTAGTTTATAGTAAAGTTCTCATAACTTCTATATTTAGGGGATTTCATTAAACGATTGTCTATGAAAGTTTATAAAATTTTATTGACTTCTATTAAAAATATGTATACAATTATGTATACAAACCCCTTTTTAAAGGAAAATAATGTCTCTTACTGACACAAAGATTAGGAGCCTAAAATATATTCCTGAAAGTAGATATAAAAATTGGTATTCTGATGGTAATGGTTTATATTTAGTTGTCGAAAAAACTAAAAAAGTTTGGAGATTAAGATATAAATTAAAAGAATGGAAAACTCATAAACCCTGAAGCAAGAAAAAAGGCAATAGAGTTAAAGAGTTTAGTACAAAAAGGAATAGACTTACAAAAATGGAAAAAACAAAAAGAGTTAGAAAAAGAGAGATTATTTAGCAATGAAAAAACAAAGAACAGCACATCTCTGCTTTATTAGATCCGTAATGGAAATATCCGTAATCTTAGATGGGAATATATTAATTGGGAGAAAAAACTTATTATCTATCCAAAAGAAGTAATGAAAGCTACACTTTAATTGCAATTTTAGTTAAGTGGAGATAAGGAGTTTGTATTTATTTCAAGTAAAACTAATAAGCCAATTAGTGAAAATTTTTTATCCGATAAATACAAAAAAATAGGATATAAAGATATTCATAGTCCTCATGGTTGGAGAAGTTCTTTTAGAACTATTGCTGCTGAATGTATAGAGGAGCATAAATGTGGTATTGAAGTTTATCAATAAAATTATATTTAAGTAGAAGAATGCTTATAAAAGAAGTAAAATAAAACAAACATTACACCCAATGAAATTGTAAAAATCTTTTAAGGAATATTTAGAAATCGGCTATTATCCTTTTTATTTTCAAAATGAAGATAAAGTTTCATATCTTTTGAAATTAAAAGAGACTATAAATGTAGTTTTAGAAGTTGATATTCCTGCAATATCTAACATAAAATTTACAACAATTAGAAAATTCAAAAAACTAATAGAATAAAAATGGATTTGCCAAAAAGTAAAGGTGATTTTGTAGTAAATGAATATACTTTTGAGATTGGTGGTAAAAATAAAACAAAAAAACAGATAAAAAATTTAGAATATGCTTATATAGTAGGGCTATTCGGATTTTTGTATTAACATTATCATATTTTATTGACTTTGTTTTATCTTACAATTTTTTTTTCAAAAAAAGTAAGAAACAGTATTATTTACAATATTATTAAAACTAAAAATTTTCCTTCACCAATTAAGTTTGGACGTAGTAGTAGGTGGGTAGAGGAAAAAGTGGAAGAATGGATAAATTATTACATAAAAGGATAGACAAATGAATAAAATTAAATTTGAAACAACTAAAAGCGATTATTTTTTCCCTTCTTTCGATTCTTAAAAGTTACTTATCCAATGTGTCTTACATCCTCAATAAAACTAAAGAAGAAGTTGCAGCGGTTTCAATATTATTTTTAGCAAATGCTATTAATAATAAGTTATTAGTCCAATAGCTGAGCCTGGTTCGGGGAAAAGTCCTTTAATACGATATTATACAAAATTTTTAATAGAAGCAGAGAATAAATATAATCAAAATAGAGAAGAAAATCTCTTTAAAAGATTCGACATTACATATAAAAAACTTTGGAATCGGAATAATTGCAAATATTCAACCTTCTTTATTTAAAAAACATTTTTATAATTTGGAAGAATAAATGATACTATACTACAAAATATGCAAGAGTTATTTTTTAGATTAACTAATCCAAATTTGTCTCAGTATTTTTCAACGAATATTATAAAATTTTCACCATTTATAAATAGTTTTTTATTTGAACTTTTGAATAACAAATCAAATATTTCTTTTAGGAATGTGATACAAAATATTTATCATCTTCACAATAATGAGGATTTTATAGAGATGTTCTATATTAAAATGCTTTTTACCACCTAACTCACCTTGAGCTATAATAGTCGTAGATTTATGTCCTATCATTTCAGCTAATTGTAGCTGAGTAATGTTTTTACTTTCTCTAATTTTTTTTACATTTTCACCAATTTTTTTATATACTTCTTTCAAATATTACCTTTTTAATCTTTTTTAAAAAAAACAAAAAAAATAATTCACGTCCATGGGTTGTTACGTTTTCTGGTGGAAAAGATTCTACTACAGTATTGCATCTTACAATAGAAATGCTTCTTGAGTGAAATAAAAATATTAAAATTTACTTGGAAAAGGATATCCAGCACCAAATACCTCATTTAGATGGTGTACAGAAAGACTAAAAATAAAACCAGCAACAAAATATTTAACTTCTTTAGCACAGAAAAAAGAGAATTAAATTTCATAGGTTTTACTAAACACAATAGTGTTCCAAATGCTTTTACTTTTTCTCCTATAAAAGAATGGAAAAATGAGGAAGTTTGGACTTTTTGGACACACGAGGACATGATGAAACTAAAATCCACAAGACCCAAGCTGTGGCAAAACAAGATTTGGATGTTGGGTATGTACAGTAGTAAATAAAGACAAATCAATGGAAAATATGCTTGATACAGAAGAATGGATGAAGCCGAAGAGAATTGCTGCAAAATTTACTTGAAATAGAAAATCAATGAAGAATTAATTCAAATATGCTATTGAAATAGCTAAAAATTTTGGAAGAGATATTAATTATTACTCCTTTAACGCATTAGAAGATGATGAAAAAGAGTTGGCATTTAAACATAATCTAACTCCAAGCTTTATAAATAAGCTACGCAAAAGGATTAATTAGAAAAAATATATATAAACATTTAGATGAAGTAATAACAAGCTTTGCTAAAGGTAAAATAGATGTTAATTAAGAATATTACTTAAAATTGGTAACAAATATATATCATTACTACAAAAAAAGACCAATTTTAAAATTGATGAAATATATGACCAAACAATTCAAGATTTAAAAAATTTATTAAAAAAATATATTTAAAAAATCTTTAGATGAAAACACTCTACAAAAACTTAACGAATTAGAAAACGAAAAAGAAAACTTAAAACAAATAATAGAAAGTCTCGAAAAGAGATATAAATTGTTAAAAGAAACCTTTTAAAAACTCCTCTTTTAGAAAAAATAGGAATTAATAAAGATACAATGAAATTGTAAAGATTTTTGATGAAGTGTTTTTAAAAGAGAAAAAGGGTTTTATTAGTAGTAGCAATATTTTGCCTTTATTAGATTTTGAAAAAATAGATTAATCAAAAGCATCAAATACTGACCTATTTGAAGAAATTTATAATATTCAAAAAGAGATATTCCAATTAGAAAATGATATAAAAAACTTAGAAAATGACCTTTTTAACAGCAAAGAAAAATTGATAAATATAAAAAGAGAGATAAAACAAATCTCTAAAATGTATAAATGTATTAAAAGAAATAAAATTATCTCTTAAATCAAAAAAAAGACCAAGACTTCAAAAATTAATAAATGAGAAATTTCAAATGAAAACAATGAAAAACTATCAGTCCTCTCAGCATCTTCTGGGCAAAAACAAATTATTGCCACTTCTTTAATTTGGGGAGTAAGTGAATATTTAGGAAAACCAAATATTAATTCTAAAAGAATTTTATCCTAATGCTTCAAAACAGGTAATAATGCTTCCTACTCCTAGTGAACTTAGGGCTGAAGAATTTGAACTTTTAAATAAGCATATTTCAGATAGATATTGCTTAACTCCTACATTACCAAAGGTTAAAACAAAAATTGCAAAATTAAGGCTTACAATTAGATTTGCAATATTTATTTCTTTATCAATTATCTAAACCATTTGCAAATAAAAAACAAAGATGTAAATACTGATTTTAAAAATGAAAAAGAATTAGAAAAATCTTTAAACCAAAATAGTAATATTTTTGAATGGCTTAAAGAAGAGTTTTTAGTTTTTAGGCCATAAATCTTTTATTTCGAGACCGTTCAAAATTCCGTGTCAACTGAGGAGATTATATCATAAGTTTAAAGCATCATCTAATCTACCTTCAAAGAAAATAGCAAGTTGAGATAAAGTTAAAGTCCAATTTTTAAGAGACCGTTCAAAATTCCGTGTCAACTGAGGAGATTATATCATAAGTTTAAAGCATCATCCAGTCTTCCCTCAAAGAAAATTGCCAGTTGAGAGAGTGTAAGATTCCAGTTTTTAATAGGCATAGTCCATTTTTTCTCTGCATTTTGTATACCCATATATAAGAGTTTGAGTAAGCTATTTTCATTAGGAAAAGCACCTTTAGTTTTAGTAAGTTTTCTGAATTGTCTATGAACCGATTCAATAATATTAGTTGTGTATATAACTTTTTTTATATCTTGAGGATATTTAAAATAATTAGATAAATTATTCCACTTGTTTCTCCAGGATTTAATGACTATAGGATACTTATTCCCCCATTTTTCTTCAAGTCTATCAAGTTCACTTTCGGCTTGTTCTTTGTTTATTGCCTGATATACTTTTTTTAAATCTTTCATAAACTCTTTTTTATCTTTAGAAGCTACATATTTTAAAGAATTTCTAATCTGATGAATTATACATAACTGAACCTCTGTTTTTGGAAATATTGAATTAATGGCTTCTGGAAATCCTTTAAGTCCATCTACACTTGCAATAAGTATATCTTTTACTCCTCTGTTGTTTAAATCAAATTTGCTCCTTCACTTTCACTTAAATAAAGTCCTAAAATTTCTTTTTTACCTTGAATATTGATACCTAAAATTGTATAAACCGCTTTATTTACATATTTCCCATCTTCTTTAATTTTATAATGAATTGCATCCATAAATACAAATGGATATATACTCTCTAAAGGTCTTGATTGCCACTCTTTGATTTTTGGTATGATTTTATCTGTTATTGTATTTATTGTAGAGGATGAAATAGAAATTTGATAAAGCTCTTCAATATGTGATTTTATATCTTTGTAGCTCATTCCAAGTGCATATAATGATAATATCTTCTCTTCTATTTTTATTGTTGTTTGATGTTTTTTTACTATTTGAGGCTCAAATCTACCTTCTCTATCTCTTGGGGTAGCAAGTTCAAATTCTCCTGATGTTGATTTAACTGTTTTCCTGTTGTAACCGTTTCTTCTATTTCTTTTACCTTGTAAAACTTCATCTGCAATATGAGATTCAATCTCTGCTTCAAGTGCAGCTTCTACTAATTCTTTAATTAATGGAGCTAATACTCCATCTTTCCCACCTATCTTTTTACCTGCTAATAAATCTTTTACTGCTTTGTCAAAATTAAATTTCTCCATGTCAGTCCTTTCATTTTTAGTATTTTACCTTGACTGACACGGAATTTATAACAGTCCCTTTTTTACCAATTGACATCTCCTTTTTTTAAAAATTTTTTAAATTTTTCAAATTCTATTTTTAATATAATTCCATCACTTTCCATTGCACAATTAGCAGGATATGGTATTTTTTCAAAATTTGCAAGTTCCGCTATAAGTGAAGGTGCAAAAAACTTATGAATAATAAGTTCGTTTCCTTTATTGTCAACCTTATACACTCTTGCAATTCCTTCTATTAAAAGATGTAAATAATGAGGTTCTTCTTTTTCATAAAAAACTATATCTTCTTTTTTAAGGTTTTTTACAATAATAAAATTCTTAATTTCATTAATATCTTTATCATCTAAATTTTTAAATAAAAATATCTCTTTGAAATTCATCTCCTGCCTTTATGTTATCTGGTATTTTCTAAGTTCTTCTTCACTAATTCCCTCAATCAATCCTAATTTTTGTAACTTTTCTATAACTTTTTGATCCACATCAACATCTGGCGGCCATTCACGTTTAAATCCGTCAAGCTTATTTTTATTTGTCACGTCAATTCCTATTATTTCATCTATCCAGACATCACGCAAAGCGTCAATATTGTTTGTCACCCTCCACACAAGCATATAAGGATTATCTATTTCATTTGTATCAGTAAATACAACTATTCTTAAATTATTTTTTATTTTTTCTTTTTTAAACTTAATAACACAAATGGGGTTTTTCGTATCAGTAAAATATTGTTTAACTTCTTCAATTAAAGGTTCAATTTCTTTTAATTTTTCTAATAATTCTTCATCGCTTAAAATATTCAATTTTCCATTTTCCATTTTCCATTTTTCCTGTGGCGTCTATTCCAAGTTTTCCGCCGACCAGTTCTTCAATGCTTGAATGGTCAAGCTCATCAACTATTCCTTTTGAAATTAAAATTTTTTCTTTATCAAAATTATTTAAAATATAACGGGTTAAATTTTTATAATCCCTAAGCGCCGGTGCCCCATCCCCCACAAAAACGGCATGTTTCACAAAACTCATCTGTCCCGTTCCCCATAAAGAGTGCATTATTTGAAGAGAATGTCCCGGGTATCTTGGAGCAATTTTTGCCAAAATCAGATTATGAAAAACTCCGTTTTCAGGCATTGCATAATCAATTAAATCAGGTGCCGTAGTTTTTATAAGAGGCAGAAAAATCCTCTCGGTTGCATACCCCATATATTTGTCTTCCAAAGGGGGTTTACCAACAACTGTAGCATAATATACAGGGTCTTTTTTTGTAGTAATAACCTCTACATTCATAACAGGAAAAGGCTTTTTAAGCGTATAATACCCGGTATGGTCTCCAAACATACCTTCAATTTCCATTTCATTCGGATTACACCATCCTTCAATTACTATATCCGCATCTGAGGGCACTTCCAAATCATTGCTTATGCATTTCACAAGTTTTGGATTTTCTCTTCTTATAAATCCATAGAGCATAAGTTCAAATATCCCGGGCGGCATTGGGGCCGTTGCGCACCATGTATAAAGAGGGTCTCCCCCTATTGCAATACTTACAGGCATTTTAAGCCCCGCTTTTTTATATTCCCAAAACAGATGTGCGCTGTCTTTATGAATCTGCCAGTGAAGTCCAAGTCTTTTATTATCATATATCTGAAGTCTGTACATTCCGACATTTCTGCTCTCTCCGTCAATACTTTTTGTATAAACCTGCCCCATTGTTATAAATTTACCGCCGTCAAGAGGCCAGGTTTTTAAAATCGGCAAATCATTCAAGTTTACCGCTTCTAAATTCAGCATTAGGATAAAATTCTTTTAAAATTTCGGCAGTTTCTTTTGCACGTGTTGCTTTTGAAGTAATTATAAAATTTATTACAGGATAAATGTTTTTAACGGCCTTAAAAAATTCTTTTGCCCTGATTTTTCCTTTTTCTATCAGCGGCCTGTCAAAGTCATGTCCTCTAAACTCATACTTTTCCATCGCCAAAGAATGTCTGATAAATAAAAATTTTTTCATTATACCCTCCTTAAGAGTACTCCCGTTAAATAAAGCGAATTTGGGATATTCAAAATATACGGATGGTCAACATCCTGTTTAAGAAATTCGACAACTTCCAAATTGCATTTGTTTATTATACTACTACTTAACGCCAAATCCAACAAATCTTTTGAATTAATGGCATTAGAACAGCTAAAAAGTGCCAAATATCCATTATTTTCAAGAATATTAAGCGAATTTACAATTAAATATTTCCATCCTTTAAGCGCACCTCTTTTAGCTTTTTTATTTTTTGCAAATGCCGGAGGATCAATTATTATTAAATCATATTTCTCTTTTTCATTTTCCAAAAATTTAAATACATCGGCTTTTATTATTTCATAATTGCTAATATTATTTAATTCGCAGTTTTTTTCTATCTGAGAGCAGGCCAAGGCGGAAATTTCTACAAATTTAGTAAAATGGGCGTTTGCATATATTCCAAATCCACCTGCATTGGAAAATAAATCCAGCGTTTTTTTATTACCATATTCACCTACTGTTTTTCTGTTTTTTCTCTGATCAAGAAAAAACCCTGTTTTTTGACCTTCTTTTAAATTGGTT
The DNA here is from genome assembly GCF_000523315.1 of Lebetimonas sp. JS032. Classification (NCBI taxonomy): domain Bacteria; kingdom Pseudomonadati; phylum Campylobacterota; class Epsilonproteobacteria; order Nautiliales; family Nautiliaceae; genus Lebetimonas; species Lebetimonas sp. JS032. The sequence goes on along the minus strand of NZ_ATHS01000001.1, from coordinate 1,457,177 downwards.
AAAAATTTTTTATCATTTTCAATTATCAAAAATTTATCATCCACATTTCCAAAAAGAGTTTCATTTATAATTTCTAATCCCTCTTTTTGCCTTATTTTATCACCTTTTTCATATATGCCTTTTGGATTTAACAAATCTATTAAAATTTCAATAATAACGCCCTTAAAATTATCCATTCCGGCAGTTGTAAAAGAAACAGCAAGATTATCTCCGTATTTGTCTACGATAAGTCCAGGCAGAAAATCCGCTTCTGAGTGTATAAGTCTAAGAGAATTAGAATGAAATTTTTTCTCCAAACTTAACATAATATTTTTACTATTAAAATCAGCACCCCTGTTTTTTAAAGCTTTTTTAATTCTTTCATAAAAAAATTCCCTCTCAATTTGTGTTTTTTCAAAACTTATAACCCTTGCACTGATCTTACTCAAGGGATTTATAAAGGCAGTTGCCACATATTCTCCGTTATAAATCAAATCGGCAACACTTCCTTTGTCGCAATCGGGAACATTTACCAGTTCGTTTTTATAAACCCATGGAAATCTTTTTTTTAATTTTTGGAAAGCCTCTTTACTTATTTCTACTTTCATACATTAAACCTAAAATGCATTACATCACCGTCTTTTACAATATAATCTTTCCCTTCCAGCCTCATAACCCCGGCTTCTTTTGCGCCCTGTTCACCATTATATTTTATAAAATCCTCATAACTTATAACTTCGGCCCTGATAAATCCTTTTTCAAAATCTGTGTGTATTACTCCGGCCGCCTGAGGGGCTTTTGTGCCTTTTTTAATCGTCCAGCTTCTGACTTCAATTTTTCCTGCCGTAAAATAACTTATCAAATTTAGTTTTTCATACGCTTTTTTGATAATCTGATCAAGTCCGCTTTCGCTTGCCCCCATACTCTCTAAAAATTCTTTTCTTTCCTCATCGCTCATTCCGACCATTTCTTCTTCTATTTTCGCACATAGTTTTATTACTTCCCTGTTGTTTTTATTTGCATATTCTTTCAGGGCTTTTACATATTCATTATCCTCAGCTAAGCCCTCTTCATCAACATTTGCCCCGTAAAATATTTCTTTATTTGTTAAAAAACTGAGCTCTCTTTCAAGTATTTTAAAAGCGTCTTCATCTTTTTTTGGAAAAGTACTGACCGGATTTCCCTCAGCCAGCCATTCCATAAGCTCCTCGGCTAACTCAAGCTGGGCTTTAGCTTCTTTAGAACCTTTTGCCTGTTTTTGGAGTCTTTCTATCCTTCTTTCAAGAGTCTGAATATCGGCATATAAAAGTTCCTGTTCTATTATTTCCACATCCCTTATGGGATCTACGCTGTTTTCCACATGAATAACATTAGGGTTTTCAAAACATCTGACCATATGCAAAATTATATCTGTCTCACGAATATTTGCCAGAAACTGGTTTCCAAGACCCTCACCTTTACTTGCGCCTTTGACAAGTCCTGCAATATCTACAAATTCTATGGTTGAATATTGAATTCTATTTGGATTTACTATTTTGGCAAGCTCGTCAATTCTTTCATCCGGTACAGGAACTATAGCTTTATTAGGTTCTATTGTACAAAACGGATAGTTTTGAGCTTCTGCATTTTGTGTTTTGGTAAGTGCATTAAACGTGGTAGATTTTCCAACATTAGGCAGTCCGACAATTCCAACTTTCATATATATTTTCTCCTTAATTTTTATGAAATTATATCTTATTTTAATTATTTTTTATTTTGAAAAAATAAGAAGGAGAATCAAAGAGATTTTAAGTAGTTTATAAATGTATCAACCCCGAATCCGCTTGCACCGTAAGGATTAAATCCCCACTCTTTTTCTACAAATGCCGGTCCGGCAATATCCAAATGAGTCCATTTGTCTTTGTTTTTTACAAACTCACTCAAAAACACTCCAGCAGTAAGCGCACCGCCGTATCTGCTTGAAGCTATATTACAAATATCGGCAATATTGCTCTTCAACAGTTTTGGCAAATATTTATTAAACGGAAGATATGCAAAATGTTCACCGGCCAATTGTGCATTTTTAATAATATTTTCTATTTTTTCTTTATTAAAGCCCATAACACCTGCTGTATATTCTCCAAGGCCTACGACACAAGCTCCTGTAAGAGTTGCAAAATCATAAATTTCATCATATTCTTTAATTTCCTCATCGGCGTAACACAGACAGTCAGCCAAAACAAGTCTTCCCTCGGCATCCGTATTTCTGACTTCAATAGTTTTTGAGTTTTTTGCCTTTAATACATCATCTGGTTTATAAGCATTTCCTCCTATCATATTTTCAGCCGCACCCAAGATGGCATGCACTTCTATATCGAGTTTAAGCTCACTTACAGCTTTTATAATTCCAAGAACTGTAACTGCACCTGATTTATCACTTTTCATAGTTACCATATAATCGGCTGGTTTTAAACTTAACCCCCCGCTGTCATAACATAACCCCTTACCGATTAATACAATTTTTCTTTTAGGATTTTTCGGTTTATATGTTAAATGAATAAGCCTTGGAGGGTTGGAGCTGGCTTTTCCTACGGCATAAAAAGCATGATATCCGTTTTCATATAAATAATTTTCATCATAAATTTTACATTCAAGTTTATTTTCTTTTGCAACATCTTCGGCAATTGCTGCAAGTTTAGGCGGAGTTATTTCATCCGGAACAGAATTAATGACATCTCTTACAAAATTTATTGTATTTGCTCTTATTTTTGCTTCTATAATTAAATCAGCATATTCTCTTTTCGAATTAATTGCTATTTTTTTAACCGGATGCTTTGCCTTCTCATTTTTATATTTGTCAAATTCATAATCTCCTAACATAAATCCTTCAAAAAAGGAAATTAAAATTTCTTCTTTTTTGGTATTTGGAGGCGTAATTTCCACACTTTCAAATTTATATTTTTTAAGAGATTTAATAATACTTGCCGTTGCAGTTTTTATATTTTCGGCATTGATTTTTTCAATTCCGACATAAATTCTTTTTTTTTCAGCCAAAACCAAAACTTCGCCGTCTTTACCATTAAAGCCATATTCTTCAAATTTTTTTGTTCCGTTTATAATAATTTCTGCTTTAACTTGACCTTTTCCTTTAATAAATTCCATTTAATCCTCCTCTTTTTTATTTAAATACCAAAGAAATGAAAACAATATTATTACAAAAGCTACACCTAAATACCAATGATGTTTCAAGAATTTTAAAATTGCCAAAATCTCCTCGCCGAATATATAACTTGGTATTATTGTAACACTTGCCCAGACAAATGCACTAAATAAATTAACCAAAGCAAATTTCTTTGCATCATAATTCAAAATACCTATTGTCATTGGAATAATCGTTCTCATCCCGTAAATGAATCTTTGTATAAAAACAACCCAGATGCCATATTTCTTAAGAAGCAGTTTTGCTTTTGCAAATTTTTTTCTGTGCTGTGTTAACTCTTTTAAAATCCATTTTCTGTTAAATCTCCCAAGATAAAAATATATCTGGTCTCCGCTGAATCCCCCAAATGTAGCGACAATAATGGCAAGCTCCAGATTCATATCACCCATATGTGATAAAACACCTGCCATAACAAGACCGGTTTCACCTTCAAATATACACCATATAAATAAAATTATATATCCGTATTGTTTAAGAAGATAAATTAAATTCTCTTCACTGAAAAATTCTTTTATGGAATGTAAATCAAAAGCCCAAATAAAGCTTATAAACAGTGTTAAGATTAAAAATTTTTTCATTAAATTTCAAACTTCAAAATTTTTTTTGCACTCATCATATCCTTATCTCCCCTGCCGGAAAGATTGATAATGACTATTTTATCTTTTATATTCTCTAATTTTTTTAAATAAGCTACAGCATGCGAACTTTCAAACGCCGGAATAATTCCCTCTTTTTGACTTAACCATGCAAAAGCATCCAAAGCCTCTTTGTCTGTTATATAATCGTATTTAATTCTTCCGGCTTCATAATGAAATGCATGCTCCGGCCCGATTCCAGGGTAATCAAGGCCGGCTGAAATGGAATAAGCTTCTTTAATCTGTCCTTCCTCATCCTGAAGGAGATAACTCATCTGGCCATGTAAAACTCCGGGTCTTCCGGCGTTTAAACTAGCTCCGTGTTTTCCGCTTTCAATTCCAAGCCCCCCTGCCTCAATTCCAATACACTGGACATTTTTTTCTTCCAAAAAATGCGAAAAAACACCCATGGCGTTGCTTCCTCCCCCAATACATGCTATTACGTAATCGGGAAGGGAGTTTTCCTTTGCCAAAATCTGGGCTTTTGCTTCATATCCTATTATAGCCTGAAAATCCCTAACAAGCATAGGATAAGGATGGGGACCCGCAACAGTTCCTATTACATAAAAGGTATCCCTTGCATTACTTACCCAATACCTTATTGCTTCATTCATAGCATCTTTTAATGTTCTGCTGCCGCTTTTTACAGGATGCACTTTTGCACCCAAAAGCTCCATTCTAAAAACATTGAGTTCCTGTCTTTTTACATCTTTTTCACCCATAAAAACATCACATTCAAGTCCGAAAAGTGCCGCAGCAGTTGCTGTTGCAACACCGTGCTGACCGGCACCCGTTTCTGCAATTACTTTCTTTTTACCCATTTTTTTTGCAAGTAACACCTGACCTATGGTATTGTTTATTTTATGCGCACCTGTATGGTTTAAATCTTCTCTTTTTAAATATATTTTTGCATTAAGCTCTTTACTTAAATTCCCAGCATAATATAAATTTGTGGGACGCCCGATATATTCTTTGTAATAATAATCCATTTCTTTCCAAAAATTTCTATCAAATCTCACACTCTTATAAAAATTTTCCAATTCTTCAAGAACAGGCATTAATGTCTCAGGTACGAATTTTCCTCCGAATTTGTCAAAATGCCCTCCTTTATCAGGATCATATATAGGTTTTGGAATATACATTAATTTCCTTTTTTAATTTTTAACTTTTAAAAGCGAATCCACTTCAACTCCAAGCTCTCTTAATCTTTTTGCCCCATCTAAGAATTCAAGTTCTATTAAAAATGCACAAGCTTCTATTTTCCCCCCGATTTTTTGAATAAGTTTTACAGCCGCTTCAGCGGTTCCGCCTGTTGCGATTAAATCGTCAACAAGTAAAATTTTCGGATTTTGACATTCTCTAAAAGCGTCAATATGAATCTCTATTTCATCAAATCCGTATTCCAATGCATATTTTTCACTGACAGTGGTAAAAGGAAGTTTTCCTTTTTTTCTAAGAGGGACAAAACCTTTTTTAATAGCATAAGCTATTGCCGAACCGAAAATAAAACCTCTGCTCTCAATCCCGCATACAAAATCGACATCTTTATATTTATCTGCAAAGTAATCGATAACCTCGGCAAAAAGTTCCCCGTTATTAAGCAATGTTGTGATATCTTTAAAAATTATTCCTTTTTTGGGATAATCAGGAATATTTCTTACAGATTTTTCTACTTTTTTAGCCAGTTTGTTTTTCATTTTTTTTGCCTATTTTACTTTTTCCAGATAATCACCCGTACGTGTATCGACTCTTATTTTATCACCCTCGAGAATATGGCAAGGAACTGTCACAACAGCCCCTGTTTCGAGTGTTGCGGGTTTTCTGCATGCCCCGCTTCTGTCTTTGTTGCTTACAGGCTGTGTTTCAATTACACTAAGTTCAACACTTCCTGGAAGCTCAACACCTATAACTTTTCCGTTATGAAATAAAATGTCCACCTCCATTCCGTCTAAAAGAAACTGTTTACTTTCTTCAAAAACACTTACATCCACCGGAATCATTTCATAAGTGTTTGTATCCATAAAATAATAAATATCCCCCTCATTATAAGAATATTGATATTTTTTTCTTTCAAGATGGGGTTCATCAGCTTTGTCCCCCGCATGAAATGTTTTTTCTATCACCCTGCCGTCAATTAAATTTTTGAGTTTTGTTCTTACAAACGCCGCACCTTTTCCGGGTTTAACATGATGATATTCAACTATTTTATAAGGTATTCCGTCCAGTTCTATATTTAAATATTTTTTTAAATCATTCATACTGTATGCCATATTTTCTCCTTAAATTTCTGCAAAAGCCACACTTAAAGCGGCTTTTAAGTTTCTAAGTTCATTTAACACATCCTCATTAACATGATTATCTACAATAATAACAGCCATTGCCTGAGATTTTTTATTTCTTCCCAGTCTGAAATCGGCAATGTTTATTTTATTTTTCGCAAGAGTCTTTCCAACTTCACCTATTACTCCGGGTACGTCGGTATTTTTAAAGAATATCATTTTACCTTTAGGTTCAAATTCCAAATCAAACCCTTTAAATTCAACAATTCTCGGATATTTGTCAAGCATTGTGCCGCTTATGGAATATTCCCCGTCATCAGTAATTATTTTTATATTGATAAAATTTTTATAAGTGGGGTTTTTAATTTCTTGTGTTTTTAATTCAATTCCTTTTTCTTTGGCCAAAAATTCAGCATTTACATAATTTACGCTGTCTGTGATGTTTTTAAGAAGCCCCACTACTGTAAATGTTAAAACAGATTTTTCTTCTTTGGCGATATCCCCGCTTAAATTTACTTTTACTTTTTTGATTGATTTTTTAATTATCTGAGAAAGGATATATCCCATTTTTTGGGAGAGTTCAAGATATTTAATAATCCATTCTGGTGTATTTGCCGTATTAATAGGAAGATTAAGGGCATTAGGATAACTGCTGCCCCTGAAGGCTTCTATAATGGCTTCAGCGGCCTGGGTTGCGATTCTTCTCTGTGATTCTACGGTATTTGCCCCTATATGAGGTGTAACAGATGTGTTTTCTAGCTCAAAAAACGGATGGTTTGTAGGCGGTTCTTTTTCAAAAACATCTATTCCAAGCCATCTTATTTTACCTGATTTCAATCCTTCGTAAACATCTTTTTCATTATATAAACCCCCTCTGGCACAATTGATTAATACCACCCCGTCTTTCATTTTTTCAATTTCTTTTTTTGTAATCATATTTATTGTTTCAGCTGTTTTAGGAGTATGGATTGTAATAAAATCACATTTTAATATTTCCTCAAAATCGGTTGTATAATTACAACCTAAATCTGTTGCTTTGCTTGGATCGATATAAGGGTCATATGTAATTACTTCCATTTCAAGTGCTTTTGCCCTGATACCTACCCTGCTTCCTATATTTCCAAAACCTATAATTCCGAGTTTTTTACCTGCAAGTTCAATTCCTAACCATTTTTCCCTGTTCCAAACATGCTCTTTTTTCAAGTTCCATACAGCATTTGTAAAACTTCTTGCCCCTGCAAATAAATGAGCCATTGTAAGTTCAACTGCTGCCAATGTGTTTGCCATAGGGACATTCATAACAATAATACCTCTTTTAGAACAGCTTTTGATATCAACATTATCAACCCCGACCCCCGCTCTTACAATTGCTTTTAATTTTTTAGCTGATGTAAGAAATTTTTCATTTACAGGCGTTGGACTTCTCGTAATTACACCCTCAGCATCTTCAATTACATTTAAAAGTTCATCTTTCGGTGTTTTACTTGCATCAACGAGTTCAATATCTTTTGCTTTTTTTAGTATTTCAAATCCGGCTTCGTGAATTGGATCGCAAATTACTACTTTCATTTAAATCCTTTTTATTATTTTTTGTAATTTTATCGGAAAATTATAATTTTTAAATAAATTCAATATATTTTCAGCTTCTTTTAAATTTTTAAAAATTACATAAACTGAAACATTTTTTTGTTTAATCATTGAATAAGGAACTTTTTTGGTTTTCAAAATTTCCAAAACATTAAAAAGCGAAAACCTGTCTGTACCTTTTATTATTATTTTATATAAAATAACTGTTTTTATTTTTTTAAAATCAATTTTTTCATATAAAACCCTTGCGGGAAGGGCATTATATTCAAAATTAGAAATTTCAGGAAATTTTTCAGGTTTACTTGTCTTAATTTCAACTTTTTTTTCTTCATATTTTTGCCAAATAAAATTTGGTTTTGAAATTTTAACATAAGTTAATACAAGCAAAGAAAAAATTAAAACGCTTAGCAAAGAAATTATTATTTTCATTCAGCAAGCTTAATTTTATCTCCGTTAAGTTCTATAATTTTACCTTGGAATTCATCTCCCACATTATATTCATTTTTCATATCTTCTTTTCTAACCAGTGCTTCAACATCTCCTAAATCTACAAAACTTCCAAAATCAGTAATATGTTTGACTTTTCCTTTTACATTATCTCCAATTTGATAATTTTTTGCAAATTCTTCATAAGGATTTGAAAGAACATCTTTTCTTGAAACAATCACTTTATTATTTTCCGGCTCTATTGTAATTACTTTTACTTCTATTTCATCGCCGATATTTAACACATCGCTTGCTTTTTCGCCTTTTTTAAAACTTACAAATTTATTTGGTAGAAGAACACTTATTCCGTCTATTTCAACAAAAGCACCTACATTTATAAATTTTGTAACAACACCTTTTAATATGTCGCCTTTTTTATATTTTTTTGAGAATTCTTCGGCAGGTTTATCCAAAAGGTTTTTTCTGCTGACTCTCAGTTTTTCTTCATCAGTATTAATTTCTACTATTTCAACATCTATTTCCTGCCCCAGAGTTAAATCATTCATACCGTCCCAGTTAATTTCACTTATATGCAAAAATCCCTCAGCCCCGTTTCCCAAATCAACAAAAGCGCCGTAATCTGTAATATGTGAAACACTAACTTTTACAACATCGCCTTTATTTAAATCTTTAATTTCTTCCCAAGGGTTAGGCAGGGCTTTTTTAATGGAAAATATTCTTCTTACAGGGTCAACAAGCATTACTTCAACATCATCTCCGACACTAATATATTTCTTATGGTCTATTTTTTTATAAAAAATTTCATCTTTTGGAACAAAACCGCTGATTCCGTCTATATCTATTACAAGACCGGAATTTTTAACTTTTGTAACATTTGCAGATATTATTTTGTCTTTTAAGCTCTCTAATTTTTCTTTTATTTCATTTAAATATGCTTTTCTATCAACTACAACAGAATTTTCTTTAAATTCTTTTACCTTTGCTTTTACCTTTTTACCGATTACACTTTCATCTTCTTTAAGACCGCTTAGGCTTTTTGGCAAAAATATTTCAGTATCGTCTATATGGGAAATAAATCCGCCTTTTATTATTTTTTCCACATTAAATTCAACTACATCACCGATATTCAATTCCATGTTACTTCCTTTATTTTTGAGATTATTTTTTCTACCAGCCATTCCGGAGTCGAGGCACCGGCACTGATTCCGCAAAGCTTTTTTCCTTTAAACCACTCGGGGTTTATTTCTTTTTCATTTTCTATTAAATGGCTCTGGGCATACTCTTTTGCAATATTATATAACTGTTTTGTATTAGAAGAGTTTTTACCACCTATAATTATCATTATATCCGCATCTTTTGCAAGAGCCCTTACAGCATCCTGATTTTCAAATGTTGCATTACAGATGGTGTTGAACACCCTGACTTCTTTATAATTTTTTATTAAATAATCAGTAATTTTTAAATAATCCTGAATTTTTCTTGTAGTTTGTGCAACCGTCGCTATATGCTCTTTAAGTTTTATTTTTTTAAGTTCATCAATATCCAGCACAACAAAAACCCTATCATGAACGCTGTAACTCATAACACCTTTTATTTCAGGATGATTGATATCCCCGAAAATTACTATATCATATCCAAGTCTGCTCATCTCCTTCACAATTTCCTGGGGTTTTTTAACAAAAGGGCATGTGGCGTCAATTATTTCTACTTTTTTTTCTTTAAGCTTTTGTAAATCTTTTTTCGGAATACCGTGGGTTCTCACAATCACCCTTTTTATGTTTTTATCTATTTTATCTATAGAATCAACATAATTTACATTATAATTTTTAGCAAGCCTTTTTATTTCAAGTGGATTATGGATAAGCGGACCGAGTGTTACGGCATTTTTAGAATTTTCGGCAATTTCAACCGCTCTTTTTACACCAAAACAAAATCCGTAACTTTTGGCTTTTTTAATCAGCATTTTCCACCCTGAACTTAGCTATTTTATTAAACAGATTAAAAAAATTAGGAAAAGATGTGTTTATACAATCAATATCAATAATTTTAACAGGACACAAAAGTCCCAAAATTGCAAAGCTCATGGCAATTCTGTGGTCTCCGAACGAATTTACGGTTCCGCTTTTTGGAAAAGAACCCATTATTTTATACCCGTCTTCAGATTCTTCTGCCTCTATTCCTAAATTTTTAAGATTTTTTACAACCGCTTTGATTCTGTCCGTTTCTTTAACCCTGAGCTCTTTTGCATTTTTTACCTCACTCTCACCCTCGGCAACTGCCATAACAATACTTAGTGCAGGAAGCTCATCTATCAGCCATGGTATATTATTGCTAACTTCTACCGCTTTTAAATTATCGCCTTCGACTATAATATCCCCAATGGGCTCGTATTTATTCTCTTTTAAAATATATTCTATATTTGCTCCCATTTTTTTAAGAATTTCATAAGCCTCAGTTCTCGTAGGATTAAGTGTAACATTTTTAATAACTGCTCTTGATTTGGTTATAGCGGCGGCTACGGCAAAGAAAAAAGCGCTGCTCGGGTCATTTGGAACTTCAATGTCAAGAGGTTCTAACTTGCTTTCAAGCGGATTGATTTCAATTTTCAATTTTCCATTTTCCATTGTAGAATTTATATCTGCTCCCATACCTTTTAGCATTCTTTCCGTATGGTCCCTGCTTAAAAACGGCTCCCTGTAAACAGATTTGCCGTTTGCATTGAGTCCGGCCAAAATAAGAGCGGATTTAACCTGGGCGGAAGCTATTTTACTTTCATATACAAAATTTTTGAGTTTATCGCCTCTTACGGCCAAAGGAGCCAAATTACCACCCTCTCTTCCGTCTATTTTTGCGCCGATACTTCTTAAAGGATTGGCTACCCTCGCCATAGGACGGCGTCTTAGGTATTTATCTCCTGTTAATACAAAAAAACCGTTGATTCCGGCTAAAAGCCCCATATATATTCTTATACTGGTTCCCGAATTTCCACAGTATAAAACATCGTCGGCTTCTTTTATCCCTTTTGGGGCACTTATAAGTATTTCATTATTATCATCTTTTATTTCGGCCCCGAGGGCTTTTGCGATAGAGAGCGAATTTAAAGTATCTTCGGCCCTTAAAAAATTTTTTATTTTGCTTGTTCCTTTTGTAAGCAAAGAAAAAATAGCACATCTGTGAGAAATTGATTTATCAGCATCTACAATAAATTCTTCATTAAATCTTTTACCTGCAACCACTTCTAAATTCATCTTAAGCTAAAACCTTTTTCTTCCAATTTTTTTATTATTTTTTGCATTATATCATTTATTTCATTGTCTGTTAAGGTTTTTTCACCCTGAATAACAAATCTGATAGTAAGTGAGTTACTTTTTCCTAAATCATAAATATCTATAGGATAAAAATCTATTAATTCTTTTATATTCAAATTATCTATTAATTCAAATATCTGTTTGTATGTAATATTTTTATCTGTAACAATGGAAAGGTCTCTGTTTACTTTTGGAAATTTATTGATAATTTTCGCCTCTTTTTTTGGTCTTTTCAATTTATTCAAATCAATTTCCGCAAAAACTGTATCTTCAATATCAAATTCTTTTTGTACTTTTGGATGCAACTTTGCCACTACTCCAATTTCTTTCCCGTCTTTTATGATTTTTGCATTTTGATAGGGATGGGCTAACGGATGAGAATCATTTTGCATTAATTCAAATTCCCATATTACAGAAGAGAGTTTCTCAATCATATCTTTAAATTCAACTTTTTTTGGTTTTCCCTGATTGGTTATGTTTTCAAATTCTGCATTCGAGCTGATAACATAGGCTGCTTTTGTTAATTCGACTCTGTTTTTATTATAAACGCTTCCTATTGTAAATAAATATATTGATTTATATCCGTTTGCCCTGTTCCTTTTAATATCATCCAAAAGCTGCAAAAGCAGAGTGCTGCGCAGTGTTGAAAGTTCATTTACAATAGGGTTGGCCAAATCAAACTTTTCATCAACAACTTCAAAACCATATTTTTTTAATCTCTCTTTATCATCAAACACAAAATGAATCGCTTCATAAAATCCGAGAGAAACAGATTTTAATTTTAATTCGTTTATAAAATCAATTTTGTTTATAACATCGTTTAATCTGTTTTTTTCTTCAAAATTTAAAGGTGAAGATTTTATTTCATCTATTCCGTATATTCTTAAAACCTCCTCGGAAATATCCTGAATATTTTTTACATCCGCCCTGAATTCTGGAATTTTTACCCTGAATGTCTCATCTCCTATTATTTCAATGACAAACCCGAGTTTTTTTAAAATTTCGACAATTTTTTCTTCCTCTATATTCTGACCGATAATTTCGCAAATTTCTTTACTTGAGACATTTAAAACAAGCGGTTTTTTCTCCGTTATAAAATCTATTTCAGATGAATATACTTTTAAATTACTCTCTTTTATAAAATAATCCATACCGATTTTTAAATCAGGCTCACTGCCCCTGCTCGCTTTAAAAAAATATTCATCGGTTTTGAGTTTATTAACAAATACAATTTCGCTTACATATTCAGGGTCTATATAGTTGGCGTCAATAATAAATTGAGAGGGATTTTCAAGTTTTATATCGTTTTTAATTCCGACCTGATATTTTCCGCTTTGGGTTTTTAATTCGTCAACACCGTTATTTTCTTCAAAACTGCCGTTAACGTCCGATGCAACCAAAAGCACCCCTGTGGCATGCATTGAATATTTTATAAGTTCATCAAGATCGTTTTTTGCTTCTATTTCGCACAAACTCAGCCTGTATTTAATTTTAAGATTACTTTTAACACTTCCCTGAAAAGCTTTAATTAAATGTGAAGAATGCTTAATATCTGTTTTTTCAAATTTTACAATTCTTCCTATACCTTCGGGTATTTCTTCATATGTAAATTCTTCGGAAATTATATTTTTGTTAAATGCGGCTGCCAGTTCCCTTGCTATTCCGTATATAGAAAAGCAGTCTCCCCTGTTGGCGGTAATTCCGAGTTCTATTATTTCATCGTTTAGATAATTTCCGGCATATTCGCCTTTTTTGAGTTCCCCTAACGAATTATCCAAAACCAGTATTCCTTCATGAAAATCCGGAAGACCAAGCTCCCTTGCCGCACAAATCATTCCGTTTGATTCAATTCCTCTAAGTTTTGCTTTTTTTATTTTAATTTCAGGCAGAGATGCCCCGACTTTTGAAACAACAACAAACTGACCAGCAGCCACATTTTTTGCACCGCATACAATCTGAAGTATTTCTTCCCCTACATCAACTTTACATACATTTAATTTATCTGCGTTGGGATGTTTAACGCAATCAATTACTTCCCCTATTACCACATTTTCAGGAATCTCTATTTTTTTATAACCTTCTACTTCATTTCCTATTCTGTTAAGTGCGGTTATAATATCTTCGGTTGATATACCGTCTAAATTTATAAATTCTTCCAGCCATTTTCTTGTTAGTTTCATTTAAACTGCTCCATAAGTCTTATATCTCCTTCATACATACTTCTTAAATCATTTATCCTGTTTATAAGCATTGCAAATCTTTCAACACCCAGTCCGAATGCATATCCGCTTACATCTTCATACCCCACGGCTTTAAATACATTCGGATCAACCACTCCGCATCCCAAAACTTCAAGCCATCCGGTATGCGAACATACCCTACATCCTTCGCCTTTGCAAAAAATACAGCTTATATCCACTTCTGCACTCGGTTCCGTAAAAGGAAAAAAAGAGGGTCTAAATCTGACTTTTACATCTCCGAACATATGTATTAAAAAACTTTCAAGTATAAATTTTAAATTTGCAAAACTAACTTTTCCTTTTTTATCCACCACAAGCCCTTCTACCTGATGAAACATGGGAGTGTGTGTCAAATCGTAATCCCTTCTGAAAACGGCTCCCGGACTTATTGCTCTGATAGGAGGTTTTTGAGAAAGCATTGTTCTGATTTGTACAGGGGAAGTGTGAGTCCTGAGCAGTTTTCCGTCGTTAAAATAAAAAGTGTCCTGCATATCGCGGGCGGGATGGTATTTAGGAAGATTTAACGCCTCAAAATTATGAAATTCATCTTCTATCAAAGGACCGGTTTCAACGGAAAAATTCATTCTTGTAAAAAAATTAATAATTTTATTCATTGTATCCGTAATCGGGTGAATCGCCCCTGTGGTTTTTGGAGAATACAAACTTACATCTATTTTTTCAAGTTTCATTTTTTCTTCAAGCAGTTTAACTTCTAGTTCCACTTTTTTATTTTGAATCAAATTTATGGTTTTTTCTTTTAATTCGTTAAGTTCTTTTGCTACTTTTTTTCTTTCTTCTTCGTTTAAATTTTTCAGTTTTTTAAATTCCTGTGTAATAAGACCATTTTTACCTAAATATTTAACTCTTAATTTTTCAAGTTCATCCAAATTAAGAGTGTTTTTAATTTCGCTTAAATCCACTAAAGCTCCTTAAAATTTTTGGATATAATACCAAAAAAAAAGGAGGCTTTCAATGGATTGTATATTTTGTAAAATAGTTAAAGGTGAAATTCCAAGCAAAAAAGTAACGGAAAATGATAAATTTTTGGCTTTTTATGACATTAATCCGATAGCACCCGTTCATGTTTTAATAATTCCGAAAGAGCATTTTGAAAAATTCGATTCAACCCCTGACGAAATTTTTCCTCAAATGGCAGAATTTATAAAAGAAGTTGCCAAAACACTAAACCTGAGCGATTACAGATTAATAACAAACAACGGTAGAAACGCAGGACAGGAAGTTTTTCATCTCCATGTTCATATGGTTGCAAACCCGGATGGAAAACTCAAATGGCCAAAACTGGCATAATTAGTGAAAAAAGTGAGCAGTGAGTTGTGAGTTGTAAGTAGCCAAGTTCCAAGTAGCCAAGTAAGTTTTAAAATAAAGGAGATATTTTGAAGTATGTTGGAGCCCATGTAAGTGCGGCGGGAGGTGTTGAAAACGCCGTATTAAATGCAAAAAAAATAGGTGCTGACGGTTTTGCACTGTTTACAAAAAACCAGAGACAGTGGTTTGCGAAGCCTCTAAGTGAAGAAAATATAGCTAAATTCAAAGAATATATGCAAGAGCATGGTTTTAGTGCGGATGCAGTTTTACCGCATGACAGTTATTTAATAAATTTAGGGCATCCGGAAGTTGAAAAAAGGGAAAAATCTCTAAAAAGCTTTATAGATGAGGCTAAACGGGTTGAAAGTTTGGGATTGAAATATCTTAATTTTCATCCTGGAAGCCATCTGAAAAAAATAAGCGAAAATGAGTGTCTTGATTTAATAAGTGAAAGTTTAAACAAAGCCATAAAAGAGACTGAGAGCTCTGTTTTTGTAATAGAAACAACAGCGGGGCAAGGTAGTAATCTTGGATATAAATTTGAACATTTGGGATATATTATAAATAAAATTACCGATAAAGAAAGAATAGGAGTGTGTATCGATACGGCACATATTTTTGCAGCCGGTTATGATATAAGAACAAAAGAGACATATGAAAAAACTATGAAAAAATTTGATGAAACTGTCGGTTTTAAATATCTTAAGGGTATGCATATAAATGATTCAAAGGCAAAATTTGCAAGCCGTGTAGACAGACACCATTCTTTGGGAAAAGGCGAAATAGGACTTGATGCATTTAAATTTATTATGCGTGACAAACGGATTGACAATATTCCTCTGATTCTGGAAACAATTGAACCTGAAATTTGGGAAGAAGAAATAAAACTGCTTAAAAGTTTCGGAAATGTATAAATATTTACATATTTTTGAGTCTCCAAAACTTTCCGGAAGTGTTGAAATAAGCGGCGCCAAAAACGCGGCATTACCGATTATTGCTTCTACGATACTTGCCAAAAATGAAGTAAACCTGTCAAATGTCCCGGAAGTTGCCGATGTAAAAACACTCCTTAAACTTTTTGGATATTTAGGCGCAGGTTATAATTTTAAAAACAACACTTTAACAATAAACACATCTACAATAAACAACACTACCGCAGTTTATGAAATTGTAAAAACAATGAGAGCGTCAATCCTGGTTTTAGGCCCTTTGCTTGCAAGGTTTGGCGAGGCGAAAGTTTCTCTTCCCGGAGGCTGTGCCATAGGGGCAAGGCCTGTGGATTTGCATTTAAAGGCGCTGGAACTTATGGGAGCTGATATCACAATAGAAGGCGGGTATATTCATGCAAAAGGCAGACTAAAAGGTGCAACAATAATATTTGACAAAATAACAGTCACCGGCAGCGAAAATATAATAATGGCGGCGGCACTTGCAAAAGGGAGAAGCAAAATAATAAATATCGCAAAAGAACCGGAAGTTAATCAATTATGCCGGATTTTAGAAAATGCCGGTGTTAAAATAGAAAGAAAAAATGACGAAATAGTAATTGAAGGCACCGATGGTGAACTTTTAAATTTTCCTAAAATTAGCATAATTCCCGACAGAATAGAAGCGGGGACGTATTTAACCGCAGGTGCAATTACAAATTCCAACATACTTTTAAAGAATGTGATACCAGAGCATATTGAAAGTGTAATAGTCAAACTTTCCCAAATGGGATTTCCTATTGAAGTGAGAGAAAATGAAATAGAAATATTTCCGGCAAAAAAAATAAACCCTGTAGACATAACAACTTCCGAATATCCGGGATTTCCTACAGATATGCAGGCACAGCTTATGGCTGTCGCCACTCAGGCCGAAGGTGTCTCTTCTATAGAAGAGAGACTTTTTGAGAACAGATTTATGCATGTGCCTGAACTAAACAGACTCGGGGCAAACATACAAATACAAGGAAAAATTGCAACTATTAAAGGGCCTACCCGGTTAATAGGTGCTGATGTAATGGCAACAGATCTCAGAGCCAGTTCAGCCTTAGTGTTGGCCGGACTTATTGCAAAAAACGAAACAAAAGTGCACAGGATTTATCATCTTTTCAGGGGATATGAAAAATTAATAGATAAATTTAAAAAACTTTCAGCCGTAATGGAGCTAAAAAGTGAAGAAAGACCTTAAAATTTTTTTAATTTTTATCAATTATTTAAGTATTTCAAAATAAATTTTTGCAACCTCTTTTCTATTTAATTTTCTTCCCAAAAAATATTCCATTGCAAGAACTCCCTGGAAAACCAGCATATCAATACCGCTTTTGGTAATCAGATTATATTTTTGGGCAAGCTTCAAAAAAGGCGTTACTTTTCCGTAAATTACATCCACGGCATATTTTGCATTTAAAAAAAGTTTTTCAATAATCTGAGCTGGAGCCGGCAGAATATTTTCTTTAAGTCCCGCACTTGTTGTATTAATTATTAAATCGTAATCAAAATTTTTAAAATTTTTCCAAGTGAAAGTAACTTTGCCTTTTTTTTGAAAAAACTCAAGCCTGTTTTCACTCCTGTTTAAAATGTGTGCATCAGGCAGAACATAACTTAAAGCCCTGGCTGTTCCTCCGGCACCTATTATTAAAACTTTTTTAAACTTAAAATCTTTAACTACTTCCAAAAATCCTTCGGCGTCCGTATTGTATCCGACAATTTTTCCTTCTTCTTCCACAAGCGTATTTACCGCTCCGATTTCTTTTGCAATCCCCCTTACCTCATCAGCCAGATTATATGCCCATTCTTTATGCGGCACAGTGACATTTGCGCCTTTTATTTTAAGTTCTTTAAATTTTTTAACAATCTCTTCTCCGTCAGTCAATAAAAATCTTGTATAACAGGCATTGATTTTTTCTTTTTTAAAAAAACAATTGTGCATTAAAGGAGATTTTGAGTGTTCAACTGGATTTCCAAAAATTAAAAACATTAATTTCCCATTTTCCATTGTCCATTTTCCATTGTCCATTATTATCCTTCACTATTCACTACCCCGCCGCTTTTCAAGCGGCCGGGCAGGCTCACAACTCACAAATCACAACTCACTACTCACTACTCACAACTCACTACTAATTACCTTGTCAGGTAAATATAAAATTCCTCTTTTTCAAAATAAAATTTAATTTTTAAAGCTTTTTTCTTCTCAACCAAAACCTTTAATTTTTCCAAATCTTCAAAAACTTTCGGAAGGGTCAAATCAATTTCTATATCTTTTTTTTGAAATTCGCTTTTTACGTTTCCCACTATAATATTTGCAAACTCCCCCACCATGTCTATTAAATCTTCTTTATTTGTCAATTCTTCGCCGATTAGAATTTTTACTCAGCTCTTCTGCAAAAATCAGTATCATTAATCCGTCTACATCCCCGTAAAAACCTATCGAACTCGATACATAGTTTTTATTTGTGTCTATTTCTATTTCCGTATATTCCGGTTTTTCTTTTTTTGCTTCTATTCCTGTTAAAAGTTCAATTGTTTCTATTGTAGATTTTACAAAATAAGGCAAAAGTTCAACAAGTTCTTTTGTAATTTTTCTTTGGGTTTTATAAACAATTTGCATATTGGCCTTGGCCTCTTTTAAAACATCACTTTGTAAAAAAGTTTTCTCATCTGCAAAAAATACAAATCCCACAATTTCCAAATCTTCAAGAAGTTTAGGCTGCACACCTTTGGTATCAAGCCCGATTATTGTAAGAAGTGCTCCGTATTCAGCGGCTTCAACACCTAATTTCGAAAGAAATCTGACAGCATGAATATTAAGACCTTTTACATTATTCATATCAAAAACAAATATTCTAAACCCGGTAAGTAAAGAACGTCTGAAATATTCAATATCAAACATATTTATTATATCGGCATCCAAAAAACCGTCAAAAAAGAAATATACAATATCGTTTTTTGTCACGGCACTTATTGTATTTGCAAACTTAGAAACGATACTGTTTTTTATTATAAGCGCATTTTGAGTATTTATATTCTTTTCATTATCCACTACGACAGGCACATAACCTTTTTTTACTAAGTTAAAAATTATTAAATTTTATGCAACAGATGTAAATATCTTTTGTAATTATTTCTTCCGATGTAAAAAGTTTTTCAACTTCTTCATTTTCATAAATATTGAAATATCTGTTTTCAATTCTAAGGGAAATATCCACTATTTGTTTATTGGCAGAAAATATTGCGCATTCTATATTATTCTTATAAAGTCTTTCAAATATATCATTTAAAAAA
Source organism: Lebetimonas sp. JS032 (assembly GCF_000523315.1). Lineage (NCBI taxonomy): Bacteria > Pseudomonadati > Campylobacterota > Epsilonproteobacteria > Nautiliales > Nautiliaceae > Lebetimonas > Lebetimonas sp. JS032. The sequence continues at coordinate 1,437,912 of NZ_ATHS01000001.1, read as the reverse complement.
CGCATGCCGGAAATATTAACACTGATAATTTTACCAAAATCAATGCTGACATATTTAATTTTTCTGTTTATAAAATTATTGATATCCTGGGGTGTTATTATAAAAGAGGCGTTTTGAGAATCCAAAAACCCCTGAGGCCTAATTAAAACCTTTTTACCTGTATAAGATTTTAATACCCCCATTTTTTATTTACTTAATTCTTTTAATGTTGAAACCAATGCGCCCAATTTATTATTAATTTCTTTGAATTCAAGCTCCGGTTTTGAATCTGCAACGATGCCGGCTCCGGCTTGAAAAATTACATTATCTTTTTTAATCAAAGCGCTTCTTATTGTTATGGCACTGTCCATATTTCCGTCAAAGCCGAAATACCCGACGCTTCCCGCATAATAACCTCTTTTTACCTTTTCATATGATGCTATTAACTCCATTGCCTTTATTTTAGGGGCACCGCTTACGGTTCCTGCGGGAAAAGTGGCTTTAAACACATCAAACATATCGTATTTTTCATCTTTTATTCCCACAACATCGCTTACCAAATGCATTACGTGGGAATATCTCTCAACCCTCATAAAATCCTCGACATTCACACTCCCCCCCCTGCTTATTCTTCCTACATCGTTTCTGCCCAAATCCACAAGCATTACATGTTCGGCTCTTTCTTTAGGGTCGTTTATCATATCGTTTTCCATTTCCAAATCTTCTTTTAGGGTTTTGCCTCTTTTCCTTGTTCCGGCTATCGGTCTTAACAAAACAACATCATCGGTAAGTCTTACCATAACCTCCGGAGAAGAACCTATAATTGAAAATTCGCCAAAATCTAAAAAATAGAGATAGGGGGATGGATTTTTGCTTCTAAGTTTCCTGTAAAAAGAAAATTTATCAATTTTTGCTTTTAAATAAAGTCTGTTTGATAAAACAATCTGAAATATATCCCCCGCTTTAATATTCTCTTTCGCTTTTTCCACTATTTCAAAAAACTGCTCTTTATTAAATAAAAAATGTGGCTCTTTTTCTATTTTTATGGGTTTTAAAGGCAGATGTTTATATCCAGAAGTCAGCAAATCCTTTATAATATATAAATAATTTTCCATTTTTTCATCATTGACAATAACGGTGATTTCAGAAGATTTATGGGAAAGGCCTATTATTATTTTAGGCCTTATCATATAAAAATCGGGTATATCGGTTTCATCTTTTAATTTATCCATTTCTTGTTTTAAAACAGGTTCGAATATTTTCACCATATCGTAAGAAACATATCCTATAAATCCGTCGACAAAGCCGATATTAAGTTTTTGTGAAATTTTTTTATAATAATTTTTTTCAATATCTTTATAATATTTTTTTAAAAAGCTAAAAGGGTCTGTATTATAAACTTCTTTTTTATTATTTTTAAAATAAGCCGTTTTATTTCCGTCAAAAACAACTTTTTCCTTTTCGCCTACAAAAATAAAACTGAAATTACCGTTATCGTTGTTTATAACACTTTCAAGCAAAAAAAGTTTTTCACCCGGAAAAAGTGAAGAGATTTGGGAATATATAGCCACCGCTGAAAGTTCGTCTAACAAAAATTTTGTATATACCATTATTTAACCTTGAATATAAATGCATTTTGGGTTAATTTTTCTTTAACAATTTTCAAATTTTTCTTAGCTTCTTTTTCATTTCTAAACGGACCGATTAATATTTTTGTAACAGGTATTTTTTTATGGTTTTTTATTATATAAGTATGATAAATCCTGTAATCAAAGCCTTCTTTTTTTATTAAATTCAAAAATTTTTTATCCGGCTTTTTATATTTTATTAAAGCTGCCACCTGAATATAATATCTGAGTGAAACACTTTTTTTAACTGATGATTCTTTTTGTAGAGTATGTGTGGGTTTATTTTCAGAAATTTCGGAAGTTTGTTTTTTTGACTGTTCCATACCGCTTTGGTCACTGTTTTGAGGCGTTTTGTTAATTCTGTTTTCATTGACCTTTGTTTCATTCTTTTCATTTGTATTGTTTATAATTACATTTTTAGTCAATTTTTCACTTATAGTTGACGTGTTTTCCTCAATAGGAACTTCTTTAAATCCGCCGGAACTCTCTTTTGGAGTTTCATTAACCTGAGGAGGCAAAACAACATTTTCCTGTTTTGAATTTGAATAAATTGCATATACTATAACAGCGATTATAAAAATCAAAAAAGCGATTGCACCGTAAATTAAAGGTTTTTTTATATTTTTCTTAGGTTTAATGTTTAATAAATCATCTTTTTCCATTTTTTCTCCTTACATGTGTTGTGACCAAGATGCACCCCTTTCTTTTTTATACAGTTCATAAGGCAGATTCAATATATTAAATTCCCTTGGCAATTCATCTGTCGGAAACATTCTCCATTGTTTAGGCAGTTTTGAAGATAATTTTAAAGAAAGTTTTTTGGCAAGTTGAATCCCTTCATTTAACGTCGTATGGCCTTTATGCACATACAGATGCAAATGCCCGGGTGTTTTCGAATTGTATGCTGTAAAATTTAAAAAACCTTCCTGCCTTAATATTAAAGAAGCCCTGTTCCAAAATTTCTCAGGGTCTCTTCCGTTATAATCAAAAACAATATTTTCCACCGTATTTTTATTGATTAAATCAAAAGCGATAATTTTTCTTTTTTCAATATGTTCATTCATAATCTTAAGAGTCAAAGGCTCATTTATTCTTTCATATTTATCAAAATAGGTTTTGCCTTTATAGACAATTTTATTTACAATTTTCCCTTTGTATTCAAAATAATAATTTTTAATTAATTTGATCCTTGAAACATCTACGTTATAGGCCAAAAACGCTCCTTTCCCCAAAAGGGGGACAAATTAATAGGTAGGATTGTTGTAAATTACAAATTTGCCTGCCAATTCTTTTAATTCTTTCGCCACTTTATCCTGAAGCTCTACATTATAAATATCATCTAAAACATCTGCCATTTTTTGTGCAATAAACTTGAATTCTTTTTCTTTCATACCTCTGGCTGTAAGTGCAGGTGAGCCGACTCTTATACCGCTTGTGACAAAAGGGCTTCTTTTCTCGCCCGGAACCGTGTTTTTATTTACTGTTATTCCTGCCCTTCCCAGTGCTTCTTCTGCTTCTTTTCCGCTAAATTCTTTATTTAAAAAGCTGACCAGAATCAAATGGTTGTCCGTTCCGCCGCTTACCAAATCATATCCCCTCTCAAGAAGAACTTCGGCTAAAACTTTTGCATTTGCTTTTACCTGTTTGGCATAATCCTTCCAGCTTGCATCCAAATTCATTTTAAACCCGACCGCTTTCGCAGCAATTACATGAACAAGGGGTCCGCCCTGAATTCCCGGGAAAATTGCAGAATTTATTTTTTTGGCATATTCTTCATTGTTTGTAAGAATTAAACCGCCTCTCGGCCCCCTCAGGGTTTTATGTGTTGTAGTTGTCACCACATCACAGTGCGGAAAAGGATTGGGATGTTCTCCCGCTACCACAAGTCCTGCGATATGGGCAATATCAGCCATTAAAACAGCACCTACTTCATCGGCGATTTCGCGGAATTTTGCAAAATCGATCTCTCTTGGATAAGCGCTTGCACCGCAGACTATCATTTTAGGTTTAACTATTTTTGCAATATCTCTAACCCTGTCGTAATCTATTCTGCCTGTTTTTTCATCTATTCCGTAAGAAAAACTATGATAATGTTTTCCCGAAAAATTAACTTTTGCCCCGTGTGTCAAATGCCCTCCGTTGCTTAAATCCATTCCGAGGAGTTTGTCATACGGTTTCATTAAAGCCACATACACCGCCCCGTTTGCCTGGCTTCCAGAATGCGGCTGAACATTTGCATATTTGCATCCAAACAGTTCTTTTGCCCTGTCTATTGCAAGCTGTTCCACCATATCTGCATATTCGCATCCGCCGTAATATCTTTTACCTGGATAACCTTCTGCGTATTTATTTGTAAAAACACTTCCCATAGCTTCCATAACTTCAGGAAGAGTGAAATTTTCACTGGCAATCATTTCAAGATGATCTGTTTGTCTAATTAGCTCTTTTTCCAAAATTGAATATACGTCTGCATCAAAATTTTTTAAACTCATTGTAACTCCTTTTTTATTTTGTATCATCTTTATCAAAAATCTCTTTTTTAGGCTTCATTGTAGGGAATAAAATAACATCTTTAATAGATTCCGTATTGGTTAAAAGCATAACCAGTCTGTCAATTCCTATTCCTTCACCGGCGGTCGGAGGCATTCCGTACTGCAGCGCCCTTATATAATCGTAATCCATATCCATAACCTCTTCATCACCTTTTGCCTTAGCAACAAGTTGGGCTTTGAATCTTTCGTACTGATCCATCGGGTCATTTAATTCGTTAAAACCGTTTGCGATTTCCCTCCCGGCTATAAAAAGTTCAAACCTCTCTGCAAATTCAGGGTTTTCATCACTTCTTCTTGCAAGAGGTGAAATTTCAATAGGAAACTGGGTTATAAAAGTCGGGTTGATAAGCTTATCTTCAACAAATTCATCAAAAAGTTCCGCCCATAGTTTTCCGCGCGAATCTATATGCTCCTCAATTTCAATTCCCTTTTCTTTTAAATATTTTTTCATTTTTTCAATATCGTTTAATATTTCTTCCGGTATATTTCCTATCTGGACCAAAGCGTCTTTATAAGTAATTATTTTCCAATTGTTAAAATCTATTTCCATGTCTCCAAAAGGTATCTTTTTAGGAAGATGCAACTTCTCAAGCAGATAATTAAAAAGCTCTTTTGTCAAATTCATCAAATCCTGCATATTATGATATGCCCAATAATATTCAAGCATTGTAAATTCAGGGTTATGGGTTTGATCAATTCCTTCGTTTCTGAAATTTCTGTTAAGCTCAAACACTGCTTCAAAACCGCCTACTATAAGTCTTTTTAAGAAAAGTTCAGGTGCTATTCTAAGATTCATTTCTATATCGAGCGCATTATGATGTGTCATAAAAGGTCTTGCATTTGCGCCTCCTACAACTGTATGAAGCATCGGGGTTTCAACTTCCAAAAATCCATGACTCAAAAAAAATTCTCTTATAAGAGAAACAATTTTACTTCTTAATTTAAACCTTTCTCTCGTTTGCTTATTCATTATCATATCAAGATATCTTTGACGGTATTTAGTTTCCACGTCCTGAAGACCGTGGAATTTCTCCGGCAATGGATGAACCGCTTTTGTGAGTATTTTCACAACTTTGGCATGAATTGTAAGCTCTCCAGTTTTAGTAATAAACGGATATCCGCTAACTTCCACAATATCCCCTACTTCAAGATTCTTTTTGAGTAAGTTAAAATTATCACCCAAATCATTTTTATTCATATAAACCTGCAAAATACCGCTTTCGTCTTCAATTTTAAAAAATGCGGCTTTTCCCATGAGCCTTAGGAATTTAACTCTCCCCGCCACTGTGAATATTCTGTTTTCATCCCTTTTGTTTTCAAGATTTTCTATATCTTTGTTTTTTTCTAAAAATTCAGAAATTTTAGTATCTCTTTTAGCATTATGGGCATACGGGTTTATTCCGGCTTCTTTTAAATTGGAAGCTTTTGCCATTCTTTGTTTTACGTATTCGTTGCTAAACATTAATTCCCTTTATTTTTTTGAAATTTTAACATTTTTAGAAAGTTTTTCTAAATCTTTGGGAGAAAGGTTTATTATTTTTTCTCCGGCTTTTAAACATATTGGAAAAGTAATGCTGTTTTTAATATATTTACGGGTTTTTTCTTTAATAAATTCAACTTTATATAAAAGTGCTATAATCACACTTATCAATAAAAAAAACTTAAGCCCGGCAAAAATAAATCCTAAAATTTTATCAAGAGCACCAAGAGAGCTCATTTTTAAAATTTTATTAATTAAAAATCCTATAAAAACAACACTTATCCAAAAACCCACAAAAACAACAATAAAACCCACCAAATCTATGGCGGCATAATTTTTTATTGCAAAAAGATTTTTATCGATATATATTCCGACACTGTGGAAATATTCTCTTGCAAGCCATAATCCGCCTATTAATCCAATGAGTCCTGCAATTTCTTTTACAAATCCGTTAAAAAAACCTTTTATCGCCAATATAAGCGTTATTCCTATAATTACCGCATCAAACCACATTTTTATCCTTATAACTCTACCGCATATTTGTTTCTGCTTTTTTTTGCCTCATATAAAGCCATATCCGCTCTTTTAACAATACCCTCAATACTGTCTCCGCTTTTGTGCATTGTAAGTCCCACTGATATTGTTATGTCTATCAAATGCTCTTTATATTTCATTTTTGTTTTTTCCATAGTTTTCACTATTCTCTCAATTATAACTTCTGCTGCTTTCAAATCGGTTCTGTTTAGTAAAATTACAAATTCATCACCGCCTATTCTGTATATTTTATGCTCTTTTCTTAAAAGTCTTCTTACTATTTCCACAAGTTTTTTAAGCACAAAATCACCTACCAGATGCCCGTAGGTATCGTTTATTTCTTTAAAATGGTCCAAATCGACAATAGCCAGAGCCATATCCAAATCCCTGTTTTTTCCCGCCTCTAAAATTTCATTTATATCTTTTTCAAAAGCCTTTCTGTTAAATGCTTTTGTGAGAGGATCAACCAAAAGTTCCTTGTAAGCCCTGTCAAGTTCCATCTCCAGTTCATTTATTTTATTTTGCATTTTATTAATCTGATCAAGCAGTTTGGAAGAATATTGAATAACAAGACTTTTAACTTCTTCTGCTTCGACAGGCTCAATTTTTTCAAGCAGTTTAATCGACTCCTCTTTTATATTGTTGGAGGTTTGATTTATATTTTTTACCGTATCTGCGGTTTTGTTTATAAGCTCTTCGCTAAGATTTGGCTCAATACATAAAAGTCTCGGGTTTAACTGGTCTAATATTTTCTCTTCTCTTGTTATATTTACAAAAACATCCCTGTAATAGAGCGGATAAGCAGGTTTATTTGCTTTTTTAAGCTCATTAATCGTTTTCCCGGATATTTTTTCAATCAATTCTTCCATGATTTGCCTTTTTTTGATATTATAAAGCAATTATACAAAAAAAAGGAGTTATTTTGAGAATATCCAAAGAAAAAGCAGTAGATTTAATTAAAAATGGGGATTTAATTACTCTCGGAAAAATGGCGCTTGAAAAGAAAAGAGAGCTTCATCCTGAAAAAATAACCACTTTTATTGTCGACCGAAACATAAATTATACCAATATATGTTTTATTGACTGCAAATTTTGTGCTTTTTACAGGCATAAAAAAAATGAAGATGCATATATTTTAAATTTTGAAGAAATAGACAAAAAAATTGATGAACTGATAAAAATAGGTGGAACACAGATACTTTTTCAAGGAGGTGTTCATCCGAATTTAAGAATTGATTTTTACGAAAATTTAGTGGAGCACATTCATAAAAAATATCCGGAGATAACCATACATGGATTTTCTGCACCCGAAATTGCATATATAAGCAAAATAAGCAAAATTCCTGTAAAAGAAGTTTTAATAAGGCTAAAAGAAAAAGGGCTTTTTTCAATTCCGGGAGCCGGGGCGGAAATATTAAGCGACAGGGTAAGGGATATAATAGCACCCAATAAAATAGATACTTCCACATGGCTTGAAGTTCATAAAAGCGCACACGAAATAGGCATGCGCTCAACCGCAACGATGATGTTTGGAACTGTAGAAACAATAGAGGAAATAGTGGAACACTGGGATTTAATAAGAAAATTGCAAGACGAAACAGGAGGATTCAGAGCTTTTATTATGTGGTCTTTTCAGCCGTACAATACTGCACTTTATAAAGAAGGTATTGTAAAATATAAGGCTTCTTCAAACAGATATTTAAGGTATCTTGCGGTTGCAAGACTGTTTTTGGATAATTTCAAAAACATTCAAAGCTCCTGGGTAACACAGGGCAGTTATATCGGACAGCTTGCACTTTTATACGGGGCGAACGATTTAGGTTCTACCATGATGGAAGAAAATGTGGTTAGAAGCGCGGGTGCTCAAAACGCAATGAATCAGCAGGAAATGATTGAACTGATTAAAGACGTGGGGGAAATTCCGGCTAAAAGAAATACGGCGTATGAAATATTAGAAATATTTCAATAAGTAAAAATGAAAAATGAAAAAAACTTTTAACTTTACACTTCTCACTTTTAACTTAAATTAAGCCCTCTGCTTAATTTATTAAATTTCCATTCTTTTCTCGCTTCTTTAATAATGTTTTTATCAAGTTTGCAAATCATCATCTCTTCTTTATTTCCCAAAATATTTTCAGCTTCCCCAAAAGGGTTTATAAGATAACTTTTTCCGTAAAACTCCCATTCTTTCCAGTTTCCCACACGGTTAACCCTTAATACATACATATTTTTTAAAAAAGCAAATGTTTTATGCATTTCAAACCATCTTTTAAAAGAATTAAAAGTTCCAATACTCGGAATTAAAACAATATCAGCCTTTTTAGTTTCAAAATAATCCCAAAATTTAGTAAAATGGCTCTCAAATCCAGACATTATCCCAAACCGTATATTTTGAATATTAAAAATAAAAGGCCTGTTTTCTTTTTTAGCAAAAAATTTTTCTTCATTCCAATGTGAATATGGCATTAAAATCTGCTGATAATATTTATAAATTCTACCGTTTTTTGCTTTGATGATTATCTTAAAAAATTTTTTATCTTCATATGTCACAACAGGTGCAATGATTACGATATTATAAATTTTAGATAGTTTTTTAAGAAGTTCCAACTGATGTCTTGACTGTTCTATAATAAAATTTTTTGGTGTTTTTTCAAGTTCCTTAAAAAACCTGTTTAAAACATATTCGGGAAGAATAAAAATCTTAACTTTTTCTTTTTTTGCAATATTTATATAATAATCAAGTTTTGTTTTATTTATAGGCAGCTCGGCACTTTGAAGGGCCGCTATTTTCATTTTGTAAGTTCTTTAAACTGAAGTTTGGCCTCTTCTATCATTTTAGCAGCCTCTTCAAGCAGTTTTATACCTTTTTTATAATATTCCATCGCCTGAAAAAGCGTAAGTTCAGGGTCGTTTAATTTTTCCAAAAGCTCTTTTGCCTCTTTTAATTTTTTTTCAAAATCCTGCATAATTCTCCTTTATCAAAATTCATTATCCAACATTCACCATTTTCACTACTCACCACCCCGCCGCTTTGCAAGCGGCCGGACAGGCTTTCACCATTTTCACTATTTACTTAGCTCCTCTTTAATAATATCTTCAAATTTATCTACTTCAACCAAAAAACTGTCATGTCCGTAATCGCTTTTTATTTCATAAAACTCGCAAATTCCGTTTATATCATCCATATATTTTTTAATTTCCCTCATCTCTTCTGGAAAAAACAGAGTATCCCCTGAAAAGGAAATCAAAACAAGTTTGTCTTTAATCTGTGAAAAAGCCTCTTTTGTATTAATAAACCCTCTGCCTATATCAAAAAGTGAAATAGCTTTTAACAAATATATATAACTTAGCGGATCAAACCATTTTGGAAAAGAGCTTCCGTTATATTCCAGATAACTTTCAACCTGAAACCTTCCGAAAAGTTCAAACATACCGTCTGTTTTTACATAATCTCTTCCAAATTTTTTATCAAACGTTTTAGGGGAAATATAATTTAAATACCCTACCATTCTTGCAGCCGCCAAACCTTTCAGGCCTTTTTTCCTGATTTCTTTCGGGTCATAATTTCCGTTTTTAAATTCACAATCACTCCTAAGCGCCTCAATCATAGATTTATTAATAGCAATTACATACGGTCTTGTCTGATACGTTGTGGCAATAGGGAAAATTTTTTCAACAAATCCCGGATAATCCACAGCAAATCTTAATGCCTGCATCCCTCCCATACTTCCGCCTATTACGGCTTTTAAGTGTTTAATTCCTAAAAAATCCAATAAAATTTTTTGGGCTTTTACCATATCTTTTATTGTAATTACAGGAAATTTAAGCCTGTATCTTTCACTGCTTCCGGGATATATCGGACTGATAGGACCGGTTGAGCCAAAACAGCTACCTATTACATTGGTTGCTATAACAAAATATTTAGTGGTATCGACCGCTTTTCCATCGCCGATTAAAGAATCCCACCAGCCAGGTTTTCTCTCACCCTCATACATTCCGGCCGCATGATGGGAACCGGAAAGTGCATGTGTTATAAGAATCACATTGTCTTTTTTTTCATTAAGCTCTCCGTATGTTTCATAAATAATCTGCCAAGGTTCAAGAATTCTACCGCTTTCAAGATATAAAGGTTTTGTAAATTTGGCTATTTTGGTTTCAATTTTCATATTTTCCTTTTTTAAATGAAATTTTAACTTATTTTTTTAGATTTTCTAATTTTTCAGGTTTACAAAAATAATAACCCTGATAATAATCAATTCCGAGATTTTTTAATTTATTGTAAATCTCTTCATTCTCAACAAATTCGGCAACAGTTTTAATATTAAATTTTTTGGCAAATTCTATCATCAGTTTTATTATTTCATAATATTTATCATTATTTATATTCTTGACAATCGTTCCGTCAATTTTTATAAAATCCGGTTTAAGCTCCAATATTCTGATATAATTTGAATATCCGCTTCCAAAATCGTCTATTGATATTTTTATGCCTTTACTTTTGACATAATCAATAAATTTTTTTACAAGTTCAAAATCTTTAATACTTTCGCTTTCCAGTATTTCAAATGTTATTTCAGAGGTTTTTTTGCAGTTGTTTACAAGGTTTAATAAAAATCTGTTTGTTTCCTCGTTTACTATATCTATAAAAGAGAGATTAATAGATACATTTTTTATTCTTTCGTTTTTTACATCGTCAAGCACCTTTTGAATCATTATTTCAGAAAACTTATAATAGAGCTTTGCCTCTTTCAAAAGGTCCATAAAATAAAAAGGAGGCATAATTTCACCGTCTATTTCGACTCTCATAAGTGCTTCGTATTTTTCTTTTTCTCCTTTTATACACTGATAATAAGGAATTATTCTTTTATATTCCAAAACTTTTTTAAGTTTTTGTATTGTTTTTATTCTTTCACTCTGTTCTTTTTCTATTTTTTCATTAAACAAAACACAGTTTTCACTGTTTTTTTTAGCTTTTTTTAAAGCGCTTTCAGCTGTTTTTAAAAGTTTTCCCTTTTCATTGCTTCCGCTTATGCTGAAAGATATTTCTATAAGGTTAAACTCATATTTGTTATTTGCAATTTCACACAAATCTTTTTTAGTTATTTTTCTTTTAAACCCTATAACGAATTCGTCATTTCCACTCCTGTAAACATTTTTATATTTTGATAATAATCTTTTGGAAAAATTTCTTAAAATTTCGTTGCCCATGTCAAATCCGTAAACATCGTTTACATCGGAAAAATCATCAATATCAATAAGAATCAAACCTTCGTAATTATCTAAATTTTCTATCAGTTTATGCCTGTTTGGCAAATTTGTCAGGGAATCAAAATAATATCTTTTTCTAAGCTTTTCAATCAGTTTCCCATATTCATTTAATATTCTATTTTGAAACTTTTGAATAAAATAAGTCAAAACAATATATAAAATAATTAATAAAACAAAATATATAAAAATTCCTATCAAAAAAATTTTTTTAAATTCTTTCTGCTGTCCTACTATCTCTTTTTTTATTTCATTTTTTATCTGGGATGCGTAAATACCTTTTAATATATCAAAATTAAAATTTTTTATCAGTGTAAAATAACTTATTTTTTGCTCAATTTTTCCTGTTTTTGGATTTTTAAAATAATACTCTATAAAACAGTTTTTATGTTTTTTAAAACACTCAAGATATTTTTTTCTGAAATAATTACCTTTTACATCAGGTTTTTTAGTTGAAAGAACAAATCCTTCCATTTCTCTTAATTTTAAAGGCATATAATATAAATATCCAAAAATTCCGTCTTTATCCGGGTTAAAAGTAGTTATTTTTCCCATAGCTATATAATTTGGATTGTTTTTATTTATTTCATCGAGATATTTTTTTATTTTATTTAACGCCAGATTATCAAGATATTTTTTATTAATTCCCGCTATATAGACATTTTTTCCTTCATTTATAAAATAAACCAAAAATTTATTATTTTTATAATTCAGTATAATATATCTGTTTTTATATATTTCATAATTTAATTTTTTATTTATCACTTTTCCATAAATAAAACTGTTGTCTTTTGAAATATAAAAATTATTTATTGTATTTTTTTCAAGCAATATTTTTAAAAAAATTTCTAAATTTGAATTTGCCACACTATAGGATGTATCAAAAATCAAATTAAACGTTTTTTTAAATTTATCAACATCCTGTTTTAAATGCATTTTTTCTATATTAATTACCCTTTTTTCAGTTTCATATATATCTTTTTCCAAAATATATCTTATATACTGGTAAAAAATCACAAAAAAAAATACTGAAAAAATAAAAAAAAGCAAAACCGGAATTAAAGAGAGTTTTTTAATCTCCTCTTTCAATTAAGAGCCTTTTTCAAATCATTTATCAAATCCTCCACATCTTCAAGCCCGATACTTAGCCTGATAAGCCCTTCGTCAACCCCCGCTTTTATCAGCTCTTCTTTGTTTAACTGCTGGTGTGTTGTGCTTGCAGGATGTGTTACAATGGATTTAGAATCCCCTATATTTGTTACAAGGGAAAAAATTTCAAGAGAATTTGCTATATTTTTTGCCTTTTCATAACTCTCCACAACAAAACTCACAATTCCACCGGCATATTTAAGATATTTTTTGGCATATTTATAATTTTCATTATCCTTTAAAAACGGATAATTGACTTTTTTTATATTCTCTTGAGACTGCAAAAATTTAGCTATTTCAAAAGCATTTTCGCTGTGTGCTTTTATTCTCAAATGCAGGTGTTCTAATCCCAAAATCATAAGCCATGCGTTAAAAGGCGACATTACCGCCCCGAAATCCCTCAGAAGCGCCAATCTGGCCCTTGCTGTGAAAGGAGTTTCAAATTTTTTATTATAAACAAGTCCGTGATAACTCTCATCCGGCTCGTTAAACTGAGGATATCTGTATGAAGAGAGCTTTTCTTTGGCACTTTTTCCCTCAATTATAACACCGCCTATTGCACTCCCGTTTCCCACTATATATTTGCTTGAACTGTGCAACACAATATCGCATCCGAGTGTAAGAGGCTTTACACCGTAAGGAGTTGCAATTGTATTATCACAAATTAATATAACACCTCTTTCTTTTGCCACTTTGGCTATTCCTTCAAAATCAGGCACAGCAAGAGCAGGGTTTGAAACACTCTCAATCAGAATTGCTTTTGTTCCCTCATCTATCATATCTTCCAGCATCTCAGGATTGTGAACATCAAAAAATTTAGCTTTAATACCAAATTTATTCAATGTATGGGTAGAAAGGGTTATACTTCCCCCGTATAATTTATTTGAAATAATTATATTATCCCCGCTTTGCACTAAATTTGTAAGAGAATAAAACACCGCCGCCATTCCGCTTGCCGTTGCAACGGCTCCTATTCCCCTTTCCAGCGCCGCTATTCTTTTTTCAAAAACTCTTGTAGTGGGGTTATCAAGTCTTGTATAAATATTTCCAGTTTCTTCCAGATTAAAAAGCCTTGCCGCATGCTCCGTGCTTTCATATTCGTAAGCCGTGGTCATATAAATAGGAACCTGCATCGCTTTTTGATTGTCTTTTTCATATCCTAAATGTAGGGCTAAAGTTGCATCTTTCATAAAAACGCCTTTTATAGTAAAATTATTAAAAATTATACCATAAGGAAAAGAGTTGAAAGACAAAGTTTTCAATAAACCGATAAAAAAACAGTTCGAATTTGACGAGGAGGTTGCCAGTGTATTTGACGATATGCTAAATAGAAGCGTCCCTTTTTATAAAGAAAATTTAAATTTACAAATAGATATTTTAAAAAATTTTTTAAAAGAAAGCGATAAAATTGTGGATCTGGGAAGTTCAACCGGAACTTTTTTAATAGAACTTGCCAAAAAAAGCGATAAAAAACTTGATTTGACAGGTATAGACAATTCAGACGCTATGATTAAAAGGGCAAAAAACAAGGCAAAAGCATTTGGAGTTGATATAAAATTTATTGAAGATGATTTTTTAGAATATGATTTTTCAAATTCTAAAGCCGCAATTGCCAATTATACAATTCAGTTTGTAAGGCCACTTAAAAGAGAAAAGCTTATTAAAAAAATTTACAATTCCCTGAAAAATGACGGAATATTTTTAATGAGCGAAAAACTGATAACAAACCATAAAAAACTCAATAAAATAATGATAGATTTATATTATGATTATAAAAAGAAAATGGGATATTCAGAATATGAAATAGCTAGGAAGAGAGAGGCTCTCGAAAATGTTTTAATTCCCTATACTATGGAAGAGAATATTGAAATGCTGAAAACTGCAGGATTTAAAGAGGTTGAGGTAATTTTCAGATGGAATAATTTTGCAACTTTTATTGCTTTTAAATAGCTACAATTTTATCCCTACCGCTGTTTTTAGCCTCATATAAGCTTCATCAACCCTTTTTATAATATTTTCTATATCGCCATCATTTCTGAATTCTGTAATACCGCAGCTTATTGTGAATTTTACAGGTGTTTGGACAAATTCATTTTCCTGCAGTTCTCTTTTTAATTTTTGACAAATTTGTTTAGCTTTTTGTAAATCTGTATAAGGAAAAATCAGCATAAACTCTTCCCCGCCCCATCTTGCAAAAAAATCACTTTTTCTAATATTTTTTCTTATAAAAGAAGTCATTTTTTTAAGAACAATATCCCCTGTGTCGTGACCGTATGTATCATTTATTTTTTTAAAATGGTCAATATCTATCATTGCCAGTGAAAACGTTGTATTATATCGTTTTGCCCTTAAAAACTCTTCTTTCAGTTTTTGGTTAAAAAATCTTCTGTTCGGTATTTTTGTCAAAGGGTCGTGAATTGCCTCAAATTCCGCTTTATTTTTTTCTTTTTCCAATAAATTGTTATATTTTATAAAAATAAATTCTAATCTTTTAGAAAGAAAATATGTCAATAAAACCGAAAATATTAAAACTGCCAAAAAAGTAAAAATCAAACTTTTATAAAACGATTTAAATTCATTGCTTATTCTTCTTTTTTCTTTATTTACATACTTATCTATATCCTGCTGAATATATAAACCGCTGCCTATTACGGCATCTATTGTTTTATTGTATATTACATATGTGAGTTTTTTTTCTATTTTATTATCACTTGGATTTAACCATTTATAAATCACAAAAGCCCCGTTTTTATTTGAAAGTGCTTTTTTATCATCTCTTTTATAAAATATTTCCCGTCAACATCTTTTAAATTCAAAATATTTTTTCCTATTTCATTTTTATATGTGGGATTTACAATTAAAGTGCCGTCTTTTTTAATTATAAAAAAATAATTATTATTTCCATATTTTTTAATCATTACTCTTTGAAAAATCTGATTTGCAAGTTTTGCTTTTATTTCATCCACATATTCTCCGGAACCTATTATCAAATTAAGTTCAGGTATATATTTGATAAAATCAATTTTTAAATATTTTTTATTTGTATGGTTTGGTTTGAAAAATTTTATTTCAATAAACCCTTCACTGCTTTTTTGCAAAATTTTTTTACTCATTTCATAAAAAGATATATGATTTGACAAATAAATTGTTTTAATGCTTCTTCCTAAAAAAGAATTTAATTTATGAACTTTTGTTATTCCGTTTTTATCATATACAAAAACATAATGATTTTTTAAATATTTGTTTAACTGATTCAAATAAGTTATTATAAATTTTTTATTTTTATTTAAAGAATAAAGACTTTTTACAGTAAAATAAACCAAATAAACTCTGTATTTTACACTTTTTTTAGTTTCATCAATACTAAATTTTAAAGCATTGTCAACATCTTGCGATAAATTAACCACATGTTCTTTAATAAAACTTTTTTTATTATTTATTAAATTTTCAATATCTTTATTTATTTCATTTTTTTTAAATATTTTCAAAGTAATAAATGATGAAATCATTAACAGTAAAAATGAAAACATTATTAATAAAACAGGATATAAAAACATTTTTTTAATTAAACTTTTTTCCGTGCTTTTTAACATGCTATTCCTTAAAATTTATACTAATACTTCCAAGCACTTCAAATTTAGCATTAGGGTCTATTTCCGCATGGGATAATACTACCACATCCACACCGAATCTTTCAAGTATTTCGGCAAGCGGCTTTCTGATTAACGGATCCACTATCAACACCACCGGAGCAATTCCCTTATTTACAATTTCGCTAGCCGCATTGCTTATTTCCTCAACCAGTTTATTCATCTCAGAAACCGTTAAGATAAACTGCTTATTATCTCCCTGCTGCTGCAGTTTTGAAAGCAAGAACTGTTCAGTCTGCGTATCAAATGTTATAAGTTTAAGCGTATCGTCCTCGCTTTCATAAAGTTTTGTTATAACCCTGCTTAAGTTGCTTCTTACATGCTCAACTATTGTATCAATATTTTTAGTATATTCGGCAATATCGGCAATTGTTTCAAGAATTGTAATCATATCTTTAATTGGAATTTTTTCATGAAGCAAAGATTTAAGAACACGCTGAATCAGTCCGATATTTGCAACTTTCAAGGTATCGTCCGCAATGGCCGGGAAATCTTTTTTAATTCTCTCAATCAATGCTTGAGTCTCCTGACGGGTAAGTAGCTCCTCTGCATATTTTTTTATAATTTCACTCAGATGTGTAACTATCACAGTCGAAGCATCAACAACAGTATATCCGTTCATTAAAGCCTCTTCTTTTTTATCTTCGTCTATCCATATTGCATCAATTCCAAAAGCAGGCTCTTTTACGTGTTCCCCCTCAATTTCTTCAATCACCATGGGCGTTGACATAGCAAGATATCTGTCTGGATAAACTTTACCTTTGGCCACTTCAACCCCTTTTAATAAAATCTGATACTCGTTTGGTTCTAACTGAATATTATCTTTTATTCTGATTTGCGGTACCAAAAACCCAAAATCAGAGGCTATTTTTTTTCTCATTGTTTTTATTCTCTCAAGCAAATCCCCTCCCTGATTCGGATCGGCAATTTTAATAAGCTGATAACCGATATCAAGCTCGAGCAGCTCAACTTTCAAAATATTTTCCAATACCCTCTCTTCTTCTTTTGCAAGTTCTTCAGGTGATTTTTTAGGCTTCTCTTCTTCTTTTGCAACTTCTTCAGGGGATTTTTTAGGCTTTGGAGGCGGTTTTTTTCTGAATTTTGCGATAATTGCCGCAAGCGGGTCTACCCCTTTTTGGGTTTCCATCATTAAATATCCTGTCATTAAAAATACAAGTCCCAAAAATATCATACTTCCTCTAGGAAATCCGGGGATAAAAGCCATAAAAAAAAGAAATGTCCCTACAATTAAAATAACCTTGTAATCTTTCATTAACTGTTTAATAACACCCTCTGCAAAATTACTTTCATCTTTACTTGCCCTGGTTATTATAATACCTGTGGCTGTTGAAACCATAAGTGCCGGAATCTGCCCAACAAGACCGTCTCCAATCGTTAATATGGTATATGTGGAAGCAGCCTCGGCAATATCCATATTATGCTGAAAAATACCTATTAAAAGCCCGGCTATAATATTGACAAGTGTAATAATAATTCCGGCAATCGCATCACCTTTTACAAATTTGCTGGCCCCGTCCATTGCACCGTAAAAATTTGCTTCCTGGATAAGTTCCGCCCTTCTTCTTTTTGCTTCGTTTTCATCAATAAGTCCGGCATTCAAATCGGCATCTATAGCCATCTGTTTTCCGGGCATCGCATCAAGGGTAAATCTTGCCGCCACTTCAGCAACCCTGGTTGAGCCCTGGGTAATTACCATAAAGTTTATAATAACAAGTATTGTAAATACAATAATACCTATAATATAATTTCCACCTACAACAAATTCCCCAAAAGCGGAGATTATTTTACTTACGGCATCAGGCCCTAAATAACCGTTTGAGAGAATCATTCTTGTTGTTGCAACATTCAGTGAAAGCCTGTAAAGCGTAACAATCAAAATCAATGTGGGGAAAGTTGTAAAATCAGTAGGTTTTGGGATATATAAACTAAGAAGTAAAATTAATATACCCACAGATAAAGATATCGTGAGAAAAAAATCAAGTATTCCGTTTGGCAGCGGAATAATAATAATTAAAAGTATTGCAAAAACAAAAGCAACAACACCTAAATCAGTTATTTCGCTTAATAACTTAAGTGAATTTTTAATTTTATTTATCAGATTTCATCCTTATAACATCTTCTAAAGTCATATCTTTTATAATTTCATCAAGTTTATTTTCCAAAAATACAAAAAAAGGTCTCACACAGCAGATATTTGCCCTGTTCCTTACACAGTTTTCAGGCTTTTTGGAGCAGTAAAAAACCAGAGAATCTTTATCTTCAATAACTTTAAACAGCTCTAATATTTTTATATCTTTTGGTTTTTTTTCTAGTAAAAAACCTCCGTGTATCCCTTTAAATGATTTAACATAACCTTTTTTTGACAAGGTTTGCAGCAGTTTTGCCAAAAACGGTTTTGGCAGTGAAGTTATTTCAGAAAGCTTTGTAACATCCACAGGCTTATCAAACCTTGAAAGCTCCATCAAAGCCTGCAGAGTATAAGCGCTTGATTTTGTAAACAGCATATCAACCCTTTTTGCAAAATTATACCTAAATTATCTGTTTATATTAAAATGAAATAATATTAATTACTCCTATTTTTGTATTTTTTATCAACAGATTGGCATTAAAATATTTTTCAAGTATGATTTTACTGATATAAAGCCCAAGTCCGCTTCCTTTATCTTTTGTTGTAAAATAAGGTTCAAATATTTTATCCAGCAAATTTTTTTCAATTCCGCCGGCATTGTCCAAAATATATATTTTTTTTAATTTATTTTTTAAAATTATTTCAATTTTTTTATTTTTTTGATTTTTAAAGGCTTCTTTTGAATTGTTTATAATATTTAAAATCACTTGTCTAAACTGGTTTTTATTCCCTTTAATATAAAAATCATCCCCTTTGAATTCAATTATAATTTTTTTAGCATTCAACTGTGCATCCAAAATATCCAAAGTCTCTTTTATGGAAGTTTTTACAGAAAAATTCAGTTCATTTTCATCATTTTTAAAAAATTTTATAAAATTGTCTATGGTATTGGACATAAAATTTATAATTTTTAAATTTTTATCAATAATTTCGCTGTATTTATTTTTATCGCTAATTTCAGGTAAAACCTGTAAATTAATTGCAAGAGCGTTTAAAGGCTGTCTCCATTGATGCGCCACAGCCCCCATCATATCGGACATAGCTGAAAGTTTTGCATGATTAGCCAAAAGTTTGTCTTTTTTTTGAATATCTTCTACAGCTGAATTTATTCTTTTTTGTAATTCAAAATTCAATTTTTCTTTTTCTCTGTTTAATTCTTTTAAAAGAATATTTTTATAAATTAAAATAACAATAACCAAAACCAGATAAAGAAAAGATAAAAGCATTAAAATAATCTCATTTTTGTATTTTTTCCAGAGTGTTTGGGGTTTGTTTACGTAAACGGCATTTTTATAACCCAGATAATACGCATTTACACCGAATTTTTTAAGATTTAAAACATTTAAATACATTTTATTCGCTTTTTCAAAAGTAAAACCAAGTTTTTTCATCTGTTTTTTGTTTAAATATTCTTTTACTTTTATTGCGGCTATTTTACCCTGATTATGGGAATCATTAACTTTTCCCCCTACAACATTTGAATTTTTTATATTTACCAGGATATCCGTATGAACAACTATAGGCCTTTTATAAACTTTAGAAAGAAGCTGAACGGCTTTTTTATAAGATATATGTCTGTTTTCATAATTGAAACTAAAAGGATTGATTAACATCATAGCCGAATCATTTGAATAATTGTCTTTAAAAAAATACAATAAATGGGTCAACTCTTTTTCATTTATATAAACAAATTTTATATTTTTAAATGTTTTATATGCTTTTTTATACTGTTTCATTACTATTTTGGCGGAATTTGAATTATCCCCCACCACATACAAAGTTTTTAAATTTACAATTTTCGAAGCAAATTGTAAATTTGTCACCGGTTCTTTTTTTTCAAACACCCCTGCAAATCTGTTTTTATCTAAAATTTTTGCCAATTTTAGATTGTTTATCCCTGC
Source organism: Lebetimonas sp. JS032 (assembly GCF_000523315.1). Lineage (NCBI taxonomy): Bacteria > Pseudomonadati > Campylobacterota > Epsilonproteobacteria > Nautiliales > Nautiliaceae > Lebetimonas > Lebetimonas sp. JS032. The sequence goes on along the minus strand of NZ_ATHS01000001.1, from coordinate 1,417,625 downwards.
AAAAAAAACTTTTGCATTCGAAAACAAGGCCGAATTTATATTTTTTCTTACAAAATTCAAAGCGTTGTCATCGGTAACTATAATAATATCAAAAGGTATTTTTTTATACTTATTGAATATATAATTATAAAAATTTTTTAATCTTTCAGGAGTGGGTCTGAAAAGTTTGGTGTCCATAAATTCCACATAAATATTTAAATTCTGATCATTTAATTCGTTAAGTATACCGTTTAATTCATTCTGAGTCCATTTCAGCTTTGCAGAATAAGAATTCAATATTAATATATTTAAACTAAACAGTATCGAAGTAAATAATAACAGAATTATTTTCTTCATAAACACCTTTTTTTAAAATTTTATCAAAATTTGATTTTTTATATAAAAAAAGATATACTTTCAGTCTTAGTTGAAAAACTAAAATTTACCAATCAGGAGGCTAAAATGGCTTTGGATTCGGCGAAAAAAAGAGAAATTATCGCTAAATTCGGAAATACTGAAACTGATACTGGAAGCCCGGCGGTGCAAATTGCACTATTGAGCGAAAGAATCAATCAAATTAACGAACATTTACAAGCACACAAACACGACCATTCAAGCAGATTAGGATTACTTAAATTAGTTGGACAGAGAAAAAGACTTATGAGATATTTGAAAAGAAAAGACCATAACAAATATCTTGAAGTAATTTCTGCACTTAATCTTAGAGATAGAGTTTAAACTCTATCTTATTTATTCAAACATTCTTTTTCTAAATTATTCAAACGTTCTTTAAATTCTTTATTCAGTTTTACGGTTTTTGAATGAAAAATATCAAATAAAATTTTGCCTCTGTTTTTATGTGTTAAAACAGATTTAAGAAATTTAACTGCTTTATCGGGAAACTGTTTTACTTTAAATTCAGAGTTAAAATATTCAATCGCAAATACCAAATCTTTAATATTTGATTTTTCATTTTTAGATATTTTTATTAAATCTTCGATAGTTAATTTTTTATTATTGTTTTGAATACTTTTATTTTTTGTTAATTTTGCAACTGTTAAAACAAAAATTGTTGTAAAGAAAAAAAAGAAAAAAAGAAAAATTATATAAACAAAAGGAGAATCAGGTAAAAAATTCTCTATAAAATCAAATTTGTCAAAATTCACTTAAGCCTTTCAAGAACAGATTTCTGGTGGGCCGTAAGCCCTTCACTCTTAGCTAAGATAGCACAGTCTTCTCCCATTTTTTTGATAGCTTCTTTGGAAAAAGAGATAATTGAGCTTTTTTTCATAAAAATTTCAACATTTAAAGGAGAATAAAATTTTGCCGTTCCCCCGGTAGGCAAAGTATGATTAGGTCCTGCTATATAATCACCAATCGGTTCAGGAGTATTTTCCCCTAAGAAAATCGCACCCGCATTTTTAATTTTTGGAAGCAGTTCAAACGGATTAGCTGTAACAATTTCAAGATGTTCAGGCGCAATTTCGTTCATAAGTGCAACTGCCTCATCAATATTGCGGGCAATAATAATAGCACCTCTTTCATCAATGGATTTTTTTGCAATTTCTTTTCTTTCAAGCTCATTTAAAAATTCGTAAACTTTTTTTTGTGTATTTTTTGCCAGCTCTTCCGAAACTGTTACCATTATTGAACTTGCCATTTCATCATGTTCGGCCTGGGAAAGTAAATCTATTGCCATGTAATTAGCTTTTGCGGTGTTATCTGCAATAATACCAATTTCACTTGGCCCTGCTATCATGTCTATATTTACTTCCCCGAAAACCAGTTTTTTTGCCGTTGCGACAAAAATATTCCCGGGACCCGTAATTACATCCACTTTCGGAATACTCTCCGTTCCGTAAGCCATAGCAGCAATTGCACTTGCACCACCTACTTTAAAAGCCTTTGGCATACCACAAATATATAAAGCAGCGAGTAAAAGTTCATTTGGTTTATTTTCAATTACGGGCGTGGTGACAACAATTTCTTTTACTCCGGCTACAATTGCGGGAATTACATTCATAAGCAAAGAGCTTGGATAAAAAGCTTTTCCTCCTGGAACATATACACCGGCTCTTTCGACAGGGGTTACTTTTTGCCCTAAAATAGTTCCGTTTTCTTCAAACGTGAGCCATGTTTTAGGGAGCTGTTTTTCGTGATAGGACTTTATTCTATCATACGCAAGATGTAAAGCGCATTTTAATTTTTCATCCAAATTATCATAAGCTTTTTTCATTTCATCTTTTGTTATTTCCAAATCACTGTCTTTATCAGGAGTCCATCTGTCAAATTTTGAAATATGTTCAAATAAGGCTCTGTTTTTTTCAATTTTAACTTCGTTAATAATGTTTTTTACTATTCCTTCAACATTTTCTATGTCCATTTTTCCCCGGTTTAAAATTTCTTCAAATTTAAGCCTGAAATTTGCGGCATTTGTTTTTAATATTTGCATAAGCTGCCTTTTTTTTAATGTATTTTATCAAAATAATTAGTTTCAAAAAAGAGAAATATAATTTTTTATCAAAATTAACATAATATTTTTTCTATATAATATAAATTTATAATTATGTGATACAATTTTATTAAAAAGGAAATAATTGAAATTCAGCATAATTACTTTAAGTTTTATTTTAGTGCTTATCCCTTTGTTTATTTCATACAAAAACAAAATCGGTATTGAAAAAGAACTTTTTATCAATTCTCTAAGAGCACTGCTGCAACTGAGTGTTTTGGGATTCATTTTAGGATTTTTATTTAAAATTAAAAATCCACTTTGGTATATACCTATTGTGTTGTTTATGCTCATTTACGCTTCTTTCATAGCAAAAAAGAGAACTCAATTTTTATTCTTATGTGCTTTTTATTCCATTAGTATGTCCGCTATAATAATTCTAAGTATAATGATAACTTTAAAAATAATTTCTCTTAAACCATATGAATTTATACCTGTTGCGGGCATGATTATAGGAAATTCATTAAATACCTACACATTAACCATAGAAAGATTAAAAAGAGAACTCTTTTTGCAAAAAGAGTTAATTGAGAGTTTTATTGCCATCGGAGCAAATTTGAAATCGGCTTATAAAATAATGCAAAAAGAAGCTATAAAAGCAGCTTTGATACCTGTTAACAATATGCTTCAAACAATAGGTGTTGTTGCAATTCCCGGCATTACCACAGGAATGCTTTTGGCCGGTGCATCCCCGCTAAAAGCGGTAAGCTACCAGATAATTATTATTTATATGCTTGTAAGTATAAATACATTTTCCGCTCTTTTTGGCAGCTATTTTTTTATAAGAGAAAAAAATGAAAATTTTAATTGATGCGGATGCTTTGCCAAAGGCAGTAAAACCCATAATTTACAGAGCGGTAAATAAAAACGAAATAAAAACAATTGTGGTATCCAATAAAAAAATTTCTTTTGAAAAAAGCCCGTCTATCGAATATATTATTGTAAACGAAGGAATAGACAAAGCAGATGATGAAATTGTAAGCCTGTGTGAAAAAAACGATTTGGTAATAACTGCCGATATACCCCTGGCTGACAGAATTGTTAAAAAAGATGCAATCGCTTTAGGACACAGAGGGGAAATATATGATGAAAATTCTATTCAAAATTTCTTAAGCATAAGAAATTTAATGGCTGAGATTAGACAGAGCGGGGAAATTACAAAAGGCCCAAAGCCTTTTTGTAAAAAAGATATTCAAAATTTTGCCAACAGTTTTAGCAAATTTCTTTATAAATTAATCTAAATTATAAACTTTTTTAATATGAAGCTCCTCATCAAATTCATATACCCTTGGAACTCCTGTAGCAACTTCGAATTTTGGAATATCTTCATCGCTTATGTTGTCAAATTCTTTAACCATCCCTCTTATTGTATTTCCGTGAGCTGTAATCAAAACATCTTTGCCTTCCACCAAAAGAGGTGCAACTCTTTCATGAAAAGCCGCTATTGAGCGTATCTGATTATCTTTTAAACATTCTGTACTTGGAATTAATTCAACAGGAAAATTTTTATATTTCTGATCAAATCTCGGGTGTCTCGGGTCATCTTCACTTAAAGGCGGAGGAGGAACATCATAGCTTCTTCTGTAAAGCAAAAATTTTTCTTCTCCCAGCTCTTTTTTAACCTCGTCTTTATTAAGTCCTGTAAGGGCACCGTAAAACCTTTCGTTAAATCTCCAGTCTTTCAAGTGGTCAATCCATAGTAAATCGAGTTCTTCTAAAATAATAATTCCCGTTTTAATAGCCCTTTTTAAAAAAGATGAAAAACATATATCAAAAGTAAATCCGGCGTCTTTTAATATCTGACCAGCTTTTTTGGCTTCTTCCACTCCTTCAGGCGCCAAATCCACATCCACCCAGCCGGTAAAACGGTTTTGTTTATTCCATTCGCTTTTTCCGTGTCTAACAAGAACTAATTTTGCCATAATCATCCTTTCAGTTTAATTTTGAAATTTTATCAAAAATTTATTGCTTCTTTTAGACCACTCAACCAGCTTAATTATACTGAATTTTAAATCAAATTTTTTTGAAATACCGGGAAAATAAACTTTTTTATCAAAAGCAATAAAATAATTTTCATCAAAATCCGGTTTTATTTTTCTCTGAATTATCAAATAAGGCAAATCATTATCAATTATTCTCGGAATCTTTTTTTCTATACAAACACCTATCTGCTCTCTTAAAAATCCGTTCAATGAATTTAGATAATTCAGCACTATATCAACCCACTCTAATTTTTCACCAATATTATTAAAAATATTAATATCATTAAAATTATTTAACATAATATTTTTACTCCAAACTCCTATGTCATAATCTTGAAGTTTTTTCTTGAATTTTTTAAAATCTTTTTCAATTTCACCAAAAGGCATCTCAAAATTTGATAAAATCCTGATATTAATATCATCTCTTACATATTTCATAACCGGCCTTTTTATAAAATTATACCAAAGGATACAGATGCCAAAAATACTTATTACAAATGACGATTCTTTTGAAGCAAAAGGGCTTGAAATTTTATATGAAGCCATGAGCGAAATAGGAAAACCTCTTGTTGTAGCACCTGCTTCCCCAAAAAGCGCCTGCTCAAAATCTCTTACAATTACAAAACCTTTAATGTTTAAAAAAGTTAAAGAAAATTTTTATAAACTTGATGACGGAACACCGGACGACTGTGTTTATCTGGCAATAAACGAGTTTTTTAAAGACAAAAAACCGGATTTAATTGTTTCCGGAATAAATCACGGAGCGAATATGGGCGAAGACGTAAATTATTCAGGAACTGTTGGAGGAGCAACCGAAGGGGCAATTCACGGAATAAAATCCATTGCCATATCTCAGGTTTTAAAGAGTTTCGATAATCCCCCCAGTGAAATTAACTGGAAAAAAGCAAAAAAAATAGCAAAAGAGATAGCCTTAATGGTTTTAGAAAATAAAATTCAGCTTCCCCACAGAAAACTGTTAAATATAAACATACCGAATACAAAAAAAATAAAAGGATACCGGTTTACAAAACTTGCATACAGAATTTACGGAAACGATGCCCACAAATATCTTAACCCCAGAGGCGAAGAATATTACTGGCTCGGCCTTCATCCCTTAAAATTTAAAGAAGAAAAAGGAAGCGATTTTTGGGCTGTAAAAAACGGCTATGTTTCAATAACCCCCATTACATTGGATATTACCGATTATCAATTATTAGAAAAATTAAAAAACAGTGAAAAATAGTGAGTAGTGAGTGGTGAGTGGTGAGTGGTTATAATAAATTTTTTGAAGAGTTAAATTTAGAATATTATTATGAATTTAAAGAAATAAACAATGTTTTTACATGCGAATTAAAACTTAAAAACATACCTTTTACTTCTTTTGGCAAAGGTGAAACATCAGGGGACGCCCTGCTTAGTGCACAGGGTGAAATGGCTGAGCGGCTAATAACCAAAAATTTTTTTGAAGAATATTATATTAACGGTTTATATCCTGATATGAAAGAAGGAAATTTTTTAAATAACGAACTCAATAAATTTTATAAAACAGACACCCTTCAAAAAGAGGAATTAATTGATTTTAACTCTGATTCATTTGAAATACTTTCAATACCTTTTATAAAACGCTCAACCAAAGAAAAAATATATTTTCCAGTTAACCTGCTTCAAAATTTATACGCAAGCAACGGTATGGCGGCACATTTTGATATTATTAAGGCTTATAAAAACGCCAAGGCGGAAATAATAGAAAGATTTGTAAAATTCGAAGTTATAAAATACGCCCTGCCCCTGCCAAAAACAGACCATCCTTTTAATTCAAAAAACATTCAGATATACGATGCCTCTCTTGAGGGAAAATACCCTGTAATGGCCGCAAGCTATATTAAAGATGACAATATTATTTTAGCTTTTGGCTGCGATATTGACCAGCAAAAAGCGATAAAAAAAGCCTATTTGGAACTTCTTCAGACAGGACTTAACAGATTTGGTAAAATAATCGATGATATTGAAGAGGTTAGAGAAAAATTTAATTTAATTAACCATTTCATAGATTTAAGCGGCGATGTGCATAAAAATTTTTTAAAAAAGCCGCTTTTTAAAAAGGAAAAATGGAATTTTAAACATTATGATGTGTTTCAAAAAGAAGAATATTTCAAAGTCTATAAATGCTGCGGTGTTTTTGCAATTCATTTAATCATTCCTTCCATAAGCGAAATATATCCGGTTGTTGATTTAATATACAATAATATAAATTATCCAAAATTTTTTAGAGATAAAATATTAAATTATCAAAATTATGAAAAAAAAGAGATTGAGGAATTAACCCGGGAAATATCTGATTTATACCCTTTTACCCAGATAGATTCATTAATCGGAGTGATTGCAAAAGAGCCATTATTTATTGAGAAATTTAAAAAAATTATAAATAACAGCGGAAAAATAGAATTTTCAAAAAAATATATAAATATTTTAAATTTAGCACAAAAATTAAAGGAGTTAAATGAAATTTGACAGATGTAAAAAACTTTTTTCAAAATTTCACAAACTTCAAAATTTAAATATATTAATTTGCGGAGCCGGGGGTGTGGGAGGGTATGCGCTTGAGTGCCTCTACCGCTCCGGTGTAAAAAATATAACCGTTGTCGATTATGACATATTTGATATTACAAACCAAAACAGACAAATAGGAAGCGAGTTTGTAGGAAGAAAAAAAGTTGAAGTTTTAAAAAGATTATATCCCGGAATTAGAACAATTGATTTAAAACTGACACCGGAAAATATCAAAAAACTGGATTTAAATAAATATGACATGGTTATTGATGCAATTGATGATTTAAAAGCAAAAATTTCCCTTATAAAAAAAGCATACCCAAAAATTATCTCTTCAATGGGAGCGGCAAAAAGGATTGACCCTACAAAAATAAGAATAGATTCAATATGGAAAACACACACAGACCCTTTTGCCAAAAAAGTAAGGGATTTTTTAAAAAAAGAAAAATTTAAAGGAGATTTTAAAGCTGTTTATTCAACCGAAAAACCGATAGAATGCAAAATGGGAAGTTTTGTAGGAGTTACAGGGGCATTTGGATTTGCCCTCTGCAGCGAAGTTTTAAAAGATTTTGTTTAATCTACTATTGTTCCGCTATCCCTTATATCAAGATACCATTTTGGAAGTGTATCTGTCCATTTTCTGATTTTAGGAAAAAATGATTTAATATTTTCATAAACTTTTGCAAAATCTTTTGATTTATTGGAATATTCGTTAAGAATTTCAATAATAGCTTTTTTTGCTGCTTCATTAACATCATCAGGGAAATTACCTAGTTTAACATCATATTTTCCGCTGATAATATCCTGAAGCTTAAGAGCATTTTGATATTGAAACTCGGAAAAAATTCTTGCATGCATTTCTCTTGTTGCAGCTTCAATAATTGCCTGATGTTCTTTTGGAAGTCTTTCATATTTTTTCTTATTGAATGTCATTTCAAGAATACTTCCAGGCTCATGCCATCCTGTATAATAATATCTAGCAACTTTTTGGAATCCCATAATTGTATCAAGGCTTGGCCCCACCCACTCAGTTGCATCAATAACGCCTCTTTCAAGTGCTGTATAAATTTCACCTCCAGGGATATTTACAGGTTTGACTCCAAGTCTTGCCATTACTTCTCCGCCAAGACCGGGAATTCTCATTTTAAGACCTTTCATATCGGCTAAGCTTTTAATTGGTTTTCTAAACCATCCACCCATTTGGTTTCCAGTATTTCCGCCTTTGAAAGGCATTAAATTATATCTTGCATATAATTCTCTCCACAAATCCATTCCCCCTGCAAAATCAAACCAAGGTTCAAGTTCATCGGCAACCATTCCAAAAGGGAAAGAACTAAACAAAGCAAACGCCATATTTTTACCCTTCCAGTAATAAGGGCCTGAATGAAAGCCGTCAATCAAACCTTTGGAACAGGCATCAAATACACCAAGGGCAGGTACTAATTCATTTGCTCCATATATATGAATTTTTAAACTTCCACCGCTTAACTCATCCACTCTTTTTGCAAACCATAAAGCACCCTCACCCATAATGGGAAGTGTTTTAGGCCATGAAAGACAAACTTTAAGTCTTGTTACACTTTTTGCATACAAATTGGTTGTAAATACAGCACTTGCAGCTACACCTACACCGGCAGCTTTTAAAAATTTTCTTCTGTTCATACATTCTCCTTTTTAGTTTTTACAATTAATTTTAGCACAAAAAAAGAAAAGAAATTTAAAAAATTAATAAAAAATAGCCATAATTGCATAACTTAGAAACAGCATAAGGTGAGATAGCCCTTCTAAATAATTGGTTTCACCGTTTTCGGTTGTTTTCCAGACAAGCAAAATTGTAATCATCAGTGCCCCTACCTGCAAAGGGGTAAAATCCAAAGTAAATTTTATTCCAAAAATCAAAGATAAAAAAATAAGTATCGGAACGGTTAAAAGTATAGAAACGGTGCTTGCTCCCATCGCTATATTTACAACCCTTTGCATTTCATCGTTTTTCGCCGCCCTAATTGCTGTGAAAAGTTCGGGTGCCGCTGTTACAAAAGCAATTAAAATACCCACAAACCCTGCCGTTAAGCCCATATTTTTAAATACCCTTACGCCTTCGTTTGCAAAAATTTCAGACAAAAATCCTATTAAAATTAATAAAAAAAGTAAAAAAATCACATTAAACAAAGAACTTTTTTTATCAAAAAAATAATTTTCATCATCTTCTTCTTTTTGATATCTTTTAACCCTGCTTCGTTTTTTAAATTTAAAAAAATGCACGTGTGTATCTGTTTGGAATTTAAATATAAACAGATAATAAACAAATAAAAGTACGGCAATTATTATACTTGCGTTATGTAGCGCCTCTTTGGTTGAATGAAGAGAAATTGCGCTCGGCACAAGAAGCATCGCCACCGCCACAAAAAGAACAGTTGTATAACTGGCCGATGTATCTTCGTTATGGACCTGTTCTTTAAAATTAAGCCCCCCTACAAAAACGGCAAGTCCCAGAAGTGCATTCAAATCCACAATTACCGTGGCGGCAATACCGTTTTTTACCGTTTCCATAACATCCGGATGAACTTTTGCTTCCAGCACCACCATAAAAAGAATTAAAATTTCTACCAGCACGGCTGAAAACGTCAAAACCAGACTTCCGTAAGGTTCCCCAAACCTTTCAGCCAAAATTTCCGCTATTTCGGAGATTGTAACGGCAAGCGAACCGATACCTATTGCGGCAAAAACAGCTGCTAAAACACTCAAATGTTCAAAATGAAAAATAATGGCAAAAAAGAAAGAAATAAAACCTGTGACTATATCCCAATACTCTTTAACAACATGCGACTTGGGCTCAGTATCCAATTTAACTCCTTAAAAAATGATTTGATTTTTTTATTAAATAAACTTCACCGTAATTTTTAAAAAATTTATAAGCTTTTTTTAAAGAAATAATTTTATCATATTCTCCTAAAAACACTTCTATTTTTATATTTTTAACTTTTCTTATTTTTTCCCAATCAAAAATAAAAAGCCCTAACAATTCTTTTTCCGTGCAACTATAATCAATTTCAATATCCTCTAAATCAATTTTCCACTTTCCATTTTCCTTTATCCATTGATTAATGCCTGCTTTAGTCAAAAAATTTTTAATATAATCAATCTTACTTTTTTTAAATGCATTTATATTTAACTCTATAAATTTTTCACTCACATCAAAAAATGCGGGGGAGAGTAGCTGCAGTTTATCTATTCTTTCACTGCATTCAAGTGCATATTCAAGAGCCTTACAAGTACCTTTGCTGAATCCCGCAACAATAAACTCTTTTTCTTCCAAATAATCTTTAAAAAAATTTTTTTCGTTTTTTAAACAAAACCCGTTAAAATATTTCATTTTTGTTTTTAATTACATCTTCTTTATGAATAATTTCATTTTTTAATAAAATATTATAAACTTTTTCTATTAATAATTCATTGGATTTATATAAATTCTTAACTTCATCTTCACAATATTTAAGCACTTTTGCAACTTCACTCTCATCCCCCACAATATCATCTCCCATAGCATAATCTTTTATCATTTTAACCGCCAGCTCTTTTGCTTTTCTCAAATCCATATGTGCGTTTGAAAATTTTTCATTAAACCTCTCTTCCACAGCCACGCGCCCGGCTAAATAAACCATTATTTTATTCATGAGCTCAGTTTTTGAAATTATTTCCTTGTCTTCTTCTTTGAAATCATCTTTTACAAGTGAAATTCTCTCAAATTCACAGCTTTTTTTACCTATTAAAACTTTATCTTTCACAGCATAAAAATCTTCTTCTTCTATATATTTTTTACCATGTTTAAGTGCATAAATACTTGCTTCATTAACCAGACTTGCAAGTGCCGCCCCAGAAAATCCCACCGTCATTTTGGCAATGTTTTCCAAATTTCCCTTAAAAGGCCTGCCTCTTAAATGAACTTTAAGTATTTCCATTCTGTCGTTAAGCCCGGGAAGCTCCACAAATACCCGCCTGTCAAACCTTCCGGGTCTTAAAAGTGCATCATCGAGGAGTTCCACTTTATTGGTCGCCCCTATAACAATCACGCCTTCGCTCCCTTCAAATCCGTCCATTTCGGTTAACAACTGATTCAATGTGGCTTCTCTTTCATCATTTCTAAGATTTCCTCTTGCTTTTCCAATAGCGTCAATTTCATCGATAAAAATAATACTTGGCGCATTTGCTTTTGCACGAGAAAATAAATCTCTTACTCTTTTTGCACCAACACCCACATACATTTGAACAAAACCGCTTCCGCTCTGATAAAAAAACGGAACACCCGCTTCCCCGGCAAGGGCCTTGGCTATCAATGTCTTACCCACACCCGGAGGGCCCACCAGTAAAACACCTTTTGGGAGATTTATTCCAAAAGATTTATATTTTTCAGGATTTTTTAAAAAATCTACAATCTCAATAAGCTCTTCTTTAACTTCGCTTATACCCGCAACATCTTTAAAAGTAACATTGGAAATAGTAGGTTTTATTACAAAATCTTTTTCTATTCCCGTATTCATTTCAACCTGAACCTGCTGGGGATTTTGCTGGGGAACAGATTTTTTTAAAAGCAAAATAAACAGAATAAAAAAAGCAAGCACAATAACCACTGCTACAATCTGGGTTAACAGCTCTTCATAATTTCCTTTAAACATATAAGCTACCACAAGGGCAAATAAAACGCCAAAAAGAATAGAAACAATTATCTGATTTTTTTTAGATTTTTGCATAATTAACTTCCTTAACCTCATAATCTTTTACCCTCACCCATTCTCCTTTTAAAAATTTATCACTTTTTATTAGCATTTTATTATAATATTCATCAAATCCCTGATAAAAGCCGTTTTTTTCATCTTCTATATGGACAAAAAGTTCATTTTTTCTTTTTCTGAAATTATAATTTGTTTTCTGAACAAAATCATGCAGAATTTTGGCTCTTTTTTTGGCTGTATCACCTCTTATCCGCTGTTTCATTGCTGCACTTATTGTACCATCTCTTGGAGTAAATCTGAAAACATGGATATGGGTCAACGGATATTTTTTAAAATTATTAAACGCTTCTTCCCATATTTTTTCACTTTCACCCGGATGACCCACTATGATATCGGTTCCCAGTGCAAAACCGTAAGCGGCCAATTTTTCAAAAAGAGGCAGTGTATTGGAAACTCTGTTTCTTCTTTTCATAATTCTGAGCATTGTGTCACTTGTATGCTGCAGGGCTATATGAAAATGCTTTTCAAGTATCGAATCACTGGCTATCTCAATTAATTCCTCATCTATTTGAGTTGGTTCAAGAGAGCCGATCCTAATTCTTTTAATCTGTCCTATTTTTAAAATTTTTTTTATAAGTTTAGCTAAAGAAGAACCGGTATCTTTTCCGTAACTTCCCATATTTATTCCGGTTAAAACAATTTCGTTTATTCCTGTTTGTGATAAATACTTAATCTGTTCTATTACTGTTTTTTCATCCAAACTTCTTGAATACCCCCTGACTTTGGGCAAAATACAGTAAGCACATTCAAAATCGCATCCCTCCTGAATCTTTACAAAAGCTTTTGTAGTTGAAAAGTCAGTAATTATTTTTTTATTTACAAAATCAAAGTCCCCTAATTCAATACCTTCAAAATTTAAATATTTATCAATTTCCTCTTTATATTTATGCCCCAAAACAGCATTTATTTTTTTTTCTTTAAATAATTTTTCACCCTGGGTATAGGCTCCGCATCCTGTAAAAACAATTTTTTTATTTTGCCATTTGTTAATATAACTTCTTACGTCCCTGTCGGCAAAATTGGTAACTGTGCAGGAATTTATTATTATTAAATCGGCTTTTTCTTCATTATCAGCGATTACATGACTTTTTTTCAAAATATTTTTCATAAGCTCCGAATCGTATATATTGCTTCTGCATCCAAAAGTTTTAATAAAAATATTCAAATCACTCCTTTAATTTTCTTTTTCTTAAAACATAATAAAATACCGGCAGATAAAACAAATTCAATACGGTTCCCCACATAATGCCAAAACCCAGGGCAATTGCCAGAGGCTGAAGGATTTGGGCCTGTCCGTAAGGAAAAAACATAAGTGTTGCAAGGCCAAAAAACGTTGTAAGACTTGTAAGCAGAATCGGCCTTAGCCTGAAAGATGCCAATGTTAAAATATCTTCAAGACTTTTTGCATTTTTAATAAAATCTATCATTACAATTCCGTCATTTACAACCACCCCTGAAAGTCCGACTATGCCTATCATTCCAAGCATTGTAAGATTCATATCCATTATCATGTTTCCAAACACCACCCCCAGAAATGAAAGAGGAATAACGGAAATAATCACAAACGGCAAAAACAGAGAATTAAACATCAAAACCAAAATTAAAAATATTAAAAGTAAAGCCACAACCAGTGATTCTTTAATATTTTGCATAAATTCCCTGCTTTTTTTTGCAGCCCCTCCTATTAATACTGTTAATCCCTGCTTTTTAAATTTATTTAAAAGAGGATTTGTTTTTTTATAAAAATCTTTAACCGTTATTATTTTTTTATTAAGCGTTGCATATACCGTTTTGGCAGGAATACCGTCATATTTATGGATTTTTTTGAAATTTTTTATTATATTGAAATCGGCAATTTTATTCAGTTCAATATATTTATCCGTATTTGGAATGTTTACTCTGAAATTTTCAAGAAACGCTAAAGAATCTTTATTGATATCATAAAATTTAAGCCTTACGATTCCGTCTTTATTAAATGTTTTGTCATACTCGGCTTTTGCAAAAAAAGGTCTGATCTCTTGAAAAATATTTCTTTCGTTAAATCCCAGTTTCTCACCATATTCATTTAGATTTATTTTAATCTCGCTTGCACCCATCTGCGCATCGTCATAAATATTATATACCCCTTTTATTTTTTTCATTTCATTTTCAAGTAATTTAATGGCTTTTAATACTTTTTTATTATCCCCGCCGAGACTAATTACTATATCGCTTTTTACAATTCCGGCCTGAGGCACTATTACATTTAATTCTTTCAGCCCTTTTATTTTTAACTTTGATAAATCTTTTTTTATTTTAAATGCCAGAGCCTTTGCACTTAGCTCTCTTGTTTCTCCGGTAACTTTTACAGGTTCAAAAAGGGGGGCAATATATTTGTTATAAAAATCATGAGGTACCCTGTCTTTTAAATCTACAAATATCTGAAAATAATTTTCCCCTCTGTTTGCCTCTCCTTTATTATTCATCTGCATTCCCACTGCGGTGGTAAAGCCTTCCACATTTGGACCTAAATATTTTTTTAAAACATTTTCAACGGGGGTGAGCGCTTTGGCACTCTGCTCGATTGTAAAATTATTATCAAATTTACCGTTTACATAAAGCTGAGACGTGTCAAAATCAGGAAACAGCTGAAATTTTGAATGTTTAAAGCCTTCAAAAGTTAAAAAAGGGATTACAAGTAAAAAAAACATTAATGTTATATATCTGAATTTAAAAAAACAGTTCAACATTTTCTTATAAACCGATGAAAATTTTTCCCATAAAATTTCTTTTTTATTTTTTGTAACTTTAAGTATTTCTTTTGAATGAAGAGGCAAAAAAACATAAGCTTCAAAAAGAGAAGAAAGTATTAAAACCGTAATCATTATAGGCAAAATTTTCATAAATTTACCTATTTCACCCTGAATCATCAGCATAGGTAAAAACGCCAAAATAGTAGTGGTTGAAGAGGCCATAACGGGCCAAAAAACTTCACTCGCCCCGTCTATCGCAGCGCTTATTTTATCTTTTCCCTGTCCCATATGCCTGTAAATATTTTCACCAACCACTATCGCTTCATCCACAATCATACCAAGTGCTATAAGCATACCAAGCATTGAAAGAAGATTAAGAGAATAATGAAAATAATAAAGTGCTATTAAGGCAATGGCAAAAGAAGTAGGTATCCCAAGTGTAACAATAAAAGAAATTCTTGCATTTAAAAAAATCCACATTACAAAAAACACTAAAATAAGCCCGAAAACAATATTGCTTACAACCGTATTAAACCTGTTTCTGACCCATTTGCTTGTATCTGTGGAAATTCCGAATACGACATCGGGATGGGATTTATGATAATTTTTAAGAATTTTTCTTATTTTTTCACTAAGAGCTATGGAATCGCCGTTTTCGCCTTTTCTTACATCGATTGTTATATTCGGTATTCCGTCATATTTACCTATCTGATCAGGCGTGTCATATTCCATTTTAATATCGGCAATATCTTTAAGTCTTATTTTTTTATTGCCTGTTTGAATATAAGTGTTTTTTAATTTTTCAACATTAACATTTGCCATAGTGATAAAAAAATGATTTCTGCCTTCTATATAACCGGCAGGAAAAATAGTCGAAAGGGAAGATATGACATTTGCCAATAATGATTTATTTATACCGAGTGTTTCTATTTTCTTTGAGTCAAAAGATATATAAATATTTTTATCGCTTTTTCCCCTTATATCAACCTTAGTTAAATCTTTCAGTTTCAAAAGCTTTTTTTTAATTTCATCGGCAACATCCAAAAGCTGGTCTTTGTTTAATTTATTACTTGCAACAGAAATAAACATCAAGGGGAAAGCTTTTTTTGCTATGCTGACAGAAGGCGTATCCATATCGCTTGGCAAATCTTTTTTGAGATTGGAAACAACACTTTGAAATTCGCTTAATAATTCATTTTTATTTACGCCTTCTTTTAAATTAGCGGTAATTACAAAATTTCCGTTAGTTATAACACTTTCAATGGAATCGACTTCTGAAAAAGATTTTATTTTATCTTCAATTTCATCCACGGCCATTTTATTGAGAGTTTCCGGAGATGCCCCTGGGTAACCTCCGGTAATTAATATTTTATCAAGTTCGGATGGCGGAAACAATTCTTTTGGAACATGTTTGTAAGAGAGAAAAGCCGTAATTATAATTATAAAAAACAGTGTATGGGTAAAAGCGGCATTTTTTATAAAAAATCCTATAAATTTTTTCATTAAACCTCTTTTTTATGGGTATTTTATCATAGATAAATAAAAAATGAATTAAAAAGAAAGTTTTTGAAGTCTGTTTTTAAATTTTATTTTTTCTATTTTGGATGAAAGTATGGACTGCTCTGCTTTTAGGGAATAATATTCGTTTAACAATTTATTTAAATGCAAAGAATATATGTAAATATGATTTGAAATATATATTTTAGGAAATAAGACAGCCAATGAAAAAAATATTACAAATACAACATTTTTAATAATTGATATGGATAACGACTCTTCTTCGATTACTTTTGAGACCTCTTCAATTAAAAGTTCTTTTTCATTCATTATTTTTCCTTAAATAAAAACCCCCTGAGTTTTGCACTTCTGCTTCTTGGATTTGTCTTTATTTCATCATTTGTAGCAGTTACAGGCTTTTTAGTAATAATTTTACCCAACGCATGATTGCCGCCGCATTCACATCTGATAGCTTCGGGAGGGCATATACAGTTTTTCGCCCACTCTTTAAATTTGTTTTTTACTATTCTGTCTTCGAGTGAATGAAAGGTTATTATACCTAAAATTGTGCCTGGTTTTGCAATATTCTTTGCATTTTCAAGCAGATTTTCAAGCTCACCCAGTTCATTGTTTACTTCAATGCGGACGGCCTGAAATATTCTTGCCAGACTTTTTTTATCTTTTATACCGATTTTACCTAAAATATCGGCAAATTCACGGTTTGAATTAATAACACGGTTGGAAATTATGGCTTTTGCAATTTTTTTATACCTTCTCTCTTCGGCAAATTCTTTTAAAATTCTTTCAATTTCCTCTCTTGAATAATAATTAATTACCTCATATGCACTTAAATCCTGATTTTTATTCATTCTCATATCCAAAATTTCACTTTCGAAATTAAATCCCCTCTCGGGATTGTCAAGCTGAAAAGAACTGACCCCTATATCCGCCAAAATACCTGCAATTTCCAAATCTTTCAAATCTTTTAAAGCAACACTGGCCCTTTTGTTGATAAATTGGATTCTGTCTTTAAAAGGAAAAAGTCTTTTCTTTGCAAAATTAAGTGCATCCGTGTCCTGATCTATTCCAATTAGTTTAATATTCGGAAAATTTTTAAGTATCGCAACGCTATGACCGCCAAAACCTAATGTGCAGTCAACAAAATAACCTTCTTTCATTGGAGAAAAAAGTTTTATTACTTCATTTAAAAGAACCGGTATATGAGGAATTTGCATAATAACCTTTTTTTTAAAAATTATACTAAATTTTTGATATAATTTGGCAAAAAAGGTAATATTTGCTTGAAAAACTGTTTTTAGATGATTATAAATTAACCGCCAGGGTTTTGCAAGAAAAAAATATATTAAATATAGGTTTTGGTAGCATTTCTTTAAAAACAGGCAACGACACCATGCTTATAAATAAAAAAAACAGCTGCATTTTAGAAGAAAATTTTTATATATCTGTAAATATTGCAAACAAAACACTCGCATACAAAGAAGCAAACGAAGATGCCCCTCTTCATGCAAAAATTTACAAAAATATCTCTTTTGCAAAAACTGCATTGAATCTTTATATGCCAAATACCATTGCTTATTCTATAATCCACGAAAAATTCCAGCCCATAGACACATACGGAAAAAAATATTTTAAAAATATAACCATTATCGAAGATTTAATGACAGAAACAAATATAAAAAAATTATTAGCCATTCTTGAAAAAGAAGAAATTGCAATTATAAAAGCAAAAAGCGTGATTATAATAAGCAGAGATATAAAAGAAGCTTTAAAAAAAGCTTTTATTTTAAACAATTCTGCAAGAATTTTATTAAAAATTCCACATTAAAACGGAGGTATCAATGATAATTTTTGAAAAAGATTGCATAGGAAGAAGTTTTTTACAAATAGTTTTTTTAAACTCGGGAAGCATATTTTTTAAAGACGGAGTAGCCAATTTTGCCAAAGAGATATTAAACAGAGGCACCAGCAAAAAAAAAGAAAAATTTTTTTCCTTTTTGGATGAAAACGCCATTAATCTGAATTTCGGAATAAACCATGAATATTTCACCGTTTCCGTTAAATGTTTAAACAATAAAAGAAAAAAAGCCCTCGATTCGTTAATAGAGCTGTTCAGTGATATCAATTTGACAAAAGAAGCTTTTGAAAAAACAAAAAGAGAAATTATTGCCAAAAAAGAGAGCTTAAAAAACAACAACGACTATATTGCAAATAAAAATCTTTATCGTGCCATTTTTGAAAACACACCGCTGGCAATTCCCGTAATAGGAGAAAATATAGAAAATATCACTAAAGATGATATAAAAAATTTTTTTAACGAATTAAGCGAAAACGTAATTATAATCAACGGAGGAGAAAAATTTGATTACGAAAAATTTATAAAATTATTTCCAAAAAAAGAAAAAGAATATCCTTTCTTTGAGCCTATTCAAAAAAACATTAAAGAAAATAAAGAAGTAGAACAAAGTTATATCTATTTCGCAAGTGAATACAATATTGAAAAAAAAGAGATTCATTTGGCTAAAATAGCAACTTTTATTTTGGGAAGCGGGGGCTTTGGAAGCCGTATTATGGAAAAAATCAGAGTAAAAAAAGGTTATGCATATTCGGCATATGCATTTAACACTTTCAAAAAGACCCATAAAATTTTAAGCGGATATATGCAGACAAAACTTGAAAATACTGAGGATGCAATTAATTCTTTAAAAAATATAATTAACGATTTTACACAAAACGGAATAACCGCTGAAGAATTAAACGACGCAAAAAAATTTTTACTTGGTAGCGAACCGCTTAGAAACGAGACACTAAGTCAGAGACTTCTTAAAAAATTTAATGAAGTATATCTTAATTTACCTGAAAATTATTATCAAAAAGAACTTGATTTAATCAAAAACACCAAATTAAATGAAATTAACGATTTTATTAAATAAATTTAAAAATATAAAAAATTTAAGTTTTTCAATTCTTACAAATGACTGATTTAAAAACACTTGAAACCGCATTAATAAAACCAAAAGATTGGGAAGATAATCATCTATATCCCTATCTTTTAAACAGACCCCAGGCATTTGAGGCCGAAATACTCGATATTCAAAAATCATCTAAAATCACCAGAATTAAATTTTTTTTAAAAAATATCAATCAGATTATGTGGGGAGTATTTTTTGTTTTTAAAAAATGGCATGAAGCTGTTTTTAAAAAAGGTAAAACTCTATATATAAGAGGAGAAATCAGAAACAACCAATTAATCCAGCCAAAACCAATAAGCAGAATAAATGAAATAACCTCTGTATATTCATCTGTAAAAATAAAAAATGAAATAAAAAAACATCTGAGCTTCGAAAATTTAAAAATACTGCCGCAGGAAATTGCCGAAACTTTGATAAAAATGCATTTTCCGACAACTCTAAAAGATATTGAAGAAAAAAAAATAGAATATGCACTAAAATGGAGCGAAATTTTTTTATATTTATATAAGCTTCAAAACAAAAAGAAAATATTTCCTTCAAATCCGATTATTTCAGAGCCGACGCCTTTTATAGATTCCCTTCCGTTCAAACTTACCAATGACCAGTTAAAAGTTATAAAAGATATACAAAACGATTTATCAAAACCCGTTCAGGCAAGAAGGGTAATAATTGGCGATGTAGGAAGCGGAAAAACAATCGTTATGCTCTCTACTGCATTTATGGCTAAAAAAAGCGCAATTATGGCTCCTACATCAATACTTGCCAATCAGATTTACGAAGAAGCGGATAAATACTTAAATGGAAAATGGACAATGGAAAATGGAAAATTATTTAAAGTGGTATTGGTTACGCAAAAAAGTAAATTCACTGAATATGATTTAAAAAACGCAGATTTATTAATAGGCACGCATGCTCTTTTATATCAGGATTTACCAAAATTAAACGCTGTAATGGTTGACGAACAGCACAGATTCGGAACCAATCAGAGAGCAAAGCTTGAAAAACTAACTTCAAGTGGAAAAGTCTTACCTCACTTTTTTCAATTCAGCGCCACCCCCATCCCAAGAACACAGGCTCTTATTATGAGCAGTTTTGTAAATGTAAGTTTGATAAAAGAACTTCCTTTTAAAAAAGATATTGATACAAAAATAATAGATAAAAGTGATTTTAAGGATTTAATAACCCATATTCAAAAAGAGATAAGCTTAGGCAATCAGGTGGTAATTGTTTATCCTCTTGTAGAAGAATCGCAAAATTTTAATTATCAAAGCATAGAAGAAGGAAAAGATTTCTGGCTTAAATATTTTGGCGGAGTCTATATAACACACGGAAAAGACAAAAACAAAGAAGATATTTTAGTCGAATTCAGGGAAAAAGGAAATATTTTAATAACAACAACCGTAATTGAAGTTGGAATTTCTTTGCCCCGTTTAACCACTATTGTAATAGTCGGAGCCGAAAGGCTCGGACTCGCAACACTGCATCAGCTAAGGGGAAGAGTCGGAAGATATGGACAGAAAGGATACTGCTTTTTATATACAAATAATAAAAACAACAATAGGCTTATTGAATTTTCAAAAACGCTTGACGGATTCAAAATAGCAGAACTTGATCTGAAATTCAGAAAAGCCGGAGACCTGCTCGACGGCAAAAAACAAAGCGGTGAAAAATTTAACTATTTTGATGAAACAAAAGATTTGGGAATTTTAGAGGATGTTAAGAGATATATTGAAAAAAATCTATCAGATTAAACTTTCTTCAATAAATGTTCTTTTTATTATAGGATAATTATTATTTACACCGTTTGAATATAAAATTTGATATAAATGCTGTTCTCCTATATAAAAAGAAACCGCAGATGAAATTAGATATAAATCCCACATTCTGTAAAATTTTTCATCAAATTTATTAATAACAGTATCTTTAATATTGTGAAACTTATTTCTCCATTCAATTAATGTTTTATAATAATGCAATCTCCAATCATCCATATCCATAAAATATAAATCACTCTCTTTTGAAGAATCAAATATTTCACTAACGCAAGGTAAATGGCCGCCGGGAAAAATATATTTTCTAATCCATTTACTTGTAGGTGCAGGATGTTGTTTGCCTATTGTATGAAGCAAAAAGAGGCCTTTTTTTTCAAGAATATTATTAACAACTGAAAAAAATTTTTTATATCTTTCTTTACCGACATGTTCAAACATACCTATTGATACGATTCTGTCAAATTTTTTATTTAATTTAGGTAAATTTTCATAATGCATTAAATAAACCTCTACTAAATTATTTAAATTTTCCTCTTTTATTTTTTCTTTGACATATTCATACTGGTTTTTTGAAAGTGTAATTCCGATACAAGGTATATTATATTTTTTTGCAGCATTAATTATAACTGAACCCCATCCGCATCCAATATCCAAAAAATTTTTTGCATTTTTTAATCTTAATTTTTCATAAATAATATTTCTTTTTTCTTCCTGGGCTTCTTCTAAACTCATATCTTTTTTTGTAAAAAAAGCACATGAATAAGTCATAGATTTATCCAACCATGATTTATAAAAATCATTACCTAAATCGTAATGATATTGAACCTCTTTTTCCTCAATTTTTTTCAGCATACCCAAAAAATTAAAAAAGAGTTTCGTAAAATCTATCTGTTTTTTTTCTTTATCCATTAAATTAACATATGTAAGACCCCCGATTAACAATTCTTCAAGAGAACCGTTTATATTTATGTTTCCATTTACATATTCTTCAGCAAAACCCATCTCTGGATTTATCAAAATTCTTTTTGCTGTTTTATAATCTTTCAAAATAACCCCTAATTTTCCATCCCCCATTTTTTTATCTGGGAATTGCACATAAATTTTTTCAGGCATATATTTATTGAATTCTTCAATAAATTTGTTTATTGTCTTTTCTAACATAACAAATCCTTTTTTTTTATTATAAAACTAAAAAAAGAAAATGTCAAAATTATAAACCTCTCAATTGATAAGTAATATCCCCCGCTCCGAAGCCTATAACCAGTCCGTCTTTTATTTTTTTAATTATTTTATTGTCTTTAATTAACATAATATTATTTCTATTAGTTTTTATCTTATCTGCAAATATAGGATTGTATTTTGAAAAATGCATTTTAAAATCAATATTTACTTCTTTTTCCCCCGCTGACCATACCGGTAAAATTATAAGTTCATCCACCCCTTCAAAACAGTTTACAAAGCCTTCTAAATTATCAACCGTCCTTGAATATTTGTGAGGTTGCCAGATGGCCGTTATTTTATCTATTCCGTTTAATTTTGCATACAAAAGTGCCGAATGAATGGTTGCTTTTATTTCTGTTGGATGATGCCCGTAATCGTCTATTAATATAAAATTATCCTCTTTTTGTAAAATATCAAATCTTTTTTTAATGCCTTTATAATTTTTAATATTTTCAGCAATTTCTTCCATTGAGATAAATTCATTTGCAGCTTCAATTGCAAGGAGAGCATCCAATACCAAATGTTCACCAAATCCGTAAACTTCAAATTCGCGAGTCTTATATTCGAAAATAGTTTTTGGCTGATTGTCTCTTAATTCATATCGTATGTTTTTAGCATCAGTTAAATAAACTTTTTTCATAGGCAAATCAAGACTTTTTATAAATTCATCATTCCCGTTTACAACCCTGATTTTTGCACTCTTTAAAAATTTTTCATAATGGGAATAAAAAAGTTTTAAATCATGATTATAAAATTCCATATGTTCAGGTTCGGTATTTGTAACAACTGCAACAAATGGATTTGAATCTATAAAACTGCCGTCGCTTTCATCCGCTTCAAACACCATTAAATCGTTATTACTAAATCTGGCATTGGAATTAAAATCTTTACTTTCAGCCCCTATCAGGGCACTGGCATCTTTTAAAACAGAAGCCAAAATAGAAGTTGTTGTGCTCTTACCGTGGGCACCGCAGACTGAAATTACCTTTTTATTATTTAAAACAAAAGGCAAAAATTCCCTTCTGCTTATTGTTTTTATACCTTTTTTCTTAGCGGCAACCCTTTCAGGATTATTTTCTTTAGCAACAGCAGTAAAAACGATTAAATCGATATCATCGGTTATGTTTTCTTCTTTTTGTGGAATATAAACTTTTACACCTAAACTCTTTAGTTTTTCTGTCAACGGAGTGGCATGTATGTCGCTTCCGCTAATTTTATAGCCTTTTGCGCTTAAAAATCTTGCCAAAGCGCTTAAACCTATTCCTCCTATACCGATAAAATGTATTCTCACTCTTGAAACTCTTTTACAAACTGATTTTTATATTTAATAACAAGATCATCTATTTCATCGTTAAACCCTGTAAAAAAATAATCTTCGTAAATTTCACTTAAATCTACATATTTTTCAAAAAATTTATCTAAACTGAATCCGGCCAACATTCCAATTACAAACATAGAAAACATCTCTTTTAGTTTAGCATCTTCAATTAAATATACCATATCATAACCAACCTGTTTAGCTTCGCTAACAGCACCTTCATCCCAAAGTTCAAGCATATATTCCATCATCGCCCTGATTGCCATTTTCTCTTCCGGATTTTTAACATCAAGAGTTTTTTGCTCTTCTATTTTTTTATTAATTATTTCAAAAGTTTCTTTTAAAATTTTTTTAAATGTTTCATCTATCTCATCTTCTCTGTTTTTTCTAACTAATTCATCCAATTTTTTATATTTTTCTACCAAACTCATAAAATTTCCTTTAAAATATTGAGTGCCGTTTTTATTTTTTCCATATCATAAACAAGAGCTATTCTGACATAACACTCTCCTGCGCTATTTCTTCCCATAAACCTGCCGGGCAATACTTTTACACCTCTTTTATATGCTTCAACAGTGAATTTTATATCATCGTCTACTTTTAGCCATATATAAAAAGTGGCTTCCGGGATATCCACCCCTAAAATTTCTTTGGCCACTTCAAAATTTTCAATATATTTTTTTCTGAAAATTTCCGGATATTCTTCATCCTCCCATGCCGCTTTTGCCGCATATTGCAAAGGCAGAGGAATGGCGCAACCTGTATAAGTCCTAAAAAGCAGATATTTTGTTAATATTTCTCTCTCTCCCGCAATAAACCCGCTTCTAAGCCCGGGGGCTGAACTTCTTTTTGAAATGGAATTAATGGCGAGTACATTTTTAAAATTTCTGTTTCCCACTTTCATACTTGCCTCAAGAATTGAAGGTGGTGGATTTTTTGTATAAAGCTCGCTGTAACACTCATCATTTAATATCACAACATCTTTTTTTAGGGCATATTCCACCCATTCACATAATTCGTCCAAATTCATAACACTTGAAGTAGGATTATTAGGAGAATTTAAAATAATAAAATCTTCATCTCCTTCAAGCTGGGACAGACTTGGTTTAAAATTATTTTTTTCGCTGAGCTCTAAATAGTTAATTTTACTCCCGGCTGCAACGGCAGCCCCTTCATAAATTTGATAAAAAGGATTCGGAAAAGCCATTTTTCGAGGCTTTAAAAAAAGCGGAAAATTAAATAAAACTTCCCGTGTCCCGAATGTAGGAATCAGTTCATCTTTTCGAAGTTCTACATTAAATCTTCTTTTTATAAAATCTCTTTGGGATTTTTTTAAAATTTCCTCCCCGGCGGTTTTGGCATATTTATTTAAATATTTAACATTTTTACATAAACTTTTTTCAATAAACTCAGGTGTTTCAAACTGCGGCTCTCCTATTGTCAAAGAAAACACCTCCTTTGGATGAGGCACATCTTTTAACAATTCATTTAATTTTTCAAAAGGATATTTTTCAAACATCACTCCTCCACTAAAGCAAGCTCTATTTTAAATCCGCTTTGAGAAAGCACTTTTACTTTTATTTTATCCCCAACATTGAAATCTTCCGGATTTTTTCCGTTGAGTTTTGATTTATGCAAAAGCCCCTCAACACCTGGTACCAATTCTACAAAAAGACCGAAATCTACGATTTTACTTACTTTTCCTTCTATTATTTCACCTGTTTTAAAATCAGGAATTTTCGGTTTGTCATCTTTACAAATCACATTTAATATATAATCTTTTGTTGCTTGAAGCTGCTCATGACTTTCACCGAAAATTTTCACTTTTCCGCTGACTCTATCCAAATCTATTGTTACTCCGAATTTAGAAATGATATCTTTTACGGTTTTACCCGCAGTACCTATAATATCTATAATTTTATCCGGTTCGACTTTAAAACTAATAGCTTTTGGAAGCACAGCTTCGTTATATTTAATCTCTTTTGCGGCTTTTTCCATAAGTTCGAGTATATAACATCTTGCGTCCCTAGCCTGATAAAGGGCCTCTTTTAAAACATCAAGAGAAATTCCCCCTAATTTTATATCCATCTGCATAGCGGTTATTCCTTCATAAGTTCCTCCGACTTTAAAATCCATATCTCCGTCATGATCTTCAAGCCCCATAATATCAGTAAGTACCGCATATTTATCACCTTCACTTATAAGACCCATTGCAATTCCCGCCGCCATTTTAAGTAGAGGAACTTTTGCGGCTTTTAATGCCAAAGAACCTGCACAGATCGTAGCCATTGAGCTACTTCCGTTACTTTCAAGTATTTCACTTACAACCCTTACTGTTTCATCAAATTCCGGGTCTAAGAGCGGCTCAATTGCCCTTTTTGCCAAATTTCCATGACCCAGTTCCCTTCTGCTCGGAGGTCCCAATCTTTCCGCTTCACCTACTGAAAAAGCCGGAAAATTATAATGAAGCATAAATCTTTCAAGCTTTTCTTCTTTATCTGTCAAATTTCCGTAAACCTGGGCATCCATATCACCGCCTCTGGTTGCAACAGCCAAAGCCTGGGTCTGTCCTCTTGTAAACAGACAGCTTCCGTGTGCTCTTGGAAGAACGTTTGTCTCTATACTTATAGGCCTTATTTCATCGAGTTTTCTTCCGTCTGCCCTGATTCCCTCATATAAAATCATACCTCTTACAATTTCTCTTTTAACTGTTTTTACAGCTTTTAAAATAACATCATAATCTTCTTCTTTATCCAATAAACCTGCTATTTTTCTTGCAAATTGTTTTAATAAATAATCCCTTTCGCTTTTGCTCAAATATTTTATTATTTCTTTTAATTCATCTATATATTTTTCTTTTATTGTTTCAATATATTCACCCGGGTCTTTTTCAACTCTCTCTTTAAATTCGGCAGGGGCTTTTTTAAATTCTTTTAAACCTTCCTCATAGGCTTTAACACCCTCTTTTATAGCATTTTGAGCAACTTTTAAAACTTCTATTAAATCATCTTCTTTTATTTCATTTGTTTTATAATTTACGATTGTATTTTCAATAGGCGCCCCGTCAAGCATTATATCTTCGACAGGAATAATCTCAATATCTTCCTGACCCTGGGCGGCAAATTCTATCATTAAAAGCTCGTCTTTGCTTCCGGTAACAAACAGATTAAATTCTCCTTTTTCAAGCTCACTTAATGTAGGGTTCACAATTATTTTACCGTCTATTCTGGTAAGTCTTACCCCGTAAACCATTTTTGAAAAAGGCAAATCACTTAAATACATGCAGGATGCGGCGGCATTCATGGCAGCAGCCTGCAGGTCACTCTCTTCATCCGCACTTACCGCCATAATAGTAAGAACGGTATTGTATCCGTATTCTTTAGGAAACAGAGGCCTGAGGCTTCTGTCAACTATTCTGGCTGTTAGGGTTTCAAAATCCCCCGGTTTTTGTTCTCTTTTTACAAACCCTGCAGGAATTTTTCCAACCGCATAGGCTTTTTCGACATATTGAACCACAAGAGGCACAAAATCCTCTTCCACAAGTTCATCCGGATTATACGTAAGCGTAGCAATCATTACCGTATTTCCGTCTTGAAACCATACAGACGAATTTGCCTGTTTAGCTAGCTTATTTAAAACAAATTTCTGAACTCTGTTATTAACTTTTAATTCTACACTGCAACTCATTTATTCTCCTTAATATAAAATTCGGTATCTATATAATCTTTTAGTTTTTGAATATAAAAAAGATTATCTACAATTTTTTCTATTTTATCGGCTGATTCTTTTGAAATAAAAGGCACGGCAACATTTATTTTTAAAACTTTTGCATTTATACAGCTTTTAATGGCACATAAAAGGGTAAGTGCGGTATTAGAGCCTAAATCAACCAATAAAATATTTTTATTCTCAATTGAAATTATACTCTCTCCCAAGCGGAATTTATGCATTTTAGGAATTATTTTTTCTTCATAAATTCTATTTGCTTCGTTATAAATATAATCATCCGTTATATCAAAAGCATTTTTAAGCTCGTCTATTATAACCAATTCTCTAAACTCACTCACGGCACCTATTACAGTTTCTTTGTTCACAGGGGAAAAAATAGGTTCAATAAACAGCATATCACCTTCTACAAAAGAATTTTTTAATCCGATTTCACGGGAGAGAAAAATTGACCTTTCATTTATGCTTAAAATTAACAAATTGTTAAAAATAGTTTTATCTATAATATTGTTTAACTGATAAATAATCTCTTCCGTTGATAATTTCATTCAAAAACCTTAAAATTTTTATGAAATTCCTCCGGGTACTGTTTTTTTATTTCATCTTCGCTGAATGTAAATTTAAAGTTTTTTATATAATCTTTTAAAATATTATAGGCTTTGTTTATTTCTTTCATTTTTTCTTCATTCCCTCCTGTGTCGGAATGATATTTTTTAGCAAGTTTCTTATAATTTTTTTCTATTTCTTTTGCGGTGCTTAAAGGTTTAATATGTAGGATTTTACAGGCTTTTTTTATTTCAGAAATGATGTTGCACCCCCTGAAATTATACTTTTTAAATCATTGTCTCTGAACCTTATACCAAGACCCAAAAACAGTGAAGCAGCACGCGAATTTAAAATATTTTCAAATCCGCCTAAAAATTCAAGATGTTTTAGATATATATATTTGGCTGCTAAATTTAAATGAGGGTTAGTGCCCCTTATATCGTTTACGGCGTTAAAATCATATATTTCGGAACTTAAAATTACTTTGTCATGGTCTAAGAAATAATCGGCTCCGATTCCTCCCGTGCTTTCTATAATACCGCCTCTTATTAAGAGATTATCAAATCTTTTTCCATATTCGGCAGTAATATATGATTTATTTTTAATATGGTTTTTATTTATATTATCCAGATTGGAATAATCTTTTGAGGAAGTCACACCCAGAATATAATATTTTGTCGGAGTCGGCAAATAAGCAATCTGTGCGTAAGATTTTGAATAACTATCACGTGAAAGAAATTTATTGTTAAATTCAACTTCAATTTGGGATTTTGTCGCACTTGAAAGAAGTTTGTCAATTTTTTTAAAGCTTTCACCCCCGCTTACAAAAAAATCTTTAGCCGAAGCTATCGCTGTTTTTATACTTTTTTTATTATCGTTAAGAATAGAATTGGCATTAACCCCTAATTTTTTATATTCGTCAATGGTGGGGCCTAATTTGGAATTAAGGGTATCGCCTGTTTTATTGAGTTTAGCAAGAAGTGTGTCCGACTTATTTATAATATCGGGAATTTTTTTGTTTATTTTTATCCCTATGTCTTTATAAGTGGCAATCAATTCATTTGCGTTATCAAGCAGACTCGGTATTTTTTTATTTGCATTTTTTATAACCGATTTCAAATCAACAGAAGCGTCTTTTATATTTGCCAAAATCTGGTGAAAATTATTTATAGTGTTTTTATCGAGAGTTTTATTTAATTTTTTGATCAATACTTTTACATCATCGACGGCACTGTTGACATTATTCATCAAATCATCTAAAGAAGCCGCATTTAAATATTTTTTTATTGTTTCGTTTTTTGAATAGTAAATATGATTTTTAGAAGGGATTATTTTTACATATTTTCCGCCGAGCATATTATCCTGAGCCAGGGTAACCATGCTTCCTTTTGGTATTTTAACCCCTTGCTTTATTATAAGTTTTAATTTCACTAAAGAATTATTAAGTTTTAAATCTTCTACTTTACCTATTTCAACGCCTCTTAATTTTACTTTTGCTTTTTTTTCAAGCCCGCTTGCATCATTAATATAAGCATAAAGAGTATAACCTTTCTGATTAAAATCCTGAAGGGATTTTACCTGAAACGTCAGATAGAGTATCGACAAAATTCCCAAAAAAACAAATATTCCCACCTTGGTTTCTGTTTTCATTTGTTTCCTTTAAAAATAAATGATTGATTTACGCCGCCTATCGGATAAAATTCCACCGACAGATTAATTATATTGTCTTTTCTGTAATTTGTTCCACTTGTTTCCAGCACAGGAACCCTGTCTTGTTTAAAGCTTATTTCATATTTATAACATTTTTTATTCATACTAACCCCCAACATCCAGTATTTTATATATTTTTCGTTTAAATCAAACGAATATTCAAAATAATATCTTTTATATATATTTGGTTTATATCCGCCTCCAAGTGTAACGGATTTTAAATTATCCCTTTGATATAGATGCGATATAAAATAATCAATTTTACCATTATTATAACCAAATTTTATATTATTATAATCTATTTTCCCCTCATCCACAGAATACTTATTGTTTTCATTAATATAATAATTTAAATAATAAAAATTTAAAATATTTTCCAAATCGGCAAATTTCCTATCATCAAGATAATAAATTTCATTTAATGTATGATCAATGTTTAAATTATTAAATTCAAAAATTTGAAACAGGCTGAAAAGCAGATAATTTTTCATTTTGGGGACATTTATCAAATCCGAATAGATTTCTTTATGTGAATAATTTTTTATATTTATGGAAAAAGAAGGATTTATAATATGATAAAAATTATTATAACTTTTTGCCAAAGAAGTAAAAAATTTAAGCTGGGTCGTTAAATACAGATATTTAGAAACCCCCAGATTATTTTTCTGATAATATTTTCCGTATCCAGAATATAAATTTTCTGTAAGCTTGAATTTCATATAATCATTAAACAGACTTTTATAAAATGAAACCGGCAAATTAATATCGGAAAAAATAAAATTAGAGCCTTTAGCTCTGTAATAATTATAAATATTAAAATCAAGTGAATCTAAAAACACCCCTCTTTTTTCCAAAAAACGGTGATAATTAATCTGCGGCAGAATCTGCCAGGTTGCAGAGTTACTGAGAAGTGAGGTGTCTATAAAATATTTAAAATACATACCGTAATAATTTTTATTTAACGCTCTTATATAATTCAAATAAGAAGTTATTATTTTATCCGTCAGATAAGAAGTGTCAAATCTGTAATTGTAAGCATCTAAATAGAAATAATCAACATCATTTGCATATTTCAAATCAAGATACAGCTTGTCTTCACCAAAAAGTTTATCTCTTTTATAATACAATGAATAACCATAATGTTTTTTATGTGCCAGATTGTTTTTTTCATAATAACTGTTTTTGTCGCTGAATAAACCGAATTTTATTTTACCCTCTGAATAAGGCGAATCAACAAACCTAAAAACAGAATAAACCCCTTTTCCCCTTTGGGTACGCACAGTAGGTATTATTTCCAAATCGGAATTTAGTGATGTTACAAAATAAATTGGTTGAGAGTATAATAAGCCTTCTTTGTTTGAATATCCTATATACGGCCTTAAAAGACCGCTTCTTCTTTTTTTGTTAAAACTAACCTGCCAATAAGGGAAATAAAACACAGGTACATTGTGGACAACCAATACAATATTTTTAAGTTTTAATAATTTTGAGAGTCTGTTATAATTTCCGCTGCTTGCCTTTATAAACCAGTCCGGCTTATCACTGCAGCATGTGGAAAAATAAGGGCTATTGAAATATAATATATTTTTTTTGGAATCGGCTTTATTTGATCTGACCCAGCCGTCTATATTTTTGTCATAAAAGAAAATATTTTTTATTGTGATTTTTTCTTTTGAATAAGCCAGCAATGAATCGCCAAGCAAAACATCCTGATTTTGATAAAAAACAGTTACGTTGCCAAAAAGTTTTATTATATGATTTTTTTCTATTACCCCGTTTTTAGCCTGTAAAAAAATATTGTTTTTATATATAATAAGCGGATTTTGAAGAAAATAGTTCCCTTTTTTTTCAATTACATCTGTTGAATATATTTTTAAGGCAAATACAACAAAAGGTACAATTAAAAAACTAATTACTCTTAACAGCAACACATTTTCCTACAATATCATGAATTGCCCTGTTGTATGGGTCAAAAACAGCATAAATCATTCCTAAATAAAAAAACATTTCATCAAAATTTCTCATCACGCTTCTTATAAACGCCCTTAAAAAACTGGGTTTGTCAAATGAATCTACATCTATTATTTCTATTTTCACGAGCATTTTCCCTATTGTTTTACCGTAAAGTGCAATAAAAATCCAATGATAAAGTGTATATGCCAAAAAAATATAAACAAAAAGAGAATCAATTAATAAAACCATTTCCTCATATGTTTTCACATTGGCAAATCTGTCATAAAAGGCCAAAATAACCAAAAAACTTATTAAAAAGTCATCTATGCTCATGGAAATGGCTCTTTGCCAAATCGAAGCTGTTTCCCGCTCTTCCCTTTTGAGTTTTTCCCCAAGCATCTATTTTCCTATTGCCTGATAAGCAATGTCACTTCTGTATTTTTTACCTTCAAAATGAACTTTTTCAACTATTTTATATGCTTCATCCCTTGCTTTTTGAACATTTTTTCCAAACCCGACACATACTAACACTCTTCCGCCGGTTGCATAAAGTTTCCCATTCATTTTTTTAACTCCGGCAAAGGCTATATACCCGTTACACCCGTTTAATTTATCTATCGTAATTTCGGCAGGCTCGCTTCTTGAATAAGGATAATTTTTACTTGCACATACAACCCCCACAGCAACCGTATCTTTTATTTTTACATCAATTTTATCAAGCTGCTTGGTCGCCCCGTTATAAAACATATCATAAAGTGAGCTATCAATTAAAGGCATAAGTTCCTCACATTCAGGATCTCCGAATCTTACATTATATTCAAGAACATAAGGTTCATTATCCACTATCATAAGTCCTGTAAACAAAACACCTTCAAAAGGTGCGCCTTCATTTTTCATTCCTTCAAGTGTAGGCTTTATGATTTTTGTTTTTACTTTTTCATATATATCCTCCGTGGCAAGAGGGGTAGGCGCATACGCTCCCATACCGCCTGTATTAGGCCCCTTATCTCCGTCAAGAAGTCTTTTATGATCCTGTGCGGCCGGAAGCAAAACAAAATCTTCCCCGTCGCATATCGCAAACATGCTAAGTTCAAAGCCGTCTAAAAATTCTTCAATTATGACTTTTTTACCCGCTTCCCCAAATGCTTTACCGCTCAGCATTTCCTCCACTGTTTTTTTTGCTTCGTTTTTGCTATTGGCGATAATTACACCTTTACCGGCACAAAGCCCGTCCGCTTTTACAACAATCGGTGTTTTTTGCATTGAATCTATAAATTCATAAGCCTTGTCTTTATCATCTGTTTCAATATATTTAGCGGTGGGAATATTGTATTTTTTTAAAAAATTTTTCATATACACTTTGCTGCCTTCCAGTCTTGCCGCTTCTTTGCTAGGCCCGAAAACACTAAGACCTTGGGATTTAAAAACATCGACAATTCCTTTTACCAAAGGATCTTCAGGCCCCACTATAGTCAAATCAATATTATTGTTTTTTGCAAAATCAGCAAGTTCATTAAAATCTTTTATATCTATATTTGTGGCAAAATCCTCGGTCGCCCCATTTCCAGGTGCATAAAAGATTTCAGCTTCGTTTTTTAAATGATAACCGATGGCATATTCTCTTCCCCCGCTTCCGATTATTAAAACTTTTTTCATAATAAGCCTTTTTTACGAAATTATATCAAATTACCCGCCAATCCTGCCTACTCACCACTCACCACTCACTACTCACTAATATTATGTCCTGTAATTAATGAAAAAGCAATTGGCCATACCAATATTAAAATAACCGCAACAGCCGCGACAACATACCAGATATTAGGTTTGGCTTTTTTCTTTACACATTCAATATCAGGATTATGAATGCCCCCACAGTTTTGTATATCCCTGTCCAATTTGTTCAGATATAAATAATAATAACAAAAACCGCCCAGCAGCGAATTTACAATTATAACACCCACAGGGGAAACATATCCCACCATTAAACTGACAACCAACACTCCGAAAGCTTCGTTAAGTGCTTTTCTGTACAGCAGATAAAACCATCCGAACAAAAATCCCCAAAGATGAAATTTCGCCCTGCATTTTCCAAGACCATCTTCACCCATTATTTCTTCAAATTTTTTTAAATCTTTTTCATTAAGGTGATAATAACTCTTTTTTAAAATTTCCAAATATTTATTTTTCATAAATATTGCCTTTTTTTAGTAAAATTATAATTAAAAAAGGACATAAATGAAAATAAAGGTCCCAAAAGCAATAGATATCAACATAAAAAATTCCGAAAGTGTAAGCAGACTCTCTTTTGCGGCAAAAAACGGCGGGATAACGGCGGCAGTGATGATACCTTCCCACAAGCCTATTTTTGACAAACTTCATTTGGCTTATAATTTAAAAAGGGCACATGAATCCGATTTTAATCTTTTGATAGCTATTGAGGGAATACATGAAAACAGACTTTCTAACATTTCAATTCTAAAAAAAAGGGGTGCAAGTGCAATTTATATAAATTCGGATGAGGATATGAATTTAATAAAAAGAGTCTTTGAATATGCACAATTTCTGGATATACCTGTTTTTGTAAACTGTAACAGCAAGTCCCTCAGCGGTATTATGAATGACAGTGAAACAGCATATTCCCTTGGTATAAGCGGAATCCCGAATTATGCGGAAAGTGCGGAAGTCGCTAAAATATACGAACTTTCCCGTCATTTTGACGCTAAAATAGTGTTTTTGTCAATAACAGCAAAAGAATCGCTTGAAATATTAAAAAATAAAAACAAAAATATTTATATAGACGTGGCAATAGACAATTTATATTTTACGGACGAAATGTTAAAAGAATTCAACACCGTATATAAGACTTTTCCGCCCCTCAGAAGCGAAGAAGATAAAAACGCCCTTTTAAAAGCATGTGAAAAAGGGATAATAGATTTTATATCTTCAAATCATATCGCTGCAAACAATAAAGACCTTCCCATTGAGGAAGCGGAATACGGAATAAGCAAACTTGATATTTTTACCCAGCTTGTCTATTCTCTTCCTTTAAAAAAGGAGACTGTCACAAATTTAATATCCACTAATCCTGCAAAATTATTTAATATACAAATAAATGATTACATTACCCTTGAAAAAGGCGAATTTGAAATAAATACCGAAAATTTTGCAAGCAAAGGGAAAAATTGCCCATATAAAAAGATTAATTACAAAATAGTTGAGTAAATAAGACTAAAATTTCTTTACTTTTCCCCTATTTTTTGATATAATATATTAATCTTAAATTAAGGAGGGGAAATTGAAATTTTTTGAAAAAATAGATAATACTAAAATAAAATGTCTTTTATGCAGACATCACTGCATTTTAAAAGAAGGCCAGGTTGGAATCTGCGGCATAAATATGAATAAAAACGGAGAACTTGTAAATTTAGTATACGGGCATCCGTCCTCTGTAAATGTAGACCCGGTTGAGAAAAAACCGCTTTTTCATTTTTTACCGGGAAGTGCGGTTTTAAGTTTCGGAACAGTGGGATGTAATTTTAAATGCCCGTTTTGTCAAAACTGGCAAATTGCCCATACAAGTAAAGTAAATGATAAAATTTACGTATCACCGCAGGAAATGGTAAATCTTGCTATTGAATATAAATGCAATTCTATTGCGTATACATATAATGAACCGAGTGTTTTTTATCCGTATGCAAGAGATGTGGGTATATTGGCAAAAGAAAAGGGACTTAAAAATATTTTTGTTACAAACGGTTTTGAAAGTGTGTATGAAATAGAAGATATGAAAAGCTGGGTGGATGCATGTAATGTAGATTTAAAAAGTTTTAAAAAAGATTATTACAAAAAAGTTTTAAAAGGCGATCTTGATTATGTACTCGATACAATCAAAAGATTAAAAGATGTCGGAATTTGGCAGGAGATTACCACTTTAATAGTCCCGGGAGACAATGACAGCGAAAAAGAATTAACACAAATCGCCGAGTTTATTGCCGGAGTTGGAGTGGAAATTCCCTGGCATATTACAAGATTCCATCCGGATTACAAAGTCCAAGACAAAGGCCCTACTCCTATTGAAACAATGCTTAAAGCCTATGAAATAGGTAAAAAAGCGGGGTTAAAATATGTATATCTCGGTAATGTGGCAATGCCTGTAATTACATACTGTCCAAAATGCGGCGAAGAGCTTATTGTAAGAAGTATTTACAAAATTGAAAAAAATATTTTAAAAATAGATGAAAATGGAATCGGACACTGTCCGAAATGTGGTGAAATTATCGAAGGAATATGGAAATAAATAGTAAGTAGTGAATAGTGAATTGTGAGTTTGCCCGGCCGCTTGAAAAGCGGCGGGGTGATAAAAGTCAAAATTAAAAGGAGTGATTATGAGAAATGCGGTAGTAAAAGAATGGTATGGAGTGACATGCGAAGGAATTGAGGGTTATATAAACCATTTTAATAAAATTATAGATGAAAATGTGGATAAAATTAAAGCAAAAGAGATATTTTCCTTAAAACCAAAAGCTATAATAGTTCCGCATGCAGGATGGGTTTACAGCGGATTTAGCGCAAATTTTGCTTATAGAATCGCAAGCAACACCAAGCCTAAAAGAATCCTGGTAATAGGCCCGAGCCACAAATTTCCGATTGAAGGAATAAGTGTAACATTGGAAGAATCATATGAAACCCCTTGCGGCATACTGCCTATAGATAAGAATTTTTCAATTGAACTTATGGAAAAATTTGATGTAGCTAATCTTGAATATGTCCATGTAGAACATTCGACAGAAGTTCAAATGCCTTTTATTTATCATTATTTTGGGGAAATTCCTGTAGTTGAATTAATTTACGGAAACTATTCGCCAAATAAATTAAAAGAAATAATAGAATTCGCAATTGATGAGAATTCTTTAATTGTAATTTCAAGCGATTTAAGTCATTATTATGATATAAAAACGGCAAATGCACTTGATTCACACTGTTTGCAGGCCGTTAATGATTTGGATTTATTGGAACTTGAAAAATGTGAAGCCTGTGGTAAAATAGGTATAGCAGCCATTATTGAAGCAGCAAGGGAAGAAAAATTAACACCTTTTATTGTAGATTACAGGACAAGCGCCGATGTAAGCGGCGATGAAAGCCAGGTTGTCGGATATATGAGCGCCTTATTTATAAAAAGCTAATAATTTTTTGTTATAATTTACAAGTTTAACACTTCTTAAAAAGGAGGGTTAATGGCAAAGGGTAAATTTAAAATGAAGAGGAAAAGAAGAAGAGTTTTATATTCCAGATAATTCTTCTTTTCGAAAGAGAAAAAATGTGATAAAATTTGATAAATTAAAAAATGAACTGTTAATATCCAAAAATTTAAACACTTCAATAACTTTTCTTTCAAAGCTTCTTGATAATTTCAATATTGAAATTGTCAATGTAAAAGAAAATAACGATACCCTGATTTTAAAGATTAATATAACACATCAGGATTTTTTTGAAAAATATAAAAAAATTTTCTTTGATATTATAAAAAAAGCTATTAACAAACAAATAACTTACAACTGTAAATTATATTATTTTGCATGGGTCGGGTTTGATTTAAGAAAAATCGCTTTATTAAGAGCTGTTTTAAAATATCAAAAACAGCTTTTTTATGAATTTAATGAAAGTGCAATTATTAAAACTTTTATTAAAAATTCTGATGTGGTGGAATCGGTTATCAATTATTTTCTTCAAAAATTTTCAAAAAAAGATGATTATTCATATCTTGAGAACAGACTTGAAGAAAAATTAAACACCGTCAATGAATTAAGTGAATATAAAATTTTAAAAATATTTTATTTAATTATAAAAAATATACTTCGGACAAATTATTTTCTTAATAAAAAAACAATTTCTTTTAAAATTGACACTTCCAAATTAAAACCTTATCTGTTTTCTGTTCAACCCAATATTGAAAGTTTTGTTTATCACGAACAATTTAACGGAATCCATTTAAGAATGAGTAAAATTTCACGAGGGGGGATAAGATATTCAAACAGGGAGGATTTCAGGGAAGAAATCAAAGATTTAATGAAAGCGCAAGTTGCAAAAAACGCAATTATTGTCCCTGACGGGGCAAAAGGTGGATTTTATATTTTTTTTAATCCGACAAAAACTGAATTTAAAAAAATTTATACACTTTTTATAGATGCACTGCTTGATTTAGTAGACACCGCGGATACAACAAATTTAATTAAATATGATGAAACGGACAATTATTTCGTAGTGGCGGCTGACAGAGGTACGGCCAATATGAGTGATATTGCAAATGAAATATCGCTAAAAAGAAATTTTAATTTAAAAGATGCCTTTGCAAGCGGAGGCAAAAACGGATATTCACATAAAAAACTTGGCATTACAGCAAAAGGTGCACTTACCTCAGCCGGAAGACATTTTTTGGAATTGGGCAAAAATGTTTTAAAAGATGAAATAAGTGTAGTGGGAATAGGCAGTATGAGAGGTGACGTATTCGGCAACGGAATGCTTCTTAATAAAAACTTCCTACTTCTTGCGGCTATTTCTCATAATGAAATTTTTATCGACCCGACCCCTGATTCAAAAATTTCATATAACGAAAGAAAAAGACTTTTTTTAGAGGGAAAAAACTGGGATGAATATAATAAAAATTTAATTTCAAAAGGCGGGGGTGTTTTTAAAAAAGGTTTAAAAAAAATTAAAATTTCCCCGGAAATGAAAAAGGTGTTTTCTATAAACGAAAATTATTTATCAAGTGAAGAATTAATAAAATATCTTTTAAAAGCAAACGTCGATATGCTCTATTTCGGAGGAATAGGAACTTACATAAAATCAAGCGAAGAAAACAATATCTATATCAGTGACAAACAAAATGAAAATATAAGAATTAATGCTGATGAAATAAAGGCAAAAGTTATTTGTGAAGGTGCAAATTTGGCTATGACTTTAAAAGCCAGATATGAATACGCTTTAAACGGGGGCAAAATACATCTTGACAGTATTGACAATTCTGCAGGGGTAAATATAAGTGATTATGAAGTAAATCTGAAAATTTTATTAAACGATTTGGTGGAAAAAAATATAATTTCCAAAAAAGAAAAAAATGAAATATTAATAAATCTTACAGAAGAAGTTGTAAACAAAGTCTTAAAAAACAATTATTTACAGCCTTTAAGAATCAGTCTTGATGAAATAAAAATATATAAAGAAAAATTAATAAATATAATAGAAACATTGGAAAAGCATATCGAAATATTTAAACGAGAAAATTTTTCTATCCCCAAAAACTCTGAAATAGAAATAATTTTTTATAAAAACAGGGTAATTAAGCCGGTTTTGGCTATATTGTTATTATATTCAAAAATTTTCTTAAAAAATTATATTTTAAAAAATTTTTATAAATGCAAATATGCTTCTACATTTTTAAAACACTATTTTCCGTCTTCTGTTTACAGCTCTTACAGCGAATATGTAAATTCACATTTGCTAAAAAATCAAATCATAGCAACACAAATAACTAATGAAATAATAAACAATTACGGCATTTCTTTTATAAATAATTTCAAAGAAAAAGAATTTCCTTATAAAATTACAGCCTATATAATATTAAACGATTTAATTAATGCAAACAGCATAAGGGAAGAAATATATTCCCTTAATTTTCAAATCGAATATCAAAAAATATACGATATGCTTATAGAGT
Organism: Lebetimonas sp. JS032; assembly: GCF_000523315.1. Lineage (NCBI taxonomy): Bacteria > Pseudomonadati > Campylobacterota > Epsilonproteobacteria > Nautiliales > Nautiliaceae > Lebetimonas > Lebetimonas sp. JS032. The sequence goes on along the minus strand of NZ_ATHS01000001.1, from coordinate 1,378,633 downwards.
TGGAGGAAACGATAAAATTTGCCTCCAGATGGCTTATTAAAGAATTAGAAAACGAAAATATCAAGCCTTTGATGCTTATCACATACAAAGAAAAACTTAAAAATATTTTTTCAAAAAAGTATAAAAATTTTAAAAATAAAAAAAATATAGGTATTTTTCTTGAATGGAAAGAACTGTTTAAATTTCTTCCGGCAATTATTTATTTTAACCATAAATATTCTTTTAAACTGGAAAATATTTTGAAACTTTTTGAAATTACAATAAAAAAATTCCAAATAAACAAATTATTACACAGCATAAAGCACATAAAGCCAAAAAGCAGAATAGAAAAAAATTTAAAAGAAGAAATAGAATCAATGATAGAATATTTTGTAATAACATTTAACGAAGAAATTTTAAAAACCGGCTTTAATGAAAACAAAATTAATAAATCAATAAATAGTTTTTTAGAAATAAAAAAAGAAGAATACAAGCATATGATAAATGAAACTGATGAACTATGCAAAGAACACAGCAAATCGTTACTGGAAATTTCTCATATAAGTAACATTCTTATATTGAATATGCTAAAATAACATTATGAATACTCAAAATCAAATTAAAAAATATTTAATTTTACTTTTAGACACCTTTGTTATAGGGCTTATAGGGACAATTTGCGCAAGTATATTTATTTTTTTACTGGATTTAATAAGCAAATTTACACTGGGTTATATTGCCGGTTATATTCCCGCAGACACCATAAATATAATCAGCTCGCATATTAATCATCCTTTTAGTCCTGTAAATTTGATTATTGTAATTGTAACAGGGGGATTGATTTCAGGATTTTTAGTCTACACATTTGCACCCGAAGCAGAAGGACATGGAACAGACACTGTTATCAGAGCTTACCATAGGGCTGGTGGATATTTGCGGCCTATTGTAACACCTATTAAAATTATCGCCTCAGCTATAACCATAGGAACAGGTGGAGCAGCCGGAAGAGAAGGTCCTACAGCACTTTTTAGCGCGGGTATAGGTTCCATTTATGCCAATATTAGACATGCTTCTATTGAAAAAAGAAGACTTTTTGCGATTATTGGAATGGCTGCGGGACTTTCTGCAGTATTTAAAGCTCCTATGGGAACGGCAATATTTTCAATAGAAGTTCTTTACAGCGAACTGGAATATGAAACAAGAGAACTGTTGTTTGTTTTTTTCGGGCCTTTAATAGCTTATATATTTTCCGGTTATATTTTCGGATGGCAGCCTATTTTCACAATGCCTTCCAATTTGCAGATAACGGATATTAAAACCTATATAGAAATTATTCTTCTTGGAATTATAAGCGGAATAGTATCGGTAATACTGCCGAATATATTTTATTATACAAGAGATTTTTTTAGAAACTTACCTATAAAACCTCATTTTAAACCTGCGCTCGGAGCATTATTTGTAGGAGTAATAGGAATTTACATACCCCAGGTTTTAGGGGGTGGATATGGATGGATTCAACAGGCGATAAACGGAAATTTTACTGAAAAAATTTTAATAATATTATTTGCTGGTAAAATATTGGCTTTTTCCTTAACTATCGGTTCCGGCGGTTCCGGTGGTGTATTTGCACCTACATTATTTATAGGTGCTACACTTGGAACATTCCTGGCCATAATTTTTCACAATACAAGTGCAATTTTCAGTGTTATTGCAATGGCGGCTGTTTTTGGAGCGGCGGCAAGAACACCACTTGCCGCAATAGTAATAGTGGTTGAAATGGCTGGTGGATATTCACTGTTGCCTGCTACTATTTTAGCAGTATTTTTTTCTTCTATTACACATAAATTAATATGTTCTGTATTTAATGTAAAATACATAAGCTTGTATGAAGCACAGTTATTAAATAAAAATTATTCTATTTTTTATCAAATAAAAACATTAAAAAATATACTGTTTTGCTATCAGGACTTATTACAGCTAAATCCTTCTGAAATTGAAAAAGAAGAAATTGTTGAACTGCTTGAAAGCGGAGCTCCTATAAAACTCCCAAACAACAAATATCTGTTTTTTGGAAAAATAAACAAAAATGCAGAACTAAAAAAAGAAGGATATATTAAAAAATTTAAAGATTTAAGGGTTTTATATATATTCAGAAACGGTGAGTGGTATCATCCAAGCGAAATAGAATGTTTAAAAGAAAACGATGAAGTTTTGGTTTACGGAGCACAAAGCGCCATAAACAAACTCAGCTCTTACTTTACACCTGTTTCAGAATATTTTTCAAAATTAAAACGTCAGCATGAAAAATTGGAAGAGGATATAAATAAACCTATACCTATTAAATAGATTTGATGATTTTATTGGCTAAGCCTAAATCTATATCCCCTCTTTGTTTTAATCTTTTCATAATTTCGCCTATATTTTTTCCGCCTATTTCATTAATAATTTCTTCTATAATTTTTTTGCTCTCTTCTTCACTTAACATTTTAGGCAAAAATTCCTCGTATATTGAAAGTTCTTTTTTGGCTTCTTCCATTCCTGCATCGATACTTTCTTTTGCCATTTTGGCAAGTTTCCTGGCAGCTTCAATTATATGTTTTTCACTTATCTCTTCATTTTTTGATTTTGCAAGTTTTTGGGCAGTGTCTACAAGCATCATTAATGCATTGGCTTTTGTTTTATCTTCTTTTTTTGCTTTAATCATCATTTTTTTAAGTTCAATTATTGTCATTTTTTCTCCTTTGATTTATTTTCCGACACAAAAACTTCCAAACATTTTATCAAGCATTTCGTCATATTCAAAAGGTCTTGTTATTTCACTTACAGCTTTTATGGCATCCTGGATATTATAACTGAAAAGCTCAAGTTCGCCGGTATCTAAAAATTCTTCCGCTTCATTTATTGCTTTGAGTGATTTTTTTATCATTTCAATTTGCCTTAAAGATGTGAGTATATGCTCATTTTCACCCTCTTTATTGTCCAAAAGTTTTTTTATGGCTTCAATTAATTCATTTATATCTTTTTTTGCTGAAATTTTTACAATTTCAAAGTTTTTAAACCTGTTTAAATCTATATTTATACCCAGATCAACTTTGTTTATCACTATAATAGCCTCTTTTTTTGAATTTTTAATTAAATCAAATATTTTTTCATCTTCTTTATTGAAATTATTGGCTTCAAAAACACCCAAAATAATATCGCTTTCGTTAATTGCTTTTTTACTCCTCTCAACACCTATTTTTTCTATTTCGTCTTTGGCAACCCTTATTCCGGCAGTGTCTATGATTTTAATTAAATGTGAACCTATTTGTATATCTTCTTCAATTGTATCGCGCGTAGTCCCTGCGAGGGAGCTTACTATCGCCCTGTTTTTATTTAAAAGAGCATTTAAAATAGAGCTTTTACCTACATTTGGTTTACCGACAATTGACACTTTATATCCGTTAATGACACCTTGGCGTCTCTGGCTCGCTTCAAGTGTTTTTTCCAGAACATTTTTTATTTCATTTAGTTTTTTTCTAATCTCTCCTCCAAGACTTTCAGGCAAATCCTCTTCGGCATAATCTATAAACACCTCAGAATAAGCCATAATTTCCACAAGCCTGTTTCTGATATCCTCCACAAATTCTTTAAGTTCGCCTTCTAACTGACGTGAAAGAACCCTCGCCCCCTCAACACTTCTTGTTTCAATTAATTTGGCTATAGCTTCAGCCTGGGTTGCATCAATTTTCCCGTTTAAAAAAGCCCTTTTGCTAAATTCTCCCGGATTTGCCAATCTGGCACCTGCTTTTAAAACTTCTTCCAATATAAGTCTGCTTACCACATATCCCCCGTGGCATTGAAATTCAATTACATCTTCCCCTGTAAATGAATGTGGGGCTTTAAAATAAATTACAAGGGCTATATCTATGAGATTGTTTTTTAAATCGTATACTTTTGCCAAGGTGGCGATTCTGGGGGTTAATTCTTTTTTTATCAGTTTTTTAGCAATACTTAAAGCCCCCTCTCCTGATATTCTGAGTATCGAAATAGCGCCTACCCCGTTAGGAGTTGCTATTGCCGCTATAGTGTTCATGTCTTTCGCCTATTACAATATATTTTTCCCTGTTTCTTTCTTTGAGGGCGACATATTTTTCAGGAAATTCTTTTCTTAATATTTCAAGCGCCAAAAAAGCCAAAATTCCGTCAAACGGTTTGGTTTTTCCGTATCCTCTGATTTTTACTTTTTCAATAAAAGGAGCTAAATAGTTTTTAAGCATTTCGGTTTGTGTTTTTAAAAACTCTGCAATTTCAAGTCTTACTTTAAATCCGTATTTTTGATTAATCCAGCTATAGAGCATATAATTTAAGGCGTTATATCTATATCCTTCTTTACCTATCAGCAAAGCAGCGTCGGGACCGTCTATTTTTATTCCCACTGTTTCATCGTTTATTTTATAAACATCTATTGTGTCAATATTAAAACAGGAATTATTAAATAAATTTATTAAACTTTTTTTTATCTCTCCAATAACCTCCTCTATATTTTTTTCAGGTTCTTCCACCTCAATTACAGCGGTTTTGGAAAAAAAACCCAAAAAACCTTTCGAAGGATACTGAAGTATTTTTATATTAAGCTCGGTAACAGAGCAGTTAAATGTTTCACTCGCCTTTAAATAGGCTTCTTCAAGAGTTTTAGCTTCTATGCGCACTTTTTTTCTCCATTAATTTATTTATTATATATTGTTGCAAAATTGAAAGAATATTGTTCGTTGTCCAATAAAGAACCAAACCTGCCGGAAATGTTGCCATCATAAAAGTAAACACAAGAGGCAGAAATTTAAATATTTTCTCCTGCATAGGATCCTGGAAATTGGTAGGTGTCAGCCTTTGATGCAGATACATACTAACCCCCATTAAAACAGGCAAAATAAAATAAGGGTCCATTGAACTTAAATCATGTATCCATAAAAATGACGCCCCTTTTAATTCAATGGAATATAAAAGAAGTTTGTAAATACCGTAAAAAATAGGTATTTGAAGTACTAAAGGCAAACACCCTCCTAAAGGGTTTGCCCCATGCTCTTTATAAAGTTTCATCATATGTTGTTGAAGTTTTTGAGGGTCTTTTTTATATTTTTGTTGCAATTCTTTCATTTTAGGGGCAAGTTCTTTAAGTTTATACATACTTATCATTCCCTTAAAAGTAAGAGGAAATAAAACAATTCTCACAATAATAACAAGGAAAATAATGGCAATACCCCAGTTTATCACTATTTTATGCAGCCAGTCAAGCAATATAAACAGATTTCTCGCAAAAAATGTTCCCACTCCGTATTGAACAACATCAATAAGTTCTTTATTAATTCCGGTAAGTGTGTCCACATATTTTGGGCCAATATATCCGGTTAATTCAATATTTTTATCCGTGTTTATAAAAATCAGGGGATTATTTTCTTTATTCGGATAAACAATTGCTTTCAGAGGTTTTTTTGAAAAGAAAAGAGTTGTGTAATATCTGTCAAACCCCGCTATGACAATTGCATTATCATATGTTTTATTTTCAGCATCTCCGTCTTTGATTATATCAAGCGTACCATCGCTTTTTTTGATTAACGCACCGTGAACCGTCAGTTTATCGACTGCGGCTGAAGGCCTGCTTCCCGGGGTGATAAAATAATCAACATTTTTTGATAACTCAATCTTTAAATCATAATGGCCGTCTTTATAAAACGTAATTATTTTTTTTACCGTTAGAGTCGGCAGTTTTTGAGTTAAAGTTATTGTTGCTTTGTCTTTAAGTTTAATTAACTTTTTATCAGATATGTAATCTGTTTTAAAAGCAGCTTCATTTATTTTGGCATCATCAAACCTTATCTCAAGAGGTTTTACATTTGAAACAAGTTCCAGCTTTTTACCGTTTTTTGAAAATTTTTTTTGTTCCAATTTGAAAGAGGCGATTCTTCCGAGTGAATCGATTTTGATTTCATAATTTTTAGCAATTATTTTTGCTATTATTTTTATGTTTTTTTCACTGACTTTATTTATTTTTGTTTTTGTAACTGTGTGTATATTAACACTTTTGTTCTGTTGTGCACTCTGTTTTTGAACCTGCGGTTCAATAACAAAATATTCATAAACAGCAAAAAAAATAAATGAAATCAATGTTGCAATTATAATATTTTTCATATTGGGTTTATTCATACTTCTGCCTTTATCACATAATATTTATTTTTTTTTAGAGGAATTAACCAGTATTTTACAGGAAGTTTTTTATATTTAATGTTTTTTAGATTCAATTCAATTACAGGATAATCGATTCCGCCTTTAAAAAGCTGATTACAGGTTAAAATTCTTTTAATAGAAACAATAAAAGCTTTAAGGGGATTATTCAATTCAAACTGAATCTTACTATATTCTGAGCAACTGGGATAATATCTGCAGTTATTACCAAGCATCGGACTTATAAACAACTGATACAAATCAATTGATTTTATTAATAGCTTTTTTAAAATCATATATAAGCTCTTTAAAATTTATTTGTGAAACATCTTCTTTTGCAATAATTGCAAAGAGTCCTTTTTCATCTTTTGCCAACACCCTGATTCTTCTTTTTATTTTATTTCTAACCACCGCTTTTTTCGAAATTTTTTTAGACACAATCGGGGACACTCTCAAACTTTCAGACGGGAGAAAATATATAACAAAATATTTAGAATAAAATTTTCTCCCTTTTTTTATAATATATTCTATTTCCTTAGAACTTAAACCGCTAATCTTTTTCTGCCTTTGCTTCTTCTTCTTGCAAGTACTTTTCTTCCGTTTTTAGTTTTAAGTCTCGCTCTGAAACCGTGGGTTCTTTTTCTTTTTATTTTACTTGGCTGATATGTTCTTTTCATTTATACTCCTTTTTTAAGCTGAAATTTTACCAAACAAATTAATATAATCCAAGCTTTCCGTCTTTTCTTCTGTATATCACTCTTTTTTCTCCGTTTTTATCTCTAAACACCATAAAATAAAGGCCTGATTTTTTATATTCTTCAATAGCTTCATCTATACTTAAAGGTTTTTCCACATCAAGAGGAACCTCGACAATTTCATCCTGACTTTCTTCAACTATTATTTCTTCCAATCTGTCTTTTTTACGATAATCTTTAATTTTATCATGATATCTTCTTAATAATTTTTCAAGTTTGTCTTTTGCCTTGTCAAGTGCGGCATACATGTCTTTATCTTTAAAATGGACAACCGCTGTGCCTTTTTCAGGTATATTCATTATTATTTCTGCATTAAAAAAATCTCTTTTGTCTTTTTCTATTGTTACAACCGAATGAAGAATCCCCAAATTGTATTTTTCTATTTCATTTATTACTTTTTTGATATGGTCTTTCATAGCCTCTGTTAATTCAACATTTCTGCCAACAACTGTTACGTTCATAATTCTCCTTTTATTTAAAATTGATTAGGAATTATAGCAAATTTATGGATTTTGAAGTGTAAATCTGACTTTTCTTATGTAAAAAGAAGGATTTTTTGAAGTTACTGTTACATAAATTAATGCACTTCCATTCGTATCGGCCGTGTTTATATTTGAACAATACCCACTGCAACTGCTTGTATTACAATCCGTTAAAAAATAATGATATGTTATATTTACATCAAAAAAAGTATCACTTAAACTGATATGTTTTAAACAGTTATTGTTATAATCATGCCCCTGCATTGCCATAATTGCATATTCTGTTGCGGCCCTGCTCATAAGCTCCGCCCTGCTGTCCATTGAGACTTCGGCTGTATGTTTGTTTGTCGCAGCGGCAAATTCCAGACTCATAACACCTATAATAGCAACAACTATTACAAAAACAAGGGTAATTAGCAGGGAAAATGATTTTTTCAAAATACAACCTTTTCTTTACATATTGTTAAATTATAATCACGTAGATTTTTATTTGCAGATGTAATACATACATAAATTCTCAAAAGGCCGTTTTCTTCTTTAAACTTAAATTTGGTAACATGAGTGGCCAAAATTGAGACATTCCCATCTGTATAATTTTGATCAAGCCATGGAAAATAATTAAATCTGAGTGTAAGATTATATTCATTGCCGCTTTTTACCGGAACAACCGCTTCCGCTGAATTAATTATATAATATCCTTCATAAACCGTTGTTGAATTGGATTCATCAACAGCACTTAAATTTAATTCAGTGTCACTTAATTTGCCTATGGCAAAAACTCTTGTCGCGTTATGTTCATACCAGCCGTAAGAATTGTTTATATCACTGAGATCCCCTCTTCCGTCACTGCCGCTGAAAACTAAAACATCCCGTTTATTGTTAAAAATATTATTATATCCGTTAATTCCCCATGTATGAAACCAGTTACCGTCTATTTGCTGAACAATTGAAAAATTACTGTCGGGAGTGGATATATTGTATTCATCGCCTCCGTTTGAGGAATTTGTATCTTTTAAATCCACAAAACCGCTCCAGCCGGGCTGGATTTTAGTACCGTTCCACATCCCTCTTTTTGAATAAACAGAATAATTAAGCCATTCCAATACCCGATATTTCCAGCTGTTTTGCGGGGTTAACTGCGAAACGGCGATAAAATCTCCGTCTGGAATTCCACTGTCATTACAATGACTCGCAATTACACTGTTTTTTATTCTTGTTTTTAATTTGGATGCAATAATATTAAGGGTTAAATCTGTTTTATAAGCAAGCCTGTTCATCTCTTTTTGCATAACATAATTATTTGCAAGTTTTTGAAGAATTTCAACGCTGATTGTTCCGAGTATTCCCAAAATCACTATTACAATGGTAAGTTCTATTAATGTAAATGCTTTTTTCATCTGCTTATTTCCTCTAAAGATAAAAATTTACTCGCCCCTATGTTGCATGTTGGATAATAAATTGTCACATTATTGTCACTTGTTATTTTTATAAGTTTTATATTCGTTTTATTTGCAATATTATTATAGTTATATGAAAAAGACAAATTTTGGTCATTATAACTGGCATTATCTTCGATATAATAAATACGCACTGTTAAATTCACACCGTTTATCATTTCCGAAAAATTATTAAAATCATCTATATCATCATAGGCGGAAATGTTATTTTCCCCTGAATCTGTACCAATATCGGAGACACCCAAACTGCTTCCACTTCTGAATATATTATTATTAAATTCAGCTTTACCTCTTCTTGCAGGGCCCGTATATATAGAATTAAAATTTATTAAAAGCTCACTTTCCCCATTGCTTGCATTCAAATCTTTATAAAAATTATCCCCTAAAGTATTGTTTTCATCAAAATAATAAGGCAAAATCATTGTAAGTAGACTCATTTCATTTAAAACCGTTTCTTCTTTTGTAACCGTTTTTGCAGTTTTGAAAACACTTTCAAGGATTAAAGGAAAAGTAGCCGCTATAATTCCTAAAACCACAATGGAAATTACAATTTCAAATAATGAAAACGCTTTATAATTTTTTTGATTTTTCATAAGTTTTTTTTACTACCTTTATCATAGTACTTCTTATTTTATTATCTTCTATTTCCAAGACACCTTCTGCCGTTGTACCTTTTGGAGACATTACTTTGTCTTTTGTTTCGCTAAAAGGCAAATTAATTGTGCTGAAACTTTTAAAAAGTCCTTTAACAAGCTTGTTTGCGACATCTCTTTTAAAACCTATATAAACGCCACCGTCACTTATCGCTTCCGCTATTATAGCCAAAAATGCAGGACCGCTTCCGATAATAGCTGTTGCTTTATCTATTTCATCATCATTTTCAAGCCAAACGACATCCCCTATATAAGAAAACAATTCCTCCGCTCTTTTTTTTACATCAATATTCCCAGTTACAGCAGTAGTGGATGACCCGTAGGCTGCTGCTATATTTGGCATTGCTCTTATATACGCTTTTGCTTTAATATATTTTTGAAGTTCTGTTAAACTTTTACCGGCTAAAATAGAATAAAGAGTTTTTGCTTCACCTTTTATTCTCATAGAAACCTCAGCAAGCGCATAAGGCTTAACGGCTAAAATTATTTCTCTATCAGTTATATCAAAACCGTCTAATAAAAAATATTCACATTCAAATTCTTTTGAAAAATTTTTTAATTTATCTTCATTTCTGCCCACAACTGCAAATTTTTCTTTTCCTCTCATTCCCGTTGCAATAGCCCTGGCCATTGCCCCATAGCCGAGTATATAAATCACTTCTTTTCCTTTATGTAATTTCTAAGAGGATCGCTCAGAGAATAAGGATATTTATCTAAAATCACCTGTCCCATAATTTTCTCATCATTGTTAAAAATAACAGGAGCGGCGAAATTAATTGTCGAATCTACAAACGGTTTATTTATTATCATAATGTTTAAAACAAAATAATTACTGTTTTCATTTAATTTGAGCTTTTTTTGGGCATCTTCGTCTATTTCAAAAAAATAATCCTCTCTTAAAACAGCGGGATTGATTAATGTAAAAGAGATATTTCCGTTTTGAAGTTTAAAAAAATTGGGTTCAATCTCTTCCAATTCAAATTTATCTATATTTTCAAATCCAAGAACAGGCAAAGCAACTTTATATTCCATCAATATCCTTTTTTTGCATTTACAGCAATAATTATACCTAAATTTTTAAAAATGAAAAACTTTTTTCCATTATCCACCATGGCCGTTTTTCAAGCAGCCAGGTTAGTTAATTCGCTTTGCTCATTTTCGCTCATTTTCCATTATCCATTGATAAATTTGTGTTATAATTTCGCAAAAAAGGAACAGCATTGAGAGAATACAACCCTCATGAATATGAAAAAAACACATATGAAACATGGGAGACGGAAGGTTTTTTTGAAGTAGATTATAAAAAAGAAAAAAATTTTTGCATTATGATGCCCCCTCCCAATGTCACCGGAAGTCTTCATATAGGCCATGCATTAACCTTTACCCTTCAGGATATCATTGTAAGATATAAAAGAATGGACGGATATGCCACACTTTGGCAACCGGGAACAGACCATGCCGGAATTGCCACCCAAAATGTTGTGGAAAAACAGATTTTGGCGGAAGGTAAAACAAAAGAAGAAATAGGAAGGGCCGAATTTTTAAAAAGAGTATGGAAATGGAAAGAGTTTAGCGGCGGCACTATTACAACCCAGCTTAGACGCCTGGGGGCAAGCCCTGCCTGGTCCAGGGAAAGATTTACAATGGATGAAGGTCTACAAAGAGCTGTAAGGGTTGCTTTTAAAAAACTTTATGATGAGGGGCTCATTGTAAAAGGCAATTATATGGTAAACTGGTGTCCAAAAGACGGGGCACTAAGTGATATTGAAGTGGAATATGAAACACACGAAGGCGAGCTTGTTTATATTAAATATCCAATCGTAAATAGCGATGAATATATAGTAGTTGCCACCACAAGACCTGAAACATACTTTGGGGATACTGCTGTTATGGTAAATCCGGAAGATGAAAGATATAAACATTTAATAGGTAAAAAAGTAAGACTTCCTCTGATAAACAGGGAAATTCCGATTATTGCGGATAGCTATGTTGACATGGAATTTGGAACCGGTGCGGTAAAAGTAACACCTGCTCATGACCCAAACGACTATGAAGTGGGGCTTAGACACAATCTTCCTATAATAAAAGTATTTGATGAAAAAGGTATTTTAAACGAAAACGCCGGAGAATTTGCCGGACTTGACAGACTGGAAGCAAGAAGTAAAGTAGTTGAAAAACTTGAAAGCAAAGGATTTATTGAAAAAAAAGAAAAACATATTCATCAGGTAGGCCACTGTTACAGATGCAAAAGCGTAATAGAACCCTATGTTTCAACCCAGTGGTTTTTGAAAAAAGAAGTGGCAAAAGAGGCTATCGAAGCCGCCAACAAAGGCGAAGTAAAATTTCATCCAGCACAATGGAAAAACAATTACGATGCATGGATGAGAGAGCTTAGGGACTGGTGTATTTCACGCCAACTATGGTGGGGGCATCAAATTCCCGTTTATTACTGTGATGAATGCGGACATGAATGGGCAAGCGTGGAAGAGCCGAAAGAGTGCCCTAAATGCCGCTCAAAAAATTTCCATCAGGACCCTGATGTTCTTGATACATGGTTTAGCTCCGCCCTTTGGCCTTTTTCTACGCTTGGATGGGAAAACGGTGAATGGGGGAAAGGGACCAAATGGAAAGAAGTTGATTTAAAAAGATTTTATCCAAACAATCTTTTAATAACAGGCTTTGATATTTTATTTTTCTGGGTTGCAAGAATGATGATGATGGGTGTTCATTTCTTAAAAGAAGTGCCTTTTAGGGATGTTTATTTACATGCCCTGGTAAGAGACGAACACGGCCAGAAAATGAGCAAATCAAAAGGAAACGTAATAGACCCGCTTGAAATGATAGATAAATATTCGGCCGACATTATGAGATTCACCCTTGCAATACTTGCCGTTCAGGGAAGAGATATAAAACTCTCAGAAGCAAAAATGCTTGAATCAAGAAACTTTACCAATAAATTATATAACGCCGCAAGATTTTTAAAAATGCATAAGGAAAAATTTAATGATTTAAAAAATCAGGAGATTAAAACAGACCTCGGTAAATGGATGCTTTATAAATTAAATAGAGCCATTAAAAACGTAAGAGCTGAACTTGATGAATACAGATTTAACGATGCGGCAATGACTCTTTACAGATATTTATGGCAGGATTTTTGCGACTGGGGAATTGAGCTTGGCAAAGTTTCTAAAGATTCGATTGCCGAACTTGGCTCAATATTCAAAGAATCAATGAAACTGCTTCATCCTTTTATGCCTTTTATTACTGAATTTTTATACCAGGAATTAAGCGGCACTAATATAAAAGAAAACACAATTATGCTAAAAACATATCCAAAACCACTAAAAACAGAAAAACCGGCGGATTTTGATATGATTATTGAAGCGATTGTAAGCCTCAGAAGAATAAAAGCTTTAACCGGAAGTAATTTCAAAAAAGCTTATGTCTTGGCAAATTTACCCGAAATGGCAAAAAAATACATTAAAAAACTTGCAAAAATAGACGAAGTTGAATTCGTTGATAAACCGATTGAAAATGCCATAAGGGATATAAGCGACAACCTTGAAACAATGGTAAGCAAAGAAGAAATCGACATAACGCCTATTGTAAACAGACTCAACAAACAAAAAGAAAAATTAAATAAAGAAATAACAAAGCTTGAAAAGAAACTCTCAAATAAAAATTTCATTGAAAAAGCGCCGAAAGAAGTAATTGAAAAAAATAAAAACGAATTAAATGAACTTAAAGAAAAATTAGAAAAAATTGAAGAAGAATTAAGGAAATTAAATGTTTAAAAAAATCCTTTTTATTATCCCTTTTGTGTTTTTGGGCTGTTCTAACAAAAATGTTGTACATTATGAAAACTTAACGGCTCTTACGTGGCACAATAAAATATCAAAAGATGTAAAAGCAAACAATCTTGACCAGGCTGATGATGATTTTCTCTCTCTGGAAGCAGAGCATCCGGCATCTCCATATATAAAAACAGATATACTTATTTTGGCTTTTGCCCATGCAAACACCGGAGAATTTGAAGTTGGAAAATTTTATCTTGACGAATATGAAAAAAGATATGCCTCTTTGGCTGAAATTCCATGGATTGAATATCAAAAAATAAAATTCGATTTCCTCAAATATAATAATCCTTTTACAAATCAAAAAGAACTCTTAAATCTGATTACCGAATGTAAAAATTATTTAAAAAATTACCCAAATTCCGAATTTAAATATGAAGTAAACACAATTTTAGCCAAAGCTGAATTGACAAAAAATTATTTAGATGTTAGAATATATAACCTGTATAAAAAATTAAATAAACCTAAAGCTGCAGACAAATTTAAAACAGATATTCCAAAAAATTCAAAAGAACCTTCTGTTCCATGGTATAAAAAAATATTTTATTGGTAAAGGTGGATTATGACATTAGAAAATTACGAAAAACTTCCAAGCGTTTTACCCGTTTTGACAGAAAAGGAATTAATATATCCGTTTATGATAATTCCTATTTTTCTTGAAAAGAAAGAGGATGTTTTAGCCATACAAAAAGCGATAAACGACCATTCCCTGATTTTTGTATCAATTAACGACAATATAGGCACATACGGTACAATAGGTACAATTATCAGAAAAGTTACCCTGCCTGAGGGAAAAATAAAAATTCTTTTTCAGGGACTCAGCAGAGGTAAAATTATTGAAATAGAAGACAAAAATCCGACAATGGCTCTAATAGACAAAGTTAAACCGATAGCTGAAGATGAAAAAGAGATAAAAGCGCTTCTTGAAACATTAAAAGAGCATATAATAACCCTAAGCGAAATAAATCCTTTTTTCCCAAAAGATTTTATAAAAATAATTGAAAACAATAAAGATGCCAACAGAGTTGTGGATATCATAGCAAGCTCTCTTAAACTTCCGGTGGAAAAAGGCTATGAATTATTCAAAGAAATTGATACAAAAGAAAGAATTATAAAACTTATTCATTTTATTTTGGAAGAAATAGAATCAATAAAAATTAAAAACGAACTCTCCAAAAAAGTAATGGAACAGGTTCAGGAAGTAAACAGGGAGCATTTATTAAGACAACAGTTAAAATTAATTCAAAAAGAACTCGGAATAAAAAATGAAATAGAAGAAGAAATAAAAGAATATTATGAAAAACTTGAGAGTCTCAAAAAATATATGCGAGAAGATGCATATAAAGAAATTAAAAAACAGCTAAACAGACTCTCCCGTATGCATCCCGACAGCGCCGAAGCCACAACAACACAAAATTATATTGAATGGGCGCTTGAAATACCTTTTGGAAAATATACAAAAGAAGAATTTTCAATAGATGAACTTAAAAACAGGCTCAATAAAGACCATTACGGGTTAAAAAAGCCGAAAGAAAGAATTATAGAATACTTCGGTGCAAAAGAGCTGGCCAAAAAAAGGGGTGAGGAATTTTCCGGGGCAATAATATGTTTTGTGGGCCCTCCGGGTGTTGGTAAAACTTCTCTTGCCAATTCTATTGCCGGCTCTCTTGAGAGAAAAATCGTAAGAATCGCTCTTGGAGGACTTGAAGACGTAAATGAACTAAGAGGCCACAGAAGAACATACATCGGCGCAATGCCCGGGCGTATTGCACAAGGGCTTATTAACGCAAAACAGTTAAACCCTGTAATGGTACTTGATGAAATAGATAAAATTTCAAGATTCAAAGGTGACCCAACAGCAGTGCTTTTGGAAGTATTAGACCCAGAACAGAATGCACATTTTAGAGATTTATATTTAAATTTTGAACTTGATTTAAGCAAAATTTTATTTATAGCCACGGCAAACGACCCAAACACCATACCGGCTCCTTTAAAAGACAGAATGGAGATGATTTTTGTTGGAAGTTATACTCCGCAGGAAAAATTTCAAATTGCCAAAAGATATCTTATCCCTCAGGAGATGAAAAAACATTCTCTTAAAAAAAGCGAAATTTCTATTTCAGACGCAGCGTTAAAAGAAATAATAGACAAATATACAAAAGAAGCGGGTGTAAGGAACCTTAGAAGAATAATTGCTAAAATAATGAGAAAAGCCGCTTTACTTGTTTTAGAAGATAAAAAAGCAAGAGTAAATATCAAAAATTTAAAAGATTTTCTTGATAAAGGTTATTTCGGAATAGAAGAAGTCTGCAAAAAAGATAGAATCGGGGTTGTAAACGGACTTGCATGGACCCCAGTAGGAGGGGATGTGTTGAGAATAGAAGCCGTCAAATATAAAGGCAAAGGACAAATAAGCCTTACAGGGCAGCTCGGAGACGTTATGAAAGAATCCGCACAAATTGCATATACTCTTGTAAAAGTTTTAATTGATACTAAAAAAATTGAAACACAAAAAAGCAGAGAACCCATTTATTACAAATACAACATTCACATTCACGTCCCAGAAGGTGCCATTCCAAAAGACGGGCCTAGTGCTGGAATCACAATGACCACGGCAATTGCAAGCATTTTCAGTAACAGGAAAGTTCACTCAGACATTGCAATGACAGGGGAAATAACATTAAGCGGGGAAGTTTTGCCGATAGGAGGTCTCAAAGAAAAATTAATAGCTGCATATAAAGCAAAAATTAAAAAAGTTTTAATTCCGCAAAAAAATTATGAAAGAGACTTGGACGATATTCCACAAGAAGTTTTAAACGGTCTTGAAATTATTCCGGTTAAAACAATAGATGAAGTGTTAAAAGAAGCCTTAATTTAATGGAAAATGAAAAATGGAAAATGGAAAATTAAAAATTAAATTATTTTTTTTATTTTTACCCATTTTTTTATTTGCTTCTGTAAAAAAAGAACTTGTTAAGTTTTATAAACACTATTATCCAAATATTGAAATTGTTTCTATTTATACTCAAAAACCGTTTCCCAAAAAATATAAAAAAATTTCTTTCAAACTTATTAACCCGAAATTTCCAAGCGGAAATTTAATTATAGAGAATAAATATTATTTTTACCGGATAAAAGCAAAATTAACAGTTTATAAAACCATAAAAGTAATTAAAAAAAACGAATCTGTTTTACCTTATGTCAAAAAAGAAAAAATAGATTTCAGACATTTTTATTCCCCTCCTCTGCTTAAAATACACAAAAATTTGATAGCTTCAAAAGTTATTTCCAAAAATGCGGTGATTACCAAAGAAAACACAAGAATAAAGCCCGCTGTTTTACAAGGAGACAATGTAAATGTGGTTTTTAAAGGCATAGGTGTGGAAATATATTCCAAAGGCACAGCGCTAAACGATGCAAACATTGGTGAAAAAATAAAAGTCGAAATAAATCATAAAATTTATGAAGGTGTTTTAAATAAATCATATGAAGTGGAGATTCAATGAAAATTTTAGTCGCCATCAGCGGGGCAAGCGGGGCAAGTCTTGGAATTAAACTGTTTGAATTAATACCAAAAACTTATGAAAAATATTTAATATTAAGTGAAAGTGCAAAAACGGTTTTGGAAAATGAAGAAAATATTTTTTTTAACACTGACCTCTCAGCCCCTCCGGCAAGCGGAAGTTTTCAGATAGATACAACATTTATAGTTCCTTGCAGTATGAACACACTTGCCAAAATTTCAGCCGGCATTGCGGATAATTTAATTACAAGAAGTGCCCTTGTTGCAATAAAAGAAAAAAGAAAATTAATTTTAGCTCCAAGGGAAATGCCTTTTAGCACTATTCACTTGGAACATATGACAAATCTTGCAAAATTATCCAATATTTTTATAGCACCCCCGGTAATAGGATATTATCACAATCCAAAAACATTGGAAGAGATGGAAAATTTTTTAATCGGTAAATGGCTGGATTTGGCAGGCATTAAACATAATCTTTTTAAAAGATGGAATGGGAGTAATAGTGAAAATAGTGAAAGCCTGTCCGCGCACTTGCAAAGCGGCGGGGTGGTGAGTGGTGAAAATAATTAGAAGTAAAAAAGAATAAAGGAAAAAGATGCAAACAAAAGCTGTATATCCGGGAACATTTGACCCTGTAACCAACGGTCATATAGATATAATAAACAGAGCCTGCAGGATGTTTGATAAAATTATAGTTGCAGTTGCCGACAACAAAGATAAAAAAACGATGTTTAATCTTAAAAAAAGAGTTGAATTTATGAAAAAAGCCACTGAAAAATTCAATAAAGTTGAAGTAAAGAGTTTTTCGTCCCTTTTGGTGGACTTTGCAAAAAAAGAAAATGCCAAAATAATTATAAGAGGTCTAAGGGCGGTAAGTGATTTTGAATATGAACTGCAAATGGGCTATGCCAATAAAACACTGGACAAAGAAATAGATACAATATATTTGATGCCAAACCTCGAAAATGCATTCATCTCTTCAAGTGTGGTAAGAAGTATTTTAAAATATAACGGAGGCATAGAACATTTAGTCCCAAAAGAAATTATAAAGGACATTAAAAGTGTATATAGCGTTTGAAGGAATCGACACCGCAGGCAAAAGCACCCAAATAAATTTATTAAAAAAAGAATATAAAAATTTTTTGTTTGTAAAAGAGCCCGGATACACTGAATTTGGAAAAAAATTAAGAGAGATAATATTAAAAGAAAAAATATCTAAAAAATCGGAACTTTTTTTATTTTTGGCAGACAGAAGCGAAACGATGCAAACAGTAATAAAACCGAATCTTGATAAAACAATAATAACCGATAGAAGTGCAATAAGCGGTATTGCATACGCAATGGAATTTTTCGATTTTGACTTGCTTGTCAATCTAAACAAATTTGCAACGGATGGAATTTTTCCAAATCTGACAATTATATTAAAACTGGACAAGGAAACACTAAAATACAGACTTTCACTTAAAAAACATGACAATATTGAAAAAAGAGGAATTGATTATCTATTAAGAATTCAAAATAATATTATTAACACATGCAACAGACTTGAAATTCCGTATCTTCTGTTGGATGCCTCAAGTTCAGTAGATGAGATATATTTTCGAATAAAAAAGGCAATCAGTGGGTATATTAAATAAAATAAAAAAAGACTTTTTAGCCGTTAAAACAAGAGACCCGGCTTTTAAAAACAATCTGGAGCTGCTTTATGCATATCCTGGCGTCTGGACATTGGTTTGCTATAGAATATCAAATTCCATTTATAAAAAAGGTTTTAAAAGGTGTGCCAGGTTTATTATGGCAATAAATCAGTTTCTGACAAATATAGATATACACCCGGGAGCCAGTATAGGGGAAAATGTTTTTATTGACCATGGAATCGGGGTAGTGATAGGTGAAACTGCAATAATAGGAAATAATGTAACTATATATCAGGGCGTAACACTTGGAGGAGTCAGTTTAAATCCAGGGAAAAGGCATCCCACAATAGAAGACGATGTAACAATAGGCGCCGGGGCTAAAATACTCGGAAATATAACCATAGGCAAAGGCAGTAAAATCGGTGCAAATTCTGTTGTGGTAAATAATGTGCCGCCTTATTCAACAGTTGTGGGAATTCCAGGAAAGGTTATCAAAAGAAAAGATTATTCACCTCTTGCGCATAATAAACTTCCCGATATTGAAAAAGAACTGTTCGAATATTTAATGGACAGAATAAAAATACTTGAAGAAGCCGTTACAAACAACAATAAGGACATCATAGAAAAAGATGAGGAAATAGAAAAAAAATACAGGGATTATTTAGAAGCCCTTAAAAACCGCTGATTAATCCAATTGAATATTTTTTCTGTGATATCTTTGGACTATATCGAGCCCATCAAATTAACTGTGTAAATAAAAACCAAAGACTAAAACTTTGAAGGTATGTTATTAAAATATCTTGGAAATATATCACAAGTTGAGGATAAATTTCCGACCAGTTTCTAATCCTACTGTTTTTCCATTTTTGCATAACCTCCTGTGTTGAAGTAAAAAGGACTTTACTTCTTTTGAAGGGAATGAGCCTTTAGATTTAAAGATTTAATCGGATTTTAAATAAGCTTTCTAAGTTCTTTTGGATACTTAAAAAAAGTAGCAAGCTCATCCCAGTTTCTTTTCCATAAATCATAAATATGAGGGTATCTTTTGCCCCATTTTTCATTGAAATATTCAAGATTTTGAATGGCTAAATCCTCAGTATCAGCTGTTTCTTATCTGATGAACTACACATCTTTGAATTTCAGCTTTTGGATATACGGCTTTAATAGCTTCATTAAATCCGTTTAGTCCGTCTATTGAAAATATTAAAACATCTTCTACACCTCTGTTTTTTATTTCATTAAGTATTGAGAGCCAATATTTAGAAGTTTCATTCTCTTCACTTATCCATATACCTAAAATATCTTTTTTACCTTCTATAGTGATTCCCAGCATTATATAACAGGCTGTATTTTTTATATTTCTCTCAACCTTTATTTTTAATACGGTTGCATCCATAAAAATTATAGGATAAATACTTTCCAAAGGTCTATTCTGCCATTCAATAGCTTTTTCTAAGATTTTTTCAGTAATATTTAATATGGTTTCAGTTGAAAGCTCATATCCGTATAAATCATCAAGATGGTGCTGAATATCTTTTACACTTTGTCTTTTTTTTACAATTTTAGGCTCAAATGTTGAATTTCTGTCCCTTGGAATATTTACTTCAATTTCTCCATATTTAGATTTTAAATTCTTTGTAGAGTATCCATTTCTGTAATTGCTATTATCAGATTTTTCATTTTTCTCATAACCTAAATGGTTTGTCATTTCACTTTGGGTTGCTGTTTCTATCATCTCTTTGATTAAATTTTTTAATTCTTTTTCAATCTCTTCAATTGTCACTGGATTTCCTGATTTTAATCTTCTTTTATATTCTTCAATGTTTAAAATACTCATGTGTAAATCCTTTACTTTTATTTTTTTATTTTATCATCTCTCAACATCTATATTAGGATTTACACAGTTTTTTTGATGGGGCCAATTTATTCTTAAATTGCTTATTCATGATAACTTATACCAATTCTCAATTAATTAGTTACTTTAAAAGTATCTAAAACTACCATTATTTTAACGCTTTAATCATTTTCATTATTCATTTTCCATTTTCAATTGGTATAATTTATTTTTTTAATATTTGCAAATAATTTTTATAAATAGGCTCGTCCACGTACAGCCCGTTAATTGTAAAAGGCCCGATTTTTTCAAATCTTTCAACTATCATTTTAGCAAATTCCAAATCTTCTTTGAAAATATTGTTTGCTATTTCCACCTGAGATGGTGTAATGCATCCTACTCCCTGAAAACCTAAATTTTTTTGAAGCAGACACCATTTGGAAAATCCTTCCAAATCCTTGTATTTTTGATAAACAAACCCTATTGGGGTTTTTTCAATAAATCTTGATTTTAAAGAAAATTCACTTAAAATATGATGAATTAAAGGATTGTTTAAATCAATTATAGAATGATTTATATTTAAGGAATTCAATAAATCATAAATCCCTATATAAAATGTGGTTAATCTCGGATGTATTAAATCTGTTAAATTATGAAACGCTTCTTTTGTTTCGATTGAAGCGTGTAATTCTTTGTTTGTAAGAATAGAAGCGTCGTTAATATCTTCAATTCCTTTTATTTTAGGAATTCTAAAACCGTCAAAAGAGAACCTGTCTAAAAATTTAATATCTTCGCTTCCGCCTTCGTTTAGGGCGTTGACTCTTATTATTATTTCTTTATCCAATGTTGAGATGTTACTTAAAAATACGGCTATCATTATTTTAGCTATCTCTTTTTTTTCTTTTGCCACCCCGTCTTCAAGATTCAATATAATAATATCCGCCGGTATTTCGTCTATTTTATTTAAGTGTTTAACCTGATGTCCGCTTACCATCAGTGCGCTTTTTCTTTTAGTTTTTTTTGTTTTTAGCTTTTTATTTCCTATTAAAGACAAAGCTTTTTGTATATTATTGCTATTTACTATTTCTTCTAACTCTTTTATATTTTTAAAAATCATTTTTTGCTCCTTAAATAAAGTAAAATACCCTCTATCTCTTCTTCTGTCAGATAATTGTATCTCGGCATAACAGTAAGCTTTTTGTGAAACAGAGCTTTTTTTAATGTAATTAAATTAATATTTTGAATGTTAGGTGCTTTGATATAAGTTTTTAATCCGTTTTTATAAAAATATGTAACTATTTTGCCTTCTCCTTTTTCTCCGTGGCATTTGGCACAGCTTATTCCCCTTGGATTATTGTAAAGCATTTTTCCGTATTCAAAATTTGTAATAAACCAGTCGGTTTTTGCAGATAAAATTGAAAAACTAAGCAAAAGAAGAAGTCTATTTAACATTTAGCAACCTTTATGATAAAATTCTAACATTCATTTTAGCAAAAAAAGGAATAAAATGAGAATTTTAGATGGTAAAAAATTATCCGAAAAAATTAAAAATAAAGTTAAAGAAGAAGTGGATAAATTGAAAAAAGAGGGTATAACTCCGGGGCTTGCCGTTATTTTGGTAGGGAATGACCCTGCGAGTCAGACATACGTAAAAATGAAAAAAGGGGCATGTGAAAAGGTGGGAATGTATTCTGTAGTTCATGAATTTCCTGAAAGTATAAGTGAAAAGGAACTTTTAACTACTATTGAAATGATTAATAAAAATCCAAATTTACACGGTCTTTTGGTTCAGCTGCCTCTTCCAAAACATATAGATACCACTAAAGTTCTTGAAGCGGTGGCACCTGAGAAAGATGTTGACGGATTTCATCCGTATAATATGGGGAAACTTTTTGAAGGGCTTGAGAGTTTTGCCCCCTGTACGCCTTTAGGGGTAATGGAGCTGTTTAAAGAATATAATATTAATCTAAAAGGAAAAGATATATGCATTGTGGGGGCTAGCAATATTGTTGGAAAACCGATGCTTTCCCTTTTGCTTAACGCATGGGCAACCGTGGATATATGCCATATAGAAACAAAAGATTTGGCAACACATACAAAAAGGGCGGATATTGTAATAGTAGGTGTCGGGAAGCCTAATTTGATTACGGCTGATATGGTAAAAGAGGGTGCCATTGTAGTTGATATAGGAATTAATAAAGTAGATGGTAAAATTGTCGGAGATGTGGATTTTGAAAATGTAAGTAAAAAAGCCGCATATATTACTCCTGTACCCGGCGGTACGGGGCCGATGACAATAGCCATGCTTTTAAAAAACACAATAAAAGCTACAAAGCTTCAGAAAGAAAATAAATGAAAGAAAAACTTAAAAAATTTTATAATTGGTCTAATAGTTGGACCGGAACCATTGTAATAGTATTAATTATTATTTTCTTTTTAGCCCAGGCTTTTGTAATTCCTAGCGGAAGTATGAAAAGAACCCTTCTTCCAGGAGACGCACTTTTTGCAAAAAAATTTGCCTATGGAGTGCCAATTCCTCATATTCCATGGCTTGAAATTCCAATTTTACCGGATTTCAGGGGAGACGGGCATTTAATAGACGGCCCGAAACCAAAAAGAGGGGATATTGTAATATTCCGTTACCCTGTAAATCCAAAACTGCATTTTGTAAAAAGATGTGTCGCTGTAGGCGGCGATAAATTAATGGTTAGAAATAAAGATTTATATTTAAGAATTCAAAACAGTGATGAAATGACCAAAAAATTTGCGAAAAAAATGAAAACCGAAACGGTTAATATAAACGGGGAAATTTGGGTTAAAAATCCTTATATGAAACTCTATCCCGGGATTCATCACGACCCTAAAGTTGATTTTCCGGAAGAAGTGATAAATTATGGTCCTGTAATAGTGCCTAAGGGTCAGTTTTTTATGATGGGTGATAACAGAGACCACAGTGATGACAGCAGGTTTTGGGGGCCCGTGCCTTATAAACTGATTGTCGGGAAACCCTGGTTTATTTATATGAGCTGGGATAAAAATTATACTATCAGATGGCACAGAATCGGAATGACTATAAACGATATTGAAAAAGAACTTAGAGAGGGTAAGAAACCGTATTTAACATATGGATGTAAATAAATAGTGAGTTGTGAGTTGTGAGCCTGCCCGGCCGCTTAAAAAGCGGCGGGGTTGTGAATAGTGAGTAGTGATTTGTGAGTTGCCAAGTTCCAAGAGGCCAAGTTGCCAAGAAGGCAAGTAGCTAAGAGGCTAAGTACTTAGTGAAAAGTGAAAAATGAGCGAAAATGAGCAAAACGAATTACGCTCACCTGGCTATCAAAAATGGCTATGGTGAAAAATGATGGAGGATAGATGGAATATGTAATAAAATATACAGCCTTAATAGGGGCTTTTGTAATTGCTGTTGTAGGCCATGAAATTATGCATGGACTTACGGCGAAATATTACGGGGATGAGACTGCAAGCAGGGAGGGTAGGCTTTCTATAAATCCAATAAAGCATATAGACCCTTTCGGGACCATTGTTTTCCCTGTTATACTTTTTTTATCTCAAAAACTGGCAGGAGTCAGTGACCCTATAATTTTCGGGTGGGCAAAACCGGTACCTGTAAATATTTTTAAAGTAGTTGAAAAAGGCGGCTATATCGGGGCTTTTAATGTTTCCATTGCAGGAATTACATATAATTTTATTTTGGCTTTTATAGCCTCAAGCTTAATAGGTTTTTTTGAACCCAACGGATTAATTAGTGCTTTTATGTTTTTATTTTTTTATTATTTAATTATTGTAAATGTAATTTTGGCGGTATTTAATTTAATTCCGGTGCCTCCGCTTGACGGAGCCAACGCCCTTAAATATCTTTCGCTGCAGTTTAAAATTTATTCTATTGCCAGATTTTATAATAAAATAGAGCCTTACGGGATGATTATATTACTAATTATTTTATTTACTCCTATTGCAAATTATGTGTTTTATCCTGCAGAAGTTATTATAAGCTGGCTATTACATTAAATTAAAAATTAAAAATTAAAAGTGTAAAATTTCATTATACATTTATCCATTTATTTTTTGAACCAGCTTTTCACTTTTTCAATCGCTTCTTCTAAAATGTTTTTATGTTCTTTTACTTCATTTCCGAAACTTTTATGAAGTTTTTCAAGGAGTTCTTTTTGCTCGTCAGTCAGTTTTTTTGGATAGACAATATTTATAACTGCTATCAAATCTCCTTTGTATCCGCTGTTTGGATCGGCAATACCTTCGCCTTTAAAAATAATTTTGGTTCTGTCTTTTGTACCGGGTTTTATTTCTATCTCTTTTTCACCTTCAAGAGTAGGGATTTTAACATTGTCTCCTAATATTGCGCTTGTAAAAAATACAGGTATTTCAACTATTAGATTATTACCTTTTCTTTTGAATATTTTTGATTCTTTTACTTTAAATATCAAATATAAATCGCCTCTGTATCCGCCTCTTGTTTCGTTTCCCCTGCCGGCTATTCTCATTCTCATACCGGTATCAACCCCGGCAGGAATATCTATTTTAACTTTTTCTTCTTTTACAATGTAACCTCTGCCTTTACATTCAGAACATTTCTTCTTAACAATAAAACCTTTTCCCTGGCACTGCGGGCATGTCTGGGCTATTCTCATAAATCCGTTGCCCATTACCACCTGTCCCCTTCCATGACACACCGGGCATGTTTCTTTTTCTTCTGCCCCGCTTCCTTTACATTTAGGGCATATGGAAAAATATGTTGTTTTTATTTCTTTACTAACACCGTACACCGCTTCTTCAAAATCAAGTGTCACTTCAACAGCTTTGTCTATATCATACGGAAGAGGCTCTTCATGCTGCTGGCTTCCAAAGCCTCCTCCAAAAATATCGTTAAACATATCGAAAATATCATTAAAATTAAAATCGGTTTTATACCCTCTGCCCTCTAAGCCTTCTTTTCCGTATCTGTCATAAACAGCTCTTTTTTCATCATCACTTAAAATCTGATAAGCCTCATTGATTTGTTTAAATTTTTCTTCAGCCTCTTTATCTCCCGGATTTTTGTCGGGATGATATTTCATTGCGAGTTTTCTGTATGCTTTTTTTATCTCTATTGCTGTTGCGGTTCTGCTCACACCCAATATTTCATAATAATCCAATACGCTCCTCCTCTTTTTTTAATGAAATTATATCTTTATTTATGTTAAAATTCATTTAAAAAAGGCAAGTAATGTATGAGATTAATAAAAATGAACTCGACGAGCTTTTAAAAAGGCATAAATTAACAAAAGTTGATTATGAACATATTATAGAAATTTTAGGCAGAACTCCGAATTTGGTGGAACTTGGTGTTTTCAGTGCGATGTGGAGTGAGCACTGTTCATATAAATCTAGCAAATGCTATTTAAAAGGATTTCCCACAGAAGCTCCGTGGGTGATTCAGGGTCCGGGTGAAAATGCGGGTGTTATTGATATCGGGGGAAACATGGCAGCTGTATTTAAAATGGAAAGTCATAACCATCCGAGTTTTATCGAGCCTTATCAGGGTGCCGCTACAGGGGTTGGAGGAATACTGAGAGATATTTTTACCATGGGGGCAAGACCGGTAGCCAATCTTAATGCAATCAGATTTGCCCATATTAAAGGTAACGATGAAACAGCCAAGCTTCATAGACACTTACTCAGCGGAGTGGTTGCCGGCATAGCCGGATACGGTAACTGTATAGGCGTTCCTACAATAGGGGGAGAAACATCATTTGAAGAGTGTTATGCGGGAAATGTTTTGGTAAATGCATTTGCCCTCGGGATTTGTCCTCAGGATGAAATATTTTATGCAAAGGCCGAAGGTATCGGAAATCCTGTAATTTATGTGGGAAGTAAAACCGGAAGGGACGGACTTGGAGGTGCCGTTATGAGCAGCGATAGTTTTAAAGAGGGAGATGAAGACCAAAGACCGACGGTTCAGGTGGGCGACCCTTTTACAGAGAAACTTTTAATGGAAGCATGTCTTGAGCTTTTTAAAACAGATTATATTGTCGGAATTCAGGATATGGGAGCCGCAGGGCTTACAAGCAGCAGCTTTGAAATGGCCGGAAAAAGCGGAAGCGGCCTTAAAATGCATTTGGATAAAGTTCCTATGAGGGAAGAAGGGATGAATCCGTATGAGCTTATGCTAAGCGAGTCCCAGGAAAGAATGCTTATTTGTGCTAAAAAAGGGTATGAAGACAAAATAATCGAGATATTTAAAAAATATGATTTGGATGCCGAAGTTATAGGGGAAGTGACAAATACCGGAAAAGTGGAACTGTTCTGGCACGGAGAAAAAGTAGCCGACATTCCTGTTGCCCCGATTACCGAAGAAGCACCGGAGCTGTGCCGCCCTGTAAAAGAGCCTGAATATATAAAAACAATAAAAGATGTTGAAATACCTGAAATTAATCCACAAATTGCTTTTGAAAAATTAATCGTTGAAAGTGAAATTGTGGATAAAGCATGGATTTATGAGCAGTATGATTCAATGGTACAGACAAATACAGTGGATACTAAAAGAGCGGACGGAAGTATAATCAGAGTAAAAGAAAACGGTAAATTTATAGGAATGAGTGCGGACTGTAATGCCAGATTTTGTTATATAAATCCTCGTCTCGGAGCTTCCGCCGCCGTTATGGAATCTGGAAGAAACATAGCGGTTAAAAAAATAACTCCTCTTGCAATAACTGACTGTCTGAATTACGGAAATCCGGAAAATCCTGAAATTATGTGGCAGTTTAAAGAGGGGTGTGAGGGTATAAAAGAAGCGTGTAAGGCTTTAAATACACCGGTAGTCAGCGGGAATGTGTCTTTGTATAATGAAAATGAGGGTGAAGGAATATTCCCTACACCTGAAATTGCAATGGTAGGAGTAGGGGACAGCTTTAGAACCAGTGAAATTAAAAACGAAGGTAATATAATCTATTTATTAGGGGAAACCAAAAGTGAATTCGGAGGAAGCCTGTATCTGAAAGTTTTTGGAAGTATTGTGGCTGGAGTTCATCCCGAAGTAGATTTTGTAAAAGAGCTTAAACTCTGGCGCGTACTTCAAAGCGATTTGATTGAAAGTGCAAAAGATATCTCAACTGGCGGACTTGCAATTGCCGCATATAAATGGGCATGTGTAAGCAATAAAGGGCTTGAAATTAATGTAAATATAAAACAGCCTATTGATATATTCTCTGAGAGCTTAAGCAGGGCTTTTGTAGAAATCGCACCTGAAAACTGTGAAAGTTTTGAAAATTTATGCAATACCCTTGGGTTAAAATATGAAAAAGCCGGAATTGTTGGCGGAAATGAAATAAAAATAAATGAAATTAAAATACCTTTACAAAAAGCGAAAGATATTTATTTTAATACTTTCCCTAAAATTATGAGAAACGAATTTGATATAGCAGATAATTTGGTTTAAAGGTTTGTTTTGGAATACAGATACATAGGAAAAAGTGGACTCAGAGTCAGTGTTCTAAGTTTAGGAACAATGACATTTGGAAGTATGAGCGATAAAAAAGAGGCTTTTAGAATCTTAGATAAAGCATATGACAGCGGTATAAACTTTATAGACACTGCCGAGCTTTACCCTGTACCTCCTGAAGAAAAATATGCGGGAGAGACTGAAAAAATAATAGGGGAGTGGCTAAAAACAAAACAAAGAGATAGCATTATGATAGCCAGTAAAGTTGCAGGGGCGGCAAGCGGGTGGTATATTCCCCCAATCAGACAGGGGTTTACCGCAATGGACAGGTTTCATATAAAAAGGGCGGTTGAAGGAAGTTTAAAAAGGCTTGGGAGCGATTATATAGACCTTTATCAACAGCACTGGCCTGATACTGTGGTTCCAATTGAAGAGACAATGAGGGCTTTTGATGAATTAGTGAAAGAGGGAAAAGTAAGATATATTGGAACTTCCAATGACACTGCATATGGACTTACAAAAGCAAACACTGTTGCAAAATATGAAGGACTTGCAAGGTTTGAGAGTGTTCAAAATAATTTCAGCGTGCTAAATCCCAGATTTTTTGACGAGCTTGAATATGTTTGCAGAAAAGAGCAGGTTTCACTTCTTCCGTATTCTCCGATAGCCGGGGGAATTTTAAGCGGAAAATATAACAGCCCTTATATTCCAGAAGATTCAAGGTTTATGATGTATCTGAATTATCCAAACAGCCGTGTCAGAAACCATGCAAAAAGATTTTATAATGAAAAAACCCTAAAAGCGACTGAGAAGTTTTTAGAAATTGCTAAAAAATACAATATTCATCCTGTCACTCTGGCAGTAGCTTATTCAAAACATTTTGATTTTGTGGCTTCTACAATTATTGGAGCAAGAACTCTTGAACAGCTTGAACCATCACTTAAAGCTGCTGAAATTAAACTAAACAGAGAAATTTTAAAAGATATTAAAAAAATACAAGAAGTAATTCCATATCCTATGGGGTGAAAACGATGAAAAAATTTTTTATTTCAGGAAGAAGTTTTTCTTCTATCTCTTTATATGTTTTTTGAAATTCTTCATAATCTTTCCCATCAGGGTCTTCAAAACCTATATGTATTTTAGGAACCGGTTTTGGGAAAATAGGGCAGGTTTCTTTTGCATGGTCACACACTGTTGCCACTAAATTAAAATCATCGTTTATTACTTCATCTAAATGTTTTGAATGATAATTATTATCCCATATTCCGTTTTCTTCTAAAACTCTTTTTGCATTTGGATTGACTTTTCCTGCCGGTTTTACTCCTGCACTTTTTGCCTCAACTCCTTCAAGTTTTGCATTTACAAGTGCTTCCCCTATAATACTTCTGCAACTGTTTCCTGTACACATTATTAAAACTTTTTTCATTTTGTTTCTCCTTATATTAATATTAAAAGCACAATTAAAAGAACAGGCGGTGTAATAATAAGTCCAAATTTTGTATATTCTTTAAATGTAATTTTTACACCTTTTTTTTCTAATACATGCAGCCAAAGAAGTGTTGCTAAAGAACCAAAAGGTGTCATTTTAGGTCCAAGGTTTGAACCGATAATATTTGCATAAATCATAGCTTCATTTCCTATATGCTTTAATGAAATATCCATAATCATAATGGTCGGCAAATTATTCATAACTGCGCTTAAAAAAGCAGATATAAATCCTGTTGCAATAATTGCTAAATTTTTATTTATTTCAAGCAGATGTTTTAAAATTATACTTAAATAATCTGTCAGTCCTGCATTTTTTAGTCCATATACCACAATATAAAGCCCAATACTAAACCATACTATCTGCCAGGGAGCTGTTAGAATGATTTCTTTTGCATCTACAACTTTTTTATGAGATATAATTAAGAAAAATTAAAGCACCTCCAAGAGCAAAAACAGATACAGGAATATGATAAAAATCTCCAATAAAATATCCTATTAAAAGTAATGCTAAAAAGAAAAAAGAAAAAATAAATAGTTTTTCATCTTTAATTACACTTTTTGCAGGTGGCAGTAAATCTATATCAATTTTATTTGGAATATTTTTTCTTAAAAACAGCCATAAAATAAAAGTTGATGCAATTGTACTTACAATGAAAGGAAAAAACATATTTTTAAAATATTCAAAAAATCCTATATGAAAAAAATCTGCTGTTACTATGTTTGTAAGGTTTGAAAATACAAAAGGAAGTGATGCACTATCACTTATAAATCCGCCTGCGAGTAAAAATGCAGTTATTGTTTTTAAATTTAGTTTTAACATTTTTAGTTTTGATAGTAAAATAGGGGTTAAAATAAGTGCAGCTCCGTCATTTGCAAAAAATGCAGAAACTACGCTCCCAAGTAGCATAGAATTTATAAACATTAAATTACCGTTTCCGCGTGAAAGTTTTGCTATTTTTATCGCCATATATTCAAAAAATCCTAATTTATCTAAAACCATAGAAAGAATTATAATCCCGATAAATGCAAGTGTCGCATCCCATACAATTTTTATAACTTCAATAACATCGTTAAAATTTACAACTCCTAAAATAAGAGCTATAAATGCTCCGATTATTGCAGTAGTTCCAATTTGCAGGCCTTTTGGCTGCCATATAATAAAAATTAGGGTAATCAAAAAAATTGAAACTGCCAAAATCATTCATATGAAACTTCCTGTTAAATACCAGTGCATTATAATAAAGAGTTAAAATTACCACTAAAAACATAAAAAAAAATGCGAGAAAAACAAGATATTTGTTCGCATCTGTTCTATGATACACTCTTAAGTGCCCTAAATGGACAATGCCTTGAATTATTAAAACACTTAATGCTGCTACAGTTGTAATTTCTGTTAAATTTAAAAATAAAATTATAGGAATAATCAAAGCTACACTTATTAAAAGACCCTCAGTGGAATGAAAAATATTATATTCATATTCTTTTGGAAGTTCCCCGTTTTTTGCTAAGGTATAACTTATTTGTGTAGTTGCATAAAGTGTTGCATTTATTGCACTTGCAGTTGAAATAAGAGCAGTTATTGCCATAATTTTAAATCCAAGTTCTCCTATACAGGTTTTGCTGCAAGAGCTAACGCATAATCTTTTGCTTTTATAACTTCTTTTAAAGGTAAATTTCCTAAAACGGTAATACTAATTGTCACATATAAAACAATTAAAATTGATAAAAGCATTGCTCTTAGCATATTTTTTTTAGAATTTTTCATATCTTCAATAGTATTTGTAATAACGCTAAAACCTTGATAAGCAAAGAAAGTAAGCTAGCAACAAGATTTGCACCTATTAGATTTACTATTGTAAAAAATGCAAGAATTCCAAGACCAAAAGAATTGATGGTAAAAGTTGAAGAATGTCCAAAAAGCACATTACACTCATTCCACCTGAGAAGATATTTACATTAAATTCTTGGACTAAATATTCAACTATTCCTCCTCGAGATGGATATCTAAGAGCTAATTTTGCAAGGGAATAACCGCTAAGAAAAGCAATAATCCCCATAGAGCCAATACCTAAAAATATAGTGCTCCACAGCCCAAAAGCTTTATTTTTCATAAATATATTTTTTCCCCTTCTTCTACAATATGGGCTTTTTTATTCATTTCATTTAAAATGACAGAGCGGAAAATTACCTGTTTGTCATATTCCCCGTGAATCAAAAATATTTTTTCAAGTGTTTTAAATTCCCTCATCCATTCAATTAATTCTCCCTGGTCTGCATGGGCCGAAAAACCGTTAATCGTATAAAGTTTGCTTCTGACAATAATATCTTCATGATAAATTCTGATATTTTTTGCCCCGTCTATCATATCTCTCCCGAGTGTTCCTACCGCCTGGTAACCTACAAAAATAACAGCGTTTCTCGGATTCCAGATTCTGTGTTTGAAATGATGAAGTATTCTTCCTCCGTTGCACATACCGCTTCCGGCCAAAATTACACAGCCTCTTTCAATATCATTAATTTTTTTTGACTCTTCCACATCTTTTACAAAACGCAGCTGTTTAAATTCAAATGGATGGTTTTTATATTTTTGGCAGCTTTTTTTAAGTAATTTATGCCATTTTTTATAAACAGAGGTTACTTTATCCGCCATTGGAGAATCAAGAAACACTTTTGCATCTTTTGGAAGAGATTTTTCATCGCTCATTTCTTTAAGCAGGCATAAAATCTGCTGGGCCCTTTCTATTGCAAATGTCGGAATTAATACATTTCCGCCGTTCATAAGTGTTTGAATAACCGCTTTTTTGAATTCCGTTTTGCTCTCTTCAAAACTCTTATGAAGTCTGTCTCCGTAAGTTGATTCAATAAACAGGGCGTCTGCATATGTCGGTTTTTCAAGAGGAGGTAAAATATTGTTGTTTTTGTTTCCCAAATCCCCGCTGAAAACTACTCTTTTTTTAAGTCCGAATTCTTCAAAAGTAAATTCAATAAAACTACTTCCCAGTATATGTCCGGCATCTTTATATTTTACTTTTAAATTTTTATATTTAAAACTTTTATTATATTCTATTTTTCTTTTTTTCATTTTTTTAAAAATAGATTTTACTTCATCAACGGTGTAAAGAGGTTTTCTGATTAATTTTTCTTTACCTTTTCTCTGGGCTTTTTTAAATTTTGTTTCGTAATCCTCTTCCTGAAGTTTTGCAGCATCAAGTAAAACAATTTTTGCTATGTCAAATGTAGCCGGGTGTGCAAAAACCTCTCCTTTAAATCCGTATTTGTAAAGAAGGGGAATTCTTCCTACATGGTCTAAGTGGGCATGTGTTAAAAATAAAGCGTCAATTTCTTTAGGATTAAATCCTAAAGGTTCGAAATTTTTATATTCATCATGTCCCTGAAACATACCTGCATCTATCAAAACCCTGCTTTTTACAGTATCTAAGATATGCATAGAACCTGTTACTATTTTTGCTGCACCATGAGATTCTTCGTAAGCTTGTTTTTTTAGTATCATTTTTGCTCCATTTCAGCGATATCTTTTATAATTTTCAATACGCTATCCGGGTTTAAACTCATACTTTCAATTCCGATATTGACTAAAAATTCTGCAAAATCAGGGTAATCGCTTGGTGCCTGACCGCAAAGGCCGTTATATTTGTTGTGTCTTTTTGCTCCGTCAACCGCCATTTTGACCATCTTTTTTGCACCCTCGTCCCTTTCATCATAATCGAAAGCAACTATTTGAGAATCTCTGTCAACCCCTAAAGTTAACTGTGTTAAATCGTTTGTTCCAATACTTATTCCGTCGTAAATTTCAAGGAATTTATCTATCTGGATTACATTGTTTGGTATTTCACACATCATATAAATAGGCACATTACCCAAACCGTTTTGAATCATTGCCTCTTTTACCCTTTTTGCCTCATCGATTCTTCTGCAAAACGGTATCATTAAAACAATGTTTTCAAATCCCATCTCACAGATTGCCCTTTTCATAGCAAGACATTCAAGCTCAAACCCTTCTTTATAATTCGGATGCGTATATCTGGCGGCCCCGCGGAATCCGAGCATTGGATTGTCTTCTACAGGTTCAAAATGCCTTCCCCCTAACAGATTAGCATATTCATTTGATTTAAAATCGCTCATTCTGACAATACATTTTTTAGGATAAACGCTTGCTGCAAGAGTCGCCACACCCTCACTTAATGTTTTTATAAAGAAGTCCTGGGCATCTCCGTCAAAAGGAAAGGCAAGTTCATCAATTAAAGCTCTTTCGGTTTCACTGAGTAATTCCGTATGTTTGATCGCCATAGGGTGTGCTTTTATGTAATTTGTAATAATAAATTCCATTCTGGCTAGTCCTATTCCGTCAACAGGAAGTTTGGCAAGTGAAAATGCCAGTTCCGGATTTCCTAAATTCATCATAATTTTTGTTTTTGGACGAGGAAGCTTTGAAATATCAACTTTTTCCACTTGAAATTTAAGTATTCCATCATATACTTTTCCAACTTCCCCTTCAGAGCAGCTGACTGTTACCGGTTGGTTGTCTTTTAATATTTTAGTCGCATTTTTTGCCCCTACGATTGCAGGTTTTCCAAGCTCACGACTCACAATTGCAGCGTGGCAAGTTCTCCCTCCTGTTTCTGTGATAATTGCACTTGCTATTTTCATAACAGGTTCCCAGTCTGGGCTTGTTGTAGGTGCTACTAAAACATCCCCTTTTTCAAATTTATCGGCCTCTGCCATTGAATGCATAATACATACTTTCCCAGCTCCTATTTTTTCTCCCACGGCATTTCCTGTCAGAAGCACTTTACCTTTTTCAAGCAGTTTGTATATTTCAAATTCTGTCGCCTTTTCCTGGGAATGAACTGTTTCAGGTCTTGCCTGAACCATATAAAGTTTTTCATCTATCCCGTCTTTTGCCCATTCCATATCCATAGGTGTGTAATGATTGTTTACTTCGGAATAATGTTCTTCTATTTTTATAGCCCAGTCTGCAAGTTTAAGTACTTCTTCATCAGAAATAGCAAATCTTCTTCTTTTTTCTATAGGTGTTTTAAGGTTTTTTGTAAACTGTTCTGCCAGATTTGCAGTTTCAAGTGTTTTGCTAAACACCATCATTTTTTCTTTTTCACCTAATTTTCTTTTTAAAACCGCCTTTTTCCCTTTTTTAAAAGTCGGTTTATGCACAAAAAAGCTGTCCGGATTTATAGTTCCCTGGACCACATTTTCCCCAAGCCCCCAGGCAGCATTAATAAATACAACATCTCTAAATCCTGTTTCTGTATCAATACTGAACATTACTCCGCTGCTTCCCAAGTCACTTCTTACCATTTTCATAATAACGACTGAAAGATATACTTTAAGTGGGTCGAAATCGTGGGTATATTTATAACTTATACTTCTGTCTGTAAAATTAGAAGCGATACACATTTTATATGCCCAAAGCAGATTATCTTCGCCTTTTATATTAAGATATGTTTCATTTTGCCCGGCAAATGAAGCAGTTGGTGAATCTTCCGCAGTGGCGGAGCTTCTTACGGCTAAGCTTACATCTTCTCCGTATTGCTCTTGAAGTTTGTGGTAATTTTCTAAAATCTCTTTTTTCAAATCTTCAGGAATTTTGGCTTTCATTATCAGATTTCTTGCAGTTTTACCCACTTTTTTAAGTTCATCAATATTGTCAGGATTGAAATTTTTAAATAGCTGGGCTAAAGGCTCGTTTAAATTATTTTTTTCTAAATAATGTCTATAAGCGCTTGCAGTTACAGCAAATCCGTTTGGGACATTTACACCAAGAGGTGTCAGATGGTTATACATTTCACCTAAACTTGCGTTTTTACCTCCCACTTCATCCACATCTTTAATTCCAATTTCACTGAACCATTTTATAAATTCACTCATTTTCTTCTCCTTAAAATTTTTATTGCATCTTCTACTGATTTGTTTTCGCATGTTATTGCATAAATTGCATTTGCCATTTTTATAGCTTCATCTATTGGTCTTTGATGTATATTTCTTCCTGTCCCGTTTCCCCTGGAACCGCCTATATGAATTTGGGCATATAATTCTTTTAAAAATTCTGTTTCGTCTATTTTTTTACCGCCTTCGCATAATACTCCGGTATTTCCTGCAGCAGAAGTTGCTTCTTTTAAAAGTTCAGGTTTGAATTTTCCATTTTTGTAAGGCACTTTGACTTTTGCAAAATCAGCCCCGAGACATGCGGCTACACCTGCAGCCCCTGCTATTATATGAGGGTCGTGCTCGTCTTTTACAAATTTTCCTTTTGGATACATCCATAAAACAGCAATCATTGCGTTTTTGTGGGCATCATGTACTATTTTAGCCGCTTCGCTTAACATTTCCCTTTCATATTCGCTTCCCAGATAAACGGTATATCCAACACCTTTTATATTAACTCCCATATCGTTTTTAAGTTCAATCACATTTTTCATATCAATCATCTGTTTTGAATACGGGTCTTTTGCAGAATAGGGGATTATATTTGTTTTTGAATTTAGTTTTACTAAATAAGGCACATCAGGATAAAGATTTGCATATCTTGTAATCAGTCCGAACTGAGTGGCAAAAACTCCTATTTTTGCGTTTGCTGCTATTTTAAATAAATGTTCTGGATTATTGTCGTCCTGCGATATTCCTTCGCCGTAAAAATCATTATTCAAATGTTCAATTTTCTGGTCTCCTGCAAAAAGCATAAGTCTTCCGGTATTGTTTGTAATTTCTAAAAAATTTTTTAGAAATTCCTCTTTTTTACCTATCGGCACATCTGCCGGGATATATTTTTTCATCTCCCGCTCCTTAAAAGTTTTATTTATTGTAACGCTTTTTTTCTTAAGTATTGCTTAAATTAAATTATAATACCGTAAATTATAGTAATAATTCCTAAAATAATTAAAAAAATGCTTGCTAAAAAAGTGATTTTTTTGCTAAAAATATATGAATACAAAGCTTTTAAAATATTATTGCTTCCTGCCGCTATTATAACTGCGCTTGCAATTTCATTTATATTAATGGAGATTTTGCCTGTGATTAACGATAAAATAAACGGGTCTATATCCGTAAATCCCACAATAAATGAAAGAATTTTTAGCCCCAAATTACCATAATGGATTGTTACAAACTTTGTAATTAAAATCATAAAAACAAAAAGAATTGCAAACACAAAAGCTGTACCAAGTTCTAAAGGGTTTCTATCATCAATAGGAGCTTCAATATTTAGATTTGATTTATAAAGAAAAAAAGAAATAATAATTCCAGTTAAAGAAAAAATTAAAAAAGGTATTAAAAGTTTATAAAAAATATTTTGATTAAAGATAAAAGCAATTACTAAAAGTCTTAAATACATCATAGAAGTTGCTAAAATAATGGATGAATTTATAATACTCAGCACATTGTCTTTTGCATTAATACTAAAAGCTTTTTTAGAAAGAACCACCGTTGTGGCGGTGGAAGAATAAAGACCTCCGAAAATACCTGTAATTAAAAAGGATTTGTTTTTAAAAAGAAATTTCTGTGCGATATAACTGAAATATGAAATTGCAGAAATTATTACAACTACAAGCCATATTTTAAAAGCTGAAATACCAATAAACGGTAAAGGATTTTTTGGTAAAACAGGTAAAATAACCGCACTTAAAAGAATGAATTTTCCAAAAGTTTCTATTTCATTTTGATTTATTTGCGAAAAAATATTTTTGGTGTGTGATTTATAATTTAAAATAAATACAATTGAAACAAAAATTATAGCTATAGACCATATATTTTTGGTAGTAAATAAAAGTCCTGAAAAAGAGTAAACAAGTGAAATTACCAAAAAAGAAAGAATTGAAGTTCTTAAATTTTGGTTTTTAAAATAATAATGAATCGCATAAAGGAGAGTTAAAGAAAAATATCCTAAAATATAAAGATTTATATTAATTTTATAAAAAGCAAAGCCTAAAATTCCTATAAAAGTGGAAGTTCTGGCAGAGCCGAAATGGGGCTTTTGAACCTGTTTTGATAATTTATATGTTTTAAGCTCAAGTCCTGTAAGAAAAGAAAAAGACAGAATTATTAAAAAATATAATAAATCTATTGGAATCATAAAATTTCTTCACCTTTCATTTTTCTGTAATATTTAATTACAGCCATTTTAACTGCATCGTTAAAAATAAACCAAACTATTGCATAAATCCATACAAAAAGCCCCCATGCCCATCCGATAGGTGTCATAAGTCCAAATCCATAAATTGAAATAATTGTTCCAATTATTCTTGTTGAAATTGTTGCACCAAAAAGTATTGCGCTAGGATACGGTTTTTTATAAAACCAGTCGTCAATACGCGTATTGTAAATTGTTCCGTGTCCAGCAATTACAAGTTTTGCAAAAAATGCAGCCTGAACAAATCCGAGATAACTTTTAGGATCGTGTATATTTACCCACTCAGGCACCATAGGCATAAAAAATGGAGTGTCTGGATGATATTGTAAATAAGCCATTAAAAGATAAAAAAATAAAAAGCTGCTAAGCACTCCTGCAATTCCAAGCCAGCTGGAAAGAATCAGTATCTCATGCATATCCCAACGTACCGGTTTTTCACGAACTTTTGTATTATCATATGCAATTGCCAAAATTGGAATATCATTCAAAAGGGCTAAAATAATAAGCATTAAAGCTGTAACAGGATAAATATTAAATAGAACAATAGCCAGTGTCATAAAGAATATTACCCTTAGTGTTTCGGCAATTCTAAAAACAGTATAACTTTTCATTCTTTCAAATGTAATTCTGGCTTCCTTAATTGCGTCTACAATAACTTTAAGTCCAGGAGCCATAAGAATAATATCAGCAGCCGCTCTTGCCGCATCTGTTGCACCGCTTACCGCAATTCCAGTATCTGCTTTGCGAAGAGCCGGTGCGTCATTTACACCGTCTCCCGTCATACCTACGATATGGTCTGCTTTTTGAAGCTCATCCACTATAAAATATTTATCTTCAGGAAATACTTCTGCAAAACCGTTTGCTTCTTCAATAATTTTTATAATTTCACTTTCATGTCTTTTAACAGAGCCTTTAACAAGCTTTCTTGATTTTTCTATCTCTTCTTTTACAAGTTTTACTATTTCTTTTACTTTTTCATTAACTTCCTCATCACTTAGATTCATAGCTTTCAAGAGTGCTTTTGAAATTACTTCGGAAAGTATTATATATTCGTCGTTTTTTTCGTTTTTAAGGTCTCTTATAGAATATATATTTTCTCCAATTCCCAAAATTCTTGCTATATATTTTGCTACGGCAACATTATCACCCGTTACCATTTTAACTTCAACGCCTTTTGCTTTTGCTTCTTCAATTGCCTCTTTACTGTCAACTCTAGGCGGGTCAAACAGAGGAATTAGACCTACAAAATTAAAGCTGTTTTCCTCTTTTGTTTTATAGGCCACACCAAGCGTTCTAAATCCATCTTCAGCGAATCCTTCAACTTTAGCGTAAGCTTTTTTCTTCTCATCGTCGGTTAAATTGCACATTTCAATAATAACCTGAGGGGCACCTTTTGTAACTATCATTTCTTTATTATCTAATTTTAAATAGCTTTCTGTTCTTTTTCTTACAGGGTCAAATGGAATAAATTTTTCTAATGTAAATTCTGGAATTTTTAAATTGTTTTTGTCTGCCCATTCAAAAATAGGTTTTTCAATCGGGTCGTTGTTTTCTTTTTTACTTGCCAATACTGCGTAAGTAATCACTTCTTCTTGCGTATGCCCGTCTTCTGTGTAAATATTTCCTACGCTCATTTTGTTTTGTGTAAGTGTTCCCGTCTTATCAGAACACAATACATCCATTCCCGCCATTTCTTCAATAGCCGCAAGTCTTGAAACAATTGCCTGTTTTCTGGCAAGGTTCAAAGCCCCCACTGCCATTACAACCGTTAAAACTGTAGGAAGGGCTACCGGAATTGCCGCAACTGTCAAAACCAGTGAAAATTCAAGCAAATCAAAAATAGGGTCACCCCTTTTAATGCCGGCAAAGATAATAATACCTACTAAAAATACAGTAATAATTATCAAAAAGTTTCCAACTTTTATTACCATCTTTTGAAAATGGCTTCTTTGTTTTTCCTGGGCTTTTTCCACCAGTTTTACTGTTTTCCCAAAATATGTGTTAAGAGCGGTTCCAAC
The DNA here is from genome assembly GCF_000523315.1 of Lebetimonas sp. JS032. Lineage (NCBI taxonomy): Bacteria > Pseudomonadati > Campylobacterota > Epsilonproteobacteria > Nautiliales > Nautiliaceae > Lebetimonas > Lebetimonas sp. JS032. The sequence goes on along the minus strand of NZ_ATHS01000001.1, from coordinate 1,339,138 downwards.
TACAATTGCTATCATTTCACCCTGTTTTATAATAGAATTGGAATAAGCCACATCTGCCGGTTTTTTATTTACGGGCAGACTCTCACCTGTTAGGGCAGATTGGTCAACCGAAATATAATCACCTCCGCCTGTTAATTTTACATCGGCCGGGATAATGTCACCTATTTTTATTTTTATAATATCTCCGGGGACCAGTTCTTTGGCTAAAATTTCCTGCCAATTGCCATCTCTGAGAACCAGTGCTTTTCTTGCTAATTTTTTCTTTAATACTTCTATTGCGTTTAAGGCTTTGTGCTCCTGATAAAAATCAAGCCCCGCATTTACAAAAAGCATTATCATAATAATAGTAAAATCTTCCCATCTGTGAACAAGCGCACTAAGAATAGCCGCAATTTCAATCATCCAAGGAATTGGTCCCCAGAATCTCCTGAAAATTCTGTGCCACAGTGGCTCTTTATATTCGGGGATTTCATTATATCCATATTGCTTTAGTCTTTTTTTAGCTTCTTCTTCGCTAAGTCCTTTTTGCAAATCCGTTTCAAATTTTTTTGCTACTTCATCAACACTTAAATTTTTAACTTCATTAACTGGTATGGCCATTATTTAACCCTCCTTAAAACTCTGTCAATTGATTCTGAGAAAGTTGGATGAGGAAATACTGCTTTAAGCAGTGTGTCTTTATCCATCTCTCCTGCAAGGGCAGCACTTATTATTCCTATAATCTCTTCTGCATTAGGCGCTAATATTTCAGCCCCGTTTATAAAATTTTCTTCATCGGTATATAAAATTACCAGTCCGTTTTCACTGTTTAATACAGCTCCGCTTATTCCAAGACGATTTAGTGGAAAAACAGTTTTTTTACCTTCCATTTTCCCGGCAGCTGCGTAATTTAAAGGAATTGTATAGATAAATTTTGGAATATTATCAAGGCTTAGTTTTTCTTTTTTGCCCAAAATCCGGTTTGCTACATTCAGCGCCTCGGCCCTTGCTGCGTGGGCTAGCATAAGTTTTGCATTCACATCTCCAATTGCGAAAACATTTGGCAGAGTAGTTTGAAAATATTCATTTGTATCAATTCCTTTTGAAATTTTTAAATTAGGAGTTTTTATCATCCATGTATTTGGAATTCTGCCGGTTGCAACTAAAAGCAAATCAGCTTCTTTTTTGCCGTTATTCGTTTGAATTTCTACTTTTTTATTTGCAACAGCTTTGGTTATAGATGTGTTAGGAACTAAATTTATGCCTATTAACTTCAACTGCTCTTGTAGTTTTTCAACAATTTCAGGAGCTATTTTTTTAGAAATATTTTCATGTCTATAAATTAAATCAACTTTTACACCAAGTGCTGCAAAATATCCTGCAAATTCAAGCCCAATTGGGCCACTTCCGTATATTGCGATATGTTTTGGCAATTGAGTTAAAGAAAACACTTCTTTTGAAGTGATTATTTTTTTGTTATCAACTTCTATTCCATCAGGTACTCTTGGGTGAGAACCAGTCCCAATTATTATATATTTTGCTTTTAAAATTTCTCCATTTACTTCTATACCTTCATCGGTTACATATCCTTTTGCTTCTAAAACTTCTACGCCTGCGGCTTTTAACTGCATTTTAATAGCCTCAGTATTTTTTTTAATCCTATCAAATGTTTTGTTAAGTAATTTTTCTACATTAACTTTTGCCTTTTCAATAAAAACATCTTCACTTGATTCTAAAACTGTTTTAGCCCTATGAAGCATATTTTTTGAAGGAATACATCCTGCATGCAGACAATTTCCTCCTAAAAAATTTAAATCTTTTTCTATTAACGTGACTTTAAGCCCTGCTTTTGCCAAAACAACGGCGGCTGCATAATTAAGTCCGCCCCCCAAACATATTACATCTCTCATTTTATCCCTTTAATTTCATTTTTAAAATCATTTACAAATTTAGCCGCTTCCACGCCGTTTATAATTCTATGATCAAATGTAAAAGTAACTTTTATTTTTCCGTCAATTAAACTTCCAACAGCCATTATACCGCTATCTTTATCATTTATTAAAGCGCTAAATCTTTTTATATTAAACATTCCAAGATTGCTAAGTCCAAAAGTAGAGTTTGTTAAATCTTCAATAGTAAGTCTTTTTGTCTTAATTTCTTTTAACCATTCATTTATTTCATTTAAAGTTTTTTCTTCTGCTTTTTTAATTACAGCCATATAAAGTCCATCATTTCTACTAACTGCAACAGATATGTTTGAAGCAGGGTAGGTAAGTAAGCTATTGTCTTTTAAAACACTTCTTGTAAGCGGATTTTTTTGCATAGCATTTGCTAAAGCTTTAATTAAAATGGCCGTCAATTTAATGCCTTCTTTTTTTTCAATTTCTATTTCTTCAAATATAAAGAATATAGGTTTTGTAAGTGAATTTTCAACATTTTTGATAACAGCCAACTGATTTGCGTTAAGTTTTATTGTTTTTGCGATATTATTTGTTTTTATATAATTTAATACTTCAGTTTCTCTTATTTTATGGTTTAATTTGAATTCATTTATGTCTAAATTGTATTCATTTATTAATTTAGCTGCTTTTTTTGTAAAATATCTGTTTAGCAAAAATTCGTTAATATCTTTTTCGTGGGCGGGTTTTGGAAGGGCATTTTCATTTTGAAGTTTTTCTATATCAATGTTATACTCTTTTGCTTTTTTCTTTGCCACAGGTGATGCATTGCCGGAAATTGATTGTTCTGAAGAAGAAGTCAGTTCGTTAATTAATTTATCAATATCTATTTCTTCACTACTTGGCTTCTTGGAACTTAAAACTTGGCTACTTGGCTTCTTGGAACTTGAAACTTGGCTACTTGGTTCTTGCCCACTCTTCTCAATTATTGCAATAACGCTTTTTACCGGAACTTCATCCCCAACATTAGCTAAAATTTTTTTAACAACACCGTTTTCGTAGTTTTCTATATCCATGGTGGCTTTGTCGGATTCCACTTCAACTAATTTGTCGCCTTTTTTTACAATATCCCCAACACTAACATACCATTTAACAATTTTACCTTTATCCATTGTGTCGGATAAAATAGGCATTGTAACTTTATATTCCATTTTGGGCCTTCCATTTAAGGATTTTTTGAGTTATTTTATCGGGTGTAGGAATTGAAGCGAGTTCAAGTTTTCTGTTATAAGGAATAGGAACTTCTTCTCCAGCAATTCTAAGAAGTGGTGCGTCTAAATTGTAAAAACACTCTTCTATAATCTCGGCGGCTATTTCAGCTCCCATTCCGCCTGTTTTATGGTCTTCTTCTACAATTACACATTTTTTTGTTTTTTTAATAGACTCGGCTATTGTTTCAATATCTAGGGGTCTAAGAGAATTTAAATCAATAATTTCAGCGTCAATTCCTGCTTTTTCAAGCTCTTTTACAGCTTCGATTACATCATATCTCATTTTAAAATAAGTAAGTATTGTTAAATCTTTTCCCTTTTTTACAACTTCTGCTTTAAAAGGATTGAAGTTTTCAATTTCTTTAAACTCCATATCAACCGGATAAAGCAGTTCATGTTCAAGAAAAATTACGGGGTCGTTGCTGAAAATAGCCCATTTTAACGCATGGTATGCATATGTTGCATTGCTTGCACACAAAACATAAAGTCCGGGAACTGAGCTGAGCATTGTTTCATAATTTTCACTGTGCTGGGCGGCAAGCTGACGAGATACACCCCCAGCCATTCTAATAGTAAGCGGCAGGGTGATTTTTCCCCCGCTCATATATCTGAGTTTACTTGCATGATTTATAATTTGGTCAAATGCAAGAAGCGAAAAATTTTCTGTCATTATTTCGGCTATCGGCCTAAGTCCTCCTATGGCCATACCGACCGCATTTCCCACAATACTGAGTTCCGCTATAGGAGTATCGATTACCCTTTTTTTTCCGTATTTGCTGAAAAGTCCTTCGCTTACCCTGTAACTTCCCCCGTATCTTCCTACATCTTCACCGAGAATAACTATACTTTCATCTTCCGCCATTGATTCGTCAATGGCTCTGTTTAATGCCTCACGATACAACATTTTCACACTCCTTGCAATATACATCTTTATATAATTCATCTATTTCAGGTTCCGGGGAATTAGCTGCAAATTCGACGGCCTCTTCAATTTCTTTTTCTACTTTTTTATCCGTTTGATTAAAATATTCTTTTTCAACAATTCCTTCTTTTATGGCTCTGTTTTTTAGATTTTCAATAGGGTCTCTTCTTTTAAAAATATCTATTTCTTCTTCACTTCTGTATTTTCCGGCATCGCTCATAGAATGCCCTTCGTATCTGTATGTTTGGGCTTCTATAAAATAAGGTCCGAGGCCGTTTTCTATATATTCTTTTGCCTTTAAAACCTCATTATAAACCTCACATACATCCATTCCGTCAATTCTAACGGCCGGCATATAATTTTTTGCCTTTTTGTAAAGCTCTTCAAAAGGGCTGACCCATCCGATTCTTGTGCCTATTGCGTAGAAATTATTTTCTATAAAAAATATAATCGGAAGTTTCCATGCGGCGGCTAAATTGATACTTTCAAAAAAAGCGCCTCCGTTTGTGGCTCCGTCTCCGCCTATTGCAAAAACCCCTGCATTTTCACCCTGAATTTTCCTGGCATATGCGCAGCCTACAGCCATAGGAAACTGGCCTCCTACAATTGCATCTCCTCCGTAAAAACTGAGTTTTGGCTCGAAAAGGTGCATACTTCCGCCTTTTCCTTTTGAAATTCCTGTTTTTTTACCGAAAAGTTCGGCCATTATGAGTTTAGGCTCCATCCCCCTTGCAACTGCAAGCACATGCTCACGATAATGGGTAAAAACATCACCTTTGTCAAATGCCTGCATAGTTCCGACACTCACAGCCTCCTGACCTATATCAAGATGTAAAAACCCAGCAATATTCCCTTTCATATACTCCTGTTTTGCAGCTTCTTCAAAACGGCGTCCCAGTTTCATCAGATAATAAAATGTTTTTATTTCACTAACTTTCATTTCCAAACTCCTCAATTGCCTCAAGTAGAGGTATCATATACATTAGAGCTGGACCTCCGTGCATTAAAACGGCCTGAAATCCCGCATCTAAAATTTCATCTTTTGTTGCTCCAAGATTTAGAGCGTTTTTTGTATGAAATGCTATGCACCATTGACACTGAGCCGCAACAGCCAAAGATATATTTATAAGTTCTTTGTTTTTAGCGCTAATTGCAGAATCTTTTTCAGCCCTCTGCATAAAATTTAAAAAAGACTGAATCTCTTCGGGTTTGTTTTTTTTAAGCTCTTCTAATAATTTTCCGATTTCCTGTAATTTTTCCTTCATTTTCCCTCCTTAAAAGTTTTATATCTATATTTTAACTCTTCAAACTTAAAATGAACTTAATTATAATATTTTTGCCGCCTCTTCAAGCGAAGTAAAATAGAGTCTGTTTTGATTTTCAAGATAATTTATTGCATCAAGAAAACTTTCTTTTCCAAGCAGTATAGGAATATATTTGTCATTGTTTAAAATTTTTACAATAGATAAAGCATCCGTCATATATTGAGGGGTTATAATTACAAAAATAATATCGCCCAAATTTTTTACTGTTTCAAGGGCTGCTTTGTACCTTTCATCTGTCGCATCTCCTATTACATCGATAGGGTTGTTGTGAGACCAGGTAGGAGGAAGCACTTTATTTAATTTCTCAATTGTTTTTTTATCGAGTTCTTTAATTTTAGCGTATTGACTTACCAAATCGGTAAGAATTGTTCCAGGACCTCCTGCGTTTGTAACGATAATTACTTCTTTTGCCTTATATTCCGGCGAATAAATTAAACTCTCAATAGAGTTTTTAAATACAGCTCCTGCATTTTCACTTAAAATTTTAAACATTTCAAAATCTCCTGCTAAATTTCCTGTATGGGAAAATGCAGCTTTTTTGGCGGCTTTGCTTTTTCCTGCTTTAAAAATTAAAATCTCTTTTTTAGAATTACGAATAGCTTTTAAAAATTCTTTTCCGTATTGTATACCTTCGGCATAAATTGAAATTGTTTTGCAATTTTCTTGATTGTTTAGTTCATTGATTGCATTTGCAAAATTAAAATCAGCCATATTTCCCATTGAAATAATATGGGAAAATCCTATTTTATTTTGGGCAGCTTTATCCATAATTGCAGTTAAAACCGCACCTGACTGGGAAATAAGCCCTATATCCCCTTTATAAATTGAGCTTTTTGCAAAGGTTAAATTAAGTTCTTTATCAGCGTTGTAAATTCCGAGACAGTTAGGTCCTACAATGTTTAAATCATATTTTATTGCCAGTTCTTTTAATTTTTTTTCAGCTTCAATATTTCCAATTTCTTTAAAGCCGGCAGAAATAATTATAAAATTTTTACAGCCTTTACATGCCATTTTTTCAACTGTGTCTAATACAAACTTGGTAGGAATTGCAATTACAGAAGTATCAATAGGAGGTAGTTCGTCAATTGATTTATAAACTCTTTTGTCAAAAAGGGTGTTTAAATGAGGGTTTACAAAATAGATGTTTGCTTTTGAATTTAGTGCATTTTTGGCTATTGCGTATCCGACTTTCTCCTCTTTGTCGGTTGCCCCAAATATTGCTATATTTTCATTTTTAAAGATTGAGTGTTTTTTAGAATAAAAAGTTTTTTTATTTTTTTTACCTTCTTTTATTCTTACATCAACTGCAATTGCACCTTTTTCATTTACGATTAAAGGATTTATGTCAAATTCTGTTATATTTTCATTGTTAAACATAATCTGAAGTTTTTTAATTACATCTATTACAGCGCCTAAATTATATTTTTTGCCCCTGAACTCAGGAAATATTTTTGAAATTTTTGTTTTTTTAATTGCCTTTGTTATTTCATTTTCATCCGCATTTGTGTCAATATAAGTTATGTCTTTTTCGATTTCTACTAATGTCCCTCCGCTTCCAAAAATTAAAACCTCTCCAAAAATTCCGTCAAATTTCCCGCCGATAATAAGTTCAATTCCTTTAACTTCTTCTTGAATTAAAAACTCACTATTTTCATCAAAAGAGATATCGTGTTTTTTAAGATTATTTAAAATTATTTCTTTTGCTTTTTTTAATTCATCATTATTTTGAATATCTGTAATTACCCCTCCAATATCACTTTTATGAACAGGTAAATCTATTTTTAAAACACAAGGAAATGTATCAAAGCTTAAAATTTCATTTATTTTTACTCTTTTTTCTTTTGGAGTGGGGATGTTATATTTTTGTATTAGATTCATTTTAATTCCTCAAATATTTTTTGCAACTCTTCTTGAATTTCTTTTATAATTGCTTCAAGATGTTCCTCTGATATAAAACTTTCGGCATAAATCTTATAAATATCCTCCGTGCCGCTCGGTCTAAACGCCATCCATGAATTTTTCGTTACAATTTTCATACCTCCGATAGGTTCGTTATTACCAGGTGCTTTTGTATAGATTTTTTCTATTTTTTCTCCGGCGAGTGTTTTTATATTTAAATGTGTAATTGATTTTAAAATTTCTTTTTGTTTCTTTGTAGCCGGGGCGTCCACTCTTTTATAATAACTTTTCCCGAATTTGTCTTCAAATGCAGCATAAATATCTGCAATGTCTTTTTTGGTTTTTGCCATAATTTCTATTGCAAGGAGATTCATTATTATACCGTCTTTATCACTGCTCCAGGGGCTTGCATCGTATCTTAAAAAGCTGGCCCCAGCACTCTCTTCTCCGGCAAATCCGAGCTGTCCTTCGTATAAACCTTCTGCAAAATATTTAAATCCCACAGGTGTTTCATAAACTTCCACGCCAAGAGAATCTGCAACTCTATCAATCATAGAAGAAGTTACAACTGTTTTTCCTACTTTCAAATGTTTTGGCCAGTTTCTATGTTTAAAAAGATACCACATTGCAACTGTTAAATAATGGTTTGGATTAATAAGTCCTCCTTTAGGAGTTACAATTCCATGTCTGTCTGAATCGGTATCGTTTCCAAAGGCTAAATCATAATTGTCTTTTAGTTTTAAAAGATTTTTCATAGCATAAGGGCTTGAGCAGTCCATTCTTATTTTGCCGTCTTTATCAGAAGGCATAAATGAAAATGTAAAATCAACTTCACCATCTTTTATATCAAAATCGACCCCCCAGATTTCATTAATTTTTTTATATACGGGAATTGCGCTTCCTCCAAGAGGGTCTGCAGCTATTTTTAATTTTGAATTTTTAATTAAGTCCATATCAACTATTTTGTTTAAATTTTTAACATAAGGCGTTATAAAATCGTCTGTTTTTATTTTTTTGAGTGCAATTTCATAATCTATTGTTTTATAATTTTTGTTTTCCAAATAAAAATTTGCTTTTTTTTCTATTGTTTTTGTTATATTTGTTTCGCTTGCGCCTCCGTTTATGGCATTATATTTAAATCCTCCGTCTTCCGGGGGGTTATGCGAAGGCGTTATAACTATTCCGTCCGAGTTTTTATTTTTTTTGTTGTGCTCAATTATTGTGTGTGAAATTACAGGAGTAGGGGTGTAATCGTTATTTATTACAACTTCTATGTCATTTGCGCAAAGTACCCTTATAGCGCTCATTTCAGCCGGAGTAGAAAGTGCGTGGGTGTCTTTCCCTATAAATACCGCTCCTGTAATAGATTTTTCTTTTTTATAATCGGCAATTGCCTGAGCAATTGCAAAAATATGCTCTTCATTGAATGTTTTATTATTTGCACTTCCCCTGTGACCGCTTGTACCAAATGAGACTCTTTCATTTTTATCTTTTGGATTTGGTTTTAGATAAAAATAGTTTGAAATAAGTTTAGGTATATTTGTTTTCATTTTTCAACTCCCATTAATGGATATGCTATTTTTAGAAGTTTTTTATCAAGTGAATATGTTGAGCTTTCAATTTCTTCTAAATCTCTTAAAATAAATTTATCATCAAAATAAGTAACAATTTTATTTGGGTTGTTTTTTATATTATCAAGTGCAGTTACTACAAATTCAGAGGCTCTTAGTCTTTCAATTACAGTAGGGCTTCCGCCTCTTTGAATATGTCCTAAAACAGTTAGACGACTTTCAAAACCTATTTCTTTTTCAAACCACTCTTTTATTTTTTCACTTATTTTAAGTCCTTCTGCAATAATCGCTATAAAATAATCTCTTCCGTTTTTTATTTCTTTTAAATATCTTTTTTTAAGATTTTCGAGATTATATTCCTCTTCTGGAATCAAGCACATTTCAGCTCCGTTTGCAACAGCGCTGGTCAGTGCTAAATATCCGCACTCCCTTCCCATTGTTTCTATTACAAAAGCCCTGCTGAATGAACTTGCCGTATCCCTTATATCATCGACGGCGTTTCTTATTATATTTAAAGCAGTATCCACCCCGATGGAGTATTCATTTAAAGGTATGTCGTTGTCAATTGTGGCAGGTATTCCCATAAACGGAACTTTAAATTCGTTATAAAAAACATTCAAAGCCCTGAAACTTCCATCACCCCCCAAAATTACAAGTGCGTCTATATTATGCTTTTTAATATTTTCAAAGGCTTTTTTTCTGTAATTTTTATCATACCATCTAATTGAGCGGGCGGATTTTATAACTGTTCCGCCTCTATATATAATTCCGCTTACATCTTTAAAAGAAGCTTTTTTTATATCTCCATCAATTAAGCCTTCTAAACCTCTGTAAACAAAATATGGTGTAAAGCCTAATTCATAAGAATATTCAACAAATTTTTTAATGGCATTGTTCATACCGCTGGAATCTCCTCCGCTGCATAAAATTGCTATATTCATTTTTTTCTCTTATAACTTATCTGCATAGTAACTGCTTCTAACTAGTTCCCCACTTGCAACCGCTTCAAATCCTATTGAGTAAGCCAATTTTTCAAGAATTTTAAATTCTTCATGAGAATAATATTTTTTCACAGGATAATGATGAGGTGAGGGACGAAGATACTGTCCTATTGTAATTTGAGAAACTCCTGCATTTTGTAAATCTATTAATGTTTTTTCAATTTCTTCAAAATCCTCACCAAATCCTACTATTAAAGAAGATTTTGTTATTTTGTATTTTGAATAGAATTCAAGAATTTTTAGAGATAATTCATAAGATGATTTAGGTTTTAGTTTTTTATGGAGTCTTTTTACTGTTTCTATATTATGAGCTAATTTATCTGCACTTGAAGTAGCTAATAAAGATAAAGCCTCTATATCACCTCTGAAATCAGGTGTTAGAGCTTCTATTTTAGTTTCAAGATTAATTTCTTTTATTTTTTCAATTGTCCTGTGCCAGTGAATGCTTCCAAAATCTTCTAAATCATCCCTGTCAACCGATGTTATTATGACATATTTAAGTTTCATTTCTTTTATGGCATTTGCTACTTTTTCAGGCTCAGCTTCATTGATTTTTTGAGGCTTTCCCTTATTAACACCGCAAAATCTGCAGTTTCTGGTGCATATATTTCCCAAAATCATAAAAGTGGCAGTGCCTCTTGCGAAGCATTCGCTTATATTCGGGCATTTTGAAGAGTAGCAGACGGTATTAACGCCGTATTTATCGATAATGTTTTTTGTAGTTGAAATTACCTCTTTGCTTGGGGCTGTAACTTTAGGCTTCATCGAAAACTTCTTTTATTATTTTTTTTAAATCTTTTTTTACTTCTTCAATTGAAATGTCAATTCCTTCATTTTTAAAGGATGTGGCTTTTATTCCTTTTAAATTACAGGGATTTATTTTATTAAAATTTCCTAAATCTGGGTTTATATGAATAGAAACTCCATGATTTGAGCGGCATTTTTCATAATGAAACCCGAGGGACGCTATTTTTCTATTTTGAATGTAATATCCTGGCTTTTTTTTGTCATAAAAAACGGGTTTGTCAAATTTATTGAAAAATTTGTTTAAAACTGTTCTTATTTTTTTAAAAAACAAAGGGGGGTTGTTTACATTAAATATAAAATAAAGCATCAATGTCCCTTCGTCAAAATATGTAACGCTGCCGCCTCTTTTAACGGGGGTGGCAAAAGGAAAAAGTTTTGCTTCTTTTTCTCCAACAGTATATACAGGATAATGTGTTGCAAAAAGCAAAAAATTTTCTTTTAAAGAAGTTAACTTCTCCTGTAATAATAAAAACTTATTATATTTTAGTAATCCTAAATCTTTAAAATTTATTTCTGAGAATTTGTTTTCCAAGTTCCACTCCCGGCTGATTGTATGTATTTATTCCAAGCAGGCTTCCTATGGCGCTTGTTAAAATTTCATAATACATTATTAAATTTCCCGTGTTTTTTTCATTTATTTGTGAAATTGTTATTAAATCTATCGGATAATTTTTACTAAGCAGTGCTTCAAGCGTGGAGTCGCATTCTTTGTTTATCAGTTCGTTAAATGTATGGGCGTTTACAAAATCTGTTGCTTCTAAATAAGGCAGATTAATATCAGGAATTGTTAATTTGCTTTGAAAATTTTCTATTTTTACAAATGTAAGTGTTTTTTTGCCCATACCTTCCATCAAAAGCTGTAAGAATGAGTGTTGGTCTATACTTCCTATGTGACCTACCGGCATTATCTCTTTGCCGTCTTTTCCCAAAGATTCGCCAAACAGCTGAACAAACCAATCTTTAAATGAAGAGAGCATATTGGAATAGGCAAACATTACATTTATGGGATATTTTTGATAATTTTGGGCATAAAAGGCGGCTTTTTTGTTTAAATGCCATTCTTTTTTTTGAAAAAATTTTTCCCTGAATTCTTTTGCACCTTCAAGCAGATTTTTTACATTAAGCCCGGCGGCTTTAAGCGGAACAGTCCCCACTGCGCTTAATACGGAAAACCTCCCGCCAACATTATGAGGAATATGAAATGTTTCCAGATTCCATTTCTTGGCGAATTTGTCAAGAGGAGAATTTTCGTCGGTTATTATTTTTAAATTTTTTGCATTTTTACCTAAATCAAATTTTTTTATTGTTTCTTTAAATATTGAAATGGTTTCAATTGTTTTGCCAGATTTTGATATTACAAAAAACAGCGGTTTTTTAATCTCTTTTATTTTATCTTCAATATCCACAGGGTCCGGATTTTCAAGAAAAATCATTTTTTTTAGTTTGTCTTTAAATATACTATATATAGCTTTTGCTCCAAGAGAGCTTCCTCCAATACCTATTACAACAACTTCATTATATTCTGCGCCAAAATTAATATTAAGAAATTTTTTAGAAGTTTCAGGCAGTCGGTAATATCCTGTTTCTCTGTTTTCAAATTCTTTTAAAATATTATCATACGCTTTTTGCTCCAATTTTTTATTGTCGTAATCAAAAAATAAACTGTAATTCATTGAACACCCCTTTAATCATATATTTTAGAAAAATTATATCACTTATTATAAACTTTGAGTAAATTTTAAGCAAAAATTAAGCAAAACTGAGTTATAATTTCCAAAAGGAAAAAAATGAAAACAAAAAACATATTACTTGAAAATTTTCCTGAGGAACTTATAAATCTTAAAAAAATAGCCCTTAATCTTTGGTGGAGCTGGAATCCGAGGGCAAGGGAATTATTCAGACAAATTGACCCTTATTTGTGGGAAGAGCTTAGTCATAACCCCATTTCCCTTCTCAAGAGGCTTGATGATAACGATTTTAAAGCACTTTTAAACAATCATGAATTTATGAAAGAATATAATCTTGTTTCGGCGCTTTTTAAAGACTATTTGAATACTTCCAAAATTTATACTGATGAAAACACCCTTCCGGTGGCATATTTTTGTGCAGAGTTTGGTCTGCATCATTCTATTCCTATTTACAGCGGAGGCCTCGGTTTTTTGGCCGGCGATATTTTAAAAGAGGCAAGCGATATGAATCTGCCTTTTGTAGGTGTAGGATTTATGTATTCAAACGGTTATTTGAAACAGGTAATAGGAAGCGACGGATGGCAAAACAGTGAAAATCAAAATATCAACAAAGATGAAGCGCCAATTGAAAGGGTTATGGATAAAGACGGGAAACAGCTAATAATCCAGGTCCCTTTTATAGACCCTCCGATTTATACGGCTGTATGGAAAGTAAATGTAGGAAAAGTTGAACTTTATCTTTTGGATACCGATATAGAGCAAAATTCTCCGTGGGACAGGGGGATAAGTTCTCATCTTTACACACCCGATATGAATCAAAGACTACGTCAGCAGATAGTTCTTGGAATAGGTGGCTATGCAGTTCTTGAAACACTGGGTATTAAATATTCAATTCTGCATCTGAATGAGGGCCATCCCGCATTTGCATTGTTTGAGAGAATCAGATATTTTATAAATCAGGGAGTGAGTAAAGAAGAAGCCTTGCAAAAAGTAAAACAGACTTCTGTTTTTACGACTCATACGCCTCTTGCCGCTGCAACGGATATATATTCTTTTGAAAATGTGGGCAGTTATTTTAAAGATTATGTAAAAACACTCAATATGGATTTAAATGAATTTTTTTCTTTTGGAATAAATCCGGATAATCCTCATGGATTTAATATGACGATACTAGCCATGAGTTTAAGCAATAATATTAATGCGGTATCAAAAAAACATAAAAATGTAACAGAAAATATCTGGAAAAATTTCTTGATTAAAACAAATAAAAAAATAGATTATGTAACAAACGGGGTTCATATTCCGACATGGGTAAATTATGATTTGTATAAAAAATATGATGAACTTATAGGAAGCTGGCTTGAAATACAGGATGATATAAACTGTTTTGATATGGATATAAAATAGATATGATTGAATTTATTAATGAAAAAGATAGAAATAAGTGGGAAAACGGAACCGACCCGTTGGTGGTAATAGCCGAAGGTGCTTTACTTGACAGTAATATTTTGACAATTACTTTTGCAAGAAGAATGACAGGCTATAAAAGACCGGATTTGATTTTAAGAGATTTAGACAGGCTTTATTCAATAATCCATAATCCTAAAAAGCCGATTCAAATTATATTTTCAGGAAAAGCCCATCCTGCCGATACTCCGGGAAAACAGATAATTCAAAGAATATTTAAAATATGCGAAGATCCAAAAAGTAAAGGAAGAATTGCATTTGTGGAAGATTATGGAGAAGAAGTGGCGAAATATTTAATCAGAGGCAGTGATGTGTGGCTTAATAATCCCCTTTTGCCGCTTGAGGCAAGCGGTACAAGCGGTATGAAAGCTTCAATTAACGGCACTATTCATCTTTCAACCCTTGATGGCTGGTGGCCTGAGGGATACAATGGCAAAAACGGGTTTGTTATAGGGGGTGAGTCAAGCGATGATGTAAAAGATGCCGAAAGTATTTATGAAAATCTGGAAAAAATCGCTGAACTATATTATGACAGAGACGACAGCGTATATTCAAAAAAATGGATAAAAATTCAAAAAGAGGCAATAAAATCAATTACACCCAAATTTTCCGCAAGACGTATGATGAAAGATTATTTAAACAAATTTTATTTGCCAATCTCAACAAATTTAAGGAGAGAAAATGATACAGATAAAAAAAAGAAAAAATAAAGCATGGGTCAGTTTTTATTTTAATAATAAAGCAAATGAGGTTTATATAATGGGAAGCTGGAATAAGTGGGAAAAAGAAAAAATGAAAAGAAAAAAAGACGGAAGCTTTTATATAAGAAAATCACTTCTTGTTAATCAGACTTATGAATTTGGATATTTGGCAGACGGAAAATGGCTGAATGACGAAAATTGTGAGAAAATAAATTCACCGTTCGGTTCTGAAAATTCTGTATTGAAATTATGAATTATAAGGAGAAAGAATGAGAGAATATACAGCGGTTATTATGGCGGGGGGGTTTGGTACAAGAATTCAACCACTAACTCACTCAACCCCAAAACCTATGCTGCCGGTAACAAATATTCCCATGATGGAGCATATTTTAGAAAAACTTGTTGATTTTGGAATGAAAGAAGTTGTAATTTTGCTTTATTATAAACCAGAAGTTATAAAAAATTATTTTGGTGATGGGAGCAGATGGGGTGTAAAAATCAATTACGTTTTGCCGGACAGTGATTATGGAACGGCGGGGGCTGTGAAGAAGGCAGAAGAATTTTTAAATAAACCATTTTTAATTATAAGCGGGGATTTGGTTACGGATTTTGATTTGAAAAAAATATTTGCTTTTCATGAGGAAAAAAAATCAAAATTAACCATTACATTAACTACGGTAAATAATCCTTTGCAGTTTGGAATTGTAATAGTAAATGAAGATGGGGAGATTGAACAGTTTTTGGAAAAACCGAGCTGGGGAGAGGTTTTTAGCGATACAATCAATACGGGTATTTATATAATAGAACCTGAAATACTGGGATTTATCCCTAAAAACACCCCTTTTGATTTTTCAAAAGATTTGTTTCCAAAACTTATGAATGAAGGAATAAAACTCTATGGATATACCGCGCAAGGTTATTGGAGGGATGTGGGGAATCCGGATTCATACAGAGATGTTCATATAGATATATTCAATGGAAAAGTAAAATATAATTATCCTGGACGCAGAATAAGATATCTTGATGGAATTTTGCATTTAATGGGTGAGGCAAAAATCGATAAAAGCGTAGAAATTGTAGGAGAAGTGGTGCTTGATAACGGGGTTGTTTTGGAAAAAGGGGTAAAACTTCAAAACTGCTCAATCGGTAAAAATACCAAAATAGGGATGAATTCCAAAATCAGGGATTCAATTGTTTGGGAAAATGTGGAAATTGGGGAAAACTGTGTATTTGATTACAGTGTAATTTGTAAAAATACAATTATTGAAAACAATGTTATTGCTAAAAACGGATGTGTAATTGCTGAGAATGTAAAGGTTGGAAAATTAACAAGAATTGAAAAAGATGTGACGATATGGCCAGATAAAGAAATTGAGCCGGCTTCTATTGTAACAAGCAATGTGGTTTTTGGGACCAAACTTAAAAATGCAATTTTTGAAAACGGAATTGCAAGCGGAAAAGTAAATACGGAAATAAGCTGTGATATGGCCTGCAGACTCGGAGAAGCGTTCGGCTCACTTTTTCCAAAAGGCGCTAAAATAATGGTGGGAAGAGATGAAACAAGAAATGCGAGAATGCTGAAAAGAGCATTTGTAGGTGGGCTTCTTTCAACCGGAATCGATGTAATTGATTTAAAAGCCCTTCCGCCGACTGTTCTCAGATTTAATGTCAATGCTAACAATAAAATAGCGGGAGGTGCGTATTTCAGACTTGCTTTAAGTTCTCCCGGAGATATAGAAATTATTCTTTATAATGAATTTGGTCTTAGAATTAATTCCAGTATATCAAAAGCGTTGGAGAAAAATTATTTTAATGAAAAATTTAGACGTGTTGAATTCAGTGAAGTGGGAATGATTCATGATTTTGATGTAAATATTTTTGAATATTGCAATAATTATGAAAATAAAATAAAAGAAATAATAGATCACCAGATAATCAAAGATAATGAGTTTAAAATCGTAATAGATTTAATGTTTGGAATAACAAAAGAAGTGTTTCCAAAATTATTGAATGAAATGAAAATAGAAAATATTATTTTAAATGCATATTCCGATGAAAACAGACTTTTAAATATTTATAATTATAAAGACAGGGCAAAAAAAGAAATAAGTAAAATTGTTACTTCACTTAAATTTGATATGGGTGCAATAATTTTCCCTCATGGCCAAAGACTTAACTTAATTACTGAAAAAGGAGAAGTGCTTGATAAAATAAAAGCATTAATTGCAGTTCTTAATTTACTCAATATTGATGCAAAAGCCGGGGATAAAAAATATAAAGTGTTTTTGCCTATGTGGGCGCCTGATTATATGGATGAAAATTTTAAATATTTAGAAATTTATAGAGGAAAATATTCAAGCTTTGATTATAAAAAAATAAAAGAATATAATTTGATAGCAACAATTGACGGAAATTTTGCATTTACAGAATTTGCCCCTCACAGGGATGCTATGTTTAGTCTACTTAAAATAATGGAACTTTTAACAAGACATGACTTAAAACTCAGTGAGATTACCGGTATTGAAACAAATTTCTATTATAAAAAAGAAAAAATAGAATGCCCTCAGTTTAAAAAAGGCAAAGTGATGAAAGAGTTTTTAAAAATTGCCAAAAATAAAAAATATAAAAAAAACGGAGGAATTAAAGTTTATGAAGAAGATAATAACTGGGTCCTTTTGATTCCTGATGAAACAAGCGAACATATAAAAATTTATATTCAGGCAGAAAATTCTGAAATAGGGGAAAAAATGTTTGAACATTATAAAGGTCTGATAAATAAATGGATAGCATAAGCATTCTTTGGCATATGCACCAGCCCTTTTATTATTATAAAAATAAAATTTACCTTCCCTGGGTTTTTTTGCATGCTATAAAAGATTATTACGATATGGCTAATATTGCCGGCAAATACAATGTAAATGTAACTTTTAATCTTACACCTTCACTTTTAGTTCAGTTAGATGAGATTAATGAAAGTAAAGATTATTTTATTTCTCTTTTGCTTAAAAGAAATTTGCAAAATTATGAAAAAAACTTTGTTTTAAATATTATAAAAAGCGTTTATGTTGATACAATGGTAAAACCGTATAAGAGGTTTTATGAGCTTTTTAATAAAAAAGATTTGAGTGATAGCGAATTTAATGATTTGCAGGTGTTTTATCTTTTATCATGGTGTGGGGAAGAGCTTAAAAGTAGAAAATTTATTCAAAATTATCTAAATAAAGAGAAATTTACTTTTGAAGAAAAAGAAGAACTTATTTTTTATCTTTTAGAATTTGTAAAAAAAATTATTCCTTTATATAAATCTTTGCAAGAGAAAGGGAAAATTCAAATTACTACAACACCTTTTTCACATCCGATTCTGCCTCTTTTATTTGATATGCAAAACGCAAAAAAAGCAAATTCAGATATAGTTTTGCCAAAAATATATTTTTCTCTCAAAGATGACGCTATTTTGCATATTAAAAAAGCAAAAGAGGTTTATAAAAATTTTTTTGGATTTTTTCCAAAAGCATTTTGGCCGGCTGAGGGGTCTATAAGTGAAGAGGTTATAAAAGCTTTTAAGGAAGAGGGGGTTGAAATAACTTTCAGCGGTGATGACGTTTTAAAAAAAGTAGCTGATGATATTTATACCCCTTATGAATTTGAAGGTGTAAAACTCTTTTTTAGAGACAGATATTTAAGCGATTTGATAGGATTTAATTATAAATATTTTGAAATTGATGATGCCATTACTCATTTCAAAAGAGAAATAGAAAGCAGAAGTGGGAATAAAACTATTATTTTAGACGGTGAAAATGCATGGGAATATTACAAAAAACCGTATGAATTTTTGCATAAGTTTTATGAAATGCTTGAAAGTATTAATACAAAATTTTTTGATGAGGTAGATGGAGTTAAGAAACTTAATAAAATCATTCCCGGAAGCTGGATAAATGGAGATTTTAATACTTGGGTTGGGGATGAAGAGAAAAACAGGGCTTGGGAGATGCTTTTTTTATCAAAAAAAGAAATTCCTGATGATGAAAATTATTTATATGCCGAGGGAAGCGACTGGTTCTGGTGGTATGGAAAAGGGCATGAAAGCGCTCAGGATGAAATATATGATGAAATATTTAGAAATTATTTAATTGATATTTTTAAAAAACACAACAGGGAGATTCCCGCATACCTGCTTATTAAAAATTTCAATAAAAAACAGTATTTTAAACCTCAAAAGTTTATTTTAACTCCTAAAATTGATGGCAAAACAAACTTTTTTGAATGGGTTGGAAGCGGGGAGATTGAGGAAAATTTTGGTGCTTTGGCTTGTACTCTTCCAAAAAATTTATATTCCATAGATGAGAATAATTTTTATTTAAGAATTGATGATGCAAAATTTATTTTTAAAGAATTTAAAAATATAAAAGGCAAAATTGTAGAAGCAGTAGGAGAAAAAAAAGAATTTTTAAAATTTACATTAAAAGGGGAGAATTTTGAAATTATACTGCCGAGTGAAATAATAAAACTTGATATAAATGAAATTTATAAAAACTGGTTTGTATGATGCTTTTTGGGGTACATTTACATCAGCCTGTTGATAATTTTGACAGTGTTATTGAAAAAGCGGTTAATGAATGTTACGGCCCTTTTTTTGAGCTTCTTAGCAGATATCCTGAATTTAAATTTTCTTTTCATTCAAGCGGCTGGATTTTGGAAAAAATAAAAAATGAATACAAAGATGTATTTGAAAACATAAAAAAATGCAATATTGAATTTTTTACAGGCGGGTTTTATGAACCGATTTTGGTTTCAATTCATAGTGAAGATAGAATTTATCAGATTCATAAATTGAATAAATTTTTAAAAGAAAATTTTAATGCCACTCCTTCAGGACTTTGGTTAACTGAAAGGGTTTGGGATGATGAAATTATAAGTGAACTTAAAAAATGTAATATTAAATATGCGATTATTGACGATTATCATTTTTTTGCAAGCGGATATAAAGAAATAAACGGATATTATTTAACGGGTATGTTTGAAAAACTTGCGCTTTTTCCCATTTCAAAAGAGCTTAGGTATGCTATACCTTTTAAAGAGGTGAATGAAGCAGTTAATTTACTTAAAAATAATCTTGTGATGTTTGATGATATTGAGAAATTTGGTCTTTGGCCGGGAACAAATGAACTTGTTTATAAAAAAGGATGGCTAAAAGAATTTATTGAAAAAACAATTGATGAGTCTTTGCATTTTAGCGAGTTTTATAAAAAAAATAATCCTATTGCCTATGTTTTTATTGAAAACCTCTCTTATGAAGAAATGACAGAATGGGTAATGGATGCCGAGGATATAATTGAACTTCAAAAAGAAAAAAAACACTGCCGCTTTGCAAAAGGGAGTATCTGGAAAAGATTTTTTTATAAATATAAAGAGAGCAATTATCTGCATAAAAGGATGCTTTGCGCAAATAAAAATGAGAGTTATTATAAGCTTCAGACAAATGATGTTTACTGGCACGGGATTTTTGGGGGGATTTATCTTCCAAATTTAAGGGACAATGCTTACAGGTACTTAATAGAGAGTGATAATTTAAAAGATGGGTATATAGATATAGATTTTGATGGAAACAGGGAAATAAAAAAAGTATTTGAAAATTCAATTTTTGTTTTTAATTGCAGAGGCGAACTTATAGAATTTGATGACAGGAAAAGTAAATTTAATTTTTTAAATACCATAAAAAGATATAAAGAGTTTTATCATTTACTAAATGAAGAAAAAAAGGATGATAATAAAAAAGTAAAAACAATTCATGAAATGAATATAAAAAAACCTAAAGAAATTTATTTTGATGATTATTTCAGGTATTCGTTTATACTTAGAAAAAAAGACAATGTAAATTTAGAGCAACTTATAAAAAACGAAATCCCATATTTAGAGTTAGATTATTATGTTAAGTTTGAAGAAGATGAATTGATTTTTGATACTAAAGAAGGAATGAGTAAAAAATTTAAACTGTTTGATAAAAAAATAGAATATGAAATTGAAGGTGAGTGTGTTTTAGAATTTAACTTGCATTTTGCAAACTATAATATTAAAGAAGGCGAATTTGAAGGAGAAGAGTTTAGCTACTTTGATGAATATACAAAAAGAAAAGTCACAATTAAATTTAACAGCTCAAGATATTTTGTCTATTTAATTAAAACTTATAATTTAACAGAAAACGGACTTAAAGAAACAGTGCAGGGTGTAAGTTTAGTAATAGAAAATCCAGGTAAAGGGGAAATTGGTATTGAATAGTTTAAGGTATGATTTACTGAGGGATGAATATGTAATAATTGCTCCAAACAGACTCCATCGTCCTGATATGGTTTATGAAATAAAAACAAAATATCCAAAAGTCTGTCCGTTTTGTCCGGGAAATGAAGATATGAGTGAAAAGGATATTTTAAGATTTGAAAAAAACGGCAAATGGGTTTTAAGGGTTGTGCCTAATAAATTCAGAAGTCTTGGAATTGAAAATCCGTATTATTTTAAAGAATATGAAGCCGGAAGCTATGGAGCTCACGAAATAATTATAGATACAAATAGGCACATAAAATTTTTTGAATTTGAAAAAGAAGAATTTATAAATTTATTTAAAGCAATAAAACTTAGATATTTTGATTTAAAAAACGATAAAAAACTAAAATATTTTACCTGTTTTAAAAATGAAGGGATAAAAGCCGGTGCCACTCAGTCACATCCTCACACTCAGATTTTGGCACTTCCTCTTATTCCTGTAAATAAATTAAAAGAGCTTGAAAGATATAAAACATTTTTTGAAGAGCATGGAAAGACTATTTTTGAAAAATATTTAGAAATTGAGCCTCTAAGAACTTTTGAAAATGATGAATTTTGCTCTTTTGCCAAAAGCCTCCAAGTTTGCTTTTGAAGTTAGGATTGTCAGTAAAAAAAGAGGAAATGATTTTAATGAAGAGAAACTCTCAGAAGTTTTTGAATATCTTAAAGTTATGCCAAAAATTATAGGTGAATTTGATTTTAATATTGTTTTTAATTTTGCTCCTTTTAGAGAGAGTGAAGAGTGGTTTAATTTTAATATAGAAATTATTCCAAGACTTTTTAATATAGCAGGAGGTGAGCTTAGTGGAATTTATACAAATGTAGTGGCTCCTGAAATTGCAAAAAAGGCTTTTGATGATTTTAGCAATTGATATTGGAGGGACATTTTTTAGGTATAAGTTTGGAGAAATTTTTGAGGTTAAAAATACAAAAGAGATTGATGTTTTAAAAGAGATTTTAAATTTAATTGAAAAATACAAACCTTTAAAACTTGGAATTTCTTTTGCAGGTCAGGTGAATAATGGCAAAATCCTCTCAGCTCCAAATATTAATATAAAAAATATTGATTTAAAAAAACAGATAAAAATTCCTTTTATTTTAGAAAATGATTTAAATTGTGCGGCAGTTGCCGAGAGTAAATATTGGAAAAATAAATTTTTAGTTGTACTTTATTCAGGCACTGGGCTTGGGGCTGGAATAATTGAAAATGGCAAATTAGTCAGAGGATATATGAATTTAGCAGGAGAAGTTGGACATATCCCATATAAAAAAACTAAATTCATCTGCGGATGCGGAAAAAATGACTGTCTTGAATTTTATGCAAGTTCTAAAATAGAAAAAATAGGCGGAAGTTTTGAAGAATATAAAGAGGCTATAAATAAAGCTGTTGGAACTATGGCAAGTTTATTTAATCCCGAAATGATAATTTTAGGTGGAGGATATTATCTTCATCATAAATTTGAAATAGATAAAAAATATATCCCGAATTTTGATAAGGTTGAAATAAAAACCACAAAAATAAAAGATGCTTCATTAATAGGGGCTGAAATTTTAGCAAAGGAAGAATTATGAATATAATGTTTGCAAGCTCTGAAGTTACACCTTTTGCCAAAACAGGAGGCTTGGCGGATGTAAGTGCCGCTTTGCCTAAGGCTTTGAGTAAGCTAGGGCATAATGTAAAAATTGTAATGCCAAGATATTACAGTATAAACCCAGCAAATTTGGAAAAACTTCCATTTAGTATAGGGGTGCCGGTTGGAGGTCTTGGGACACTTTGGGCTGGGGTTTATAAAAGTTATTTGCCAAATACTAATGTGGAAGTTTATTTTATAGATTATGAGAAGTTTTTTGGAAGAAGCGGAATTTATAGCGATTATAACGGATATTCATATCCCGATAACGATAAAAGATTTATATTTTTTACAACTGCAGTTTTGGAGCTGACACTTGCACTGAAATTTGATGTTGATATTTTTCATTTTAACGACTGGCAAAGCGCTTCTGGGACGGCTCTGCTTAAATACAGATATAACTGGCTTTTTCCTAAATCTAAAAGCGTTTTAACAATCCATAACCTTGAACATCAGGGAATTTTTTGCAAAGAAGCTTTTAATTATTTAATGATTGACTGGAAGCATTTTAATTTATACGAATTTGAAGCCTTAGGTCTTACAAATTTATTAAAAGGCGGAATTGCCTCGGCTGATAAAATTACAACGGTTTCACCTACTTATGCAAAAGAGATTCAAACTCCTAAATTTGGATTTGGCCTTGAAGAGACATATTAAAGCTCATTCTCATAAGCTTGTGGGAATTCTAAACGGGGTTGATTATGATGAATGGAATCCGAAAACAGATAAATTAATTCCTTTTAATTATGATATTGAAAATATTGAAGTTAAAAAACTAAATAAACTTGTTTTGCAAGAGAGAATGGGACTAAAGAAAAATGAAAAAAAAGCTCTTATAGGACTTGTAAGCCGTTTTGCAAAACAAAAGGGAATAGAGCTTATTGCACAAGCTATGGAGGGGCTTTTAGGATTGAGTGCAGATTTTGTTTTCCTTGGAAGTGGTGAGAAATGGGCTGAAGGGTTTTTCAGTGATATTGCAGCAAAATATCCGAATTTCAGAGTTTGGGTTGGATACAACAACGTACTTGCACATTTAATAGAAGCCGGTAGCGATCTGTTTTTAATGCCTAGTCTGTTTGAACCTTGCGGGCTTAATCAGATGTATTCATTAAGATACGGAACACCTCCTGTTGTAAGGGCTGTGGGAGGGCTAAACGACAGTGTTGAAAATTATAATCCTTTTACAAAAGAAGGTGATGGTTTTAAATTCGCTTTATATAATACGCTTAAATGGGCGGTTGAAACTTATTATTATGATTCGGGTTATAAAATTATTCAAAAAAAAGGAATGCAAAAAAGATTTTCCTGGGAGAAAAGCGCAAAAGAATATGAAAAAATTTATAAAGAGTTAATATGAAAGAAATGGATTTATATCTGTTTAAAGAAGGTACACACAGATACCTTTATAAACATTTGGGGAGTTTTATACAAAAAAACGGAGTTTTTTTCAGAGTATGGGCACCGCATGCAAAAAATGTAAGTGTAATGGGGGATTTTAATAATTGGGACAGACTTTCAAATCCTTTAACTAAAAACGGGGAGTTTTGGGAAGGATTTGTTGAAGGTGCAAAAAAAAGGGATAAATATAAATATTTTATAATAGGGGCATATGATCAGCGTTTGGAAAAAATAGACCCGTTTGCAAAATATTTTGAAAAACCTCCAAAATCTGCAAGTGTAATATGGGAAGATAATTACAAATTTAATGATGAAAAGTGGCTTGAAAAAAGAAATCAGAATTTTGATAAACCTTTTAGCATTTATGAAGTCCATCTTGGTAGTTGGAATAAAGAGTATGATAATTATGTTGAGTTGGCTGGGGCTCTTAGCAAATATGTAAAAGAGATGGGTTATACCCATATTGAACTGATGCCGCTTACCGAATATCCTTTTGACGGATCGTGGGGATATCAGGCTGTTGGGTATTTCGCACCTACCGCAAGATACGGGGAGCCTCATGAATTTAAAAAATTTGTTGATATTATGCATCAAAATGATATAGGAATTATACTTGACTGGGTGCCAAGCCATTTTGCGGTTGATGGGCATGGGCTGATTACCTATGATGGTACTGCTCTTTTTGAGCATCCTTCTCCCCTAAAAGGCTATCATCCGGAATGGAAAAGCCATATTTTTGATTATGAAAAAGGAGAAGTCAGATCATTTCTAATAAGCTCTGCAATATTTTGGCTAAAAGAATACCATATTGATGCAATAAGGGTTGATGCTGTTGCTTCTATGATATATCTTGATTATGCAAGAGATGATTGGATTCCAAATAAATACGGAGGAAATGAAAACCTTGAAGCAATACATTTTTTAAAAACACTTAATAAATCATGTTATGAAGAAGTGCCCGGAATTACAATGATTGCAGAAGAATCTACTGCTTTTCCTGCTGTTACAAAACCTGAAGGACTTGGTTTTGGATATAAATGGAATATGGGGTGGATGAACGATACACTTCAATATTTTGAATATGAGCCAATTTACAGACAGTATCACCATCATGAGTTAACTTTTTCTTTTGTATATATGTTTAGCGAAAATTATATTTTGCCTCTTTCACATGATGAGGTGGTTCATGGTAAAAAATCTTTAATTGGAAAAATGCCTGGAAATTATGAAGAGAAATTTGCAAATTTAAGGGCGCTTTTTGCATATATGTATGCACATCCTGGAAAAAAACTTTTATTTATGGGCGGAGAAATTGCGCAGTTTAAAGAGTGGGCATATAAAGAGAGTATTGAGTGGTTTTTACTTAAATATGAAAAACATAAAGGCGTTCAAAATCTGGTAAAAGAGCTAAATAAAATTTATAAAAATGAAAAAGCCCTTTGGCTTGATTGTAATCAGGAGGGTTTTGAATGGATAAACGAACTTGATTATCAAAGAAATGTAATTTCATTTATCAGAAAAAATAAAAATGAAAAGATGATTATAGTATGTAATTTCTCAGGTGCTAAATATCAAAATTATTTAATAGGCGCTCCTAATGGTGAATATAAAGAAATTTTAAATTCAAATAGCAAAAAATTTGGAGGATGGATAGAAGATAAAGAAAGAATTTATAAAACTTTTAGTAAAGAATGTTGTGGCAGAGAATATTCAATTGAACTGGATTTGGAACCATTTAGTGTGGTTTATCTTAAAAAGATAATATAATTTTATTAAAAAGGAGAAAAAATGGATATTAAACATATTTTTAGAGAATATGATATAAGAGGAATTTTTGAAAAAGATTTAAATGAAAAAGTTGTAAAGTTAATAGGATTTTTCTTAGGTGAAAGAGTAAAAGGTGAATATGTTTTAGTAAGTTATGATGCAAGGACACATTCTCCTACACTCAAAAATTGGTTAGTAAGTGGGCTTAATAAAGCTGGTAAAAAGATAATAAATGCAGGAATGCTTCCAACAGGAGTTAATTATTTTGGAAATTTTGTGCCTTTATGTTTAGATGGGGTTGGAAAAATTAATATAGGAGGAAGTATACAAATTACCGGTTCACATAACCCACCTGAGTATAATGGATTTAAAATAACAATTGATAAAAAGCCTTTTTTTGGTAAAAGTATTTATGAACTTGGTGATGAAATTATTAAAAATTTTGATTTAGAGATAGAAGATAATTTTGAAGCAATTGAGTATGATTTAAAAAGTGATTATATAAATTATATAGCAAATCAATTTTCCCATTTAAAAAATTTAGAGTTAAATGCTGTTTTTGACTGTGGAAACGGAGTTGCGGGAGTTGTTTTAAGAGATATTTTAGAAAGACTTAATATAAAAAATTATGAAATTTTATTTGAAAAACCAGATGGCACTTTTCCAAATCACCATCCTGATCCGACAGAAGAAAAAAATCTAAAATGGGTAAAATTAAAAATGGCAGGGACTATGCCTTTGCATATGACGGAGATGCGGATAGGATTGCATTTTTAGATAAAAAATATAATTATAAAGGAGATATTTTACTTTACTTTTTTGCAAAAAATATGAAAAATCCATGCGTTATTAGTGAAGTAAAAGCCTCTCAAATTGTATATGATGAAATTGATAAATTTGGAAAAGCTATAATGTATAAAACTGGGCACAGTAATTTAAAAACTCTGCTTTATGAAAAAAACTGCGATATGGCGGCGGAAGTCAGCGGGCATATTTTCTTTAACGACAGATATTTCGGGGTGGACGATGCTATTTATGTAACATTCAGGATAATGGAGCTTATTGATAAAGGTTTTGATTTTGCAGGAGAATTTGAGAAACTCCCAAAAGTTTACAATACAGATGAAATTAAAGTTCATACAACAGAAGATAAAAAATTTAAAATAATTGAAGAAATTAAAAAATACTTAAATGAAAACAAAGATAAATTAAATATTAAAAAGATAATCGATATTGACGGAGTTAGGGTTGTTTTTGAAGATGGATGGGGGCTTATTAGAGCAAGTAATACAACACCTGTTCTTGTTACAAGATTTGAGGCAAAATCAAAAGAAGCGTTGGAAAAAATAGAAAAAACAATGAAAGAGATAATTAATAAATTTTTATAATGTTATAATTTCAATAAAAAAGGAAGTTAATGAGAGCATTGCTAAGTGTATCTGATAAAACTGGAATTGTAGATTTTGCAAAAGAACTTAAAAAACTTGGATTTGAGATAATTTCAACAGGCGGGACAAGAAAAGTTTTAGAAGAAAATGGAATTAAAGTTATTGATATAAGCGAAATTACAAAATTTCCTGAATGTTTCGGAGGAAGGGTAAAAACACTAAATCCTTATGTGCATGGGGGTATTTTATACAGAAGCGGAATAGATGATGAAGAAGCAAAAAAGCTTGGGATTGAGAGAATTGATTTAGTTTGTGTTAATCTTTATCCGTTTAAAGAAACTACTCAAAGGACTGACGATTTTGATGAAATAATTGAAAATATAGATATCGGCGGTCCTACAATGGTAAGGAGTGCCGCTAAAAATTTTAAAGATGTAATGATTGTAACTAACCCAAATGATTACGATAAAATAATAGAAATTCTAAAAAACAATCAAAATACGCTTGAATTTAGAAGAGATTTGATGATAAAAGCATTCGAGCATACTGCGGCATATGACAGTATGATTGCAAATTATATGAATGAAAGATTTAACAGCGGATTTGGAGAAAAAAGATTTATAGTGGGAAATAAAGTATTTAACACAAGATACGGAGAAAATCCTCATCAAAGAGGTGCTTTATATGAATTTGAAGATTTTTACAACAGTTTAAATATATTAAAAGGTGAACCAAGCTTTAACAATTTAACGGATATTAACGGGGCTGTAAAAATTGCTGTAAGTCTTGGAAAGGGTGCAATAAGCATTATTAAACATGCAAATCCTTGCGGGGCTGCAAGGAAAGGCGATTTAATCACCACTTGGCAAAAAGCTCTTGAATGTGACCCTATCAGTGCTTATGGAGGAGTTGTTGCCGTAAACGGAATTGTAGATAAAAATTTGGCGGAGGAAATTAATAAAATTTTTGTTGAGGTTTTAATTGCCGGAAAAATTACAGACGAAGCTGTTAAAGTATTTGAGAAGAAAAAAAGAATAAAACTTTTTGACCTTGGTAAACCTCATTTGGAAATTGCCGGGGATAAATGGGATTTTAAACATATTGAAGGCGGATTTGTATTCCAGGATGCAGACAGGGTCAGTGATGATGAAGTGGCAAATGCCGAGTGTGTAACCGAAAAATGTACAGATGATAAAAGAGATTTGGAAATAGCCTGGAAAATTGCGGCACTTACCAAATCAAACTGCGTAGTGTTTGTAAAAGATTCTCAAATGGTGGCAATTGGTATGGGAATGACAAGTAGGGTGGATGCTACAAGATGTGCTGTTGAAAAAGCAAAATCTTTAGGACTAAATATTGAAGGTGCATCACTTGCCAGCGAAGCATTCTTTCCATTCAGAGACAGTGTGGATTATGCCGCTGAGGTAGGTATAAAATCTATAATCCAACCTGGTGGAAGCATCAGGGACAATGAAGTTATAGAAGCTGCAAACGAACACGGCATTGCAATGTATTTTACCGGGAAAAGGCACTTTTTACATTAAGACTTAAAGCAACAAAATTAAATTTGTTGCTTTAAAGATTTATACTGATTTTTGTTATGAAATATCCTCCAACAATCAGCCAGATAAATAAAATTCCAGCTAAATAAATCGCTTTAAGTCCCACACCTTTAAATTTATTGATGTTTGTCTCCATTCCAAGTGCTGTCATTGCCATTGTAAGTGCAAAAGTATCAAGCGTATTGACAGTATCTACAATTTTTAAAGGCAGTAAATTTAATGAATTAAAACCTGCAACAACAATAAACCAGACGGCAAACCATGGAATTGTTATTTTTGTTTTTTCATTTTTTATTTTGTTTTTTGCCGTTTTTGCAAGAAAAATGCCTAAAATTATTAAAAACGGTGAAATCAGCATAACCCTTATCATTTTTACAATTACGCCTTCTTTTGCGACTTCAGGTGAAATGGCGCTTCCGGCACCTACCACATGTGCCACCTCATGAATGGTTGAACCTATGTATATTCCCATTTCGTTTGGCGTAAAATGTAAAATTCCGCTTTTATAAGCAATAGGATATAAAAACATAGCTGTTGTTCCAAATAAAATAACCGTAGCTACGGCAATTGCACTTTTATAAGCTTCTGCCTTTACAACCGGTTCGGTAGCTAAAACTGCGGCGGCCCCGCAGATTGAACTCCCGGCACTTGTCAGTATGGTAGTGTCTCTGTCAAGTTTTAAGATTTTAGTCCCTACAATATAACCGATAATAAATGTAAAAGTTACAATCATAGTAGATGCGAAAATTCCAGGAATTCCTACAGCCGCTATGTTTTGAAATGTGATTCTGAATCCGTAAAATATGATAGCGGCCCTAAGCAGGGTTTTTGTTGAAAAATTAATTCCAGGATTCCATTCTTGGGGCAGATGATTTCTCAAGGTATTTGCATAAAAAGCTCCTATAGCCAAAAACTGTGTAAATCCTAATATAGATGTTGAGAGATGATAAAATAAAAAAATAAAAGTAAAGGATTTACACATGAGTATTTTAAACATTGAAGAATATAAAAGAAGATTAAAATCAGGAAATCCAGTGACAATTGAAGAGATTGAAAAAGAATTAAAAAATTTAATCAAAGAGATGATAGAAACAGCAACCCAAAGTGAAATGACAAACCATTTAGGTTATGAGAAAAATGAAAAATCTGATAATAGCAATTACAGAAATGGATACTCTACAAAGAATTTAAAATCTAAATATGGAGAAATTGAAGTAAATATTCCAAGGGACAGAAATTCTACATTTGAGCCTAAAATTGTAAAAAAAAGACAAAGACTTTTAGATGGGACGGAAGATTTAATTTTATCTTTATATGCAAAAGGAATGAGTGTAAAAGATATTCAGCACCATCTTGATGATTTATACGGATATGAGCTTTCAACTGAAACCATATCAAATATTACTGAAAAAATCTTAGAAAAAGCTATTGAATGACAGAATAGACCTTTGGAAAGTATTTATCCTATAATTTTTATGGATGCAACCGTATTAAAAATAAAGGTTGAGAGAAATATAAAAAATACAGCCTGTTATATAATGCTGGGAATCACTATAGAAGGTAAAAAAGATATTTTAGGTATATGGATAAGTGAAGAGAATGAAACTTCTAAATATTGGCTCTCAATACTTAATGAAATAAAAAACAGAGGTGTAGAAGATGTTTTAATATTTTCAATAGACGGACTAAACGGATTTAATGAAGCTATTAAAGCCGTATATCCAAAAGCTGAAATTCAAAGATGTGTAGTTCATCAGATAAGAAACTCTTTAAAATTTGTCTCTTACAAAGACAGAAAAGAAATTGCAAAGGATTTAAAATCAGTATATCAAGCTGATACTGAGGATTTAGCCATTCAAAATCTTGAATATTTCAATGAAAAATGGGGCAAAAGATACCCTCATATTTATGATTTATGGAAAAGAAACTGGGATGAGCTTGCTACTTTTTTTAAGTATCCAAAAGAACTTAGAAAGCTTATTTATACAACAAATCCAATTGAATCTTTAAATTCTATCATAAAAAGAAAAACAAAATCTAAAGGCTCATTCCCTTCAAAAGAAGCAGCTTTTAAAGTCCTTTTTACTTCAACACAGGAGGTTATGCAAAAATGGAAAAACAGTAGGATTAGAAACTGGTCGGAAATTTATCCTCAACTTGTGATATATTTCCAAGATATTTTAGTAAAATATCTTTAAAGTTTTAGTCTTTGGTTTTTATTTACACAGTTAATCAATAAATTAGAGGAAGGTAGAAGAATCTAAAATTTATTTATACTACTTTTTATTATTTCTTCAAAACAATCATAATTAGCATTTTGAACACACTCTATTGCACATTTTATATACTCTTCTTCAGTTATATTAGCATAATCAATTACATCATATCCAGCATTTATAGATAAAATATCAATAAAAAATCTAATAATTCTTCCGTTTAATTCTAAAAAAGGATGAATAGCTATTAACTCACATTTATAATAGGCTAATTTATGAGCAAAAGTTTCTTTGTCTAAATTTTTTAAATATTTATCTTTTTTCAACTTAGCAAAAATTTTTTTCATTTCTTGAGTTACATAAATTCCTCTACAAAAAAGAGTATCACCTTTTGCTACATCAACATCTCTATAAACACCTGCCCATTCATATAAATCTTGAAAAGTTTTTTTATGAAGATTTTTAAAAAAGTATTCATCTAATTCAACATCAAGTTTTTTTGCAAACTTTTCGTAAGATTCTAACAAAAGAAGATGCTCTATTTTTATTAATTCATTTTCATCTTTAATGTCAAGTTTATTTTTAGGAATAGAAGTGTTAGAATAATAAATATCACTAATTTTAAACGTGTACTTTGACATTATATTTAGATTTTATCTCTTTTAATTTTTTTTCCTCTAAATTAACTTTATACCCCTCTAGTCTCATAGAGTGATAAACAATTTTTTTTAATTTAGATTTTTTCATATTTTTCCTTTTACAAAAACTTTATATAATAATTATACCATAAAAATACTTTGTCAAATCCTTTGACAGAACCTAGGTAGGATTTTTAAGTAAGAGTTTTTTAGAGGTTTATTAAAAATAAAATATCTGAATATGACGAGCCTATTTATAAAAATTACTTGAAATTAATCAATATATAGCGCCCGAAGGTTCAATACTCAGATTTTCTTCTCTCTTAGAGTCGCTTAATGTAATTTTTTGAGGTGTTTTAATTAAATTTTGCATTGATAAATTATTTTCAAACAAATCACCGTTTGGGGAAAAACATATTTTCGTAAATGTTGCGGAAATGTTGGATTGAAATTTTGTATTATTTATTTCTTTATTCTGATTGGTCGGGTCTTTTAAAAATTCCTTTGAATTATCCCATTTCTGAATATAGGCTGATACAGAATTATTAGAACTGTTTACTTCAAAACATACCGCCGCCACTTTTGATTTTGAAGGATTATATCCGCCCCATTTTAAGCCAATATTGTCTGCATACATAAAATATTGTTTTATTCTGTCTTTTTCAAGTGCAAGGGTGTTCGGTTTTAAATTAAAGCTTACAGAAGATATTATAATTCCGATAATAATAATCACAATTAATAATTCTATTAAAGTAAACGCTTTTAAATTTTTTTTCATTTTAAATCTTTCATTATGTTTTTTTTAATATTTTATTAAAAATTTTAAAAAATAGGAAGATATTATAAATACTTGGCTATTAAATTAATCTGATAAACAACCGTGTTTTTACCCATTTTTTTAGCCTGATATAATTTATCGTCAACATCTTTTAATAATTCATCAATTTTTATATTTTCATCATTATACTCTGATATTCCGACACTTATAGTAACTTTTCTGTCAATTCCGAAATTATGACTTTCTATTTTTTTTCTTAGCCTCTGTGCTGTTTGTATACCTTCTTTCAAAAATGTGTTGGGACATATTATCATAAATTCCTCTCCTCCCCACCTGGATGCGATATCTGTTTTACGTATTGTTTGTGTAGTAATTTTTGCAATCTCTTTTAAGACTTTATCTCCCATATCATGCCCGTATGTATCATTAACCTGTTTAAAATTATCAATATCGAACATTATCAAACAAAAAGGATTATTATATCTTTTAAATCTTTCCATTTCTTTTTTAAGCTCTTCATTAAATTTATATCTGTTGTAAAGCCCTGTTAATTTATCCGTTAATGCCATTTTTTTTAACAATGCGTTTAATTCCTGCAGTTCTTTATTTTTTTTATAAAGTGCGTTTTTTGTTAAATTTTCTATATTTTCTTTAATTTCGGCAAATTCTTTGAATGGATATTCCGCTTTTTTGATATTCTCAACGTTTCCGTTTACAATTTCTCTGACATTGGAGTGTAATATGTCAAGTGAACTTAATATTTCTTTATAAATGATACGGGTGTAAAATATACCCAATATTACAGAAATAATTGACACTATTAAAAATATAAAAATAATTTTTTTTATAATCGGCAATAAAACTGTATTTTTATCAATTACAGTAATAACTATCCATCCTAAATTTTTCAATTTGGTGAAATAAGCCAGAATTTTTACGTGATTTTTATAATATTCAAAAAAACCGTTTGATTTATTAAAAATTTTTCTCTCAACATTATATTCATCAATAAAATTTTTGTTTAAATTTAATTTATTATGACAGACAATGATTAATCCGTCGTCTCTTATAATAAAATTTGATAAATTCAAAAAACTTTTTTCATTTAATTTTTTAATAATCTTATTTATTGAAGTATCTATAGAAATCACCCCGGTTATTTTCCCCCTGTCATCAACCAAAGCTTTGGAAATAGACACCAGCCACTCTTTTGTTTTAATTTCCCTGTAAGGAATTCCCTGAGAAATATTGGGAAAAGATTTAATTGCCGCACGATACCAGGGTCTAATTGTCGGGTCAAAACCGGGAGGAGGTGTGTAGTTGTTTATAAGCAGCATTTTATTTTTATACCCGGAATATACGTAATTTATATCTTTATCAATTTCCTGAAACAATTTAAACGCATACAATGCCCTTTTACGCTCTTTTTCATTTAAAAAAGGCGCAAGTCTAACTTCTCTTAATCTGCTAAGATATTCAACTTCAATATAAAATTTTTTAAAATACGCCCTTATAAAATTACTTACATCACTATTTTTTGTTTTTAGTAAATTATATATATTTTTTATTCTGTATTGATAAAAAAACAGTGATGTCAATATTCCAAAAATTGATATCATTAACAATATTAAAATAATCGTTCTTTTAAAGATTTCTTTTTTTAAACTTTTCATTTTACCTCTGTTTTTATATTTTTTTATAATATAATAACATAAAATTGATATTTATTAAAATAATATTAATTAATGGGATAACAGCAGAAAAAAGAGGCTATTTCCAGCCTCTTGCATAAAGTCCTTTTATTGAAGCTTTGTCAATTGTATGCTCTTCTATAGCTTTTGCTAATATTTGAGGATTTATGTTTATATCAACATCAAACCCTTCAGCATCCAGGGCATAAACGGTAATAATATATCTGTGCGGCTTTCCGGGAGGTGGACACGGTCCCCCATATCCCACCTCTTTGTAATCATTTATGGTTTGTAATCCTAAATCAAAATACTCACTCTGCGGATTCCCCGCATTTCTTGGAAATTTATTGATGTCTGCGGGAATATTCACCACTATCCAGTGCCACCACCCGTGATCAGTCGGAGCATCCGGATCAAACATCGTAATGGCAAACGATTTTGTGTTTTTTGGAGCATTTTCCCATATAAGTTCGGGTGAAATATTTGCCCCGCCGCAGTCGGGATAAACCTGTTCAATTGAAATTTTTTCACCAAAATCCGGCGAAGTTAAAGTTAATGCATACATTATTACACCTCCTATTAATAATAAAAATTTTCTCATATTCAAACCTCAAAATATTTTTTTATTACCTCATCAGAAATTTTTTTTGGTCTGTGTGTTTTATAATCCACATATACCCACTCTGTCTCTCCAAAACAAATCAGTTTGTCATTTTTATAGATTTCATATTTTCTTTTTGATGTTATCTTTTTAACATCGTCAACCCATGTTTTTATAATTAATTCATCACCTTCAAATGCCGGAAGTTTATATTCTATATGATGTGATTTTGCAAACCATGTTGCACCTATTTTTTCATAGGTTTGGGGATTAAAGCCCAATTTTTCGGAGTGTTCGAGAGCACACTCTATCATCCATTCAAGATATTTCAAATTATTTACATGAGAGTTAAAATCTATATCTTTTTTTGAAACTGTAATCTTTTTTTTAAAGACATTTGGTTTCATGTCAACTCTTTTTTATTTATTATAGCACATTTTGATAAAATTACACAAAAAAAGGAAACTAATGTTAAAACCTCTTCTTATAGAAATAGGCGTTGAAGAACTGCCTGCGATTCCTTTATTAAAAGAACTTTCAAATATTGAAAAAAGCTGGTTAAATATTTTAGAAGAATATAATTTAAAAACAGATTTCAATTTTTATTATACGCCAAGAAGACTGACTCTCTGGCACAGAGAATTTCCTACAAAACAGGAAGATAAAACAGAAGAAATTTGGGGTGCGCCTAAAGCAATAGCCGAAAAAAACCCAAAAGCTGTAGAAGGGTTTGCCAAAAAATGTGGAATACTGCCAAATGAAGTGGAATATAAAACAAAAGGAGATCAAGAATTTTTATATTTTAAAAAAGAAGTAAAAGGAAAAGAAGCAAAAGAACTTCTGCCTGAAATGATAGAAAAATGGTTAAAAATCCTTAATTTTGGTAAAATTATGAAATGGGGAAGCTGCAGGGAGGAATTTATTAGACCTGCAATGATTGAAGATGAAGCCATTATTTTTAATAAATATTGCGTAACTTCAAGTAATTTCACATACGGCCATCGATTTTTTAAAGATAAAATCTTTATAGATTTTGTTGGAAAATACTTTTGCGAACTTGATAAAAAAGGAGTTATTTTATATCAAGATGAGAGAAGAAAAAAAATAATAAGTGATATCGAAAAAATAGAAAAAGATAATAGTGTCAAAGTTGAAATTGATAAAGATTTACTTGAAGAAATAGTAGCTATTACAGAATATCCGACCCCGCTTCTTGGAAAATTTGATGAAGAATTTTTAGTTCTACCTCCGGAAGTTATTATTACCTCTATGAAAGAGAATCAAAGATATTTTCCCGTGTTTAAAAATAATAAATTAACTAATGCATTTGTTGTGGTAAGCAATGCGTATACAAAAGATTTTTCTAAAATTATCAACGGAAATGAAAGGGTACTTAGAGCAAGGCTAAAAGATGCCCTGTTTTTCTATGAAAACGATTTGAAAAACGGATTGTCAATTGAAGGGCTTAAAGATATAGTTTATATGGACAATCTGGGAAGTCTTTATGACAAAGTTAAAAGAGAAGAAAAAATTGGGGAAATTCTGGCTGAAAAATTTAATGTGGCTAAAGAAAAAGTAAATAAGGCTATAAATTTAGCAAAAGCAGATTTACTGACCGAAATGGTATATGAATTTACAGAGCTTCAGGGAATCATGGGATATTATTACGCAAAAGCGCAGGGAATTGATGAAGAAATTGCAGTTGCTATAAAAGAGCAATACAGCGACAGCGCCAGCAATAAAATTTCGGCACTTCTAAATATTGCAAGGAATTTGGATACGCTTGCCGGACTTTTCAGCATAGGTAAAATTCCAAAAGGAAATAAAGACCCGTTTGGATTAAGGAGAGCCGCAAATTATATTATAAAAATATCTCTGGAAAACAGTATACCGCTTGATTTTAAAGAAATTTTAGAAAAAATAAAACCGTTTTATAAAAATCTGGATACAGATAAACTGCTTGAATTCATCTATGAAAGATTTTATAAATTTTATAATGTCAATCCGTCCGTTATCAGGGCTGTTCTTGCCACAGATGAAAGTAATATACTCGAAATAGACAAAAAAATAAAATTAATGAATGAAATTGTTAAAAGCAGTGATTTTAAAGATTTATCCGTTACATTCAAAAGAGTCGGGAATATAGTAAAAGATTTTGATTTGAATACAATTAAAGTAAATGAAAAACTTTTTGAAAAAGAAGAAGAAAAAAAATTATGGGATGAATTCAAAAAAGTCAAAAATTATACTGATTTAGAAAAAAAACTTGATTTTCTAATTTCACTGAAACCTTTAATAGATAATTTTTTTGATAATGTAATGGTAAATGTGGAAGATGAAAAAACAAGACACAACAGAAAAAGTATGATTGCTTCAATTTACAAAGAATTTTTGGATATTGCGGATATCAAGGAAATCACTATTTAATGGGGAATGGAAAATGGAAAATGAAAAATGAGTGAAAATGAGCAAAGCGAATTAAACTCACCTGGCCGTTTGAAAAACGGCTATGGTGAAAAGTTAAAAAGGATGATAATGAAAATAAAAATTAAAATAAACGGAATTGAAAAAGAAATTCCCGAAAATACTACAATTTCAGAGCTTTTAAGCTCTCTTAATATCCTTGACAAAACAATGGCGGTGGCTGTAAATATGAAAATAGTTAAAAAAGATGACTGGAAAAATTATAAATTACAAGATGGTGATAAAATAGAAGCGCTTAATTTTGTAGGCGGAGGATAATTTTTATAATTAAAAATGGATAATGTAAAATGTAAAATGAATTAAAATAAAAAAACTCATTGTGGCTGATTTTAACAGCCACAATGAAAATAATTAGAAGATTGTATATCTGAAATGAACAAATGATAATATACTTTCTATATCTCTGACAACCAATTCCATAATTTTACCCTCTTTTGTACCGCTAAGCATTCTTGTTAACAGATATCCGTTCATTAAAGAAATAAAAACCTGACCTTTTGAATCTTCATATACGGCAATTGACAAAGGCATTTTTACAGCCATAAATTTAGTATCGTCATCGCTTAGCATTTTTCCTGCAAGCTTAGCATTACAAAATTTAATAATAGCAACTTTTCCCACATCAGGACCGCCGTATTTTTTAATTTCTTCTTCCTGGTTTATAATTGTTACAATATGCCATCCAGGCTGATTAGCAATACTGTTTGCTAACAAATTAACAGTTTTTTCAAAACTGTAAGGGCTTTTTATTTGTTTAAAAAGCATATTTTCAGCCGATAATTTAAAAAACAAAGGTATTAAAAATACCGCTACAACAAAACCTATTATAAATCCGCCTATCAAACTTCTTTTATTCATTTATTCCTCCTCTGGTATACAAATTTTTTCTGCTTTTATAGCCAAATATGTTTTATATGCGACATAAAATACAACAACGGTAACTATTGCTAACAGTAATAATGAAAACCAATACATTGAGCAGTTTCTAAAACTGCTGTAAATTAAAGTGGTGGCAATTGTAATTGCCGCAAGCGGGAATGTATATGCCCACCATGAAATAAAAAACGGTATTTGCGTATATAAGCTTTTTTTTGCAATTAAAAGAAAAAATGTAAACAGTGCAATCAAATATAAAAACATACTGAAAATATCAATACTTCCGAATGTTATTCTAAAATAGCTGATAAATCCCACCGCAGGCGGCGCTATTAAAATAAAAAATGTAGGTATCAGTTTTTTAGGCAACGGATGATGGAAAATCATTCTGTATGTTACTATTGTAAATAAAACAATCCAGTAAAAAATACCTATGCTGAAAAAGAATAAATTTATATATTCATTCACTATATCAACTCCGGCAACAGGCACCAATACATTACCTACAATAGGGATAAACCATGCGGGACTTATCATTTTTACATCAAAACTGTGTCTTATCCAAAATTTAATTACGCTGAATGTAAAAAACAGATGAAGCCAAGCACCTATCCACCAAAATGTTACACTGATTGTGGGGGCATAATCCATATATGCAATGGAAATAAGCAAAAAGCTGATTGAAATGGCCGGAATAAAAGAACTTTTTACAGGATGATTAACCTCAGCCTTTATTGCATCCGGATATTTTACCCATTTAATCATATAAGTAATAAAAACACCAAAAAAAGCCGCTGTATCTAAAATAAGCAATATAAAATAGGGCCAATAAGGAAAATCCAAAAAATGATACGCTTTTGCATATGCAATGGTTAAGCCTGAAAGACCCATTACAACCGCAAAAAGCTGAACTGGAAAATATTGTAAACTTCTCATTTATGCCTCCTCGTTTTGAGCAAATGTTCAAAACGAATTGTATATAAAAAAAATTTTAATTACAATAATTATAAGAAAAAATTATATAATATATTAAAATTTCTTATTAATCGCACTCTTCTTGAAGTTTGTTTATAAAAGAATCGTCATAAGGGTCGGCATGAATATTAATCACCCAGACTTTTTCAGGCTCTAATTTTCTGATTTTTTCTTCAACATTTTCTATTATTGTATGGGCGAGTTTCAGTTTCATATCAGGTGTCAATACTAAATGAACATCCACAAAATTTCTGTTTCCTGCTTTTCTGGTTCTTAAGCAGTGATAATCAAGTACAAGAGGCTCTTTTTTAATAATCTGCTTTATAGCTTCAACAGTTTTAAAATCAAGCGAAACATCTAAAAGTATTTCAAAACCCTCTTTTACAATTTCACTGGCTTCACGGATAATATAAACGCCTATTAAAACAGATAAAATATAATCGATATAAACAAATCCCGTAAATTTCACAATCATTAAAGATATTAAAACAGAGAGGTTTGTAATTAAATCTGTCTTATAATGTAGTAAATCTGATTTTATAACCAGATGATTTGTTTTTTTTATCACGTAATATAAAAAACTGACAAGCCCTCCTGTCAAAACAATGGAAAAAAGCATTACATAAATAGAAATATCAAGATGGGTTATAACCTCTTTGTGAACTGCTTTGTTAACGGCTTCGTACATAATAAAAATGCCGCTTAATATAATGATTGTTCCTTCAAACAGAGCCGCCAACGCCTCGACTTTTCCTTTTCCGTAATTGAATTTTTCGCTAGGCCTTTCTTCACTGACCCTTATTGCAATATTATTAAATATACTCACCGCCATATCCAAAACACTGTCCAGAGCACTTGCGATAACCGCAACGCTTCCGCTCATAAAACCTACGGTTAATTTTGCAATTGCCAGCGTAAAAGCGGTGATTGTGGCAATAAAAGTTGCCTGTTTAGGCAAGTTCATTGATATTTCCTTTTAAAATATCAATTAAAACAGTTGCATAACTGCCTTTTGGCAAAATAAAGCTGAATTCATACCAGGCTTTTTCTTTAATATAATTTTTATCGATTATTTCAGGAAAAATCCAGGCAATTCTCCTGTCTCCGTTTGCCGGAATCAGTTCATCGTATTTTTCTTCTATACGCCCGGCGAAATCTTTTGCCCTCGTAGCTTTTTTACCCGGCATAAGCCCAGTCGGGGAAATGTCTTTATTATAAAACCTTTTTGTATCTTTTTTATCTTCCAAATAAAAAAGCCTTCCGAGCGGATAATGGCTCATTACATCCCCGGGCAAAAGTTTAAAAGGATGCTCTTGAGATTTAACAAAATCAATCAGATTTTTTTCATATCCCAAATTTATAAGTTCATTTTCACTCAATTCAAAAATATTACTGAGTTTTATCCTATCCATCAGCCATTCGTTAAAAAGTTTTGACTGATAAGCACTTATCAAAAATTTCTCAAGCCTTCTGTTTTTTATAAATCTTTTACCTTCGATTATTTCTTTTGCCTGTGCAACGTTATCTTCCCTTCCAAATCTCTGATATCCGAAAAAATTCGGAATTCCGTTTTTCTTTATATCGATTAAAATTCTTTCTATTTTTTTTGCATCTACAGGAAGTACTTTTTTAAGCCTTACAAAAAATTTGTTTGCTTTCAAATGACCTATTTTAAGCTTGTTTCTGTGTAAATCCTGCTGTAAAATTTTTATTTTTTTATCTTCTAACCTGTTTATTTCATCTCTGTATTTACGTGGGACACTTATCCACTGGATTGTCAGTGCGTCTTTGTCTTTAAGCCCGGCATAACCTATTTCATTTCTTTTTATTCCGGTTTTTTTTGAAATTATATCTATCATCTGGGGAGTTGTTAAATCTTTTTTTCTTATTTTAAGCATCAGCCAGTTACCGGTATGTTCAAAGCTATAAAGCGGAATTTCCTCAACAAAAAAATTTTCGCTGTTTTTATTAAAATGAAAATTTACAGGGCTGTGTGAATATATCATCTGTTTCCTTTACATTGCTTCAGTACAAAATGTGCCATAATTATTAATTGAAAAGTATATCCAAAAAGAGAAACAATGGGAACAAAATATATTAAATTACTTAAAAATATCCTGTAATTTTTCCCCAAACGGAAGATATAAAATATATGAATTTATAAAAGTGTAAATCAAATTTTTAAATAAAAAAAACACTGTTCCCCAAAAAATTATAGAAATAATAAACGGTAAAACCGTGTATTTTAAAATTTTCCAATCAAACAAATCTCTTAGCAAATTCATATAATTTCCTTAAAAATGGTTTTCAGGACAGATACTTTTAAATCTGCCTCTTTTAGTCACGGCAAAAACGCTTATCGGGGTTCTTGTCAGTTTTGAAATGTTTTTTATGACAGAGAGATTTTTTTTTGGAAAAGTAAAAAGTATTTCATACTCTTCCCCGCTGCAGCCTGTTCTTTTATCAAATTTTTTAAAAAATTCAAAATCAACATTTGAAATTTTACTGATTCGCTCAAGCTCTTTAAAAAGCCCGTCGCTTATATCGCATGCCGCTGTTATATATTTTGAAGCTTTATAAAAAAATTTATCTCTTAAACGGGGTTTTATAAATTTGGAATTTTTAGATATTTTTCCGCCTCTAAGTAGTATCTTCAAATCTTTTTTTACACTTCCCAAATCCCCGGTAAAAGCAACATATTCATTAAGTCCTGCTTTTCTAAAAACGGGCCTGTTACTTACTCCCATAAATGTCATCGATATGGCTATTTTATCGTTTCTTATGGTGTCTCCGCCAATTATTTCGTAATTATACTCATCCGCTGCTTTTTTAAATCCGTTAGCAAGCAGTTCAATTTCTTTCAAACTCAAACTTTTAGGAAACCCTATATTTATTAAAGCATATTTTGGCTTGGCATTCATAACAATAATATCACTGATATTTACCAGACTTGCTTTATAACTTATTTCATCCAAACGAAACCATTTTCTTTTAAAATGAATATTCTCAAAAAAAGAATCACTCGCAACTATCCATTTTCCATTTTTCATTTTCCATTTTTCATTTATAATTGCCCCGTCATCCCCGATATATTTATTTTTAAACTGTTTTATAAAAAACTCTTCTTTCATTTATTAGCCAATAAATCTTCCGCATTTTTAGGTAATTTGTCGAGTTTTAACAAAAGTTCTCTTTCCCATTCTTTAAGGGCTTTTTTTTCTAAAAGTTCAGATTTCCTCAAAGCTTTATATAATTCATAAGCCTGCTGTATTTCATCTCTGCTGGGCTCTCTTCTGATAGCTAAATATCCGGCTATTTTATTTGGATCATGAACAATGCCGCCTTCTTTATCTATCGGATCGCAGTTTACTTCCACCCAGTAATGATTTGAATCTTTTCTTAAATTCATAACCATTCCGCTCCAGTGCTCACCTCTTTGAATTGTATCCCACATATCCTTAAAGGCGGCTTCAGGCATAAAAGGATGTCTTACAATTGAATGGGGAGAGCCCACTAAATCGCTTTTTGTAAATTTTGTCATCTGCCTGTAAGCATGGGAAGCAAAAGTAATAATACCTTTTAAATCGGTCCTTGTTATAAGAGCCCTCGCATCAAGCCCCTCGTCTTTAAAAGTGATTTCTTTCCAAGATGGTGTGGTATAAGGTTTTGCAGCCATTTTATACTCCTTAAAATTTTATTAATATTATCTTACAAAAAAAATTTATTGTCAAATTTATATCACATTAAATATTTTAAAAAATTTCATCAATCATTTTAAGAGACAAATTCAAAGCTTTTAATTTATCTTTTTTGTATAAATCAATTATTTTATTTAACTTACTTTTATCAAATTTTTCATCCCTGTTTAAATAATATCCGATTATCTGCAAAAAATTACGGGAATTTTTAGTTAATTTTGCCCTCTCAAAATCCAAAAATTTAATATCTTTTTTTCTTTTAATTATATGATAATATCTTCCAAGCTGGGTATGGTATATATGTTTTTTAT
Source organism: Lebetimonas sp. JS032 (assembly GCF_000523315.1). Lineage (NCBI taxonomy): Bacteria > Pseudomonadati > Campylobacterota > Epsilonproteobacteria > Nautiliales > Nautiliaceae > Lebetimonas > Lebetimonas sp. JS032. Next base: position 1,296,277 of record NZ_ATHS01000001.1, on the reverse strand, counting down.
CAAGCTCGTATGCTCCAATTAAAGTTTCTTTTAAAGTTTCATAATATTGTTTTGTATTAATTAACTCTTTAAGAGGCTTTCCAACAACCAGTTCCATTATAAAATAATGTTTTCCGAGAAAAAGGGGTTTTGGTGCATAAAAACCGTCTAAAAGTCTTAAAAATCCATACTCTTTTTTGGCTAAATCGCTTTTAAGCCATTTAAGTGCCGCAGTTTCACCGTTTTCCAACTTAACTTTAAAAACTTCCCCCCTGTTTCCCTCACCTATTTTTTCAATTATTTCATAATTCATAAACAAAAGTTAAATTGAGAGTTTAACTTCTGTTTTATTAAGATTAATGGCTGTATCTTCCGGGCTCATTCCACAGGCTACATTTATAAGCTGGGTCACCTGCAATATAGGTTCTTCCTTACCGTCCATGGCTTTATGGCATAACGGACACGGGGTAGCCACAATATCTGCCCCGGCTTCTTTTGCCCCCTCAAGAGGTTTTATTGCAAGTCTTTCTTTTTGATTTTTATCTGTATAACTTGCATGATATCCGCAGCATGTATTTTCATTTTTATAACCTTCAATTATTTCAACACCAAGCGGCTCAAGAATTTCTTTTAAAATGGTAGGATTATCCACATCATCAAGCGCCACTTCGTTTGGAGCAAGCACATGACACCCGTAATAAGGAGCTACTTTTACTCCACTGATTTGTCTTTTTAGTCTTTTTTTATATTCGTCAAGCCCTATAAAATCCCTTATTAAATTTAATGTATGATAAATTTTTGCCTCACCTTTATACTCCAGCCCTTCATCAGAGAGTATTTTATTTACTTTTTCTTTAAGTTCAGGGTCACTGTCTAGTGCGAGTTTTGTTTTTGCAATGACCATATAGCAGGTATTGCAGGGAGTGTATAAATCCACACCTTTTTCTTCAGCCAAAGCGATATTTCTTGCATTTAGGCCATACACAATTATTTTATTCGTTTCATCAATAACTCCTCCTCCGCAACAGGCAGCCCTTTCAAGCAGCACACCTTCAACTCCCATATTTTCAAGAAAACTCATTGTAATATCATAATTATGGACATCGGCTCCCTGAAAACAGCATCCCGGATAAATTCCTATTTTTTTCATTTAAGTTCCTTTTGCAGTTTTTTAATAAAGTTTTGAAAATCTTTAATACCATTAAACGGTTTTGGTCCAAATTCGTCTTCTTTAAGCCCTCTTTCTCTAAATTCTTTTTCCAAATTTTGTTTTATTTCTTCCCCTTCATCCTCAAGAACTACAACCGGCAGGTTAAATTTGTCAATCTGTCCTGTTTCGTAAACTGTCTGGAACCAGAATCTTGCCCTTCTTGTAGCAGGCGTATCAACTCCTACATCTTTTGCAATACGTCTTAGCTGAAGTATGTCTTCTGCCGGTTTAATTCCCTTAGGACATGCAGCAAGACACATCTGGCACTGCACACACTCATATATTCCGCTGTTTTCAACCAGTTTTATTCTTTCTTCAACATCCATTCCGTCACGGCTGTCCATTATAAACCTAAACGCTTTTGTAAGTTGAAAGGGACCTAAATATTTTTCATCGCCTTCAAGTGCATTACATTGACCGTAACATGCCATACATAAAATACAGTCCGTCTGTTTGTCATACATTGCAAATTCTTCAGGGCTGACCAAAGATTCACTTTTTAGATTATCGGGCACTTTTTTTGGATCAGGTTCAAGATATGGTTTTATTTCTTTTAGTTTATCAAAAGCGGGTTCCTGGTCTACCACCAAATCTTTTATTACCGGCAAATGATGAAGCGGTTCAATTTTAATTACACCGTTTCTTATTTTATCTTTTGCCTGAACTTTACACGCAAGGGTGCTTCTGCCGTTAACAATCATTGCACAGCTGCCGCAGATTGCGCTTCTGCAAAAAGCCCTGAATGTAAGGCTTGAATCAATTTTATCTTTTATATGCATTAATAATTCAAGCACAGTCAATGTATCTTCAACTTCGACTTCAAAATCTTGCCAGTAACTCTCATTTTTTTCAGGATTATATCTTTTTATTTTTGCAATATATTTTATTTTTTTCATTTTAAATCCTTTTTGGTATAATTACATTCCTTCTCCCGGTAGCTCAGTAGGATAGAGCGTCGGATTCCTAATCCGAAGGTCGTGGGTTCGAATCCCCCCCGGGAGACCAATTTAAGTTAACAAGTTCCAAATTGCCAGGTTCTAAGTAATTACTTGTAACTTTGGAATTTAGAACTTACAACTAATATTTACGCTCAGCCGGTTCATATAAACTTATATCAACTTCACCTTTTTTATAATCAAAACTTCCGTCAGTATTTTTACTAACCATTGAATGGTATAAAAAGTTTTCATCGTCTCTTGTTGGATAATCATCCCTGTAAAAACTACCGCGTGATTCTTTTCTCTGAAGTGAAGCGTAGGCCAAAACATCGGCAATATCGAGTAAATTGAAAAATTCAAGTGTTGATTGCAAGTCAAGATTAAAAACTTTTGATTTATCTTCGACCCCGAGATTATTATGCGCTCTTTCAATTAATTTTTTTAATTTATCATAACCTTCAAGCATTTCAGATTCATTTTTAAACACACCGAAATGTTTAAACATAATTTCACCAAGTTCGCCTCTTAAATCTCCCAAAGTTTCTTTGCTTTCTTTATTCATAAGTTCGTTTATTTTTCTTTTTTCATCTTCTACTAAACTCTCACCGCCTTCTTCAAAATCCACCCCTTCGGCATATCTTACCGCCTCAAGTCCTGCAACATGGCCGAAAACCACTATATCAAGCAGGGAATTTCCCCCTAATCTGTTTGAGCCGTGAACACTGACACACTGAGCCTCGCCAGCTGCAAAAATCCCTTCAATCGGTGTTTCGCATTTTACATTTGTATGAATACCTCCCATTGCGTAATGGGCTGTTGGTTTTATCGGAATAGGCTCTTTTATAGGGTCTATCCCTTCAAAATCGATTGCAAGTTCTCTTATTTGAGGCAGTCTCTCTTTTATTTTTTTTGCCCCCAAATGGGTCAAATCAAGATGGACATATTCTCTTCCCTCTTCATCTTTAAATCCTCTGCCCTGTCTAATTTCCTGAACTATGCTTCTACTGACCAGATCCCTGGGTCCCAGTTCCATTTTTTTCGGGGCATATTTACTCATAAACCTTTCACCTAAACTGTTTTTAAGATGCCCGCCTTCTCCTCTTGCCGCTTCTGTAACCAAAATTGCGGATTTTCTAAGTCCTGTGGGGTGAAACTGCAAAAATTCCATATCTTTAAGAGGAAGCCCCGCTCTTAAAGCGGCGGCCGTACCGTCCCCTGTGCAGCCGAGTGCGTTTGAGGTATATCCCCAGTAAATCCTGCTGTGACCGCCTGTTGCAAGAATAATGGCTTTTGTTTTAATAAATTTAATTTCTCCGGTTGCTATATTTATGGCGCTGATTCCCTGTACTCTCTCCCCGTTATGGGCTACATTTAATAAAAACCATTCATTTAAAAATTGAACATCATTTTTTATACACTGCTCAAATAATGTATGAAGCATTACATGACCCATTTTATCCGCACTGTAACATGTTCTGTCTTTACTTGCCCCTCCAAAAGGTCTTTGGGCTATTTTTCCGTTGTTAAGCCTGGAAAAAGGAACCCCCATATGCTCCATTTCCCGAATAATTCTCGGAGCTTCAAAACACATATATTTTACCGCCCTCTGATCTGCAAGATAATCGCTACCTTTTATTGTATCGAATGTATGAAGTTTTTCATTGTCACTCGGGTCTACATTTGCAAGAGCCGCATTTATACCCCCCTGGGCCGCACCTGTGTGAGAGCGGGTGGGATAAACTTTGCTCATTACCGCCACATTAAGCCCTTTTGCCTCTTTTGCGGCGCTCAAAGCGGCATAAAGCCCTGCCCCTCCGGCACCGATAATTAAAACATCTACTTTCATAACGCTCCTTTCAAATTTATTATTAAATTATAACTAAAAGTTATATTAATAAAAAGAGATTAATACTCCTATAATATTGAAAGTTACTAAAAGAAACAGAAAAATTAAAAATTGGATAAATTATAAAAAAGTTCTAACAATATTTTCTGTTTTTGAAGTTTTAAAATTTTTATATTCAACTCTGATGTCTTTTGGGAATTTTCCATAATGTCCAAATCAAGCCCGGTTGCATCGCCTCCTTTTATGGCGTCTTTTGTTGAGGCTATAAGGGAATTGTATATTTTTATGTTTTCTTTATATATTTTAATTTTTTGGTCTATAATTTTTATCTCTTTCAACAAAGCCGCATAATCTTTGCTTAATTCATTTTTTTTGTCGTTAAGCTCGATTCTTGATTTTAAATAATTTATTTTTGATTTTTGAATTTTGTTTAATGCGTTAAAATTAAACGGCCAATTCAGACTTATTCCGATATTATAATAATTATAAGTGCTTTCATCCAGAGTGGGCAGGTTTTCTTTATAAGAGTTTTTTACTATATTGTAATTTCCGTTTACATTCAAGCTCAAAAGGCTGTTTCCGACATTCATTTTATACAAATCTTTTTGTATTTTTATATTATATCTCTCAGAACTTATTTCAAGATTTTTGTTTACATAATCATTTTTACAAATAAGTTTCAACTTTGGCAGATTTACTTTTGTAATATCAAGATTTGATATTTTTTCAAAATTTTTTTTAAGTTTAAAAAGCGCCAAATCAATATCGGTCAAATTTAATTTTAAAGAATTAAGCTTTAAAACAGCATCGTTAAGAAGTGTGGAATCCCCCACCCCGTTTAAAAAAGCCTCCTTTTTTTTCTCTATGTCTATTTTTGTGTTTTTTATGTTAAGTTTTATAATGTTTTTGTTTATTAAATTTATTTTATAATCAATTGCAAGCTCAAGCGCCTGTTTTACAAGTTCTCTTTTTTTAAGTTCAATATTAATTAAATTAAAATTTTTTAAATTTTTTGCATATTTTATGGAATAATAAATTGCTCCGCTTTTAAAAATAGGCTGATTAACGCTTATTGAAAAATTTTTACTAACACGCTTGGGGTTTAAATTTGTTTTATTTATCGAATAGCTGAAATTAACCGGACTCATCCAGGATTTGCTCAAATCTTTTGAATTTTCGATAGAATAATTCTTTTCGTAATCAAACTCCCGGTTTTTTAAATTATTTAGTAAATTATCATAAGAAAAAAGAGCAATAGGGGCTAAAAAAAGAAGTTTTTTCAGCATAAAGCGGCCTTTAATCTGTCAAAACCTTCGTCTGTTTCTTCCTTTGTAATGGTTAAAGGAGGCAAAAACCTAACAGAAACACTGCCCGCTTTTAAAACCAGAAGTTTTTTCTCAAAAGCTTTTTTTACCACCTCATCCCTTATTTCGGTGTTGTGGCATTTAAGTGCCCGCATAAGTCCGTATCCCGCCACATTATCAAATTTTTCGGGATATTCTTTTGCTATTTCAACCAGTTTGTCTTCAAAATAATTACACATTTCATCAAGTCTTCCGCTTTTTTTATATTCGTCCAAAATTTCAATCACCTCAATTCCGGCTCTTGTGGAAAGATAATTTCCCCCGAATGTGCTTCCGTGATCCCCCGGTTTTAACACATCCCTAAGCGTAGTGATAACAGCCCCTATCGGAACGCCTCCTCCAAGACCTTTCGCAAGGGTTATAATATCCGGTTTTATTCCGTAAAGTTCGCTTGCAAAAAATTCTCCCGTTCGATAAATTCCGGTCTGAACCTCATCCACAATTAACAAAACACCTTTATCTTTTAGCATTTTAGCCAAAGCTTTAATTTCGTTTTTATCAAAAGGATTGACCCCGCCTTCGCCCTGAATCAGTTCAATCATCACCCCAACCGTTTTATCGTCTATTTTATTTTCAATATCGGCTATATTTTTGGCATATGTAAATCCGTCAGGAAAAGGACCGAAATACTGGTGAAATTTAGGCTGTCCCGTTGCTTTGAGGGTGGAAATAGTCCTTCCGTGAAATGAATTTTCAAGTGTTATTATTTTATATTTTTTAATTTCTCCGTTTATTTCCCCGTATTTTCTTGCAATTTTAAGAGCTGTTTCATTTGCCTCCGCTCCGCTGTTGCAAAAAAAAACACCCGCATTTAAACCTGTTTTTTCAACAAGCATTTTTGCAAGAATTTCCTGAGGAGGTATTCTGTAAATATTTGAAATATGAATAATGTTTCTGGCCTGCTCACAGATTGCATTTACAAATCTTTCATTGCCGTGTCCCACGCTTACCACGCCTATACCAGCCGTGAAATCTATATATTCATTACTGTTTTTATCCCAAAGCGTAGCATTTTTCCCTTTTACAAATTCTACATCAAATCTGTTGTATGTATTTAAAAGACAGTTCATTTTTTTTCCTTTTTATTAATATTATTTAAGCACTGACTAAATAAAGCGAAATAATTGCAAATTTTAGCATAGTAAAAGCGTTAAAAAAAGTGCACTTAACCCGTAGGGCAGCGTAGATGTTTGCACTTTTTAGCTTTTACGAAACGTTAAAAAATTTGCACTCTTGTTGAGTGCATTTAGTCAGTGCTAATAATTTTAATCTTTTTATAAATAAAATAATCATATTCCGTAAAATTCAACATCAATTAAAGGTGTTTTAGCAAAAATTCCTATTTCTTTATCAAGCATTTTAACAAAACTCATCAGATTTTCCATCTCAACTTCGTCTATTTCGCCTATAATAAAAGAAATTTTTTTGGCATTGTCTATTAAATACAAAAGCCCCGCTATCTCTTCAAGGGTTGTTGTGTGTTTTTGAATATTCTGTTTTACCCTTACGGATTTTAAAACTATTTCAACAAAATCTTCAAAATCGCCATCATTTTTTAGTTTTTCATCATATATTTCAAATACATAGGCGAGTCTGGCGAGCAGTAGAGGCAGTTTTTCACTGCGCTTGGGAATATCCACTCTTGAAAATTCGTCGCTTCCGCCTATAACCGCATATTTTTTTGCAAGTTTAACGGGTAATTCTGCCCAAAAAATCACCAAATCGCTTTCTTTTAAAAATTCTTCATCTTTGTTTGTATAATAATTTTGTAAATCCATCTGATACCTTGTTAGACAATTAATTTTGCAAAATTATAACGCAAAAAATTGGTACTGAATAAATAACGAAAAAGTAAAAATATTACAGCGTTGTGAAATTTAGCGAAAATTTTGCGTTTAAAAAATTGCACTTAACCCGCAAGGGCTGCGTAGCTGTTTGCAATTTTTAGCAAAATTTGAGTGATGCGATAGCAAAATGGAGCACTGAGCTGTAATATTTTTACTTTGTAGTTTTTTTATTATTTGCATATAATTAACAAAAAAATTTAAATAAAACTTACGGGGTCCATATCAACTTTTGCTTTTGTCAAATCAATACAAGGATAAATAATTTTATGAAGATTTTTACCTTTAAAAAGGGCAAAATAGCGGTATTTGTTTTTAAGCTTGAAAATCGGGGCTTCTCCAAACCCCACCAATTCCTCTTTTTTTCCTATACAGTTTATAAATTTATCCAGATTTTTTCTTGCAGTTTCTTTTTTCTTATCTACAAATTCAATTTTTGCGAGTCTTGAAAAAGGGGGATATGCCAAATCTTTTCTGTATTCTATTTCCTCAGCAAAAAATTCTTCATAACTTTTATTAAAAAATTCTTTATTTTGAGTAATGACAATAACCTCTCCGTCTTCTTTTCTGCCCGCTCTTCCTTCAACCTGTCTGGCTAAGGAAAAAGCCCTCTCCCTCGCCCTGAAATCAGGTGTATTCAAAATAAAATCAATATCCGTTACTATACTCAAAGCCACATCCGGATAATCGTGTCCCTTTACTTAGCATCTGCGTACCCACCAGTATATCAATTTCACGGTTTTCAAATCTTTTTAATAGTTTGTCTATTCTGCTTTTGGAAGTTATTATGTCTCTGTCAAATTTTTCTATTTTTGCTTTTGGGAAAAGGGTTTTCAATTCTTCTGCTATTTCACTTGTACCTTTCCTTTCATTCATAAATCATCTCACCCCCACTTTGGGCAGGTTTTAGGAATTGGCTAGGTAAATCCACAGTAATGACAGACTAAAGCCCTTTTGTCTTTGTGAATACTCATGGCAATATCACAGTTTTTGCATTTTACGGCCTCGCCGCAGTTTTTACAAATCATAAATTTAAAATTAGCCCTCGTCGGGACAAAAACAATCACCTGTCTGTTTTGATTTAATTTTTCAGATATTTTTTTTATGGTAAATTCATCAAAACTTTCCCTGAAATAACGTATTTTCTTTGAACCGTAAAAAGTGCCTTTAAGTCTAAAATAAGGAAATTTGTATAAGTCGCTTACAAGCGGTGTTGCACTTCCCAAAACCACTTTTGCATTAAATGTTTTACCGAAAGCAACCGCCAAATCTTTGGCGTTGTATTTTGGAGTTTGCTCCGATTTATACGAATCGTCATGCGCTTCGTCCACAATTATAAGCCCCAGGTTTTCAAAAGGCAGAAACAAAGCGCTTCTTGCGCCTACGATTACATTGATGCTATCTAAATTATTTAAAATTTCCTCTTTTTTCTTTTTAGTAATTTTACTGTGCCAAATAGCAAGATTTTTAAAATATTTTTTAAGTCTTTTTTCCATCTGGGAGGTAATAGCAATTTCCGGAAGTAAAAAAAGGGCCTTTTTACCCTGATTTATGGTTTCTTCTATTAATTTTATATAAATTTCTGTTTTTCCGCTTCCGGTATCCCCGAAAAGAATGGATATGTCTTTATTTTTTAAAAATTCCAGTGCTTCTTTTTGTTTTTCACTGAGTTTAATATCTATTTTCACTTTTCACTTTACATTTTTCATTTTTTTCCATTTTCCATTGAAACAGTCCCGCCGCTTCCCCGAATGAGCAAAAATAGTATTTAGATATAAATTCAATAATTTTTTGATAATTTTCATTAAATGAAAATTTTTTGTCAATTATTTCTTTACATTCATAATCCGGTTTTTCTACTGTTTTTAAAACATACCCGTAAGTTATTCTGTTTTTGAGGAGGATTTCGACAATATCGCCTTTTTTATAAATTTTATCGGATTTGTAAGTAAAAATATTCGGGGTGTTAAGAATTGCTATTTCATAATACATTACCGAAAAATTGAGCAGTTAAAATCGTTTGATGTAGAGGCAGTTGAATTACATTCAAATTTACATCCGTTATCCGTATTTTTATCATAATAAAAATAAATCGTTTTACCCTGATATGTGACATTATAATCAGTTCCGTTCCCGTCCCATTTCAGCATATTGTCTGTTTTGGAAACAGGATAAGTCAAAATATTTTCAAAAAGAGTATTGTCTGTTGTAGATTTTTCCAGATCCGGGCAGGTATTGTTACCTTCCAAAATCAGTTTTGTATATTTAGAAGAAATTGCGGCTCTTATTGTAGAAACCTCTGTTTTTACTTTTGCCTTTACGGCATCATCCACGCCTGTAAACAGGCGGGGCAGGGCAACCCCCGCCAAAATGCCTATAACAATGATTACAAAAATAAGTTCAAGCAAAGTGAATGATTTTTTCATTTAATAAAACAAAATTTGGTGACTGGTTCGCATTACCATTTTTACAAATTCTTTAGGAACATCAGTATAGTAGTTAATTTGTTCCGCAGAATTACTTTTATTATATTCCAAATCCGAATAACTTATATCCCCATTATGACTTTCGGAAATTGAAGTACTCCACAATGTCGGGCCAACCGTTCTATTTAATGTTCCTACAAAACTTTTTAAATTAGCTTCATGAGCCTGTTGTGCAACACCAAGAAATTTTGGAAGTGCAACCGCCGCTAAAATACCTAAAATAACAATAACGAAAACCAGCTCTATCATAGTAAACGCTTTTTTCATTTTGACTCCTTAATTTTATTTTAAAAATTATAACATAAATTTTTACAATAGTATACAAATAATTGTTTATTTAATCTCTACTGACTAAAATTTTATTATCTTCAACTCTGATTAATATAAAATACGGGGCGCTTTTTGCGGTTCCGTCTTTACATTCAATTTTGTATAATTTTTGAGTTACACTTTCATTTGATTTAGCAATTACGTGATATTCGGTTGTTGAATTACAATCTTTCAGATCAATATCGCTGCCGTTAATTTCAGGAGGCAAAGTTATCCTATCTTTTATTGAATAAATATAGCTTATATCCCCGTGATGACCTTCACTTATACTTTTTGCCCACAAATCTTCACCAGTAGTTCTGTTTAATGTCCTTACAAACGAAATCAAATTTGCTTCATGAGCCTGTTGTCCGATTGCAAAATATCTTGGTATTGCAACTGCTGCCAATATTCCAAGTATTACCAAAACAAAAATCATTTCAAGCATAGTGAAGGCTGTTTTATTCACCCTCTCTCCCAAAATTTTCAATTTTTTTTAAAATTTCATACTCTTTTTTATCTTTTTCCAAAATCAAAAAAAGAAGCTCTTTTGGAGTGGAGTTTTGAAGTTTGATTAAATCTTCTTTTACATATTCAAAAAATTCATTCTCCAGGTTTATTTCAAACTTTTCACCCAGAATATTTAAAGAAATTTTTTTCATTTACCGAGTATTGCTTCAATTTTTCCGACAACTTCTTCAAGTTCAAGTTCTTTAAGAGCGATATTTTCCCTGCATTCAAGAAGTTCACTTTCAGTTTTTGTTAATTTTTCTTTTATATTATCAAGCTCTAATTTTAAATTTTCATTTTCTTTTGTAAGCTCTTCATATTTTTGCAAAAGCCCGTCTATTTTTTCGTTTAATCTTGCCAATAAGTCCATAATATCCCTTTAATGTTGGTTTGGTATAATTATAATAAAAAGGAGAGATTTGTTCAAATTAAATTCCAAATTCAAACCAACCGGCGACCAGCCTCAAGCCATTGAAAAAATTACAAACTGCATTAATAAAGGAAGCCGATATAATACATTAATAGGTGTTACGGGAAGCGGCAAAACATTCACAATGGCAAATATAATTAAAAATCTGCAAATTCCCACTTTAATACTTACGCATAATAAAACACTCGCAGCCCAGCTGTACAGTGAATTTAAAGATTTTTTCCCAGAGAATCATGTGGAATATTTTATAAGCTATTATGATTATTACCAGCCGGAGGCATATCTGCCAAGACAGGATTTATATATAGAAAAAGACAGCTCCATCAATGCAGAGCTTGAAAGGCTCAGGGTTTCAGCCACGGCCAGCCTGCTTGAATATGACGATGTTATAGTGGTGGCAAGCGTATCCGCACTTTACGGCCTCGGTAACCCGATAGAATATAAAAAAATGGTAGCAAAAATCGCCGTGGGGGATGAAATTAACCAAAGAGACTTTATGCTTAGACTCCTTTCCATGGGATATACAAGAAACGACAAATATTTTGAAAGGGGAAATTTCCGTGTAAACGGGGAAGTTATCGATATTTTCCCTACATATTTTGAAGACGACGTAATAAGAATTGAATTTTTCGGAGATGAAATTGAGAGGATTTATACAATAGATTATCTTACCAATGAGAAACTCGAAGATTTAAGAGAAATAACCGTTTATGCGGCCAATCAGTTTATCGTCGGGGCTAACAGACTCGCCGAAGCTGTAAACTCAATTGAAAAAGAACTGCAGGAGAGACTTAAATTTTATGAAGAAAACGAAAGAATAATAGAATATCAAAGACTTAAACAAAGATGCGAATTTGATCTCGAAATGCTTGAAACTACGGGCACTTGCAAGGGAATAGAAAATTATTCAAGGCATCTCACCGGCAAAAAACCGGGAGAAACGCCTTATTCGCTTTTGGATTATTTTGAAATAAAAGGTAAACCTTATTTGGTAATTGTGGATGAAAGCCATGTAAGCCTGCCTCAATTCAGGGGAATGTACAACGGGGACAGGGCAAGAAAAGAGGTATTGGTAGAACACGGCTTCAGGCTTCCAAGCGCACTTGACAACAGGCCTTATAAATTCGATGAATTTATAAATAAAGCCCCCCATTATCTTTTTGTTTCGGCAACCCCCAATGAATACGAATTAAATCTTTCAACCTGCGTTGCCGAACAGATAATAAGACCTACAGGACTGCTCGACCCGGTAATTGAGCTGTATCCAAGCAACAATCAGGTGGCAACTCTGTATGATAAAATAAAAGAAGTAATTCCAAAAGGTGAGAGGGTTTTGGTTACAACTCTTACTAAAAAAATGGCGGAAGAGCTGCAAAAATATTATCTGGAACTCGGCATTAAAGTAAAATATATGCACAGCGACATTGATGTAGTTGAGAGAAATGAAATAATAAGAGGTCTCAGAAGCGGGGAATTTGATGTTTTAATAGGAATAAACCTGCTAAGAGAAGGGCTTGATTTACCGGAAGTTGGCACGGTTGCAATACTTGACGCCGATAAAGAGGGTTTTTTAAGAAGTGAAACAAGCCTGATTCAGACAATGGGAAGAGCGGCGAGAAACGTGGAGGGAAAAGTTTTGATGTTTGCAAATAAAATTACCGAACCTATTATAGATGACAGTCTGGAAGAACTTGAAAAACTAAAAGACAAAATTACAAAATCTATGTACAATGCAATAAAAATAACGCTAAAAAGAAGAATCAGACAAAAAGAATATAATAAAATACATAAAATTACACCGAAAAGCACAGTAAGAAAACTTGATGTAAGCTTAAAAGAGGAAGGCTACGAGGCAATAGCAAAAGAGCTTAAAAACAAAAATAAAATTCCTCCCCGTGAGAAAAAATCTATCATAGCCAAACTGAAAAAAGAGATGATTGAGGCGGCAAAACAGTTGGAATTCGAAAAAGCCGCCATGATCAGGGATAAAATAGAAGAGATTAAAAAAAGGATTTTAAAATAAATCTGATAAAAAAAAATCCAAAAGATTTAAGGGAGAGACAATGATTTTAAGATATAAAGATTCTTTTCCAAAAATTGCCACGTCTGCATGGATAGCCCCGAGTGCCGATATTATCGGAGATGTGAAAATAGGAGATGATTCAAGCGTATGGTTCGGATGTGTAATTAGAGGAGACGTTCATTATATAAAAATAGGGAAAAGGGTTTCTATCCAGGATTTGTCAATGATACATGTTACACATTTTGAAAAAGAAAAAAAAATTGGTGACGGTTTTCCTACAATAATCGGGGATGATGTAACAATAGCGCATAAAGTAATGCTGCACGGCTGTAAAATTGGGAATGCTTGTCTTATCGGAATGAGTGCCACAATACTTGACGGGGCTGAGATTGGAGACGAATCAATAGTTGGAGCCGGGGCGCTGGTTACAGGAGGCAAAAAATTCCCGCCAAGAAGTCTAATCCTCGGAAGTCCCGCCAAAGTTGTAAGAAGCTTGACAGACAGGGAAGTTGAAAAAATTTATCAAAATGCAAAAAATTATGTAAATTATAAAAATGAATATATAAATTTTTTAAAATAATTATACAATTAAGAATATTAGCAATAACTAAATGGAAATAAAAGAAAGGATAAAAACTAAATGGTAAAAAAGCTCGATTTAAGTGATTATATAAACAGACTCTATTCACTTTTTGCAAGAGAAAAAGATTTTAAACTAAACGGCGATATTAATGTATTTTATAAATATCTTAAAAAACTCGAAAACAAAGATTTCAAAAGCCCGCCTGAGGTTAAAAATCTGGATAAAGAGCTTATTCATTTAAAAAAATACGGGGATTTAAGTCATTCTCAAATTTTCGAATTTGTAAAAATTATCAATTATTTTGACTATTTAAAATCAAGAAGCTGGGAAGACTTAAGTGAGTGGTTCGATAAAATTGAAATTCCCTCTGAAATAAAAAAATTAATTCTTCATTATAATAAAAAAGGCGAAGTAATCGGATTTATAGAACTTGACGAAATAAATGAAAAAATAAAAGAAATAAAAGCCCTGATACGTCAGGAACTTTACAAATATATAAATTCAAAAAAACTTGAGCCTTTTTTGGTAGATAAACAGATACATCTGCAAGGAGATGAAGAAACACTTCTTCTAAGAGGCGGGTTTAACAAAATAATCGATGCGGAAATTCTTGGCAGAAGCCAAAGCGGATTTTTTTACATTTTTCCAAGAAGTATTTCTAAACTAAAAAAAAGAATAGATGATTTACTGTCTTTAAAAGAAGAATTTTTGGAAAAAAAATCAAGGGAATTTAGCAGTATTTTTAGAAAATGGGTCAAATTTCTAAGTTTTATTAATTCTGAGTTTGACAAATTCGACCATTTGCAGGCAAGAATATTTTTGGCAAAAAATGAAAATCTGGAATTTATACTGCCTAAAAAAAGCAAAAAATTTTGTTTAAGGGATTTTTGCCATCCGGCCTTAAGTGATTGCAAACCGGTAAACGTGCAATGGGATAAGCAGGTATTGATTATCACTGGGGTTAACGCCGGCGGTAAAACAATGCTTCTAAAATCAATCCTCAGCTCCGCTTTTATGGCAAAACACCTTCTTCCGATGAAAACAAGGGAAACCTCAATTATTCCCGCATTTAAAGACATAAAATCAATTATACAAGACCCCCAAAATGTAAAAAACGATATTTCTACATTTGCGGGGAGAATAAAAGAATTTAAAGAAGTTTTTGGAAAAGAAGATTATTTAATAGGAGTGGATGAAATTGAACTAGGGACGGATGCCAACGAAGCAGCAACACTGTTTAAAGTAATTATTGAAGAAATTATGAAAAAAAACAGGATTGTAATTACAACACATCATAAAAGACTCGCCTCTTTACTTGCAAAACACGAAGATGTGGAATTATTAGCCGCCGTTTATGATGAAAAACAGCAAAAGCCCACATATGAATTTATAAAAGGAACTATCGGGAGAAGCTTTGCGTTTGAAACGGCAAAGAGATACGGAATTCCTTTAAATATAATAAATAAAGCCAAACAGGAATATTCCGAAGATTTGGAAAAACTTGACATATTGATAGAAAAGGCCGCAAATGCCCAATATGAATACAATAAAAAACTGAACGAATTAAATAAAGAAATTGAAAACACAAAAGAATTAAAAGAATCCCTTATTTTGCAAAAAAAAGAATTTAACGAATCGTTAACAAAAGAAAAAAACAGACTTCTAAAAGAATTCAACAACGCAATAAAAGCGGCGAAAGAAGCCATAAAGGCAAAATCTACAGGCGATGCCCACAGAAAATTAAACGAGGCAAATCAAATATATAAAAAAATAAAAATCAAAAAAGAAGAAATTAATAAAGAATTTAAAGCGGGGGAGAGTGTAAAATTCAAAAGTTCAGTGGGTGAAATATTGGAAATAAAAGGCAAAAACGCACTTGTAAATATTGAAAGCAAAAAACTTCTGATTCCCAAAAATCAGCTGGAATATTATAAAGCACCTATAAAAAAAGAAAAAATTAAAATTTCAAAGCCAAAAGCTGCTAAGGCCGATATAAAACTTGATTTACATGGCTTGAGAATGGAAGAAGCAATTGAAAAAACAGAAGAATTTTTAAACAATGCCGCGCTTGCCGAGCTTGAAGAAGTATGGATTTATCACGGTATGGGAAAAGGAATATTGGCAAAGGGAATAACCGAACTTCTTAAAAATCATCCTCTGGTAAAAAGTTTTACAGACGCACCGCCTCATATGGGAGGATACGGAGCAAAAATAGTTAAATTGTAATTGAGTTTAATTAATTTCACTTATATAATAAGCATTGCATCACCGTAGCTGTAAAACCTGTATTTTTTTTCTATTGCCTCTTTGTAAATTTCAAGAGTTTTAATTCTGCCTATAAAACTTGCCACAAGCATTATAAGCGTTGATTTTGGAAGATGAAAATTTGTAAGCAGATGATTGACCCTTATGGGAGGATTTTGGGGATGCAAAAACAAATCGCATTCTCCGCTTAATTTTTTTTCTCTTGCATAATATTCCACCGTTCTTGTCACGGTTGTTCCGACTGCCACTATTTCTTTATTTGAATCTAAAATTTTAGCTGTGCTTTCAGGAATTTCATAGAATTCGCTGTGCATTTTGTGCTCTCTTATATCTCTAACTTCAACAGGTTTAAATGTTCCGGCCCCTACGTGAAGCGTTAAAAAATATTTTTCTTTTATTTTTTTTAATAATTCATCCGTAAAATGAAGTGAAGCGGTAGGCGCTGCAACAGCCCCTTCTTTTTTGGCAAAAATACTCTGGTATTCCAATTCATCAATTTGTTCATCTTCCCTTTTAATATACGGAGGCAATGGAACATGCCCTATTTTTTCTAAAATATTTACAAGCTCTAAGAAATCCAAAGCTTTACACTTTTCACTTTCAACTTTTAACTTAAAACTAACTATTCTGCTTCCGTCTTCTAAAAGCTCTTTTACCTCAGCCATAAGCCCATTATCAAAATAAAGTTTGCTGCCTGTTTTTACTTTTCCTCTGATATAAACCAGATAACCGTTTTTATAAGGCCTGTTTAAAAGTAATTCTATTTTTCCTCCGCTCTCTTTTTTTCCAAAGATTCTTGCTTTTATTACTTTTGTATTATTAAAAATAAAAGTACTCTCACCCGTAAAATCTAAAATATTTCTAAAAACCGTATGAATTATTTTATCTTTTTTTCTATCGTAGACTAAAAGTTTGGCTAAATCCCTGGGATTTGCAGGATATTTCGCAATTAAATCCTCAGGCAATTTATAATCATAAGAAGAGACTAAAAAATTTTCCATTAAACACCTATTAATTTTCTGAGCTCTTCCGGTTTGGTCGAATAAGCCATGGCTGTATCTTTATCGATTATATGTCTCATTACAAGTTCTGCCAACACCTGATTCATTGTCTGCATTCCTGTTACACCCTGGTTAAGCTGCATTTGTGAATATATCTGGGCAATTTTATTTTCCCTGATTAAGTTTGCGATTGCTGGATTATTAATCATTATTTCATGAGCCGCAATTCTTCCCCCACCTATTTTTGGTAAAAGAGACTGAGAAATAACCGCTAAAATAGCCATTGAAAGCTGGGTTCTTATCTGGTCCTGTTCTTCTGCAGGGAATACATTCACAATTCTGTTTATAGTCTGACTTGCCGAATTTGTATGAAGCGTTGCAAAAACCAAATGCCCTGTTTCTGCCGCTGTAATTGCGGCGCCTATTGTCTCTCTGTCTCTCATCTCACCAATTAATATAACATCCGGATCTTCCCTAAGAGATGCCCTTAAAGCCCTGAGAAACGATTTTGTATCCCTGTTTATTTCTCTTTGGGATATTAGACATTTGTTATGCTGATGCACAAATTCTATCGGATCTTCAATGGTAATAATATGTTTTCTGAAATTATCATTTATTTCTTTTATCATAGCGGCAAGAGTGGTTGATTTACCGCTTCCGGTAGGCCCTGTTACCAACACAAGACCTTTTTCATGCCTTACTAATTTTTTAAATACTCCCGGGGCGCGTAATTCATCCAGACTAAAAGGCCTCTCAGGAATAATCCTGAATGCGCCTGCCAAATTTTCTCTTTCGAAATAATAATTGGCCCTGAATCTTGAAACTTTCGGTACCTCAAAAGAAAAATCAAGTTCAAGTTCATCTTCAAGTTTTGCTTTTTGTTTTTCTGATAAAACGGAATAACAAAGATCCGCAACATCTTCTTTTGTAAGTTTTGGAAGATTCAAAGGGGTTAATTTTCCGTCAATTCTCAGCGTCGGTTCTGCATTGACATTTAAATGCAAATCACTTGCATTGTAATCTTTAATACTTTTTAAAAGCTGTTCTAATGTAAAATTAAGTGCCATTATTTTTCCTATTCGATTATTTTAGGAACTATAAAATAATCATCTTTTGATTTTGGTGCATGTGAAAGAACATCTTTGATAACATCACTTTGTTTAACCTCGTCTTCTCTTAAAGGTGTAGGATTGTTTAATGTTGAAAAAGTAGCTTCTATTTCATTTGTATCTATTTCATGTAGCATTTCAACAAATTCCACTATTTCCGCCAAATTCTCAGCCATTTTTTCTTTATCGGCTATCTCAAGCATAGAAAGATTTTCCAATTTTTCAACAAGTTTTGCATCGATTTTCATTGTATTCCCTTTTTAGTATAATTGTAACAAAAAAAAGGTAAAAAAAATGAATCTATTTCAAGAAGCACAAAAATATATCGTTGGAGGAGTAAATTCACCTGTTAGGGCATTTAAAAGTGTCGGAGGGGAACCTCCTTTTATTGAAAAAGGGAAAGGGGCATATATATATGATACAAAAGGCAGAAAATATCTGGATTTTATACAAAGCTGGGGTCCACTTATTTTCGGACACTGTGACAAGGAAATAGAAAATGCAATTATAAAAGCCGTAAAAAAAGGAACAAGTTTCGGAGCCCCTACAAAAGTTGAAATAGATTTGGCAAAAGAAGTGTTGGAACTATTTCCGCATTTGGATTTAATAAGATTCGTAAGCTCAGGCACAGAAGCCACAATGAGCGCCATAAGACTGGCAAGGGGTGTAAGCGGAAAAGACGATATTATAAAATTTGAAGGGTGTTACCACGGACACAGCGATTCACTGTTGGTCAGTGCCGGCAGCGGCGCCGCTACATTCGGGACACCAAGTTCTCCCGGTGTTCCGGGAGATTTTACAAAACATACACTTCTTGCAAAATATAATGATATTGAAAGTGTTAAAAAATGTTTTCAAAACGGTGATGTGGGATGTGTAATAATAGAACCGATTGCCGGAAATATGAGTTTGGTACCTGCCAAAGCCGATTTTTTAGGTGAACTCAGGGAAATTTGCAACCATTATGGGGCAATTCTGATTTTTGATGAGGTAATGAGCGGATTCAGGGCGTCTCTTAGAGGAAGTTTTGATATATACGGTATTGAAGCGGACATTGTAACATTCGGTAAAGTAATAGGAGGCGGAATGCCTGTTGGCGCATTTGCGGGAAAAAAAGAAATTATGGAAAAATTATCTCCAATCGGTCCTGTTTATCAGGCGGGAACACTCTCCGGTAATCCTGTGGCCATGAGTGCCGGCCTTGCACAAATTAAAAAACTAAAAGAAAATCCGGAAATCTATAAGATTCTTGAAAAAAAAGCAAAAAATCTAATGCAGGGATTTGCCAAAATTTCAGAAGAAAACAGAATTGAATTTAATTATAATGTAATGGGCAGTATGTTTGGATTCTTCTTTAATTCTAAAAATCCAAAAAATTTTGATGAGGTAAATGAGAGTGATACAAAAAGATACGCATTATTTCATAATAAAATGTTAAAAAACGGTTTTTATTTTGCACCAAGCGCATATGAAACAGGCTTTATCTGTACCCCTATGAATGATGAAGATATACAAAACACAATAAAAACTTACAAACAAATTGCAAAAGAAATTTAATGCAAAAAAAAGGAAATCTGGGAAAAACCGTAAGAGGTGCCGAAAAGCTTTCTTTGGGCATTTCTATAGTTGTTGCGGTATTAATGGGGGTTGGGATGGGATTATGGCTTAAAAACACTTTCCATCAAATATGGCTATTGTGGCTTGGTGTTTTTTGGGGAATTGCAGCTGCAATTTTAAATATAAAAAAAGAATATGACAAATTAAAAAAAGAATGGGATAAAATAAAAAACGACCCGAGATATAAAAATTACAAAATAAATAAAAAAGAAGATGAAGACGAGGATGATTATTTGGAAAATTTTAAAAAATAATTACATTGCATTTTTTGCCGCACTTGCCAAATCCCACATAGGCAAAAATATACCAAGGGCCAAGAGTAGCACCAAAGCCCCTATTACAGACAACATAATAGGTTCTATTGCAGCCTGCATATTGTCGATAATATCCTGGAATTTATCCGCATAGTATTTTGCGGCGCTTTCAAGCATATTGTCTAATTCTCCGGATTGTTCCCCGGCACTTATCATCCTAAGGGCTACATAATTTACAAAATTGGTTTCACTTACCATTTCGGCAAAGCTTCTTCCCTGATTAACGCCTTTAATAATCTCTCTTAGTTTTTCTTTTATAATTTCGTTTTCAACAATACCTTCTGTGATTTTCAACGCATCCACCAAAGGAATACCACTTTTGATTAAAGACGACAAAGTATTAAGAACCCTTGTTAAAGTTGCATATTCAATAACATCTTTTATCAGATACATTTTTAATAAAAATTTATCGACATAATATTTAAATTTATAAGATGTTTTATAAAAAAATGAAATCAAAACCAGAATTAAGATAAATACAAACAACACATAAAGACCGTAATTTGATAAAACATGCTCCGCCCAAAGCAATATTCTGGTAGGCAAAGGGAGTTTTGCGTGGAGCATGGAAAAAACAGCCTTAAATTTCGGAACTACAACCAAAACCAAAAAAGTAAATGCTGCAGCAATGGCAAAAAGAACAATTACAGGATAACGAAGGGCCCTTATCATTTTTCTTCTGTTTTCATACATATTTTCATAAATTCCCGCTAAAGATTCAAGAGCTGCCACCAAATCCCCCGTCTGTTCACCAAGTCTTATCATGGCGACGGAAATTCCCCCTACATAATTTTCATATTTTTCAAATACTTCGGATAAACTTTTACCGCTGTCTATAGCTTCTGCCGCCTTTGCAAAAATTTCAGAAATCAACGAATCTTTTGTATGAGAAGATATATCTTCAAGGGCATCTTTAAGGGAAATCCCCGCTTTTATCAATACAGAAAGTTGTTTTATAGAGCCTATATAGGCCGGATAATTTAATTTTCTTCTTAAAATTTTATTTAAAACAATATCTTTAAAGATTTTAATTTTTTCATTAAAAGGCATAGGAATTTCATTTATATCTATTAAAAGGCCCTTATGCAGTTTTTTTGCTTCAATTATCGCTTCTGCCCTATTTAACGCTTTAAATACCAAATTTTCTTTTTCACCCTTATAAATGAATGTTGCTTTAAAATATTTCATAATTTTGCTACCTTATAAATATCTTCTAATGTAGTAATTCCTTTTAACGCTTTAATCAGTCCGTCATAAAACATACTCTGATAACCTTTGCTTCTTAAATAATTCAGTATATCTATTTTTTCTTTTTCCCTGCTTATCATACTTTCCATCTTTTCATCATTTAAAAATATTTCACTTATCATTGTTCTGCCCCCGTATCCGGTAAAATTACAATGTTCACAGCCGATACCTTTATAAAAGACCGCATCTTTAGGTATTATTGTTTTAATAGGATCCAAATAAATATCTTCAGGTTTATGTTTTGTTTTACAGTATGGACATATCGTTTTTACAAGCCTTTGGGCCTCAGCTCCGATTAAAGAAGCTGCAACCATAAAAGCATCCGCACCCATATCTATCATTCTTTGGATTGAGCTGACGGCATCATTTGTATGAAGGGTCGAAAGAACCAAATGGCCCGTCAAAGCGGCTTTGATTGCGATTTCAAGTGTTTCTAAATCCCTGATTTCCCCAATCATTATAATATCCGGGTCTTGTCTTAATATACTTCTTAGGGCGTTTGTAAAAGTCATATCAACTTTTGGATTCACCTGAACCTGTTGTATCCCGTGTAATTTATATTCTACCGGGTCTTCAACAGTAATAACTTTTCTGTTTACTTTTGCTATTTCATGCAAAGCAGCATACAAAGTTGTTGTTTTCCCACTTCCAGTAGGCCCGGTTACGAGAAAAATACCGTTAGGCTGAGAAAGGGCTTTTTTAAAAATTTCAAGATTTTTTGATGTAATTCCTATTTCATCTATTTTTTTAAGAATACTCCTTTTATCAAGAATTCTTATAACGATACTTTCTCCCCAAATTGTGGGAAGGGTAGAAACCCTAAAATCAAATTTATTTTTGCCTAATTCCATGGAAAAAGAACCGTCCTGCGGCTTCCTTTTTTCGCTGACATCCATATTGGCAAGAATTTTAATTCTTGAATCAAGGGCGTTAAAAATATCCATATCAAAATCCAGCACTTCATATAAATCCCCAAGCACCCTGATTCTCACAACCCCTCCGTCTTCTTCCGCCTCAATATGAATATCACTTGCTTTTTTTTCAATGGAGGAGACAACAAGATATTTAATAAGTCTCATAACCGCAGATTCTTCCCCGGTTACCTCGGCTCCTTTTAATTCTTTTTTTATATCTTTTATAATCTCTTTTACTTTTTCTTTACTTTCAAGTAATTTAAGAACTTTTAAAATATCTTCTTTTAACCCCAATATAAATTCAACTTCTTTTTGAGGATAAAATCTTTTTAAAATTGCCTGTGCGTTCCAGTCAAGCGGATCGGCAACGGCTATTTTTACTTTATTGTATTTCTCTTCCACAGGAACGGCCAGTGTCTGCTTTAAAATGTTGACAGGAATATGAATGTCTTTTAATCTTATGGAACTTAAATCGGAAATATAACCTATTGAATATTTGGAAGAGAGATATTTTAAATATACTTCTTTTGTAATATACCCGTTTTTAAATAAAAGTGTTAGCACATCTTCTTTTGGATTTTTTTCTAACAATTCCTGAATCTTATGATACTGTTCTTTGGTTAATTCATTTTCTTTTAGCAAATTATCCAAAAAAATCTTATCTGTAATTACCAAAAAATTTCCTTTTTTATAAGTTTATTGTTTAAATATTCTTTAATTACAATATTGTAATTTTTATTAGGAAAAACAATATATTTTTTATTTTTATCAAAAATTACTATTTTATTTTTTTCTTTTTTTATTTTTTTTATCTGTATATAATTAAACACAATCCCCAATAAATTGTCATTTATAACAGGAAGTTTTATATTATTTAAATTTATATCATTAAAAATGTATTCGAGTATTAATTTTTTCATTAAAAAAAGAGTTGTTATGTAAGTGGCATTTTTTCTTCCGAGAGGTGTTTTTTTTAATACTTTTGCCAAATCAAGAGCAGGCGTTAAATATCTTTTTTTAAGACATGCATAAGCTACAAGTGAGAGTAAATCTTCCCTTTTATTTACATATTTATTGATATAATCCCATCTTTTATCACATATTTTATAATAAAAACCTTTTTTAAAAGCTACATTCAAAGGCATTTCGGCAGAAAACAGAAAAGAAAAAAAAACAGTTAATATTATTTTTTTCAAAAAGGCCCCTTAAGTTAAATTGCTAAATTATAACAAAATATTTGATATAATTCCAAAAAAAGGAGATAAAATGGCATTAAATATTTATTATGATAAAGACTGTGATTTAAGCATTATTCAAAACAAAAAAGTTGCAATGATAGGTTTTGGAAGCCAGGGTCATGCCCATGCACTTAATCTTAGAGATTCCGGGGTTGATGTAACAGTGGGTCTTAGAAAAGGCAGCAAATCATGGGAAAAAGCTAAAAATTACGGATTTGAAGTAAAAGAAGTGGGCGAAGCCGTAAAAGGTGCAGATATAGTAATGATATTATTACCTGATGAAATTCAAAGAACTGTTTATTATAAAGAAATAGAACCTAATTTAAAAGAAGGCGCCGCAATAGCATTCGGACATGGATTTAATATTCATTTCGGAAGAATAATTCCAAGAGCTGATTTAAAAGTAATTATGATAGCCCCTAAAGCCCCGGGGCATACTGTAAGAAGCGAATTTGTAAAAGGCGGGGGAATTCCGGATTTAATTGCTGTATATCAAGGCGGTGAGGAGGCAAAACAGTTAGCCCTCAGTTATGCAAGCGCAATTGGCGGAGGAAGAACCGCAATAATTGAAACAACATTCAAAGATGAAACAGAAACTGACCTGTTTGGTGAACAGGCAGTTTTATGCGGCGGTGTAACATCACTTGTTCAGGCCGGGTTTGACACATTGGTCGAAGCGGGTTACGCACCGGAAATGGCATATTTTGAATGTTTTCATGAATTAAAGCTCATAGTTGATTTGATGTTTGAAGGCGGTCTTGAAAATATGAGATATTCTATTTCAAACACTGCGGAATACGGAGATTATGTAAGCGGGCCAAAAGTAGTTAACGAAGAAAGCAGAAAAGCTATGAAACAGATTTTAAAAGAAATTCAAAACGGTAAATTCGCCAAAGATTTTATACTTGAAGGAATGGCCGGGTATCCAAGAATGACTGCTGAGAGAAATAATATGAAAGTTTCTTTACTTGAGAAAACAGGACAAAAATTAAGAGCTATGATGCCTTGGATTACACAAAACAAAATTGTAGATCCAAATAAAAATTAATCCCTTCTCGGGATAGGA
Source organism: Lebetimonas sp. JS032 (assembly GCF_000523315.1). Classification (NCBI taxonomy): domain Bacteria; kingdom Pseudomonadati; phylum Campylobacterota; class Epsilonproteobacteria; order Nautiliales; family Nautiliaceae; genus Lebetimonas; species Lebetimonas sp. JS032. The sequence goes on along the minus strand of NZ_ATHS01000001.1, from coordinate 1,271,983 downwards.
GAAAAAATGGGAAAAGTTATTACTATTACCAGCGGCAAAGGCGGAGTAGGTAAATCAACCACAACCGCCAATATTGCCACGGCTTTGGCCAAAAACGGCAAAAAAATTATTGCAATAGATTTTGATATAGGGCTTAGAAACCTTGATATGATATTGGGCCTTGAAAACAGAATTGTTTATGATGTCGTTGATGTAATGGAAAAAAGATGTAATCTGGCCCAGGCCATAATAAAAGACAAACGTACAAATAATTTGCATTTTCTGCCCGCAAGTCAGACAAAAGACAAAACGGTACTCGATAAAGATAAAGTTGAAAATTTAATCAACGAATTAAAAAAAGATTTTGATTATATATTAATCGATTCACCTGCAGGAATAGAAAGCGGATTCGAACATTCAATTTATCTTGCCGATATGGCCTTAGTGGTTACAACCCCGGAAATTTCTTCTGTCAGGGACGCCGACAGGGTTATAGGCATAATAGATGCAAAAAGCAAAAAAGCCCAACTTGGAGAAGAAGTTGAAAAAAGAATTATAATAAACAGAATCAAACCCGAACTTGTTGAAAAAGGAGAAATGCTTTCAACCGAAGATGTTTTGCATATATTGGCACTTGACTTAATCGGAATAGTTCCGGATGATGAGGAAATTGTACGTTCAACCAACATTGGTGAACCGATTGCACTTAATGAAAATTCATTGGTCGGGGAAGCTTACAGAAGAATTGCAAAAAGAATAGAAAATGAAGAAATTGAATTTTTGGATTTAACCAAAAAAAAAGGTATTTTCTCTAAACTTAAAGGATTATTCAAATGAGTTTTTTTGACCTGTTTAAAAAGAAAAAATCAAAAGATGTTGCAAAAAACAGACTTATGATGATGCTTGCATATGAAAGAGCAAATACAAAAATCAATAATTTAGATGAAATGAAACAGGATTTAATCAACGTTGTAAAAAAATATGTGGATATTAAAGACATCGGCATTAAAACAAATTCAAACCAAAACATTGAAACATTAGAAATTGAGATAATTCTTAAAAAATGAAAAAAAAACGAAAAAATTCAAAAAAAAACAGTTTAAAATATATTGTTTATATACTTTTACTGGCAATTTTTTCTTTAAGCTTTTTTATTGCGGGTGTTTATATAGGAGAAAACACAAATAAAAAATCCCTGCAAAAAACACAAAATGTAATATCCATGCTTGAAAAAAAAATTAAAAATCTTTCAAATCAGCTGAATCAAAATAATAAAAATTTATATAATCTTCCTTCTGAAATAGAAGATTATGAAACAGCTCATAAACATTATAAAAAAACAAAACCCCCTGTACCGGTTACGGTTAAATTAAAGACCAAAAAACCGAAACTTGTAATTATTCTGGACGATGTTTCATTCGGATATCAGGTAAAAGCTATTAAACATCTGCCTTTTGAAGCGACACCTTCGTTTTTTCCACCCACAAAAATCCATCCCAACACCCCTGTTTATGCAAAAGAATTCAAAGATTACATGGTTCATGTACCTATGCAGGCACTTGCGTTTGCACATCCTGAACCGGACACTATAAATACAGACTGGTCTTATTCCCAAATAAAACAAAGAATTGATGAAATAAAAAAATGGTTTCCGAAAGCGGAGTTTATAAACAACCATACAGGAAGCAAATTTACTGCCGATACCACTGAAATGGAAAAACTTTTTAAAGTTTTAAAAGAAGACAATCTGGGATTTGTAGATTCAAGAACAACACCTTATTCAAAGGCAAGAGATGCAGAAAAAATTTATCATATTCCCTTTTTTGAAAGAAATATATTTTTAGATAACAAACCGGATATAAACTATATCCAGAACCAGCTTAAAAAAGCGGTTAAAATAGCCCGAAAAAGAGGATATGCCATTGCCATAGGGCATCCTCATAAAACAACCATTGAAGCTTTAAATGAATCACAGAATATTTTAAAAAATGTTGATGTAATAACAATAAATCAACTTTATGAATTAAAAACAAAAAATGAAAAGTAAGCGGTAAAAAATGGAGAATGGATAATGGAAAATGAGCGAAAATGAACAAATCGAATTAAGCTCATCTGGCAGTTTGAAAAGCAGCCATAATGAAAAATTAAAATTTGATGAATTTGAACTCTTTTATAAAGGTAATACTGATTTATTAAACAGAGATAAAATTGCCATTGTAGGCAGCAGAAAAGCGAGCAAATACACAAAAGAAATCACATATCTTTTGGCAAAAAAACTTTCAAAAAAATTTGTAATAATTTCAGGCGGCGCTTTGGGGGTGGATACCCAGGCCCACAGAGGCTCTTTCCCAAACACTGTTTTTGTTTCACCCTCATCACTTGATATTATTTATCCCAAACAAAATGAAAATTTGATAAAATCCGTTTACAAAAAAGCTCTCGCAATCAGTGAATACGAAAAAAATTACAAACCTTACAAACATACATTTCTTGAAAGAAACAGAATTATTGTAAAACTTTCAAAATTTGTAATAATTACGCAGGCTTCATTAAAAAGCGGCAGCATGAGAAGCTTTGAATGGGCAAAAGAATATAACAAAAAAGTTTATGTTATTCCGCAGAGGATAGGTGAAAGCGCTGGCACCAATTATATTGCAAAAACAAATCAGGCGGAAGTTATTTGGGATATAGATGAATTTTGTAAAAATTTGAGAATCAGTTCTAATGAAAAAATTTTATCCTTAAATGAAGCCCTAAAACTTTACGGCTCAAGAATTTATGAAATGGAGCTAAACTCTGAAGTTGAAATAAAAAATGGAAAAGTATTTTTTAATGGATAATAAATAATGGAAAATGGAAGACTAATTCATCCATTTGAACCAATAATTTTTAAAACAAGTAAAATTTTAATTCTTGGAACTTTTCCGTCAATCAAATCTTTTGAAAACAGTTTTTATTATTCGCATCCCAAAAACCAGTTCTGGAATATATTGGCAATTATTTATAATGATAAAAAACCTGACACCATCCAGGAAAAAATTTCTTTTTTAGAAAAACATAAAACTGCCTTATGGGACAGTGTATGTGAATGCAAAAGAAAAGACGGAAACAGCAGAGATGACAATTTGGAAATCATAAAACCGTGTGATATTGAAAATTTACTTAAAAAATATCCAAATATAAAAAAATTAGCAGTTACTTCAAGAACTGCTGAAAAAGTTATAAAAAAACATTTCAAAAATTCTTCGTTTTCCATTTTACATTCTCCATTGTATCTGCCAAGTCCAAGTCCTTTAAATGCAAGAATGAATTTAGAACAAAAGGTAAAAATATGGAAAAAAGTGTTGCAATAGATGTAGGACTTAAAAGAATAGGTATAGCTTATACCCCTGATAAATCGGTTGTCATCCCATTAAATGCCGTTATAAGAAAAAACAGAAATCAGGCCGCAAGGGAAATTGATAATATTTTAAAAGAGTATAAAGCCGATATTTTAGTGGTGGGAATTCCCAAAACGAATGAAGAGATGCAAAGAAGAATAAAACATTTTGTATCATTAATTAATTTTAACGGAAAAATAGAGTTTGTAGATGAGAGTTTTACAAGCAATTTAGTTGAAGAGGAAATAAAAGGAAAAATAAAATATAAAAGGGATGGAAGAATTGACAGCTTAGCCGCTAAAAAAATACTTGAGAGTTATTTAAATAAATTAAAAACGAAAAGTGAAAAATGAAAAATTATTGTTTTAACTTTTTATAGTATTTATTGATAAAATCACTCTTTTTAGCCAAAAAACCTGTTAAATTATCCACTTCTGTAAGACTACCATTTTCAAAATCAATCTGCATGCTCATTTTCGAATTATACGGAATATTTAGCGCCTGTTTTATCACTCTTTCTTTTTCATCACTTAAATCAATTCCCTCTTCTTTTGCTATTCTTATAACCTCATCTAAAAACTTCTCTACTTCATCTTTTTTGTTTTCCATTATCCAGCCGGTCGGTTTTTGATAAAAACTCTGCAAGCTAGCAAAAGTAGAGATAAACAGATACTTTTTCCAAATATCCTTGTCAATATTATTACTAAATTTAATTTTTAAATCATCGCAGTTTTTAAAAACTTCCCTTAATTTTTCATCATCTTCAAGACATAAATAAAAAAGAGGTGTTTTTTTATGAATAATCCCGTTAACTTTATTTGAAAGTATATAAATACAGGCCTTTTTTAAATTAAAATCTTTAAATTTTTCAAAATGCCCTATTCCGTTTAAAATGGGTACAACAATTGAATTTTTTAAAAATTTTTTGTATTTTTCTATAATTTCATCTAAATGATAGCTTTTTGTTGTAACAAAAACCACATCATAAATTTTAGTCAAATCATCAAATTTTACGCTCTCTTCTTTATCAACATCTTTAATAGTCAATTCTTTAACTTCTCCACTGCTTCCTATAGCACTTACATAATTACCGCATTTTTTCAGTTTATAAGCCAAATACCCCCCAACTCCTCCAGGCCCTATTATTAAAACTTTCATTTTTTTCTCCTTATCTTTTCAGCAATAATAACACCAATAGTTATTCCTAAAAACAATAAAATTAAAAAAATCTCTCCTGCTAAATCGTTAAAACTAATCATTTTCCCCTACTCACCACTCACTTCTCACTGTTCACTTTCTAATATCACTCCGCATTCCATATGATTGGTATATGGGAACTGGTCAAAAAATGCAAAAGCTTTTATTTTTCTTTTTTTAGTCAGAGTTTCTAAATCCCTTTTTAAAGTTTCCGGATTACATGATATATAAATTATATTTTCAAAACTGTTTACAAATTTTCTTGATTTGTCGTCTAGTCCGGCCCTTGGAGGGTCTATAAAAACATTTTTCAAATCGTATTTTGCAAGAAGAGGAGATTTTTCCTCTTTTAGTGAACTAAATTCAGCAGCACTCATAGCAAGAAAAGTAATATTTTTTCTGTTATTAATTTCGGCATTAAAAGTCGCTGCTTCAATACTTTCCTTATTAATTTCAGTGGCGATAACCTTATTAAATTTTTCACTAAGAGGAATTGTAAAATTTCCGTTTCCACAATAAAGTTCAACCAAATCCCCTTTTAAACCGGATGTGTTTTTTAAAACCCACTCAATCATTTTTTTGTTTATATTTCTGTTTGGCTGTGAAAATGTATTTTCAATTATTTTATATTTATATATATTGCCGTTAATATCAAGCTTATCAATCAAATAATTTTTATCAAATATATATTTTCTGCCTTTTTTTCTGACAATAAAATCAATATTTTTAAATTTTTCTTTTAATTTTTTAATATCTTCTGCAATTGCTTGATCCACTTTTCTATGATAAATTAAAGTAACAATAAGTGCGCCTGAAGAATTACTTAAAAAATCTATTTCATAAAGCCTGTTTTTTAAATTTTCACTTTTTTCTATCTCTTTTAGCAAATTAAGCATAACATCATAAATCGCTTTATCCACTATTTTACACTCATCAATCGGGATTACACCCCTTCCCTCCTCTTTTCTTTTCCTCATCGCATAAAAAAGCTCACTCCCTTCATGCCAGATTCTAAATTCAGCCCTAGCCCTGAAATACTCGTCTTTATCATTTATAATTTCAATTTCAGGTATATCAAAATCTTTAAACATCTCTTTTATTTTTTCTTTTTTCATTTCAAGCTGTTTAACATATGGAATTTTCCATAATACACAGCTTCCGCATTTACCAAAACTGCTGCAAGTCATTTATTTCCTTTCATTTTTACTCTATCCTAAATCCTAAATCCTATATCCTATATCCTATATCCTAAATCCTAAATCCTAAATCCTATATTCTATATCCTATATCCTTACTTAAAGCTCTGCACCAGTCCCATTACAACCAAATCCCATCCGTCAACTAAAATAAATATTAAAATTTTAAACGGTAAACTAATCATCACAGGAGGCAGCATCATCATTCCCAGGCTCATTAAAATACTGCTGACCACCATATCAATTACCAAAAAAGGTAAAAAAATTAAAAATCCTATTTCAAAAGCTGTTTTAAGCTCACTTAACATAAAAGCAGGGACTAAAATTGTTAAAGGCACATCGTTAACTGTTTTTGGATTTGGAAGATGTCTTATTCTGTAAAACAGAGCCAAATCTTTTTCACGTGTATTTTTTATCATAAACATTTTAAAAGGTTTGACACTTCTTTCATAAGCCTGTTCATATCCTATTTTTTCCTGCATATACGGTTTTATTCCGTTATTATAAGACTGCTTTGCATACGGCTCCATTATAAAAAACGTTAAAATAAGCGCAAATGAAACCAAAAGTGTCGTTGGAGGCGATTGAGGTGTCCCGAGAGCCTGGCGCAAAAAACCGAGCACCACAATTATTCTTATAAAAGATGTGGTTACAAGTACAATGCTAGGAGCCAGTACCAACAAGGTCATTAAGATGACTATATTTAACGTACTTACAAGCTGTTTAGGATTAGCGGGGGCGCTTAATGACAAATTAACTGTTGGAATATGCACTGCCGCCGCAAAAATCAAAACAGGGAAAAAAATTAATAATATTTTTTTCATTTAGCTTTATCTAATACTGATTTTTGAACTTTGTTTTGAAGTTCTTTTTTCTTCGCAAAAAACCATATTTCAACTCTTCTGTTTTTTGTTCTTCCTTCAGGTGTGTCGTTACTTGCAATCGGATGATATTCGCCGTATGCCGCGGCACTCAGCTGTTTTGGATTGACTCCGTCTTTTATTAAAATTTTAAGAACGCTGAGTGCTCTTGCCGCACTTAACTCCCAGTTATCCGTATAAGGAGACGTTTGAGGTGGAGGGGTGTTATCTGTATATCCTTTTATCTGAATGTCAATATTTTTAGGAAGATATTCTTTTATAATCAGTGATATTCTTTTTAAAAAAAGCAATGCATCTTCATCTGTAATTTCAGCACTTCCCGGTTTAAATGTAATATCGGCGGGAAGCCTTATAAAAAAGCCCTCCTCGCCTTCTTCCAATGTAATTGAAGGGCCTTTTGAACCCGATGTAAACTGTCTGAATTCCTGAATAGCTTTTGAAAGTTTGTTAACAGTTTGGGAAGTTTCCTGTTTTTCTTCAATAGGGGTGGCTATTTGGTTTCTGTTTTTACTAACCTCGGTTTTAGCTCCGCCTTCAAGCACACTAAGTGCACCCGCAAGAGAGCCTATGGCTTCTTGAACCTTTTTGGCGTTCATAGTGGACATTGAAAGAAGCAAAACAAAAAAACATAAAAGTAAACTCATTAAATCCCCGAATGTCGCCAACCATTCAGGTAGACCCTCGGGACATTCGCATTTACACTTTTTTTTAGCCATTCATTTTTCCTATTCGAATTGGGATTTTCTTTTAGAAGGCGGCAAAAAGCTTAAAAGTTTTGCTTCAAGTGTTCTTGGATTGTCACCCGCCTGAATAGACATAATACCTTCAAGTATCATGGTCTTTGCAAGCATTTCGTCATCATTTCTCAAAGAAAGTTTGCTGGCAATAGGATTTCCGAAAATATTACCTATCATAGCACCGTAAAGTGTGGTAAGTAATGCAACCGCCATAGCCGGACCGATTGATGAAGGGTCGGACATGTTAAGCAGCATGGCGACAAGTCCCACCAATGTTCCAAGCATACCGAAGCCTCCGGCGAGACCTGCCCATGTAGAAAAAATGGAAGCCATTTTTTTATGTCTTTCTTCCATCTGCTCCATTTCTATTTCCAAAAGTTCTCTGATTGTATCGGGCTCGTTACCGTCTACCGCCATTGAAAGGCCTTTTTTTAAGAATTCGTCTTCTTCGTTATTGGCTGCGCTCTCAAGTGAAAGAATTCCGTCTCTTCTTGCCTGAGTTGCATAATCTACAAGTTTTTTTATTAATTCTTCATAATTGGGCTGATAATTAGGTTTTATGGCTATCATGAAAACTTTTAAAAATTTTGTCATCATATCCATTTTATAACTGACCATAAGAGCCATTATTGAACCGAGAATAACAATTAACACTGATTGAGGGTCAATATAAGCCCCTACACCCACACCGAGTGCCATAGCGGCAATAAGAAGACCAAGAGCGCCAACCATTCCAATAACAGTAGCCAAATCCATCAAAATAGCCTTTTTTGCTATAATTATAACAAAAAAAAGGTAAACATATGTCAAGTGTCATTATTTTGGCAGCGGGCAGGGGAACCCGTATGAAAAGTGCGATTCCAAAAGTACTTCATACATTATGCAACAAAGCAATGATTGAATTTGTAATTGAAGAATCTCTTAAAATATCGGGAAATGTAAATATAATACTTTATCATCAGTTTGAAAATGTTAAAAAAACAATAGAAAATTATCCGATTAATATAATAAAACAGGATTTAAAAAATTATCCAGGAACCGGAGGAGCGCTGTTTTCCTTAATGGATAATGGAAAATTAAAAATTGAAAATGACAAAATTTTTATTTTAAACGGTGATATGCCTTTAATTGAAGCAAATGAACTTAAAAAATTTGAGAGTATTGATGCCGATATCGTAATGAGCGTTATGAAATTAAATAATCCTTTTGGATACGGAAGGGTGTTGATAGAAAATTCAAATGTAAAAAAAATAATAGAAGAAAAAGACACAAATGAAAACGAACTTAAAATCCCTTACGTAAATGCCGGAATTTATCTGATAAAAAAAGAAATTTTAGAAAAATATCTTCCTAAATTAAACAATAAAAATGCTCAAAATGAATATTATTTAACTGATATTATAGAAATGGCTGTAAAAGATGGATTAAATGTAAAAGCAATTGAAGTTAATGAAGAAGATTTTAAAGGCATTAATACAAAAAAAGATTTGGCGGAAGCCGAAAAAATAATTTGTAACAGAATAAAAAATTTTTGGATGAAAAACGGTGTTATTATGCACTTGCCAGAGACAATTTTTATAGATGCATATTCTTCTTTTGAAGGGGAATGTGAAATATGGCCAAACTGTGTAATTAAAAAAAGCGTAATTATTGAAAGTGAAATCCGTCCAGGCAGTGTAATTGAAGATGCTGTTATAAAAAATTCCGGTATCGGTCCGATGGCGAGAATAAGGCCTAAAAGCGAGCTTATTGATACCCACATAGGGAATTTCGTGGAAGTAAAAGCAAGTAAATTAAATAAAATAAAAGCGGGACACCTTAGTTATTTAGGAGACAGTGAAATAGAAGAAGGTACAAATATAGGGGCCGGAACAATTACCTGTAATTATGATGGAAAAAATAAATATAAAACAAAAATAGGGAAAAATGTTTTTGTAGGAAGCGATACACAGTTAATTGCACCTCTTACAATAGAAGAAGATGTAATAATAGCAGCAGGAAGCACAGTAAACAAGGATATTCCAAAAGGAAGCCTTGCAATCAGCAGAACCCCTTTAAAAATAGTAAAGAATTTTTATTATAAATTTTTCGGGGAAAACAGATGAACGTATTGATAGGGGTTACAGGAAGCATTGCAATATATAAAACATGCGAGCTTATAAGGCTTTTTATAAAAAATAAAGATAATGTAAGAATTGTAATGACAGACGCCGCAGGTAAATTTGTAACTCCTCTTACATTTGAAACACTTACAAGAAACAGGGTTTTAACAAGCAAAAATGAAGACTGGGCAAATGATATTAACCATATTAATTATGCAAAATGGGCTGACATATACATTATAGCCCCCGCCAGTGCAAATACAATAAATAAAGCGGCAAACGGCATCGCCGACAATCTGCTTTTACAGACGTACCTTGCCACAAAAGCCCCCACTCTTTTTGCACCAAGCGCAAATACAAACATGTATTTACATCCCACTACACAAAAAAATTTTAAAAAATTAAACATAATCGAAGCCAATTCCGGTCTTCTAGCCTGTGGAGACGAGGGAATAGGTAAGATGGCCGAACCGGAAGAGATATTTTTACGGGCACTGAGGGAAATAAACAAGCAAGAAATTTGGAAAAACAAAAAAGTTGTTGTAACCGCCGGAGGAAGTAGGGAAAAAATAGACGATGTAAGATTTATAAGTAATTTTTCAAGCGGGAAAATGGGGGAAGCCCTGGCAAAAGCATTTTATATAAAAGGCGCCGATGTAACACTGATTTCTAGTAAAGACCATAATCTTACCAAAGAAATTCAACAGATAAAAGTTGAGAGCGCAAAAGATTATTTAGAAGCAATCTTAAAGGAAAATCCTGATTATTTAATAATGGCAGCCGCAATAGTGGATTATATGTCGGTTTATAAAAAAGGAAAATTAAAAAAAGAGAAAATAGGTAATGAATTTGTTTTAAAATTACATAAAAACATTGATATCCTTGAACATTTAAAAGAAAAAAAATTTAAAAAAATAGGCTTTAAAGCCGAATTTGATGAAAAAAATGCCCTTAAATACGCAAAAAACGCGTTAAATAAAAAAAATTTAGATGCAATATGTCTGAATTTACTTTCAAAAAACAGTTTCGGAAGCGATGAAAACGAAATAATTTTTATCACAAAAGATAAAGAAATTTTATTTCCTCAGGAGAGTAAAGAAAAAATTGCCTTAAAGCTTGCTGATGCCGTTAAATCTCTCTAAAATAGGTAAAATTTTAAAAACCATAAACAGACTCGAAGGCATTAAAGAATTTAATGCTACTTTGCCGGTACAAATCGATATAAAAAAACAATTAAATCCCATAAAATATTTAATAAAACTCGGTAACCGTGAAATTCAAACCAAAAGTTATATACCGTTAAAAGTGGGTAATAAATATCTTGCAGAAATAAAAGAAGGCAGATATTCGATAAAAATTTCCAATCTTAAAGAATATCCCAGAATTTTAAATATTTTAAAAAAAATAAATTTTACAAAAAATTTTTTAGCCCCTGATAAAAAAGAAATAATGAGCCATTTGGCAAATGCGAATAATAAAAACGAATTTATATTCTGGATGAATATATTAATGGCTTTTAATCAAAAAATATATCATATAATTATAAATGATAAAAAAAAAGCTCTTATGCAGCTTAAATATAAAAAAAACACGTTAAAATTTTATGCTGTATTTGAACATCTGGGGGAAATAGAAGGGTTTTTATTTGAAAACAGCTTAAAACTTTTTTGTGAATTTGATTCAACAATAAATTTAATAAATTTATATAAAAAAGAGCTGCCTTTTTCGGTAGAAGTTGTTAAAAAAGAGATAAAACCGATATATGATTTTAGTGAAAATTTAATAAATTTAAAGGCTTAATATATGCATCTTGCAATAATAATGGACGGAAACGGAAGATGGGCAAAAAAAAGAGGCCTTAAAAGAGTTGAGGGTCATAAAAAAGGGGCAGAAGTTGTAAAGGAAATAACAGCTTACTGCGCAAACAGTCCCGAAATTAAAATTTTAACATTATATGCTTTTTCTACGGAAAACTGGAAAAGACCGAAAATGGAAACAGATTTTCTAATGAAACTTCTTGAAAACTGGTTAAAAAAAGAACTTGAGACATATATAAAAAACGATGTAAAATTTGAAGTTATCGGTGATATATCAAAATTTTTCCCTAAACTCAGAAAAAGAATCGAATACACAAAAGAAACTACCAAAAACAATAAAAGACTGACACAGGTTTTGGCCTTAAATTACGGAGGCAGGGACGAAATTACAAGGGCTGTTAAAAAAATAATTAAAAAAAACGAAGAAATCACCCAGGAAAATATCCAAAAAAACCTTGATATAAATGAAGATGTGGATTTATTAATAAGAACCAGCGGAGAAATCAGGGTCAGTAATTTTTTACTTTGGCAGATTGCCTACGCAGAAATGTTTTTTACCCCTACTTTGTGGCCTGATTTTACAAGCAGGGAATTAGAACAAATTTTAAACAATTTTAAAAAAAGGCAAAGAAGATTTGGGGGAATATAAAACAGTGGGTAGTGGGTAGTGAGTAGTGAAAAGTTAAAAGTGGGGAATGAAAAATATAAAACGGAGAATGAAAAATGGATAATTTGATAATTTATATAACAATTTTTGTAATAGGTATTTGTATCGGTAGTTTTTTAAATGTTGTTATTTACAGAGTCCCTAAAGGGAAAAACATCGCATATCCCCCAAGCCATTGCCCAAAATGCGGGGAAAAGCTTAAGCCCTGGCATAATATACCTATTATCAGTTATTTTTTATTAAAAGGAAAATGTGCTTACTGCAGCGAAAAAATTTCTCTGCGTTATCCCATAATAGAATTAATGACGGGTATTTTGGCTATTATAATATATAAAAAAATAGGCTTGGATATTTATTCATTTATTATATTTATAATTTTCACTCTTTTTTTAGCTTTGAGCATGATTGATTTTGATTATAAAGCTGTACCGGACAGTTTAAATCTTTTGGCGTTAACACTTTCATTTTTTTCAACCCCCGATATTATTGAAAATTTTAAAAATGCTTTAATATTAATGGGCGGAATGAGTTTAATAAGATATTATGTCTCATTTTTTATAAAAAGAGAGGCCATGGGCGAAGGGGATATAATTCTGGCTGGAAGCATGGGAGGGCTTCTTGGAATTAAACTTTCGCTTTTTGCAATATTTATAGCAGCATTAATTGCTATTTTTCCATCTCTTTACAACAGAATTTTCAAAAAAGATTTAGAGCTTCCTTTTATACCTTTTTTGGCACTTGGCACTTTTATCGTATGGTGTTTTAATGATTATTTTATAAATTTATGGAGTAGATTGTATGGATAAACTTCAAAAATATATATTAAAAAATTTTTTTAATATATTTATAAATATATTTTTGATTTTATTTCTGATTACTTCTATTATTGTAATAATTTCCATTTCAAATGTTACAGCCTCGATACATATAACATTTTTAGAACTTTCCAAAATGTATTTTTTATCTTTAACAAAAATATTGACTGTAACTTTATCCATCTCTTTTTTCATGGCTTCTGTAATGACATACTCCAATTTAAGTGATACTCAGGAACTTGTTGCGGTTTTTTCAACCGGTATATCCCCTAAAAAAATCCTTTTCCCCATTATGATAACATCTGTTTTAATTGCGGTTGTTAATTTTTTTATTCTTTTTATTTCTATCCCCTATTCTGATTTGGTTTATAAAAATTTCAAAAATGAAAAAAAACAGGAAGCCAAATTTAATATTCAGACATCTCAAATTTCACAACAGTTTGGAAAATGGAACGCATTTATAGAAAAAAAAGAAAAAAATTTTTATAAAAAAATATATCTTTTCAACCCGAGTGAAAAAAAATTTATAACTTCAAACAGCGCCTCTATAATTAAAGATAAAAATTATTTGATTTTTCAGTTAAAAAACGGCTATATTTATGATATTGATAAAAATCTAACAATAAAATTTAAAACAATGAATATTAATCAAATAATTCCTTATATAAATTTCAATATTTTAGAATATAAAAAATATTTAAAAAAGAATAAAAAACTGTTTTTATTTTACATACCTTTTGCATTAATTCCAATAACACTCTTTTTTTATATACCGCTTTTTGGATTTTTTCATCCAAGATTGCATAAAAACCATTCACTTATTTATTCTATTTTATTATTAGTAATATATTTAATTTTTACAAAAATCACAAATTCGTTTGCAATAAATTTATTAATAATATCGTTATTCTTTTTTTGCGGATTATTTTTTTATTTAAAGGATAAAAAATTTTGATTAAGGCGGTTATTGCCTATGACGGCAGCGAATTTTACGGTATGCAGATTCAAAATAATAAAAAAACCGTTCAGGGCGAAATATTAAAAGCATTGAAAAAATTAAATATAGACACTAAAATTTTTCATTCCGGCAGAACCGATAAGGGTGTCCATGCATTGAATCAGGTAATTTCCTTTGAAACCCCTGATTTCTGGAACTTAAACAAACTAAAAAAATCTTTGAACAATATTTTGTATCCTTATATTTATTTTAAAAAAATTGAAACTGCACCTTTGGATTTTCATCCGAGATTCAGTGCAAAACAGAGAAGTTACAGATATTTAATTACAAAAAAATTTACACCTTTTAATGCAAAATATACACTGTTTTATAATAAACCCGTAAATTTAAATAAAATAAACAAAACTTTAAAACTTTTAACAGGCAGGCACGATTTTGAGTATTTTGCAAAAACCGGAAGCGATGTTAATCATTATATAAGGGAAATTTATGAAGCAAAAGCATTTGAATATAAAAATTTATATGTATTCAAAATCAGAGGAAACGGATTTTTAAGAGGACAAATCAGAATAATTATGGATTTTATCTTAAAAATTAACGAAGAAAAACTAACTATAAAAGATTTAAAAAAACAGTTAAACAAAGAAAAATTAATTTCCAAACACTTGGCGAGTCCAACCGGCTTATATTTAGAAAGAATATGGTATTGATATAAATTAGAAATTAAAAATTAAAAATGTAAAATGAAAAGTAAAAAAATAATAAAATTAATCAATTGCAATATTAGTGACAGACACTTTATAAGTTTAATTTTTGGTTGCGGGGGGAGGATTTGAACCTCCGACCTTCGGGTTATGAGCCCGACGAGCTACCAGACTGCTCTACCCCGCGCCGTTGGCTGGGCTGGGAGGATTCGAACCTCCGAATGCAGGAGTCAAAGTCCTGTGCCTTACCGCTTGGCGACAGCCCATTATTTTTGGGTGATGAAATTATATATAAAAACTTTCTAAAAATCAAGGGTTTTAGGCTAATTTTAAATATTAAAATTTAAATTTTTTTATTTCCAAATCTTTACTGAAATCTATATAATATAAAATTTCTTCTTTAAGCTCGCCTATTAAATATTTTACACCAATCATCGCTTCTATACTGGCGGCCAGGCTTACCATCGGAGGAATTTGTCCTTTGGGGGAAAGTCTTTTTGTTGCAAAAGTGTTAAAATCTGTTTTTTTAAAAAAACCCACCTGGGCATAATATTCATCCACGCTCGTATATACCCATGGAATGGAGTTTTTTTTGGAAAATTTATCAATTTCTTCTCTTGCTTCAAAATTATCTGTTGCATCAAAAACCAAATCCACATCAAAATTCATATCGCTTGAAAATTTATTTTCTACAATTTTTATTTTGGTATCGCATCTTTTTATTTTTTCGCCCAAAACTCTGGCTTTGTTTTTTCCTAAATCATTTTTTGTAAACTGAATCTGTCTGTGGATATTATGAATTTCTATTTTGTCAAAATCAACAATGATAATACTTTCAAGCCCTATACAGCTGATAATAGTGGCCAAAGCATTTCCAAGCCCTCCGGCCCCGACTATTAAAATTTTTTTATTTTCAAGCAGTTTTTGTTTACTCCCAAGAAGTTCTATCTGCCTTCTAAACATCAAATCCCTTAATGGCATCATAAACTTTTAAAGCCTGAAAATGCTCTTTTACATCATGACACCTGATAATACTTGCCCCGTTTCTAAACGCTTCTTGATGAATTGCCAAAGTACCGGGCAGTCTTTCAGAAGGAGTAGTTGAAATACCATATTTTTTCATAATCATATCTATCATAGATTTTCTGCTTGCCCCTATCAAAAGCTCATATCCAAAATGCAAAAAATGCTCCAAATGCTTAATTAACGCAAGATTATCTTCAAGTCTTTTGCCAAAGCCTATTCCAACATCCAAAATTACATTTTTTATTCCAAAATTTTTTGCTTTTGCAATTCTTTGTTCAAAAAATTCGTCGATTTCCAAAATTACATTTTCATAAAATGGATTTTTCTGCATATCTTTTGGAATTCCTTTTTTATGCATAATAATAACATCGGCATTATATTTTGCCGCAACCTCGGCATATTCGTCGCTTTCAAGGCCGGTAATATCATTTGCTA
Source organism: Lebetimonas sp. JS032 (assembly GCF_000523315.1). Classification (NCBI taxonomy): domain Bacteria; kingdom Pseudomonadati; phylum Campylobacterota; class Epsilonproteobacteria; order Nautiliales; family Nautiliaceae; genus Lebetimonas; species Lebetimonas sp. JS032. The sequence continues at coordinate 1,256,089 of NZ_ATHS01000001.1, read as the reverse complement.
TTTTAAAACCGCGCTCAAGTGCATATTCCAAAACTTTGGATTCAAATGTATCTATACTGAAAACAGCTTTTTCATATAATTTATGTTTATAAATTTCATCAATAATTGGGGAGACCCTCTTTAATTCTTCTTCCACCCCGGGATAAACACTTCCAGGTCTGGATGAAACTCCGCCTAAATCAATTATATCCGCACCTTCGTCAATCATTTTTTTAATCTGCTTAAGCGCTTCGCTTCCTTTGAATCTGCTGCCTTCAAAAAAAGAATCTTCATTTGCATTAATAACCCCCATAATTTTTAAAGGAAATTTAGGAAGGTTTACAAAATTTTTAAGCTGTTTTGCCAAATCTTTCAATCCAAACGGCTGAGTGAGCTCTTTTTTGGAAAGTGTAATTAAATGTTTTTCATTACATAACAAAAGCGCATCAAAATATTTGTTTTTGCAGCTTGGAGCCCCTATGGGAACGGCAAGTTCGGCACCAATGCTTAAAGCGTCCTGTTTTAGAATATTTGCGGCGGCACAATTTATGTTTTTAATATAAAAAACATAAACAGAACGCTTTTTTTTCATTATTTCAATTCCGATTTTGTCCACTCCCATTTTTTGCATAACTTCAGCCAAATCAATATCGCTGTTTAATTTATAAATTTTCATTATTTTCCTTTGAAATAAAGCATTATATAAGCCAAAACCGCTTTTTTTTCAATATTCAATTCAAGCATTTTTATAGCATTGCTTAAAACATTCAGCTCTTTTTTTAAATTTTTTTTATTAATCAAATCATAACAAATTGCTTTAATTTCATCTTTATTTAAATCTTTTTGCAATAAATCGAAAATCAAATCATTATTTATTTTACTTAAATCAACATTTACATCTGTTACATTTTTAAAAATTTTATATTCGATGGGAAGCCTTGATTTTATAGTCTCAAGCAATGAATATTTTGATGTCACGGCCAGTATAAACGCAGTATTTGGAGGAGGTTCTTCAAGTATTTTCAAAAGAGCGTTTTGAGAAATTAAATTATATTTTTTTGCGGCAATTAAAATGGTTTTTTCATTTTTGCTTGTAAGATAGGAAATTTCTTTAAGCTCTTTTACATTTTCAACTTTAAATTCATCTGTTATAATCTTTTCATCATATTTAATTTCATTTATACATTTTTCCAAATCGTTTGTAACGATTATTTTATTCAAAGTTCAACCTCACCGAAAATAACCGCTTTTAAGGTTTCATTCAATAAATCCGTTAAATGTAAAAGTTTTAAATCAAGATTTTCATCGATAGATTTTAAAAAGAAGTTTTTATGCAAATCCATATCCATTATCCAGAAAAAAGAATTTTCTTTGCGCCTTGCAAATTTAAGCATCGGAGTTTCAACTCCGATATACCAGAAAATATAATTTTCATTAAAAGTAATATTCAGCATATCCTCTATTAAATCAAAATGCTCGTTCGTTTTTGCATATTCTATTTGGGGTATAAAGGAAATCAGGTCAAAAAAAGGAATAAAAGACGGCTTAAAATCCTGAAAATTATTTATTTTCTGGAGAATATAATCTCTAAGCCATTTTCTTTTGTAATCGGTTATAATTAAAACACATTTTCCTTCAATCACCTGAGAAAGAAATTCACTGATTAAAGGAATCCATTCCAGCCTTTTTTCTTCCATCCATTTTAAGTTTTTTTCTCTTATATATTTTAAAGTAAACTCGTTTAAATCCATTATTTATCCAAATTATAAGCTTTGTGTAAACTTCTGACAGCCAATTCTCCGTATTTTTCATCTATTATCATAGAAATTTTAATTTCACTCGTAGAAATCATTAATATATTTATATTTTCATCCGCCAAGGTTTTAAATGCTGTTGCCGCCACGCCGCTGTGGGATTTCATACCTACCCCGACAATACTTACTTTTGCAATATCCCTGTCATATTCCATTGCTTCAGCTTTTTGCTCATATTCTCCCAATACTTTTTTGGTAAGCTCAAGTTCGGTTTCAGGTACTGTAAAAGTTAAATTTGCTTTATTGTCTTTTCCGACATTTTGAATAATCATATCCACATTTATATTTTTATCAGCTAATTTTGAAAATATTTCGGCACTGATGCCTGGTCTGTCCTCCACTCCAAAAATACTGACTCTCGCCTGATTTTTATCAAGCGCTATCCCACTTACCAAAACTTTTTCCATTTCAGGTGTCTCCTTTGTAATTAATGTTCCTTTAATTTCCGGATTGAAACTTGATTTAACTTCTATATCGACTCCTAATTTTTTTGCAAGTTCCACTGAACGTGACTGCATTACTTTAGCCCCCAAACTTGCAAGCTCAAGCATTTCGTCATAAGTTATCATATTTATTTTTTTAGCTTTTGGCTCTATTCTCGGATCAGTAGTATAAATACCGTCCACATCGGTGTAAATTTCACATTTATCCGCTTTTAACGCCCCTGCAATTGCCACAGCCGTTAAATCGCTTCCCCCTCTTCCCAGGGTTGTAACATCACCTTCCTCGCTTATACCCTGAAAACCGGCTACAATTACTATTTTACCTTCTTTTAAATGTTTTTGCATTTTCCCCGGATTAATATCCATAATTCTGGCTTTTGTGTGGTCTTTTGTTGTTTTAATTCCGGCCTGCCTTCCTGTCAGGGCAATAGCATCCATTCCAATTGACTGCAATGCAATTGAAAGAAGTGCACTCGTAACCCTTTCTCCTGAGCTGACCAGTAAATCCATTTCTCTTTGAGGAGGCGTTTTGGAAAAATAAGAGGCATAATCAATTAATTTATTAGTTTCCCCTGCCATTGCAGAAACCACAACCACAACATCATTTCCCTCATTTTTTGTTTTTTTTACAATATTTGCAACATTTTTAATCCTGTCCAAATCACCTACGCTCGTTCCGCCAAATTTCTGAACAATTAACATTAAACTCCTTTTTTTTAATTACACATAGCACTTGGTACTTGGCTTCTTGGCAACTATTAACATTCTCTACTCACTACTCACTATTCACCACTCACTACTCACTATTTTATATATATCCCAATTTTTTAAAAAAATTCAAAACTATTTTATAAACAGGCCTTTTAAAGGATTTAACATAATTAAAAATTTTATTTACAGGTACAAATTTATAATCTTCAAACTCCGGATGAGCTGTATTTAAATTAATTTTTGCACCTCTTTTAAGTTTTACCAAAAAATATCTTTGTCTTTGTCCGTCATACGGATACATTTTTTTAGCAATAATTTTGGGAAATTCATATGTCTGCCATTCAGGCATTTTTGCAAGAATCTCTACTTCATCGGTTCCTATTTCCTCTTTTAGCTCTCTTAAAAGGGCTTCTTCTTCACTTTCGCCTTCATCAATACCACCCTGTGGAAACTGCCAGGCGTCAACATCGTTTCTTTTGGCTATTAAAACTTCCACTTTTTCGGGATAATTCGGAGATAAAATTACTGCGGCGACATTTGGTCGGTATTTTTTCAATTTACAGCCTTTTTTTGTAAAATTATACTAAAAAAAGGCCCAAATGTTACTATATATTCACATACCTTTTTGTGACAGTAAGTGTAATTACTGCGCATTTAACTCTTATACTAATATAAATCATCTAAAAAAAGAATATTTCAATGCCATAAGAAAACAATATTTAAACGATGTAAAAACAGATACACAATTTAAAACTCTCTTTATCGGAGGCGGAACACCTTCAACGATGAAAGAGTTATTTTATGAAAAGCTGTTTAAACTCATTGAAGTGAATATAAAAAATATAAAAGAAATCACAATAGAAGCAAACCCTAATGTAACCTATGAATGGTTAAAAGAAATCAAAAATTTTGGAATAAACAGGATAAGTTTCGGGGTGCAGAGTTTTAACGAAAAAAAATTGAAATTTTTAAACAGAAACCATTCACCCCTTCAGGCTGTAAAATCTATAGAAAACGCAAAAAAAGCGGGTTTTGAAAATATAAACCTGGATTTAATTTATGCGACTGCCCAAGACAATAAAAAACTGCTTGAAAATGATTTAAACACAGCTTTTAAACTGCCTGTCACACATATCAGCGCATATTCCCTGACGATAGAAAAAGGGACTGAATGGGAAGGGGACTATTCAAAAAGAAAAGAAGATGAAGATCTTGAAATATGGTTTATAAATAAAATAAAAGAAAAATTTTTTCAGTATGAAATTTCAAATTTTGGAAACATATGCCTTCATAATTTAGGTTATTGGATGGGAAAAGAATATATAGGAATCGGAGCCGGGGCGGTGGGATTTAAAAAATGGATAATGGATAATGGAAAATGTAAAATGTTTAGATATTACACTCAAACAAATGTAAAAGAATATTTGAAAAACCCGACAAAATACTCTTACGAAAAATTAAGTGATGAAGATATAAAAAAAGAAAAAATATTCCTGGGACTCCGCTCAATTATTGGTTTTGAAGAAAATATTTTAAATAAAGAAGAAAAAGAAAGAGTGAAAATTTTAATAAATGAAAACAAACTTTATAAAGAAAAAAATAAAATTTATTCAAATGATTTTTTACTGGCTGATGCCTTAACTTCTTTTATCATTTCTTAATTTATCACTCAACATTCATAATTTAACATTAAATACTACCATGGGGCAATAGCATCCCAGATTTTAGCAAACCAGTTTTTTTCTATGTTTCTTTTTATATCACCCTGGGTAAAATATTTAATTTTGGCATCGGCTATATATTTTGAATCAATAGTATTATCCGCTGCAATATCCTGAGGTCTTATTACACCACTTAAGGCGATTACCTGTTTTTGTCCGTCTAAATAAACTTCCCTGGTGCCGTAAATAAAATAATTTCCGTTTTTTAATACTTTAATAATTCTGGCACTGATTGTTGTTTGAAAAAGTTCATTATGCTGCTGAGTTCCGCTTCCGTTAAAAGTTCTTGTAGAATTCATACTGGGCAGCCCCAGTGAAATACCGGTTTTCCCAATATGGGCGGTATGCCCGGCAACACTGACACCCCCGCTGATTCCCGCATCAAAAGTTCCGCCGTTATCTGAATTTGCTTCTGAAAGTTTTTTACTTGCCTGAGATGACTGTTTAACGGTTTCTGTAATTAATACAGTTACAATATCATTTACTTTCATGGCTTTTGTATCAGAAAACAGATTATCCCCGTTTGTAAAAAGCGAGCCTGGATTTTTAGGATAATTAACATTTTTACTCGGCATTTCTTCCACATATTTAGGAGGTTTCATGTTAATAGTAGGATCCATTGGATGCTCGGCACAACCAATAAAAAAAATTAAAAAAGTTAAATTTAAAAAATATTTTACATTCATAAAATTATTGCCTTTTTTAATTAACCAGCAAAATCTATTCCCTTTAATTTCAAAACATCTTTTTTTATATCATTTCCCCTCATAAAATGTTCACCCACCAAAAATGCGTCTACACCGTTTTTATGCAGCTTTTTTACAGTTTCAAAACTGTTTATTCCGCTTTCAGCCACGACAATTACATCTTTTGGCAAAAGCGGCATCAACTTTTCACTTAAATCCATATGCATTTCAAACGTTTTCAAATCCCTGTGGTTAAACCCGATAATATCCGCTCCCACATCAAGAGCTTTTTTTAAATCTTCTTCATCGTGAATTTCAAATAAAACCTCTAAATTAACACTTTTGGCAAAATTATATAATTCTTTAAGTTTTTCAGTATCAAGCGCTTTTGCAATGAGTAAAATAAAATCGGCACCGGCATTGTAAGCCTCTGCTATTTGGTAAATATCGATAATAAAATCTTTTCTAAGAAGCGGTATTTTAGAAAATTTACTTATTTCTCTAAGATATTCTAAACTTCCCTGAAAAAAGAAAGGCTCGGTTAAAATACTCATGGTGTCCGCAACTTCGTTATATATTTTGGCAATTTCAACCGGATTAAAATCTTCTCTTATTATTCCTTTACTGGGACTTGCTTTTTTAACCTCTGCAATAATTCTGTATGGGTTGCCCGAAGTTGATTTAAGGGCTTTTTTTACATTTTTAAAATTTCTTTTTATGTTTAACAGTTCATCAATGCTTTTTTCTTTTTTCAGATTTTTTTGAGTTTTTTGTATGATTTTTTGAAGTATCATAAAAGCACCTTTTTATAAGCTTTTTGTGTTTACTGATTTCTTTATCGTCCGTATCTATATTTTTAATAATATCCCATGCGGTTTTGCATTTTTTTAATTTATAATATCCCCAGGCAAGCGAATCTATATAAGCTGTATCGTCAGGCTTTATTTTAATAGCCTTTTTTACATATTCTATACCTTCTTTTGGATTAATATCGTATTCAATTAAAAGATAACCCAAAAAATTATTTATATAATCATTGTCAGGATAAAGTTTTGCTAAAAATTTAAGTTTCGGAATAACTTCCAAAGCAGCCTCTTTATTATTATATGCTTCGTATTCAAAAATACAGTATTTTAATAAAAAAGCCGGGTTATTTGTTTTATTAAATAACTTGTAAGCAATATTCGCAGCACCTTTATATTTATTAAAGCTTTCAAAAAGAATCAGTTTATATTCATCTCCAAGATTATATTTATCAATGAGTTTTAAAGCTTTGTTGAAATCTCCGTTATCTATATAAATTTTTAAGGCAAAAATAACATATTTTTTATCATATTTACCCATTAATGAATATATATAAGCCAAATTTTCAAAATCCTGCGTCTGGCGGTATATTTCGGCCAAACGTTCACAGACATCTGTTTCACAGCCGTATATTTTAAGATGTGTCCTGAGATATGCAAGCGCTTCATTATATTTTTTTATTTTTATTAATAAATCTGCTAACGCCAAAAGAGTATGTTTGTTATGATTAATAGCATATAATGATTTTATATAATCGGCAGCTTTATTATATTTTTTTTCTTTTATTAAAATATATGACATAAGTTCATAAAAGAGAGGCTCTTTCTTGTTAAAATACGTCAACAGCTCTTTTTTTGCCTCACTGCCTTTTTTAAGTTCAAGCAGAGAAAAAATTCTGTATTTAAATATTTCTTTATCCAAATTTTTAATATTTTCGGTTAAATTTAAAACTTTTTTATATTTTTTGGCAAAAAACAAATCTTCTATTTCTTTTTTAAAATAAACATTTTTACCTGTTTTTTTATATAAAAAGTCATATATATCGGCGGCTTGGAGGGGCTTATTGTCATTTTCCAAAACCAGAGCTTTAATTATATAATTGTCTTCTTGGTCAAATGCTTTTTTACCGATTTGGGGTTTTTTAACACTACACCCAGTAAAAATCAATAAAATTACCAACATAAATCTTAAATATTTCATTTTAATTATCCATTTTTCATTTTTCATTAAAAATAACTCCCGGGCATTCGTTTTTTAATTCTTCATAATATCTTTCATCTTTATACCTCTCCCAAAAAGGAAATGTTTTGCATTGATTTGGCCTTACAGGATAAATTTTACATCCGTTTTCAAAAAATATACATGCATATCCCTTTTTGTACGGTTTTTCTTTTATTGAATATTTATATCCAACTTTTATTAAGAATCTGTCGATAAAAATATTTTTGTCAATCCCTAAAAAATCGGCAATAGCTTCTATTTCTTTTGGATTTACCCAAATGTATCCGCTCTCGCCTATGCAGCAGTTTCCTTTGCATTTTTTGCAGGCATCGGGATTAAACTTAAAATCAAATCCGTCTTTACTTATCAATTTTTCACTTCTCACCACTCACTCTTTTCGCTATATTTTTACGCTTTTAGTATTAGCTTTTTTATATATTTCATATGCTTCATTTGAATAATTTTTACCTTCAAACCCGATTAAAGGAGGATGAACATTTATCATTGATTTAGCGTGCCTTTTGGCTCTAATCAAAACCAACGATGCGTTTTTGCCAATCCTCGGATACATAAACCTCAAATCCGTAATTTTAAGGGGTTTGGGGATTTTTGAAATTATATCATCTATTCTTTTTGCATCATAACAGAAAATAAATTCCCCTCTTTCTTTTAATAGAGCGTTTACTTTTTTGAAAAAATCTTTCATAGGTAAAAATTCCTCATATCTTGCAATTTTAATTATTTCATTTTCACTTTTCAGTGTTCCTTTATAAAAAGGAGGGTTTGAAATAATATAATCAAATTTTTTATCAAATTCAAATTTTAAAAAATCATCATTGACAATGTCAGCTTTTAAATTGTTAACTTTTAGATTTTTTACAATTAATTTACTCATTATTTTTTGTTTTTCAATAACGGTTAAATTAATTTCAGGAAAATCCCTTTTAATTAAAAGCCCTAATACTCCGCATCCCCCGCCTACTTCTAAAACATCGCCTTTTATATTAAATTTGGTAATAAAATCATACAAAAACATTGTATCAGAATTATAACAATAACCATTCTTTGGCTGATACAGTATCAATCGGTAAGCCCCAGTTCATCTAAAATAGGTTTAATATCTTCTTCATAATATTTCATTAACAAATTCGGTATCAGATTCATAGCGTCTTTATCGTGTTTCCATTCATCAATTTTTTCCAGAATTACGCTTTTTTTCTTTTCGTCTATATGTTTTGCGTTTTTTACTTTTTCTTTAATTTTATTAATCATTTTAAGCCTTTTTTTTGTAAAATTATACCTAAAAAGGAAATCAATGATTATAATTCCCGCAAGACTCTCTTCTTCAAGACTGCCAAACAAAGTTCTTCTAAGTATAAAAAACAAACCCGTTATAATATGGTGCGCCCAGAGCGCAAAAGAAGTTGATGATGTGGTCATTGCCACCGATTCAAAAGAAGTGATTGATGTTTGTAAAAAATACGGATTTGAAGCGGTGCTTACAGATAAAAACCACAAAAGCGGAAGCGACAGAATAAAAGAAGCAAGCGATATATTAAAACTCCCAGAAAATGAAATTGTTATAAATATGCAGGGAGACGAACCGTTTTTAGAACCGGTTATACTTCAAAAAGTTAAACAAAAACTGATTGATTTAAACAGAAACTTTAAAATGGTAAGCTGTTATAAAATAATAGACGAATTAAGCGCCCAAGACCCCAATTTAGTAAAAGTTGTAGTTGATAAAAATTCAGATGCCCTTTATTTTTCACGCTCAAAAATTCCATACAACAGAGACAACCGGGCACACAAATATAAAGGACATCTCGGGATTTACGGTTTCGATAAAAAAAGCCTTGACATATTTACAAAAATGCAAGGAAAATTAGAACATATTGAAAAACTAGAACAGTTAAGAGTTTTAGAAAACGGGGAAAAAATAGCAATGATTGAAGTTGAATCTAAAAGTTTCGGGATTGATACAAAAGAGGATTTGGAAAAAGCGAGGGAAATGGCATGAAAGTAGCAGTAAGTATAGGGGATTTAAACGGAATCGGGCTTGAAATTGCTCTAAAAAGCCATAATAAAATAAAAAATTGGGTAAAACCTGTATATTGTATAAATAAAACAATGCTAAGTAAAGGTGCAAAACTATTAAATTATGAAATTCCCGATGATTTTGAAACATTGGAAGTTAAAGGGGATTTTGAGATTAATCCGGGGGAAATAGACAAAAACAGCGCCGAATATTCATTTAAGAGTTTTTTAAATGCTATTGAACTTGCAAAAGAAAAAAAAGTAAACGCAATCACAACCCTTCCAATAAACAAAGAAGCCTGGGCAAAAGCCGGAATCAAATACAAAGGACATACGGAAGTTTTAAGGGATATTTTTAAAAAAGAGGCAATTATGATGCTCGGATGCGAAAAGCTGTATGTCGCTTTATTTACAGAACATATTCCCCTAAAAGAAGTGCCTTCAAAAATAAAAAAAGAAAAATTAATACAGTTCTTTATTGATTTTTACAGAAGCACCCATTTTGAAAAAATAGGCGTTTTGGCACTTAATCCTCATGCGGGAGACGGAGGTGTTTTGGGTGATGAGGAAATAAAAGAAATATTTCCGGCTATTATAGAAACAAACGAAATTTTGGAAAAAGAAATTTTTTACGGACCGCTTGTGCCGGATATTGCCTTTAAAGAAAAAAAAGGAAATTTTATTGCAATGTATCACGACCAGGGACTTGCGCCTCTTAAAGCTTTGTATTTTGATGAAAGCATAAATGTAAGTCTTAATCTACCGATATTAAGAACTTCAGTTGACCACGGAACAGCATTTGACATCGCCTATAAAGGAATAGCAGATACAAAAAGTTATGAAAATGCCATTAAATACATTATTAAACATAAAAATTGATTTATATCAATAAAAAAAATTTTTCTTTTGATACAATTAATCAAAAAAGGAGAGGTAATGATTGATTATCAAAAATTAATAAGATTTTCTCATGAAAGTTTTATTAAATTTATTTATGCAAATGTAATGGTAAAAGAAACGAATGCCAAAAAATTATTTGAAGATATAGCAATGTTTAAATACAGACATATGGTATGGGCAATGGCTGATGCAAAAAATGATGACGTAAAATTTAATATGGATTTTAATACTGAGGAAATAAGAAAAATACAAAAAAAATATGCATCCGATTTATTAGAGGAGCTTGTTAACGATTTAGAGGAAAATCTGAAATTTTATAAGGATTATAACACGCCTACAATTGAAAGACTTAAAAATGACGACAGTTACTTTTTATCTCAAATTAAAAAACTGGATTTGGAATGTATTATTACAGCATTTAATGAAAATAAAGAATTATCCGGTGTTAAACTTGATGAAAACGCAAAAGCGGCACTTGTGTTTTTCTTAATGGAAGAGACATTCAAAGAATATGAATTAATTACAATTTATTCATATTTAAAAGCATTTTCAGATAATGAGGTTGCAAATTCCGCTTTTACGGATTTGGCATATGATTCAATCTATCATTTAAGAAGATTTGCACAGCTTGCAAGTGAAATGGGTGTGCTTACCCTTCCAAGACCGATACCTCACGGAAAATATGAAAATATTGGAATTGTGGAATTTTTAAAAGAAAATATTGAAGAAGAAATGGATGCTGAAAAACAATGCCTGATTTTAGCCGAAAAAATAGGAAATGAAGAATTAAGCGAGTTTTTACTGTTTATTTCGCGTCAGGAGTTATATCATGCAGAGCTTCTTAAAAGAGCTTTGAATTCATTGAAATAAATTCAAAAGCAAAAGCTTTTGAATTTTATGAATTTTCTTTTTCTAAAGCAGCAACTGCGGCTTGGAAACCTAGTTCAAATGCTTTTTTGTTAATCTCAACCGCTTTAGGCGGAACTGTTTGAATCATAGTTTCATATACCATATCTTTGTCTATATCATTCATTTTTGTAGCAATTGCAAGAGCCACAACTGACTGGGTAATAACATTTCCGACTTTTTCTTTTGCGATATCAATAATATCTATAGCAAACATTTTCCATTTCGCTTTGTCATCATCACTCGGATAAACCAGATTCGGTTCATATACAATTATACCGCCTTCTTTAACACCTTCTTTAAACAACTGATAAGATTTATCTGCAACACTGAGCATAAAATCAATTTCACCGTCAACCGCATAAGGATAAAGAATAGGCTCATCATCTAAGATAATATCAACTTTTGTAGGGCCTCCCCTTACCTGGGAAGTATAGGTACCTACCTGAATTCCGTATTTACCGGCCCTGACATAAGCTCTTGCTAAAATTTCACCGGCAAGAAGGACACCTTGTCCTCCAACCCCTGTAAATCTTAATTGTTTTCTCATTATTTACCCCTTACTCTATCGATTAATTTATAATACTCTTCAGTGTATTCAGGTTCCTCCTGTTGATATAAAATTCCTCTTGGTTTTTTACCCTGCTGTTTTAATTCATATTTTTCTTCTTCGCTTAACTTATCCCATTTTGCTTTAGGAACTAAATTGCTTTCAATCCAGTCCATATTCTGTTTTGCTTGAGCCATTTTATTCTTTCTACCGAAATTAACATGACAGTTTGAATGGACATCTATAAAACTGAACCCTTTATGGCCAAAAGCTTTTATAAATATTCTTTCAAGTTTTTGAGCTTCGGCCACACTTTCTCTTGCTACAAAAGTCGCCCCTGCCCCTTTAGCTAATTCACAGGCATCAAAAGTCGGGTCGATATTTCCATACTGGGTAGTTACTGACCATGCTCCTTTTGGAGTTGTAGGAGAAACCTGAGAGTTTGTAAGCCCGTAAATAAAATTATCGACTAAAATAAAATTTAAATCTATATTTCTTCTGCATGCGTGAATAGTGTGGTTACCTCCAATGGCAAGTCCGTCTCCGTCACCCGCTACAACGACAACATGTTTATCAGGATTGGCAAGTTTTACTCCTGTTGCATAAGCAAGTGTTCTTCCATGGGTAGTATGAACCGTGTTTGCGTCAATATAGCTTGAGAATCTTCCGCTGCATCCGATTCCGCTTACAACACAGACATCGTTTTTATCCCATCCGAGTTTTGCCATAGCTCTTATAACAGCTTTCATAATAATACCGTCACCGCATCCCCAACACCAAAGTGTCGGCATTTTTTCCGTTCTTAAATAATAATCATAATTAAACGCCATTGTTTCTCCTTATACCATTTCTTTTATTTTTGCTTTAAATTCAGCAGGGCTAATTGGTCTTCCGTTTGCTTTAAATAAAGTATCAAATGTTTCGGCTTTTCTTCCGCTTGCTCTTTGAATTTCTTTAAAATATTGACCTTTATTCATTTCAGCCACCAATACTTTATCAAATTTTTTACATACTTCATCAATTTTTTCTTCCGGAGACGGCCAAAGTGTAATTGGTCTGAATAATCCCGCTTTAATACCCTCAGCCCTAAGTTGTCTGATTGCTTCTTTTGCCGCCAAGCTCACACTTCCATATGCAATAACTAAAATATCGGCATCATCAAGCATATATTCTTCATAACTTTCTATTTCGTCTTTATGGGCTAAAATTTTATTAAATAATCTGTCAATTAATTCCTGTGAAAGTTTTGCATCTTCTGTAGGGAATCCTGTTGGTCCGTGATGAAGCCCGGTAATATGATATCTGTATCCTTTAAAAAATGGATTTAAAATTGCAGGTTCATCTGCCGGAACATTATACGGTTCATATGTCGCAGGATCACCTTCATATACACGTCTATTGACAATATTTTTTTCAACTTCATCTTTTGGAGGAAGTACTGCTTTTCCTACCATATGCCCAAGTGTTTCATCAAGTAACACAAATACAGGCGTCATAAATCTTTCAGCTAAATTAAATGCCCTGACTGTTTCAGTGTAACACTCATCCAAACTTCCCGGACACAGTGCAATTGACTGATAATCTCCATGAGTTGGTGCCTGAGCCTGTAAAATATCCTGTTGTGCAGGTCTTGTAGGAAGCCCGGTTGAAGGTCCTCCTCTCATTACATTTGTGATAACCAAAGGAACTTCTCCCATAAACGCAAGTCCTATTTGCTCCGCTTTTAGACTTATTCCGGGGCCTGAAGTATTTGTCATAGCCTTGGTTCCGCTCATACTGGCCCCAAGCGCAACTGAAATACCTGCGATTTCATCTTCCATTTGGATAAATACGCCGCCAACTTTTGGTAACAGTCTGCTCATTTCATGGGCAATTTCACTTGAAGGTGTAATCGGATATCCTCCGAAAAACCTGCATCCCGCATCAATGGCTGCAAGTGCCGCAAGCTTATTTCCTGTTGATACTACTTCTCTCATTACGCTTCTCCTTTTAACTTCTTAACTTCATTTAATTTTTTAAATTTATATTCGTCTCTTTCCGCTACAAAAATACAAAAATCAGGACATTCAAGCTCACATTCCCTGCATCCTATACAATATTCTGGATGGGCAACTTTAACCATCTGACCTAAAATATTATGAGGGTCAACGACCATTTCAAGAACCCCGGTAGGACAAAAATCTACGCAAAGTTCACAGCTTTTGCATTTATTTTCATCTACCCACACAGGTGTGTTTTCTGGAGCTTTTAATTTAAAATTTACATTTAACGCCATTTATTCTCCTTTTATTCTTTGTGTAAATATAATAGCATATAAAAAATGATTTAACTTAATCTGTTTTTCAAAGTTAAAAAAATAATATTATATTGTTACTTTTCGAAACTATAAAAAAATTAAAAATTAATATAAATTTAATAACAAATAGAAAATATTGGTAGTATAATTTCACTGAAACTTTCCCAAATTATCTTAAAGGCGAAATAGATGTTCGAATTTAATTCTTTTTCTGTATTGTTTTTATTTTTAATTTTTTTAGGTGCGTTGCCCAATCTGTTTTACATGGCTGGATATTTAAGCCATATTGAAAGAAAATTCCATTTTTTATTGCATTATTTTACATTTATTATTTCAATGATTGGCGTAGTATTAAGTAATAATATAGTTGTATTTTTATTTTTCTGGGAACTTATGAGTCTGAGTTCATGGCAGCTGATTTTAACCGAACCGGAGGGAAAAAACTTAAAAGCCGCCAGATTTTACTTTTTTATGACACATTTCGGTTTTGTGTTTATATTACTGTTTTTCCTGCTTGTTTCGCCGCAAAATTTATTTATGCCTTTTAGCTTTTTAAAATTAAATATGGCCAATTTCAAATATCCGACTCTTCTATTTATTTTAATGTCTCTGGGCTTTTTAAGCAAAGCCGGAGCAGTGCCTCTTCATGTATGGCTTCCGTATGCCCATCCGGCAGCCCCTTCTCCCGTTTCAGCCTTAATGAGCGGAGTTATGCTAAAAGTTGCAATTTTTGCATTTTTAAAATTTTTATTTATGATTCCTTCATGGCCTATAGAATGGGGAATTATTATATTGATAATAGGGACATTGAGCGCGCTCATAGGGGTATTGTATGCTCTTAGCGAACATGATATAAAAGCTCTTCTTGCAAACCATTCGGTAGAAAATATTGGAATAATATTAATAGGTATAGGCGTAGGTATGATATTTAATACTTTAAATATGCCCATTTTAAGTGCTTTTGCTTTTATTGCTGCGATTTATCATACATTTAACCATATGAGTTTTAAATCACTTCTTTTTATGAGTGCGGGAAGCGTATTATATGAAACTCACACCAAAAATCTTGAACAATACGGCGGACTTATTAAAAATATGCCGATAACCGCTTTTAGTTTTTTACTCGCCGCCGTTTCCATATCAGCTCTTCCCCCTACAAACGGATTTTTGAGTGAATGGATGACATTTCAAAGCATGTTAAGTTCAAGCGGAATAAGCAACATTGCTTTAAAACTTGCCTTTCCATTTTCTATTTTTGCCCTTGCCCTTACCGGAGGTCTTGCAATTGCATGTTTTGTAAAAGCATTCGGTATTGCATTTTTAGGACTCTACAGAAGCGAAAACGCAAAAAACGCAAAAGAGGTAAATATTTTAATGCAAATAGGACAGATTTTAATGGGTATAGTTGTAATTTCTTTAATGCTTTTCGCCCCTTTTGTTATTAAATTTATAAATATTTCAACACCTGTTTTAAATATTTATAATAAAATCTTTCCGGATATCTGGATAATGCACAGTGTAAATTCCAATGGTGGAAGCGTATCTCCTCTGATACTGTTTTTTGCCTTAATAATCGTAACTGCAGTTATTTATTTAATATATAAATCGTTAAATATAAAAACAAGAACATATCACACCTGGGGATGCGGATACGAAGTTAATAAAACCAACCAGTATTCATCAGTAGGATTTGCCGGACCAATCAGAAAATTTTTCACATGGCTGTATAGACCAAAAGAGCATAGGGTAAAAGAAACTATTTTAGGACATAAAACTAAATTTACATATTCTTTTTATGAAGTGCATGTAAAACCTCTTTTTGAAAAAAGTTTATATGACGGAAATGTAAAATTAGCCAATATTATCAGTTACTATGTATATAAAATTTCGCATTTCGAAAAAACAAAATATGTCGCTTTAATTTTTAATCTTTTGATTTTAGTTCTTTTTTCTTACAGGGTTTTTTATCATCAGGTTTCCTGGGGCGAAATATTGCTTGAAATAACTGTTATAGCTATTTTTATCAAAATATTACTTTTAGGAGACAGAAAATGATTGATTATTTTT
The DNA here is from genome assembly GCF_000523315.1 of Lebetimonas sp. JS032. NCBI lineage: Bacteria > Pseudomonadati > Campylobacterota > Epsilonproteobacteria > Nautiliales > Nautiliaceae > Lebetimonas > Lebetimonas sp. JS032. Next base: position 1,239,954 of record NZ_ATHS01000001.1, on the reverse strand, counting down.
TGAGTATAATTTTTATAGCTTTAGTTTCCCCTTTTTTAACTGGTATGATTAAATCAATAAAAATGTTTCTTTTGTTTAAAAAGCCCCTTTCACCTTTTCAATCTTATATTGATATAACCAAACTTTTTAAAAAAGAGGTAATATATTCAAAAGAAACAAGTCTTATTTCAAAAATGGCGCCTTTTTTAATAATTTCCCCTTTGATTATTGTTTTGTTTTTACTGCCCCCTATTTATAACAAAAGTTTTTATATTTCATTTATGGACGCATTTACAATCACAGGGCTTATGAGTTTATCTACATTCTTTCTTATGCTTTTAGGACTTGACAGTGCAAGCAGTTTTGGAGGAATAGGCTCAAGCAGGGAAGCTTTTATTTCCGCCATGGTCGAACCTGCAATGATTCTTACCATTTTTGCTGTTTCTTTAATGGGGGGAAATATTTCAATTTCAAAAGCGGCTGTATCTCTTTCAAATCATTTTCCTATTATTTACAGTGCCAGCTTTATACTTTCCGCAATAAGTTTTTTTATTTTGTTGATAGCTGAAAACGGCAGAATTCCGGTTGACAATCCCGAAACCCATCTTGAGCTTACAATGGTTCACGAAGCCATGATACTTGATGCAAGCGGGGCTAATTTGGCTTTAATAGAACTCGCGGGAAGTTTGAAATTTGGAATTTTTGCCTCGCTTTTTGCAACACTTTTTATGCCTTTTGGAAGCAATTTATGCTGGTGTTTGGCTCTCGGTATTTTTATTATAAAACTTTTGTTAATTGCCGTAATGGTAGCTTTGGTTGAAGTCAACACAACAAAACTCAGGCTTTTTAAAGTACCTAATTTACTTGCAGTTGCGATAATTTTCGGATTTTTGTCTTTAACAACTTATTATATTTTAGGAGCATAAAATGACAAACGTTTTAATAGGCTTTTTTATAGCTGTTTTAATTATAGAGGCTATTACTACAAGGCTTTATACACTGTTTTTATGGTATGGTTTAAATTCTTTATTCCTGGGACTTATTGCATTAAATATAGGTTTGGAAATAAACGATAAAGCCCTTTTGATTACAGGAACTCTTACTATTTTAATTAAATCGCTTTTCATTCCTATAATAATGAAATATCTTACCCAAAAATTTTCCATTCCCAGAAAAATTTATCCAAAAATCCCTATTTATTATCAAATAATTATTATTCCGCTTCTTTTGGTTTTCACATATTATTTAATTACACCTGTTATAAATAATTTTGAAATACATAAAAATTGTATAGCAATATCAATAGCATCTCTTTTTATTGCAACACTTTTAATTATAGAACATAAAAATATCGCAGCAAAAATAATAGGATTTTTAAATGTTGAAAACGCCCTGTTTCTTTTAGGGGTTTCAGCCACCGAAGGAATGCCAATGCTTGTTGAACTTGGTATTTTTGTTGATTTATTAATGTTTATTATTATTATAAATTTACTTTTGAAATATCAAGGAGAATAAATGGAATTTATATTTTTACCGCCGATAGCAATTTTTATTTTAAGTTTTTTCAAAATAAACAGAATTGCTATGAGTCTGATAGCTTTAAGTATTATTTTCCCGGCTATTTACATTTTCAATAATCATTTTACAAACACCCTGTTTTTTGTGGATAATTTAAACGCTTTTGTAATTTTAGTTTCATCAATTGTTTCCATAGGAATAAGCATCGGAGCTATCTCACTGAAAGATAGAATAAACCTCAGTGAAGATGAATATAAAAAATTTTACAGATTTTACGGAATATTCTGGCTCGGGGTAATTATTTCAATTTTAGCAAACAATATGGGACTTTTTTGGATAGGACTTGAGTTTGCCACTCTTTCAACTGTTTATATGATAAAAATCATACCTTCAAAAGAGGCACATAATGAGGCCTGGAAATATTTAATTGTAGGTGCAATCGCTATTGCTTTAATATTATTCGGAATTATTTTGATATATGCATCCGGAAAAGCAAATTTAGGCGAAAACGCTATGAACTTTTATATTCTTGAGGCACACACCAAAAGCCTTAAACCGTTTCTTTTTGAATTAGGTTTTGCAATTGTGGCAACCGGAATGTTTATTAAAATGGGATTTTTTCCTATGAATTTATGGCTTGCGGATATTGAAAGACACTCTATTTACCCGGTAGGGGCGCTTTTTAGCGGAATACTTGAAAGTGCCATTATTTTAGGATTTTTCAGATTTTCTAAAATTGCAATGGAGGTTAATTATTCTCATTTAATCGCTTTTACATACATTTATGCCCTTTTTACTCTTTTTATAGTAAGTTTTTTAATTTACAGAAGCAAAGATTATATAAGACTGTTTTCCCTTTCCGGTATAGAACATATGACTCTAATATCAATATTTTGGGTCAGCGGTGGATATTTTGCGGCTTTACTTCATTTTGCAGCCCATGCATTTTTTAAACCGGCTCTGTTTTTAAGCGGCGCTGTAATAGAACAAAATGGAAAATTCAGATTTAAAGGCAGCTTGAATATTCCTGTTATGGGTAAAATATTAATTTCCGCATTACTGCTTGGAATTATTTCCCTGCCTCCCAGTCCAATGTTTTTCAGCGAAATTTTCGGATTTAAATCAATGATTGATTTAGCAAAAAATTCCGAGTATTTCGGATTGATGATATTTACCATTTTCCTAATTTTAGTATTTTTAAGTGTTATTTTTTACAAATTTGTTAATATATTTCAAGAAGGAGTATACAGCTATGGTAAAAAAGGGGATGTTAAAAAAAGCGAATATTTAATGCTTATATGGTTTATAATCGCTTTATCTGTTTTAATTTTACCAAACACATTTAATTACCTTGAAGGAATTGTAAAATGAGACTGATAGCAAGATTTGCCAGGGAAAATACAGAAAAATTTGAAATTATTGATATTTTTGAGGGGGAAATAAAAAAAACACAGATTGATAAAAAGAACCCGTCTATAAAAACCATTACAGACATATATCCAGCAGCAATATGGATGGAAAGAAAAATAAGAGATGAATTTGGAATAAATTTTGAAGACAGTTTTGATGAAAGATATTTAGTTAAGCATGAAAGATTTCCAAAAAATATATATCCTATGAGAAAAGATTTTACACAAAAAAATATAGAATTCAGTGAATTTAAACCGTATCAATATGAAGAGGTAAAAGGTGAAGGCGTATTTTATGTACCTGTCGGTCCTATTCACGCAGGAATTATAGAACCGGGACATTTTCAGTTTTCACAGGCAGGTGAGGATATGCTGCACATTGAAGTAAGACATTTTTATAAATACAGGGCAATTGAAAAAATGTGTGAAAACAAAACACCTCTTGAAATAAAAAAAATAGTTGAAAGAATAAGCGGTAATGAATCAATAGCTTATCAAATCTGTTTTTTTGATATTTTACACCAGGCGTCTGAAATTGAACAAAGCGAAATTTATAAAAGAAAAACGGCTATTTTATTAGAAATGGAAAGAATAATCAATCATTTAAACGATTTGGGTTTCATTCCAAACGATGCGGGTTTTTCTCCGGCTTTGGCGTTTATGAGCCAATTAACAGAAGATGCAAGAAGAGTTTTGGCAAAAGTTACAAATCACAGATTCGGATTTGGTGCAATAAATGAAGAAATGGATTATGATTTTAAACCTGTATTTGAATTTTTAGATTATTTAGAAGAAAAAATGAACTTCTTTGAAAACTGGATAATTGACATTCCTTCCCTTTGGGACAGATTTGACACCACAGGGACCTTAACTAAAGAAAAAGCCGTAAAATACGATGTTGTAGGTGTTGGGGCAAGAAGCAGCGGAATTAAACTAGACAGAAGAGATAATGAATGGTATAAAACACATGGATTTGAAATTCAGCTTGGCAAAAAAGGTGAAGTCAGTGACAGATTTTTACTTAGAATTAAAGAAATTAAAAATTCAATTGAAATAATAAGAAACTGTAAAATAAACAATGAAAATAAAAAAATAGAATTTAAATCTTTTAAAGACGGTGAATATTACTCATTTACAGAAAGCAGCATAGGCGAGCTTTTTATGTATATGTATATAAAAGACGGTTTAATAGACAGATTTTATGTAAGAGACCCTTCTCATATAAACTGGCAGGCTTTTCATACTTGTATTTATAAAGATATTATTGCAGATTTTCCACTTATTAATAAAAGTTTTGATTTAAGTTATGCGGGAAATGACCTTTAATTAAATGAATAATGTAAAATGGAAAATGGAAAATTAAGGAGAATTTGAATGTTAAGATTTTGGAAAGAAAGATTCAAAACAGGTATAGTCACAGAAAATATCGAGATTGACAAAGAATTAGAAGAACTTAGGAAAAATTTAAAAGATAAAATAAAAAAACTTTTTGCAGGAAGTCTTGCAATAAGAATGGTAGATAGTGGAAGCTGCAATGCATGCGAAGCCGAATGCAACGCCTTAAGCAATCCTTATTACGACCTTGAAAGACTTGGAATCCATTTTGTTGCAAGCCCGAGACATGCGGATGTTTTACTTGTAAGCGGCGTAATGACCATGAATATGTATCATCATGTATGGGATGCTTATCATCAGGTTCCAAATCCAAAATGGGTAATAACCCTGGGAGATTGTGCCAAAGATTTGGGGGTTTTTGAAAAAACATACGCTATAAAAGGAATTGATTTACCGGTAGATTATCATATCCCAGGATGTCCCCCAACTCCGAAAGATATTATTAAAGGATTGATTGAATTTTTAAAAAAAATAGAAACAGAATCTAAAAATTAATTTTCTTTTTCTTATTTTCAACAAATAAGATAAAAAGTGTCAAACACTAAATTATAAAATAAAAAAGAAAGAAAAGGAAAAAGTTATTATCTGTTTTTTAAAGCCTTGGCTACGGTAGCTCCGATATCTGCAGGAGATTCAACTACATAAGCTCCGGCTTCTTTAAGTGCCGCCATTTTTTCAGCAGCGGTTCCTTTACTTCCGCTAATAATTGCACCGGCGTGCCCCATTCTTTTACCTTTTGGTGCCGTTTGTCCGGCAATAAATGCAATTACAGGTTTTGTAATTTTTTCTTTAATAAGTTTTGCTGCCTGAATTTCCAAATCGCCTCCGATTTCACCAATCATTACAATAGCCTCAGTTTCAGGGTCTTCTTCAAACATCGGTAAAAGTTCTTTATAACTTAGCCCGATAATAGGGTCTCCCCCGATACCGATGGCGGTGGTAATTCCAAATCCGGCTTTTACAACCTGATTACTTGCTTCATAAGTTAGGGTACCTGATTTGGAAATAAGCCCTACATTTCCCTTTTTGAAAATGCTTGCTGGCATAATTCCTATTTTACATTCTTCCGCCGTCACAATTCCCGGGCAGTTTGGCCCTATTGTTTTCATGCCTTTTTTTAGGGCATAATGTTTAGCCATCATCATATCCTTTACAGGAGCACCTTCAGTAATAATAACAGCAAGTTCAATTCCCCCGTCAGCCGCTTCCATAACGGCATCAGCAACAAATGCAGGCGGAACAAAAATCATACTAACAGTAGCGCCTGTAGCTTTTAGGGCATCTTCAACAGTATTAAATACGGGTTTTCCTAAATGAGTCATACCGCCTTTATTTGGAGTAACCCCGCCAACTATTTTAGTCCCATATGCCATACATTGTTCTGAATGGAAAGTTCCTTCTTTTCCTGTAAAACCTTGTACTATTACTTTTGTATCTTTATTTACTAAAATACTCATTATAGCTCTCCTTTCGCTGCTTTAACCGCTTTTTGTGCTCCATCTTTCAAATCACTTGCCGGAATAATATTTTTGATATTTGCATTTTTAAGAATTTCCGCTGCTTCAGCGGCATTTGTTCCATCAAGCCTTACAACCAACGGTACATTTACTTCTACCTTTTCAGTTGCCTGAAGTATTCCGTTAGCAATTCTGTCACATCTTACAATTCCACCGAAAATATTTACAAAAATACTTTTTACATTAGGATCGCTTAAAATAATTTCAAATCCTTTTGCAACTGTATCAGGATTTGCTCCACCACCAACATCAAGGAAGTTCGCAGGCTCCCCGCCTTCGTGTTTGATAATATCCATTGTAGCCATTGCAAGTCCTGCACCGTTTACCATACATCCGACATTTCCGTCAAGTTTAATATAACTTAGACCGTATTTCTTAGCTTCAATTTCAGTCGGTTCTTCTTCGTCTAAATCTCTCATTTCAGCAATATCAGGATGTCTGTATAGTGCGTTATCGTCAAATCCCATTTTTGCGTCAAGTGCTAAAAATTTATTATCCCCTGTTTTAATAAGAGGGTTAATTTCAATCATTTCGGCATCATTATCCACATAAACATTATAAAGAGCTTTTGCAAATTTTATAAATTCTTTTTGCTCTTCTTTATTAAGGCCTAGTCCAAAAGCCAATTTTCTTGCATGAAATCCCTGAAAACCGATTGTCGGGTCAATTGATACTTTTACAATCTTTTCAGGTGTTTTGGCTGCAACTTCTTCTATTTCCATACCGCCCTCTGTTGAAGCCATCATAACCGGCATTTCAAGAGCCCTATCAAGTACCATTCCAAGGTAATATTCAGCCTTGATATCAGCACCTTCTTCAATATAAACTTTTTTTACCACTTTCCCTTCAGGCCCTGTCTGATGGGTTACAAGTGTCATTCCAATCATCTCTTCAGCCAGTTTTTCCACTTCATCAAGACTTTTTGCCAATTTCACACCACCGGCTTTTCCCCTGCCGCCTGCGTGAATCTGAGCTTTTACAACCCATAAATTTCCGCCGAGTTCCTGAGCTACTTTTTTGGCTTCAGGCCCGCTGAATGCAACTCCCCCTCTTGGGGTCGGAACACCGTATTTTTTAAATATTTCTTTTGCCTGATATTCATGAATATTCATTTATTCTCCTTTCAGTTATTTACTTTATTAATTATTTTTGCTCCCAAAGTTTTCTTCCTTCTTCATATAAATCATTTCCGTAAATATCATTTATAACAACCACAGGAAAATCTTCCACTTCTATTCTTCTTACGGCCTCAGGTCCAAGTTCAGGATAAGCGATAATTTCAGCTTTTTTAATGGCTTTTGCAATAAGTGCCGCCGCACCCCCTGTAGCGCCGAAATATACTGCTTTATATTTTTTACACGCATCTATTACATCTTTATTTCTTTTTCCTTTACCAATCATCCCCTTTAGACCATGTTCTATTAAAATAGGAGCGTAAGGGTCCATTCTATAACTTGTAGTAGGACCGGCACTTCCAATAGGTTCACCCGGTTTTGGAGGGGTAGGCCCTACGTAATAAATAACGGCACCTTTTACATCAAATGGGGGTTCTTCCCCGTTTAATATCAAATCAACAATTTTTTTGTGAGCCGCATCTCTTGCTGTATACATAGTTCCGCTTAAATAAACCAAATCGCCTGATTTTAATTTACTTACATCTTCATCCGTAAGGGGAGTAGTTAATTTATATTCAGCCATTTTTTTCTCCTTAAATAATTATATGAGCATGTCTTGATGAGTGACATTGAATATTTACAGCCACAGGAAGTGATGCAATATGACACATTCTGTTTTCATATGTTTCTATATGAACTGCAAGAACAGTTTCAGTTCCTCCCATTCCCATAGCACCGATTCCAAGTTTATTAAGTTCAACTTTAAGTTCTTTTTCAAGCTGATCTAATTCCGGGTCTGGATTTGGAGTTCCTATATTTCTAAATAACGCATGTTTACTCATTACAGCGGACATATCAAAACTTCCGCCTATTCCAACGCCTACAACAAGAGGCGGACATGGATTAGGACCTGCATCGCTTACAACTTTTTTTACAAATTCTTTTATTCCTTCTTTTCCGGCAGCAGGTGCCAAAACAGTTGCACGGCTTACATTTTCGCTTCCTCCGCCTTTTGCGGCAAATTCAATGTCGATTTTATCGCCTGGAACAATGTCAAAATAAATAATAGGAGGAAGGTTATAACCTACTGTATCTTTTAAATTTGCCCTTGTAAAACAATCACATGTACTGGCTCTTAGATACCCTTCTTCATAACCTTTTTTAGTTCCCTCATAAATAGCTTCTCTTAATGTTCCGCCGTCAACCTTTACATTTTCACCCACTTTTACAAAATAAATGGCAAGTCCGGTATCCTGACATAAAGGTTTTGTTTCATTTTTGGCAATTTCGGCATTTTCAAGTATCTGGGCAAGAACAGCCCTGCTTACTTCACTTTTTTCTTCTTCATAAGCTTTTTTTAGGGCTTCCAGCATATCAGGTGCTAAATGTGTTGTGGAATATATTATTGTATCTCTTATTGATTTGACTATTGTCTCATACTTTATTACTCTCATTTTTTCTCCTTAAAAAAATCTTTATCTAATATATTTATCATTTCTTTTACGGTATCGCTTGAACGTCTGAAAAGTTCTCTTTCACAAGGATCTAGTGTAACTTCAATTACTTTTTCTGCTCCGTTGCTTCCAAGCATTACAGGCACTCCGTTAACAACACCGTTAACGTTGTATTCACCCTCCAGAAGAACCGCACACGGAAAAATCTGTTTGGAATCTTTAAGTATTGCCTCAACCATAATAGCCGTTGATTTGCCTGGTGCAAAATAAGCACTTCCTGTTTTTAAATATCCCACTATTTCAGCTCCCGCTTTTTTTGTTCTTTCGACAACCTCATCAATTTCTTTTTGAGAAAGCAAATCACTGAGAGGGACCCCTGCAACAGTGGAATATTTTGGAAGCGGAACCATAAAATCCCCGTGTCCGCCTATTACACTTGCCCTTATCTGTCCTGCACCGTAACCTAATTTTTCATAAATAAAATAAGCCATTCTGGCACTGTCAAGTATTCCGGCCATTCCCAAAACCTGATTTCTTTTAAAATTACCGACTTTCAAGGCTGTATAAGTCATAGCGTCAAGAGGATTGGACACAACTATTATTATAGCATCCGGAGCAACACTTTTTAAATTATCGATAACATCTTTCATAATTTCCGCATTTTTTAAAAGTAAATCTTCCCGGCTCATTCCCGGCTTTCTCGGAAATCCGGCAGTTATTACAACAACTTTGCTTCCTTTTACATCTTCATAACTCTCAGCCGCCCTTACAATGGAATGGCTTCTCACAGCGCTTGCAGCCTGACTCATGTCAAGCGCCTTCCCTTTTGCCCTGTCCGTATCTCTGTCAACCAATATAACTTCATGAGCAAGCCCTTGCATTGCAAGGGAATATCCGACTATGCTTCCGACATTCCCGGCACCTACAATTGAGACTTTATTTGTCATTTTTTTCCTTTAAAAAAATCCCAAAAGGGATTATCTGAGTGCATCTATAATTTTATTAAAAGTATTACTAGGTCTCATGCAATTAGCTAATTTTTCTTCATTTGGATGATAATATCCGTCAATTTCACAAGAATTACCTTCATTTGCCGCAATTTCTGAAAGAATTTTCTCTTCATTTTTAGCCAATTCTTTCGCAACAGGTGCAAATTTTTCCTCTAAAACTTTATTACCGCAATTTGCAAGCTCTTCCGCCCAGAATTTAGCTAAATAAAAATGGCTTCCTTTGTTATCAAGCTCTCCGACTTTTCTTTTCGGTGTCCTGTCTTCGTCAAGATATCTTGCCACAGCCCTGTTTAAAGCACTCGCAATTATTGTAATTTCTTCTTTTCCGCCCTGTTTTTTGGCAAGTTTTAAACTCTCTGCCAAAGCCAAAAATTCACCAAGGCTGTCCCATCTTAAATGGCCTTCTTTAATAAACTGGTCAACATGTTTAGGAGCACTGCCCCCTGCACCTGTTTCATAAAGCCCTCCACCTGCGAGAAGCGGAACAATAGAAAGTGTTCTTGCACTCGTACCGACTTCTATAATAGGGAAAAGGTCTGTTAAATAATCTCTTAAAATATTTCCGGTTACTGAAATTGTATTTTCCCCCGCCCTGAATCTTCTTAATGTATATCTCATAGCTTTTTCAGGCGCCATTAAATAATATTCGACATCGCTTAAATCATATTTTGGTAGTTCTTCAATAACTTTTTTAATTAAATTGGCTTCGTGAGCCCTGTTGGAATCAAGCCAGAATACAATAGGATACCCGCTTTCTTTTGCCCTGTTTACAGCTAATTTTATCCAGTCTTTAACAGCATCGTCTTTTGCGCTGTATGCTCTCCAGATATCGCCTTTTTGGACTTTATGTTCCATTACTTTGTTGCCGCCTTCATCTTCTATATAAATTTTTCCGTCATCAGGCGCATAAAATGTTTTATCGTGACTTCCGTATTCTTCCGCTTTTTTCGCCATAAGACCAACATTTTGCACAGTTCCTACTTTTGTAGGATCAAACTGTCCTTTTTCAACCAAATCTTTTACAATCTCTTTATACATTCTTGCATATGTTCTATCAGGTACTGTGATAACCAAATCTTTGGTTTCACCCTCAGGCCCCCATCCCTGAAGTCCGTTTTTTATAACCGCCGGAATGGAAGCGTCGATAATTACATCGTTTGGTTTGTGTAAATTTGTAATACCCTTATCTGAATCAACCATATACAGTTCCGGATTTTTTGCATAAATTTCGTTTATTTCTTTTTTTATGCTTTCCTGTTTATCAGCCGGAAGTTTATTTAATTTTGCTTCCAAATCACTTAATCCGTTATTTGGGTTAAATCCGATTTCTTCAAGAGCTTCCCCAAATTTTTCAAAAAGTTCTTTATAATATACCCTGATTGCATCCCCGAACATAACAGGATCGCTTACTTTCATCATTGTCGCTTTCAAATGAAGTGAAAACAAAATATCTTTTTCTTTTGCCTCTTTCATAGTTTTGGCATAAAAATCTTTTAAAGAGTTTCTGTTTATAAAACTTGAACTTAAAATTTCATTTTTTTCTAACTCAAGTTCTTTTAATAATTTTTTATTCCCTTTTTTATCTTCAAAAATTATATTTACCGTTTGATTTTCAGGTGAAACAAAACTTTGCTCGTTTTGATAAAAATCATTATCATCCATATGGGCGACATAACTTTTGCAATTTTCACTCACATCCCTCATTCTGTGAGGATGATTTCTTGCATATTCTTTTACAGGTTCGGCCAGTCTTCTGTCGGAATTCCCCTGTCTTAATACCGGATTTACATTACTCCCTATACATTTAGCGTATTTGAGTTTAATTTTTTCTTCTTCGGCATCTTTAGGCTCTTCAGGATAATCAGGCAAAGGATAGCCTTGTGATTGAAGTTCTTTTACGGCATTTTTAAGCTGAACCACCGAAGCTGAAATATTAGGCAGTTTTATTACATTCGCTTCCGGTTTGTTTACAAGCTCTCCCAAATAAGCCAAATCGTTAGACTGCTTTAGGTTATCAGGTAAAATATCGGAAAACTCCGCTATTATTCTGCCAGCCAGTGATATGTCTCTGAGCTTTATATTCACATCTGCATCTTTGGTAAATGCTTCAACAATAGGTAACAGGCTAAACGTGGCAAGATACGGGGCCTCGTCAACTTTTGTCCATACAATCGTAGGTTTCATATATTCTCCTTTTTTTTATTTTAAATTTTAACCAAGTTTATACGAAAAGTAACAGTTTTTATTCAGTTTTAAAAACCATTGTAACATTAAGTAACAAACAAAGTTTAAACTGAAAAGTGAAAAGTGAAAAATTTTTGTTAATTTTACATTTTACATTTTTTAATTTTTCATTTATTTTTGCATTTTCCGATATTCCTTAAATGTGCTTTATAATTTGTAGCAAAAAGATGGTGTTTTCCGCATTTTACAAAATAAAGATAATTGACTTTTGCAGGAAAAATTGCAGCAATCACAGCCTCGGTTGAAGGAATACATACAGCAACTTTAGGAAGACCGTAAAATTTATAAGTATTAAATGAAGATTTGTCGTTTTTAATCATTTCAGGGGTAACTTTCATATGAGAATATTTTCCGTAATTTAATGCTCCGTCCATTTGAAGTTTCATATGTTTAAAAAGCCTGTTATATATTACAGCGGAAATATATTTCATTTCATTTGCATTTGCGGCTTCTTTTTGTATTATTGACGCAACAATCAAATATTTTTTATATTTGCTGTATTCAAATTTTCCGAAAATTTTATCTGAAATCTGTTTATGATAAGTTAAAGAAACATTATATAAATAATCACAAACCTTTTCAGGACTCATCCCAATAGGTAAAAAATAGGTATCAGGTTTTAAAAAGCCCTCGTCAATATTACAGTAAAAATTTTTTAAATGCAGTTTATTTTCTATCTGTTTGAATATAAAATAATTTGTTTCACCGGGAATAATTGTTATTTTTACAAGAGCCGCTTTAGATGTCGTTAATTTATATAAAAAATCTAATTTACTCATTTTTGTTTTTTTTAAATCTATCCAGCCTGCTTGCGGTTTACCCAAAAGATAAAGTATAATTTTATCTATTATTCCGGTATTAAAATTATTTTTTTCTAAATAATCGATTGTATGATTTACACTGCCTTTTGGAATATATACAACTCTATCGGAATGTAAAGGCAGGGCCAGATAAAAAAGGGTAAATATAATGAATATTATCAAAACTTCAATCCAGGCTGCAATTCTTACAATTTTTTTATTTTTATTCATATTCTTCATATCCTTATTCAAAGGTATAACATTATATAATATTAATTTTCAAAATATGCATATTAAAAAAATTTTTTTAAAAATAGAACATAACAGACTTCAAAGTAATATCGACATTTCATCTATTCCTAAAAATGAAAAAATAAAATTATATAAAATTATCGGATTTGTAAAATTTTTAAAATATATAAAAAAACTGAAAATTTCCGCCCCTTATCTTAACATTGTTTACAATAATCATTTTTTAAATATAAAATACAATAATTTAAACCTAAAAGCATATATAAAAAACATATTTCCAAAATCAAAAATTGTTGTTTATTCACTGAAATATAACGATATTGAAATAAAAAATATAAACCTGAGTTTAAGAAATTATTTAAAATATTTTTTTATAAAAGGTTTTTTTAATTATAAAAATTCATTAATCTATTTTAAAGGTAAACTTTACCCGATATCAAACAGAATAAAACTTGTTTTAAATTCCGATAATTTATTAATAACACAAAAAAATTTTATTATCTCTTTAAATGATTTAAATTCCAAAATAAGTATAAATTTAAATAAAAATAAAATTTTTTCCACAACCTATATTAAAAATTCTAAAATAAAATATAACAATATATCAATAGATACCAATTCTTCAACAATATCCCAAAACAATGAAAATTTTCAGTTTTCTATAAAACAACTGCATATTAAAAAGTTTAAAACATTAAAAAATATTTATGCCTATAATATCGAAATAAATACAAACTTTCTAAATTATTATACACAGATAACATCCAAAGCTTTAAAAGCAGATTATAAAAACTTATCAATAGCTTTAAAAAATATTCAAATAAAAATTCCTGATAAAACCTCCGCTTTAATAAATATTCAAAAAGGAGATATTAAAAACAGCGTTTTTTCTTTTTTATTAAATAAAATATACATTATAAAAAACAGTGATAAAATTTCTTATGATATAAATTCTACAAATTTTGTTTCAAAAAGAATAAAAGCGGTTTCTTCAAGCATAAAAGGGGATAAAAAAACAGTTTTAAACAAAATAATTTCAGGTATAGCGGATAATTTTGACTTTAAAATAGAAAATAACAAATTCGATATTACAAATAAAACTTTCACTTCCGAAAAAATCGTTTTTAACGGAGTAAAAATTAATAATCTGAAAATAGATTTTAATAAAAAATATGCACTTTTCAGCTCTAAAGAATATTTCAATAACAAGATAAACAATGTTTTAAAAAAAGAATTAAATATATCTATTCCTCTAAAACAGACAGGAGGGGAAAACAATATAAGAGGGATTGTCAAGTTTGATAAAAACATTTCATTCAATATAGATGTAATTTCTAAAAATCCTATTTTAAAGCTTGATTCTCTTCCCCTTCAGGCCCAAGAAGCCAATATAACCGTTACGCCGGATTATACCTCCTTTAAAATAAAAAAATCATTTTTGGAAATAGCGAGAGGAATTGATCTGTTTTTTACGGGTGTCGGCAAAATCAGTTATGAACCTCTTATTTTGACATTAAAAGGTGTAATAAACAATTTTGTTGTTTATCCTATTTTAGATGTTAAGAATTTCAAAGAAGAAGCAACAATGGATTTGAATTCACTTGAGCTGTTTTTAAAAAATTCTCATGTTTATATAAATTTGGATAAAGACAATATTATTATCAATAATTTAAAGCCGTTACTGCATTACACCCCTTTTAAAAATATGATTGACAACGGTATATTATTTATCTCTTTTGCAAAAAACATTAAAGCTTTAACCTATATAAAACCAAAACTTGCTATTCTTTACAGACACAGCAACCTTCCCGTGGAAAACAATTTATCAAAATTCGCTTTTAATAAAATCACGTTAAATCTGGAACTTAACAAAAATAAAATTATACTTTATAATAATTTCATACAGTTTTTTATGAATAATAACGATTTGTTTTTAAGCTTAAAAAATATAGATATAAATCTTTTCCCTTTGGAAAAATTTTATTATAAAAATTTTAATCAAAAAAACACTGAAAATAAAAATATAATAATTAATTTGAAAAATTCCAATATTTTATATAAAACACATAAGTTTCTCTCCCAAAAAGCATCATTAAAAGAGATTAACAATTCCGTTTCGCTTAATTCAACATATAAAAATTCAAAATTAACAGGCTATACAAAAAACGGTTATTTTTTATTGGAAGGTAAAAATTTTTCAAAAGAGGAATTCGGGGCATTTTTACCTAAATTTAACTTTTTTAAAAAAATAAATCTTGATTTTACGCTGGTTAAATCCCCGGATGATTATTATATAGGAAATGTTTATATAAACAATGCAATAATTACAAAATTAAAGGCACTAAACAATGTATTGGCTTTTTTAAACACAATTCCTTCAATACTTTCCCTTTCAAATCCCGGTTTTTCTTCAAAAGGATATAAAATAAAAAAAGGAAATATCCAATATCTTCTTTTCAATAAAATTTTATATATCAAAAAATCAGATATTGAAGGGGAAAATATAGATTTTTTTTCAAAAGGATATATAGATTTCAATAAAAATTATATCAATTTAAAAACTAAGGCAAAATTAAAATTAAAACTTAAAAAAATACCTGTTATAGGAAAAGGGTTAAGTTATCTGCTACTTGGCAAAGACGGCAGTATAGAAGTTAAAATGATAATAAAAGGAGATTTATACAATCCTAAAATCACAAAAGATATAGGAAAAGCACTTCTTCCTAATCCGTTTAATCTGTTTAAAAGAGTGTTAACCCTGCCGTTTAATATATTTTAAATCTCTTTATCGGGAACCAAAATAAGCTGATAGGTATCTTTTTTTATAACAACGCTTCTGTTTCTCGGAATCTGTCCCTGAGCTTTTTTTAATGCTTCCATTTCTTCTTGCAGGGCTTCTATCTCTTCTTTTAACTGAAGCACTATTTCAACACCGGCCAGATTAACCCCCAAATCCCTGACCAATGATAATATCAGTTTCAACCTGTCTATGTCTCTTTGAGAATAAAGTCTCATTTTACCTTCCGTTCTGTTAGGTTTAATTAAACCTTCCCTTTCATATTGTCTAAGGGTCTGCGGATGGATGTTTAACATTTTACTGACAACACTTATTAAATATACCGGTTCATCATAACTGTGCATTTTACACCTCCTTTTATAATTTTTCCTGCATCATTTTAGCAAGTTCCGGGTCCAGTTCTTCAATTTTAGGCAGTTTTGGAATAAGTTCTATATATAAATTACCGTTATTCACACCATAACCTTTAACCCTTAATTTTTGACAGCATTTGGAATTTTCGGGAACTTTTACATTAATATGCCCTTTAAATGTATCTACACCCACTTTTCCGCCAAAAATCATAGTTTTTAAAGGAACCTCAACTTTTGTATATAAATCGTCACCTTTTCTTTCCCAGTTAGGATTTGGGGTAACTTCCACTTCTAAAATCAAATCACCTCTTTTACCCTGATGAGATTTACCCTTTCCCCTGATTCTTAGTTTTTGCCCGGATTTAAGTCCTGAGGGAATTTTTACTTTTATAGCCTCTCCGTTATAATTAATGGTATAAACACCGCCTTTAATGGCTAAATCAAAAGGAATCTGAATTCTTGCATGAACATCCAAATCCGGCTCAAACCCTCCACCGAAACCTTCGAATCCAAAGCCGCCAAAGCCTCCAAAACCTCGACTTGCACCAAAACCTCCTCCGAAAATCTGTGAAAGAATTTCTTCCAAATCGACATCTTTATGCTGTCTGTAAAAATCCTGGAAGTTTTGACCGTTAAACATATTGTCGCCCATTGCGTCATACTGCTTTCTTTTTTGGGCATCACCCAAAATTTCATAAGCTGTATTTATTTCTTTAAATTTTTCTTCACATTCGGGCTTTTTACAAATATCAGGATGATATTTTCGCGCCAGTTTTCTATACGCTTTTTTAATTTCATCCTGAGAGGCGCTTTCAGAGACACCTAAAATTTCGTATAAACTTTTTGCCATATCCCCTCCTTTATAAAAGTAAAATGTACAATGTACAATGAAAAAAACATTATTTTAACATAATTTTACAATAAAATTGAGTTAAAGTCAATCAAGTAATTTTAAAAAACCAATATATAATTTTTCATCATGGCCGCTTTTGATAGCCAGATGAGCTTAATTCGCTTTGCTCATTTTTGCTCATTTTTCATTTTTTATTAGCCACCAAAGAAAGGCAAATTTAAGCCCAGGAGTTGTTGTAAATTTATCATCAAAAATTATTTTTTCAGCATCTTCTACTTTTATAAAAACAGGCTCAATATCTTCATCATCTATTCCGCCGCCCTCACTTATTTTCATATTTTCGTCAATTACGGCATAATAAAGTATCTGTTTGGAACCGCTGCTTCCCACACTGCTGTAAAATTCTGTAATTTTTTTAATATTTTTTATATCCACATCATATCCGCATTCTTCCAAAATCTCTTCTTTTGCAATTTCTACGGGGGATTTTTCTTTATCTATTAATCCGGCACAAAGTTCATATGTATAACCATCACCGTTTTTTAAAAAAACCGGCATTCTAAACTGCTTAACAATTAAAAAAGAATCAAAACTTTTGTGATACAAAAGTATTGCCACGCTGTTATTCCCCACACAGACTTCCCAAAATCTGTCTTTGTTTTTATATTTAAAAAAAACTTTTTTCAAAGATAAAAACCTGCCGGAACAGAGATTTTCTATTTTTTTTATTTTAATCAAAAAGTTTCCTTTCTTTTTCTTTTGTTTTCAATTCAATTTCCATATCCACCAGCATTGCAAAATTAAAATATCCGTTTAAAATTTTTTTATTATATTTGCCAACAATTATAGTTTTGGCATATTTAGTGTTTTCTATAAGATAATTTAGTTCATTAAAAAAATTTTCATCATTTTCAATACCTAAAATTAATACTTTATCACTTTGCCCATATTCTACTTTTTCTAAAAATTTATTTACAAAAACGGGTTTAAACCTCTCCAGTTCAAAATCAAGGGAATATTTTAAATCTTTATTTTCAAAAAAATTAAGCGCTTTTGCAAAATTTTTTTTATATACAAAAGGCAGATTTATCTCTATCTGATTATATCTGGATTTAAACAGAGAAATTTGCTCTAACTTAATATTTACAGATTTTAATTCTTCTATATTTGTAAAAATTTTTTTAAATTCTGGATTAGAACTTATTAAAAAACTTTCTTTTTTATTAAGTGCCGTTAAAAAAGATTTTTCATTTTCCAAAACCACAACTTTTTTATCTATATTCATTTTTTTTATAATATGGGCGGTAATTTTATCAGTAAAATAAATTTTAGTTTTTATATTTTCATATTTGAATATGTCAAAAACGGCTTTTTTTATAGAAGAGACTAAAATCCAGGCTATCTCTTTATCTATTATTTCAAATTCTTTTTCACTTACTATGGCATAAGCCCCGTTTTTAACAGCTTTTTGTATATCATCAAAATTATTCGAAAAAAAGCAGCTTCCTCTTAAAACCTCTTTGGGGTTTTTAGTAAAAGAAGTAACTTCACTGATAAAGGGGCGGTTTAGAAGTTCCCCTTTTATTAAATTAACTAATGTTTCTATTTTCATTTATTTTTACTTTCACTATTCACCGTTTTCACTATTTTCACTATTTTATCTGCGTTCCGACTTTTTTAGGTTTTTCAGGCCTGATAAGGGAAAAACCGTTTTCATCTTTAGCCCCGAGAAGCATTCCCTCACTGATCATTCCCATAAGTTTAACAGGTTTTAAATTACTTACAACACACACATAAGTATCAATCAGCTCTTCTGGAGTGTAGTATTCTTTAATTCCGGCAATAATCTGACGGGGTTTACCTTCTCCCAAATCAACTTCCAGCCTAAGCAGTTTTTTGGATTTTTTAACCTCTTCAGCCTGAACAACTTTTCCAATTCTTAGCTCGGTTTTAAAAAATTCGTCTATTGTTACCAAATTTTGGGGTTTTTGCTTAATTTCAGATTTTTTCATTAAAGGTTTTTCTATTTTAGGAAAAAGTGGAGGAATTTTTTCTATAATAAAATCTCCAATCAATTTCCCGTCCATTATTTCTTTAAAACTTTTTTCATTTATTTCAAATCCGAGTGTTGAGGCAATTTTTTGAGTGGTTTTTGGCATAAATGCATGCAGATTTACCGCCACAAGCGCCAATAAATTGGCAATAAGCCCAAGAAGTGCGCCTGCTTTTTCATTTTCTCCCGTTTTCATCAAATCCCAAGGTTTGTATGTATCTATTGCTTTATTTCCGATACTTAAAACTTTCCATAACTCTTCTAAAAATTTATGTATCTGCATTTTCCACAAATATGTTTTTTCCAAATCTTTGAGTATATTTCTCGCTTCATTTAATTCCCCTGAAAAATATTTTTCGACATTTTGGGAAGTTATTTTCCCGTCAAAATATTTATATGCCATTCCTATAATTCTATTTAGCAAATTTCCGAGATCATTTCCGAGGTCGTTATTGATTCTGTCTATTAACGCTTTTTCACTAAAATCACCGTCTGCCCCGAACGGCACTTCTCTTAGCATAAAATATCTGAAATTTTCAATTCCGTATGCATCGGCGACTTCTTTGGGGTTAATTACATTTCCTTTACTTTTGCTCATTTTTTCTCCGTCTCTTGTCCACCATCCGTGAGCAGCTATTACTTTCGGAAGGGAGTATCCTATACTCATCAGAAACGCCGGCCAGTAAACAGCATGAAATTTAAGTATATCTTTTCCCACTATATGAAGCTTTGCAGGCCAGTATTTTTTCATCAAACTTTCATCCCCGCTGCCGTATCCAAGTGCCGTTAAGTAATTAAACAATGCATCAAGCCATACATAAACAACATGTTTTGGGTCATTAATCTCTTTTGGAAGTTTAATTCCCCATTCAAAGGAAGTTCTTGTAATGGAGAGGTCTTTTAAACCGTCTTCGACAAATCTTATAATTTCATTCGCTTTTGCTTCAGGCAAAATAGGTTTTTTTGTTTTCAGCCAGTTTAGAATTTTATCCTGATACTTAGAGAGTCTGAAAAAATAACTTTCTTCTTTTATAATTCTTGTAGGCCTGCCGCAATCCGGGCACAATTCATCATTAACAAGCTGGCTAGGGGCCACAAAACTTTCACACCCCACACAATAATGCCCTTCATAATAATCTTTATAAATATCCCCGTTTTCATACATTGTTAAAAAAGCTTTTTGAACACCTTTAATATGCCCGGGGTCTGTGGTACGAATAAATTTATCATAGCTTATTTCAAATTCATCCCACAACTTTTTAAATTTTGCACTTATTTCATCTGCATATTCTTTTGGGCTCTTGCCTCTTTTTCTGGCGGCTTCCTCAATTTTTTGGCCATGCTCGTCAGTACCCGTTAAAAAAAAGGTATCAATTCCCTTAAGTCTTGCATATCTTGCAATGGAATCAGCGATTATAGTCGTATACGCATGCCCTATATGCGGAACATCGTTTACATAATAAATAGGCGTTGTTAAATAATATGTACTGCAGTCGCTCATTTTTTTCCTTTATAAGTATTTAAAACTTTTTCTATTTCATAATTACTTCCGAGAAAGCAGGAAGTAGTGTCATGATAATGCTCATATCCCAGAGTTAAAATATTATTTTCCCCGTCTATTGCAAGGCCTCCCGCACGTTCAAACACATATGCAAAAGGAAACACTTCAAAAAGCTTTCTGAGTTTGCCTTTCGGTTTATCGGTTGCGGCAGGATAAGCAAAAAGACCTCCACCTTTTAATAAAATCTGATGTAAATCCGGCACCATTCCTCCGGAATATCTGAGTCTGTAACCTTCTTTAAAAAAATTATCAATCATTTTTTTATGATACGGGTACCAGCATTTTTGAGTGCCCCCGGGCCCCAATATTTTTCCCTTTTCAGAAAGTCTTAATTCTTTTATATATTCAAATTCTTTTTTTTCTTCATTAAATCTGAAAAGTTCCACCGTATCCCTGGCTACAACAAGCTCCAATCTCGGACCGTATACAACATATGCGGCAGCAACAATATTTTCCCCTGCATAATCCCCTTTATAAATTCCGAAAATACTTCCGACACTTAAATTGACATCTATTAAACTGCTCCCGTCAAGCGGGTCATAAGCAACAAAATATTTACCGTTTTCATTTAACGTAAGGGCATCTTCTTTTTCTTCGCTTATTATCTGTGCCACACTTGAAACACAGCCTAAATGTTTTTCAACAATTTCATCGCTTATTACATCAAGTTTTGCCTGAACATCCCCGCTTATATTACATGTGTCCGCTTTACCGGTATCCTGTGTTTTAATAGCACTGCTTATTTCAATGGCTATATTTTTTATTCTATCCATTATTTCGGTCATACCCGCTCCTTTTTAATATTTTCACTACTCACCATTCACCTTTCACTACTTACTATTTTTACACTTCTTTTGCATTATTCAATACCCATTCGATTATCTGATCCGTATCATTTAAATTCAGTATTTCTATATTTTGGGGTATTTTACTTTTATCCACACTCTCATCAACGGCCACGGCTTTTATATATCTGAAATAACTTTCATCAACATCACCCCTGAATATCCCAATTCTCGGAAGAGGCAGATATTTAAGCCCTTCAACAAGCAAAATATCAAAATCGTTTATCATATTTATAATTTCATCAAGTGATTTTTGCCTGTGAGAAAAATAAGTGGTTCTGGTGGGGGATGTTACAACAACCTCCGCTCCTGTTGAATAAAATCTGTAACTGTCTTTACCCTCTTTGTCAAACTGCGCCTTGTCGGCCGGATCGTTTTTAATAATCGCTATTTTGTATGAACTGATAAGCCTTTTGGCAATTTTTTCAATCAATGTTGTTTTTCCCGAATTGCTCGGACCTGTAAATGCAACCGCTTTTCTCAAAACATGCCTTTTTTTTTATAATTTTAGCAAAATTTTAATATAATAATAAAAAAGGCTTAATTTTGGATTTGAAATTTTTAAAACTTTTATTAATTTCCATTATTATAGGTTTCAGCATAGGGCTTGAAAGGAGTATCAGATTTAATTCCAAAAACATAAATTCATTTGCAGGAAGCAGAACTTTTGCCCTTATTTCCCTTGCAGGATTTATAAGCGCATGGTTAAATGACAGATATCCTTATTTTTTATATATCAGTTTAATTATTATAGGAAGCCTTACTGTAAGTGCTTATTTATTAAAAGTTATTCATTATAAAAAACAGGGTTCAACCACACATTTTGCCGCCATTATTTCTTATTTTCTGGGAATTCTGGTTTATGCTGGAAAAGCGGAATACGCCATTTTTATAGGTGTTATAATAATTGTTGTTTTGTCTTTAAAACCAAAATTGGAAGAATTAGAAGCAAAAATTTCCGTAAATGATATCAATGCGGCGGTTTTACTTTTGGTTATGACATTTTTAATACTTCCCATATTGCCAAATAAAACAATAGACCCTTATAATTTATTCAATCCGTATAAAACCTGGCTTATGGCCGTATTAATATCTGCTTTATCATTTTTAGGCTACATTTCCCTTAAAATTTTAGGAAACAAAGGAATTTTAATTACTGCAACGGCGGGAGGCCTTTTCAGCTCAACCGCTGTTACTTTCGCACTTAGCAGAATGTTTAGAGAAAATAAAAAAAACCATTACCTTTATGCGGCAGGTATTTCAATAGCAAACGCTATAATGTTTGCAAGGGTTTATATTGAGACATTAATTGTAAATCAGGATATATCAAAAAAAATCTTAATTCCCTATCTTCTTGCCACGCTTTTCGGACTTTTTTATTCATATTATTTATATAAAAAATCAATTTCTGAAAAACTGACAATGCAGCTGAAATCAAAAAATCCTCTTGAAATTGACGAAGCTATTAAATTTGCAATTATTTTTGCGGTTATTTACGCAGCCGCGGAACTGGTCAGTAATAAATACGGAAATATAGGAATTTATATTTTATCGTTTTTTTCCGGAATTACCGATGTAGATGCAATAACTCTTTCGTTAAGTTCTCTTGCCCATAATAAAATTTCTTCCATCAGTGCTCTAAACGGTATTATTATCGCAAGTATCACAAATTCTATAGTAAAATTTTTTATTGCCGTTTTTATAGCAAGAAAATTAACAAAGGAGCTTTTTTTCTTTTTTTTATTATCTTTTGCAGGACTTGGGATAGGATATTTAATAGCAATTTAAACTCAGATTTGGTAAAATTTTGAAAAAAAGGGATTTTTATGAATGTAATAACTGGAAGAGTATGGAAATTCGGAGACAATATAGATACAGATTTGATTATTCCGGCAAGATATCTCAATACGTCAGACCCTCATGAACTTGCCAAACATGTAATGGAAGACGCCGATCCTGAATTTCCGGCTAAAGTAAGACCGGGCGATATAATTGTGGCAGGATGGAATTTCGGAAGCGGAAGCAGCAGGGAACACGCCCCAATAGCATTAAAAGCGGCAGGAATTGCGGCAGTGATAGCCAAAAGTTTTGCAAGAATATTTTATAGAAACAGTTTTAATATGGGGCTTCCTATTTTTGAACTGCTTGAAAGTGATGAAATAAACGAAGGCGATTTAATCAAAATAGAAATGGATAAGGGAATAATAAGCGACATTGATACAGGTAAGGTTTATAAATTTACACCAATTCCAGATTTTATGCAAAATTTAATTGCCGCGGGGGGACTTATCAATTATGCAAGGGAAATAAAGGAAAATAATGAAAACATATAATATTGCAGTTATCAAAGGCGACGGAATCGGCCCTGAAATAGTGGATGAAGCCATAAAAGTATTAAATGCGCTCGGTGAAGCGGAAAATATAAAATTTAATTATAAAGAATATCTGCTCGGTGGAAGTGCGTATGACGCCACCGGAACCCCCTGCCCTGAAGAAACAATAAAAGGAAGCCTTGAAAGCGACGCCGTTTTATTCGGTTCTATCGGAGGATATAAATGGGAAAATCTTCCTAAAGAAAAAAGACCGGAAAGCGGACTGCTAAGACTCAGAAAAGAACTGGGACTTTTTGCCAATATACGCCCTGCCATGATTTTTGACGAACTGATAAACGCTTCAACCCTGAAAAGTGAAATTGTCAAAGGTGTCGATTTTGTAGTTGTAAGGGAACTTACCGGCGGAATTTATTTTGGCCAGCCGAGATATAAAGATAATGAAAAAGCCTATAATACAATGATTTATACAAGAGGAGAGGTTGAAAGAATAGCACACGTTGCATTTAAAGAAGCAATGAAAAGAAACAAAAGGGTAACCTCTATCGATAAAGCAAACGTCCTCGAAGTAAGCGAATTTTGGAGAGAAATTGTTGAAGAAATTGCAAAAGAATATCCTGAAGTCAGTTTAAACCATATGTATGTGGACAATGCGGCAATGCAGATTGTAAGAAACCCTAAACAGTTTGATATAATCTTAACAGGAAATATTTTCGGAGATATTTTAAGCGATGAATCAAGTATGATTATAGGAAGCATCGGACTTCTTCCAAGTGCAAGCATTGGAGGAAAAGTCGGACTTTTCGAACCTATACACGGAAGTGCCCCTGATATTGCGGGAAAAGGGATAGCAAATCCTATTGCTACAATTTTAAGTGCCGCTATGATGATGGAATATTTAAACGAATTAAATGCCGCCGGAAGAATTAAAAAAGCAATAAAAAAAGTATTGGCCTTAGGTTACAGAACACCGGATTTAGCCGAATTTGACGCAAAAGAAGTGGTAAATACATCAAAAATGGGGGATTTAATTGCCGAATACGTTAAAGATTAAAACAAAAACATATGCAAAAATACTTGAATCACAGGGTTTTAAAAAAGAAGCCCTGGAGATTTATGAAAGCTTAGAAAAAAAAGACCAGGAAATAATAGAAGCCATTAAAAGACTGAAAAAAAGAAAAAAATTTAAAGGTGTAAATATTTTGAAATTAAAAGAATTTAACGAAATAAATCAAAAAAACAGATTCGAATTTGAAAAATGGCTTATATTTTAATTTTAAATGTTAAATCTTGAATGTTGGATTAAACAAGGTAAAAAAAATGGATATAAAAGAAACAATACTTGAAACATTGCAGGAACTTGAAGAAAATTCAATAGTTGTGGAAGATAATGCAAATAAAAACAGTTGCGAAGATAAAAAATTTCTTTCACATATTAAAGAAAGACTGCTTATTCTATTTGAAGGGCTTCAATCTCCAAACACCCAAAATCTTGATGTCAAACTTGATGTAACATTAAATTTTCTGGAATATTTATTGGTAAAAATCGATGAAAAACTGAAATAGTGAAAATAGTGAGCAGTAAGTAGTGAGGAGTGAAGATTTATATAAGGATTTAGAATTTTTAAAAAAATTTTTTGCACCTTACACTAAAAGAGTTTACATTGTAGGCGGCGCCGTAAGGGATGAGATTCTGGGCAAAGCTCCAAAAGAATTTGATTTAGAAGTTTATGATATAAAACCTCTTGAATTTGATAAATTAATGCAAAAACTCGGGGCAAAAGGAGTAGGTAAAAGTTTTTTTGTATACAAATGGAAAAATTTCGATATTGCCCTGCCCCGCATGGAAACGAAAACATCACCAGGCCACAGGGGTTTTGAAGTAAATTTAATCCAAAATGAAAAAGAAGCAAGTTCAAGACGCGATTTCACTATGAATGCATTGATGAAAAATATTTTCAGCGGAAAAATTTTGGATTTCTGGGGCGGAATTGAAGATATTAAAAACAAAACAATAAGACACATAAATAATGAAAAATTCAAAGAAGATTCCTTGAGGGTTTTAAGAGCCATGCAGTTTGCCTCAAGATTAAAATTTAAAGTGGCTTTTGAAACTGTAAAACTGTGTCAAGAAATAAAATTAAACGATTTGAGCAAAGAAAGAATATACAGAGAATTTGAAAAAATGTTTAATTCAAAATTTTTATACTACGGATTTTATTATTTTATAATATTAAAAATTGCAAAAAAATTATTTAATTTAGATTTTTCAAAAAAAGAATTTTTCCATTTGGCAAAAATTTATAAATCAAACCCCCTTGAAGGATATTTTTTGTATCATCTTCTTTATTATAAACATTTAAATAATAAATTTATAATAAAACAGCTAAATCCGCCAAATAAATTAAAAAGGGAAATAAAAATCAAAAAGTGTCCAAAAACCGTTACCAACAGGTTTTTATACGCCCTGGCTTTGAAATATCCGCTAAATACATTCAGCATATTAAACTTTAACTGCTGTGAAAAATGGTTGAAAAAAGAAAATTTATGGAATAAAAAATACAAACCAAAAAACATAAACCCGGACAATCCGAGATTTTCAATATTAAACGAAATAAGAAGTTATGATAAAATAATTATAAAAAAAGGTTAAAAATGCAATATACATTATTAATTGACTGTAATGATGAAAAAGGTCTTATTTATAAAATATCAAAAATTTTATATAAAAATGATTTCAATATCGAATCGCAACAGGAATTTGTGGATAAAGAAAACAACAAATTTTTCTTTAGGGCTGTAATAACCGGAAAAATAGACAAAGAAAATTTAAAAGAAGAAATTTTAAAAGAAGTTTCCTGTGCCAATGTCAGAATATATAAAAAAAGAAAAAAAAGAGTTTTCCTACTGGCTACTAAAGAGGCACATGCGTTGGGGGATATTTTAATAAAACAGTATTCAGGGGATTTGGATATAGAAATTATCGGGGTTATCGCAAACAGAAACAATTTAAAAGATTTGGTTGAAAAATTCAATATTCCTTTTTATTATGTACCTGCGGAAAATTTAAACAGAACCGAGCATGAAAATAAAATGCTTGAAATTATTATGCCAACAAATCCGGATTATATAATTTTGGCAAAATTTATGAGAATACTGACTCCAAATTTTGTTGAAAAATTTCCAAACAAAATAATAAACATTCACCATTCGTTTTTACCTGCATTTATAGGTGCAAACCCTTACAAACAGGCTTACGACAGAGGTGTGAAAATTATAGGGGCAACGGCACATTTCGTAAATAACAATCTTGACGACGGTCCGATAATAGAACAGGACGTCATAAGGGTAGACCATGAAATGAGCTGGGAAGAGATGAGAATCCAGGGAAGAGATATTGAAAAAATAGTTCTCTCACGTGCAATAAAAAAAGCTATAGAAGATAGAATTTTTGTTTATGCAAACAAAACAATAATATTATAGTGAGTAGTGAGCTTGCCCGGCCGCTTGCAAAGCGGCGGGGTGGTGAGTGGTGAGTAGCCAAGAAGCCAAGTTCCAAGTTAGCAAGAAAGATAAAAAAAGAAGTAGGAAATGAAAAAAAATGTAGAAGAAATTAAAAAACAAATTATAAAAGAGAGGTTAAAAAACATTTTTTCAAAAAAACCAAAAGCTGTAGCAAAAATTTTAAGTTATTTAATCAAAAGGCAAAAAAATGTTTAATGTTGTACTTTTTAATCCTCAAATTCCGCCCAATACGGGAAATATAGGAAGACTTTGTGTAAATGCCGGGGCAAAGCTTCATATAGTAAAACCTATTGGATTTGATATCGGGGAAAAAGCCGTAAAAAGAGCCGGGCTTGATTACTGGTACAAATTAGATTTAACCGTATGGGAAAACACAGATGATTTTTTAAAAAATATTAATATTGACAAATGCCATTTTGCCACTACTAAAACAGATAAACCATATTTTAAGGCAAAATTTAATATGGGAGATTATATCATTTTCGGAAGCGAGACAAAAGGAATTGACGAAAATATATTAAATAAATATAAAAGCAGATGTATTACCATT
The DNA here is from genome assembly GCF_000523315.1 of Lebetimonas sp. JS032. Classification (NCBI taxonomy): domain Bacteria; kingdom Pseudomonadati; phylum Campylobacterota; class Epsilonproteobacteria; order Nautiliales; family Nautiliaceae; genus Lebetimonas; species Lebetimonas sp. JS032. The sequence continues at coordinate 1,212,394 of NZ_ATHS01000001.1, read as the reverse complement.
CCAATGACAAAAGAAGGCAGAAGCTTAAATTTGGCCGTCAGCAGTGGAATTGTACTTTATGAAGCCATAAGGCAAAATTTTATTAATGGAAAATTGAGAATGGAAAATGGAAAATTGACTGGTATCAATGAATAAAACAGACTCTTTTTATATAATAAATAAAAAGGGTTCTTATGACTGAAGAAAAATTTAAAAGTGAGGTCGAAACATTAAAAAAATTTTTTCCTATTTACTGTAATGATAAACATACCGGCCAGTTTATAAAAAAATATAATGTAAATTATAAAAATTTAGAATTAAATTTTGAAATAAATTTATGTGAAGAATGTCATAATTTATTCTCTTATGCAATAGAAAGATTAACTGAATGCCCTCATAATCCAAAGCCGAGATGCAGAAAATGCCCCAATCCCTGCTATGAAAAAGAAAAATACAGACAAATGGCAAAAATGATGAGATATGCAGGAATGAAACTGGGGCTTACAAAAGCTGCTAAAAAATTTAAAAACTTATTTAAAAAGAGTGGTAATTCTTAAGCCAAATCATTGCTTCCCAAAAAAGAGCTTCTTTTTCTTTATCAGAGTTTCTCATTAACAATTCTTTATTTAACAGATAATCAAATAAATTTTTATAATCGTTTTCTTTTAGTTTAATTGCTATATTGACCCGCTTCTTTTCAATATCAAAAGGGAGCTGATAACCCAAAAAGTTTTTCAGGTTTGAAGAGCCTGTTTTTTTTATATAAAGATTGTACTGATAAAGATTGGTGATATAGTTTACAAAAGCCGGTATTATTCTTTTAAAATCTGTGGTTTCCAATATGATTTTCAAATCATCAAAAAAATCAGCTCCGCTCAAAATTTTTACAAACAAATCTTCAAAAGATTCCTCTTTGTATAAAAACACCAAATCAGTTACGTCATTTAAAGATATCTCATTTTTAAATGAGGCTAGTTTTTTTATTTCCTGGGCTAAAAACAGAGGTTCAATACTTTTGGCCAAAAAATTTTTTGCTTCATTTGAAAGAAGAACATTTTCTTTTTTTGATAACAAATTAATATATTCTATAATTTCTTTATAAGAAGGTGAAAAAAACCTTACAAAGTCGTTTTTAGAGAGTTTTATTTTTTTATTTACCGTATAAAAGATAAAACAGTAGTTGTTTTTTGAATAATTTTTAAGCTCTTCTATTTCTTTATTCCATTTATTTGTTTTTACAAATAAAATATTTTTACCGCCGAATAAAGAATTTTCCAATAAATGTGTTTTTGCAGTATTTTTATCAAATTCATCAAAATAGAGTTTTAATATATTTTCATCTTTAAATTTTTCTTCCAACTGTTTTTGATACATATCCAGATAAAATTCGTTACCGTAAAACACAACAAAATTTGGAATCTCTTTTAATAAATCAAACTCTTTTTTATTCATATAAACCTTTTTGTTAAAATTATACAATAACTTAAAAGGAGATTAAATGAAAAAAATTATAGCATTCTCATTAATTTCATCTGTTTTACTTTTGGCAAACGGTTATAAAATACCGGAACAATCCATTGACGGTATGGCTTTAAGTGCTGCAAACGTGGCTGACGCAAACGGGGCTGATGCCAATTATTACAATCCTGCCAATATGGCATTTAATGACAATAAAAATCATTATGAATTTTTAATGAGTTATATTCATTTATACCAGATAGAATTTGACAACAATAACGGAGACGTTTATAAATCAAGAAAAGAAGATTATTTTATTCCTCTGTTTCATTTCAGCTCAAAAGATTATAACAGTTTCAGATGGGGTATTTCAATAACAACCCCGGCCGGACTTTCAAAAAAATGGGATGATACAGTTCCAGAATTAGGAGCAAAAGAATTTACACTGAAAACACTTGAAATTAATCCAAATATTGCCTATAAAATAAATAACAACTTAGCAGTTGCGTTTGGTGTAAGGGCACTCAGAAGTGAAGGGACGACAAATGCTTTTAAAGCCGGATTATATTCCCAGTATTTAAACGGGGATTCTGTGGATTTTGGATGGAACAGTGCCGTTTCTTATCAAAACGACAGCAGAGATATTAAACTTGCACTTACTTACCGTTCCAAAATAGACATGAGCCTAAACGGAGATGCAAGCGGGTATTACAGTAAATATTTATTAACCAAAAATCCGTCCGACGCTTCCACTTTGATAACCTTTAATACCAAGGGAAGGGTAAAAATACCTCTGCCGGCAGCCTTAAATATTGCATTTGCAAAAACTTTTAACAATACAACAGTGGAATTTGTACTTGAGAGAACATTCTGGTCTAAATATAAAAATTTAGACTTTAATTTTGACGATCCGTATGTAGAAGCCATTTTCGGTACGCCAATTCCTAAAAATTGGAAAAATACAAACACTTACAGAATAGGACTTACACATAAATGCAGTGAAAAACTGACGGCAATGCTCGGTTATACTTATGATAAAACTCCGGTACCGGACTCTACATTGGATTTTTCTCTGCCTGACAGTGATAAAAATATTTTTTCAGGAGGCTTTAAATATAAAATGGATGAGAGAATGAGTTTGGGCTTTTCTATGCTTTACGCCAAACAAAAACAAAGAAGTGGAACTGTAAAAAACAATATTCAAACAGTTCAAGGAACATTTAAAAAAGGAGGGGCTTTACTTATGGCTTTTGGATTGGATTACGATTTTTAATCCAATACTTTTCCTTTTATTTTTGCTGTTGCAATATTTGAATCAATTATTTCAATATTGACTTTTTGCAGTAAATTAAATTTCTTTTTATCTTTCAAAAACACCCTTGCCCCAAGCAGTTTATCTTCCAAAATTTTTGCGATAGGAGGAATTTCGGTGTCTTCGATTATTCCTTTGTAAACTTTTCCGATATTAATTTTAGCAACTCTGGCATATTTTCTGTCATAAAAATCCCATTCGACTTTCATTGCCTCTCTTTCCAATTCGCTGATTTTTACGACCAGCGCCTCAATATTTCTTAAAATAAAATCTTTTATTTTTTCCTCTTTTTTCAAAACCGCTTTTAGCAGCCTGTGAAGGGTGAGATCGGAATATCTTCTTATAGGTGATGTAAAATGAGTATATTTATCAAAACCGAGTGCATAATGCCCTACATTCTCAGCATCGTAACGAGCCTGTTTTTGCGATTTTATTATTAATTTATCAATCTCTTTTTTTATGCCCATTTCTTTTGCCTGTTTTTGTATATCTTTTACATTTTTTACAAAATCTTCATTTTCATTTATTTCAATTCCAAGGGATAATAAATTATTATAAAGCTCATCTATTGAAGTACGTGAGGGTTTTTCATGAATTCTAAAAATACCGTAATCAATCATTTTTGCGGCTGCTTTATTTGCAAGAAGCATACAATCTTCTATCAAGGAATGCGAAGGTGTTTCTTTTTCTATTGTAACATCTTCAATCATTCCTTCTTCATCCAAATTCATTTTGATTTCATCACTTTCAAAATCGAGTCCGGTTTTTAATCTCTCACTTCTTATTTTCTGAATTTTATTCCACAAAGGCATCAGCCAGGATAAAATTTTTTTATCTGTTTCATCACTGTTTTCAATATTACCCTCTAAAAATTCATCTACTTTTTCATAAGAATATTTTCTTTTGGAGTTAATAATTCCCTCGAATAATTCTTCTTTAATTACATTATTGTTTTTATCTAAGGTTATTTTAAAAATAAATGCCAGCCTGTCTTCATTCTCTTTAAGGGAACATATATTTTCACTCAGCTCTCTTGGGAGCATCGGAACTGATTTATGGGGAAAATATATGCTAAAACCTCTTTCCTTTGCCTCTTTGTCAATATTTGAGTTTAAATAAACATATTCGCTCACATCTGCAATTGCAACATATAAAGCATTTTCCCCAATATCAAAATAAACAGCGTCATCGTGGTCTTTTGCACTTACCGGGTCTATCGTACAAAAATATTTTTCCGTTAAATCAATCCTTTGCGGATACATACTTTTATCTATAAAATTTCCAAAAGCTTTTGCCTCTAATATAGCGCTTTTTGAAAACTCTTCTTTTTTATTATAAAGAGCCAAAGATATTTTTTCATCCACCCACGCATCATCCAATACCCCCAAAACCTCCTCAATCGTAGAAGTATAATTATTTATTTTAAACACCGCATTTGGAGGAAGTTTTTTTAAGGCTTTCTTAGTAACATTTACACAAATCGGCAGATTGGTTTTAATGTTTTTTATAAGAAGAATTTTTTTAGCATTTTTAATTTCAAAAGTTAAATATCCCACACTGTAAGCAAAAGCTTTTTCAATAATGTAAATTACTTTTGCTTTAGGCCGGCCTTTTTTCTTAAAAAGCCTCTCCGCTATTACCAAATCGCCTTTAGAGGCCGAATTTAAATGATAAGATTCTATTAATAAATCTTTACCCTTTGAAAGGGGAATTAAAAAACCGTAACCTTTTTGTGTGATATCAACCTTGCCAGGTATATATTTGGACTTTAATTTTATTGTTTTTTTGTTTGTCACTATTTTTAAAGTTAGTAAATCATTAACTATATCTCTTTTATCCCTTGGAATATCTTTTCTGTCAATTCCTTTTATAAGTTTGTATATAAATTCCCTCAATCATTTCCTTTTAAAATTAAAGCAATAGCAACATTTAAAGAATCTGTATCTAAATTATATTTGTTGGCGATTTCTATCGCTTTTTTTTCATTTTCTTCATTAAATCCGTTTAAGAGATTTATTAATGTTTTTAAGCTCAGGAGTGATGCACTTTCTTTTTCATAAGTGCCGTTTGGAGCATCAATATTTTTCATAGAAAGGGTTAAATCTTCACTAAATCCCCAATGAGTAAAAATTTTTGCGTTTACTTCCGCTGTTGTCATTCCAACAAATTCTTTTTCTATTTCATTTCTGTTGTCAATAGTTAATTTTGATTTGAATTCATTATCTTTTCCAAGTTTTTTTAATACCAAAGATATAACAACGGCACCCAGGTCTATTAAAAATGAATTAGTAGCCAATATATCCAGATATTTTCTGTTTTTTTTATACCAGTAAAGAACCAGGGCGTTTCTTTTTGTTGAAACATCATGAAATCTATTTTCATCCACTCCGTATGCACTCAAATCAAATTTAAGCGTATTTTTTATTGCAAAAGAAACGGCGAAGCCTTTAACTGTTGCCATACCAAATAACGAAACAGCCTGATCAACACTTTTTATCTGTTTTGTAAATCCGTAAAGCGGAGAATTTGCGGCTTTAAGCAAATTTGCCGTAAGCATAGGGTCTTCTTTTACAACTTTTACCAAATCAGAAATTGAAGAATTTGCGTCATTTGTGATTCTCTGAATTTCCATTATACTTTTTGGCAAAGGCGGAAGTGATTTTATCTCTTTAAAAATATGTTCATTCATCAATACTCCTTAATAATTTTTCAATTTTCTCGTTATCCCCGTAATCATTTAAATATGTTTTTAACACTTCTTTTGCTTTTTGCTTTTGATTCTTCTTTAACAAAATAATAGCAAATATTTTCCAGCTTTCATATTTGGAAGGGCTCAAATTATTTGCTTTCAATGCCCATAATTTAGCCAAATCCAACATATTTTTATTTAAATATAAATTCGAAATCTGTATTGCAATATCATAATCCGGATTTTGATTATAAGATTTAATTAAATCGTTGATATTTACTTTTTCTTCGATTATTAAAGGTTTTTCTTTTATTTTCGCTTTTATTTCATTTTTAAGTTTCTTTTTATCATTTTTTTTCACTTTTGATTCAGTTTGTTTTTGTTTTGTTGTAATATTGTTTTCATTAAGATTTACTTTTGGGACTATAAAAGAGAGGACTTCTTTTTTAGTATTGGTATTATTTGTTTTTAATGTTGTGTTTTTGTCTTTTTTTTCTTTCTTAAGAGTTAGATTCTTTTCATAAAAAAGCGTTTTTTTATTAGTTAAATTTTTTTCTGTTATATTTTTATGACCATGAGTATTGTTTTCTTCTTTTTTTAAAACATTTATATTAAATATTGGCGATTTTTCCGGTTTTTTGTTTCTTTTTAGAAAAAATATAAAAATTAACAAAATAATTAATTATAAAGAAAAAAATAAAAAAAATTTTTACATATTTTTTTTTATAATATAATTTTTCAAGTCTTTCATATTTATGCATTAAATGCCTTTTAAATCCATATGCGTTATTTCTATATATTTATTTATATTTTTAAAAATCTCATCATTATATTTATTATAAAAAAATTCCATTACATCAAATAATTTAAACATAAACTGATTAACGCCTCTTAAAGAGCCTTTTGTATATTTATAAATCATTTTATAATGTTTTGTATTGAATTTCTCGGCGAGTGGTATTAAATTTGTTCTTATCAATTTTGTATTAATAAAATATTCTATTTCATCTACATTAATAGGAACAGTTTTAAACAGGTAATTAATTCTCGTTTTAAAATGTTTTTTTTGCAGTAGTTTATTCAAATCTGTATCGTGTGTGGCAAAAACAACTGTTAAATTGCCTTTATCAGCATAAATTCTTAAATTTTCCAATACAGAATCTTCCAATAACTGCGCTTCGTCTATAAACAAAAAATAATGTTCATTTATATCCAACGTTTTAAGGATATTTAAAATAGCATTTATTTCCAAATAAGGATTCGATATATAAAAAAGATTTTTATCATTTTTCAATTCTTCATATATCGATTTTAAGACCATACTTTTACCGCTGCCTGCCTGCCCTGAGAGAAAAATCATCTTCTCTTTCTGATTAACGGCATTCAATAAATCAATTTTTAATTTTTCAATACTTGCCAAAGGAATATAATTATTTACATCAACCACATCTCTGAATAACTCTTTTGCTTCACTTAATTTGGCCAAAACCTAAATCCCTGAGCGTTTTTTTCTTACTAAAGTCAATTATATGAGGGGTTATCACAAATACAAGCTCTTTTCTGTTGGTAATTTTTTCTCTTGAAGAAAACAGATATTTAATTAATGGTATTTCTTTTAAAACAGGTACCCCGTTTACGTTTAATATATCATCTTTTGTAATTAAACCTCCAAGAACCAATGTATCATTGTCTTTTAATTTTACAATGCTAAGCATTGTGTTGTCTCTTGTGTCCGGAGGCATGTCTCTATTAGGATTAGTCAACTGATTAGGATTTTTAAAAGAGCTGATTCTCGGTGCAATACTGAGAATAATATCTCCGTTGTCATTAATCTGAGGTGTAATATCAAGTACAACACCTACAAATTTTGAATCTATTGTATATTGAATAGATGGAGAGGCATTAGGATTGTTTACTACACTCGAAGCATATTTATAGTTTATTGTATCCCCTACGCTGATAATTGCTTTTTGATTGTTTAGTGTTACTATTTTAGGATTTGAGAGTGAATTTACGTTTCCGTTTTGAGCAAGGAAATTTAATAATCCATCTAAATTAAAAGTTGCAGAATTAAAAATAGATTCTTTTCCAACAAGTTGGCTAGCAAAATGATTCATAGGCACTGCTGCATTATTTAATGATATATTTAGTTTTGACCAATCAATACCAGTTTTATGAGAACGGGAAAGTTCAACAGTATAAATTTTCACATCTATTAAAACCTCTTTTGTAAGTCTGCTCATAAGATTATCAACATATTTGTCAATCTCTTTAATTTGTTTTTTTGTACCTGTTACAGTTATAAGACCGGCGGATTTATCTATTACCGGAGGTTTAAAATCTATAGATGTATTTTTTAAAATTGTTTTTATGTTATCTTCTATTTTATCCCAGAAATCAAAACTGTATGTATTTTTTACCTTGCTGTCTGTTGCGTCCAAATTAGATTCACCTGTTCTTGATGATGTGAGAAAATCCAGTTTGTAAGTTTTTGTTTTATAAAAACTTACTTCCAATGTGTCATTGTCCACTGTATAAAACAAATCCCTTTTTGAAAGAAGCAAATCCAGTATTTGCTTTAATGTATAATGTTTTATTTTAACAAAAGGCATTTTCTCTGAAACAATTTTTTTGGCTTCCTCATCATCATACACAATATTTATACCACATTTTTGGGTGGCCAATAAATTTAAAAAATCTTTTATACTCATTCTTTCATTTTGATTAATGCTATTTGAATATGAAAAAAATTTATTATTACATTCATTTGCATTTGCAAAAATACTTAAAGCAATAAACACTATAACAATTAATTTTTTCATTTTTCAATCCTTATTTTTAATGTTTTCTCATTTAATTTTTTTACAAGTTTTTTATTATTACAGTTTAAAATGATTTTATCACTGTAAATATTTTCTACATTACAGTTTTCAACTTTACTGTTTTTTTTCACCCATTTTTTATATTCTTTTATCTTTTCATCACCCATAAATTCTTCTATTTTTATAAATGCACTGTTATTCAGTAAAGAAAGCAAAGTAATATGCACTATTTTTTTAACATTTTTGTTTATTTTTTTATTCATAAATAATAATTTTTTAGGTTTAAAAAACGGTGATTTTACGTCACCTATTTTGGTTAGTTCAAAATTATATGTAACCAATTTATTCGCATATTCCAAATATTCCTGCCTTGAGGCAAACGCTAAAACCGCTATTGTCAATAATAATACCTTTTTCATTTTCCGTATCCATACAATGTATATTTTATCATATATTCACCTTTATCGGTTGCATTTAATTCATTAACCCTTAAAAGTTCTTTTGTATTTTCATATTTGTAAATATAGTAAATCAAATTTTTATATTCGCCTTTTACATTCACTATAATATCCATCTTTTTATTAATATAACTGTGTTTTGTGTCTTTATATAAACTATTTGCAAAATTCATCAGTTTAAGACCTTCATTTTTTGCATCATATACAATATTTCTGACATATTCTGCCCATTTGTATTTATTAAATTCTGCAAAATCCAGCAATGAAATTAAATCATCGAAAAAAGTCTTTTGTTTATGTAAAGAATTTTTGCTTAATTCCAGTTTTTTTATTGTTTTACGCAAATTTGCAATTTGGGTAATATAAACATTTTTTTGTATTTTTAAATGATTTAAAGTCTGGACATTGTTTTGATAGTTTTTTTCCTCTTTTTTCTTAAAAGAAGAAGCCAACGGATAAATAAAATAATAAATTATAAATCCAAGCAGAAATATAGTAATTATATGAATATACAAAACATCTTTTTTTGTTTTGTTTTCAAAAAATTTGTCTAAAAAATTTTTATTTTTCATTCTTTTATCCTAATTTCAGAAATATATTTTTTATTTTTCAAAACAATACCCCCTGTATAAACATTAAATCCGTTGTTTGTCAAATCGTTTATCAAATTGGCGATATTGGAATCTTTATCGGCAAAAACATTAAAAATAAATTCATTTTCTTTATATGATAAATTTTTTATATATACTTTATTTTTATTTATAAACAGTGTTATATCTGTTAATTCCTGAGATTTAGGGATATAGGAGTATTTGAATTTATAAACTTCGTTTATTAATTTTTTATCTTCTTTTATATCATAGCTTAATTTTTTTATTACGGTTTCAATGGATTTCTTTTTATTATCCAATCCGTTTTTTTGTACTATAAGGACAGAAATTTCCTTGTTTAATTTATTAATCTGTAAATTTAACATATTGTTTTTATGATTATAAACCAGACCGTCGATATAGAGATATAACGGGGCGGCTGCAAAAATAACGGTAGCAACGCTTACACTCAATACAAATTGACCGCTAGGTCTGTAAAAAAATGTAGGTTCTCTCAAAAATAAAGAAAAATTATACGTAAAATCATTATATTTATAAGCATAATGTGTTTCAAGCATTCCCAAAAATAAAAGGGGATCAATTGGCAGTCTGTCAAGATTGTAATTTTCATAAAATTCAAAATCGAATGTATCTATATTGATATATTTTGAAAAATATGTGTTTAAACCTTCGACATTACCATATTTGGTAGTAATAAAAAGTCTGTCAATATTATCTATATTATATATATCTATCAGTTTTTTTATCTGATCCTCAATTATGCCTGCAAATATATTAAATTCTTTAATAAGCTCATTGTAAACCACAAATTCTTTTGAATTATATTTACTCTGGTCTACCCCTTTTTGTTTTAAAAGTTTTTGAAAAACAACAATATCAAAATTTGCAATATTTAATTTTGATATTTTTTCATATATTTTATCCAGTCCGCCGGAAATTGTAACAATTTTTACAATTTTACCTTCCGAATAGAATGTAATAAATATTTTGTCATCAAGAATTACGACAAACATATCATTTGCCAATGTAAGAATTTTTTCCTCATATAAAGATTTATAGGAAAACGCAGGAAAAGAAATATAATCTATATAACCTACTTTATTTAAAATTTGTTCAAAATGATTTTCTATAAAAGTCTGGGAAACAATTACCGTTTCAACCATTACTCTTTTTTCATCTTTTAACAAATCTACAATTTTATATTTAATTACATATTTTTCTGTTTCGTCAATACCTGTTTCTTCATATACTTTGGTTTCAATAAATTTGTCAAGTTCTATTTTTTCCAAAATATTTTTATCAATTTCAAAATTATAAAATATGGCATTTTCAATCGGAATATATGTATTTAATAAAGGGGTGGATTTTAAGCTGTCTCTATATATTCTTAATAATTTTTTATCTGCATATAAAATATAAGCTTCTTCGCCTTTTATACCGATAATTTTATCAACATCATAATTGTATTTTTTTAAAAACTTAACATTAGATGTAAAATTTTTTATTTTTTCTTTTAATTTCATGTTTCTACCTCATATCCAAGTTCTTCAAGCATTTTTTTATTTTTACTCCATCCTCTCACAACTTTTACAAAAAGCTCTAAATAAATCTTTTTAGAGCTGAATTCTTCTAAAAGATTTCGGGCGTAAATTCCGATTTCTTTTATCTTTTTCCCTCTTTTCCCAATAACCATTCCTTTTTGGGATTCTCTTTCAACAATAATTGTAGCATAAATTTTATCAAAATTTTCATATTCGTCTAATTTTTCTATTAAAATATCTGTTTCATAAGGAATTTCATCACCCAATTTTTCAAAAAGTGCTTCTCTTATCAGTTCTTTATATATATCCCTGATATTTTCTGTTGAAATAATTTCCGGGTCGTAATAATAAGGATGTTCCGGTAAATATTCAACAATATCGTCTAATAATTCCTCTCTTCCATTTCCAAGAGCGGCACTTACAGGGATAATTTTAAGAGCTTTTGAAATTTTTTCATAATCTTTTATTTTTTTTGCAATATCTTCTTTTGAAACTAAATCTGTTTTTGTAAGCACCAAAATATGCGGTATATTTTTTTTATTTAAGTCCAAAAACCATTCATAACCTTTTATATCGTCTCTGATGTCGGCTAAAAAAAGTATTAAATCACTGTCGCTTAAAGCTTTAAGCGCTTCATTTAACATAAATTTATTAAGGAGTTTTTCTTTTTCATGAAGTCCGGGTGTATCAAGAAGAATTATCTGATTGTCTTTATACATGACAATTGCATTTACTCTTTTTCTCGAAGCATTCGCCTTAGGGGAAACCAAAGCTATTTTTTCCCCTAAAAGCCAATTAAGCAATGTTGATTTTCCGGCATTCGGTTTTCCTATAATACCTACGAAGCCACTTTTTGGCATAAAATTCCTTATAAAATATATTTTGTTATTTCTTCATTTTCTACTATATCGTCCAATTTACTTTTAACATAAGCTTCATCTACAATAAATTCCCTTCCATTGTATTCATCGGCGCTGAAATTAATCTCTTCTAAGACTTTTTCAACTACGGTATGTAGCCTTCTGGCACCTATGTCTTCCGTTTTTTCATTTGCCAAAAAGGCATATTTTGCAATTTCTCTTAAAGCACTTTCAGTAAATTTAAGAGTAACACCTTCAACTTCAAGAAGCTTTTCATACTGTTTAATTAATGAATGTTTAGGCTTCGTCAGAATCTGATATAAAGCTTCTTCATCAAGACTTTGAAGTTCAACCCTCAGAGGAAATCTTCCCTGAAGTTCCGGAATCAAATCGCTCGGTTTACTTACATGAAAAGCCCCGGCCGCAATAAATAAAATATGGTCTGTTTTAACATATCCGTATTTTGTATTTACGGTTGAACCTTCTACTATCGGAAGCAAATCCCTCTGGACACCTTCTTTGCTGGGGTCCTGCCTCTGGTTTCCGGTGGCTGCAATTTTATCAATTTCATCTATAAAGATAATTCCGTTTTCCGCTCTTTTTAGAGCTTCTTTTTTAAGTTCTTCTTTACTTATTACTTTTTCGGCAGCCTCTTTTTTTAAAAGCTCTTTTGCCTCTTTAACCGTTACTTCCTTTTTTTCTTTATTCTTATTAAAAATTCCTATAATTTTTACAATGCTTTCCTGTGCCTTAACCATCTCCGGAGGCAGATTGTCATCCCCGTCAATACCTTCTTCAACCTCGATAGTTATTTTTAAATGATCGACATCACCGTTTTTTACTTTCTGTTTCATTTTTTCAAATGTGTTTTGATATTCCATCTGTTTGGATTCGGGCGCATTTTTGGGAAGTGGGGGCAAAAGTTTTTTTGTAATTTCTTCAATTATATTTTCTTCTATCAGTTCCTTGGAAGCCTCCTGCATTTCTTCTCTTACCAAATTAAAAGAATTATTAACCAAATCCCTGATCATACTCTCGACATCACGTCCTACAAATCCGACTTCTGTATATTTGCTCGCTTCCACTTTTACAAACGGGAGTTTCATCATCTTTGCCATTCTTCTCGCTATTTCTGTTTTACCGACGCCTGTCGGTCCTATCATCATTATGTTTTTAGGCATAATATCGTCTTGCCATTCTTTTGTAAGCTGTATTCGTCTGTATCTGTTTCTAAGAGCGATTGCTATTGTTTTTTTGGCGTCTTTTTGTCCTACAATATATTCGTCAAGGTATTTTACTGTCTCTTTTGGTGTCAAATTCATTTTTGCCCTTCTATTTTTAATATTTTAATATTATGGTTTGTATAAATACATATGTCCGCCGCAATACTCAGAGATTCTTTTACAAGCTCTTCAGGGGACAATTTTGAGTGTTTTGTCAGAGCCCTTGCAGCAGAGAGGGCGTAATTGCCCCCGCTTCCTATAGCTGCGAGTTCCCCGTCTTCAGGCTCAACCACGTCTCCGTTTCCGCTTAAAATAAAAATATGTTCGGGGTTAAGCACTATCATCATGGCTTCAAGACGCCTTAGGTATTTATCTTTTCTCCAGGCTTTTCCAAAATCTATTACCGATTTTACCAAATCACCTTTTCTGTTTTGAAGGTTGTTTTCAAACATATCGAATAAAATAAAAGCGTCAGCCGTACTTCCGGCAAAACCTGCCAGAATTTTACCGTTGTAAAGCGTTCTTATTTTTGTTGCGTTTCCTTTTAATACCGTATGTCCAAATGTAACCTGTCCGTCTCCGCCTATTACGGCCACACCGTTTTTTTTGTACCCGAGTATTGTTGTAGCTTTTAAGTTTATTTCCATTATTCGCCTTCAACAATAAGTTTTAAATTGGCATTTATACCGTGTCCCAATTTTATTTTAACATTAAATTCCCCCACGCTTTTAATCTGTTTGGCTTCTATATCTTTTTTATCCACATCTATTCCTTTTTCTTTTAAAACTTCAGAAATTTCTTTATTTGTTATAGCCCCGTAAAGCTGCCCGTTAGCCCCTAATTTATGTTTAATAACAACAGGTGTGTTTTCTATTTTTTTCTTTAATTCTCTTAATTTTTCAAGCTCCGTTTTTAAAGCTTCTTCTTTTATTTTCTGCTCTTCTTCCCACTCTTTTATAACTTCCGGGGTTGCAAGTTTTGCAAAACCTTTTGGAATTAAAAAATTTCTTGCATATCCGTCTTTCGCATTTTTAATTTCTCCTGCTTTTCCAAGTCCTCTTACATCTTTGATTAATAACACTTTCATTAAAAAACCTTTTTTTTTATTTGCATTTTACTAAATTTTAGTTAAAATAGCAAAAATAAAATTAACAAAGGTTTAATTATGAAACCTACCCCTATTGATGAAGAAGTCACATTCGAAGATGTTGGAGTATTTGGAAGACCTATAATAAGTAAAACAGATTTAAAAGGTATAATTACATATGCAAATACTGCTTTTTGTAAACTCTCAGGTTATTCAAAACAGGAATTGATAGGTCAGCCCCACAACATTATAAGACATCCTGATATGCCAAAAACCGTTTTTAAACAGATGTGGGATGCGCTGGAGAGAAATGAAAAATTCAGGGGATTTGTTAAAAATTTGAGAAAAGACGGCAAATATTACTGGGTGGAAGCTTTCATTGAACCGGTATTTGATGAAAACGGTATAAAAACGGGTTATATTGCCGCAAGAAGACCTGTTTCAAAAGAAGATAAAGAAAAATATGAAAAAATTTATAAAGAAATGAAAGAAAAGGAAAAATAATGCTAATTGTCTATGAAAACGGAAAAATAATTGCTCTTGGCAAAAATTTGTTAAACACATTAAATATAGCTTTGGAAGAAATGTCACAGGTTATAACGCAGCTGGAACTTGAAATGGCCGTTTTAAATAAAAATTCAATACAGATAAAAAACAATATTTTCAAAATTACAAAAGAAAATCTGATAACATTAAAAAATTTGGATATATTTCATCTGAAAAAAATAGAAGAATTTTCCTATAATGAAGAAAAAGAACTTTCCCATGCGACAATGGATAACGAATTAAACGAATTGAAAGTGCTTCCAAAAGAAGAAATAATGGAGGCTTTACAAACGCCGGAAGTAAACATTATCGAAGAAGAAGAGGAAGAAAAACCGATTGAACTTAATTTTGAAGACAACATAAGCGAATGCGAAAAAATATTTGCAAAAAAAGAAAACATTAAAGAAATAATTGAAAAAGAATTAAATACCGCTATGGAAGATTTGGGCATAGACCAAAACATGACCGATGAACTGTTTAACGATTTGCTAAAACAGTTTAAAGAAAAAAAAGACGCCTTATATAAAGCCATTGAAAAACATGATTATAAAGAAATACACGAAATAGCCCATTTTTTAAAAGGGGCCTCTTTAAATCTACGACTTTCAAATCTTGCCTTAATTTTTAAAACTATCGATGAAGAAGCTAAAAAAGAAACAGATATCAGCATTATTAAAAATCTGGCAGATAAATTTTATGATTTTATTTCACCCTTGACAAACAAGAAAAATACAGAAAAAGAAAATAAAAAATCAGAAAATAAAAATATTGAAATAGACCCGAAAATTAAAAATATAGTCTTAAACACCATAAGAGTTTATCTGGAAACACAGGACGAACAAAAATTTCAAAAAGATAAAAAATTTATCGAAAAACTGCTAAATACAAAAATTGATTCATTAAATGATTTGCAGTATATATTAAAGGAAAATAAATGAAAAAAATCATATTATTGATTTTAATTACTTTTGTCTTTTCTCAAAATTTATATTTTATTGCATTTAAAGATATTCAAAAAGCAAAACATCTGCTAAATTCAGACCCGCAAAAAGCAAATACGTTATTTATTGAAGCAGGCAGCTATTTAAAACAGATAATTAATTCATCCATAAATTCTAACAAACCTTCTTCGCAGGCGCTGAATTTACTCGGTGAATTATATTTAAACGGCTGGGGTGTTGAGAAAGACATAAAAAAAGCAAGACTTTTATTATGTGCGGCAAAAAATTTAGGCAATTTCAGAGCACAAATGTTAATTAAAAAAAACAGTTTAAAATGTCCCGCAAAAATCAATCTTAAGGAGTTAAAACAATGAAACTATCATTATCAAAACTACTGGCAATTGCAATATGGCTGCCGTCTTTAATTTTAATAGGTTGGAGCGGCTATAACCTCTATAATCAATTTCAAACATATAAATCAAACACATTAAACATTAAATATCTGCAACTGGGTAATAAACTTGAAAATTTACTTGTTTATCTTGGTCAGGAAAGAGGTATCAGCTCAATTTATGCTGTATCAAAGGGAAATTATCCCGAATCAAAAAAACTTTTAATGCAAAAAAGAAAACTTTTTGATACGGCAATATATGATTTGAAGAAATTTTTAAATAAAAATCCCGAATTTTACAGTGACAGCAAAAATATTTTGAATTTATTAAACAATTTACCAAACATAAGAAAAAAAATAGATTCGTTTTCAACTGATTATATTCACACATATTTTTTTACATATTATACAAATCTTGAAAATCAGATATTGAACACTGAAGCTAAAATATTTCAACATTTCCCTCAAACGGTAAAACTGAATTTTGCTTTAAAACTCGAACTTGACAAAATGATTGCATATTCAGGTATTACAAGAGGTTTCGGTTCATATTATATTACAGCGGACAAGCCTATGAGTGACAAGGATTATGAAAACATTTTAATGAAATATTATCATGATTCAAATATATTAATTACCAATTTGAGCAAAAATCCAAAGGCAAAAGAATTTTTTAAAGATAAACAGTTTAAAAGAATAGAAAAAGCCATTAAAGATACTATTTTTTACATTCAGCAAACAAATATGGGTTATTATTTAAATAATGACTTTGAAGGTTATCCTATTGACGCAATTGACTATTTCAATATTTTCACAAAAAGAATTTCTTATTTTAAAAACAGCGTAAATATGATAAACGGTGATATTAATAAACAAATTGACAATCTGATTTCAAATTCTATAAAAAAAAGGAATATTGCAATAGTGATTTTTATTATTGCCATATTGATTTTAATTTTAGGTTTTTATATCGATAAAACTATAAGGTCACATATTAAAGCATTATCAAACACATTAAACAAATTGGCACCTATTACAGGTGAAAATGTTCAAATAGATATCAATACCCCTAAAGGTATGAATGAAGCTTTGAAAATTACAGAAGAAGCCATCGCCATTACACAAGAAGCCGTTAAAAAATCCGAAGAAGCTTCAAAAGCAAAATCTTTATTCCTTGCAAATATGTCTCATGAGATCAGAACACCTCTTAACGGTATTTTGGGATTTTTGGAACTTCTTAAAACAACAGAACTCACACCCGAACAACAGGATTATATAAACACTATCGCTCAAAGTGCCGAAAACCTATTGCAAATAGTAAATAACATTCTGGATGTTTCAAAAATCGAAAGTAATAAATTAACATTAGAAGAAATAGATTTTAAAATAGAAGATGAAATAGAAAATACATTGGAAGTATTTACGACCCCTTGCGCACAAAAAGAAATCGAATACGTGTCATATATTTCGCCTGACATTCCTTCTGTTGTAAGAGGAGACGTATTAAAAATAAAAGAAATTTTAACCAACTTAATAAACAACGCCATTAAATTTACACATAAAAACGGAACTATAGAAGTAAATGTCAGACTCCAGGAAATCAGGGAAAACAGGGCAAATATTTATTTTGAAGTAAAAGACACCGGTATAGGAATGAGCGAAGAGCAGAAAAACAAAATATTTGAAGCATTTGCCCAGGCTGACGAAAGCGTAACAAGAAAATACGGAGGAACAGGACTCGGTCTTACCATCGTTAAATCCTATATTGAAATGATGGGAGGAGAAATAAAGGTTGAGAGTGAAATAAACAGAGGAAGTAAATTTTATTTTGATTTATGGTTTAATATTGCCGATGCAACACCTAAATACAGAAAAAATATATTCTCAAATTTAACATTTGCTATTCTTAACACTTTTAAAGACACAAAAAGAAAAGATTTAAGCCTTGAATATTTAAACTTCTTCGGAATTAATAAAATCGGCTTCAATGATGTCAATGAACTGAACAAATTGTCAAAAAACGAAATTATTGACGCTGTAACAATCTTTTATGAAGAAAGTGAAAAAGATAAAATTAAAGAATTGGAACATGTAAATTATCCCGTAATTTTAATTTCTTCCCTGGCTTATAAAAAAGAAATAGACAATCTTGATTTTAAACAGTTTAATATTTATGACCCGAACGTTCCTTCAAAATTCTATAATGCAGCATTGTTTACAAAAGAAAAAATACAAAGAGAAGTAAAAAAAGCTGAAATTGAAAAACCTATTTATGAACTTCATGCATTAATTGCAGAAGATAATCCGATTAATATGAAATTATTGGAAACTACTTTAAAAGGGCTTGGCGTAAAAACAGATTTAGCCCATAACGGATTGGAAGCGTTTAATAAATATTCTTCAAATTCTGATAAATACGACGTTATATTTATGGATGCACAAATGCCTGTAATGGACGGTATTGAGGCGACTCAGGAAATACTTGAATTTGAAGAAGAAGAAGAAATACCTCATACTCCTGTTATTGCCGTTACGGCCAATGTATTAAAAGGAGACAGGGAAAGATTTTTAGGCGCCGGTATGGATGATTATATTTCAAAACCGATAAAAAAAGAAGAACTCTTAAGAGTGATTGAAAATGTCTCCAAAAACAAATATTCAAAAACTTTTGAAAAAGAAGAAAATTTACAAAATTATAAAGGTTTGGAAACAGAAAAAACAAATGAAAAAAATATTGAGGAAAATCCACAAAACATTCAAAAAGAAGAAAATATTATAATTGCTTCGGATACAGATTTACTTGCCCAGTATTTAAAAAGCATAATTCCTGAAGCTAAAATTGCAAAAAGTATTAAAGAATTGTCAAATTTACTTAATTCAAATGCTAAAAATATTGTATTGATAGAAAACGGGTTCAATAATTCTGATATTAAAAAATTAATATCAACCTTAAAAAACAACAATACAAAAATCATTGCTTTAAGCGATACAGATATAGAAGCAGACGTAATAATAAAAGATTTGTTACCTGAAAATATTCTAAATTCTATTAAAAAGGTTAAATAATGGCAAAAAAAATTCTTATAGTGGATGATGACGCCACAAACAGAAAATTATTGGAAGCTATATTAAAAAAAGGAGATTATGAAATTATCGAAGCAGAAAACGGGATAGATGCATTAAATAAATTAACCCCGGACATAGATATCATCCTTTTAGATTTGGTAATGCCGTTAATGGGAGGATTGGATTTTTTGGAAATTCTTCCTTCCAAAAAACCGGAATGCATGAACATACCGGTTATTGTTTTAACTACAGACGATTCAAAAAGAGTTGAAGCATTAAACAAAGGTGCAAAGGAAGTAATAATAAAGCCTATCAATCCGTCTATTCTTTTAGATAAAATCGCCTCTTATTTATAAATTTTCAATTCGTTATATAAACTATCCCTCTCTACGGGGATATATCCGCTGTCTTTTATAAGATGCACAAGTTCGTCAAGTTTCAAACCGTTTGCCGAATTAGCGCCGGCCGCTGAATTAATTGATTCTTTTTCAATCGTTCCGTCAATATCGTTTGCCCCGTAATTTTGCGCCACAAGAGACAAATTAAGCGTCGTAGTGACCCAATACGCTTTAATATTAGGAACATTTTCAAGTAAAATTCTGCTTATTGCCATAGTTTTTAAAATTTCCACCCCGCTTAAAAATTTTTTTACATTTAAATAATTGTTTTTTCGCTGATAAACAAGAGGTATAAATGCGTTAAAACCGCCTGTTTTTTCCTGTAAATCCCTTATTCTTAATATATGATCAATCCTGTGGGCTCTGTTTTCAATATGTCCGAACAGCATGGTTGCATTTGATTTTTTCCCGCGTTTATGCCAAAGTTCATGAATTTTAAGCCAGTTTTCACTGCTCACTTTGTCTTTGCAGATTTTAGCCCTAATTTTTTCATCAAATATTTCAGCCCCGCCCCCGGGCATGGAATCAACGCCGGCTTCAATCATATCATCAAGCACTTTTTCATAACTTTTTCCACTTAGTCCGCTAAAAAAATTAACCTCAGCGGCCGTAAACGCTTTTATATGAATATCTGGAAGTTCCCCTCTTATGGCTTTTACTATATTCATATAATACTCATACCCCACATACGGATTATGCGCCGATACTATATGAACCTCTTTTGCCCCTTTGGCATAAGCGTTTTTAGCAATTTCAACACATTCTTCAATACTTAACGTATAGGGATTGGGATTTTTTCTATGGGCGGAAAAAGCACAGAATTTACAGACATCTTTACAAATATTGCTCGGATTTATATGCCTGTTGATATTAAAATATGTTTTTTTGCCAAATTTTTTTTCCCTTATTGTATTAGCCGTTTCCCCTAAGGTAAAAAGGTCCATATCATATAATTTAGCCGCTTCTTTTAAAGACAATTTTTCACGATTTTTCAATTTTTTCAAAATCAACACCAATCCTTTTTATTTTTTTGTTAAAATATCACAAAAAAGGCAAAAATGCAACTGGAAGAGCTGATTTATTCAAGTAACGATGATTTTGAAATATCAAAAATTTTAAAAAAAGAGATAAAAAATTATCTTCAAAATATAAAAATTGAAGGCGGGAAAGATTTCTTTGTAAAACACACAAAAAAAATGGATTATTATATCTCGCTGATTTATAAATATTTAATGAAAAAAACTTTCGATGATTATTCACCCCCTGTGAATTCAATTCCTATTACCGTTATAGCGCTCGGAAGTTACGGAAGGGAACAGCTCTCCATTTATTCCGATATAGATATAATGATAGTTTATAAGAATATCAAAGGCTACAATATAAATTCAATAATAGAAAATTTCATTATAATGCTTTGGGATTTGGGGCTAAAAATAGGACACAGGGTTCATGAAATAAAAGATTTATTTCCTGCAAGCAACGAAGATATAACCATTAAAACCGCAATGCTTGAGAGCAGATTTATAACAGGTAGCAAATTTTTATGGGTTGAAACCCAAAATGAATTAAACAAAATAAGAAATTACAACAAAAAAGATTATATTCTGGCCAAATACGAGGAAATGCTGGAACGCCATAAAAAATATCCTGTTACAATGGAGCCTAATATAAAAGACGGATTCGGTGGAATAAGGGATTCAAATACCCTTCTATGGATAACCAAAGTACTTTTTAATTATCCCAACACATCATATTTAATACCGAAATATATTAATGAAAACGATTTCAAAGAATACAGAAGCTCACTTGAATTTTTATTTAAAACAAGAGTATACCTTCATTTAACAGCCAGGAAAAAAACTGATAATGTTATTTTGGAATATCAAAGGGAAATAGCCCTGAATTTAGGATACACCGATTCCCCAAGGTTAAAAGCGGAAAGAAAATTTATAAAAGATTTGTTAAAAGCTTTATGGAAAATAAATCTTATTACAAATATAACAATAAAAAGACTGATAAAGCCTTATTTATATAAATATCCTGTTTCGAAAATCAAAGAAACAAGAATTAAAAAAAATTTTTATTTATGTGAGGAAACCTTATATACAAGGTTTAATGTAAAAATAAAATTTAACGATTTAATAAAAACACTGATTGATACGGATTTTAAAAAATGGGATATTTCTTTAATTTCACTTTTAAAAGAAACAAAATTTCAAAAAATAAATGTTAAAAAACTTTTTTACAAAGAAAATTTATATCCTCTGTTTTTTGCACTTTATAAAGCGGAAAAACTGAGAAAACTTTTTCCGCCTTTTGAAAAAGTAAAATTTTTAGCACAGTTTGACGGATATCATCACTATCCTGTGGATATCCATTCATTATATACGTTAAAAGAAATAGAATGTCTGGACGAATTTAAAAGGCTATCAAATAAAGATAAAGCGATTCTTAGATTCAGTGCATTTTTTCACGACCTCGGAAAAGGAAGAAGCGGAGACCACTGCATAATAGGTGCCAAAATAGCAAAAAATTTTGCCCAAAATTTAGGGTTTGAATCCGACACTGTTTTTAAACTTGTAAAATATCATACATTAATGTCAAATGTGGCCCAAAGAGAAGACATATATAACGACAAAGTAATCCTTTCTTTTGCCCAAACAATGGAAAACGAACGTTTTTTAAAACTTTTATATATTTTAACCATTGCCGACATCAAGGCCGTGGGTAAAGACGTATACACCCCTTTTAAAGCAAGCCTGCTTAAAAGCCTTTATGAAAATACATTAACGGCACTAAAGCATAAAGAATTAATTAATGAAATAGCCATAAGAAAAAGAAAAGAAAATATTCTTAAAAATAAAGAAGAATTTAAAAAACTCCCAAAATCTTTTCAAATTCAGCTTTTGACTTCCCCGTCCAATCAGCTGTTTTTACAAAATGGCATTAATGAAATTTTATTAACAGCCCTGTGGCTCAAAGATACACAGAATTTTAAGTATAAAATCGAAAACAAAACACATTTGACAATTCATTTGGCAAAAGAAGACAAATTAAATTTTTCCATCGGATGGTTTTTGGAAAAAATAAAACTGCCGCTTAATCACCTTAGCATATATAAGATAGGGGAAATTAAATATTTCAAAATAGAATTTAACGATAATGTGGAAGATTTTGATATCCCTTTAATTGAAAATTACATAAAAAAAGCTTTTGAAGAAAATCAGCAAATTAAAACAAAAGTAAAATTTAAAAAAAGGGAAATAAAAATAGACTGCTTTCACTCCCCCAATTACGCTTCGATGAAAATAAAAACAGAAGATAAAAAAGGAATAGTCTCTACAATTTTACAGGTTTTGGACGATTTTAAAATAAGAGTCGAAGATGTTAAAATATCCACACAAAAAAATATAGCAAGAGATTTGTTTATCATTTCCAAAGAAAACGGCTTTTGCGAAAAAAAAGAAAATATATTAAAGGCGTTAACATGAAAAAAAGAATTTTACTTATTATTGCCTTAATTATGATTATTACCACCACTTTAAGAACCGTTGCAATTACCTACTCGTTTTTAAATTTTTCAAATACCGTAATTCAAAATGAAAATAACTTTATAAAAAGTCTTTTTCTAAATTCAAAACCCCAGGATTATAATAAACTTATAAATATAATAAACAATTCATCGCATATAAAAAACATAGCAATATTAAAAACATATAAGAATTTAAAGACAATTTACGATAAAAAAGATAAAACAATAATTTCTTACATTAAATTAAACAAAAAAAATATTATAAAAATTACATACGATGCAAAAGAATATTATGAAAAATTATTTATTGCCTTAATAAAATTAATTACAATAGGTCTAATTTCTTTAGTAATTATTATATTGACGGTAAATTATTATTTAAATCCCTATCTGGAAATTTTTGAAAATATAAATAAAAGCACAAAAGAAATTTTAAAAGGTAAATTTGACCAGCAGATATCGACTAAATTAAAAGGAGAAGCAAAAGATTTTGTAAATTCGTATAATTATTTTTTAAATAAACTCAAAGAAAGTTTCGGCGTTATAGAAAACAAATATACAACCCTTATAGAAAAAGAAAAAAGTTCCGACCCTTTAAACGATGCAAAAGAGACAATTGAACAGTTGAGTGAAATTTTTAAATTCAAAAGACTTATAGAGGAAGATTTAAATATCGAAAGTGTATTAAACAGATTAATTAATGTAATTAAAAATCAAGGAATTAATAATTTTATCTTAATAGGAATAGACAGCAATAAAAAAGAAATAATATATGAAAAAACAGAAGAAGAAGAATGCTGCGATGTAAAAGAGAATTTTCTTTTATGCAGAGCCTACAGAACTAAAAATGAAATAAATTCTTTAAAATATCCGGGTATCTGCCAAAGACATTTTTGTGAAAATAATTATATCTGCATTCCTTTTTCAAACAGCGGCAATTTTAACGGAATATTAAAAATAATGATAAATAATGAAAATGAAAAAAATAGCATAAAAAACATGCTGCCGTTTTTAAAGGCGTATTTAAATGAAATTTCATCTATTTTAGAATCTAAATATACACTTGAACTCCTCCATCAGCAGACCATCAAAGATCCCCTTACAGGACTTTTTAACAGGAGATATTTAGAAAATACGCTTCCTATTTTAATAGCTTCTGCAAACAGGGAAAATAAAAAGCTTGGATTCTTAATGATAGACATAGACCATTTCAAACAGGTAAACGATACTTACGGACATAAATCAGGAGATATAACATTGGAAAAGTTATCAGAAATTTTAAAAAAATCAATCAGAAAAAGTGATATAGCCGTACGTTACGGAGGTGAAGAATTTTTAATTATTTTACAAAACATAAAATCTATCGATGATGCAAAAAAAGTTGCCGAAAAAATAAAAAACACTATGGAAAAAACAGAAATTGAACTTGACAACGGAAAAAGTATCATAAAAACCGTAAGCATAGGTATCAGCATTTATCCTGACCAATGCAAAAAAGGGTGGGAGTGTATAAAACTGGCAGATATAGCCCTTTATGAAGCTAAAAACACAGGAAGAAACAAAGTGGTATTATTCAACAAAGAAATAAAAGAATATCAAAATTATATCAGTTCTTAAGCTTATTTTTATTTTTTCTTGGTTTTGCAAATTCAATCAAATCTTCCGCACTGAGTATCTCTTCTGGCAGATTTTCCAGACATTTTAAAAACACCCTCGCAGTTGTCCTGGCATCTCCAAGAGCCCTGTGATGGGTTTCTTCAGGCAAATCAAGCTCTTCCATCAAATATTTAAGACCGTAACGGCTGGCTTTAATGGTTTTTTGAGACAGAGTTAACGTACATACACATCTGTTGAGAAGTTTGCCTAAATTCTCTTTTTCAAACTGATAAACCAAAAAATTAAAATCAAAATCCGCAGGATGAGCCACAAAAACAGAATCTCCCAAAAAAAGCCTGAATTTTTTAAGTATTTCTTTTTGAGACATCTCATTTTCCAGCATTTTTTGGCTGATTCCAGTCACTCTTTCCACAAAAACAGGAACATCATCTGCATAAATTAAAAAATCAAAACTGTCGGTTATTTTTAAATTTTTAATTTTAACCGCTCCTATTTCAATAACCTGCCCTCTTTGGGGCTTTGAATTGTTTACTTCAATGTCAACAACCACATATTCAGTATCTTTAAAAGAAATTAAAGCTGTTTTTAAAAAAACTTTTTCATCTTTTATTATTAAGGGGAGACCCTGAAACTTTAAAACATCAAACATACTCTCAAAATCAAACCCCGGATAATCTTTTTGAAAAATTCTTAAAAATTTTTCTTTACTCACTCCGTTTTTTAACAATTTAATTTTATCCATTTTTATCTTTTTTATGAAATTATATCAATTAAAATATTAAAATAACACTAATTTGGAAAAAAATTATTAATTAATAGTTTTTTTTATTGACAATACTGAAAAACTTCATTATAATTGCAAAAATTATTTTTAAAGGAATATTTATGGTATTGGTAATGAGGGTGGGAGCCAGTGAAGAAGAGATTAATAAAACAATTGAACAGATTAAAAACTGGGGTCATGAGGTAAGCGTAGCCCCGGGTGAAAAACAGGTGGTTATAGGAATTATAGGGGATAAAACAAATCTCTCCGGAAAACCTCTTAA
The DNA here is from genome assembly GCF_000523315.1 of Lebetimonas sp. JS032. Lineage (NCBI taxonomy): Bacteria > Pseudomonadati > Campylobacterota > Epsilonproteobacteria > Nautiliales > Nautiliaceae > Lebetimonas > Lebetimonas sp. JS032. The sequence goes on along the minus strand of NZ_ATHS01000001.1, from coordinate 1,186,817 downwards.
CACACTTCCGGGTGTTGCAAAAGTTTTGGAAGTATCGGCACCTTTTAAAAGGGCAAGCAGACAATTCCATCCTGAAGACAGCGTATTTGACATTGAAGGCGTAAAAGTCGGCGGAGGAAACAAAGTAATTATAGCCGGGCCTTGCAGCGTTGATACGGTAGAAAATGTGGTATATTTGGCAAAAGTTGCAAAAGAAAACGGAGCCCATATGCTAAGAGGAGGAGCGTATAAACCGAGAACTTCGCCTTATTCGTTCCAGGGACACGGCGAAGATGGTCTTAAAATGCTTATGGAAGCAAAACAGCAGACAGGACTTCCAATTGTAACTGAGCTTATGAGCATAGAAGATATCGATGTTGTATATAAATATGCCAATGTTATCCAAATAGGGGCTAGAAATATGCAAAATTTCCCGCTTCTTAAAGCAATTGGGAAACTTGATAAACCTGTTATTCTTAAAAACGGTATTGCATCGACTCTAAAAGAGCATTTAATGAGTGCCGAATACATTATGAGTGAGGGTAATGAAAAAGTAATCCTCTGTCTAAGGGGCACAAGAACATACGAACCGAGTGTTAGAAACACCATTGATGTAACACTGGTCCCTATAATGCAAAAAATGACACATTTGCCTATAATAGTAGACCCGAGTCATGCGGCCGGAAAAAGGGAATTCGTAAGCGCACTTGCTTATGCGGGTATGGCTGTCGGAGCCGACGGACTTATTGTTGAGATGCACAACTGTCCGAAAGAAGCCCTAAGCGACGGAGACCAGGCTTTATTACCAAGGGATTTTGAATTTTTAATGAAAAAACTAAAAACCCTTATTCCTTGGAGCCAAAAAGAGTGGTGGGAATTTGACGCACAAAAAGAAACAGACTGCATAAAAGTAAAATAACCTTTTTTTCTTCTTTTTTTTCATAAATTTTTGATATCAATCTGTTAAAATTTTTTGTTATAATATCTGTTATGTAAAGGAGTCTGTGATGGAAAAGGAAATTTTAACAGATTCAATAATCACCGCAAAAGAAGCACTGAAAAAAGCTCCTGAACCAAAGAAATACTTATTAAAGAAATTAAAGAATATCTGCAAATGAAAGGCCTTTAATGAAAAAAGCAAAGATAGTAGCGACACTCGGCCCTGCTTCGATAGATAAAATCGGAGATTTAATAAAAGAGGGGGTTGATGTTTTCAGACTTAATTTTTCCCATGCCGACCATAAAACCCATAAAAATTCCATTTTAAAAATAAGGGAAACTGCAAAAAAACTAAATTCTAAAACAGCCATACTTCAGGACATAAGCGGCCCCAAAATAAGAATAGGCGAAATTAACGGTTTGCTTGAGCTTAAAAGAGGCGATAAAATAAGACTTGTCAAAAAAAACCCAAAAACAGTTTATGATTTAACAATCAGCTATCCTCAAATAATCGATGACGTAAAAACAGGAGAATATGTATTTTTTGCGGACGGAAGCATCCGTACAAAAGTAATAGATAAAGATAAAAATTCCATTACTCTGGAAGTAAAAAATGAAGGAGTGCTTTCAAGCAGAAAAGGGGTTAATTTTCCTCATTCCGACCTTAAAATTTCAGCTATTACCGAAAAAGATAAAAAAGATTTGATTTTTGGTGCAAGAAATAAAGTAGATATTGTCGCCATTTCATTTGTAAACTCTAAAGATGATATATTAAAAGCAAAACAGATTTTAAAACAAAACAATGCCTCTCCTTGGGTTTTTGCAAAAATTGAAACAAAAAAAGGTGTTGAAAACATAGATGAAATAATCGAAGTCGCAGACGGAGTTATGGTGGCAAGAGGCGATTTGGGAATTGAAGTGGGACTTGAAAAAGTCCCCGTTATCCAAAAGAAAATAATAAGACGTGCAAATAAATTAAAAAAACCTGTAATAACGGCAACGCAAATGCTTTTATCGATGGTAAATTCCCCTTTTCCGACAAGAGCCGAGGTTAGTGATGTGGCAAATGCGGTAATGGACGGAAGCGATGCGGTAATGCTCAGTGATGAAACCACAGTCGGGAAATATCCTGTTAATGCGGTTGAAACATTGAAAAAAGTAATAATTGAAACCCAATATATTTATCCGTATAATAAAAGATACGAAATCCAAGACATCGACGCCATTGCGGCAAGTATTTCTGATTTAGACAAAGGTATAAACCCCAAGGCTATTGTATGTTTCACAAGTTCAGGAACAACTGTAAAAAGTATTGCAAAATACAGGCCGAAATCCCCTATTATCGCTGTAACGCACAGTAGAGTTACAAGCAGAAAATTAAAAGTTGTCTGGGGGGTTGAAAATATAATTGAAGTCCCTAAAATAAAAAATCCTGAAAGATTGATTGGTAAATTCCGTGAAATTGCCTTACAAGACAACATTCTAAAACCCAAAGACAAAATTATTGTCACAATGGGAAGTATTGTAGGAAAAGAAGGAACTACAAATATGATAAGGATTATTGAAATTTAAATAATTTCAATATCAAAATAAAATTCTATTTCCGGAAAATTTTTATATAAAAACTCTTCTATTGTTTTTCTGATTTCTCCGGCTAATTTTTCATTATGGGAAGCATAAACAATTGCAAAAGCTTTATTTATTTTTCATTTCTTTTTTGCATTCTTCACAAATACCGTAAATATAAAGCTCTTTTTGTGTATCAGGGAATTTTTCCTCTATATCGTTTATAATACTTTTATTCAAAGGCACATCTATAACTCTGCCGCAGTTTTTACATATAAAATGAGCATGGTCTTCTTTGCTTAATTCGTATTTTGGCTTTTGATGCAGACAAACTTCGCTTATAATACCCTCTTCTTTTAAAGAGGTAATATTTTTATAAATAGTTGCAAGAGAAATGCTTGGAAACATCTCTTTTATTTTTTCATAAATTTCCTCAATACTTGCATGTCCCTGATTTTCAAGTTCTTTTAAAATAGCGAGTCTTTGAGGTGTTGTCTTGAGAGTGGAATTATCAAGAATATTTTTTATATTTTTCATATTAACCTTTCTTTCTGTTTTTTAAAAAACATATAAAGAAATATTTTTTAAAAAACAGAAAAAGAAGAAATTAAGCGTTTTTAAACGTTTTTACCATTTCTTCCATTTCTTTTACATCATTTTCATCTATTAAATCTTCTAGTGTTACATAACCTCCGACATTTCCTGTCATTGGTTCTACATCAGTGTTAACAGGAAGTGTTTTTTTACCAGGTTTCCAGTTTGCAGGGCAAACTTCTCCAGTTTTATATGCATGCTGATGAGCAATAATTTGTCTTAAAAATTCTTTTACGCTTCTACCTACAGGTGGAGCTTGAACTTCTTCAGCTACAATTTGTCCATCTGGATTGATTAAGAATCTACCTCTAAGTGCAAGTCCCGCACCTTCAATCATTACACCGAATTTTCTTGTAATTTCACCAGTTGGGTCCTGAGCAATTGTAAGTTTAAGATCTTTTAATAGTGGTTCGGTTTCCACAAATCTTTTATGTGAAAATTTAGTATCTGTTGAAACAGCCAATACTTCTACCCCAAGTTCTTTTAAAAACGGAAGTGCCGCATTCATTGCCGCAATTTCAGTTGGGCATACAAATGTAAAATCTGCCGGATAAAAGCATGCTACTGTCCATTTTCCTTTATAATCTTCGCTGCTGACTTCTGTATAATGACCAGACTCCGCATTATAAGCTTCCGCTTTAAATTCAGGCATTTCTTTTAATACCAATACTCCACTTTGTGTTTGAACATTTTCCATATTTACCTCCTCTTTTTGTGTTTTATTTTCGGCTTCTTTAGCCAATTGTTTTGTATCTTTTTCGCATGCCATTTGGCACTCCTTTATTACTTTTTGTTACATTGCAATTATAATTAAAAAATATTTATTTGTCAAGGAAAAAATAAAAAAAAGGAAAAAATTTTTCTTTTAGAAGATATTATCTACATTTATATCATAAAACAGATTCGGGTGTTCTGTTTTTATTTTTCTAACAACATCATTAATATTTTTATCAGGATATTCCTTCATCTCTTCCAATACTACAGCTTTTACATCGTCATAATCAATCGGAAACTCGCTTAAAATGGCTTTTTCAAGTTTTAAATCAAAATTTTCTTTTAACAGTTTTTTCATCCCCTCTATTAATGATATATATTCTTCAAAATTCAGGGCCACTTTTATTTTATCGTCTATTTCTATAATCCAAAGAGAACTTTTTTTATCCCCTTCTTTTAATTCATAATCCATACATTTTATTATTGCCGGATTGGGAGAAATTTTTTTTATTTTTTCAACCATACCATTAAACCTTTTTGTGCATGAAGTCTGTTTTCCGCTTCAGCAAATATTGCCTCTTCATATTTTTCAAACACTTCTTCGCTCACTTCATATCCCCTGTATGCCGGAAGACAATGTAAAAATATTGCGTCTTTTTTAGCCATAGTCATTAATTTATTATTTACCTCATATCCTTTAAAATCTTTTATTCTTTTTTCTTTTTCGTTTTCTTGCCCCATACTGACCCATGTATCGGTAGTAACAACATCTGCATTTTTTACGGCAAGTTTAGGGTCATTATAAAAATTAATCAAAGCACCGCTGACTTTGGCAAATTCAAGCGCTTTATTTTTAATAAAATTATCCACTTCATAGCCTTTTGGTGTCGCTATATTCAAATTAAATCCTAAAATACCCGCTAAAATTGCCCAGGAATGTGCCATATTGTTGCCGTCCCCCACATAAGAAACCAACGTTTTTTCAGGACTGCGAAAATCAAATTTTTTAAATTCAATCACAGTCATTAAATCAGCCAGCAGCTGCACAGGGTGACATAAGTCCGTAAGCCCGTTTATTACCGGCACACGTGAGTATTTTGCAAATTCGCTAAGCCTTTCCTGTCCGAATGTTCTAATCATCACCAAATCGACCATTCTCGAAATAACCCTTGCAGTATCTTTTATAGGCTCTCCCCGTCCAAGCTGAATATCGCGGCTGCTTAAAAAAAGGCCGTTTCCACCGAGCTGGTTTATTCCCGCTTCAAAAGAAACCCTCGTTCTTGTTGAACTTTTTTCAAAAATCATAGCAAGCTGGGTATTTTTTAAATAAGGTTTAAAAATTTTGGCTTTTGTCTCTTTTTTTATCTGAAACGCCAGTTTTATTATTTCTTCTATTTCCTCTTTTTTATAATCTATAAACCACAAAAAATGTCTCATTTCTATCCTTTATCTGAATTAAGATATAATTTTATCAAAAAAAGGAGTTTTTTTGAAAATTTCGCAAACAGCCAATCTCCCGACAAGATACGGAAAATTTAAAATACGCTCATTCATAGAAAACGATAAAGAACATCTGGTTATTTTCACAGAGAATTTACCCGAAACACCTATTGTAAGGATTCACAGCGAATGTTTAACAGGCGATGCGCTGGGAAGCCTTAAATGCGACTGCGGAGAACAGCTTGAAGAGGCTCTCAAAACAATAAATGAAAAAGGGGGAATGGTAATATACCTAAGACAGGAGGGAAGAGGAATAGGGTTATTTAACAAAGTAAACGCCTATGCCTTGCAGGATGCGGGACTTGATACCGTGGAAGCCAATCATCAGTTGGGATTTGAGGCGGATATGAGAGATTTTGGTATAGTGGAAAAAATCTTAAAAGATTTCGGTATTAATAAAATAAGGCTTTTAACAAACAATCCAAAAAAAGAATTCGCTTTTAAAGAAATAGAGGTGGTTGAAAGAATTCCTATAATTGTAAAACCAAACCCTTACAACGAATTTTATTTAAAAACAAAAAAAGAAAAACTCGGACACAAATTGTGAAATAAAAAATGAATAAAAAATACGAAATATTTGCAAATGAGCTGTTAAAATGGAATAAAACACATAAATTTACCAATTACACCACAAAAGAAGAAATTTTTGCCCAAATCGAAGATTCTCTTTTTCCACTCGAATATATCAAAAAGGCAAAAACCGCTGCTGATGTGGGCACGGGAGCCGGATTTCCGGGACTTGTCTTAGCAATTGCCTTACCTAATACAAAATGGTATTTAATTGAACCTTTAAAAAAAAGATACAGTTTTTTAAATTATATAAAAATACTCTTAGGTTTAAACAATGTGGAAGTGATTCCAAAAAGAGTGGAAAAATCGGATATCGGCAAAGCGGATTTAATCACAAGCCGGGCGGTTATGAAAACAGACGATTTTTTAAATTTGGTAAATCCTTTTTTAGATAAAAATGGTACAATACTTTTATATAAAGGTTCCAATGCTTTGGAAGAACTGGGGGGAATAAATGCTAAAATTATTAATAAAAAAAACAGAAATTATGTTTTTATAAAGGCAAAGCAATGGGTAAAATAATTGTATTTTTAATTATTATAGGAGTTGTTTATTATATGTTTAGACCAAATAAAAAAATTAAAAAAGATAATGATGAAAATGAATTCGTTCAGTGCGAAAATTGCAAAACATTTGTATTAAAAAAAGACGCAAAATTTAAAAACGGAAAATATTACTGCAGGGAATGCGATGCTGATTCTTGAAAAACCCTTTAGCAATGAAAATTTTATAAAAGTAAGCTCAATTGAAGAAATAAAAAACACTCCTTCAAACACAACAATAATTTTTGAATATAACGATAAATTAATTGACACATTTGTTTTTTGCAAAAAAAACGATATTGCCTACGGTGTTATAATCAATTCGGTAAAAGAGCTGATTTTTATTGCCAATTTAAACGCAAAATACGCATTTACAGACAGTTTGCAAAAAGCTGAAATTTTTCAGAAAACCGCTGAAAATTATTTATTGGATACAAAAATAATTTTTTTGGCAGATTCTCTTGAAAAAATAGAAGTTTTGGTAAAATACCGAATAGACGGAATCAAAGTAAAGGATGAAAAATGAAAAAGCCAAGAATTACCCCTATAGAAAAAGAGTATATCTTAAAAGAAGAGGATTTTATTGTAAGTAAAACAGATTTAAAAAGCAGAATTTTATACGGTAATGAAATATTTATAAAACTGTCCGAATATGGCGAAAACGAATTATTGGGCTCACCCCATAATATACTGAGACATCCGGATATGCCGAGATGTGCATTTAAAATTTTGTATGAGCATATTCAAAACGGAAAAGAATGGTTCGGATATGTCAAAAACTTAAGAAAAGACGGAGGATATTACTGGGTAATGGCAAATATTTCCCCGACATTTGACGCTAACGGAAGCCATATAGGATATTATTCCGTAAGAAGAAAGCCAAGAGATGGATTTAAAAATATAATTGAGCCGCTGTATCAAAATTTACTTTCCATTGAAGCAAGCGAGGGGATGGAAGCCGGAGTTGATGCCGTAAATGAACTTTTGAGCTCAAAAAATATGAATTTCAATGAATTAATGATAAAAATTCAAAAAGGAATTATCAATGAACTCTAAAACTTTAAATTATTTAATTGCACTGATTTTTTTAATAATGGACAGACTTTAAATCAAGAAAAAAAAGATAATTTAAAAGAAAAAATTAAAGAGGTTTTAAAAAAAGCACAAAACGGAAATTTTCAGCCGAGAATCACCAATATTAATAAAAATTCAGAATTTCACGATGCAGCATGGGCACTGAATAATCTGCTTGATCAGCTTGAGGCTTTTGAAAAAGATCTTTCATATTCCATAGAAGCGGCGGAAAACGGAATCGATTACAGGGATATTCCGATTGAAGGATATAAGGGAAAATTCAAATTTACCGTTGAAAAGGTAAACAAAGCGATTAAATCCATCTCAACGGCAATAAAAGAAACCAAAAGAAACGAACTTGCAATAGAACTTAACAATTTAGGGGGAGGAATAAATAAACAGTTAAACGAAATTAAACTCTCTCTTGATGAAAAACTGAAAGAATTTATGCAAAAAATAGATTCCCTTTCAACCGAAATTTATGAAGGAGCGGATAAATCCTCTCAAAAAACAATTAACCTTTCAAATGTATTAAATGAACTTATTAACTTTATTTCCCATACAAACGAAGCCATTAATATGCTTTATAACAGAACGGAAGAGATTGGAAAAATTGTTGAATTAATCACCGATATTGCCGACCAGACAAACTTGCTGGCGCTCAATGCGGCAATAGAGGCTGCAAGGGCCGGTGAACACGGAAGAGGTTTTGCGGTGGTTGCCGACGAAGTAAGAAAACTTGCTGAGAGAACACAAAAGGCGACAAGCGAAATATCAATAACAATCAAAACCCTTCAGCAGGAAACCAGTGAGATTCAGTCAAATTCTGAAAAAATAACATCTATGGCAATAGAGTCAAAAGACGATGTGGATGAAGTTTCCGCAATGATTGAAGGATTCAGGGACAAATCGCTTGAAAACAAAAAATATGTGGATTTGGCAAGTTTGAGATTATTGATGGATTTAGCCAAATTATCACATTTGATATATAAGTTAAATACCCATGATTCAATTATAGAAGAGAAAGAGATTCCTTTAACAAAAGATAATGAATGTGAATTTGGAAGATGGCTGCTAATGCAGGATACTGTAAACAAAATAGGCTGTTATCCTGAATATAAACAGATTAAAGACACACTGCATAAAAAAATCCACGCTTTAACAAACAGAGCTTTGGAATGCATTCCTGAACACTCATGCATAAACCAAAAAGACAAAATTATAGAAATTTTCAAAGAAATAGAGCATGTCTCCGAATCACTCGAAAAAACGATGGATATACTGTTTGAGAAATATTCCGAAAAACCATGCAATACTTAAAAAAATTCGATTTTTTTCTTCTTTTTTTAATACTGCCTTTTATAATAATAAGCCTCGTTTTAATAAACGAAATTTCGCATAAACTTTTTTACAAAGAGCTTATTTATATAGGCATAGGTGTTTTTGTATTCATAACGGTATATCTGATACCGATAAGAAAACTTTTATGGCTTATCCCGATAATATACTGGCTGAATGTAGTGTTGCTTATTGCCGTTGATATTTTCGGCGTAAAAATTCTCGGAGCCAAAAGATGGCTGAGAATACCACTGGTAAATGCGACAATTCAACCCGCAGAATTTATGAAAACAACACTTTTGCTTATGCTGGGATACTTAATTTACAAATACCCGCCCAGGCCTCTTTATTCATTTAAAGAATTTTTAAGGCTGTCCGTTTACATAATAATACCTTTTATTTTAATTGTAAAAGAGCCTGATTTGGGAACCGCTCTTATTACTTTAATAATAGGTTTCGGTGTTCTTTTTATAATAGGGGTAGATAAAAAAGTGTGGCTCGGCATTGGAATTTTCAGCATTTTATTTGCACCTGTTTATTATAAGTTTTTTATGAAGGATTATCAAAAAGAAAGAATCGAACATTTTCTAAATAAACCCGGTTACCATGTAAAACAGTCGATTATTGCCATCGGAAGCGGAGGGCTTAAAGGCAAAAGCAAAAAAAACGCCTCGCAGGCAAATTTAAAATTCCTACCCATTGTAAGCAGCGATTTTATTTTTGCCTATCTTGTTGAAAGATTCGGATTTTTGGGCGCACTGTTTGTAATCGGCTTATATTTTTTACTTGTGGCTTATTTTATTGACAAAGCGGAAAAATTAAAAGACGATTATTTTGCAAAAGTGATGTACGGAGGGGTTGGAATAATGATTTTTACCTATGCTTTTATCAATATGGCAATGACTATGGACCTGGCTCCCGTGGTAGGGGTCCCTCTTCCGCTTATAAGTCACGGGGGAACAAGTTTTATTAATTTTATGATACTTTTTGCAATACTTGAAAATCTGGTCTCAAGAAAAGAATTTATTCACACATACGGGGTAAAGTAGTGAATGGAAAACGGATAATGAATAATCTAAAATAAATTATCAATTATTCATTGATTTTATAGTACCAGGACACTATATTGACACTAATTCTATTTATATTATTCATTTTCCATTATTAATCATTTATTATTCAATATACAGTGCCAGATACTATATTAAATAATAATTTTACATTTTTCACTTTTCATTTTACATTATAATGATGGTGCCCAGGGACGGAATCGAACCGCCGACACAGGGATTTTCAGTCCCTTGCTCTACCGACTGAGCTACCTGGGCAGGTGGTGGGCTCGGCAGGACTCGAACCTGCGACCAACCGGTTATGAGCCGGTTGCTCTAACCAACTGAGCTACGAGCCCAAACGGATTGAAATTATATCGATTTTTTTTTTTAAATGCAAGGGTAAAAATAGTATAATTTTAAAAAAAGGAAGTTTATGAAATTTTATTCTTATGAAGAGATGAAAATTGATTTGCAAAATTCTCAAATCCCAAAACCGGATGCAATAGTGGCAATAATCAGGGGCGGAATGACTTTGGCTCATCATTTGGCTGAAATTTTCAATCTTAAAGAAGTTTTTACAATAAATGCAAGTTCTTACGATAAAACAACAAAACTTTCAAAACCAAAAGTCTGGAATATCCCAAATTTGGAAAATTACAAAAATATTTTAGTGGTGGATGATATAAGCGACAGCGGTGATACTTTTTTGGAAGTTATGAAAAAATTGAAAGAAAAATACCCTCAAAAAAATTTTAAATCAATTGCTATTTTTTATAAACCTGCATCAAAATTCAAACCTGACTTTTATTTTCATGAAACAAAAGAATGGATAGAATTTTTCTGGGAAAAATATTAAGGCTTATATTTTCTGACAAATTCAGCAGTTTTTTTTATATTTTCATCTAAATCGTAATATTTTTCATATTTTTCAAAATTTTTCCAAACCAGCTTATATCCGTCTCTTTTTCTTTTTTTAAGCTCCATCGCCACGGCCGCGTTTATTAAGCCTTTTAAAGCCCATTTTAAATCATTGTCCATTTTTCTAATTTTATGCCACTCAGCTTCTAATATTTCATGTGCTTCGAAATATTTTTCTTTAATTATCAGTTCTTTAAAAATTTCAAGTTTTTCCATATAATTCCTTTAAAAAGGTTTTTTAATGCTAAACATCATAACCGCTCTTTACATAGAGGCAAAAGAGATTATAAAACATTTCAATTTAAAGCCTGATTCCTCTTTGTTTCGAAACGGTTACATCAATCTTGCCGTCACAGGAAGCGGCAAAATAAATTCCGCTGTTTCCACAGCACTTGTTTTACAAAAAAATCGTTATCCCAGCATTAATTTCGGTATTGCGGGAAGCAATTGTTATGAAATAAACCGCGGTTTTTTTATTTATAAAATCAAAGATTTATGTTCTCAAAAAGAATATTATCCGGATTTCTTTTCAGAACCCTCCTCTGAAATAATATGTGTGGATAAAACAGGGGATTATTATAATCTTGTGGATATGGAAAGCAGCGGTTTTTTCGAAGCGGCTTACAAATTTTTAAACGTTGAGGAAATAATGCTTTACAAAATCGTAAGCGACACGCCGTTAAAAAAACCTGATGAAAAAGAAATACCGTCTTTAATAAAAAGCCATCTGACTACAATAGAAAAAATTTTGGACACGCTTCCTAAAAAAGAAGATTTTTTTAAAGATATTTATACAGCGCTCAGCGAAGCGGAAAAGAAAATGAAACTTACAAAATCACAAAAAGAAAAATTAAAACAGATTTTAACCTTTTATAAAATCAAAGAAAAAAATTTTCCAGATTTCCCGGTATTAAAAAACAAAAAAGAGGTTCAGGAATTTATTACCAGTTTAATTTTTTAACCTCTTTTTTAGAAACATTTTTCTCAGATATACCTACTTTTGAGGTTCTGTTTGATTCATTGAATTCATTTCCCACAACATTGGAACTCACACCTCCCCATGCACTTGAATCATTTAAAAAATCAATTTTCATACAAGGATGTGTTAAACAGTCAAGATTTGAAGAACTTGGGTCTTTATACGGTTTAGCCAACGGATGATACCATAACCAGCTGTCAATTGATAAATGTATTTTAGCTCCGTAAGGAATCGAATGAGTGGTTGAAAATGTAATATTCTGCTCTCCGTTTTATTTAAATAACTTGTATAAAAATAAACCTTTGTTTTTATCCCAATATTCATATTTAAAGGTAGTATTAATTTCTTTTCCCACACCTGCTATACTATTTACTTTTATTCTTCCGTATCTGAATTGAATATTTTTAATTTATTGTAATATTTATTAATTTTATAATATTTGTTTTGTTAAGTTATTTTTTTTTTTTATGATAAATTCAATATATAAACCCAATTATCCTGATTACTTGGAATTGTTAAATATTCCCCGTCAGTTACAAATTTATAAGGAATAAACATTAATAAATCTGTTTTATTTATATCATTCATTTGGCGTATTTCTTCATCAGTAGGAACATAAAATTTAGAATTTATTTTTAAATCATTTAAAGAAACTTATAATCCTTAACTCCTTTAACATTATCAACTGTACCAGAATTAATAGAATTATTATTTTCATCAACCGCTTTTATTGTTATATTAAAATCTTCACCCGCTCTTTTATACATAATGTTCTCCATCTCTTTAAATAATGTAAAAGTATATAATAAAATTAATTTCTTCATTTTTTGCAAATTCATTTTGTTCTTTAAAAATAAATTTTGCATCATCAAAATAAAAATAAAAAATATCGATAAATAAATTTATGATATGCTATTATTATAACATAAATAATTAATATATATTTAAGGAAACGGATGATTGTTTATCTTGAAAAAAAAGCACAAAATTATGAAATAACAGAATATATAATCAAAAAATTCAATCCGAAAGTTATAACAATCACACATTATAAAGATATTTTCAACAGAAGCCGTCAAAATTTTAACTGGCAAAAATCCCAAAACAGACTGATTCTGGCAGTAAAAGAGAATGTTTCCTTTTATAAAGGAAGCAAATTCTGCAATTCAAAAGGTTATGAAAATTTTTATTACTCCACCCAGATTCTCGGATGCGTTTATAACTGCGAATACTGCTATATAGGGGGGATGTATCCGAGCGGTTATCCTGTAATTTTTGTAAACGAGGAAGATTTTATAAAAGAAGCCGAAAAACTGAAAAACGCATTTATCCCCATAAGTTATGAAAGCGATTTGGCGGCGTTTGAAGGAATATACCCGTTTCATAAAAAATGGGTTGAGCTTGCAAGAAAAAGAGACGATTTACTGATAGAAAGCCGCACAAAATCGGCAAATGTTTCAAAACTTCCTGATAATCCTCCAAAAAATTTTATTTTGACATTTTCACTTTCTCCAAATGAAATAACAAAATTTGAAAAAAAAGCCCCGAATCTTGAAAAAAGGATAAAAGCCCTGAATTTGACCCTTAACAAAGGGTATAATGTGGAAATTGCAATAGACCCTGTTATAAAAACAGAAAACTTCAGAGAAATTTACAAAAATTTTATAAAATATCTGAGCGAAAATATAAACTTAAATAAAATAAACAATATAGAAACAGGCGCTTTCAGGATGAATAAAGATTTTTTAAAACGTCTTAAAAAGATTCATTTAAGCGAGGTAACATGGTATCCGTATGAAATAAAAAACAATGAAGCGAGATACAAAGACGAAAAAGAACTGGTTGAATATGTAAAAAACTTGACTTTATCATTTAATTAAATCTTTTATTTTTCAATTATATCAAGCCATTCTTTTGCTTTGTTTCTTAGACCGTCCGGGTCGTCGCTTGCAAGCAGTTTTATTGAAGAGGATTTTTTAGGGGTAAGATTATATTCGTTTTTCAATAGTTCCACTATTGCCTGACCTGAGTGTATAAGTTTTGCATTGGGAAAATATTTTTGAAGCGAATTTGATAAAAAAGGATAGTGAGTACATCCTAAAATTACGATATCAATTTTTTCTTTTTCGATATTTTTAAAATAAAGCTCAAACACTTCATTTATAATTTTACCTTCCGTTATACCCTCTTCCACAAACGGCACAAACAGAGGCGTGGCAATTGAAATTATATTTTTAAATCCTTTTTGTTTAAGAAGTTTTTCATATTTTCCGGAATTAACGGTTCTTTTTGTGCCTATAAGCAGAATGTTTGAATTTCTGTTTTTATTCTCAAGAGCCTTCACACCGGCTTCTATCACACCGACCACCGGAAAAGAAGCCTCTTTTTTAAGCTCTTCCACAGCTGTTGCGCTTGCGGTATTGCATGCCACTATCAAAAAATCTATATTAAAATTTTTTAAAAATTCCATAGCTTCAAGGGAATAGCGTATTATTGTAGATTCGTTTTTGTTCCCGTAGGGAACCCTTGCAGTATCTCCGTAATATATTATCTCATCAAAAAGTTTTGCCTTTAAAATGGAAGAGGCGACGCTGAGCCCCCCTATTCCGCTGTCAAAAATTCCGCATTTCATTCATTAATTACACTTAAAAATTCCTGATTATTTTTGGTTTTAAGCATTTTTGAATACATTAATTTAAGCGCTTCAATTTCATCCATTTCGCTTATTATGTTTCTTATCGCCCAGACTTTTGCAAGCTCTTCCGGAGTCAATAAAAGTTCTTCTTTTCTTGTTCCTGATTTAAGCAGGTCAATTGCAGGATAAATTCTTCTATCGGCAATTCTGCGGCTGAGCACAGCTTCCATATTACCGGTTCCTTTAAATTCTTCAAAAATAACCTCATCCATTTTTGAACCTGTATCAATAAGGGCAGTTGCTATAATAGTCAGACTTCCGCCTTCTTCTATGTTTCTTGCCGCCCCGAAAAATCTTTTCGGTTTGTGAAGGGCATTTGCATCAACACCCCCGCTTAAAACCTTACCGCTTGCAGGAGTTACCGTATTATACGCTCTTGCAAGCCTTGTGATTGAATCAAGTAAAATTACAACATCTTTTCCCATTTCCACCATTCTTTTGGCTTTTTCTATAACAAGCTCGGCAACCCTTACGTGATTTTGGGCAGGTTTGTCAAAAGTTGAGCTGAAAACCTCCCCTTTTACGCTTCTTTGCATATCGGTAACTTCTTCGGGTCTTTCGTCCACCAAAAGCACCATAAGTATCACTTCGGGGTGATTTTTGGTAATCCCGTGGGCAATTTCTTTTAAAAACACTGTTTTACCGCTTCTGGGCGGTGCCACTATAAGTCCTCTTTGCCCTTTTCCTATTGGTGCAAACAAATCAAGCACTCTTCCTGTAAGTTTTGTGGGCTCGTATTCAAGTTTTAGTTTTTCGTTTGGATAAAGAGGGGTTAAATTGTCAAAAAGAGGCCTTTTTTTTGCATCTTCCGGAGGCATATAATTAATCGCCTCTATTTTTAAAAGGGCGTAATATTTTTCCTGGTCTTTCGGAGGTCTTACCTGACCTGTTACAATATCCCCGGTTCTGAGAGCAAATCTTCTTATCTGTGTCTGGGAGACATACACGTCATTTACGGAATTTTCAAAATTACCTCCAATACTTCTTAAAAAGCCGTATCCGTCGGGCATTACTTCCAAAATTCCGGTAAAAAGCAAATATCCGCCTTTTGCAACCTGTGTTTTAAGTATTTCGAACATTAAATCCTGTCTTTTGAATTCCTGAGGGTTTTCCACTCCCAAACCGTTTGCAATTTTTATAAGTTCTTCTGTCGGCATACTTCTAAGCTCTTCAATCGTATAACCTTCAACAGGTATATGGGTTCTTTGTTTATTACCGTTATGACTGGTAACATTGTTCTGATTGCTCATTAATATCCTTGCATGGTAGTAGTAATGTAGTTTTTCAGGATTTTAATTAAAATTATATTTTTTGTCAAGTTTTGATATAATTGAAAATGGAAAAATTAATAAATTTCACAGCAGACAAAGTTGAAAGGCTTGATAAATTTTTAAGCGAAAAATTAGATGTTTCAAGAAGCCAGGTAGAGGGTTTAATAAAAAAAGAATTGGTTAAAATAAATAAAAAAACAGCAAAAAAAGGCGGAATTAAATTAAAACAAAACGACAAAATAGAAATTACACTCCCACCTTTAAAGGAAAAAGAAACAAAAAAAGCCGATTTTGACATACCGGTTCTTTATGAAGATGATGATTTGATTGTTATAAACAAGCCTCCGGGAATTGTGGTCCATCCGGCACCGAGCGTAAAAGAGGCAACTCTTGTAGACTGGCTTAAACAAAATAATTATTCGCTTTCAACCATAGCCGGGGAAGAGAGATTCGGAATAGTCCACAGAATCGACAAAGAAACAAGCGGAGCTTTGGTGATAGCAAAAAACAATAAAACACACGAATTTTTAAGTACCCAGTTAAAAGACAAATCAATGGGAAGATATTATCTGATGCTTCTAAACACACCTTTAAAAGAAGCAAAATGCATTGACGCCCCGATTGGAAGAAATCCGAAAAACAGAATAAAAATGGCTGTAATAAACAACGGTAAAAACGCCAAAACGCTTTTTGTGCCTGTTTTTGAGAATTTAACCGCCGCAAAACTTTTTACAGGAAGAACCCATCAGATAAGGGTTCACCTGAGTCGTATTGGACGATATATACTCGGAGACATGACATACGGGGCAAAAAATCAGGACTTAAGGGTTATGCTTCACGCATATGAATTATACCTGACTCATCCAAACGGCAAAAAACTTAGTATAATTGCACCAATATTTGATGATTTTAAACAAAACCTACCAAAAGGATTTAATTATGAAAAAATGGGCTCTGTTGCTGATATCTTTAATGATTATAACCGGATGTGCGGTAAATAAACCGGCTCCAAAATCAAATCCTAATTTACCGAAAGTTACGAATTTCAAAGCTTATCCCGACAGAAACGCAATGGCTTTAAAATGGAACGCGGTAAAAGGAATAAAGGGGTATTTTTTACAGAAATTTAATTTTAAAACTAAAAAATGGGGTAAAATTATTACTATCAACAATCCGTATCAGACATTATATGTAGACACCGACCTTACTCCAAACACTCTTTATAGATACAGAATCGCCACATTCAATAAAAACAAAATTCCTTCCCTTGCTGTGGAAACCCAGCAAAAAACCCTTCCGAGCGTGGCTCCTGTAATTCCTCTTGAAATCAGACCTTTAACAAAAGGGGAAGTGAAAATAATATTCAGACCACACCCTAATGAAAGAGTGAATTCTTATATAATACAGCGATTTAACGATACAAACGGAAAATGGGAAAATATTGCGACACTCAAACCGAGATATAATGTGGAATATATAGACAAAGGCCTTAAAGACGGTAAAATTTACAAATACAGAATTATTGCGGTTACTTTTGATGATTTAAAATCTTCTCCTTCAAAAGAGCTCATAATTTCAACATATCCCAAACCTCCGATAGTCATGAATATAAAAGCAACAGTCGATTTACCTAAAAAAATTCAGCTTTCATGGTCACCGGTAAAAGGTGCAGCATATTATAAAATATATAAGAAAAAATTTTTAATTTTTGTGCCGATTGCAAAAACAAAAAACACATTTTTTATAGACAAAATAGATAAAGACGGTGACACGGAATATTATAAAGTAACGGCACTAACCCTTCATCAGACCGAATCACTGCTTGACAAAACCCCGGAAGTTATGGGCCAAACCCTGGATATACCGGCAAAACCGCTTGTTTCGACAAATATTACAAACAGCGGGGTGGAATTTATTTTTAGCTCACCCGACAACAGGGCGGAGAAATATCTGGTAGTTAAAGAACTCGGAAATTTACTTAACAAAAAAGAAAAAAAATATCTTGTAAACGGCAACAGATTTACAGACACCCAAATAGATAAAAACAAGACAATAACATACCAGATTTATGCAATAGACAAATACGGGCTTATTTCAAAACCTGCCAAAGTGGAGGTTTCTTTTTAATGCCTCATATCGTAGTTGATAATTTAAAAGAGATAAAATACCCGCAAAAAACCGGTGATACGGAATTTTTGTTTCAGGCTGAAAATTTAATAGCGGTAAAAACAAAAAATGCCCAGTTTTTGATAAAAATTTCAAAAAAAGAAAACGGCTTTTTAATAAAATACGATAAAATTACAAGACCTCTTATCAAAGAAATAAAAAAAGCGTATTTAGCATTTGTAAAATTACATAATTCAAATATAATTTTTGAAAATATAACAGGAATAAAAGAAAAACTTCCAGATATTAATCTTTTAAAAATTACAGATAATTTAAGCGGTATTGATATTGTGGAAGTGGGGTTCGGAAGCGGCAGACACCTGCTTTATTTAGCAAAAGAAAACCCGGATAAAACAATACTCGGAATAGAAATTCACAAACCCTCAATCGAGCAGGTTTTAAAAAGACTGACGTTGGAAAATATACAAAATGTGAAAATTTTAAACCACGACGCAAGAATAATCCTAAGTAAAATCCCTTCAAACACCCTTGAATCAATATATGTCCATTTTCCTGTTCCATGGGACAAAAAACCCCTTAGACGCGTAATAAACAAAAATTTTATAAACGAATCTGTAAGAACCCTAAAACCGCATGGATTTTTACATCTGAGAACAGACAGCGAAAATTATTTTAACTATTCTTTAAACGAATTTTTAAATTTTGAAAAAACCGAACTGAAAGTTAAAAAAAACATACCTTATTTCGTATCAAGCAAATATGAAGAAAGGTGGATTAAACAGGGAAAAAATATTTATGATATTTATATGTATTCTTTGGAAAATTCCCCGAAGCTCAACGAAAATTTTGATTTCAGTTTCGAAAAAAAACTCAGAAATATCGATTTTACCCCAAAAATATACAATAATACAGTTATTCATATAGAAAAAGAATTTAAAATAGATAAAAATTCATCCCTGCTGAGGGCAACCATAGGAAATTTCAATAAACCCGAACATTTATATATCCTGAATAAAGCAAAACCTGAGTATTTTAAACTTCCCGCCCCCATAAAAGACAATTATATCGCACATTTAAAATTAAAAAGGCTGTTTCATGGGTAAACTTGTTCTTGCAAAAAATCTTACTCTCGGATATAAAAACGAAATTGTTATAAAAAACGCCGAATTTTCAATAAGAAGTGGGGAGTTTGTATTTTTAACGGGGGTCAGCGGAAGCGGAAAAAGTACTTTAATTAAATCAATGTACGGGGAAATTAAGCCTGAATCCGGTTTTTTAAACATAGGGGGGTTTGAGCTTCATAAAATAAGAAAATCAAAACTCTCCCAGCTCAGAAGATATCTGGGTGTTGTTTTTCAGGATTTCAGATTAATACCGGAATGGAACATCCTAAAAAATGTCTCCCTGCCCCTTTTGATAGCCGGTTTTTCAAAAGAAGACGCAGAAGAGAAAGCCATGCATCTGCTCTCGAAAGTAAAACTCTCCCACAAAGCCGACAGATATCCGCTTGAACTCAGCGGAGGTGAACAACAGCGTGCGGCAATTGCAAGGGCGATAATACACGAGCCTGTTATGATTCTGGCGGATGAGCCTATCTCTGGACTTGATGAATATTCGGCAAATTTAGTAATGGAACTTTTCATAATGGCAAACAAACTGGGAATTACCGTTATAATAGCATCCCATTCGCTTCCCCAGACATTCAATATAGAATATAAACATATCCATCTGGAAAAAGGAAACGTTTATGAACTCTCTTAAAAGCCATATAAGCCTGATTTTAGCTTTAATTTCAATACTGCTGAGTATATTTTTTTATGTGACATTTTCCGAAATTTTAAAAAAATACCAAAAAAGCATAGTAAATAATTATTCCATTGCAATAGTAACCGACAGTCCCGTCGAGTCCTTAAAAATAAAAGAAATTGAGAAAATAGAGCCTATAAATATAAACTCCTATATTCAAAAACTTAAAAAAAATTTTACAAACATAGATTTTGACAGCATTAAATTCCCGTATTTTTATTCTCTGAAACTAAAAACGCTTCCAAGCCCTAAAAGGCTTGAGGAAATTGAAAATTATTTATCCCGTCAGCCGTTTATAAAAAGAGTGCTGACATACCGTTCCACTCAGACAAAAATATACAATCTTCTTTTTTTGTTAAAAATTGTTTCAAATG
The DNA here is from genome assembly GCF_000523315.1 of Lebetimonas sp. JS032. NCBI lineage: Bacteria > Pseudomonadati > Campylobacterota > Epsilonproteobacteria > Nautiliales > Nautiliaceae > Lebetimonas > Lebetimonas sp. JS032. The sequence goes on along the minus strand of NZ_ATHS01000001.1, from coordinate 1,166,779 downwards.
TTTTTTTGATAATAGTCGGTATTTTGGGATTTTTGCTTATTATCAAGCAGCTTGAAGTATGGAAATTCGAGCACAGTGAGAGAATGTATATAATGGAGCTTTTCGGTGCTCCATTTTGGTTTAAAGGTGCGGCGCTTTTTAAAATAGCTTTTGTAGATTCGTTTATTTCATTTTTAATAAGTGCCGGAATAATTTATTATTTCACAAATTCGGCACTTTTTAATGAAATAATAAAAGATTTGTCCATAAATTACAATATTGGTTTTACAGATATTTTATTAAAGCTGTTTGCAGTGTCTTTATTAATTTCAGTTTTATCATCCATCATAGTAATTATCGGAAGGAAAAAATGAGATTTTTATTAATTTTTCTTTTTATATTTTTACAGGCAACAAATCTGAGCCAGACCAAAAAAGCCCTTAACCATACAAAATACACAATAAAAAAAATGAATCTCAAACTGGATTCACTCGCAAAGGCTATTATAAACACACAAAAAAAACTAAATAATATAAATAAAAAAATATCTTCTTTAAACATACAGATAGGAACTTTGCAAAATTCCCTTAAAAATTCCTCCAAAACTTTAAATGAACTTAATGACCTGAAAAAAGGGCTGTTGGAAAAACAGAAAAATATAAATAACGAAATAACCTCTTTTATAAGCCAGAATTATTATATAGATTCAAAAAAAATAAATACGCTAAACGATTTGATTTACACTTCGCTTACGTTAAAAATTCTGAAAAAATATTCAAAAAAAATTAATAACTTAATAAAAGAAAACAGAGACATCCAAAAAAACATCAATATGATTAATCAACAAATCAGTGACATTTCGGCAAAGAAAAAAGAGCTAGAGCAGAAAAAGCAAAAACTGCTTGTTTTAAAAAAAACACAGTTAAAAATTCTTTTCTCTTTGAAAAAACAAAAAAAATTGTATTGGACAAAACTCCAGAATATGTTTAAAAAACAAAAATTTTTACAAAAAAAACTGGCCGAACTCAAAATTATAAAAAAAACGAGAATTATACCTGAAAAAATACCGCTAAACACCAATATTGAAATTTCAAAACCTTTAAACGTTAAAAAAGTTGGAAGTGCCTATTTCAGACCAAAACTTACAAGATATAGAGGCCCTAAAACAATCCCCCCTGTAAAAGGCAGAATAATTAAGAAATTCGGTTCATACATAGACCCTATTTACAAAATAAAAATTTACAACGATTCAATAACCATAAAAACACAGCCAAATTCCCTTGTAAGGACTATTTTCCCGGGTAAAGTGATATATGTAGGGAAAGACGGCGACAAAAAAATAATTTTTATTAAACACAAAGGAAATTTATTCAGTATTTACGCAAATTTAACAAAAATATCCCCGCTTATAAAAAAAGGGAGTTATGTGAAAAAAGGCGAAGTCATAGCAAGGGTCAAAAATTCACTTGAATTTGAAGTCACATACAAAGACAGGGCTATTAATCCGCTGCAAGTTATAAATTTAAGATAAAAAAATGTAAAATTATGATAAAATACACTTTTAAAAAGGCCCCCGATGAAAAGAATAATAAAAAGAATATTGATTAAATTTTCCGGTGAAGCATTGGCTGGAGTTGACGGCTTTGGTATAAACACAAAAATACTAAAATATCTTGCAGATGAAATAAAAAGCGTAATAAACGAAGGTTTTGAGGTTGCCATTGTTATAGGCGGAGGTAATTTTATACGAGGGGTAAGTGCGGCAAAAGACGGTATTATAAGAAGAACATCCGGCGATTATATGGGTATGCTTGCCACTGTAATTAATGCTGTTGCAATGCAAGAAGCCCTTGAAAACAACGGACTTGAAGTCAGGGTTCAAAGTGCCATTAAAATGGAGGAAATTGCAGAAAATTTCATAGTAAGACGCGCTATCAGACACCTTGAAAAAGGAAGAGTGGTAATTTTTGCCGCAGGTACTGGAAACCCTTTTTTCACCACAGACACGGCCGGAGTTTTAAGGGCAAGTGAAATAGGGGCAAGTGCAATTATAAAAGCCACAAAAGTTGACGGCATTTACGATAAAGACCCCAATAAATTTTCCGATGCTATACTTTTAAAAGAGATAAATTACGAAGATGCCCTAAAAGAAAACATCAGGGTAATGGACGATACGGCAATCGCCCTTGCAAGGGAAAACTCCCTTCCTGTTATCGTATGCGATATGTTTAAAAAAGGAAATCTCTTAAAGATTTTAAAACATGATAATGACGCAAAATATTCTATAGTAAAACAGTAAAAGGAGAAAAAAATGAGAATAGAAAAAATAAACGCCGAGGCGCTTGAGAAAGTAAATTATGACAGATTTTTATTATCGCAGGCAATTGCAAAAAGGGTTAAAGAACTGATAAACGGTGCAAAACCGCTTGTAGATTTGCCTAAAAAAAATATGCAATACACAGAAATAGCCATACTTGAAATAGCCAAAGGTGCTTTAAAGGTTAAAGAAATTTGAAAGAAGATTTTTTAAACCTTGTTGAAAATGCAAAAAATATAAAAGATGTAAACAGAGCAAAAAAACTTTTATTATCAAAAAATGACACACCGCTAATAAGAAAAGCCTTGGATTTTGCTTTGAGTGCACATTCAGGGCAGAAAAGAAAAAGCGGTGAGGATTATGTTGTACACCCTATACTGGTGGCTACTTTGGTTGCTTACTTTATAAATGAAGAAGTGCCTATTATCGCTGCGATTTTACATGACGTTGTAGAAGATACAGATTATACCATTTATTATATAAAAGATGAATTCGGTAACGAAATTGCTAAACTTGTGGAAGGATTAACCAAAATAGTTGAAATCAGGGGAAACTCCCTTGCCCCTTCCACTTCAAACGAAAAACTTGCAAAATCGGCCCTGACATTTAGAAAAATGATTTTAACTTCTGTTAACGATATCAGGGTTCTGATTATCAAACTCTGCGACAGGCTTCATAATATGCTCACCCTCTCGGCCCTGCCACACCATAAACAAAAAAGAATAGCAGAAGAAACACTCGTGGTTTACGCTCCGATTGCCCACAGACTCGGAATTGCCACTATTAAAAACCTCATAGAGGATTTGTCTTTTAAATATTTACTACCCGAAGAATATAATAAAATAGACGAATATATAAAAAAACACAAAGAAGAGTTTCACGAAAAACTTAACTCTTTTACATTTAAAATTAGAGAATTAATGTATAAAAAAGGGTTTTTAAAAACGGATTTCGAAATTAAAAGCAGAATAAAGCATTATTATTCAATATTTTTAAAAATGCAGAGAAAAGGCATTTCCATTGAAGAAGTTCTTGATTTACTGGCTGTGAGGGTTATTGTAAAAGAGCCTATTGAATGCTATGAGACACTCGGAATTATCCATCTTAATTTCAGACCTTTAATTTCAAGATTCAAAGATTATATAGCAATTCCAAAAGAAAACGGATACCAAACCCTTCATACCACCGTATATGACGGCACATCAATAATAGAAGTTCAAATCAGAACCCAAAAAATGGACAAAAAAGCGGAATTTGGAATTGCGGCACACTGGAAGTATAAACTGAACACCGATTTGCCGAATGTAAAATGGCTTGAAAATTTGAAATTCAACGAAAACATAGAAGATTTTTACGAACTCGCAAAAAACGATTTATTCAGTGAAGACATTGTTGTTTATTCCCCGAAATTTGACACATTTACCCTTCCAAGGGGGGCCACGGCACTTGATTTTGCGTATGCCGTACACACGGATATAGGCAACAGGGCTCTTGAAGCCTATATAAATAAAAAAAGGGTTTCTCTGTTAACAGAGCTTAAAACCGGCGACATTGTAAATATTAAAACAGCCGATAACCCGATTCCAAGATGCAGCTGGATAAATTCGCTTAAAACAAGCAAGGCAAAATACGAACAAAAAAGACTTTGCAATGCCAAAGAAAAAGAGATAGACAGAAAGCTTGCCATTGCCATGCTAAAAGGCATATTTGATTTAGATACTATTAAAATAAGGACTTTGATAAAAACAAACGGCTTATGCGAAAATATAGGAAAAATTGTAGATGACGAAAGTTTTTTAAAAGACGTAAGTAAAAAAATATATAAAACAATAAGAAAAAGAAATATGCTTTATTTCAAAAATATTACATTAAAAGAATATATTTTAGGCAATATACGTATTCTTTCAAATAAACATATAAACGAAATTTCTTTTAATTACTGCTGCCATCCGAAATACGGTGATAAAATTTTAGGCCTGCTTAACAGAAAAGAAGTTGAAATTCATCACAGATTTTGTAATAATGCCGAAAAAAAATTGGATAAAGCCGTTTTTACGGAATGGATACAAAAAGAACAAAACAGATATATTTTGGTTGTAAATTTACAAAATAAAAAAGGGGAACTTGCAAAATTTATAAATTTTTTAACAAGTTTCGGGATATTTATTCATTCCATCCATCTTGGAAATGAATCAAATAACTGTAAAGTCGAAATAGTGTTTGACGAAAAAAATTTTGATACAATAAAAGAAAAATTAAGCAAATATTACAATATAATAGAATTTGTTTCAAAAAAGGATGCCTATAATAAATAATTAAAATGGTGAAAGTCTGCCCGGCCGATTGCAAAGCGGCGGGGTGGTGAGCGGCCATGATGACAAATGCAAAGTGAAAAAAGGAGAGATTAAATAATGAATATTGATAAAAAAGTGGAAAACGCCATAAAAGAAATACAAAGAGGAAGTGACGAAATAATAGGACTTGAAAGAATAAAAGAACATCTTAAAAACTATTTTGAAAAAGGTGAAAATTACACCATAAAAGCCGGATTTGACCCGACTGCCCCGGATTTGCATCTTGGACACACGGTACTCCTGCAAAAACTGAGGGTTTTTCAAAATTACGGCGCTATCGTTCAATTTTTAATTGGTGATTTTACAGCCCAGATAGGAGACCCGAGCGGAAAAAACAAAACAAGAAAAATGCTGACACCCGAAGAGGTTAAAAAAAATGCCGAAACATACAAAGAACAGGTATTTAAAATCTTGGATAAAGACAAAACCAAAGTTGTTTTTAACTCAGTTTGGCTCAACGGACTCGGTGCAAAAGGATTAGTCGAACTTACCACAACATACACGGTCGCAAGAATGCTTGAGCGTGATGATTTTGAAAAAAGATTTAAAAACAATGCCCCTATCGCCATAAGCGAATTTATTTATCCACTGCTCCAGGGATATGACAGCGTTGCACTTAAAAGCGATATTGAAATAGGCGGGACAGACCAGAAATTCAACCTTCTTATGGGAAGAGGGCTTCAAAAAGTATACAATGTAGGCAAAGAGCAAAGCGTAATAATGATGCCTCTTTTGGTAGGACTTGACGGAATTAATAAAATGAGTAAATCTCTTGGAAATTATATAGGAATAACCGAAGATGCAAATACAATTTTTGCAAAAGTTCTTTCAATAAGCGATGAGTTGATGTGGGATTGGTATGAGCTGTTAAGCAACAAATCAATTGAAGAAATTGAAAACTTAAAAAACGAAGTAAAAAACGGAAGAAACCCAAAAGAAATTAAAGAAATGCTTGCAATTGAAATAGTTGACAGATTTCACGGAAACGGAGCCGGAACCAAGGCAAAAGAGCATTTTGACAAAGTTCACAAAAAAGGTGAAATTCCCGAAGACATACCGACATTTGAATTAGATCCTACTGATGTGGTCGGTGCACTTACACAAACAAAACTGGCCTCTTCAAAAAGTGAGGCGAGAAGACATATAAAAGGCGGCGGAGTCAGAGTAAATTCTGAAAAAATAAATGACAATATAAATTTACAAAACGGGGAATTTATACTTCAGATAGGAAAAAGAAAATTTGCAAAAGTGAGAATCAAATGAAATTAAAGCCTTTTAAAATAGGTAAATGGGAAATAAAACATCCTATTATCCAAGGCGGTATGGGACTTGGTATCAGCTGGGACAAACTTGCCGGAAATGTAAGCAAAGAAGGCGCTCTTGGGGTTATAAGCACTGTCGGTACAGGATATTATGAAAACAAAAAATATGCAAAAGAACTGGTAGAAGGAAGGCCTTTAAATGAAAAAAATTTTTATTCCAAAGAAGGTCTGATTAAAATTTTTGAAAACGCAAGAAAAATATGTGGGAGTAATCCGCTTGGGGCAAATGTGTTATATGCCATTAACGATTACGGAAGAGTTGTAACCGATTCATGCATTGCCGGGGCCAATATAATAATAACAGGGGCGGGGCTTCCGACAGATATGCCGGAATTTACAAAAGATTTCCCTGATGTTGCGCTTGTGCCTATAGTTTCCACTGGAAGGGCATTCAGACTGATAGCCAAAAGATGGGAAAAAAGATATAAAAGAATCCCTGATGCGGTAATTGTGGAAGGGCCTCTGAGCGGAGGACACCAGGGATTCAAATATGAAGACTGCTTTAAAGAAGAATACCAGCTTGAAAATCTGGTTCCGGATGTTAGGGAGGAGGTCGACAAATGGGATAAGAATATTCCTATTATTGCGGCCGGGGGCATATGGGATAAAAAAGATATTGAAAAATTTTTAAATTTAGGTGCAAACGGCGTTCAGATGGGGACTAGATTTGCACTCACGTATGAATGTGACGCAAGTGAAAACTGGAAAAAAATACTTTTGAATGCAAAAAAAGAAGATATTGTTTTAATGAAATCACCTGTCGGATACCCGGCAAGGGGAATCAGAACAAAACTTATTGAACTGGTTGAAAAACAAAAAGGGCCAAAAATTAAATGTATATCAAACTGTGTTTTTCCGTGCCACAGAGGTGAAGAGGCAAAAAAAGTGGGGTACTGTATTGCAGACAGACTTGCGGACGGATACCTCGGTGATGAAAATTTAGGACTTTTTTTCAGCGGTGCTTACGCATATAAAACCGATAAATTAATTCATGTAAAAGATTTGATAAAAAAGCTCACTCAAGAATGAAATTTATTTTGATATTTCTTTTTTCTTTTCTTTTCGCCTGTAATACCTCTTCTGTAAACAACGCATACAAAGATTATTACAAATATCAGCGGCTTTATATTTCCTCTATACTTGACAATAATAAAAAACAGGAAATAAAAGCCCTTAAAAACTTGATTGAATGCGGAAAATATCTGAATTTTGACGTAAAAGAATATGAAAACAAATATAAAAGACTCCACCAAAAACCAAAAGTGATAAAAAAATCAAAAAAAGAACATATTACACCGAATAACAGACCAAAAAAAAATTATATAAAAATTATATCGTCAAATCCGTTTATAATTACTTTACCGGCCAATAAGGTAAAACATTTTATTTTAAAAAAATATATTAATGTTTTCGATATTCCAAATGCTGTTATTTCAAAACCTTTTTCAAAAAAAATAAAAAATATCAAAATAAAAACGGCGCAGTTTAATAAAACTACAGTAAGAGTGGTTATTTATTCAAAAAAAATCAAATATAAAATAGGAAATAAAAAATTAATTATCTATTTAACGAACAATAAAAAACAAAAAATGAAAACACTTGTTATGCCAAAAGCATTCAGACAAAAAATAATAGTAATTGACCCGGGACACGGGGGAAAAGACAGCGGGGGAATAGGAATAGGTCACAGAATGGAAAAAATAGCGGTTTTGAAAATAGCAAAATATTTATATAACGATTTAAAAAAAATGGGTTATATTGTATATCTGACCAGACACGGAGATTATTTTATACCCTTAAGAGAAAGAACACATTTTGCAAATACCCATCACGCGGATTTGTTTATTTCCATTCATTGTAATATTACGCCCGATCATTCTTTAAGTACAAAAGGGGTGACAACGTATTTTCTCTCCCCTACCCGCGACAAACGTTCCATTGCGGTGGCAAAAATAGAAAACAAAGGGGTTAAAGGTCTTAATTATCTTGACCAAAATGTAATTTTGGGGTTTTTAAATCATGACAGAATAATAGCGTCTCAAAAGTTTGCCATAGACGTTCAGGCGGGGGTTTTATATTCATTAAGAAAAAAATACAAAGACGTTATAGACAGAGGTGTGAGGCCGGCCCCATTTTGGGTGTTGGTCGGAACCCAAATGCCTGCTATTCTCATAGAGACAGGTTTTTTAACAAACCCTTTGGAAGCCAAAAGACTTTTTGATCCTACTTATGAACAGTATCTTGCAAAAGGAATCGCAATAGGGATATATAATTATTTCAGAAAAAATCCTTAAACTATGGGCTCAAATTCTTCTTTTTTAAAATTATAATTATAAACTTCACCTGTCTCAATTATATAATACCATCCCAATATATTAAGTTTTCCCTGTTTATATCTCTTTTCCACAAACGGATAGGTTGTTAAATTGTCTATCTGTTTTAAAATATTCAAATGCTCTATTTCCCATTCCCTAAAAGCAGTATCTTCAATATGTTCCACACTTTTTTTCACATCATCAAGCAGACTCAGCCATTTTTTAACAATAGGAAGCTTGTTTAATTTTTTTTCATCATAAAATAGAGCCTTTAACCCACCGCAGTTGCTGTGCCCGCAAATCACAATATTTCTGACTTCCAAATACTCTACCGCATATTCAAGAGCACTTGCCGTGCATTTATAAGCGGCTTCTTCGCTGGCCTGATACGGCGGAATAACATTTGCAATATTTCTTACTACAAAAAGTTCCCCCGGAAGTGCTTTTGTTATAACGTTTGGCACCACCCTGCTGTCGCTGCACCCGACAAAAAAAGTATGGGGATTCTGGCCTTTTTTTAATTCATTAAAAAGTTTTTTATGGGATTCAAAATCCTCTTTTTTAAATTCTTTTACCCCCTGAAAAAGTTTAGTTGCCATTTTTTCTCCTTTTTTTAATTTTATTCTCCAAGAACGTATTCAAGCTCATAAATATTATTTATGATATATTCAAAATCTTCCAGATTTTCATTATCGGAAGCAATCAGCAGTTTGTCGTTTTCCTGAATTTCCGTATCGGGGCTCGGCATAAGAATAATATTCTCACCCCTTTTCAAAAGCAGATAAACAATATGTAAAAGTTCGTTTCTGTTTGCCCTTGATTTTCTAATATCGCCTAATGTAATTTTTCTTTTTTGAAGTTTTAACATAAGGGCGTATGCATTCTCTTTATTTATTGTGATTTCGTAATAAAGAGGGTCGTCCCCCGCTATGTTTCTTAACATATTAACTATTACCTCGGCCCAGCTGTTTTCTTTTTTTCTTATTTCATTAATAAAAGAGTCCACCAAAGGCCTGGAAATATTTGTAATTGTATATTCGGCCGTAATTTTTTCCAAAACATAGATTCTGTCAATTTTAGCAGCCTGAAAAATAGTAATATCATCCAGGGAATTTTCCCTTGCAATAGTATATATGGACGGATTTAATTTTTTTGCTTTGTTAATAATAGTTAAATTCAATAAATCGTTATTGGTAGCGGCGATTATAGCCTGTGTATTTTTAATATCTAATTTTTCAAGTAATTTTCTGTCTTCTTCATCTCCGAAAATTACCGTTCCTTTTTCTTTTTCATAATCTTCTGTTTCTATTTTTAAAATATCAAACTGCATATTCGCTCTTTTTAATCCGTTTTCCAAAGCCTGTCCCATCCTTCCGTATCCGCAAATCAGATATTTGCCTTTGGGTAAAAAATCATTTTTTTCCAACATTAATTTATGCCCGAAAGCCCAAAGTTCCAAAAGCCATATATACGGTTTGGTGAGATTCAGAAAAATCCTTTCTGAAATTATTTTAAAAGGATTTTTAATATATTTAATCCCAAGTGATTTATAATAATTCTCCTGACTTTTTGAAGTGGCTTTTACAATTAAATCAACATTTGGATTTAATAGTTTACATATTGTGGCTATTTGCATATTTTTTGCATCATTTTCAAAAAGAGATATAACGCCCCTGCAGTATTTTGACTCTATTCCTGCATATTTTAAAATAATTTCATTTGTAGCGTCTCCGGCAATAGCAGGCACAATCGGATTGAAATTTTCCAAATTCAGTTCATCTGTTTTAACTTCACTTTTGTCTATAACAACAAATCTAAAATCTGAATTGTTTATAATCTCTTTTGTAATTCTGTTATATCCCAAAACAATAAAAAACTCTTCCCTTAAAGATTTTACCTGTTTAATAAATTTTCCTATATTAATAGCCTTTTTAAGTGATTCGTCCTGAATCAGCGCCACAATGGTTCCTATTGCATAAAACCATCCAATAACCGTTAAATATATTGAAAAAGTCACCCACAGTTTCTGAGGATATGTAAAAGCATACGGACCTTCCCCGAATCCTATGGTAGTAGCCATATAACTTACAAAATAAAACGCATCGAAAAAATTAAGATGATAAATATGCCCCTGATTATCCACCGCAGGAATTAACATAAGCCCTGTTATAGAAATGGAAAAGGTAAGCAGTAAAACCAGAAAAGGAGCCCTTAATTTTTTTAAAATAATCCAGATTGCCTGATTGTTCATTTTTATCTTTTTGACTTAATGGTATCCGCCATAAACAAAATAACAGAAACAATATTAGCTAAGAGTGCCCCTCCGGAAAGAGAAACAATGGTTACAGCTGTCAAGTGATACAGCCCATACAATGGAAGAGAGTATAAGCTGTAAATCGGCAACAAGACTTGTGGCCAGTAAAACCGCACCGAGCTGTGTTTTATCACCCAGTTTCATTGTCGTGGCGACTAAATTTACAATAATTGCAAAAAAGAGCTCCCAGGCGCTGTGCTGCTCGATTACAGTGGGGTCACCGTAAAAAAACCCGAAATTGATGGTCATGGCAAGTATAAAGAAAAATCCGGAAATAATTTTATACATATTCATTTGCAACCTTTTTTATTTTCTATTATTATCATACTCTTTCAGATAAAAAAGGTCGTTTTTTATTAATTTTTATTTAATTTTTTGTAACTTTTTGTAACAGTTTTTCTACCGTAGCCACAGTTTTTTGAATTGATTTTATATTTACCCTTTCTCTTACTGAATGCGGATTTTCTATGACAGGACCTATTGATGCCATGGAAACGTCTGGAAATTTATTTTTAAGCACGGCACATTCAAGCCCGGCGTGTATAACCTTAAAATCAAAATTTGTAAGTTCTTTTAGCATTTCGGCAAGCTTGCTGATTTCAGGTTTCCATGCAGGATATTCTCCTTCAAATTTAATTTCAGCCCCTCCTGCTTTGGATTTTAAATATTCTTTTACCTCATCTAAAGCTTCATTTGAATTGGCACGCAGGGAGAGGGTTATTTTTTCATTTTCAACTGTTGCTAAATTAATTGATTTATTTACGACATTAAATTCAAAGTCATATTCCAAAACCCCGTGAGGCAGATTTTTTAAAAATTTTATATAATCCCCGTCAAAAATTTCTGTTTCTCTGCCGTAACTGTTTTCAAAAAATTCTTTTGCCTTCGCGCTTTTGGCAATGGAGTTTCTCCTTTCCCCTCCCCTAATTTCCGCAACTTCATTTACATCAAAAGCCAGCTCTTTAATGGCGTTGGGTATATTTTTGTGTATATCAACCCCGCTGTGACCACCTGGGAGATTATCTATACTGATATCGGCTAAAAAGCCTTTCTTTTTTACCCTCTTTAAAGGATAGTTTATAACAGCGTCAACCCCTCCGGCACATCCTATATAAATATTTTCATCTTCACTGTCAAGATTAAGAAGATATGGGGAATTAATTTTAAGTTCTAAATTAAACGCCCCGATAAGTCCTATTTCCTCGTCATTAGTAAAAAGATATTCGATATTTTTATATTTTTTCACTAAAAAAAGCATAATTGCCACACCTATTCCGTTATCAGCCCCGAGTGATGAGTTTTTAGCACATATCCATTCTCCGTCACTTTCAATTTCAATATCCGGAGCTTTTCCAACACATACCATATCTATATGGGACTGTAGACAAATAACAGGTTTTTCACTGAAAGCCAAAATATTTCCCGCTTTATCCACTTTTACACAATAACCCTGTGTTTTTGCATATTCAATAATAAATTCTCTTAATTTTTCTGTTTTACCGCTGCAATGGGGAATTTTTGTTATTTTTTCAAATATTTTAAGCACTTCCATTTTTATCCTTTGGTATAATTTAAAAAAAGGTTTTTTTATGAAATATCTATTGATTATATTACCATTTTTTTTCCTTGGATGTGTAAATAAAGAGGGAGTTTCTTTGAATTATTATCCACAGTGTCACGAAAATTACGATTTATACGGGGTTTATCATAAAACATGTGATAACAATATCTATTATTTCAAAAAGAAAAAGAAAAAAATATGTCTAAACTGCAATTAATGGAGAATGTATAATGGATAATAAATTAAATATTGAAGATATACTAAAAGAAAGGGGAAATTGGTTTAACTGGAAAAATATAAAACCGATATATGAAAAAGTAGCCAAGTTTCAAGTTCCAAGCTCCAAGTATATATTAGATGATGTAATTAAAATTGAAACTGAAAAAGATGATAAAGAAATTTTAGAAATTGCAAAAATGCTAAAACCCTGGAGAAAAGGACCTTTTAAAATAAATGACATTTTTATAGATACCGAATGGAAAAGCTATATAAAATGGAATATTATTAAGCCTTTTTTAGATTTAGAAAATAAAGAAATTTTGGATGTCGGTGGGAATAACGGATATTATGCCCTCAGAATGCTTGAAATGAACCCAAAAAGCATAGAAATATTCGACCCGAGCGCTTTATTTAACCTTCAGTTTGAATTTATAAATAAATTTGTAAAAAGCGATATTAAATACAGACTTCTTGGAGTTGAACATATTCCATTTTATTCTAAAAAATTTGATGTTATTTTTTGTATGGGTGTTTTATACCACAGGCCAGACCCTATTACAATGCTAAAAGAGCTAAAAAAAGGACTTAAAAAAAACGGAGAGGTTATTTTGGATACCCTTATTATTGAAGGAGAAGAAGAAATCGCCCTAAGTCCCGTAAGATATGCAAAAATGAAAAATGTCTATTTTATACCTACTTTAAAAGCACTTTATAACTGGATAGAAAAAGCAAAATTTAAAAATATAGAATTTTTAGGGAAAAGATACACAACTACCGAAGAGCAGCGAAAAACTGAATGGATTGAAGGCGAAAGTTTAAATAACTTTTTGAATGTTGACCAGACCAAAACAGTAGAAGGGTATCCACCCCCCTTGCGCGTATATTTAAAACTGAAAAATTAATTTTCTGGCGAACTTTTATAAACTAAAACACACTTTATGATAAATACTGTTCCAAAATCCATAACTTCTCCTTTTTTTAAAGATATAGTAAAATTATACAAAAAAGGAATTAAATGTCAAAACATTTAACCCATACAAAAGAATTAAAAAAGCAAGAAATATTACAAATTTTCTCATATGCGAAAAATTTCCTAGATGAAAAAAAAAGAGACGATTTAAAAGGTAAATTAATTATAAATATTTTTTTTGAAAATTCCACCCGTACAAGAAGCAGCTTTGAAATAGCAGCTAAAAGACTGGGAGCGGATGTGGTTAATTTAGACGTGGCAAGGAGTTCAACCGCAAAAGGCGAAACTTTATACGATACCGCTGCAAACCTTGATGCAATGGGGCCTGATGCAATAGTGGTAAGACACAACCGCTCAGGCGTTCCAAAAATACTCTCACGTTATGTTAAATGCTCCATTATCAATGCGGGTGACGGAGCCCACCAGCATCCCACCCAGGGGCTTCTTGATTTGTTTACACTGCTTCAAAGATGGAATTCACTTGAAGGCAAAACAATATCAATCGTAGGGGATATCAGAAATTCAAGGGTTGCAAATTCCGATATTGAACTGTTTACAAGGTTTGGGGCAAATGTTATTTTAGTGGGTCCCCCTCAGTTTTTACCAAAAACACATTTAAAGACCACGTATAATTTAAAAAAGGCAATTGAAATCAGTGATGCGATAATCAGTCTTAGAACCCAGACTGAAAGACACCAAAACGCCACATTTGCTTCACTTGAAGATTACGCCCAGAATTTTAAAATTACCAAAAAATTAATTAAAGATAAAAATATCTTTATAATGCACCCGGGGCCTGTTCACAGAAACATAGATATTGATGATGAAGTGTTGAGAGATAAAAGATGTTTGGTGCTTGAGCAGGTAAAAAACGGTGTTGCGGTGAGAATGGGAATACTTAAATATTTATTAAGTTAAATAAGTGATAGGTAAATGAAATTTTTTTTAATAGATTTTAACGGAAATATTTTTATTGATGAAGTTAAAAATTTAGACAATATCTATTTTACTTTTCCTCCATTTAAACTTCTCCCTAAAAAACCGGTAAAAAAAGAACTTATTTTTAAAAAATATCCGATAAGTTTTGATAGATACAAAAAAGCTTTCAATGAAGTAATTGAAGAAATTAAAAACGGAAACACATATCTTTTAAACCTTACATTTCCTACAAAAATTCAGACAAACTGGGATTTATTAAGCATATTTTACTGGGCAAAAGCCCCTTTTAAATTATATTTTAAAAATAAATTTGTATGTTTTTCTCCTGAAAGATTTATAAAAATAAAAAATAACAAAATATATACATACCCTATGAAAGGTACAATTGAAGCCCATATTCCACAGGCAAAAAAACTTATATTAAATAATGAAAAAGAGATGGCCGAACATACCATGGTTGTAGATTTATTAAGAAATGATTTAGGTATTATTGGAAAAAATATAAAAGTAAATAAATTCAGATTTATTGACAAAATAAAAGCAGGAGATAAAGAACTTTTACAGGTTAGCAGCGAAATCGAAGCGACATTAAATAACTGGCAGAAAAACTGGCTTGAAATGATTTTAAAAATACTTCCTGCCGGCAGTATAAGCGGCACACCAAAGAAAAAAACCGTTGAAATTATAAAAAGGATTGAAGGTTACGAAAGAGGTTTTTATACCGGAATTTTTGGGATTACTGATGAAAAAACATTTCTTGAGAGCGCCGTAATAATTCGTTATATTGAAAAACCCAATTCACCACTCACTACTCACCACTCACCACTCACCACTCACTATTCACTACTCACTACTCACTATATATATAAAAGCGGCGGCGGAATAACAATAGACAGCAATATAAAACAAGAATATGAAGAGATGATTAATAAAGTTTACATTCCGCTTTAAAAAAAGAAAAAAAGGAGAAAATTAGCAAGAGTATGAAGTTATAAATTCATACGGATGCGGTCTTCCCTCAATTGGAATAATTTCTGTTTCGTATTTGTAATCAATATATGTTTTTATAAATTCGTCGCTGAATACCTGTGTTCCGTCTTTTAGTTTTGCTTTTAAAAAGCTATCGGGATTTTTAAGCTCGTCTTCAACGGCATAAATAGCTTCTCTTAAAGTCGCTGGAAGTGTTCTTATTCCCCTTTCTTTGATTTCATCAAGACTAAGTTCAAACAAATCTTCATTTAAAGGCTCTTTTGCCGCATCATAAATTTCAAGATTATTTTTGATTCCGTCAAGTCCGGCCAACATCATTACAGTAAATGCCAAATAAGGGTTTGAGGTACTGTCAGGGAATCTGAATTCTGTTCTTACAGATTTTTCACCTGCACCCCACGGAATTCTACAGCTTGCACTTCTGTTTTTTGCACTGAAAGCCAAAATATTAGGCGCTTCAAATCCAGGCTGAAGTCTTTTGTATGAATTCATAGATGCATTTGTAAACGCAGCAACCGCATTCGCATGTTCAAACACACCCGCTATATATTTTTTAGCCACATCGCTTAAATGTGCATATCCGTTGGCGTCATAGAAAAGATTTTTACCGTTTTTCCATAAAGACTGGTGCGTATGCATTCCGTTACCGTTATCCCCGTATAAAGGTTTTGGCATAAATGTGGCTGTTTTTCCGTTTAAATGGGCAACCATTTTTACAACATATTTAAGTTTTTGTACATTGTCCCCAGCTTCTACCAATGTTCCGAATTTAACACCTATTTCTCCCTGAGCCTGTCCGACTTCATGGTGAACAACAAATGTTTCAAGTCCTACTTCTTTTAAAACTTTTACCATTTCAGCTCTTAAATCCATCATAGAATCAACCGGTGGCACCGGAAAGTATCCGCCTTTTGTTCTTGGTCTGTGACCGATATTTAGTTCATCTCCAAAATCTGCATAATCATTCCATACACCTTCGCTTGAATCAACTTCGTAGCACTGGGAGTTGATTTCATCTCTGATAATTACGTTATCAAACACAAAAAATTCATTTTCAGGACCGAAATAGGCCGCATCCGCAATACCCTGCTCTTCCATATATTTTAATGCGTTTTTTGCAATGCTTCTAGGACATTTTTCATATGGAGTCCCGTCTGTATTTAAAACATCACAAAAAACAACCATTGTAGGGTCAGCTGTGAAAGGGTCCACAAAATGTGTTCCTATTTCAAAATCCGGTTTTAAAATCATATCTGAATTGTTAATAGGCTGCCATGCCGGAATTGAACTTCCGTCAAAAGGAATACCGTGTGTCAACACTTCAGCATCAATGCTGTCTATATCATAAGCCACATGATGCAAAATCCCTTTTATGTCTGTAAATCTGAAATCGATAAATTCTATCTCTTTTTCTTTGCATTCAGTTAAAAATTTTTTTGCGTTTTCCATTTGCTCTCCTTTTTTGTTTTTAGTATTATACTTTAAATAAAATTTAAAGTGAAAAAATTTTTTGTATAAATTTTAATCAATGGAGAAAAAATGGAATTTATTGAAACAGTTTTAGTTAAAAACGGAAAAATTCAAAATTTAGATTATCATTTAAAAAGAATGGAAAAAACGATTAAACATTTTTTTAAAAGTGAAACGTTAAAAGTGAAAAGTGAAAAGTTAAATTTTGATAAATTAACCAACGCAAGAGTAAGAATAACATATTCATATGATGGAATAAGAAATATTGAAGTTTTTCCGTTTAAAAAAAGAAACTTTAGAAAATTTAAAATTGTAGAAATTGGTTTTAATTATCCTTTTAAATATAAAAACAGAAAAGCATTTTCCATTCTCCACTCTACATCTTCCATTGATTTTGATGAGTTTATTTTAGTAAAAAACTCCCTTATAACCGATACCACCATTTCCAACCTGGCATTTTTTACGGGAAGTGAATGGATAACACCGAAATATCCTTTACTAAAAGGCACAAAAAGGCAGGAGCTGCTTGAAAAAGGATTAATAAAAAAAGAAAATATTCATATTTACGATTTGCCTTATTTTAAAAAGATGGCAATGATTAATGCAATTTTGGGATTTAAGGAAATAAATGAATTTGATATAATTAGATAAAAAAGGATAAAAATGAACTGGGATTTAAGTGCACTATTTAATTCAATACCCGAAGCCGAAGAATTTTTAAAAGAGGCTTCTTTCAGGGCGGCGGATTTTGAAAAAAAATATAAAAACAGACTTTATACATTATCCGCCGATGAATTTATTGAGGTCTTAAAGGAATACGAAGATATTCTGGAAAATATAGGAAGAAGTTTAACTTATATATATCTTATATTTGCAACCGATACAAGTAAAGGGAGTTTTTTATCAAAATTTCAGGAAATTGCCACAAAAGCACAGGAACATCTGGTTTTTTTTGAGCTTGAATTTATTCATCTCCCTATTGATAAACAGCAAAAATTTATTGATAATTCGGGAATTTACAAATATTATTTAATTCATTTGCAAGAAGAAAGTTATTATAAACTAAGTGAAAAAGAAGAAAAAATATTAATGAAAAAAGATTTGACAAGCTCTTCGGCGTTTTCCAGGCTATTTGATGAGCATTTAAGCA
The DNA here is from genome assembly GCF_000523315.1 of Lebetimonas sp. JS032. Lineage (NCBI taxonomy): Bacteria > Pseudomonadati > Campylobacterota > Epsilonproteobacteria > Nautiliales > Nautiliaceae > Lebetimonas > Lebetimonas sp. JS032. The sequence continues at coordinate 1,148,879 of NZ_ATHS01000001.1, read as the reverse complement.
AACTTAAATTCTTTTTTGACGGCAAATATCTGAGCGAAGAAGAAATATTAAGCAAACTCTATTCACCTGAGAGAAATGAAAGAAAAAAGGCACAAATCGCCCTTACACTCGGACTCAAACCCCATCAGCATATTTTAGCCTATATTTACAATCAGATAAAAAAAGACTGGAAAATAGAATATGTGGAAATCAGGGGATATGAAAACATCGAAGCTCCGAGACATTTAAGTAACAGAGTTTCTAAAAAAAGTGTTGACGCTTTGGTTAATACGGTTAATGAAAACACATGGATTGTGGAAAAATATTATAGTATTAAAAAACAGCTCCTCGGTTTAGATAAACTTTACGATTATGACAGATACGCCCCTTTGAATATAAAAGAAAAAGAAATTACTTTTGATGAAGCCAAAAATTTGGTGCTTGAGAGTTTCAAAGATTTTTCGGACACTTTTTATGAAATTGCCAAAAAAGCGTTCGAAGAAAAATGGATTGACGTATATCCAAAAGAAGGCAAAAGAGGAGGTGCGTTTTCCCACTCGGCCACACCAAAAGCGCATCCGTATGTACTTCTTAATTTCACTTCCCAAAGAAGGGATGTATTTACGCTTGCTCACGAATTAGGCCATGCAATTCATCAGTATTTGGCAAGGGAAGCAGGATATATCAATCAGGACACACCCCTTACAACGGCGGAGACTGCAAGCATCTTTTCTGAAATGCTTTTATTTGAAAAAATTAAAAATTCCCTCACTAAAGAAGAATTAATCGGGGTTTATGCAGGTAAACTCGAAGACATTTTTGCCACACTTTTTAGACAGATTGTATTTACAAATTTCGAAAGAAAAGTACATGAAGCCGATGAATTATCCGAAGAAGAATATAATAAATTATGGATGGAAGAAAATAAAAAAATGTTTAAAGAGAGCGTAACACTTACCAAAAATTATGAAATCTGGTGGAGTTATATCCCTCATTTTATTCATTCCCCGTTTTACTGCTATGCTTATTCTTACGCCCAGCTGCTTGTTCTTACACTGTTTAAATTATATAAAGACGGATTTAATAATTTTGAAGAAAAATATATTAAATTCCTCTCACAGGGAGGAAGCATACCTCCGAAAAAACAGCTGGAAATGTTTGATCTGAATATAGAAGATGAAAGTTTCTGGCAAAGCGGAATTGAATTTGTAAAAGAGATGTTAAACGAATTTGAAAGGCTTATAGATGATAATTGAAGCACGGGAATTTAGAAATTTAAAAACAAAACATGCAAAAGAAATTTTATCTCTTTTGCTTGAAATAAACAGACCTTTTAATATCTTATGCTCTTTAAACGGCATAAACTTTAATCCTGCTCTTCCGGAATATATCTCAAGTGCATTTAAAGAGGTAATAATATTTACTTTGGCAAATTATACACTCGAAAGTTCATATATCGAAAATGAAAAATTAATTTTCGAAGCCGGATTTGGAGAAGAGAATTTCGGAAGTGTTGTAAGCGTTCCTGTTGAAAATATTATTCAAATAACCGAAGGGGAAAACCCTCTTTTTATAAATATTGCCGCCACGCTTCCAAAACCGCAAAAGCCGAAAAATCCGTTTGCAATGAATCCGAGAAATAAAAAATTTATTGATGAATAAAATTTAAAATAGCTTCTATTTCTTTTGCTTTTTCCCTGTATGCAACATATGTTTTTCTTTTTAGATTCATATCTTTTATTTTTGAGGCAAACAGTTTTTTATTTTTAAGCTCCCCTTTGATAACCGATTTCGAAATAATGGAAACTACCTGCTCGGATGAATTTAAAACCGTGTATTTTAAAGCTGTGGAATTATGAACAACGCTTATAATATTTAACGTATCGCACTCAAATTCCTTAGCTTCAAACATTTTTTTCACAAACTCCCTTGTGGAGGAATTGGGCTCCCTGCATATCATTTTATATTTTTTAAGTTCATCAATACTTATTTTGGGAGGAAGCGGTTTATTGGAAAAAACAACCAGTTCGTCTTCTATCCATTCTTCATAAAAAAGAGAGTTTTTATTTTTTTTGGTAACAAACGCCAAATCCAGAGCTTTTTTTTCCACATCTTCCAATAATTCATTATTGCTTTTAATAATCAGATTAATATCTTTGTTTATTAAAGACTGAAAATATTTAATACACTCAGGCAGATTATAATTACCGACAGTAGGGGATGCGCCTATCAAAAAAGGTGTATCCATTTTTTTGAATTCTTTAATTTTATTTTCAAAATTATTTAAAAATTTTTCAAAATCTCTGGCATATTTTAAAAATTCCTGACCTTCTTTTGTAAGCAGAACACCCGTTTTTTTTCTTTCAAAAAGACTCACACCCAAAAAATCTTCCAAAATTCTTATCTGCTGTGTAACCGCCGGCTGGGAAATCCCCAAAACCCTGCTTGCTTTTGAAAACGAAGACTCTTTGTAAATAACCAAAAAAGTATATATTTTGTCCAAATATTTAATGCTCATACTTTTCCTTTAAATATAATAAAAAATTATAACATAATAAAAATTAAATTATAAATTAATTTTTTATTTTTTTATAAAAATTTGTTATAATTAATAAAAAAAGGCAAATTTTGTATTTTTTAGAAGAATTAAACGAAGAACAGAAAAAAGCCGCAACACATATCGACGGGGCATTACTGATACTTGCGGGTGCCGGAAGCGGAAAAACAAAAACGCTTACAACGCGCCTTGCTTATCTGCTCTCTTTGGGAATAGACCCCGCAAACACACTCACACTCACTTTTACAAACAAAGCCGCCGCGGAAATGAGAGAGAGGGCTTTAAACATGGTCGGAGAAAACATAGCACATCCTCCGCTGCTCGTAACTTTTCATAAATTCGGACTGATGTTTTTAAGACTGTATATATATTTATTAAAAAGGGATAATAATTTTGTAATAATAGACACGGACGACCAGAAAAAAATAATAAAATCCATCTCCAACGATCTGCCGGCAAATTTTATCAGTAAAGAAATAAGTAAATATAAAAATTCCTTTCTTAATCCGGATGAGGTTTTTTCGCTTGCAAACGACACCACTTATAAAAAACTCGCTTATATTTATGATAAATATCAAAAATATCTGCTTGAAAACAATCTGGTTGATTTTGACGATTTACTGCTTTTACCTTTTGACATTTTACATAACAATGAAGATTTATGCTCCGAAATTTCAGACAAATATCAGTATATAATGGTGGATGAATATCAGGATACAAATGAAATACAGCTTCTTTTATTAAAAAAACTCTGCATTAATCACAATAATATCTGTGTGGTTGGAGACGACGACCAGTCAATTTACGGATTCAGGGGGGCAAACCACAAAAATATTTTAAATTTCGAAAAAGACTTCAGGGCAAAAGTCGTCAAACTTCAGATAAATTACCGCTCAACCAATCAAATACTCGAAGCAGCCAATAATTTAATAAGCTACAATAAACAAAGATACGGTAAAAAACTTATTTCGGCAAACGGAAACGGAGACGGTGTTGAAATAATTGCCAGCTACAATGAAATAGCCGAAGGAGAAGAAATAGCGAAAAGAATAAAAAGGCTGATTGAAAACGGGGTAAGCCCAAGGGAAATAGCCGTTCTTTACAGAATTAACGCACTTTCACGCTCAATTGAAGACGCTCTTAGAAGTTACGGCATAGTTTACAAACTTGTCGGAGGTATGAAATTTTATGAAAGGGAAGAAATAAAAGATTTAATAAGTTATCTAAGACTTATAGTAAATTCCCATGACGAATACTCTTTTAAAAGAGTTGTAAACAAGCCCAAAAGGGGTATAGGAAAAGCCACAATACTTAAAATTGAACAAAGAAAGGGCGATAAAAGCTATATTGAATTTATAAAAGAGGACAATCTGGAATTTTTGAGTAAAAAAACAGCCAAATCATTAAAAGATTTCGCATCTTTTCTTGAAATGCTTTCAAAACAAAATATTGATGAAATTCCTGAGATTCTGGAAGAAATTATTGATTTTAGCAATTCTTACAAAGATGAAGACAAAAAAAGAAATGTTGAAGAATTTTACGGAACAATGAGGGATAAAAAAGATTTGAATATAAGAGAATTTTTAAACGAGCTTTCCCTTGAAAGCGACCAGGACAAAATTACCAATGAAATGATAAACGTAATGACTATCCATGCAAGTAAAGGATTGGAGTTTGACCATATTTTTGTTATAGGTTTGGAAGAAGGATTTTTCCCGCTTAGCGATGCTGATATAGAAGAAGAAAGAAGACTTGCTTATGTAGCATTCACAAGAGCCAGAAAAAAACTGACATTATCTTACACCCAAAGCAGATATGTAAGAGGTTCAAGAAGCCATGTCCAAAAAAGCAGATTTTTAACTGAAGCAGGCTTGATTAAAGGAGAAAGGGTAAATTTAAAAGAAAGCAGCGGAATAAAAAACGGCACCCTTGTCAAACATAAAGTATTCGGAACCGGAAGAATCATAGGAATAAATAAAGCGGGAAACAAAACAAAACTTAAAATAGATTTTGGTGGAAGTGTCAGGGAAATATTAAGCGACTTTGTGGAAAAAGCGTAAAAAATAGTAAGTAGTGAAAATGGTGAGTAGTGAGTGCAATAATTTGTTGTTTGTGGCTAAAAAACCAAGTTTCATAAGTTCAAACAAATTTTTAAATCAATTAAAAAGAAAATACGGCATTAAAAAAATGGGATTTTCCGGAACGCTTGACCCGTTTGCATGCGGCAGCCTTATTATTGCCACGGGTCAGTATACCAAACTGTTCAGATTTTTAAAAAAAACTCCAAAAACATATATTGCTTCGTTATTGCTCGGAGCCTATTCCCCCACCCTTGATATAGAAAAAATTGAAAAAATTGAAAATGTTGAAAAATTAGAAATTGAGAAAATAAAACAAGTTTTAAATTCATTCAAAGGCAGGCAATTTCAGTCTCCGCCCCGTTACTCAGCAAAAAAAATAAACGGGATTAGGGCATATAAACTAATGGAAAATGAAAAATGGAAAATGAAAAATGATGAATTTTTGGATAAAGAAATTCAAATAAAAATTTTTGACATAGAGCTAATTAATTATTCACATCCGTTTATTACGTTTAAAGCAAGTGTAAGTGAGGGGACGTATATCCGAACGTTAGGATATGATATTGCCGAAAAATTAGGAACTGTTGGAAGCTTAACATATCTTGAAAGAGTAAATGAGGGTAAATTTTTTTATGAATGCGAAAAAAAATTAAATCCTCTTGAATATTTAAATGTAGAAGAAAATTTTTATTTAAATGATATAAATAATTTGTTACTTGGTAAAAAATTAAATAAAAATGATTTTAAAATTCAAAAAAACGGTATTTATTTTGTGACATATGATAAATATTTTGCTATTATTGAAATTAACGAAGAAGTAAAATATATCTTAAACAGGATTGAATTATGTTAGTAATATCAAGAAAAGAAAACGAAAGAATAAAAATAGGAGACGATATTGAAATTGTAATAGTTTCAATAGATAAAAATCAGGTTAAAATAGGAATCCAGGCTCCGAGAAATAAAACTATTTTAAGAAGCGAACTGATTGAAGAGGTGAAAGAGCAGAATTTAAAAGCGGCAGGTAATAAATTAGAAGATATTAAAAATCTTTCAAAGGTTATTAATGAAAATTAAAGCATATGCAAAAGTAAATATATTTTTAAAAATAGTGGGATTTGACGGATATTATCATCTGTTAAAATCAAGATTTATGAGGGTAAAAAATCTATATGACGAAATAGAAATAGTTGAAGCTGATAAATTTAATATTGTGGGGGATATAAACTGTGTTTTAAGAGACAACAGTGTATTCAAAGCCTATGTTGAATTAACAAAAACCTATCCCGAGATTAAAAAATTTTTTATTGGAAAAGAAATCAGAATCCATAAAAAAATTCCCGAAATGGCGGGACTAGGAGGAGGCAGCAGCGATGCGGCCGCATTTTTACTTTTGGCAAACAAAGCTTTTAATTTAAACCTATCCACCAAAGAACTGGTTGAAATTGGTAAAAAAATAGGAAGCGATGTCGCTTTCTTTTTATATGATGTGGACACGGCAAATGTTTACGGAAGGGGCGAAACAGTTGAACCGGTTGAAGAAAAAAGTTTTGACATAGAAATTTTTACACCTCCCGTTGAATGTTCAACCCCAAAAGTCTATAAAACCTATAAAGAAAATTTTTTCAATCCCAAAGACAGCGACTTTGACAAAATTTCCACACAGAAATTATTATCATCAAAACACCCTGCTGAGCTTAATGATTTATTAATGCCGGCTCTTACAATTTACCCTGAACTTAACAAATATAAAGATTTTGGATTTTTCAGCGGAAGCGGCAGCAGTTTTTTTAAAATTCCCGGAGAAGGGAATTAATTAAAACTGGTCTAAAATAACAGGTTCTTTTACTTTTCCTGCTTTCTTCAAACCTTTGAATCCTCCAAACTCTGTAACTTTGTTAACAACTGAATATCCTGAATTAAGCCATCCGTTGATACCGCCTCTTAAAACATAAATGTTCTTTTTAGGAAAATTAAACCATTTAACAAGTTCCGCTCCGGCCAATACCGCCCTGTGGCCTGTTGCACATACAAAAACATAAACATTATTTTTTTTCAAACCGCCCATTGCTGCATAAATGGCAACATCCCCTCTTGGATATTCGTCATAATCCGGCCAGTCTATTTCTCCGCCTTTCATTTCGTCAACGCTTCTTACATCAACAATTGTAAAATCTTTGTCTTCATCAATCCATTTTTTAAGCTCATCAGGCGTAATGTAATTTATATATTTTTCATAATAATGGCATTCAGCATTGAATTTTTTAACCATAGGGCCTGCACCTTTTATAGTGTCGGCAAGTTTAAAAGTGTGTGCAAACATAAAAGAAGCTGCAATTAATGATAATCCTAAAATTCTTCCAAGTTTCATTTTATTCTCCTTAATTTGATTTTTATTTCATAATGAATTATAATTCATAATGAATTTTAAAAATGTCAGGAGTCTGACAAAAAAGGAATTTTATGCCAAATTGCAGAATATTGATAGAATCAAAAGATATAGAAAAAATTTTGAAATCAGACTATTTTGACAATATTCCCAAAAGATATCTTAAAAAAAATGAAATATGTTTTCCAAATAGCGAACGTATTTTAATTATTAAAAAAGGTAAAATCAAAGTAACATATTATAATAATGAAAAAGAAATAACGCTATATTATCTATGCAAAAACAATATGGCCTACTGTAATCAAAACAATATAATAAAAGCAAAAGAAAACAGTGAATTTTATTTTTTAAAAGCAGATGAATATTATGAATTATTCAAAGACCCTAATTTTTGTAATTTATTATTAAATTCTTTAACCAAAAACATAAATATAGAAAGGGAGCTTATATTTGATTTGGCATTTAAAACCTGTTCCCAAAGGGCAATTGAATTTTTAACATCCGCCGCAATAGCCGCTGGGGAAAAAACACCTAAAGGTTTAAAAATAAATTTAAACTGTACAATCGATGAATTCGCCACTTTCTTGGGAACTTCCAGACAGACATTATCGATGTTTTTAAATATGCTTATAAAAAATAATATCATGGAAAAAAAAGGTCAAAAAACATTTTTTATAAAAGATATAAAAGCTCTAAGAAATTTCAAATTTTAAAATTAAACAAATCGTTTTTCTTTTGAATATTAAATTTTTGAAGTTTTTTAATTTTTTGCATTTCATGTGAAAGTTTTTCTTTTTCTTTTTTCAGAATTTTTACCGCTTTTTTAATATATGCATTAATCTCTTCAGCCTCTTCAATGGAAGAAAATGTAATATCTTCTTTTACTAATTTTTTTAATTTATCAAAATCTTCATTAATTACAGCAATTTTCAGCTCATTCAAATAATTTTCCATCTACTCCCACTTTCACAATTCACAACTCACCTTCCTAACTTATCCCAGTTTCTTCTTTCCAGGCTTCAATTAAACCTTTTAACACCCTTATTACGTCTTCAAGATATTTTTCGTCATTTTCCAAATTTGCTTTTGCCAATAACTCCAGCTGATATCCGTAAAGCCCGTTTAAATAATATGCGATATCTCCTCCGTTTTCATAGTCAAGAGAATTAATAAGTTCTATAAATATATTTGACACTTTTATAATATATTTAACTTTTTTCTCTATATCTCCCTCTTTTATGGCTTTTTTTGCAAAATTAACAAATCTTAATGCTCCTTCATAAAGCATAAGAACCAGTTTTTCAGGCTTGTCAATTTGAACATTCATTTGATTATAGCTTTCAAGGGCTTTATTATATGTCATTATCTATCCTTTATTTTTTTGCATTTATTGCCTGTTGAATCATCATTGTAAGACTCTGGCTTTTTGCATTAAATTCATTTATCATCTCATCATAGGCGGCAAACTGTTTAGACATTATTTCGTATTTTGTTTCAAGAAACTGATTCATGGCATCCATTCTTTGTTTGTAACTTTTTTCATCTGTTTTAAGCTCCTGGCTTAAAAGATTCAAAGAGCTGTTATCACCGGTGATTTTGGAATCAAAATCCACTTTAAGGTTTGTAAAAGCGGTAGTGGTAAATCTTTCAACCAGATCAGGATTTTTATTATAGGCGTCTTTAAATTTATCTGCATCAAAGCTTATCATGCCTGTTCTGTTGTAATCAAATCCCAAATCAGTGGCACTAAAAGTTATATCGGTTGTGTATTTGTTTCCGTTTCTGTCACTTGCCTCACCCTTATCGCTTAAAACCACACCGAAAATATCGGAATAAAAACTGCTCCCAAGAGAGGTAAATTCGCTTTCGCCCTGAAACAGCCCCACGTTACCGGTATCTTTATCAAATGCCGTAAGACTTTGAAGATTTGAAATCATTTTATTGTAATCTGCTACAAATTTTTGAATAGATTTTGTAATTTCATCAATATTTGATGTTATATTAACCGTTGAATTTCCGGTAGAACTAAGATTTATTGTAACCCCCGGGATTAAATCGTCTATTTTATTGGAACTTCTGTTTATTTCCACACCATTATATATAAAATCGGCATCTCCGGCTTTTTGTATCCTGTTTGAATTTGTAAAAGCAGTATTACTGTTAAAATCGCTCAGTAAATTCGTATCGTCTATGGAAATATCACCGACAGCCTCCATTTTAAATTTTATCTGCCCGTTATCATAAGTCGCATTTATTCCTAAAGAATTCCCGTCACTGTCTTTAAGATTACCGTTATTCAAAGCATTTATAAAATCACCAACACTCTCCCCGTCAGCCACATTCATTGTATATTCATCCCCGTTAACGGTAATTTTAAATGTCTGGGCAGTCCCGCTGTTATTTATGCTGTCTGTATCTGAATTAAACGAAGCGGATGTATAATTTATGGCATTTAAGCCCAAATCTTCTATTCCTGAATAATTGAATTTAATAATATTCTCAGCCCCCGTATCATTGGCTTTTAAAATAAGTTTATAAGGATTATTGCCTATTCCCGTATCTATAATAGAAGCGGTAATTCCGATATTTGCATTATTGATGGTGTCTTTTAAATCATTAAGCGTTGAGCCGGCTTTCAGGGTTATGGTGGAAGAAACACCTCCTACGCCTATATTTAAAACCTGGTCTTTTCCGCTTGTGTTAATCACTTCGTCGCTTCCGCTAAAACCGTTTGATTCATATATGTCGTTTTGAGCCAAATTATTGACATTTATATCAAAAGTTTGGGGCTTAACCCCGTCACTGGCGCTTACGCTGACACTGCTTCCGCTCACAGACGTATTTACTTTTGCAAAAACAGAGCCGCTTGCAAGGTCTATCATATCAGTTTTTACAATAGCGCCGATTGCCTGAAATTCACTTAAAGCCTTTTCCTTTTTTTTCGCCAGCTCAAGTTTGCTTTCAATCGGTTTAACCATTATTTCCTTATCTGCATTTTTTAATTTATCGATTACATTTGATGTTAAAACACCGCTTCCTATTCCAAGGGAACTTAAGCTTCCGAAATCACTGCCCATTTTTATCCTTTTTTATCAAATAATATTCCCACCACTTCTTTCATTTTTTCCATAAGTCTCAATGCTTCGTCACTCGGGAATTTTCTTATTACATCGTTTTTTTTGGTATCAACCACTTCGACCGTTAAAAAATCAATTTTATCATTAAATTTAAATTTTAAAGAGGTATTTAAAGGATTTATAGCCCTGTTCAGCTCTTCTGTCAATTTTTGCAGCTCTTTTTTTAAATGCTCTTTATCCATTTTATTATCGGTTTGAGTGGCTTTTTGGGTTAATGTTTTTTTATTTTCATAATCATTTGTCTGATTTAGTTTTTGCATTTCAATTTTATTCTGATTTATATTTTTATTTATATTGTCATAATTTTGTGTTTTTTGAATATTGTTTTTAACTGAAGAGAAAACATCCATTTTTTACCCCTTTAAATTAACTGTAATTATATCGTCAAATTTTTAAAAAATTTTATGTTAAAATTATAAAAAAGGTTTTAATTGAAAGTAAAAGTCGAATGTGATTCTCCTCTTTTACAATATACGCTTGAATATTTTTTAAAAGATTACATAGATAACAGCGGTATTTTAATAACAGACAACCCCGAAAAAAACGGGATAACAATAGGAAAAGAAATAAAAAAGCCTTTTACAAAAACATCTCTTTTATTACAGTTGGAAAAAATTCTGAATATAAAAAACAATGAAGAAACAATAGAAGATAAAATAGAAAAAATTCTTGAAAACTGTAAAAAAGAACTTATAAAAACAATTAAGGAACATTATGGAAAAGAGTAATATAAAAATAATAGGCGGAAAATACAGAGGAAAAAAACTTTTTATGGGAAACAAGGGAACTACAAGAAGTACTAAAAACATACTTAAAGAAAGTGTTTTTAACACCCTTCAGTGGGAAGTGCCCGATTCAAACTGGGTGGAAGTTTTCAGCGGTGTTGGAAGCATTGGACTTGAAGCTGTAAGCAGAGGCGCAAACAAAGCTTATTTTTTGGAAAAAGACCCCGAAGCCGCCAAAGTTTTAAAAAGAAACATTGATTCCCTAAAAGTTGAAGACGCATCAAAATGCTCGATTATTTTGGGAGACAGCTTTGAAACTATATGGGATGTTATAGAAGAGCTTAAAAGAAACAAACAAAAAGCGTTTTTCTATTTCGACCCGCCGTTTGCTATAAGGGAAGGTTTTGAAGATATTTACGATAAAGTCCAGACTTTAATAAAACAGCTTCCGAAAATCAATGTTGAAAAAATTATAATAGAGCATCAAAGCAATTACGATTTCCCGGAGACTCTTGGAAATTATAAAAAAATAAAAACAAAAAAATTCGGTAAAAGCGCAGTAACATATTATGAATAAAAAAATTTTTTGAAAATTTATTATTTTAATGTTGTTTTTTGCAGGATGTGTTCAAAATCAAACGTCTTTGCAAAAAGCAAATCCAACTTCTAATATAAAATTATTAAAAAAATACGGGGTAACAGAAAACAGTTTAATTTTTTATAAAGATTATTATTATTTTTCTAAAATGCAGCCAAACGGAATCAGTATAAATAAATTAGACAAAAATTATAATTTAGTTGCAAAAAAACTGATAAAAAATTCAGTTGAACCTACTAAATATACAGTTAAAAACGGACTGTTTTATATCTTGGGATATGATAACATCAAAGAAATGCCTGTAATTTTAACTTTTTCCTTAAAAACATTTAAATTAATAGGCACTGTTTATTTAGGGAAAAAATATGCCGCCCCCGCTGATTTTTTTATAAATAAAAACGATATTTATACAGCTGTTAATGTTTATAACAATAAAACACAATCAGATATTTATATCTATAAAAACGCCTCATTATATTCAAAAATAGCATCTGTAAAAAAAGAAAATGCAAAATTTATAATTCCTTTTAATAAAGGAATGCTGGTTTTAGGGAGTATCACTTATACAAATGACGACATTTTAATCGTATATATATCAAACAAAAAAATTGTCTGGGCAAGAAGAATAGATTTAGGAATGGATGACTATCCAACTTCAATTTATATCAAAAATAACAACATTATTTTAAATGCAACTTCAACTGATGAAATGGGAGCTGAAGTAGATTATACATTTGAAATCGATAAAAACGGAAATATTTTAAAAAGCAGAAAAAATCTGGAATTTAAAGAACTGCCTGTAAAATTCAGGACATAAAAATTTAATTTCTCGCAGAATAAAATTCTTTTTTAAATTCTTTAAATTTTTTATTTATGATAGCTTCTCTGGCTTTACTTACTAAATTCAAATAATAATGCAGATTATGAATTGTGGCAAGTCTGAAATAGGTAAGCTCTTTTGCCCTAAATAAATGATTTAAATACCCCCTTGAAAAATTTCTGCAGGTATAACAGTTGCATTTTTCATCAATCGGCCTACTATCTAGTTTGTATTTTGCATTTTTAATTCTTAAAATCCCAAAAGAGGTAAACAGATAACCGTTTCTTGCATTGCGAGTTGGCATCACGCAATCAAACATATCAACTCCTCTCTCAATTGCTTCTATTATATCTTCCGGAGTTCCTACCCCCATTAAATATCTTGGTTTATTTTCGGGAAGAAACGGCACAGTATATTCTATTGTATCATACATAACCCGATTCTCTTCCCCGACACTTAAACCCCCTATTGCAAATCCGTCAAAACTTCTTCCCTCAATTTCGGTTTCCACAAGACTTTCGGCACTAATTTTTCTAAACTCAAAATCCACTCCGCCCTGAACAATGGCAAAAAGATTGTTTTTTGCCCCTTTACTAATATGATGAATCAGACTTCTTTTGGCCCACTGGGTTGTTCTTTCTATTGATTTTTTTATTCTCTCTTTTGTATTCGGAAGAGCTATCAAATCATCCAAAACCATCATAATGTCGCTGTTTAAATTATATTCTATATCAATAACTTTTTCTGGTGAAAAAAAATGGCTGCTTCCGTCAATATGACTTTTAAACCAGATACCCTCATCGCTAAATTTTACATTCTCCCCCAGCGAAAAAGCCTGAAATCCACCGCTGTCTGTCAGAAAACTTCTGTTATATCCGCTAAATCCGTGAAGACCGCCGAAACTCTTAACAGTCTCATCACCCGGCCTTAAATACAAATGATATGTATTAGCGAGAATTATTTTTGCATCCAAAATATTCATTAAATCAACAGCATCAAGGCTTTTCACGGCCGCCGCCGTACCCACAGGCATAAATATAGGTGTTTTAATTTCACTGTGGTCTGTTTTTAATGTAGCCGCTCTTGCATTTGAATCAATGGCATCAATTTTAAATTCCATAATTTTCCTTTTTTATTTTTTACCACTCACTACTCACTAATTACATATGATATAATTACTGAAATTTTATCAAAGGTTTTATTTGAATAAAATAGTTTTGTTTGCCGGCGCAAAGGAATCCAAAATATTAATAGAAAAAATAGCCTCTTCTTATGTTCAAGAAGCTGAGTATTATATAATATATGAAAAAGAAGATGAAATAACAAAAATTGAAAAAGAAAATTTTTTTTATTATAAAATACCCTTTTTTGCATTCGAATTATACCGCTCGCTTTTTTTTAAAGATATAAATAAAATAATTGTTTATATAAAAAACAAAAAAACAGCTGAATTTGTAATAAATAAAATAAAAAATTACTCTTCAATCGTATTTGCGAAATTTTGGGAAAATATTGAAATTCCTTTACAAAACAATATTGAGATAATAGACAATATTGAATTAATTACAAACAAAATTTTAGACCATCTTCCGGATGTGCCCCTTTTCGCAAGGGATATAGGCCTTGGAATCGGTGAAATACTTGAAGTGGAAATTCCTCCCCATTCTGTTTTCGCTTATAAAAACCCCAATTTTATCCAAAGATGGAAAAATATAAAAATTGCCGTAATTTACAGAGAGAACAAATTCATTATTCCCAGCAGACACACACTGATTCTTCCCAATGATAAACTTTTACTTATAGGAGAGCCTGAGAAATTAAAATCCTTCTTTATAGAAAGCAAAAAAAACCTGGGGGCTTTCCCGGCTCCTTACGGAAGAAACATTTATCTTTTAATCGATATGCAAACGGATAAAAAAACTCTTTATAATCTTTTAAAATCAGCACTGTTTTTACATAGAAAATTAAAAAATCAAAAATTAATTATTAAACTTATCAATCCTAAATTAAATTTTAAAATTTACAAACTTTATAAATTCAAAAACATAGACATATACACAGATTATTTTTCATCGGATTATGAAAAAACATTAAAAAATGATACAAATATATATAATATAGGACTGGTAATTACCAATAACGGATATTTTTATAAATATAAAAAAACTTTTTTCGACATTAAAATCCCTGTTTTTAAACAGGGGGACGAGTCAATTAAAAAATGTAAAGAATTTGTGGTTCTTTTACAGGATAAAATGCTTGATCGGATTGCACCGAGTATTTTTGATTTGTCTTTTCAATTAAATTTGGGGATAAATTTTTTAGAACCCTTTATAGAAGAAAAAGACCTGAAAGAATTAAAAGAATATCTGGAAAAATTTGCAAAGGTTTATAATTTTAAAAAAATTTCATTTACCAAAACACAAAAAAATCCGATAATAAAATTAAAAACAAAAGAAAACATCTGTATAATTGAACCGTTTATTTCAGCGCCGGTTTTAAAAATTTTCCAAATTTTCAATCCGAAAATATACAATGCATATATAATGCTTGATAAATTTTCCCAGTTTTTAATCCCGGTAAAATAAGGAGAAAAATGAAAGTAAATATAAAAACACCAAACAAAACATACGACATAACGATTAAAAAACTGCCACGATTAACGCTAAATGCAAAAACGGCCGTAATCACAAACCCTACAGTTGCCGGATATCATTTAAATTATCTGTTAAATCATTTAAAAACGGATGAGCTTAAAATAATTACGTTACCGGACGGTGAAGAGTATAAAAATTTTGGGAGCATTGAATACGCACTTGAGAGACTGTTTGATGCAAAATATGACAGAAATTCTGTAATTATAGCATTTGGGGGAGGAGTAATAGGAGATATGAGCGGATTTGCGGCTTCAATATTTCTTAGAGGCATTAAATTTATTCAAATTCCAACTACACTCCTTGCTATGGTTGACAGTTCTGTAGGAGGGAAAACAGGAATAAATAATAAATTTGGAAAAAACTTAATAGGAAGTTTTTATCAGCCTGAAGCTGTTTATATAGATACCCATTTTTTAACTACTTTACCAAAAAGGGAATTTGCGGCAGGTATGGCTGAGGTTATTAAAATGGCCGTAATGTTTGATAAGGAATTTTTTAAAAATTTAGAAAATGATAAATTAAGTATTGAAGAAATTATAAAAAGAAGCGTAGAAATAAAAGCAGATGTCGTAAACAAAGATGAAAAAGAAAAAGTAATAAGAAGCGTACTCAATTACGGACACACATTCGGACACGTAATAGAAAACCTGACAAATTACAAAACATACCTCCACGGGGAAGCTGTGGCAATAGGCATGGTTATGGCAAATGAATTATCAATTGAACTTGGATATTTAACTGCTGAGGAAAATGAAAGAATTAAAAAATTACTGAAAAAATACGATTTACCTACAAGTTTTAAAATAAAAGACGAAGAAGAATTTTATGAGCATTTTTTTGCCGATAAAAAAACAATGAACAATAAAATTAAATTTATAATTCCAGAGCTTATCGGTAAATATAAAATAATTGAAAATATAGATAAAGAAACTGTTTTAAATGTTTTAAGGAAATTTAAGTGAAAATATTTTTTTTAATAATTTCTTTTATTTTTTTATATGCAAACGATAATAATTTAACTGAACTTAATATGACTAAAAAAAACAATATTAAAATTAAATACCGAACTGTCAAAAAATTCTTTTTACTTAACATATAAAAACTATATAGATTACCAAAAATTACTCAATACATACAATAAATTAAAATATCTCTCTAAAAAAAATCCCAGATATAAAAAAAAGCTTTTGACTATACAGACACAGCTTGATTTGTTAAAAGAAAACGAAAATATTTTCAACACATTGATTAAATTAAAAAATATTCCAAAAGCACCACAGATAGAAAACCCGTTTGAAATATTTTCCGCAATTAATTATGAAAAGCAGATAAAAAATGTTCTTTTGCAGAACATTCAGACATATCAGCAGTTTAAAGAAACATTAAACAATTTAAAGAGAATTAGATAAATTAAAAAAAGAAGTAAAAATTAAAGATAACCAATTAGAAAATAATTTTAAATGTTTTAGAATTAAAAAAAAAAGCTTGAACCATTAAAAATAATTGTATTTTTAATTATTATTTTAAAATTTATACTTAATAAAATACATTAAAGAAGCAAATATACATACTTCTTTATATAAATTATGCAACATATATTATAACCATTTTGGGATTTATTTCAGCCGGTATTGCAATTGCCATGAAAGACTGGTTTATGAATATTTTCGGCTGGTTTGTTATTATGATTAACGGAAATATTAAAGTCGGGGACAGAATTAAAATGTATCTTCAAAACGGAAATGTTCAAATAGTCGGAGACGTTATCGATATAACCCTTACAAGAATAGTAATTTACGAAGATGTAACATATACAACATACCACAAAAACAGACGGGCCGGAAGAATAGTGTTTATTCCCAACAATGTTGTTTTTAACAACCCCATTTTTAATTATACACATAAAAGACTGGCAACTGTATGGGACGGAATAGATATAACGCTTACGTTTGATTCAAATTATAAAAAAGCCGTGGATATTATTAAAAACATTTTAACTAACCAGACAAAAAGACAATCCGCCGCCACAAAAACCAGAATGCAGAGGCTTAAAATTGAATATAATTTTAAATCATACAATTTAGAACCGCGTGTATTGACATTAATAGAAGAAAACGGAATTAGAATCAGCGCCTGGTATTTAGTTATTTCAACTTCCCCTCTTATTTACAGAAGCCAGATTTCTGGTGAAATATTGGATGCCCTTTTAAAAGAAAAGACATAAAAATAATTAACGGTAATATTAACATTCAAAAGGAAAAAGTTGAAAAACCTTATTAAATTAAAATATCTCTATAAATTAAAAGAATCTGGAGAGAGGTATTTCGAAGGTTTCAGTTCAAAAGAAAACAAACTCCCCATGCCGGACGAATTGGAAGAGCTTAAAAAAACATGTTTAAACTGCACCCTTTGCGATTTATCAAAAACAAGAACAAATGTAGTGTTTGGAGAAGGGAACCTCAAAGCAAAGCTTATGTTTATAGGTGAAGGACCCGGAGCGGAAGAGGATAAAACAGGAAGGCCTTTTGTGGGAAGAGCGGGAAAACTGCTTACAAAAATAATTTTAAATGTTTTAGAATTAACCAGGGAAGATGTATACATAGGAAATATTGTAAAATGCCGACCGCCAAGCAACAGGGTCCCGAGTATAGAAGAAGCCCAGACCTGTAAACCGTATCTTCTCAAACAAATTGATATAATAAATCCAAAAATACTGGTATGCCTCGGAAAAACGGCTTTTATGTATTTAATGGATATAGATTTGCCTATAAGCAGAGTCAGGGGGCAGATATTCGAATATAAGGAGAAAAAAGTGATACCGACATTCCATCCGAGTTATTTACTCAGAAACCCATCTGCAAAAAAAGAGGCTTATGCTGATTTTCTTTTAATAAAGAGTATGCTGTGAAAAGAATAATTATCTTTTTTGCCGTATTGCTTTTTTCTCAGGAAACAATATTTCAAAATTCTTTTATGGATATAAACAGTACTGAAAACAATTCCAGTTCTTTAGAAATTAATTCCACTCAAACAATTGAAGAAAATTTTAATGAAAAATTTTATCCTCAAAATTCAAAAGCCGATTTTGCAATTATTATAAACAAACAGAAATTTTTTAAGTTTCTTCCTTCTGTTTTAAACGCCATAAACGCTTATCTTATCCAAAAAGGGGTGGATTTTAATATAACGCTTTATAACAATGATGTAAATATTTCAAATTTACCTCAGCATTATGTAATAGACATAGAAACCAACCGCTCAAAAATTTTGACTCTGGGGGATTATAATAAAACTTTTTTTGTACCAACTTTTAATAAAAACGATTTTAATGAAACATTTAAAAATATATATTTCGGAGGAATAAATTTCAAAAATCAAATACAAAAATTTACCGCATTTATCAATGACAGACTTTTTACAATTTCACAAAACACCCAAATATCAAATCAATTGCTTGCATATGAAAAAACAAATCCGTTTTTTGTAAAAAATTATAATTTTCCTGATATAAATTATGCCGATTTAAACAATTCTTTTATAATTTTAAATACCGATGTGTCAAAAAGTGCGGAAGTGCTTTCAAACATAACTTCAAAAGAAATTGAGCCGTTTTTAGTTTTTTCGCCCCAGTTATGTTATTCCCCATCCATTATATTTTTAACCCAGCCAAATGACATAGATAAACTGATAATTGCAAATTCCATTATCCGTCCGCCTTTAATGATAAACGATTACGCCCTTCTTTTAAATTCGGATATCAGATACAACTGGCTAAATTATGCCGCCGATATTTTAGTAAATAAAATTTATAATATGCAAAACAGTGAAGATTTATTTTATATGAATGATTTTTATATTTATATATTCAACCGTCAGATAAATTACAAAACAAAATTATATAAAATACTAAACAATTCTTTTAAAGAAGTGGAATAACTGTTATAAAAAAACAAAAAATATAAAAATCGCAGGCAGGTAAATTTATAAATTTGTTATAATTTCGCTAAAAAAAGGAAAAATATGGCGACTTATGTTATTGGATTCCCGAGAATTGGGGAACAAAGGGAGCTTAAAAGAGCGTTGGAAAGTTATTGGGGAGGTAAAATTTCTCAGGGTGAATTAAAACAAACAGCTGCTGATTTAATAAAAAGACATTTAATTTATCAAAAAAATGCCGGTATAGATATGATAAGTGTCAATGATTTCAGTTTTTATGACAATATGCTTGATACCACGGTAATGCTTAATGCAATTCCTGAAAGATATAAAGATATTGAAAACTGTATGGACAGATACTTTGCAATGGCAAGAGGTGATAAAAACCATAAAGCCATGGAAATGACCAAATGGTTTAATACAAACTATCATTATATTGTGCCAGAACTTGATGAAAACATGGATTTCAGAGCTGATACAACAAAAATAGAAAATGAAATTGCATTGGCAAAAGAAGTCGGAATTACTCCAAAAATAAATTTAATAGGGCCTGTTACTTACGTAAAACTAAGCAAAATCGAAGGCAATGAAAAAAATATAATTGAAAAACTACTTCCTGTATATAAAGAGATTTTAAATAAATTTAAAAATTACACTATCCAGATGGACGAACCGTATTTCGTAACAAATCCGGATGAAGAAGATTTAAAAATATTAAAAAAAGTTTATGACGAACTTGGAAACACTGCAAATATTTACGTTGCCACATATTTCGAGCATTCAAACGAAGCAAATGAAATTCTCGCCTCAACACCTGTAAAAGGAATGTTTTTAGATTTTGTTTTAGGAAGCGAAAATTCTATAAAAACATTAGTTGATGCCGGTAAAGAAGTGGGGATTGGAATAGTCAACGGAAGAAATGTATGGGTTAACGATATTGAAAAATCCGCCGCATTTGTAAAAGGGCTTACCGAAGCTGTAGAACAAGACAAAATCCACATAGGAAGCAGCTGCTCTTTACTTCATGTCCCATATACATTAAAATATGAAACAAAAATGGATGAAGATATCAAATCCTGGATAAGCTACGCTCTTGAAAAACTTGATGAAATAAGAGTAATTGATAAACTTTTTAGAAACGAAACTTTAAGCGAATACGAAAAAGAAGTGCTTGAAAGCAATAAAATCGCAATTGCAACAAGAAAAACCTCTTCTAAAATTCACGATACAATCGTTCAGGACAGAGTTTCAAACTTAGGTGAAAAAGATAAACACAGAAATGTACCGTTTGTTGAAAGAATCAAACTTCAACATGAAAATTTAAAATATCCTGTTTTACCTACCACAACAATAGGCAGTTTTCCTCAAACACCTGAACTTAGAAAACTAAGACGTGATTATAAAAACGGCGCAATCAATGAAGAAGAGTATAAAACAAAAATTAAAGATATGATTAAAGATTTGGTTAAATTTCAAGAAGAAATAGGACTTGACGTATTGGTACACGGTGAATTTGAAAGAAACGACATGGTTGAATATTTCGGCGAGCAGTTAAAAGGCGTTGCATTTTCCAGCAACGGTTGGGTTCAGAGTTACGGAAGCAGATGCGTAAAACCTCCTTTGATTTACGGAGATGTTTCTAGACCTAAAGATATGACGGTTGAATGGATTACATATGCCCAAAGTTTAACTAATAAACCGATGAAAGGAATGCTAACAGGCCCTGTTACGATGCTAAACTGGTCTTTTGTAAGAGACGATCAGCCAAAAAGAGACACAGCATACCAAATGGCCATTGCAATAAGAGACGAAGTGGAAGACCTGGAAGCAGCCGGGATTAAAGTAATTCAGGTTGACGAAGCGGCTCTGAGGGAAGGTTATCCTTTAAGAAACAGTAAAAGAAAAGAATATGAAGATTGGGCAATTACTGCATTTAGAATAACAACCTCAAGCGTAAAACCAGAGACTCAAATCCATACCCATATGTGTTATTCAGAATTCAGTGATATTATGGATGCCATTGAAGATATGGATGCGGATGTTATTTCTATCGAAAATGCAAGAAGTGACAATTCATTACTCAAAATCTTTAAAGAAAGAGGATATAAAGGCGAAATCGGTCCGGGAGTTTATGATATTCATTCTCCAAGAGTTCCAAGTAAAGTTGAAATAGTCAATCAAATTAAAGCGATTTTAGAAGTATTGCCGGCTGAGAAAGTATGGATTAATCCGGACTGCGGACTCAAAACAAGAAAATGGGAAGAAGTAAAACCGAGTCTAAAAAATATGGTTGACGCAACATTAGAGGTCAGAAAAACTCTTTAATGAAAAAACTGCTCGTTTTTTTACCTCTTTTTCTTTTTTCTTATAATTATCCGTTTGATTATCAGTTTAAATTTATTCATTCATGTATGCAAAACTCTTCTTTACCTAATAAATATAAATACTGCAGATGTGTTTTTGAAAAAATAAAATCAGCTTATCCGTATAATTATTTTATCTGGCACCAAACAGATAATGATGTATTAAAATTCATTGCTAAAGCTTCAAAAGAGTGTTTAAATAAATAATATTAATTTCATTTTACATTTTACATTTTCAATTGTATAATTACATTTGCATATTCTTGTCTTTTGAAAATGCTTTTTTAAGCACTTTCAAAATAGGAGTATGCAACTTAATGAAAAATGTAAAATGGAAAATGGAAAATGGAAAATGAAATAAGGAGAATTTATGAGAGAATATTTATTTAGCAGCGAAAGTGTAACTGAGGGCCATCCTGATAAAATGGCTGACCAAATCAGTGATGCAATACTTGATTATATAATTGAAAGAGACAAAAATGCAAAAGTTGCCTGTGAAACACTTCTTAGCAATGGATTTTGTATTATTGCGGGAGAGCTTAAAACTACAACTTACGCCCCTATGCAGGAAATTGCAAGAGAGGTGGTAAGGGAAATCGGATATACAGATGCAAGATTCGGATTCGATTACAGAACTGCTGGGGTATTAAACGGAGTTGGAGAGCAAAGTCCGGATATCCGCCAGGGGGTTGAAAAAGGAGAAGAAATAGGAGCGGGCGATCAGGGCATGATGTTTGGATATGCATGCAGCGAAACCCCGGAACTTATGCCACTTCCCATAATGCTTGCCCATAAACTTACAAAAAGACTGGCGATTGCAAGAAAAGAAGCAATAGTTCCATGGCTGAGACCGGACGGAAAAGCTCAGGTTAGTGTAAAATATGTAAACGGAAAACCCGTAAGTGTTGAAAAAGTCGTTGTATCCACCCAACACGAACCAGACGTTAACTATTCTGAAATAAAAGAAGCTGTTATTGAAGAAGTTATAAAAAAAGTAATTCCTGCAAGTATACTAAGCAAAAATGTTGAGTATTTCATAAACCCGACAGGAAAATTTGTAATAGGTGGTCCTCAGGGGGATGCGGGACTTACCGGTAGAAAAATTATCGTTGATACATACGGGGGGGCGGCACCTCACGGCGGAGGGGCATTCAGCGGAAAAGACCCTACCAAGGTTGACAGAAGCGGGGCATATGCCGCAAGATATGTAGCAAAAAATTTGGTTGCTGCGGGGGCTGCCGAAAAAATAACTGTTCAGATTGCTTATGCAATTGGAGTGGTTGAACCTGTCAGTATTTATATTGATTCACACGGCACGGCAAAAGTAAATGAACAAAAAATTGAAGTTGCAGTTAGAAAAATATTCAATTTAACCCCCAAAGGAATAATTGAAACACTTGATTTACTTAAACCGATTTATAAAAATACCGCAGCTTACGGTCATTTCGGAAGGGAAGAGTTTTCATGGGAAAAAACAGACAAAGTTAAAGAGATAAAAGAATTTTTAAATCTCCATTAATTTTTCTTTTTTATTGAAATAAACAAAAAGGGCTGTTATGAAAAAATCACATTTACAAAAATATCCTGACAGTGAAGGTTTTTTCGGTAGATTCGGTGGAGCTTATATTCCTGATATATTAAAAGATGAATTTGACAAAATCACAAAAGCTTATCTTAAACTTAAACACTCTCATGATTTTATAAGTGAACTCAGAAGAATTCAAAAGCATTTTCAAGGCAGACCAACGCCAGTGTATCATGCGAAAAGATTATCCGATGCCTTAGGAGGCGCACAGATATATTTAAAAAGGGAAGATTTAAACCATATGGGGGCACATAAACTAAACCACTGCATGGGAGAAGCCCTCTTGGCTAAATATTTGGGCAAGAAAAAACTGATTGCAGAAACCGGGGCCGGACAGCATGGGGTAGCACTGGCAACGGCTACTGCATATTTCGGACTTGAATGTGAAATACATATGGGTGAAGTTGATATCGAAAAAGAACACCCCAATGTTGTAAGAATGAAAATACTCGGTGCAGAAGTTGTTCCAGCAACACACGGGTTAAAAACACTTAAAGAAGCGGTGGACAGTGCGTTTGAAAGTTATGTAAAACAGCTTGACACTTCTTTATATGCAATAGGAAGTGTTGTTGGTCCCCATCCGTTTCCTATGATGGTTAGGGATTTTCAAAGTGTTGTGGGATTTGAGGCAAAAGAGCAGTTTTTGGAAATGCTTGGATTTTTACCCGATAATGTAGTTGCATGTGTAGGAGGCGGAAGCAATGCTATGGGAATATTCAGCGGATTTATTGATGATGAAGTGGAACTTTATGCAGTGGAACCTTTGGGAAAAGGTACAAAACTCGGAGAACATGCAGCCACATTAATGTATGGGGATGAAGGTGTGATTCACGGATTTAACACATTAATGCTAAAAGATGAAAACGGAAACCCTGCCCCTGTTTATTCAATAGCAAGCGGACTTGATTATCCGGGAGTGGGGCCTGAACAGGCATTTTTAAAAGAAAGAGGCAGATTAAATATTGCAGCAATAACCGATGAAGAAACCGTTGATTCGTTTTACGCTTTAAGCCAGTATGAAGGAATTATTCCGGCCCTTGAAAGTGCACATGCCGTTGCATATGCTATGAAACTGGCAAAAGAAAAACCAAACGATACAATTTTAGTCAATCTTTCAGGAAGAGGTGACAAAGATATAGATTTTGTAGTGGAAAATTACGGAATAAGAAATATCAAACTTTAACTTTCTGCTACAATTATGCCTAAAAAGGCAGTTTATGAAAAGTAAATTTAATGTTTTTCTTCTTTCTTTTGCCCATTTGACACACGATATTTACACTTCTTTTTTAGCACCTGTTTTACCGCTTTTAATTCAAAAACTTGGAATCAGCGTTACTGAAGCGTCACTTCTTGATGTTGTGAGAAGAATTCCCGCTTTATTTAATCCGTATCTTGGTTTATTGGTTTCAAAAAAAGATTTAAGAATTTTTACAATTCTTACACCTGTTAGCACAGCTGTTTTTATGAGTTTAATAGGAATAGCACCAAATTATATTATTTTACTGATTTTACTTTTTTTAGCGGGAATTTCAGCCCAGATTTTTCATATAGCAACCCCGGGAATTGTAAAAGAGGTTACCCCTAAAATGGGTTTTGGTATGAGTATGTTTATGGTCGGGGGAGAGCTGGCAAGAACCATAGCTCCCTTGATTGCAACGGCGGCAATAAGTATCTGGGGACTTGGAGGACTGTTAAAAACTGTGTTTTTTGCTTTTTTTGCATCAGCTTTTTTATGGTGGAAATTAAAGGATATAAAAGGCAATTTCAAACCGAAAACAAAACAAAAAGCGAACTTTAAAATCTTTATAGAATATAAAAAATTTTTTCTGATAATTTCCGGTTTTATATTTTTCCAGAGTTTTGCAAAAATATTTTTCGCTTTTTATCTTCCTCTGTTTTTAACACATACGGGTGAGAGTTTAAACAAAGCAAATATATCTTTAAGTTTTTTTCAGTTTTTCGCAATTCTTGGTACTTTTCTTGCAGGAAACATAGGAGACAGATTAGGATATAAAAAAACATTGATTATTTCAACACTTATAGCAATATTTTCAATGCCCCTTTTTATTTATTTTCATTTAATTTATCTGCCTTTAATACTTTTGGGACTTAGCCTCTTTTCAACCGGGCCTGTGATGCTTTCTATCATCCACCACCAAAAAAATTCAACCGCTCTAAACGGTGTTTATATGATGCTTGCATTCCTGATACCGGCAATTGTTACATTTTTAATAGGTGTTTTCAGCGATTTAATAGGGCTTGAGAGAGTGGGAATTTTAAGTTTTATGTTTTTGATAATAAGCTTAATATTTGCGTATAAAATAAAAAGATAATTTTTGACATTAACTAAATAACGTAAAAGTAAAAATATGACAGCGTAGCGGAATTTAGCGAAAATTTTGCGTTTAAAAAATTGCACCGAGCCCTTAGGGCCTGCGTAGCTGTTTGCAATTTTTAGTAAAATTTGAGCGGTGCGTTAGCAAAATGAAGCTCTGAAGCTGTCATATTTTTATCTTTGTAGTTATTTTTTTATATTATAACCATTTAGTCAATATCCATTATCCATTTTCCGTTTAATTTAGTCGATTTTCAAAATACTTAAAAACGCCTCCTGAGGAATATTAACCTTTCCGATTGATTTCATTCTTTTTTTACCCTCTTTTTGTTTTTCAAGCAGTTTTCTTTTTCTGCTTATATCCCCTCCGTAACATTTGGCGGTAACGTCTTTTCTTAATGCTTTTACAGTTTCACGGGCAATTATTTTATTTCCAACACTTGCCTGAATAGCCACTTCAAATAATTGCCTTGGAATTAATTCTTTCATAACTTTAATTAACTCCCTTCCCTTCCTCTCAGCTTTTTCTTTTGGAACAATAATACTAAGGGCATCCACAATTTCCCCGGCCACCCTTATATCCATTTTAACCAAATCGCCTTCTTTGTATCCAATTGGTTCATAATCAAAACTTGCATATCCACGGGTGAGTGTTTTTAATTTATCGTAAAAATCCGTAACAATTTCATTCAAAGGAAGTTCATATTCCAAGAGTACCCTCTCGGGAGAGAGATAATCCATTTTTAACTGAACTCCTCTTTTGTCATTTAAAAACTGAATTAAATTTCCTATATATTCACTGGGAGTTAAAATGGTGGCTTTTACATAGGGTTCGTAAATTTTTTCTATTTTATTTGGCGGAGGGAGGTCTGATGGGTTTGAGATTTCTATTTCACTTTTATCAGTCAGTTTTACTTTATATGTAACACTAGGAGCTGTTGCAATAAGTTCTATTCCAAATTCCCTCTCAAGCCTTTCTTTTACAACCTCCATATGAAGCAGACCCAAAAACCCCACCCTGAACCCAAAACCGAGTGCATGTGAAGTTTCCGGCTCGTAAGTAATAGACGAATCATTTAATTTTAATTTCTCAAGAGCGTCTCTAAGTTCGTCATATTTATCGGTATCTATCGGGTAAATCCCTGCAAATACAAAACTTTTCGGCTCTTCAAAAGGGGCAGCCGGCTCGCTTGCAGGTTTTTTGGCGTTTGTAATGGTGTCTCCTACCCTGATATCGGCTACATTTTTAAGCCCCATTACAACCACTCCGACTTCACCTGTTTTAATTTCGTCGGTTTTAAGTTTTTTAAGAGGATGTGGATAAAAAAGGTCTAATACTTTATGTTTTTTACCGGTCCCCATTACCAAAACTTCATCACCTTTTTTGATAGACCCGTCAAAAACCCTAACTAAACAGATAGCCCCTAAATAATTATCAAACCAGCTGTCATAAATCAAGGCTTTTGCAGGGGCGTTTTTATCCCCTTTTGGAGCAGGAATTCTTTCTATTATTGCATCAAGAAGCTCTTCTATTCCTATTCCTGTTTTTGCGCTTACAAATATCGCCTCACTTGCGTCAATACCTATGGTCTGCTCTATCTCTTCCGCCACTCTTTCTGGTTCGGCACTCGGAAGGTCAATTTTATTAATTACAGGAATAATTTCGAGATTATTTTCAACAGCCATATATACATTTGCAAGCGTCTGGGCTTCAACCCCCTGTGTTGCATCCACCACCAAAAGGGCACCTTCGCTTGATTTTAAAGATTTACTCACTTCATAAGAAAAATCCACATGTCCGGGAGTGTCTATAAGATTTAAAATATACCCTTTATATTCAAGCCTTACACTCTGGGCTTTTATAGTAATCCCTCTTTCTTTTTCTATATCCATTGTATCAAGAAGCTGATCTTCTTTTTGCCTCTCATTAATTCCGCCCGTAAATTCTATAAGTCTGTCGGCCAGCGTGCTTTTTCCGTGGTCAATATGGGCTATAATAGAAAAGTTCCTAATAATATCTTGCATTAAATGCCTTTTTTTAATGCAATTATATCATTAAAAAAACTTATTATTCAGATATCTTATAACTGAAAAAATAACAATTGAAACTATAATCATTAATGCGGCAACAGGCGCTGAATAATTCAGTCCGAAATTTATAAACCTGTCATATATCAAAACAGGCGCCACCATCGGATGATATGCAATAATAACAACAGCACCGAATTCTCCGAGCCCCCTCGCCCACATCAAAAGCATTCCGTTAATTAAATCCTTTTTAGCCAGAGGCAAAACTATTTTATAAAATGTATAAAAAAAAGAGGCTCCAAGAGAGCGGGACACATTTTCTATTTTAGGGTCAATATTTTTAAACCCCTCTTTTGCAGAATTAATCAGATACGGTGATGATAAAAACATCATAGCGGCCATTATACCCGTAGTGGAATCGACAAAACCGAGCCCCAGTTTATCCAAAAAATTTTCAATATTTCTTGTCCCAAACGTCATAAGCAGTGCAATACCGGCAGCGGTATGCGGCACCATTGTTGGAATGTCTATAACACTCTCAAGCACACTTTTTCCAAAAAAACTGTTTCTTGCAATCAGATAAGCTAAAGGCACCCCTGTAAAAAACACAAAAAGTGTGGAAAAAAATGAAACTTTCATTGTTAAAAAAATAGAATTTATCACTTCTTTATCGTTAATTGTTTGAATATACCCGGCTAAAGAAATACCAAAGATTAATTTACATAAAGGAAGCGTTAAAAAGAGTAATATAATAAGACTTAAAAATATAAAAACTTTTTTCATCCACACTCCTAAATAAATACAATATCTTTTTTATCAAAACATAAAAATACCTGCTCTCCTTTTTTCAAATCAAGTTCTTTAAAATAATTTTTAGATATTTTTATAAAAAACATTTCCCCATTAACATTTACATAAATTTTATAATGGTCGGTAATACCCATAATTTCATCTATATATCCTTTAAAACAGTAATCATATTCTTTTTTTTCTCTTGTTATATAAATTAAATTAGGGTCAATCGAAAAATATTTATGAGAATTCTCAAAACCTAATAAAGACAGCTCAAAAATATTTTTAAATCCGAGAAATTTGGCAACTTCCAAAGAATCGGGAGAATTTAAAACTTTTTTACTCTCATCAAACTGCAAAAGTTTCCCTTTTAAAATTATTCCTATTTTATCGGCTAAATAAGAAGCTTCCCTGAAATTATGCGTTACATGAATTACAGAAATATTGTATCTATTTGGCAGCTGTTTTAAATTTTTCATTATTTCATTTCTTAAAGTCGGGTCAATCGCACTCAAAGGTTCGTCCAGAAGCAGTATTTTAGGCCTTGAATATATTGCCCTTGCAAGTGCAATTCTCTGTTTTTCACCTCCGCTTAAATTTACAATTTTTCTTTTTAAAAGGTGCTTTAAATTTAAAAAATTAATTAAATCATTAAACAGTTTATTGTCTTTTCCTTTAAATTTTTCAGAAAAACGGATATTTTTTTCAACATTTAAATTTTTAAAAAGCTGAAAATCCTGATATAAAAACCCGAAATTTCTTTTTTCAGGAGGAAAATTCGTAATATCCATGCCTTCAAAATAAATTTTTCCCTCAATTCTGTGAAAACCGGCGATGGATTCAAGAAGCAGGGTTTTCCCGCTTCCTGTTTTTCCAAGCATAACAACATATTCTTTATTATTTACATCAAAAGAAACCTGATTTAAAATAAAATCGCCTTTTTTTAAAAAAAGATTTTCAACTTTAAGCATTCTTATCCTAAAAATTTATTTTTAATCCACTCTTTGGCTTCTCCCACATTTTTAAATCTGTGTGATTTTGCAATCTGCTCGTTTCCTTCATAAAATCTCACTCTTATTCCGTCCTGAACTTCATCTATTTTAATTCTTGATATCCTGTTTTTGTTTATATAAACCCTGTCATTTAATTCTACAAACATTTCATCTCCTTTAATATTTTTTGATTAACCAAAAGCACATATAAAAACATATACTTCACAAATAAAACTATACCATAAACACCGGCCGTAATTTTTTTTTATTTTGAAAAATAAAAATATTATTTTTCATCGGTAACCTTTTTATATAGGCAGTTTTATAATTATACATTTTATTTAAAATATATGCACATTTGATGCTTTAAAAATTAAATATACGTTTGTTTTTTCTTGTAAATTCAATTTCTCATATGAATTTAATGTAATAAGCACAGCAAATTTTATATCATTTACATCAACTATTAAATCCACTAAAAAACCTTTTTTTTCTAACTTTTCAATAAATCCGTAAATACAGTTTTTTGCGGATTCTTTTTCACAGCCGGATTTGGATACTATGATATCTTCCGGACGAATAGAAATTTTTACATTTTCCCCTATATCTGCATCATCTATGGAATACAGCTTGAATCCGTCTATTTCTAATACGCTCAAATTATCTTCTTTATCAATAACTTTGGCATTTAAAATATTTGTTCCTACAAAATCGGCAACTTTTCTGTTTTTCGGTTTTGAAAACATTTCTTCGGGAGTACCAACCTGTAACACTTCTCCAAATCTCATCAATACCGTTTTATCAGCCAGTGTCCATACATCTTCAAAATCATGGGTTACATGCAATACGGTGGTATTATATTTTTTAGCCGCCTCTTTAAGCAACTGTCTCATTTCTTTTTTAATTTTATAATCGAGAGCGCTGAAAGCCTCATCCATTAAAAGAAGCTGTGGTTTTACTATTAAAGCTCTTGCTATACTTACCCTTTGCATCTCTCCCCCGCTAAGTGTTAAAGGTTTTCTTTTTAATAAATGGTCTATTTTTAAAATTTTGCTTATTTCATTAATATCTTTATCGTTTTGTGTTTTATTTTTATTGTGTTTTTTCAATCCGTACATTATATTTTCGTATACATTCATATGGGGAAAAAGAACATAATCCTGATAAACTATACTGATGTTTCTGGATTCAATCGGTTTATCCGTTATATCTTCATCATTCAAATATACTTTTCCGCTTTTAGGCTTATAAAATCCCGCAACTGTTTCAAGCAAAATGGATTTACCGCTTCCGCTTGGCCCTATTATTGTTACATATTCCCCTTTTTTTATGCCGAAATCAACGTTTGTTAAAGTAAATTTTCCTAAAGTTATATTTATATTTTCAATCTTTAAAAACATTTTCTTTTCCTTCCATATATTCAACGGACAATATTGCAACAAATGAAATAACAATAAGCACGATACCGCTGGTAATAGCCATTCCCATATTTCCATAAGAAATATTTAAAAACAGCGTTATAGGAAGTATTTCCGTTTTCATATAAGAACCCCCCGCTAAAATCAAAACCGCTCCAAATGCCCCCATTGATCTTGCAAAAGTTATAATTGCCGAAGCATATATCCCGTTTCTTATCAAAGGGACCAATACATTTTTAAACGTTTCAAATTCGCTATATCCCAAACTTCTTGAAACATATTCATATCTTTTGTTAACACTTTCAAACGATGAATAAATAATTCTGATTCCGTAAGGCAAAGCGGTAAAAAATTGCGCTACTACAATGCCCGCTTTTGTAAAAACAATCTGAATCCCCAATTCATCAAAAAAATCTCCGACAAACGTTTTGCTGAAAAGTAAAAGTAAAGAGAGTCCCAATACAAGTTCGGGAAAAGCCATCGGCAAATTTATTATTGTTTTTAAAATGGATTTGCCAAAAAAATCATATCTTGACAAAGCGTAAGCGATAGGAACAGAAAAAATCAAAACAAAAAAAGTTGATAAAAGAGACGTTATAAGAGATAATTTAATAGAAAAAATCATTTCTTCGGAATGCAAAGCATTAATAATGTCTCCTATTTTAGGAACAAAAAACAGGCTCAAAACAGCAATCAAAAGTAAAAAAGTAATCAATAAAGACATACTTATGCTAATTGTTTTAAAACTGAATATTTTCATATTTCAAATCCCCATTTTTTCCAAATTTGTTTTGATTTACCAGAAGAGAGATAATTATTAAATTCATTGGCAAGTTTTTTATTTTTACTCATTGTTCCAACTGCAGTAGGTATTGTTTTAATTATATTTTCATTTTCAGGAATTTTAATAATTTCCAATTTCCCTTTCTGTTTTGCCCAGGAAACCATATCTTCCCACATTATTGCAGCGTCAGCCTGTCCCATTACCATATATATAAGCAATTGATTAACAGTCCCAGCATACATTGCAATATTTTTTTTGACATTTTCATAAAGATTATTCTTTTTTAAAATTTTTATACTGACTTTTCCTATAGCCGTAGCCCTCGGGTCACCTAAAATTATTTTAATATCAGGACGAGTTAAATCATTAAGAGTATGAATATTTTTTGGATTTCCTTTTTGAACCACTAATACGGGAATATGTTTTGTTATTATTTTAACGCTTTTTTTATCAACTAAATTTTTATTTAAAGCTTCTTTTGTATAATAATAAGCGCCCGGAATAAACACATCGCAGCCGTTAGTCTGTAAAATTGAAAAAAGTTCTCCCGAACCTCCGTAATGAATATCTATTACTGCATTATTTTCATTTTCAAAATTTTTCACTATTTCATTTATCGGCTTTATAAGCCCCGCTCCCGCGCAAATTTTTATATGTTTAATATCAGCTGAAAATATTTCGGTTACTAAAACTAAAAATATAAATAAAATCTTTTTCATTTTTCCTCCTTTTTATGCATTATTTGCATATTTTTTGTTATAAAAAAAGAAAAAAGGGATTAACCCATAATTTATAAATTAATAATTTTTTAATATACTGTCATCGCCTTCAATTATAGGAGGATTTATTACACCCTGGCCGTTTTTTTTCATTATTGCCTGACCTTTGGGAGAAAGAACATATTTTACAAATAAAACAGCACCTTTTTCATGAGGAGGAAGTCCTTCTTTTTTATTTTCCACAACTGTTATTCCGTAAACCATAGGAGCGCCTTTTTTTACAATATAAGTTCCCGGTTTTTTACCTGTAACTTTAAAACTAGCTTTTTTATAAAAGTTAGCATATTTTTTATCACCTAAATTAATTTGAGGAGGCAAAGTAATAAATTTTAAATGATGCTGCATTGCAACAGATTTATAAATAAACAGATAATCAAACGCTCCGGCTTCAAGTAATCCCAATAAATCTGTCTCTTTCGGTCTGACAACTACTTTATTTCTGTTTTCCTCACCGTTTTCATAACTGTCTCCGTAACCGAACAGTTTATTAAAAAATTCAGGCCTGTTGTAATACATTCCTGCAAGCTTTGCAACAAGCATTGTCCTGTATCCGCAAGGGTCTAAATTAGGATTGGAATGCCCCACTTTTACTCCAGGTTTTAATAAAATATCCATCCAATTATTTGAATTTATTTTATCAGCATATTTTGAATGCGGCGTATAGGCTATAATCATTTCATTTGTTGCAAACAAAGCATTGAATTTTGCATATTTTGGTCTTAATAAATTATCTATCACTTTATAATCCGCACTCGCCATTACATCGGCTTTTTTATGTAAATCAGTAATTTTTCGAGCACACGCCCTGCTTCCGGCAGCTTCCCTTACCACATCATACTGAGGATATTTTTCTTCAAATTTTTGTTCAATCTGTGAAAACGGGACACTTAAACTTCCGGCATGGAATACAACTATTTTTTTACCAAAGGCAAATAAAACGATGACACTGAAAATTAAAGCAAATTTTTTCATTTCTTCTCCTTTTATTTATGTAAATTTTGCATATTTTACTATATAAAAAAAATAAAAATGTCTTTTATATGACAAAAATGCATATTTTTTTATGCATTTTTTGCATATTTTTTATGAGATAAATCCAAAAAAGTAATAAAAATAAACAGACTAAAAAATTAGTCTGTTTTTAATCTTTGCATTTTTCGGCAAGTTCTTTGTCTTTGCCTTCTTTAACAATTTTTTTGTAATAAATAGAATGTAAATGTTTAAGCTCATCCTCACTTTTACAACCGTCTATCATACTCTCAATTGAACCTTTAATGGCAAAAAGAGACATATATAAATGAGTAAAAAAGAATGCAACAATAAATAATGCCAATGTTAAATGAATAATAACAGCTAATCTTAACAAATCTATCTGATATAAATTCAGTTTTCTAAGGAGGGCTATGTCGAAATCCTGAAAATACATCATTACACCTGTTATAATCATAACAATTCCGCCAAACATAGCAAGCCAATACCACATTTTTTGACCAGCATTAAATTTACTTGCAGGGATTTCCTGTTTTCTTTTAACCAAATAACCTCCAAGTATCATCATCCATTTAATATCCCAAAGTCTCGGAAGCATTTCTTTAAACCACATTACAGTCATAGGAATTACAACCAGTGCAAATAAAAATGCCCCTATGTCATGCAGATATCTCATAAATCTAATAGGAGTACCTCCTCCAAAAAATTTAGCATAAATAATAAAAAATCCTGAAGGGACCAATAAAATAAATGCCAAAGCAGCTATCCAATGTATAATTCTCTGCCATGTCGGAAAAATTAAAAATTTTCTTCCTTCATGGGAAAAAATTTTGGGACCTACAATCAAATAATGAAGCAAAAAAACTGCAGGCACCGCTATTAAAACAACTAAAAATAAAATTTTGCTCCAGTGTGTCTGTAAATATAAAAACAGTTCTCCATATTTATGCCAAGAAGGGATTGCTTCTATCAATTCAGGAGAAATCAATCTACTCCCAGGATGCTCGGGAGCCTGATTTGGCTCCACTAAAGGAACAATCCCGGCATATAAAAGAGAAAAACTTATTACGCTAAATAGCGGTAATTTTTTCATAACAACTCCTTATTTATACGCCTGATCCCATCCGTATGGAGTCATAGGCCCTTTGCCTTTAGCTGCGTCTCTTTCTCTTATTATTTTAGAAACGCTCTCGGCATCCCCAACAATTAATGCATTAGTAGAGCATACCGCAGCACACATAGGTACTTTTCCTTCTGCAATTCTGTTTTGACCATATAACTGATACTCTTTTTCAGAAAAAGTGGGAGCAGGACCTCCAGCACACATTGTACATTTATCCATAACTCCCCTAATTCCAAATGCACCGTCTCTTGGAAACTGAGGAGCACCAAAAGGACAGGCGTATAAGCAATAACCACATCCTATACATTTATCTTTGTCATGAAGTACTATTCCGTCTTCTCTGATATAAAAACAATCGACCGGACAAACTTGTGAACAAGGTGCGTCGGTACAGTGCATACAGGCTATAGATACTGAAAATTCTTTATCCTCAATTCCTTCATTTAATGTAACTACTTTTCTTCTGTGAATACCCACAGGCAGTTCATGTGCTTCCGCACAGGCTATTGTGCAGGCATTACATTCAATACATCTGTCTTCATCACAATAAAATTTCATTCTTGCATATTCATACATATCTTACTCCTTATGCTTTCTCAATGCGGACTAACCCCGCTTTTGTTTCAGGAATTTGGGTAACAATGTCGTATCCATAATTAGTTACTGTATTTGCACTCTCACCGATTGCATACGGTTTTGTGCCTTCCGGATAATTTTCGCTCATATCAACACCTTGCATAATACCAGCCCAATGATAAGGCAAGAAAATTCTATCCGGTGCTACTGCATAAGTAAATCTTGCTTTTACTTTGATTTTTGTTCCCTCGGGTGAGTGAATCCAAATCATATCTCCGTCATTAATTCCATAATTATAAGCAAGTTCTGGATTGATACTTACAAACATTTCCGGAGCTAATGCAGCAAGATATTTACTGCTTCTTTCTATAAGTCCGGCACCGCTGTACATTACAAGTCTTCCTGTTGTAAGAATAATTGGGAATTCTTTTGCCCAGTCGGTTTTTTGAATAGAAATAAATTTAGTATCAACTCTATATTGGTCTTTTTTATCAGGATATGTTGGATATTTTTTAGCCAAATCATATCTTGGTGTATGAAGCGGCTCTCTGTGCATTGGAATTTTATCAGGGAATGTCCATACATATGCTCTTGCTTTTGCGTTACCGTATGGTGCAACTCCGGCTTTAAGAGCATATTTTGCAATTAGTCCGCTTAAGTCGACTTTCCAGTTTTTACCCATAATAGCTTTTTCTCTCGGTGATAATCTGATACCGAGAACTTTTTCAATATTGTCTTTTGTAAGTTCTGGATATCCTCCTTTTACTTTCGCACCTTTAATAGTTGCATGAGGTCCTGCCAATAAATCTTGACCTTTATATTCAGTTCCAAATCTTGCCCTGAATCCCATTCCGCCTTCCATTACAGGAATATCAATGTTATATAAAACAGGGCTTCCTGAATGGTATTCTGTCCAACAAGGCCATGGCAATCCGTAATATTCGCCTTTCATCGGACCAATACCTTTAAGAGTTACTTCATCAAACATATGCCAGTTTTGCTGATGTCTTTTAAGTCTTTCAGGTGTCCAACCGGTTAAACCGATAGTTTTAATGGTTCTTGCAATTTCTCTTGTTGCATCTTCTGGCCATTTGAATGAATTTTTAACTTTTACGGCTTTGCCGTTTTTTACACCCATCATCATACCGCTTACAAATTCTTTGTAAAATCCGAATTTTTTGGCAAATGTAAACATAATTTCTTCATCGGTTTTAGATTCATAAAGCGGATCTACCACTTTGCTTCTCCACTGAGCTGTTCTGTTTGTGGCGGTAACACTACCTTCACATTCAAACTGACTTGCTGTTGGTAAGATATAAACATTGTCTTTTTTGTTTGTAATTACAGCAGCCTCATTTGCAAAAGGTTCGGCCACAACCAATAAATCCAATTTATCAAGAGCTTGTTGTACTTTTGCTGTCTGGGCAATAGAAGTAATACCGTTACCCTGAACCCATAAAGCCCTGATTGGAGTTTTTTGATAAATTTTTTCTTCCTGTAATACACCTTGCCACCATTTAGCAAGAGTGAATCCTTTTGTATGCATCATTTTTGGAGTGTCAAATCTGCTTTGTAACCATTTAAAATCAACTCCCCAGTTATGTGCAAAATATTTCCAGCTTCCTTCACTTAATCCGTAATATCCCGGTAATGAATGCGACAAACAGCACATATCTGTTGCACCCTGAACATTATCGTGTCCTCTTAAAATGTTACATCCGCCACCAAATTTACCCATATTACCTAAAGATAACTGTAAAATCGGCGCCATTCTTGTATTAGAAGAACCGATTGAATGCTGAGTTAGACCCATTGCCCAAATTAATGTTCCAGGCTTACTTGTAGTGTACGCTCTTGTAATTTGGATTAATGTATCAACATCAACACCTGTTACATCGGCAGTTCTTTCAGGAGTCCATTTTTTTGCTTCTTCTATAACATGTTCCATTCCAAACACTCTGTCTTTAATAAATGATTCATCCTGCCAGCCGTGTTTGAATATTAAATGAAGCATTCCATACATAAACGGAATATCGGTTCCAGGTCTTACCCTTGCATATAAATCTGCTTTTGCGGCAGTTTTTGTATATCTTGGATCGATAACAATTAAAGTAGCATTATTTCTTTCTTTTGCTTTTAAAATATGTTTAAATCCTACAGGATGGTTTACTGCTGGGTTTGCACCAAATATAATAATAGCTTTAGAATTTTGAATATCTCCCAAATGGTTTGTCATAGCGCCATAACCCCATGTGTTCGCGACCCCCGCGACTGTTGCGCTGTGTCATATCCGCGCTTGGTGATCTATATTGTTAGTACCCCACATTGCGGCAAATTTTCTAAAATAATAAGCCTGCTCTGTACTCATTTTTGCAGACCCTAAAAACATTGCCGCATCAGGACCGCTCTCTTTTCTGATATTTAACATTTTTTCTGAAATTTCGTTAACAGCCTGATCCCAACTGATTCTTTGCCATTTTCCGTTAACTTTTTTTAACGGATGTTTAACTCTTTTTTCTGTTCTGATGACATCGATTGAATCAATACCTTTACAGCAGTGGCTTCCGTGACTGATCGGATGGTCTTGAGCAACCTCCTGTCTTACCCACACACCGTTGTAAACTTCTGCTATAATTCCGCACCCAACTGAACATGTAGTACATACAGTTTTTACTTTTTTACTACCTGGGTAAGGGCTTTTTAATTCTTCTTCGCTTGCATCTCTAAGAGCCGGTGCAGCGTTTAGCATTGTTGCACCCGCAACTCCAGAGAGTGCAGCCATTTTTAAAAACGCCCTTCTGCCCACTCTAACGTTTAATTTTTCTTGTGAGCTCATTTTCTCTCCTTATATTGCATTTTTGTAATAAATTTCCCAATTTTTGGTTTTTCTGTAGAGAATCTCTTTTTTAGGGGAATGTCCTTTTACAACCCCGTTTCCAACATCTTCATCGTCGGCTTTGGCAAAAACCAACGTTGAAGAAGCCACGCTCAATGCACCGACACCAAGTGCACTTTTTAAAAAGCTTCTTCTTTTCATTTTCACTCCTTTTTTGGATTTATCTCATATAGAGATAACGGCAGGGCTCATAAAGCTCTGCAGATATCTCTATACGTCATCTTCCACATCCCCGCCTTCTTCCAAATTACAAACAAGATTTTTTTCTTTTTTCTTTTTAGCTTTTCTTATTCTTGCCTCTTCATCCTGAACGGTTTTAATATCAATTTTTTTGGAAACTTTCTCAATAGTTGGTTTTGGTTTTTCAAGATACATTCTCTCTGTTTCTATAAAAGCTTTTAATACCACGGCTGCATCTTTATAAAGATTTGAAGCAGTATGCATATAAACATTTTCAATAAAATCATCAATAAAAGTATTTAAAACATCAAATGTTTTCTCCTCAAGCCAAACCGCTTTTTCATCTCCGTTTATTTTTTCTAAAATCAAATAATGCATAAACGGCAAAATAAAGCCTATATCATCTTCTGTATCAGTAAATTTTTCATTTTTTCTGAATTTGGACGATAAAACAATATCAACCATTTTAACCCTCATTTTTCCATTTTCTATCTCTTCATCATAATAAGAGGCTGTAGTAGGAACAGGGTCGTTTGCCAAATCATAAAAAATATCATCATATTCCTGAATTAATTTATTTTCATCAAAATTTTCAATAAAATGAGCCAGCGCCTCTTTTGAATTCGGTTCAAGCGCATTTTGATATAAAATTTTTGCAGCTTCTTTCACTCCTTCAAATCTTTTTTCATCATCAAAAAATGTAAACAGTTTTGAAAAAAAGCCGTAATAAAAGGCTCTGGCTTCTTCTAATTGTTTATTTTCCATTGGTTTTCCTTTCTATATATTCATTGAACAACAGTTTCGATTTG
The DNA here is from genome assembly GCF_000523315.1 of Lebetimonas sp. JS032. Lineage (NCBI taxonomy): Bacteria > Pseudomonadati > Campylobacterota > Epsilonproteobacteria > Nautiliales > Nautiliaceae > Lebetimonas > Lebetimonas sp. JS032. Next base: position 1,110,350 of record NZ_ATHS01000001.1, on the reverse strand, counting down.
CATTCAGGACAGCAGTAAATGGATTTTTTCTTTAATTCATCTGTAAAAATAGGTAATAACTGTGCCGCAATTCTCTCAATCGCTTTTTTGGGAGCAAACGGTTTTCCACACATTATGCAATAAAACGGTTCGTCTTTTGCCATTGTTTTCTGTCTGAAAAAGTCTTTATTTAATTCAAGCTTATCAGGAATTACTTTAAGGCATTTTTCAGCACATGCAACCTCGCAGTATCCGCAGGCAGTACACATAGAAGCATCAAATTTTAAAGTGCCGTCTTCATCATGGGCGGTTAATGCCCCGACATTACAGACGCTCACACATCCCATACACAAAGTACATTTGCTTTCATCAATTTCTACTTTTCCGTAATGGATGAAATTATTATCTTGCAAATCGATAATCCCTAAATCATCATTTTCAATTAAATGTGAAAGTCTGATTGAAAAAATCTCCCTTTTATTTAAGTTGTTTTCATTTATCATATATTTTGCTTCAGGTATTTTTTCTGCTTCATACAAAAGTTTCTCAGCTTCTTCAGGATTATCGGTAAATAAAACGGCATTTTTCCCAAATTTTCTGTTTGAAATCTCATTTATTAATTTAATGGCCTCTTTTTCACCTTTTGAAAAATTATCATTTAAAAACACTATTTGAACCCCGCTGTCCTGAAACAGAGTCAATAAATGAACCTCATCCAAAAATTTTCTGCCTTCTATTACAAAAGGAATTACATTTTTAGGCAATTCAATTTCCAAATTTTTTACCATATCCTCCGGCACGATAAAAGGAATAAATCCGCTGAAAATTTTAGAAATTTCATAAAAAGAATCTCTTGGAATTGCGCTGAAATCCAACGCACCGCTCGGACAGACACTTACACATCCGCCGCATCCGTCACAGTCAATATGTGAAAAAACAAGCTCTTTTGTTTCATCGTCTTTTATAATGGCATTAGTTGGGCAAACATTAGCACAATTTCCGCATGTTTCTTCTAATACCCTGTGATGATACTGACATACATCTTTATTGTATGTTACATAATTTCTGTATTCATAAATTCCTACTCTTTTTCTGATTATTTCTTTTGCTTTTTCCACACCTATATCAGACGGGTCAACTATTCCTCTTTGTTTAAAGGCAATTTCAGGGGCGTTAAACCATATTGCCTGGTCAACTTCCAAATCAATTGATTCATTTCCTTTTTGAATTGTAAATTTCAAATTTTCTATTGTTCCACTGATATCTTTTATCCATTCAGGAAGGGAATAATATTTCTCAAGTTCTTTTAAATCATCAAAATTCTCCGCTTCTTCTTTATTCCCTATAATTAAAAGCCTGTTTTTAACTTCTTTTTTATATTCGTTAAATTTCGCATAATCTAATTTTATTCCCCTGATTTCATAAAGTTTATTTATTACATCAATTTTTTCCAAAATATGTGCTTTTGAATGTTTAATATAAAAATTAATTTCAGGGGCATAAACTATCGGGTTTGTTTCTTTTGAATTTGATATAATTGTAGGAGTATTTGAATCGTTTATTACAATTATATTTTCACTTAACGGAAAATCCAAAGGTTCAGTTGTATAAAAAGCATATTCAATCATTTGCAGCCTTTTAATTTTTGATTAATGCTATTATAACACCAAAAAGCTTAAAGTTAGCTTAAAAAGTAAAATTTTTTAAAAGGTTTGTTTTGAAAAAAATTTTTTTAATTTTAATTTTGATAATTATTATTATTTCTTATATTCTTTTTTCAGCTCCAAAAAAATATATAATCTCATCTTCACTTCCTCTTAGCGGTATAATGAAAAACATGGGAGAAAGTATAAAATATGGAACATTGGCATATTATAATAATTTCAGTATTCCCGATAAAGAAAAAATTAAATTTATTTTTAAAGATGATAAATACGAACCCGATTTAATGAAAACGAATATTATAAATTTTTATAATAACAACTCATTTCTGTTATACGGCCTCACAGGAACCCCTACGGTAAAAGCGGTTTTACCTTTTGTGAATGAACATTCAATTTTCGTTTTTGCACCTTTCACAGGTGCAGAATTTTTAAGAAAAAATAAAAATGTAGTTAATTTTAGAGCATCTTACAAAGATGAAATTGAACACATTATAAATTATCTGTTAAAAAAACATATAAATAAAATTTCTCTTTTATATCAAAATGATGATTACGGTGATGAAATATATCTTCATTTATATGATACATTAAAAAAACACAAACTTTCATTATCAAGTGTGGGAACATATGAAAGAAACACATATTTGATTGATTCAGCCTTAAATTCAATCTCTTCTTCAAAACCGCAGGCTATTATTCTCGGTTCAACCGCGGAAATAGCGGCTCTGTTTATTAAAAATTACAGAAAAATAGATAAAAATGTTTTATTTATTACAATTTCTTTTGTTAATCCCGACAAACTTATATCTTTGACAGAAAATAAAAACAATATTATTTTTTCAGAAGTTGTTCCCTATTATAAGGCAAATATAACAGAAGCCAAAAATTATCTGACATCTCTACACAGATTAAATCCAAAAACAGAGCCGACATTTTACGGATTTGAATCATATCTTGCAACAAAAATTTTAATTAACGCATTTAATCATTTAACATTTCCCTATACACCTGAACATTTAAAAAAAATTATAAAAAAAACACCCAAAAACATTCTTAAAGGTATTCCGATTGAATATAAAAACAATCAGCTTTTAAACAAAACATATTTATATAAGTATAAAAACAATGTTTTTAAAGAAATACAATGATAAAAAAATTTATAAAAACCGGTTTTTTAAATAAAACAAAACTTATTGTTTCAATAATTTCGATATTGCTTTTAAGTATTATTTTTATGTCCCAGTATACTATATTTTCATTTAAAAACGATATTGACATACTTTTTCAGAAAAGACTTGTTTCATCTGTAAAGCTTTCTCACATAAAAGATTTATATAAAATAAATATTTATGAAACCATAAATCAATATAAAAGAAAAGAAATCGGTTTTAAAGAAGCAAATAACGTTATAAAACTCGCAAATATTTTAATACAAAAAGAGTGGAATAGCTACCTAAAAACAGAATCAATACCAAAAAACACATTTGAATATCTGATATTCAACAATATAAAAACACTGAAAAAAGAGATTGACAATAAATTAAACAAATTTTTAACAACAAGAGAAATCAACACTCAAAAACTATCTAATAATATAAATCTAATTAATATTTATTTATCAAACCTGATTAACATAAACCTCAAAAAAGCAATAATTCAAAAAAACAACACAGATAAAAAATTCTCTTTTGCCCTGAAAGCTTCAATTATAAACATCATTATTGTATTTATCATTACAATTACATTAATATTTCTGATTATTGAAAAATTTAAAAATATCAATACATTACTTGAAAAAAAAGTTGAAGAAAAAACCAAAGAATTACAAATAATGAATAAAACACTTGAAAAAAGAATAGAAAAGAAAATTAATGAAATCAGGAAAAAAGATAAAATTATGTTCCAGCAGAGTAAATTAGCAGCAATGGGGGAAATGCTTCAAAATATAGCACATCAGTGGAGACAGCCTCTTGCAAATTTATCCATGATTATCGAATCTTTTCAGATTAAAAACGAATTTGGAAAACTTGACAGCAAATATATTGAAAACAAAACAAAAGAAGCATTGATTATTGCAGAAAATATGTCAAAAACAATAGAAGATTTCAGAAATTTTTTTAAACCCGATAAAATTAAAAAAAGATTTTCTTTAAAAGAATGCTTAGAAAAAACTCAAAAACTACTTTCTTTTATTCTACAAAAAAATAACATTGATTTAAAAATAGATATTAAAAAAGACATTAAAATTTTAGGCTATCCGAATGAGCTTTCGCATGTATGTATCAATTTTATAACAAACGCCATTGAAGCTTTGATAAATTCAGATATAAAAGAAAAAAAGATATTAATAACGGTAAAAGAAACAAAAAAAGATATAATTATAAGTATAATAGATAATGCGGGCGGAATAGATGAATCAGTAATGGATAAAATTTTTGAGCCCTATTTTACCACTAAAACAAAACAGCAGGGAACCGGTATAGGGCTTTATATGGCGGAACAGATTATATCCTTTATGGAAGGAAAAATAAAGGCAAAAAATATAATTCATAAAATGTGTACGAAAAAATTTTACAAATGTGCAATGTTTGAAATCATTTTGCCAAAGGCAAATAATGAAAAATTATGATATTTTGAAAAATTTTAACATTTTATATATAGAAGATGATAAAAATTTATTAAACACTTTAGGTGAAATTCTTAAAGATTTTGTTAAAAAAATATATCTGGCAAGCAATACACAGGAAGCTTATAAAATATTAAAAGAAAACCATATAGATTTAATTATAAGCGACATTTTAATAGAAGATAAAAACGGAATTGAATTTATCTCTTTTTTAAAAAATCAGGGTTTTAAAATTCCTTTTATTTTAACAACCGCCTATACCGAAACAGATTATTTACTTGAGGCAATAAAAGAAAAAGTTTCAAATTACTTAGTAAAACCGATAAAAATAAAAGAATTATTGGACAGTATTTATGAAACACTGCTTCCTAAATACCAAAAAAAAGAATTGGAAAACTCTACTATTTTATTTAAATTAGCTTCTTTAGTGTGCGAAAGCAAACAATTGGAAGTTATAAAACTTATAGTAAATTCTTTGGATGATAATTACAATTTTTCACTATCCTACCCTGAAATAATGAAAAGAATTGATATCAGCAAACCTACCTTGATAAAACTGTTTAAAGATTTGCAGGATAAAAATATTATTACAAAACTGCCAAAGAGAAAATATAAATTAAATGTTGATATAATTAATCATCTTTTTAATTCTTCTTCTTAGGGCCTTTTAATTTTTTTAAAAACAGCTCTTTAAACCTTTTATTGGCAAATTCCTGAATTTCACTTTCCAATTCTTTAAAAATTTCAATATACTCCTTTGCCTTGGGAGTTAAATATGTGCCGCCTTTTACACCTTTTTCTACGGTTACCAGTTCATCATCAAGGTTTTTCTGAAGTGTTTTGATATGCGACCAGGCTTTTTTATAATTAAGTCCCATTTTCTCAGCCGCTTTTGCAATCGAACCTTCTTTTTCAATTAATTCTAAAATTTCAGTTTTTCCTTTTCCAAACAGTAATTCACCTTTTTGATTTTCTATCCAGACTTTTGTTTTAATAAAAGCACGTGGACGTTTTTTTTCTTTAAAAACACCCAGTTCGCAGTATATTACTTCAAATCCGTTATCTTTTATAGCACTTCTTACTTTTTTCAGATTATATTTTTCGGCAAGTTTTCTTGCATCTTTGCAAAAAACCCTTTTTTTATCATCACTCAGTTTTTCAAGCTCTTTTACAATCTCTTCTTCATAATTGTCCGTAAAATCAAGCCCTCCAAACTGTCCGAGACCGCAGTCAGTAATCCTAACCCCCATTTCATCAGCCGTCTTACCTACAACGATAGGTTCAACCCCAGCTTTTTTAGCCACAACATAAGCTTTTGCACAAGTTAATTTATTTTCATCGTTTTTATATTTTTCTATTAATTCTTTTATCATACCTGCTCCTTAAACAACAATTCTGTAATCATGGGTATATACATTCATTTTATCTCCCCTTGCAAAACCCACAAGCGTCAAATTAAATTTTTCAGCTATTTTAAATCCGAGGCAGGTTGTAGCTGTCCTTGAAATTAAAACGGGTATTTTATGCATAACCGCTTTTACCACCATTTCACTGCTGAGCCTTCCGCTTACCATCATAATTCCATTTTGCGGATTAAATTCATTTAAAATAGCTTTTCCCACCGCTTTATCAATAGTAGAATGCTGGGCAATATCTTCTGCGTCAAAATAGTTATTTTCATCAAAATAAATTCTTGCAGTATGCACACATCCGGTTTGTTCGTACAGAGGGCATGATTTATAAAATTCATCCATCTGTTTTGAAATTTCACTTGCTTTTATTTTAAAATCACTCTCTATTTTTGCAGCATCTATTTTTGCAGGGTCAATATCTAAATTTGCACTGATACTTTTTCCGCATCCGCTTACTATTATACCCTCTTCACTTAGCTTTTTAGCTTTTTCTTTATTTATTTTTGCCTTTATATCAACAATCAGTCCGTCTTTTTTTAATTTTAAATTTTCTATATCTTTAATATCTTTTATAATCCCCTCACTTATCAAATATCCTATCGCCAGCGCTTCCTGGTCAACAGGGGTAGCCATCATTGAAACAATTTTTTCATTGTTTACATAAATATCCAATCTGATTTCCCTGATTAGGGTATCATTGAATTTAAATTTTTTATCACCTTTAATTTTTGTAATTTCAAAATTATATGTAGCATCCATTTAAACTCCTTTAAAAGTATTATACAAAAAAATAAAATTAAATATGACCGGAAAAGAAGAAGGGCTTTTAGGAGGAATAAAATGAATGAAGCAATATCCTAAGGAGTTTTTATTTTTTTCCGGCCATGTTTAATTTTATATCCGTCAATAAGACGGATATAATTTAATTAATGATTATTACAACCGCTTTTTTCAATATCGGGTTTATGAGCCATAAGAGCCACAATTCCGACAAAAATAACTCCACCTACAATATTTCCCAATGTTACAGGTAATTCATTATCCAATAAAAAAGATTTTATATTTAAATGTTCTATCGCTTCAGCCGGAAGATGAAGGGCACTGGCAACTGCATGAATATCGCCGCCAAACTGAGCCATATAATGTGCTTTTGCTATTAGACCTTCTGAAATAATAAACATATTAGCAACACAGTGCTCATATCCACTGGCAACAAATGCCGCAATAATAAATGCGATACCCCAGACTTTACCTGCACCGTCTTTACATGCAACAGCAAGCCAGACAGCCATACAAACTAACACATTACAAAAAATACCTCTTATAAAGGCTTCTGTAAAAGTTAAAGATACTTTTGCTTCTCCTAAATGAACAAAATGTTTTAAAATAGCTTCATGATATTTTAAAGGAAGCCCTGATTTGTAATAAAGCCAGGCTGTAAAAGCGGCTCCCACAAAGTTAAAAATCCAAACAATTGTCCAATAACTTACAACTCCACCAAAAATTCCAACTTTTTTTTCACAACAGCTAACACCACTCAATACTGAACTTGTAAATAAATGTCCTCCGTAAAATACAACTAACATCAATCCTGCGGAGAATGCAAAACCTCCTATAAAATTAGCAATACCTGGTGCCAGTTTTGCACCAACACCCACTGTGGCATGAGCCCAGAAAATATCACCTATTGCAATGGCGCTTCCGGCCATAATAGCAAGAAGAATAACGCTTAAAATAGGCAGTTCCGCTTTATGTTTTGACATGTCAGATAAAGCAACTATTGTTTCATGAGGTGCTTTTACCATTTTTACTCCTTTTTAAAATTTAAATACATAAAAGTTTATAATGAATTAAAAAAGAATTGTGTCTTATAAAAGACGGTTAAAAAAATTTAATTAAATAAAGAGTTAAATTTTTTTATCTGTAAAAAAGCATTTAATGAGTTTTCTTTTGCTTCATCAGAAAGGTTCATATTAATTCCGCTTAAATTTTCCTTTTTTACATTTATTCCTAAAAAAAAGACTTTTTTGGCAAAATTTTCAAGCAGATTAATAAGAATATGAGTAGGAATATTATGGGTAGTAAAAATATATTCTGGAGATGATTTAACTTCTAAAAATTCACTTTTAGATTCAAGCCCTACAACCGAATCTGCAACAACCAGCAAATCGGGATTAAAATCCCTGATTTGATAAATTTTATCTTCAGGTGTATCATTACCGAAAAAAACTTTCCATTCAGGTAAATTTTTTTCAACCAGTTTTCCAAGATATAATGCAGCGCCGTCATCACCTCTTAAATCATTACCAATAACCAAAAGGGCTTTTTTCATTATTTCAGCCTTAATACAAAATATCCCTCTTTTAAGGATAAAAAAAGATTTTTTAATTCACATTCAGCCATTGAATCTTTTAATTTCTCAATATGTTCGGGAAAAATTTCTATTTCCCTGTATTTCAAAAGATTACCCAGTTTAAATTTGGCATAATCTTTTGAATTTTCCAAAATATTATTAAATTCTTCATCTTCAAGTTTCATAACACACTCGACAAAATCAATAGTACCCACCCCATGTCCTGTAAGAGTGGAAAATATTTTAATCTGCTCTAACTCTCTTGGCATTTTTTTAGGTTTGTCCACATGCCTTTTGGTTAATCTGTTTACCTCAATCATATTTTTTCCATAATATTATATTTATCTATATTTAAATAAAAATGTTTTTTTAAAAAAGGAAGATAAACTTCATTGAATAAAGTAACCATACATTCCCTGTATCTTGAATCTTGTTCATTTTTTATATTTTTTATAAAAGAATTTTTTGTAATTTCCGGATTTTTAGGATCTTTTGATTTTTTCATAATATCAATGAATTTATTGTAAAGTTTTTTACCAAACAAATATCCCATAAGCCTTTTAGATTCCATATAAACATCACGTTCAAAAAGAATATTGTCTAAAAGAGATTTCTCAATTTCAGGTGCATCCCCGCTATCTCCATCATGTTTTTTATATTCAAGACGCTGTTTTAAAATATCAAGCCCGACTGCAAGTCCGTAAATAATACTTGCCGGATGAGGTGGACAGCCCGGCACAAACACATCAACAGGCACTGTGCTTTTAATACCTCCCCAGACTGCATAAGAATCATAAAATATACCACCGCTGCATCCACAAGCCCCAACAGCAACCACAACTTTAGGGTCTGGGGTGGCTTCATAAGCCCTTAAAAGAGGATAATAAGTCTGCCTTGTAAGAGGCCCTGTACAAACAAGAATATCCGCATGTCTCGGACTTGCAACAAGTTTAAAGCCAAACCTCTCAGGGTCCCACATAGGAGTAATAGCAGCAAATATTTCTATTTCACAACCGTTGCAGGATCCACAGTCAATCCTAAAAACATTAAAGCTTCTTTTTATATTTTGTAAATGTTTAATTTTATCTTCCAGCTTATTTGCTTCAAATATTTCATTTGGCAATATTACTGTTGGTTTTTTACTCATTTTTTACCTCCAAAGTGCTCTTCTGATATAAATTTTTCAACGGCACCAGATTTTTTACATTCGGGACATGTATGCAAATAATCGATTTTTTCTTCATTAATTACCGCACCCGCAACCTCCATTCTTTCTATGGCATAATTGATAAGTCTTTTTGTTGTAAAAGCTTTACCGCATATTTTGCATTTTACAACTTCAAGTTCACTCTCTTCTTTTAGATTTTTATAATCAAATCTTACTGCCATTTCATATAAAGGTGAAAGAGCTATTGCTCCGGTAGGACAAACTTCTTCACATCTTCCACAAAAAATACATCTTCCGCAGTCAAAAGACCAGATTACTTTATTATTTTCTTTGTCATATTTTACATTTAAAGCATTAGGAGGGCACGCTATTGCACATGCACCGCATCCTATACATTTTTCATAATCATATTCAGGTTTTCCACGAAAACCTTCGGGAACTTCATATGGTTTAAACGGATAATCATATGTTATTATCCCGATTTCTTTTGATATATCTAAAAGTTTCATTTTTAACTCCTATTTCTTTAATGGAGAGTTTTTAAGTGTCTGCGCATATTTTTTTAACTCTTTTTGAGTCACTATTCTTGCTTTTTTGGTCTTTACATCAATAACTGTGACCCTTTCCGTACATGAATAACATGGGTCTAATGATGTAACAATTAAAGCTGCGTCGGAAATATCGTTACCCTGGAATTGATACCTGAGTGACGGCCAGTTATTATATGTAGCCGCCCTACATCTCCATCTGAATACTTTCTGAGCGTTTCCATGCATTACCCAGTGAATATTTTCCCCCCTTGGAGCTTCATCGTTTCCCAATGCAAAAGCTCCTGGTTTAATAATAGTATCTTGTGGCTTGATAAATATTGAAGTGTTCGGCATAAATTCAATACACTGTCTTATAATTTTAAGTGATTCCAGTACTTCTTTGTATCTTACGGTTTCCCTTGCCAAAACATCGCATCCGTTTTCTACTGCCACATCAAATTCCAATTTTTCAAAAATATCATACGGATGGTCGTATCTTGTATCTCTTTTAAATCCGCTCCCTCTGATATTCGGACCTACGGGTGAAAAATCCCTTGCAACTTTTCTATCAAGTATTCCAACACCTTTCCATCTTGCAATCTGAGCATCATCTTCCATAACTGCATCCCAGACTTCTCTTGTAAGAGAGTCTATTTTATCTACAAGCTCCAGCGCTTTTTTCATCTCTTCAGCCGTCATATCGCGCCTTACACCGCCAACCATTACGTTTCCATAAGTTTTTCTGCCTCCTGTAACTAATTCCGCAAGCTGCATCGTATATTCACGAACTCTAAATATATGCATAAAAGCTGTTACATTACCCGTAACTTCACAGGCAAGACCGATATTTAATAAATGTGAATGCAGTCTTTCAATTTCAAGACACATCGCCCTAATCGCTTGGGCACGCAAAGGAATGTTCATTCCGACAGCTCTTTCAGCCGCTTCTATACAGGCGATTGAATGTGCAAATCCGCAAATTCCACATACCCTTTCAGCCAAAAACCCCATCTGGTCATAATTCATTCTATTTTCGGCAAGCTTTTCCATACCTCTGTGCTGATAATATAACCTGTAATCCGCATCTATAATTGTTTCACCGTCGCAAAAAAGCCTGAAATGACCCGGTTCATCACTTGTAATATGCAAAGGCCCCCATGGAACATCAACGGTGCCTTCACCTTCCGGTGTTATAAATTCATAATCAGGCTCATCTTCTGGAGCGAGTGCGTCGGGCCTGTATCTGTAATCCATTGCATCTTTTCTTAAAGGATGAATCTCTTCTGGCCAGTCATCAGGAAGTACCAATCTCCTAGGATCAGGCAAACCTTCTGCCACAATCCCAAACATATCATATGCTTCCCTTTCATACCAGACGGCTGCCGGAACTTTTTTTGTAACTGATGGATAAATGGGATTTGTAGAAGGCAAATAAGCTCTTACGGTAATCCAGCATTTGTCATTTTGACTTAATTCATCTTCAGGATTTATTTTACTTCCTTCCATTGATAAAATAAAATAAACCCCATAGCATCCGTTTATTTCCCTCTCATCGGTTGGAACCATACTTGAAAGCCATCCGCCCATATCATAATAAAGCATTCTCACAGCTTCAGGCAAATCGTTTCTATCGACTGTAATAACAATCTGATCTTCAGGATTTCTCACAATATCCTTAATTTTAATTTTTTGTTTTAATCTGTTTATAAATTTATCTCCAACCATAATTTCTCCTTAAATATGTAAAATATTTTTTACTGCATTATCAAGCAATAAATACCAGTCTTGAATATAAAAAACTCCAAAAGCTATTATCAAAGCCCCCAAAACTATTAAAGGCAAATGAGCATTTGCTCCGAGTGTTTGTGTTTTAACCTCTCCTCTTGGTTTTCCAAACACAACATGATTAAAGTGAGCCAAAACACCTATAACAATAATTCCAAGTCCGACAACAAATAAAAATACCGGCAAATACTGGGTAGTCATGATACTTGCTTTGACCATTAAAAACTCACTTACAAATACAGCAAGCAAAGGTGCGCCGATTAATGAAAATATTGCAATGGCAAAAAGCACCGCCGTTAAAGGGTTTATTTTCATAAGTCCTCCCATTTTGTCCATATCCCTTGTGCCATAAATTTTCATAATATTTCCGCTTACACAAAAAGCAAGCGCTTTTGAAAGAGAATGGGCCATTGTATGAAAAAGCCCTGCAAAAACGCCTAAAGGTCCGCCGATTCCAAATCCAAAAGCAATTATCCCAACGTGTTCTACTGAGTGGTATGCAAACATTCTTTTTATATCTTTTTGGCGAATTATAAACATTGCCGCAATAAATATTGAAAGCAGTGATACAACAAGTGTAAGTATTTGAACATACGTAAATCCTACGTTTTCTCCTATAACAGAATAATATCTGACTATCGCCAATATTGCACATTTTAATAAAACTGCGCTTAGAATAGCTGAAGTCGGAGAAGGACCTTCTGAGTGAACGTCAGGAAGCCATGTATGCATTGGTGCAAGACCTGCTTTTGTTCCAAATCCTATTAAAGCAAAAACAAAAATCAATTTTAATGCACTCGGGTCTAAAAGTTTTGCATTCGTATATAAAGATGTCCAAAGCATCGCACTTTCACCGTTTTTTAATGCATGATATCCTGCTCCATACATTAATACAGTTGCATAAAGTGCAAAAGCCAAACCGACACTACAAATAATTATATATTTCCATCCGCTCTCAGTAGCTCTTTTGTTTTTGTAAAGTGCTACCATAAATACAGATGAAAGTGTGGTTGCTTCAATCGCAGCCCACATTATTGCAATATTGTTTGCAACTACTGATGTAATCATTGTAAATATAAATAAATTCATTAACGAATAATATAATTTAACATCTTTTATTTCTATTTTTCCTTCTTCCAAATCCCATTGCATATATTTTACGGCATAAATATTAATCAAAAGCCCTGTCAGAGCAATAAGTGTCAAAAATACTCCTCCTACAGAATCTAAGAAAAAAAGTTTGTCCCAAAGAAAATATATGCCAACGTGAATAACATTTGAAATAGCATAAAAAGCTATTATTGATGTGGCAAATGAGCCTATTACATGAAAAATTGAAAGCGTGGAAAAGTTGTTCGGTAAAAAATATATAATAATAGCCGTTGCTAACGGAATTATCATTACAAGAGCCAATAATAAATGCATACTCATAACCTATCCTTTTAAAGTATTTGCTTTGGAAGTATCTAAAGAACCAAAAAATTTATAAAATCTTGTTGCTAAAATTGACATGATAATTACTGCAAAAATGGCATCTGTTAAAATTCCTATATCAACAATTTCAGGAGAATTATAAGCAACAAGCGCAAGTGTTAAATGTGTTCCGTTTTCAAAAAGACATAATGATAAAATCTGTTTAACGGCGTTTTTTCTTAAAATCAGTCCAAATATTCCCAATGAATAAATAGTTAAAGACGCTACTAAAGGTATATCTTCTTTAAGTAAAGCAAAACTCTTTAAAACAGGAAAAAGCATCATTGCAATGGCCAAAGAAAAACCGAGAGCAATAACCGGACTTACAAAAAATCCTTCTACCGGAGTTTCTTCAGACTTGACACCAAGTTTATTAATAAGCCTTAAAATTATGTAAGGCACAATTAAAACTTTTGTAAAAAAAGCAATAACCGCCCATCCGTAAAGTGAATTTACTTGATATTTTCCTGCCAATGTAAAAAAAATACCAACTAAAAGCAAAGTTTCTAATATATACGCATATGTTGCAAATTTAAGATTTCTAAGGGAAAACACCAAAAATGATGCAATTATCATCAAAATTGCCAAAAAACTTACCATATCCATTTTAAACTCCTACCACATAAAGTATTAATGCAACAAATGCAACCGAAAATGCAAAAGAGGCATTTTTTTTGAAACCTTTTAACAATTTATAACGAGGTCCCAAATTATCTATAAATGTTGCGCCTACATAAAAAATTCCAATCTCAATAATAAAAATAAATAATGCCAAAAGGGGATTTGTAAAATTCCAAGGTTCAAATATAGATAAAAAAAGTCCTATCATTGCAACCTGTTTTATCATTAATGCCACATCAACTATTGCCAAATCGCTTCCTGAATATTCTCCAGCAACTCCTTCAAGAACCTCCTGTTCAGCTTCGGCCAAATCATAAGGATTTCTTCCCGTTTCAACATAACTTGCCCAAAGAAATGCTATTGACGCAACGGCAAACGCCGGGATTTGATATCCTACCACGCCTTCCCTTACTAAATTTTGAATAACAACTAAATTTGATGTTTTGGCAAGAAGCATTACTACAATTAAACAGATAATCGCCACCGGCTCTACAAAAACAGCGAGCATCTGCTCCCTGCTCCCCCCTATTGCGGCAAATGGACTACCGCTGTCCATGGAAGCAACACCGAAAATAAATCTTACAAGAGCACCTAAGTAAATAATTACAAATATATCCGCATATGCCCCGGCATTGATATTATCGCTGTAAGTAATAGGAAGTGCGGCTAAAATTGCCGCATTTGCTGCAAAAAGCATAAAAGGTGCATATCTGAAAAACCAGTGGGAATATTTAGGGGTTGTTTTTCCTCCTCTTTTCAATAATTTAAAAATATCGTAATATGTCTGAAAAACACTGTTAGGACCTTTTCTTGATTGCATCCTTGCCCTGACAATTCTTGCAATTCCGTCAAAAAAAGGCATAACCGCCACTATTGTGACAACTTGAATTACCATCCAAAATATACTGTTCATAGCTTTCTCCTTTTATAGCAAATATGCTATACCGACGAAAATAAATAACGTCAATAAAATATATAAAATGTAAATATTTGTATTACCGTTTTGCAAATATTTCATTTTTTCTGATAAATAGGCCGTAATTTTGATAAATGGAGAATAAAATAAATTCCACCAGATATCCCTGGCATGATAAGTAAATTTTACAGGTTTAAAATATCCCTGGTCTTCTACTTTTGTATCTGATCTGTATAACCAGTCCATTAATCTTCTTAAACTTCCTGTAAACGGAGCGGCAGTCATCTGCATTCTTGGAGAATATTTAAATCCGCATGCCCAAGGGTCAGTTTCTCTGATAGTTACTTTTGTTTTTGAATTATTAATATATATAACTACAAAAATAAACGGCAGTGCCAAGAAAGAAATTAACATAATGGCTATAAACGGCGTTGAAACCATTGAACCTAAAGGTGAAACTAAATTTCCTCCTGCCGTCGCCTGATAGTTCCCCGCAAATGAAGAAACCACATTCATCAAATAATTAACTATCTTCGTTGCTCCAAGACCGAATGCGAAACATGCTATAACCAATAAATACATTCCTGTAAGCATTGAAAGAGGAACTTCTTTTGCTTTTTCATAAATTTTTCTGTTTCTCGGAACTCCGCCAAAAATTACACTGTATACTTTTACAAAACAGAATACAGCAAGTGCACCTGTAAGTGCTAAAGCCACAATTGAAAGTGTAAAGGCAAATCTATATAAAATTCCGTCGCCAAGGGCGGCCTGAAGCATAGACTGATAAGTTAACCATTCACTAACAAATCCGTTTAGAGGAGGAAGTGCTGATATTGCCATAGAACCAATTAAAAACGCAAAAGCAGTTAAAGGCATTTTTTTTGCAAGCCCGCCTAAAACTTCCATATCTTTAGTGTGAGTTGTATATAATACGCTTCCCGCACCTAAGAAAAGCAATCCTTTAAATGTTGCATGGTTTAACACATGATATAAACCTGCCAAAAATCCAACTGCCGCAAGAACAGGAGAATGTATGGCCATACCGTAAACGCCTGTTCCCAAACCTAAAAGGATAATCCCAATATTTTCAACTGAATGGTAAGCCAAAAGTGCTTTGTAATCATGCTGCATTAAGGCATATAATACACCAAGTAGTGCTGAAAGTGCACCTATAATTAATATTGTAATTCCCATCCATGAAGTCAAAGGCAACCATAAACAGGTTTGAATCATTCCAAAAATTGCAACTTTAATCATAACGCCACTCATAAGGGCTGATACATTAGAAGGTGCAGCCGGGTGGGCCATAGGCAACCATACATGAAGCGGGAACATACCCGCTTTTGAGCCGAAACCGAAAAATGCAAATAAAAATATAATAGCTGCCATTACAGGTGAAAGAGAAAGATTATAAAAATGACTGAATTCCAAAGAACCCGCCTGATAAGAGAGTAACAATAAAGATATTAATATCATTACACCACCGAAATGGGCAATTCCCATATAAATAATGGTAGCTTTTAGAGATTTTTGAGAATCATTAAAACAAATTAAAAAATATGAAACCCATGTCATTAATTCCCAGAAAATCATAAACCAAAATACATTTGCCGCTGAAATAACCAAAAGCATTGCAAGTATAAATGCACTGTAAAAAAACGCCATTACCCCAAGACTTCCAGCTTTTGAATATTCTTCGGCATAATTCATTGAATAAATTGAAGCAGCCAGTCCTATAAAAGAAATTACCAAAGAAAAAAAGTTTCTTAATGGATCCAGCATAAAATGCGGATTAAAGATAAAATAATTTCCAAGAGATAAAGATTCGGTTGATGTCAGATGAATTAAAAAATAAAAAACAGCATAAGCCGAGGCCAATGCCGTTAAACCAAAGCCCACTTTCAGCGCTATTTTATTTTCTTTATATAAAACCAAAGAAGTAACAGCGGCTATTATATAAAGTGAATATACCACTCCCATTTTTTATCCTTTATGTTGGTGAGAAGTTTCTACTGTTTTTTCCACTGCTTTTTCAGATTTTTCCAAAATCATGTTTTCCTGTTTATTAGGTTCCAAAAACATCAATGCCCCTGTAGGACATGCTTCAACACAAGCAGGCCCGCCTTCTCTTCCTTTGCATAAATCACATTTTACTGCAACCGTTTTTAATCCCGCAACAGATTCCAGTGTAAGCATAGTATCTGGTTCAAGAGCATAATCAACCGAAGGCATTGTTTCCGCTGCAGGTCTTATAGCCCCAAAAGGGCAGGCAATAGTACATAATTTACAACCAATACATATTTCTTCATGCAGTTCTATACAGTCATCTCCAAATGTGAGCGCACCCACAGGACAGACATTTGCACACGGCGCATCATCACACTGTCTACACTGATTAGGCATTACTCCGTTAAAAGTTCTTGTTACAATCAAGCGAGGGGTTGCAAGTTTTCCTCTTTCATATGCGGACTTGTAACAAGCCGCCATACAGGTAGCACATCCTATACATACTTCTGGATTGGCTATAACAAATTTATTTTTTCTTGTTGATTGCATTTTAACCCCTCCTTTCAATAATTTCAGGTTCTATTTCTCTAAGAATTTCTGTTCTTATTTTTAAAAACTCTTCTTCGGAAATTTTTTTAATATCCGCTATTGACATTTTAAGCGGCGGCATTCCTGATACCGGGTCTGATTCTTCTGCATTGGTAAGTTCGTTTCCGTCTGCTTCCGCATAATGAAATGTGGTAAATATAGTTCCGTATCTTAAGTCTTTATTTACCAACACTTTCGCAGCAATCTTTCCTCTTTTATTATAAACCACGGCATAGCATCCATTCTCCAAATTTTTTTCTCTTGCTATATCTTCGCTGACCTCAATAACAGGTCCCATAATATCTGCTCCCATTTCCAAAGGTTTGCATTTTCTTGTCATTGTTCCTGTATGATAATGGTAAACTTTCCTGCCTGTTGTGTACATACAAGGATATTCTTCTGTAGGCTGTTCACTAGGACACCCAACGCCTACAGGATAATCATCAGGAATATTAAAAGTTTTTCTTAATTTATTTTCTAAAACAATTCTTTCATTTTTATCAAGTGTATAACCGATAGGTACAAGTCTGAATTTTCCGTCAGGTAAAAAAGATTTGTTATCTTCATACAAATAAGGAGTTCCCTGATGCTCTTCATCGGGGCAAGGCCAGTTTATTCCGTTTAATTTAGCCATTCTTTCATAAGTAATACCTTTAAATTTGAAAGGATTTAATTTTCTGACTTCATTCCAAATTTCCTCAGCCGTATTAAAATTAAAACCTTTTAATCCTACTCTGTTTGCTACATTACAGATTACTTTCCAGTCCGGATTTAAATTTGCAGGAGGCTCAACAGCTTTTCTTACCAATTGAACTTTTCTTGAAGTGTTACTAAATGTTCCGTCTTTTTCACCCCAGCACGCACTTGGCAATACAACATCCGCTTCCTGGGCTGTTTCTGTCAAAAATATATCCTGAACAACTATAAAATCTGTTTTTTTCAAAGCGTGAATAAAATGTTCCGTCCACGGATCGCTCATTACAGGATTCTCTCCAAAAATATATAAAAATTTCACTTTTCCCTCATCAATTGCATGAGGTACCTGAGAAAGCTTTAATCCCGGGTTAGAATTTATTTTGAATCCCCAAATTTCCTCAGCTTTTTCACGGGCTTTTGGATTAGTCACTTTTCCGCTTGGCAAATCACCAGGAAGAGCACCCATATCACCTGCACCCTGAACATTGTTTTGGCCTCTTAATGGATTGACACCCCCTCCTTTTTTACCTAAATTTCCTGTAACAACTGCAAGGTTTGAAACATCCATTACATTATATGTTCCGTCTATAAACTGGGTAATTCCCATTGTATAAAGTATTGCGGAAGGATTTCCTTTTGCATATAATTCAGTAGCTTCAATCAAAAGTTCTTTTGACACACCTGTTTCTTTTTCCACTTTTTCAAAAGTAAAATCTTTAACTGTTTCTTTTAACCATTCGAATCCGTTTGTATATTTCTCAACAAATTCTTTATCATATAAATTGTTTTGAATAATATAATTTATCATTGCATTAATTAAAGGTATATTATATCCGCTCGGTATCTGGATAAATATATCCGCTTTTTTTGCCATATCTGTTTTTTTAATGTCAATTACAACAAGCTTTGCACCTCTCTCAAGGCCTCTTAAAACCTGCATAGCTATAATAGGGTGGCATTCGCTTGTATTTGTACCTATAAGCAAAAAAACATCCGTATCTGTTGCAAATTCCGCTAAATCGTTTGTCATAGTCCCGCTTCCAAGTGTTTTAGCCAGACCGGCTACTGTAGGACCGTGTCAAAAACGAGCACAGTGGTCTACATTATTTGAACCAAGTGCCCTTATAAATTTTTGAAAAATATAATTTTCTTCATTTGTACATCTTGCTGATGAAAAACCCACAACACTATCAGATGAATATTTTTCAACTGTTTCTTTTAATTTTGAAGCAACAAGAGCGTATGCCTCTTCCCATGAAGATTCTTCCAAACGCCCATCTCTTGAATATTTACCATCTTTTTTTCTGATTAAAGGTTTGGTCAGTCTTTTTGGAGAATGTATATATTCCCATCCAAACATACCTTTTAGACACAATTCACCGTCATTTACAGGATGGTTTTTAGTGCCTTCCGCTTTAACGACTCTTCCGTTTTCAACAATCAAATCTATATTACAACCTGTCCCACAATAAGGACATGTGGTTTGTACTTTTGTCATTATTCCTCCTTTTGGGATTTTTATTCATCAAAATAATATATCTTTTTTATAAACAACCGTGTCATATAAAAGACGCTCTGATTACAAATGAATAATAATTCATTATTTGTTATAATTCCATATAAAAGGAGTTAAAATGAAATTTTGCAGAATTAAAATTGACAGTTTTGATATAGAAAAAATTTTAAGTAAAGAAGATTTATCAAAATTTGTAAAAATGCATTTTAAAAAAGGGGAAATATTTTATCCTGAAGAAAAAACAAAACTGTTAATTTTTAAAGAAGGTGAAGCAAAAGTTTCTTTTTTATATGAAGACAAAGAATTTATATTATATTTTTTATCGAAAAATAATATATATGTAATGCATCCGGAATCTATAATTGAATTTATAAGCGACTCCGTTGTTTTATCTCTTGATGTTACAAAATATTCTGCCGTTTTCGATAATCCTATGTTTTGTAATTCTGTATTAAATTCATTCAGAAATATTATGATGGTTGAAAAAGATATCATTAAAGGCTTGGTTTTTGAAAACTGCAAAAGAAGAATAATTTCATTTCTTTTGGAAATTGCAAAAAAAAGCGGTAAAAAAACTGATGAAGGTATTGAAATAGACTTATCTTTAAGCATAAAAGATTTGGCAACTTTTATCGGTTCGCAAAGACAGACTACTTCCAAATTTTTTAACCAGCTGATAAAAGAAAAAATTTTGAAAAAAATCGGCAAAGACAAATACATCATTATAGATATGAAAAAATTAAAAAATTATTTACAATAATTTAAACTTTAAGCAAACTTTAAGAAAAAAAGAGTTATAATTCTCTAATTAAGCTCCCAGGCTGGGAAACACATGAGGCATAAACTTCAAAAAAGCTTCATGATGTACTTCTAAAACCTTCAAGATAAAATGTTGTTAAAAGGATAAGGCTTATCCTAAAAAAATAAAAATTAAAAAATTAAAAAAGGATAAGTATGTCTAAAGATTACACACCTATGTATCAAGAATTAGGAATGGATGTAGAAAAACACAATGAACTCTTAGCTGCTCTTGGTGAAATATATCCTGAGTTTTATTTAAAGCAGGAAAACAGACCAAAAGCAATGGAATATTTTGATTATGTAATGAGTGAAATACACGGTAAAAGAATAGAAGAAATTTTAGAAAAGAAAAAAGAAGGAAAACCTTTAGTTGGAACTTTTTGTATATTTGTCCCGGAAGAGATTGTTGTCGGGGCTGAGGGAGTATGTTACGGATTATGCGGCGGGGCTGAATTTTCTATTGCAGATGCCGAAAGGGATTTACCGAGAAATATATGCCCTTTAATTAAATCTGCGTATGGATTTAAAGTTCAAAAAACATGTCCGTATACACAGGCTTCAGATTTTATTTACGGGGAAACAAGCTGCGAAGCTAAGAAAAAAACGTGGGAAATTTTAAACGAATTGCACCCAACTCATGTAATGCATATTCCTCAAATGAAAAGAGAAAAAGAAAAAAAACTTTGGAAAAGTGAAGTTTATGATTTTAAAAAACATATAGAATCAATTATAGGAAAAGAACTTACATTTGAAGAGCTTAAAAAGGGAATTGAAATAATAAACAAAAAAAGAGAAGCAATGCAGCGTCTTGACAAATTAAGGGGAATGTATCCTGATGTTGTGCCAATTAGCGGGAAAGACGGGCTTTTAATTAACCAAATCTCTTTTTATGATGACCCTGAGAGATTTACAAAAAAAGTAAATGAACTATGCGACGAACTTGAAGAAAGAATCAAAAACAAAGTTTCAGTCGTGCCAAAAGACACTCCTAGAATTATGGTGATAGGTACGCCTATGGCGCCTCCAAACTGGAAACTTCACCATATAGTAGAAACTACAGGAGGAGCAATAATAAACGAAGAAGCCTGCATAGGCCACAGATATTATAAAGACAATATCCAAACAGAAAATGCAAAAAACATTGATGATTTGATGAATAATATGCTCGATAGATATATGAAAATAGACTGTGCATGCTTTACTCCAAATGATGATAGAATAGATAAAATAATCAAAATGTATAAAGAAAGAAAAGCTGACGGTATTATTTATTATTCACTCTCTTTTTGCCATACATACAATGTAGAATCAAAAAGAGTAATAGACAGACTTCAGGCTGAAAACATTCCTGTACTTAGAATTGAATCAGACTATTCAATGGAAGATATGGGTCAGATTAAAACAAGGGTTGAAGCGTTTTTGGAAAGTATTTCATTTAAAAAGAACGTTAAATTTAAAGGATTTTAATGTATTACGGAGTTGACATAGGCTCAACCTATACAAAAATTGTTGGAATTGATGATAATAAAAACATAATTGACATTAAAGTATTGGATACCGTTATAAATCCCGACGAGCAGGTAAAAGAATATTTAAAAGATAAGCCAATAGAAACTTTGGTCGCAACAGGTTATGGAAGATATATGATACAAGAAGCGTTTGACGTTCCGGTAATCAGTGAAATAAAAGCCCATGCCAAAGGGGCTTATTTTTTCTTTTCCGATGTAAGAACTGTTATTGATTTAGGAGGACAGGACAGCAAGGTAATAAAAGTAACCGAAGGTGGAAATTTTGATAATTTCAAAATGAATGACAAATGCGCTGCCGGAACCGGAAAATTTATAGAAATGGCGGCTGCGAAACTCCAGATTCCGCTTGATGAATTTGGGGATTTTTGCAAAAATGCCGACAAAGTTATTCAAATTTCTTCAATGTGTGCGGTGTTTGCAGAATCTGAAGTAATTTCACTTATAGCAAAAAAAGAAAAACCTGAGAATATAGGATATGGAATTATTGATTCAATTGCTAATAGACTTGCCGGAATGGCCAAAAGCATTAGACCGGAAGACAAAATTGTTTTTACAGGGGGAGGTGCTAAAAATTCACTTCTTAGGGAATTGCTTTCAAAAAAATTAAAAAAAGAAGTATATACACCGGAATATCCTCAGATGATGGGGGCATTTGGAGCGGCTCTTGCCGGATACGAAACAACAAAAGGAGTAACAAATGAATAAAAAAATAGACTGTAGAAATGCGGCATGTCCAAAACCTGTGCTTGATACAAAAAAAGCCCTCGAAGAGATGGACGAAGGAATTTTGGAGGTTTTGGTAAATTCTGTTTCATCCGTTCAAAATGTTAAAAGATTTGCGGCAAACCAGGGACTGGTTGCAGAAGAAGAAAAACTGGATAACGGTGAAACCATAATCAGGATTGTAAAAGGTTATGAATGCAGCATTGCACCAAAAGAAGAAGATAATGATAAATTTTTAGATAAGGTGCTTTTTATAAAAGACGACAAAGTTGGCGAAGGAGAACTTGGGCATATATTAATGGAAGGATTTTTAAAAACAACACTCGAATTTAAAAAACTTCCTGAAATTATAGTTTGCGTAAACAAAGGCGTATTTTTAACCACTAAAAATGAAAAAACAATAGAAATTTTAAAAGAATTTGAAAAAAGAGGCGTAAAAATTTATTCATGCGGTGTTTGTATGAATTTTTACAAAATTCCTCCAGAAGAACTAAAAGTTGGAGAAATAGGAAATGCATACGACACAATGGACTTTTTACTGCATAAAAATACGATAAGTTTATAAGGAAAACAATGGAAAGAAGAGAATTTTTAAAAATTGGAGCATTTAGTGTTTTAATCAGCACAACAACATTTAAATTTGCTAATGCTGAAGAAAATGAATTTATGCCTGTTTTAATATATGACCAAAGCAGATGTTTAGACTGCAAAAGCTGTATGGCAGCATGTCAACTTGAAAAAAATCTTCCTTATGATGTAGTGTTTTTCAAAATAGAAAAAGAAGAAATAGGAGAATATCCAAAAGCCAAATTAATTACAAAACAAAAAAACATTTGTGCTGAGTGTTATACAAAACCTTGTTTAAAAGCATGTGAATATAATGCAATTAGTGTAAAAGATGGAGTTATATTAATAAATGAAGACAAATGTGATATCAATTGTGCCGAAAATAAACAAAGTTGTGCTAAAGCCTGTCCTTTTGACGCTATAGTTTTTGATAAAAAAGCAAAAAAATGCGATATGTGTTTTGACAGAATTATTCAAGGAGACATTCCAAGATGTGTCAGTATTTGCCCAGGCGGGGCTTTAGTTTATGGAAATCTTAAAAATCCTAAAGGAAAATTAAAAGAACTTCTAGAAAACAATCCAACTTTAAAATATGCACTTTATCACCATTTAGCGACTTTTACTGATGTTACACCTATTTATAAAGAAAAATATGGATTTTATGAAACAAAAAAACCAAAAGCAGATAAAATAGTAAATACCGTCTGTTTAGCTTGTAATGCAAGATGCGGTTTAAGAATAGCCGTTAAAGACAACAAATGTGTACAAGTTGATGGAAATCCTTATCACCCATATAATAGAGATTTCAACCAAATTTCTTATTCAACAGATATAGAAAAAAGTTTTAAATATTCAGCATCAACGTGTGCAAAACCGCAAATGAATAATGAATATGTTTATAATCCTTACAGAATAACAAAACCTTTAAAAAGAATCGGTGAAAGAGGAAGCGGAAAATTCGAACCTATAGATTGGGATACTTTAATAAATGAAATAGCTTTCGGAGGTAAAAATTTTAAACATTTAGGGGATGAAACATATTATCCAGGCATAAAAGATATTTTATCTGATGAACCTATCAATAAAGAAGCTGAAGAATTAGGTTCTAAAAGAAACCAATTTGTATGGTTTACAGGACGTTCCCAAGGAGGAAGAGTAGATTTTATAAAAAGATGGGTTTATAATTCTATCGGTTCAAAAAATTATATTGCACATACTGATATATGTGGTATCGGCTTTAGAATGGGTAATTACGCTTTTACAGACGGAAAAGAAGCTGAAATGAAGGCAGATTTTCAAAATTGTAAATATATGTTAATATTTGGTGCTAATATTTATTCAGCATTACAGCCTGGAGTAAATACATCAGGAAGTATAATTGCAAAAAGAACTGCAAATAATGATTTAAAAATCGTATTAATTGATCCAAAAGCTCCAAAAGCAGTAAAAGTTGCTCACAAATGGATACCGATAACCCCTACTAAAGACGGTGCATTAGCTATGGGTATAATAAGAATACTCATAGAAAATAACTGGTATGATAAAAACTTTTTAAGAATTCCTTCTTTAAAAGAAGCTAAAAATAAAAAAAGATCAACATTTTCAAATGCTACACATTTAGTAATAATTGATAAAGAAAACAAAAATTATGGAAAATTTTTAAGAGGGTCAGATATTGGACTAAAAAATGATGATTTTATGGTTTATGAAAATGGAAAAATTATTCCTTCAAATAATGCTAAAAATCCAAAATTAGAATATGAAGGTAAAATAAAAGGAATAAAGGTAGTTACAGCATTTAAAATAATGAAAAACTCTGTTTTTGAACATTCAATTGATGATTATGCTAAAGAATGCGGAGTTAATAAAAAAAACATTTATATATTGGCAAAAGAATTTTGGGAAAATGCCCCACACAGTGCAGCTTTTGCGTATCATGGAGGAGGAAACTATATAAACGGAACTTATGCAAGTTATGCAATTTCTATGTTAAATGCATTAATTGGAAATGTAAACAGAAAAGGAGGATATTTAGGAAGAGGCAAAAAAGCAGCTGATTGGAAAAAAGGCGTTTATGATTTAACAAAATTTGCTGGAATGAAAAAGCCTCAAGGTATTAAAATTTCAAGAGAAAAAGCAAAATATGAAGAAACTGCAGAATTTAAAAAACATGGATACCCATCAAAATTACCTTGGTATGAATTTACTAAAGGAGGATTAAGTGTAGCCGCAATGAGCGGTATAGACCAAAAATATCCTTATAATATAAAAATTTTATTTACATACTTCTCTAATATAATATATTCTATGCCTGGAGGATACAGATTTGAATCTACGTTAAAAAATAAAACAAAAGTTCCTCTGTTTGTATCAATAGACACAACTATTAATGAAACAAATATCTATGCAGATTATATAATTCCTGATGTATCGTATTTAGAAGGACATTATGGCTTTTTAAATCCACATGCTCCTGGAGGTCATTTTACTGGTGTTAGAACACCTATAATAGAGCCTCTCACAAAAAATAATATTAATTTAGAAAAATTTTTGATTGACCTTTCTAAAAAATTAAAATTACCTGGTTATGGAGAAAAAGCTATAAACAATAAATTTTCTTTAAATACCCAAGAAGATTATTATCTAAGAGGTATTTACAATCTTGCACACAATGCAAAAATATCTAAGGCTGATAAAAAAACTATTGATTATGTAGAAAAAAATTATATTGTTACAAAACACAAACATATTTTACAATCAGAAGAATGGGAAAAAGTATGTAATGTTTTAGCAAAAGGAGGTGTATTTAAAGAGAACAATTGGTTTGATGAAAATGACAATTATATATTTGGTTTTGAAAAAATACATATATATAATGAAAAACTTGCAACTTCTACAAATACCATAATAGGAGAAAAAAATTTCGGTACATTAAAATTGATTAAAACCGATAATCGATTTGGATTTTATTTAACATCATACAAATCGGCATTACATACACAATCAAGAACTATATGTTTAGATAAAGCCCTTTATTACGAACCAGATATTACATTAAAAATAAACCCAATTGATGCTAAAAAATTAGGATTAAAAGACTATGACAAAGTAAAAATAGTAAATGAAGATGGAAAAAATCTAATTACGACAATTAAAATTACAAATTTTGTTGCCAAAGGATGCTGTGCTTATTCGCATCATTTTGGACACTGGCAACACGGAGCAAATACTTTATTTATAAAAAATGCTGCTGATGTAATGTTAGGAGATGTTACTAAAAATAATTACGTAATTCCTGATAAAAAAAGAGCAATGGGAATTTGTGTAAATAAAATTAGTAAATTAGACAAAAAATTTTATGATTTACCTTTGGTTGATCCGATCGGAGGTATACCAGATTTTAGTTCAACAAAAATAAAAATACAAAAAATTTAAAAGGAGTAAAAATGGAAAGAAGAGAATTTTTAAAAACAGGTGCGGCTTTAGGCGTGGCAGCTTCTATGCCAAGTATAGTAAGTGCTAACGATGAAAACACAAGAAGATTCAGGGTTGAATATTATTTTGACATAAAATACGACGAGTCAATTTATCCTGCAAGATTATGGAACCCGCTTCCATATAATGCACCATATCAAAAAGTTAAATTTTTAAGATTTGGCGGAAATTATAACGATTATGATATTAACAATAAAAATGAATATGATGCAAATACTTTTTATGCATATTGGGAAAAATCAGCTATGCCTAAAATTTTGACCATGGAAATGGAAATTGAAACAAAAGATAGAAGTGTTCCATTAAAATTAATAGAAGAAGCCAGCAAAAAAAATCTTCCTTTTCCAAAAGAAGTGTTAAAATATCTTGAACCTACTGCCCATATTCCTACTGACGGACTTGTAAAAGAAGTGGCGGAACTTATCACAAAAGGTAAAAAAGACAGATTTGAAAAAGTAAAAGCAATTTATTTATGGTGTACAGCCCATACATTCAGAAATCCAAAAACTATTGGATGTGGAAAAGGTGAAGTTGGCAAAATGATGCAGGAGCAAAAAAAACCGACAGCCGAATATATTTATAAAAACGGATGGTTTGGAGGAAAATGTACAGATTTAAGCTCACTTTTTACCGCCCTAACAAGAGCGGCAGGCATTCCTGCAAGAGAGGTTTTTGGTATCAGACTTGGAAAAAGCCACTTTGACAAGGCCCTTGGAAAAAGTGACAGCAAAGGTTTTGCAAATATTACCACTTGGCAACACTGCAGGGCTGAATATTATATTCCAGGGGCCGGATGGATACCTACAGACCCTGCTGATGTTACAAAACTAGAATTAGTTGAAAAATATCCTTACAACCACCCAAAAGTTCAAAAATTAGTAAAAAAATATCTGCATTCATGGGAAATGAACTGGGTTGGATTTAATCATGCAAGAGATTTCATACTTTATCCAAAACCTGTTCAATATCCATTAAATATGTTTGGTTATCCGTATGCAGAGGTAAATGATGATGTGTTAAATTATTATGTTCCAAAAAGTTTTGAATATAAAATTACTTCTCAGGAACTGTTTTAATGGTAAAAAAGCTGGATTTAAGAAATTTAGCTTGTCCGGAACCAGTTCTTAAAACAAAAGAGGCATTAGAGGAAATAGAAGAAGGAATTATTGAAATAAGACTTAATTCCTTCTCTTCTATTCAAAATGTAAAAAGATTTTTGCAAACGCAAGGAATTTATTTTAATGAAAAAAAAGAAGGAAAAGATACAATAATAAATGCTATAAAAGGTTACAGTTGCGAAATTCAAAATGAAAGTAAAGAGTCAAAATCTTTTTGGGCTTTAATAGCAGGTGCGGCAATAACAGCAATTTTGGCTAGCACATGCTGTTTAGGGCCTTTGCTTTTTTTGATTTTTGGAGTAAGTGTCGGCAGTCTTTCATTTTTACATATTTTTGCACCATATAGAATATACTTTACAATTGCGGCTGTTGTAATTATTGTTTATCTGTGGATAAATTATTTCTTTAAACTTAGAAAAAGGCCTGTTTGCAGTGGCAGTATTTGCAAAAATTATGTAAAATATTTAAGTATAGGTACTGTTTTTGTACTAATTATGCTGACTTACCCTTTTTGGGCTCAATATCTGTTTATGGGAGAATAAATGAAAAAAATTATTTTAAATTTAATATTATTTTGTTCACTTTTTGGTGCTGAAAAAATAGCTATTATTAAAGTAAGTGGAATGACTTGTCCATTATGTACAATGGCTGTAAAAAGAAGCTTAAAAATGACACCGGGTGTTATAAAAGCAAAAGTACTACTAAACACTAAAACAGCAACGGTAATTTTTGACGATACAAAAACAACACCTCAAAAACTGTTACACGCAATAGAAATCGTAGGTTATAAAGGAAAAATAAAAGAAATTAAGGAGGTTAAATGAAAATTTTAATTATATTCAATCACGAACCTTATGACGGAAGTGATGTTGCTTGGAACGGGCTTAGACTTGCAAAAGTTTTATTTGAAAAAGGAAACGATGTAAGAATTTTTTTAATGAACGATGCTGTAGATATGGCAAGGGATTGCAATAAAAAACCAGAAACTTACGATAACGATTTGGTTGCAATGTTAAAAGAAATGTATCAAAACGGTATAAAATTAAAAGTATGCGGCACATGTCAGGCAAGATGTGGATTATTTAAAAACGAGCCATATTTTGCACCTGAAATCAAAGCTACAATGAAAGACTTGGCTGCCTGGGTTGAAGAAGCAGACAAAGTTATAACATTTTAAAGGATATATATGCTTAAATTAAACAACAGCGCAAAACTTACAAAATATGTAAGAGCAGCCGGCTGAGCAGGAAAATTGGCTCCGGAGGAGCTAAACAAAGCTACAAAAGTTCTTGATGGAAAAAACGAAAATTTAATAGTCGGATTTGAAGGAAATGAGGATGCAAGTGTTTATAAATTGAGTGATAATATAGCACTTGTACAAACAGCCGATTTTATTACACCTGTTGTTGACGACCCGTTTATTTACGGACAAATTGCAGCTGCAAATTCCCTAAGCGATGTGTTTGCAATGGGAGGAGATGTTAAAACAGCACTTAATTTAGTCGGATTTGATAATTGTCATCATGGAAAAGATGTATTAAACGAAATTTTAAAAGGCGGTGAAAATAAAATAAAAGAGTGCGGAGGGGTATTGGCCGGAGGCCATACAATAGAAACTCCCGAAATGATTTACGGACTTAGCGTTACAGGTACAATTCATCCTCAAAAAATTATAAGGAACAATACATTAAAAAAAGATGATGTAATTGTGCTTACAAAACCGCTTGGAATGGGAATTTTAACAACAGCAATAAAAGCTGATTTAGTAGATGAAACAACAGCTTCTGAAGTAGCTGAAATTTTAAGGACATTAAATTACAAACCAAGTCTCATTGCAAGAGAAATCGGTGTAAATGCAATGACTGACGTTACAGGTTTTGGTCTTTTAGGACATTTGTATGAAATGAGTGCTAATAATTTCACTATAGAAATAGAATTTGAAAAAGTGCCTTTCCTAAAAGAAGCGATTAATCAGGCATCCATGGGAATAATTCCTGCCGGAAGCTATAATAACCAGCTATTTTTAGAAGGAAAAGTAAAATTTGAAAAAGAACTCAGTTTTGAAGAGCAGATGATTTTATTTGACGCCCAAACAAGCGGAGGACTTTTAATCAGCGCCTCTCAAGAAAAAGTTAATGAACTTTTAAAAAGAATGGAAAATGAAGGAGTGAGTGCTAAAGCAATAGCAACTGTTAAGGAATTTAAAGAGTTTCCTTTAGTTGTTAAATAATTTTTCCTTCTTATTTCTTCAAATATCTTTTATTATCTACTTTAACAATATCCCCCATATTGTCCAAATAATCAAGATAAGCCACAATATATTTTCTGCTCATAGGCATCTCTTCTTTAAATGTTTTAATATCAATATATCCTTTTTTCTCCATAATTTCCCGCATTTTTTTCATTGCATAATTTATATTTTTATCACTTACAAACAAATTATGGGCAAGCCTTACAACTTTTTTAGCCTTAGTCAGGTTCTTCATAGCCTGATCGCCCACTTTTCTGTCAATATTTAATTTTTCGTATATATTATAAGGTGCTTCGGGAGTCAAGCCGGAATTATCCAAAAGCGAATAAAGCCTGTGCTCGACTGATTTTTCAATATTCACTTCACCAAGATCTTTTCTTTTATAAATATTGCCTTCTTTTATTAAAAATCCTTCTTCCACAAATTCATTTAAAACAGTTTCAATCAATTTTTCACTCGCCCATTTTAATCTGAGTTTCAGTGATGCAGGAGAAAGAAAGGCAAATTTGTTTTTTTCATAAGTTTCTTTTATCACATTTTCTATCTCTTTTTTTACATCCATTGAAAAAATATTATAATTTTCTTCATCTATAAAGACATTTTTTAATGTTTTTGCAATACCGAGAGCTTCATCGGGCGAAAAATTAAATCTCTGATAACTTTGAAGAAGTCCGAAACCTTTTTTGTGATTTTCAACCAAAATAGAAAATGCTTTTTGGAAATCCCTTTGTTTTAAAGCATTTAACAGCAATAATTTTTTATTTCTTTTAATAGGGTCGCTTATAGGATTTAAAATTTCGCCTCCTCCGATAACCCTTCCTTTATGAAGCACCACAAACGGATCTTCATAAACAAAAAATCCTTTTTCCTGCAACTTCATAGTTGCAAAACCTTCTTTTGCATTTGAATCAAACATCAAAATTTTCGCAGGTATTCTTTTTGCACCGCTTATAAATAAAACTTCCATATTATGCTTAATCTCTTTTCCTTCAACCGGTGCAATATAAACATCAATTAATTTAAATCCTCTTAAGTATCCTTTTGTACTTAACAAATATCCTTTTTTAAGTTCATTGTGTGAAATATTGAGATTAATGGCAAGTCTTTGATGGGTATGGGCAACACTAACATTTTCACCATGAACCTGCAGGTTTTTAACCGTTGTAACAGTAGCCGTTTCATTAATATAAACTTTATCTTTAAGTCTGACTTTTCCGCTTAAAACAGTCCCTGTTACAACAGTTCCTATTCCTTTTAGGGAAAACACCCTGTCTATATAGTATCTGAAAAATTTGGAATGTGTAATATTTCTCGGAGGCAGGTTAAACAGATAATTCTTAAGATTTTCTATAGTCTCAGGCATTTTAGTGGAAGTCGGGATAATATCAAGAAGCTTTAAATTCTTAAATTTAGCTATTAATTCTTTTATCTCTTTTTTTCTTTTTTCAATAGTCTCTTCACTTGCCAAATCTATTTTTGTCAAAGCCACAATGATATTTTTAACTTTTAAAATATCAAGTACTTCCAAATGCTCTATGGTCTGCGGCATAACACCTTCGTTTGCATCTATTGCAAAAAGCGTAGCGTCAAATCCAAACGCCCCGCTAATCATATTTTTTACAAGTTTTTCATGCCCCGGAACGTCTATAAATGCCACATTTACATCATCTCTTTTCATATTTGTAAAGCTTAAATCAATTGTAATTCCTCTCTCTTTTTCTTCTTTAAGCTCATCTCCGTTATATCCGGTCATAGCCTCAATCAAAGATGTTTTTCCATGGTCTACATGCCCTGCGGTTCCAATAATAATATTTCTCATTGTTTCACCTCACAGCTTATTAATTCATTTATTATATTTGCAAGTTTTTCTATTTCATCATCCTGAATTGTTCTTACATCAAGAACAAAATGTTCATTTTCTATTCTACCGATAACAAGTTTTTCCCTGAATTTTCTCTCCCAATTCACAGCATTTCCTTCAATTTCAATTACCGCGGTAGGAATGGCTTTATTTGGCATTGTCCCGCCGCCTACGTATGTTTTTGATTCTTTTATATTAGCCCTTAGGGCTGGTGTTAGGCTAAGAATTTTTTTTGCCCTGTTTTTAAGTTCATCAATAGATGCAAAAATCTGTCTGAGGGTTGGAATTTTTTCATATTCTTTTTTAATATACGCTAAAGTTGTTGCCTGAATTAAAGAGAGTGTGATTTTATCTACCCTGAACATTCTTAATATCTGATTTTTTTTAAGTTTATTAATAAGTTCTTTTTTACCAAGAATTATTCCCGCCTGAACTCCTCCAAAAAGTTTATCACCGCTGAAACTAATAAGTGAAGGTGAAAATTTCATTATATCATTAATTGAAGGCTCAGCGTTTGAAAGTCCGTAAGGAAGCTTTGGAATATATGCACTTCCCAAATCATAATAATCAAGCAGATTATGTTTACGGGAAAGATTGACAATTTCATCAATATAAACTTCTTCACTAAACCCTTCAATAGTATAATTTGATTTGTGAACTTTCATAAGCATTGCTGTATTTTCATTGATTGCCTCTTCATAATCTCTTAGTTTTGTTTTATTTGTAGTTCCGACTTCAACAAGTTTTACACCGCTTGCTTTCATAACTTCAGGCACTCTGAAACTTCCCCCTATTTCAACAAGTTCGCCTCTTGACACTATAACCTCTTTGTCTTTTGCAAATGTGTTTAAAATCAAAAATACAGCCGCCGCATTATTATTAACAACCAACGCATCTTCACACCCAAAAAGAAAACTCAAATGTTTCGCACTGTGATGATACCTGTCCCCCCTTTTTCCTTTATCCAAATCATATTCTAAATTACAGTAATGCGTACTGACTTTCTTTGCTTCATCAAAAATCTCTTCATCTATCAAACTTCTGCCGAGATTTGTATGGATTGTAACACCTGTGGCATTAATTACATTAATTAAAGAAGGGCTTAATATGCCGCAAGCTTTTTTTTCAATTTCATTTATTATTTTATTTTCATCTATTTTATCTATTTTATTATTTTTTATTTTTTCTCTGAGTTCATTCAAAACTGAATGTATGGAATAAAGCAAAACATTCTCTGGAATATCTTGAAGATTTTTATTTTTTAAAAGTTTATCCACTTTTGGAATTTGTCTAAACAGATTCATTTCTTTCCTTTGTAAAATACCGCCGGTATTTTTGTTAATATTTTATCAAAAAAAGGATTTTTATGAAAATAATTATAACAAGCGACGGAGAATGGATGACTTCAAAATTTTGTCCACATTTTGAAGAATGTAAATATTTAATTCTTTATGACACTAAAACAAAAGAATATTCTTCTATGAAATCACCTTCATATCAGACAAAAGACAAAACTAAACTAATTAATTTTTTAAAAGCCGTTTTTATGAAGCATATTATAACAGGTGAAAATATTGATGATAAATACTTCAAAGTTTATATACCTCAACAAAAAAAATCGACAGTCGAAGAAGTTATAATCGAGTATTTAAAAAATATAAATAAATATAAATAAAATTGTTGACAATAAACGACTAAAATTATATAATTCTAAAAAATAAAACTTTAGGAGGGAAAAATGAAAAGAATTTTAACATCAGTGGTATTGGCTTCCATTTTGGTATCATCTAGTTTAGCCGCAGATGCAAAAACCGCTCAGGTGAGTAAAAAAGCCGTAATCAAAGCGGAAAAAAAAGCCCAAAACACTGAACTTGCAAATGAAGCGGTAAAAGCTATCCAATATACCCAGGATACATTAATATATATAAGCGGAAAAAATACTAAAAAAGCAAAAGACTCAATAAAAAAAGCTATTGGGGAACTTAGCGATTTATTAAATAGACCTAATACACCTTATCTTTTACCTGTTGATGTTCAAATTAACGCATATCAATATCAAGGAGATGTAAAAGACGTAAAAAAACTTGCAAGTGAAGCAAAAATACTTGTAGCAGAAAATAAATTACCTCAGGCAAGGGAAGTGTTAAATTCTCTGAGAAGCGAAATTGTGATCAAAACAATCAATTTACCTATTGCAACATATCCGGCTGCTCTTAATTTGGCATTAAAATATATAAATGAAGGAAAAGCCAAAGAAGCAAAAGATGTTTTGTCAATGGCACTTTCAACATTGGTAGAAACAGATACCATTATTCCTATCCCGCTTATCAAAGCTCAAGCCCTTGTTAAAAATGCAAGCGAGAGTGTTAAAAAAGACAAAAATCAGGCTTTAAAATATTTGGATGAAGCAAAAAAACAGTTATCTTTAGCTGAAATTTTAGGATATACAAGCACAAGCGATACAACATACAAAATGTTAAAAGAACAAATTACACAGCTTGAAAAAGAGATTAAAAACGGCAATAAAACAGAAAATATATTTAAAAAACTTCTTCAAAAAATCGAAGAATTTAAAGAAAAAGCAGTTAAAACTTTTCACAAATAATTTTCTTTCTCTTTTTTTTTATTTCAATAGTGTCAGACACTAATTATTTATAAATAAAATTTATAATTTTTTGGCGGAAGGGGGAAGGAATCGAACCTTCCGGGCAAACAGTCACCTGCCGCCCCACCGGGTTTGAAGCCCGGGGTGTCCACCGGGATCACATCCCCTCCATCGAAGGGAAAAATTATATCAAAATATTTAAGAAAACGTAAGGCTTCACCGAAGCCCTGTTAAGCGTTATCAGCCAGCTGGAATTTTACCGTTAACCATTCCTACCAAAAAGTCTTTTAAATCGTTAAGTTTATGTTTTTTAACGATTTTTTCAATAGCTTTAGCAGCTTTTTTTTGACCTTTTTTTTCAAGTAGAGAAATTAACGGTTTTGCATTATTTTTAAATAATGCATTAATATCATCAGGTGTTTGAGCACCTATGATTTTAAGGAATTTAGTACCTTTGATATGTGACATTCTTTTCACATATTTTTCGTAATACTTAAATCCTTTGTTGTAATCAGCAAATGCCATTGTTGCTGTGACACTTGCAAGTAGCGCTCCAGCTACCAACATTTTTGCTAAGCGTCTCATGTTTTCTCCTTTTAATTTTATGTGTGCATTCATTAACCTAATGAATACACATTCGGTGTAATTATACAGCCTAAAACTTAAATAAAGCTTAAGATAAGTAAAACTTATCTATGATTATTATATCATAAATTAATTAAAAAAACAATTGAAAAAATATTTTATTTTAATTATTTATACTTATTATTAAAAAACATACCTTGCAAAAAAATTAATTTTTATTTATAATTGCAATGCGCTGTGTGATAAGTAGGGATACGCAAGCCGAACGGACATAGCGTAATAAAATATACAGGAGAAGAAAATGAAAAAAATCACTCTTTTAATGGCAGGATTTTTGGCATTTGCATTTGCAGGTGATTCTACTATGATTCAAGCTTACAGCGTAGTAGCTGCCGTTGTAGGTTTAGGTTTGGCTGCACTTGGTGGTGCTATCGGGATGGGACATACTGCTGCAGCAACAATTGCTGGTACTGCAAGAAATCCTCAGCTTGGCGGTAAATTAATGGGTACAATGTTCATCGCATTAGCGATGATCGAAGCACAAGTTATTTATGCACTTGTACTTGCTTTAATAGCACTTTATGCTAATCCATTCTTAGGATAATCCCTTCTTTTGGGATTTTTCTTTTTAACACAAAAATTTCTCTGACACCTTATTCAATGTAAAATGTATAATTGGAAATAAAAAATAAATGTAAAAACATTTTATTAAAATTTTCTATTTATAATTTTTACTTTTCGTTTTTTAATTTTCCATTATTAATACCAATTATTATAAAAAAATTTACATTTATTTACCATTCACTACTCACTATTCACTCATTATCAAATTGTCAAAATAACCGTAGGGTTGGTATATTTCTCCATTCTCCATTATTTTTTGTTGACATTAAAAATTAATTAAGTTAAAATTCATACCAAAAAAGGGGTTAATTTAATTGAAAATCAAAAATGTAAAATGGAAAATTAATAAAGTAGGATTTTACATTTGATTATTATTTCTACTATTAAACCTTCAAAATACTTCAAAGGACAAAAATGCATAACGATATAATCGGTTATAAATATAATGATAAAATTATTGATATTCAAACAGCTCAGGAAATGGGTATTGAAAATTTAGAACCAATATTTTTTGATAACTCTTCTGAATCACTCGAACTTATAAGACACTCAGCTGCCCACTTAATGGCTCAGGCTATAAAAGAGCTTTATCCCGATGCTAAATTTTATGTGGGGCCTAGCATAGAAAACGGATTTTATTATGATTTAAAAACAGAAGAAAGCATTACCGATAAAGATTTAAAAAATATTGAAAAGAAAATGAAAGCCCTTGCTAAGAAAAAAATTCCTATTGAAAAATATTATATTTCAATGGATGAGGCAAGAAAAAAATTTAAAGATGATGAACTGAAACAGGCGGTTCTGGATATGATCAACGAAGACAAGGTTTCTATTTATAAACAGGGGGATTTTGAAGATCTGTGCCGCGGACCCCACGTGCCAAACACCAAATACCTTCAAAACGTAAAACTTCAAAAAGTTGCAGGTGCCTATTTAGGAGGAGACAGTAAAAACGAGATGCTGACAAGAATTTACGGAACCGCTTTTGCAACAAAAGAAGCATTGCAAGAGTATCTTAAAATGCTTGAAGAGGCAAAAAAAAGAGACCACAGAAAACTCGGAACTGAGCTTGAACTTTGGATGTTTGATGAAGAAATCGGGGCGGGTATGCCTATTTGGCTGCCAAAAGGTACACTTCTAAGGGGAAATCTTGAAAAACTGTTATATTCCGCACATATAAGAAGAAATTACCTGCCCGTAAAAGGTCCCGAACTTCTAAGAAGCCATATGTGGAAAATTTCAGGGCATTATTACAACTACAAGGAAAATATGTATTTTACAGAAATTGAAAACGACGACCCCAACAAACCGGCGGAAGAATACGGTATTAAACCTATGAACTGCTTAAGTCATGTCAAAATTTTCGGGCATAAAGTAAGAAGTTATAAAGAACTGCCTCTTAGATTTTTTGAATTCGGAACAGTCCACAGACACGAAAAATCAGGCGTTTTACACGGACTTTTAAGAGTTAGGGAATTTACCCAGGATGACGCACATATATTCTGCAGGGACGACCAGATAGAAGATGAAGTAATAAAAGTACTCGAATTTGTAGATGCCATAATGCAAAGATTCGGCTTTGAATATGAAATGGAAATTTCTACAAGACCTGAAAAATCAATAGGAAGCGATGAAATCTGGGAAAAAGCAACCAATGCCCTCAAAGGTGCATTAAACAGACTTAACAGAAATTATGGAATAGACGAAGGCGGTGGGGCATTTTACGGTCCGAAAATAGACATAAAAATTACTGATGCAATAGGGAGAAAATGGCAATGCGGAACAATTCAGGTAGATTTTAACCTGCCTGAAAGATTTGACATAAATTATATTGATGAAAACAACACCAAAAAACGCCCGGTAATGATTCACAGGGCGATTATAGGAAGTTTTGAAAGATTTATAGCAATCCTTACAGAACATTATGCAGGCGAATATCCTACTTTTATAGCCCCTGTTAAAGCGATTTTTGTTCCAATTAATGAAAATCATGTAAATTATGCAAAAGAAATTCAAAAAGAACTTCTTAATGACGATATTATTACCGAAATTTATGACAGCAGTGATTCACTCAATAAAAGAATAAGAAATGCTGAAAAACAAAAAGTCGGATATGTAGTAATTATAGGTGATGAAGAGGTGGAAAATGATTTGGTTGCCATAAGAGACAGAAAAAAAAGAGAACAATATAAATTAAGCAAAGGAGAATTTGTAGAAATGATCAAAAAATTATGCGAGGTTAAATTATGAGTAAAGACAAGGTTTTATTGAACGAAGAAGTAGTTGATTTTACAGACAGAGTAAGATTTGTAGACACCCAAGGTGAGCCTAAAATAGTAGATTCAGCCAAAGCGCTTGAAACAGCATATAATAAAGGTCTTGATTTGGTATGCGTAGCCCCAAATGCCAACCCTCCAGTTGCTAAAGCCATGGATTACGGAAAATACAGATACGAACAGGAAAGAAAGAAAAAAGAAGCAAAGAAAAAACAGGTTAAAATTGAAGTCAAAGAAGTAAAATTTACAAGTAAAATTCAAGACAACGATATAAATTATAAAGTTAAACATATAAAAGATTTTCTTGAAAAAGGAAAACATGTAAAACTAAGAGTTTTTTTAAGAGGAAGAGAACTTGCAACACCTGAGAAAGGTTTTGAAGTTATAAACAGGGTTTGGGAAATGATAAAAGATGTGGCTGAAAAACAAAACGAGCCTAAACTTGAAGGAAATTATATAAATTTACTGGTAACCCCTGTAAAAAAATCCAAGAAAAAATAATGTTAAATAATATTCCCTATAAAGAGGCTTTGGAAGTTTCTTTAAAAGAAAGTTTTTTATCAACTTCCAAAAATGTTTTTATAAATGAAGCATTAGGTTATTTTTTAGCCGAAGATGTAAAAGCCGCTAAAAACAACCCTTCATTTGACAACTCCGCCATGGATGGGTTTGGATTTAAGCATTCAGACAAAAAAAAATTTAAAATTATAAAAACTATTTATGCCGGAGATAAATTTGATGATTTTGATATAAAAAACAATGAATGCGTTAAAATTATGACAGGGGCAAAAATCCCAAAAGGTATAGACACTGTAATTCCGATTGAAAACTGCTTAAAAGTTACAGGTGAATATATTGAAATTCCAGAAATAAAAAAAGGCGCCAATGTAAGAAAAAAAGGCGAAGATATCCAAAAATGGGAAATTTTAATAAAAAAAGGCGAAGAAATAACACCTGAGACAATCGCACTGCTTGCAAGCCAGGGAATTACAAATATAAAAGTATATAAAAAACCTTCTATTGCCATACTTTCAAGCGGAAATGAACTGAAAGAGCCTTATGAAAAAGCCGATGAAGATGAAATATATAACATCAATTCTTACTCAATTTATTCACTCTTAAAAAAATACAGTTTTAATGCCGATATTATCGGAATTGTAGCAGATACTTACGAAGAAACATTAAAAGAAATAAAAAATATACTAAATTTTTATGATGTAATCATAACAAGCGGCGGAATAAGTTTCGGGGAAAAAGATTTTATGTTTAATGTTTTTAAAACCTTGGGATTAAAAGAATTTTTTCACGGAATAATGGTAAAACCCGGACGTCCTACCATGATAGGAAAAATAGGTAAAAAATTTATTTTTG
This sequence comes from Lebetimonas sp. JS032, assembly GCF_000523315.1. Classification (NCBI taxonomy): domain Bacteria; kingdom Pseudomonadati; phylum Campylobacterota; class Epsilonproteobacteria; order Nautiliales; family Nautiliaceae; genus Lebetimonas; species Lebetimonas sp. JS032. The sequence goes on along the minus strand of NZ_ATHS01000001.1, from coordinate 1,071,210 downwards.
CAATGCCCGGAAATCCTTTAAGCAGTTTTTTAAATATGTTTTGCATAGGAATACCAGTTTTAAGAAAAATGAGCGGTGCAGACAAATATTATCATGAGACTTATTTTGCAAAAAACAAAAACGATTTTAAAGTTAATTCAAAAAAAGACCATACGGCACTCGGATTTTATGAAAACGGAGAATGGGAAGTATATAACAGTTATAAATACGGTTCAGGAATGCTAAAACCCCTCCTTAAATCCAATTCGGTTGCAATTATTCAAAAAGGGAATGAAATAATTACAAAAGATACAATTTTAAAAATCATACCTTTTGTAAATCAGTTTAGCAATAAAAACAATATGTTCAATTAATACCTTTTATATAAAAAACATTTTCTTTTACTTCTTCTAAAATTACATTATATTTTTTAGCCCATTTTTCAATAATCTCTTTTGCTTCATTTAATAATTCCCCGCTATTTTCAATTTTGATTTTTAAATGCGGCACAGAATTTGAAAAAGCAATAAAACCGTTTAAATATTTTAATTTATCATTTAAAGAAACCAAATGATTTTTAATTTTCTTAAAATTTGGAGTATTTTCTTTTATTTTTTCCAATTCTTTAATATTATTCTCAGAATATCCAAGCTGTTTTAAAAGTCCTAAATCTTCTATTTTCATAAATCTCCTTTTTAAAAAATTTTAACAAATTTTTCTTTTATTTCTTTTAATTTTTTCAGTGTCGTTTCAATATCCGTATTTAAAATAAAACAATCTGATTCTTTTTTTTTATAAACTTTGTCATAATAATCCACAAGCAATATTTTTGCCACTTTTTCCAAATCACCTTTTTCAAAACTGCTGAATATTTCGTTATAACTTTCATTTGATATATATTTTTTAATTTTATTTAAATTTTCGCTAAAAGCATTTTTATCGATATCTCCGTAATATTTCAAAATTCTTTTAATTCTGTCTTCCAAAGGGGCGTTTATTTCTATTTGAGGGGAAATTTTTATTTTTTTTGTCAAATTCCCGGGAAGCAGTAAATTTCCGAGCCTGGAACTTTCGGCCTCTACAAAAATAGAGTCGTTTTTATCCACTTTTCTTAAGAGAAGGCTGTTTTCCTTTTGAACCGAAAGAACTTCCGTAATGATTGGCCAAACCTTCTAAATCAAGACTCGGGTTTAAATTTTGTAATAATTCACTTTTACCGCACCCACTCGGCCCCCTGAGCACCAAAAAATTATTCGGAATATTTTGTAAATATCCGCTGACATATTTTCTATATGCCTTATAGCCTCTGTTTAATTTGTAAACATCAAATCCGAGCTGTCTTAAAATCACATAAAAAGATTCGGAGCGTTTTCCTCCCCTTGCACAGTAAATCAGAATTTTTTTATTTTCAAATTCATTATTTTCAAGATGCGAAGCAATGTTTTTTAAAATATATATTACACCTTTTTTATTGGCGGCTTTTTTAGAAACCTGTTTATATAAATATCCTATTTCGTGATGCTCTTCATTATTTAATACATATAAATTTATACTTCCCGGAATATGGGATTCCTCAAATTCTCTGGGACTTCTGGTATCTATAATCATATCAAAATCCGTCTTTAAATAATCATTCATATCAATCAACATTTATTATTTCCACCTCCACAGCTTTAAAATTTGGGGTTTTCACCTTATGGTCGTGTTCGTCTCCAAAAAGAAAATTTATCTTATTTTTTGCAAAATGAAATGTTGTAAAAAGGGTATAAGGCCTGAGGGAATTTGTAAATTTTACTTTCAAAGGCCCGCTCTCTCCGTAATGTGATTTTAATTTAACAGTATTGCTTATTTCGTTTTTATGAACAGGATTTACCAATAAAACATCATCATCATATTTTTTAGTTAATTTTTCCGAATATTTGGTTTGTGCGGCGTTATTATACTGCGGGAGTGACCTGCCGGTATTCAGCCACCATCTTTTTTTATTTTCAAGTATATCTTTTACTTCACCCCTCAAGTGATATTTGTGATAATGAAAATGTCCTTTCCCATCAGGCGTGGAAAAAGTTTTTGTATGCAAAATGGGTGAATCTTTTCCGTCTTTTGTTACTGGCCATTGGAGAGGTTTTTTTTCTAATCTTTCATATGTGGCTCCCTCAAATCTTTTGACTTCTTTTTTTACTTCATTAAAAACCTCTTCGCTTGAATTAAAATTAAAACGCTTTCCTAATTTTTCAGATATTGCCTGCAATACTTCCCAGTCATCAGGCATATCTGATTTAATTAAAGGATTTGAAAGGTGAAGCCTTCTTTCCGCATTTATATAAACACCCACTTTTTCATATGCACTTTTTACATCGAATACAATATCGGCCTTTTTTGTTATAACACTCGCCATAACTTCCAAAACTGCCAAAAAGTCCAAATTTTCAAAAGCTTTGTTTATTTTATTCTGATTGGGATGAATATGTAAAATATCTTCCCCCATATTTATTATGGCTTTTATTTTACCTTTTAACATCTCTTCTATTATATCCGGAGTCATATCCCCTATTTTTTCAGGTATTACATAATCAGGACCGTAATAAGGCAGACACCCCACATCGCAGGCACCCTGCACGTTATTCTGACCCCTGAGCGGCAATAACCCGGCACCTATTTTGCCGATATTTCCTGTAAGCATAGCCAAGTTGCTTATGGCGTTAACCGCCTCAGTCCCGTCAATATGCTCCGTTACCCCGAGTCCCCATGTAAAAATTGTTTTTTTGGTTATCAGTTTCGCAATTTCTTCGATTTGCTCTTTTACCTGCTCAAACCCTTTTAATTTTTTGAAAAAATGTTTATCATATTTATCATGAAATAAAAGCTCTTTATATCCTTCGAATTTAGCACATCTTTTTTTTATAAAATCAATATCAGTTAAATTGTTTTCAATCAGTTCTTTTGCAATTGCATTTAAAAATAAAAGATTACTTTCAAGCGGCAAAATAACTTTAACATCGGCAAATTTCATAATAGGAATTTCCCTAACATCAACAACTATTATTTTAGCGCCTCTTTTTTTGGCTTTTATTATCCTGCTTGCAACCATGGGATGGGCAACTGTGGTATTGCTTCCGATTATAAAAACGGCTTCAGCGTCAAAAATTGCATCATAATCCACACTGCTCGCCCCCTCCCCTATACTCATTTTAAGTCCGCTGAGGCTTGGAGCGTGGCAAACCCTTGCACAGTTATCGATATGAGGGGTTTTTATAACTTCCCTTGCAAACTTTTGAAACATCCAGGCACTTTCAACGCTTGTTCTGGCCCCACCTATACAGGCAATTGAATGGAAAGAAAAATTACTTATAATCTCTTTTAATTTCCAGGCGGTTATGTCAACAGCCAGACTAAAAGGGGATTCATAAAAATTTTCATCAAATTCTTTCAAATTTGCAAGCCTAACCTGAAGTTCAAACGGCATATTATTAGCATTTTTTTCAATAAATTTGTAACTTATCAGATGTTTGTTAAGTCTCTTGTTTAAAAATTCAAATCCGTATTTTCCTTTTATACAGAGCTCGCCGCCGCTTGAAATTCCGTCTTTAACAGGAGTTATTTTTACTATTTTATTATCCTGAATTTTGGCATCTATTTCACACCCTACACCGCAATATGTGCAAACAGATTTCATTAAAAGCCTTTTTTGGATTTAATATATCTTATTTTGGAGATTTTTGCAAGAAAAACACAAAATCAATTATTAAGTATATAGTGCCAGACACTATAAAATAAACATTTTACATTTTACATTGAATTGGTGGCTCCGGCGAGAGGACTCGAACCTCTGACCCGACGGTTAACAGCCGTCTGCTCTACCGACTGAGCTACGCCGGAATATTTGTGGATTGAAATTATACATAAAAAATTTTTTTAATGCAAGTTAATTTGCAAATTTTTGCAAAATTTTATCCTGAATATTTAAAGGCAGCAGATTAAACATTTTCAAAATATAATAAAATCTTTTTGGAAAGGCATACTCTTTTTTTTCTTTTTCAATTGCATCAATAATTCTTTTAGCACCTTCGTTTAAATCCATTAAAAATGGCATATAAAAATCGTTTTTTGCGGTTAAATCTGTTTTAATGAATCCAGGCATTATATTTATAACTTTTATATTATATTTTGCTAACATATTTCTAAGACTCTGGGCATATGAATTAAGAGCCCTTTTTGATGCTGAATAAGGAAGAGAGGTTGGAGATGCAATAATTGATGCAAGAGAAGAAATAAATACAATTTTCCCTCTTTTTCTTTTTTGCATATCTGGCACTATGTTTTCTAAAAGTGCGTGAATGCTTAAAAAATTTATTTGAAAAAGTTTTTCAAACTCCTCATACGGAGTAAAATCTGGAGCATGTGGAAGTGAAATTCCGGCATTGCAAATAACTAAATCAATTTCATCAAATCTAAGTTTTCTAACTTCATTAATATTGCTTAAATCACAGACTATAGGAATTATATTTTCATTTTCTTTTTTTAGTTCATTTAACTTTTTTTCATCTCTTGCAATGGCAAAAACTTTATTCTTTTTTGCGTAATATCTGGCAAGTTCCCTGCCTATTCCCCTGCTCGCACCTGTTATAATTACATTCAAAAAGGCTCCTTTATGTTTGTTGTTTCAAAGCTGTTTACTTATCTTTTCCTGCCGCCGGGAATTTTTATAATTATACTGATATTTGCCGGTATTTTTGCTAAAAAATTATAAATCGATATATTAAAAGCATATCCCGATGCATTTAAAGATGATGGAAAATTTAAAAAAATATGTAAAAGAAATTCACTTGATACCTATGAAAATGCAAAATTTACTTCAAAAGTTTTTAAAAAATTACATCTAAAAAAAGAGATATTTTTAGTAACAAGTGCATTTCATATGAAAAGGGCTATAAAACTTTTTAAACATTTCGGATTTAAAATCATTCCAAAACCTGTGGGATTTTATTACAAACCTTATTATACAGTATGGGATATATTTCCAAAGGAAGATGCTTTTCATAAAAGTTATAAAGCAATTCATGAATATTTTGGACTTTTGAGTCTTACATTACGAGGAATTATATAAATATAAATGTAATGCACAAAAACAAAAAAGTAGTTAAAAGAATTAAAAATGCAACTTTTCTCGGATATAAATCAAAAAGACTTGCCAAATTTACATTTGTAATTGCCAAAGGTGTCATTACTTCCAATAAAATTGTTTTAAAAAAAATTTCGTTAAATCCAAAAATTTTTAAAATCAAAAAAGCGACAAAAGGGAAAACCACAAATTTATTAAAACTTGTTAAAAAAGCCAGTTTAAAACTGACCTCTTTTATTTTTATTTCAGCTATATAAATGCCAAAAATCAGTAATTGGGTAACTATGGAGGCAAAAGCACCCATTTGAAGTATTTTCATTGTTTCTTTATCGAATTTGACGTCAAAAAGGTTAAGCGATATTGCCAAAATCCCTATCCATATAACAGGAATTTTTATAATTTTTTTGAAAGCGTTTTTAAAATCAAATTTTGAGCTTGCATAAAAAAATATACCGAATGTATAAATAAAAAATATATTTGCAAGATTAATCAAAGTTGCGACACTTGCACCGATTTCTCCAAAAAGTGCATAACTAAGAGGAATCCCCAAATTTCCTGTATTTCCGATTAAAGGAGTTAGAGTTGATATTATTTTTTCTTTTCTCTCAAGCCCTCTTGAAAAAGAATATGTAAAAATCAGCGCTGTAAAAACAGCCATCAGATAAATCAACGGTGCCAAAACAAGCTCTTTATTTAAAGGAATAAGCATTATGCCCCAAAGGGTAAGAAAAGGCTGGAGAAAATAGGTCGAAAGAATAACCAGGGTTTTTACCTCAATTTCTTTAAAACTTTTTTTAGACAAAAACCCCAGTAAAATAAATAGATATATTCCTAAAACAGTTTTCATTCAGCAATAAATTCTATAATTTTTTCTTTAATTTCTTTTTTATCGATTACAGTTTCTTTAATCTCTTTTTCAAAAAGCTCTCTGATTATTTCAGGGGCTGTTACATCTAAGCTGGCTTCAATATATGCAATTGCATCTTTATCGGAAATTGTTCTCTCTTCCAACTCGGCTATTTCCCTTTCAACATCCTCGCCTGTCAGGGCTTTATATATGCTTGGAGCGAATTTTGTCCATTCGGCTGTGGAATAAGCTACAACTTTATTATTAATCAAACTTTTGTTTTTTAAATATTCATAAGCCTTAACGGCTGTAGCGGTGTGTGGGTCCATTAAATAATTGTTTTTTGTATATTTGTTAATAATTTCTTCGCATTCTCCATCAGTTGCAAAATCAGCAATAAAATCTTCTTTTATTTTTTCGTGTTCTTTAAGAGTTAATTCAAAATACCCTTCTTTTTCAAGATTTTCCATCAATTCTATACATCTTTTTTCTCCAAATTTGTCGAATAAAAGTCTTTCGACATTTGATGATTTTAAAATATCCATGGCAGGTGATATTGTTTTAATTAAATTTTTATCTCTCAAATCATATTTTCCGTATGTGACAAATTCATATAAAACATTGTTTTTATTGCTTGCAATTACAATTTTTTCAATAGGCAAGCCCATTTTTTTAGCATAATATGCCCCGAGTGCGTTTCCGAAATTTCCGCTTGGAATAATAACATCTATTTTATCATTCATTTCTATTTCCATTCTTTCAACGAGTTTCAGATACGCCCAGAAATGATAAACTGTCTGAAAAATAATTCTTCCGAAATTTACACTGTTTGCAGCTGAAAGTTTAATATCGTTTGCTTTTAAAGTTTTTCTAAATTCTTTGTCTTTTAATAAATTTTTAAGTGCCGTTTGTGCATCGTCAAAATTACCCATGATTCCAAGGACTTTTTCATTTTCAGCATCAGTTGTGACCATTTGCAGTTTTTGAACTTCGCTTGTTCCTTTATAAGGATAAAGGCATACCACTTTTATATTTTCTCTGTTTTCAAATGTTTTAAGGGTCGCAGGCCCGGTATCCCCGCTTGTTGCAGCCAAAATTAAATAATTTTCTTCTCTTTTTTTGGCAAGATTTGAGAATATCACTCCAAATGGCTGAAGCGCCATATCCTTAAATGCACGGGTAGGACCGTGCCACAGCTCACCTATAAAAAGATCCTCGTTTATTCTTACCACAGGCACGACTTCTTCATCGTCAAAATTTCTTAAATATGTAAACAGTGCTTTTTCTATTAATTTATTATCAATATCAACTTTAAATTGTTTTAAAATTCCTCTTGCTATATGTGTATAAGGTTTGTCTCCTTGCACATCATAATATTTTAAAAGCCATTTTTCATTAATTTTAGGCAGTTTTTTAGGAACATACAACCCTCCGTTCGGTGCGGCAGGGTCCAAGATAACTTCGCTGAATGTTTTTTCTTTATCTGTCCCACGGGTTCCTATAAATTTCATATCGCTCCTTTAATATTTCTAATTTTCAATTCACAACTTCAAAATCAACATTCAAAATTCATCATTCAAAACTCATAATTCATAATTCAACATTCATAATTATTAACTCACCACCCCGCCGCTTTGCAAGCGGCCGGGCAAGCTCACCACTTATTACATATACATTCCGCCGTTTACTTTAAGGGTTTCCCCTGTTATATAACTTGCCCCGTCACTAAGTAAAAATGCAACCGCATTTGCCACCTCAGCGGGCTTTGCCATTCTTTTTAGAGGGATTTTATTTAAAATTTCTTCTTTTACCTTCCCTGGAAGTTTTTCTGTCATATCGGTTTTTATAAATCCGGGCGTAACAGAATTAAATCTTATGCTTCTGGCTGCCCCTTCAAGCGCAAATGTCTTGGTCATGGAAATAATTCCGCCCTTGCTTGCAACATAATTGACCTGGCCCGCATTACCAGACTCGGCAACAACGCTTGCAACATTTACAACAGCCCCGAATCTTTTTTTACCCATTACTTTAAGTGCTTCCCTGCATCCTATAAAGGTGGAAACCAAATTGGCATCAATTACTTTTTTAAAATCATCAACACTCATTCTCATTGCAAGCTTGTCGTTTGTAATTCCCGCATTGTTTACTAAATAACTGAGTTCGCCGTCACTCTCAATTATAGTTTTTATTCCTTCAATAAAAGCTTTCTCATCACTTACATCAAACCCGATCACTCCTGCAATTCCTCCGTCGGATTCAATTTCTTCTTTTAACTTATCGGCTAAGTTTGCAGAGCTTTTGTAATTTATCCAGACTTTCAAGCCCTTTTTGGCTAAAACTCTTGCAATTTCAGCACCAATTCCCCTGCTGGCTCCGGTTATTAATACATTTTTACCGCTAAAAGTCATTTTAACCCTTTTTTTGATACAATTTTACCTAAAAAAGGGATTTTATGCTATATTTTTTATATGAGCATTTTCATATACACCTTTTTCATTATCTTTCATTCAGGGCAATATTTGCTTTTTTTACAGCTTTTTTTCTGGCAATATTAACATATCCCACATTTATAAAATGGGCAAAAAACAAAGCGACCCAGCCTATTTACGAACTCGCCCCCCAAACCCATAAAAGCAAATCATCAACCCCTACAATGGGAGGGGTTGTTTTTATGATTTCATCCTTAATAGCCGTTCTTTTAAGCGCCAAACTCAATAATTTTGTTTTGATTACAATTTTTACGGCCGTTTTTTTTATGATTATAGGAATAATAGACGACTGGGGCAAAATAAAAGCTTCATCCAATCACGCAGGCCTCACACCGAAACAAAAATTTATTCTTCAATGGATAGGCGGGTTTATAGTTGCCTTTTTATTATATAAAAACGGATTTGACACAAAACTTTATATTCCTTTTTATAAACATCCTCTTTTTGATATGGGAATTTTTTCTATAATTTTTTGGGCATTTGTAATTGTGGGAATGAGTAATGCGGTAAACCTTACAGACGGACTTGACGGACTTGCCACCATACCGAGCATATTTGCCCTGCTTACACTCGCTATTTTTGCGTATATTTTAGGAAATGCGATTTATTCTCATTATCTTTTTTATCCTTTTGAAAAAGGTGTGGGAGAACTCAGCATAATAGCATTTGGTTTAATAGGCTCGCTTCTTGGATTTTTGTGGTACAATGCAAATCCTGCAGAAGTTTTTATGGGTGACAGCGGCAGTTTAAGCCTTGGAGCCATTATAGGAATATTGAGTATTTTTACAAAAAACGAAATACTTCTTATTTTTATAGGATTTGTTTTTATAATGGAAACGGTATCGGTAATTTTGCAGGTCGGAAGCTATAAAACAAGAAAAAAAAGAATTTTTAAAATGGCCCCCATTCATCATCATTTTGAAAAATCAGGGTGGATGGAAAATAAAATCACCATACGCTTTTGGATAATTGCACTTATCACAAATATTATTGCTATACTTTCAATAAAGATAAGGTGAAAAATAGTGAGTAGTGAGTGGTGAATGGCAAATTACAAGTAAAGGAAAAATATGGAAGAGAAGTTAAAAGCCGAGCTTAAAATTTATAAATTAAAAGCATTAAAAGAAAAAATTGTTTTAATAGGAGTTATTTTAATATTACTTGCGGAAGTTTTTATTTTGTTTTTATTTTTTAAAAAAAGTTTTTCGTTTAATAAACCTGTTACAAAACCGTATGTGGCAGAAATTAATATAAATAAAACCATAACAATAAAATATATAAATTCTTTGATGGACAAAATAAACAGACTTAAAAAAGACAAAAACTTAAAAGCCTTTTTATTTATATTTAATACTCCCGGCGGAAGTCCGAGCGGAAGCGATGAATTTAACGCATATCTCAAAGTTTACGCATATGTCGAAAGTATGGCGGCAAGCGGGGGATATTATATTATAAGCGCAGTTAAACCGATTGTTGCAAACAAAAACGCAATTGTTGGAAGTATAGGCGTTATTATGCCGCATTACGTAATAGCAAAACTTGCTAAAAAATTAGGTATAGAAGAAGACACTATTACAGTCGGAAAATACAAAGAACCTATAAGCTGGTTTAAAAAAGCAACACCTGAGCAAAAAAAATATCTTTTAAAGCATCTTTTACTTCCCACATACAATAATTTTCTTGACACAGTGGCAAAAGACAGAAATATTTCAATTGATAAGCTCAAAAAATATGCAGACGGAAAAATATATATAGCAAGCAGTGTAAAAGGAATTTTGGTTGATCAAACTTCAAGCCTTACGGCATTTAAAGAAAAAATTAAAAAAGAACTTAATACTGATTTGGATAATCTGCTAAAAGGATATCTTAATAAATGAAATCTCTGTTTGGATACGGATTAACCACAAAATCCATTGCAAAAAGCGGGGGCTGGGAAATATATGACGACAGATTTAAAAAAATAGAGTTTGACAAATACGGCAATATTCTTTTGCCCCCTTTTCTTTTTAAAGCGGAAAAAAGCCCTCTTGAAATAACGTCCCCCGGTATTCCTCCTTATAATTCATTAATAAAAAAAGCCAAAAATTTAATTAGTGAATTTGATTATTTTAATGAAGCTCCTTTTCAGATATGGGTAACAGGCACAAACGGAAAAACAACAACTACCGAAATGATACATTTTCTATTACAAAATTCTGATATTGGGGGAAATATAGGTATTCCACTTGCTAATATGGACAAAAACAAACAATTCTGGGTGATAGAAGCCAGCAGTTTTCAGCTCCATTATACAAAATATGCGAAACCGAATATTTTTATTATTTTACCTATAAAAGAAGACCATATTTCATGGCACGGAAGTTTTGAAAATTATGTAAAAGCAAAACTGTCCCCGCTAAAAAGAATGAGTGAAAGAGACGTGGTAATAATGCCAAAAAAATTTGAAAGTAAAACGAAAGCTTTTAAAATCCTTTACGAAAATGAAGAGGATTTAATAAATTATTTCGGATTTAGTGAATTTGAGTTTAAACCTCCGTTTTTACTTGATGAAATATTGGCAAAAGCGGTTTATTATATTTTGTATTTCAAAGAAAAAAGTTTAAAAAATTTCAAAATAGAACCGCATAAATTAGAAGAAATAAAAGATTCATATGGAAGAATCTGGATTGATGATTCAAAAGCCACCAACGTTGATGCAACATTAAATGCACTGAAAAGATATAAAGACAAAAAAATATATCTGATAATTGGAGGGGATGATAAAGGACAAAATTTCGAAGAACTATTTAAATATATGCGAAAACTTGATATTGAACTTTTTATAATAGGGGAAAAAAGAGATTTATTTATTAATTTAGCAAAAAAACATCAAATACCTTTTAATGACTCTGAAACTATAGAAAATGCTATAAATTTAATTGACAAAAAACATAATCAAGAATCAATAGCCCTGCTTAGTCCTGCATGTGCAAGTTTCGACCAGTTTAAAAGTTATAAAGACAGAGGAGAGATTTTTAAAAACTTAATTATGAATTTTAAATTATAAATGTTGAATTTAAGATTAAATTAAGTTTAATTACATATAATTTCATTTATTATATATAATTTCATTCACATTCAAAATTAGAAAATTTGCCCAGGTAGCTCAGTCGGTAGAGCAAGGGACTGAAAATCCCTGTGTCGGCGGTTCGATTCCGTCCCTGGGCACCATTTAAATTATAAGTGTTTGACACCAATTTAAGGAAAAATATGAAAAAGTTTTTGTTTCCCTTTATTTTACTAATAAATTTATTCGCATTCAACTGGTATGAAAACATTCACTGGGTTAAATCTTATAATATGGCAAAAATATTTGCTAAAAAAGAGCATAAACTTATTTTGACGGAAATAGCGGGTATTAAATGCCCACCTTCAAAATATTTTTCAAAATATGTATATTCAGATAAGAAAGTTTCTGATTTTATAAACAAAAATTTTATTCCTGTTTTTTATTTTATTCAACAAAATTCCATTCCCGAAACAATAAAAAAACATTTTAAAGGTGTTACCCCTACATTGATTTTTTCTAAACCTGACGGAAAAATTTTTTATATTTTAACAGGCGCAAGAAACAAACCGGAATTTTTAAAGGTATTAAAAGCCTTAATCAAACAATATCATCAAAAATTTAAAAAAGCCTCCATCAACTCTCCAAAACCGGTATGGCTGCAAATTCCCAAAAATAAAAAGAATAAATGAAAAGAGTAGTTGTATTTTTTGGAAAAGGCGGAAGCAATTTTTTAAATTTAATAAAAAAGGAAAATAATTATAAAATAATTGCAGGTATTACAAACAGAGCCGATTCTGATGCTTTAAAAGAAAAAGATTTACCTCCTATTTTAATAAGCAGTGATTTTAATGAAATTTTAGGATATTTAAAAAATTTAAATCCCGATTTAATAGTACTTGCCGGATTTATGAAAATTGTACCTTCTTTTATAATCAATGAATTCAAGGGCAAAATAATAAATTTACATCCAAGCATTTTACCGAATTTCAAAGGCTTAAATGCAGACAAACTCTCCTTCGAGACAAAAAAAGCATGCGGGATAACAATACATTTTGCATCAGAAGAGCTTGACAGCGGCGATATTATTTTACAATATCACATAAATCCTTATAAATTTAAAACTTACGAAGAATATCATAGAGAATTAAAAAAAGCCGAATGGACTTTTTTACCGGATGTTGTCGAGAGAATCAATCTTTAAGTTTAATTAAAGTTCCCATTGAATAATAATCAAGTACATCTATTCCCTCTTTATTTTTAGAAGGAGTGATGGTGACAGTAATATTTTTTACCCCGTCAGCTTCCATTTCTTTAGCCTGTTCCTGAAGCATTATAATAACCTGTTTAAAAGCATCGGTAGGCAATACATCATCATACATTCTTGCCTGCTCCACCCTTACACTTCCGTATGCAATTGTAATACATTCATGAGGTTCTTGAATTTCCCCAAAACTTAAAATCTGTTCATTATAATCTCTCATCCTCTGCCTTTTTTTAAAAATTATATCAAAATATATTTTTATTATTATTTTAATAAAACAAAGTGTTAAAAAAGTGCCCATATAAAAATTATGAATTATGAATTATGAATTATGAATGTTAAATGTTTAATGTTTAATGTTTAATTAAATATTAAATAAAAATATATTCAAAAATCTCTAATTCAGAACTCAACATTCACAATTTAACATTACTCATAGTGTCTGTCACTATATTTATTAAAAAGATAAAAGAAAGAGATTAATCTCTTCTTTCTTTGATTCTTGCTTTTTTACCTGTTTTTTCTCTTAAATAATAAAGTTTTGCTCTTCTGACTCTACCTTTTCTTACTACTTCAATACCGGCGATACTTTCGCTGTAAAATGGAAAAATTCTTTCCACTCCGATATTGTTTGCACCGATTTTTCTCACGGTAAATGTTTTGCCTGCACCGGTGCCTTTAATTGCAATTACCACACCTTCAAAATTTTGAATTCTTTTTTTATCGCCTTCTTTAATTTCAACCGCAACCCTTACAGTGTCTCCGGGTCTGAATTCAGGAACATTTTTTCCTTCAATTTGTTTAGCTTCAAAAGCCTCGATGTATCTGTTTCTCATTATTTTTCTCCTTTGTGCCATTGGCCGCTTAGGGCATCCACACTTATTTTGAAGCGTAATTATATCAAAAATCAACAAAAAAACAAATTAAATTCTAAACATTAATTTTACATTTTCAATTTTTCATTATTTATTTGAAATAAGTCCGGTCTGTGAAATTCAGTTTTATATAAAGATGTTTTTTCTTTCCACTCTTTTATTTTTTTATGATTTCCGCTTTTTAAAATTTCCGGAATTTTACCCGTTTTTGAAAATTGGGGGGCTTCAAGCAGATTATTATTAAAACTCTCTTCAACTAAACTTTCACTGTTTCCTAAAACTCCGTTAATATTTCTTAAAACACTGTCCGCTATTATCAGAGCGCCAAGTTCTCCTCCTGTTAATATAAAATCGCCAATACTTATTACCTCATCCGCAAAATCTTCTATAAGCCTTTCATCAAACCCCTCATATCTTCCGGAAACTAATATTAAAACATCCTCATAACTTAAACGGACAGCATCTTTTTGATTATAGACTTTTCCAACGGGAATTAAAAAAATAGTTTTTGCATTTTGGTATTTATTTTTTAAAAAATTTAAACATCCCCTTAGGGCAATATTATCAATAACCATTCCGGCCCCACCCCCGGCCGGAGGAGTGTCTATATGCATATGTATATTTTCGGCAAATTCTCTGAAATTTACAAATTCTATTTCAAAAACAGATTTTTCTAATGCTTTTTTTAAAATAGAATCTTCAAAATAAGGTTTTATTAAATCGGGGAAAAGAGTAACAAAAACAATTTTCATTTAAGACTTTCAAGAATATCTATTGCACCTTTGGCATAAATTTTTTTATTTTCAACATCCACATTTTCCACATTTCTTTTAAAATCAATTAAAAATCTTTTTGCATAACCTTTATTCACTAATTCTTCATTTGTTTTAATTACCATGTAATCAACATCCACCCTTTCTATATCAACAACTTTTCCTAAAACTTGGAACTTGGAACTTCCAACTTGGCGATTCTCAATATTTTCCATTACTTCACATCCGATAATTTCAAACCAGAAATATTCGTTTTCTTTTAATTTTATTTCTTCTTTTGTTTTTTCAGAAGTGGTATAAAGGACTCTGTTAATAAGTTTCTTGGCTTCTTCGGGTGTATTTATGCCTTTAAATTTAACCAGATTTCTTTTTATATCTATTTTTTCTATGGTTAAATCTATTCTGTAGGATTCAAATGTAGCATTAGGTTTGAACTGCTCTGGAAAGTCGGTTAGGAGGTGAAGCTTCTGCCATCCCTTCACCCCGTAAGTTTTTCCAATTTTTGCAATTGGAATTTTTTTATTCATATGCTTTTAGTGTAATTTTATAATTTTTATCTTCTTTTGCCCTGCAGCCGCTTATAACTGTTTTTATGGCGCTGACCATTGCCCCGTCTTTACCTATAATTCTTCCGACATCGGCTTTTTTTGCATAAATTATTATTTCATCAAAATCCTCGTGAGGCACAATTTCACTTTTAATTACATCAGGTTCAAATGCCAAAAGTTTGGCATATTCTCTTACAAAGGATTCAACCATTAAACGTTTTCTTCAGCTATTTTTTTTAGTTTCGCAACTCTTTCACTCATTTTAGCACCTACACCAATCCAATAATTCACCCTGTCTAAATCCATTTTTACTGTTGCTGGTTCAGTTAAAGGATTATAATATCCTACTGATTCTATCCATCCTGAATCTCTTCTTTTTTTTGAATCTGTTACAACTATTCTGTAAAAAGGTCTTTTTTTTCTACCAAATCTTGCAAGTCTGATTTTTACCACGTGTATCTCCTTAGTTTATTTATTTATTTTTTATCCCGCCCAAACCGACCCATTAAAAATAATGTGAAATTTTAATACATTATTTTGGAAAATTCAAGCCTTTTGTCATATTCATAAGCTCATTCATATTTGGAATTTTCTTACCGGCAAATTTTTTTGCCATTTTTGCCGCATTCTGAAACTGTTTATTGATTCTGTTTACTTCCTGTACACTGAGTCCTGCTCCGCTTGCGATTCTTCTTCTTCTGCTTGCACTCTCTTTGAGTAATTTCGGATTGGTTCTCTCTTTTGGAGTCATAGAATTTACCATGGATTTTATTTTTTTAATTTCATCCGAATTTTCAAGATCAATTTCTCCGAGCTGTTTTAACATTCCGCCCATTCCCGGAATCATTGAAAGCAGGTTTTTCATACTCCCGAGCTTTTTAATCTGTTCAAGCTGTTTTATAAAATCTTCGTAATTAAATTCGCCTTTTTTAATTTTTTTGGATATTTTTTTGGCTTCTTTTTCATCCATTATGGCAGCCGTTTTTTCAACAAGCCCTTCTATATCCCCGGCTCCTAATAATCTGCTTACAATCCTCTCGGGCATAAAACTTTCTAAATCCGCTATTTTTTCCCCGGTTCCCAGGAATCTCAGAGGTTTATGGGCCTGATGGGCAATACTTAGTGCGACACCGCCTTTGCTGTCACCATCGTATTTGGTTAAAATAACCCCTGTTATATCAAGTTTTTCATCAAAAGTTTTGGCGGTATTTATTGCATCTTTACCTGTAAGTGAATCTGCTACGTAAAAAATTTCATCCGGATTAACTTCTTTTTTCATTTTAACAAGTTCGCTCATAAGCTCTTCATCTATTGCAAGCCGTCCCGCCGTATCTATAAGCACAACATCATAATATTTACTTTTAGCAAATTCAACACCTTTTTTAACAACTTCTACGGCGTCTTTTGCAAATTCATCATAATATATATCAAGCCCGTTTGCCTCGGCTAACTGTTTAAGCTGTTCAACCGCTGCAAGTCTTTGTAAATCGGCCGCAACCATTAACACTTTTTTCTTTTTAAATGTTTTAAGATAAAATGCTAATTTTGCAGTTGTGGTTGTTTTACCGCTACCCTGAAGGCCTGTTATCATTACAACAGTGGGAGGTTTGGGAGAAAATACAAATCCGAAATTTCCCGGGGCTTTAAGTATTTGGGTTAGGGCATCTTCAAGCTCCATTATAAAATTTGCTTTTCCTATACCTTTTCTTTTTGTTTCAACCTCAACTTTTTTAATAAGTTCTTTTACCGTTTTAAAATGAACATCCGCTTTTAACAAGTTTTTTTTAAGTTCATCGAGCGCTTTTTTTAAAGATTTCTCATCATCTTTAAGTTTGATTTTATTAATTGCATTTCTAAAACCTTCACTTATTTTTCCAAACATTATTCTCCTTTATATTTTAGTGAGTTGTAAAAAAATAGTAACAATAAAACTAATTTTTAATTTTCCATTTTCAATTGATTATTTTTCTTCCTGCATTTTAAAATCATCTGGCTCTGGTGAAATAAATTCATAATCAAACAGTTTAAATTTATGGTGGTGAAGCATTACTCTGGTATATTCTTTTCCCCCGTATTTCACATCTCCTATAATAGGATGTTCAATCGCTTTTAAATGAGCCCTTATCTGATGTGTTCTTCCTGTATGGATAACGGCTTTTATTTTAGACTTTGTCCTGAATGCCAGAATCGGCTCAATTTGGGTAACCGCCTCTTCACCTTCCCTTGAAATTTTAGCAAAAGACGCCGATTTTGTCTTAATAATTTCAATAGGAAGATTTATAATGTCATTTTGGGCGATTATACCTTCCACCCATGCGATATATTCTTTATAAACATTTTTATTTCTAAATTCTTCAATGGCCCGTTTTCTAAACTCTTTATTTTTTACCATTACAAGAATACCGCTTGTTTGCTTATCAAGCCTGTGCAAAAGCGGCTGTTTGAATTTTTGAGAAATTTCTTCGCTCGTAATAAACGGGGGTTTGTCAACTACCACTATATTTTTATCCTCATAAATTTTTCTTATATCAGGAATATTGATAATTTTAAATTTTATATTTGTAGGCACCAGCCCTCTTGCTATCTTTATTTTTTTTTCTCTTGCATAAACCAAACCCCTGTCAATCAGCTCTTTGGCCTTTCTATTTGATATGTTTTCCTGTTTTGCCAAGAGTATATACGCTTTTTCTTTCAATAACTGCCTTTTTTATAAAATTATATCATATTCTAATATTAATAAAAGGATTGAAAAATCATACAAAAATCTCCAAATTTCATTTATTTAGCAAAAATTTGTTAAATTTGTTATAAATTTTTTTTATTTTAAGCAAACTTTAAGGAAAAATGATGTATCATTCTACTTGCAAATGAACATTTATTCATTAAAGGCGGATTATGAAATTTTCTAAAATTTTAGTCAGTGCAATTATGCTTGTATCTTTTGCTTATGCAATCAACGCTTATACAGCGGGTTACAGAGCATACATAAGATACATCAAACATTCGGGCGGCCATACATTAAAAGCGCCGGAGCTGTTAAAAAAATTAAATGTTGTCACACCAGATCAGTTAAATGAATTGTTTGCCGATAACGCAAAACCTTTTTTAGAAAAGCTAAAAACATTGAACCCAAAAGCTGCTAAAGGAATGCAAAAGATAATTGAAAAAGGCAAACTCCCTTATTTAAAAGTATTCTTCACCCAAATACTGCAGGGAAGAATACCTCCCGGATGACTTTAAAAAAAATACCTCCGGGAGAGGTAGACAATTACATTAAATTTGTTATAATTTGCACTGACTAAAAAAATGCGAAATTAAATTAAAAAATCAAAGGAGAAAAAAATGAAAAAATTTTTACTTTCAGCTTCAGTTGTAGCAGGACTTTTCGCACAGCCTACGGTTGAGCAGTTACAAAAACAAATTGAGCTTTTACAGCAACAATTAAATCAGTTAAAAACCAGCCAGCAAAAAGTTGAAAAAAAAGTTGACGAACAAAACAGCAGATACTATAAAAAAGTATCGCCTGTGGTAGCAAACTCTCATCTATTCTGGGGATTCGATTTAAGAACGGCATTCGATTATCTTAACAAACAAACAACAGCCGGATTAACATATAATGTTGGACCAGATATGACAGGACAAAGCGGACATCAATTTGCTGGTGTAGTTACAGGACAAACTGACAAAAAAGATCATATTGGTCAGGTTTTACAAAACAGAATTATCCTAACAGGTGTATACAAACCCGCAGATAATTTAAAAGCAACTGTAAGAGTCGAAGCCAATAAAGTATTTGGTATGACTTCAATTAACAGCATGAATCAACCTTTCCAAAATGTTGACTGGGTAGTAAATGAAACACCTGACGATGCAAATATCAGAATCAAAGAAGCTTTCTTTAATTACTGGTTTGGTCCGGATAACGGATTAATGTTCAGTGCGGGTAGAAGACCGGCGACTCAGGGATTTCCAGCTAATTTAGTTGACGAAGACAATGCAAACAGTCCGCTTGGACATTTAATCAATATGGAATTTGACGGATTCAGTTTTGAAGTTGGAAACTCATTATTCTCTAAACTATCAGATAAATTTGCTGATTGGGGAACATGGATTAAATTCTGTTTGGGAAGAGGTTATACCGCTTCTAACGGAAAATGGTCATTAAACAACACTCAACCTGATTATACAAAAGGTAATGCTCATCATGCAGATTTTGGAGGATTTTTATTAATTCCTTATGACGACGGACAATATTCATTAAAAACAGAAACAGTCTGGGCGTTTAACCTTCAAGGTTTTAAAATGGCTTTCACAGGTCCTAGTACATTTGTTGCTGACATGGCAACATTAGGAAATTATTTCGGTGAAAACGCCGTATTTGCGGCTCAAGGAATCGGTGACGGGATAAGCGATTTTCTTGACAACACTACAGCATTTGTTTCTTGGGCATTTTCAGAAACAAGACCTAAATCCGGACAAACTATGCTTGGTTCAGATAAAAAAAGAACAGGTCACAGTATCTGGGTAGGTGCTGATATGCCGGGATTTGCAGATAACGACAGATTCGGTCTATCTTATGTAAACGGAAGCAAATACTGGAGAAGCTTTACTTACGGAGAAGATACATTAGCCGGAAGCATTGCAGCAGTTAGAGGACACGCTTTTGATGTATATTACAATCATCAGATTATTCCTCATCTAACAGCACAGTTAAGATATACATACATTAAATACAATCATCCTGGAAGTGATGCATTCTTTGGTGATATGGGTAACCCAGATAACACAATGTTCAGTTATGTTAAAAAAGCTAAAGACATAAGAGCTTATATCAGATATAACTTTTAATTAAATTAAGATAATTTTCTCTTATATCCCTCTTCGGGATATATATTTTTTTCAATACTATGCTACAATTACTACGTAAATTTCTAAAAGGAGAATCAATGTCTGAAATTGTTGATTTAAAAAGAAGGAGCTTCCTGAAAGGTTCAGCAGCTGCGGCAGCAGGTGTAGCGGTAACCGGCTCATCAGCATTTGCTTTTGGACCTTATGAAGAAGGTTTAAACGAAAAAGAAAAGAAAGAAGAAGATATTAAAAACGCAAAATTTACCCCCAATGTTTGCGGTATGTGCGTAAACATGTGCGGGGTAATTGTTAGAAACGTTGATGGGAAGGTAACAAAAATAGACCCGAATCCGCTTTATCCAAAAAGCAGAAATTTTATGTGTGCAAGGGGTAATGCGGGAATTGCGGAAGAATACGACCCGGATAGAATTACAACACCTTTAATCAGGGTTGGGAAAAGAGGTGAAGGTAAATTTAGAAAAGCCTCTTGGGATGAAGCGCTTGATTATATTGCTAAAAAAATGATTAAAATACTTGATGAGGAAAAAGATAACAGAAGCACATTCCTTTTCGGTGTCGGTGCAACATCAGGGGTAGTTGATGAACCAATTATAATGAACTTGGTAAACGGAATCGGTACTGCCAATTTTATTGACCACTTTTCAACATGTTTTGCGCCTTCATTTATAGCAAACAGCTTAACATTTGGAAGTTGGGGACAGGGAGATTTCAGAAACACAAAATATCTTTTGAACTTAGGAGCAAACAGGGCTGAGGGAATTGTAACCCCGGATACTCTTGATATGTTTAAAAGAACACACAAAAGAGGAATTGAAAAAATCGTGTATGTTGATGTAAGATACACTAATACAGCTGCCCAGGCTGATGAATTTATTCCTATCAAACCTGGAACCGACGGTGCTTTAATCCTTGCAATGATTCATGAAAGCATTAATAAAGGTTTTCATAAAACTCCTTATAAGGCTGATTATATTAAAAAATATGTTACCGGAGTTGAAGAACTTGAAAAATTCTTTACAACGGGTGAAGGTGCCAAATATACTCCTGAATGGGCTGAAAAAATAACTGAAATTCCTGCTTCTACAATCAGAAGAATTACAAAAGAATTTTCAGATGCGGCTGAAAAATATAAAGGTGCCGCAAACTGCTACAGAAGCAGAAAATCTACCTGGTATTATCAGGATTTTGATTTTAGACGTGCTCAGGCGATTTTCAATTCAATTCACGGATGCGTTAACAGACCGGGCGGAATTATTCTTGGAAGAGGATTAAAATTTGAAAGCTATGAATATGAGGATTTTCCTATTTATGATAACGCAAAAACAAGAATTGATATTGCCTGCTTAAAACCAAACACATATCCATTGGGCAACCCTCAAAAAGGTAGCTGGCCTATTATCAGAGATACAATTTTGGATGTAAATACCAGATGGAAAAAAGGCGAAAAATTAGCTGATAATGAATATCCTGTAAGAGCGGCATTCCATTATAAACAAAATCCGCTTCAATCGGTTCCTGATTATGAAAAAACCGCCAAAATGTATGAAACAATGGATTTGGTGGTTGTAATTGACATTCAGGGAACCGATACAGCTCTTTATGCAGACGTAATCTTGCCGGATACCGTTTATGTAGAAAGAGAATCCCCTTTAAAAATGTTTAATACAATAGAACCTTACATTACCTGGAGAAGCCAGGGAGTCGAACCTAGAGGATACGCTCAGGATATATATTTTATGTGCAAAGAACTTTCAAAAAGAATAGAAAAGCCTTTTGCGGCAATTACATTTAAATATACCTGGGACGAAGGCGGTTTTGGAGTAAAACTTCCAAAAAACTTTGATTTAACCAAATATTTAACAGATGATTTTAAAATAGATAAAACAAAATTAAAAGCAGATATTAAAGATGAAAAACTTCTAAAAGCGATTTTAGAGCATGCGAGCGATGATGATTTGGGAATTGAAACATTCAGATTAACAGCGGCTTATGATAAAACTGTTTCTGAGTATAACGAAGAAACAATGAAGGAACTATACGGAGAAGAAGCCGCCAAAATAGCAAAAGAATGGGGGGTTTACTGGCCTGGAATAGAAAATGCAGTTAAATCAGGTATTTTGGATGAACATTTAAAAGCATTCAAAAAAGATACTCAAAATAAAAATGAATTAGCTGAAACTGTTTATCAAAAATTTACCACTCTTCCGAAAGATTATTATATTGTCCCTAAAAAAGGAAAATATATTAAAGTAGCCTTAAAAGGATTGGAAGGTAAAAAATTCACAAATCCTATAAACGGTAAAATAGAAACTTTAAGAATGTTTCCTATGTGGAGAGACAGCTTATATAAAGCTCCAAACACCAATGAAAAAGAAGTGAGGGTGGTAGTCGGAAGACACGCATATTTTACTCAAAGTTTTCATTCAAACAACTATTTACTGCTTGATTTAATGAATTATAATTATATGTGGATAAATGATGAACTTGCAAAAGAAATGGGGCTTAAATTCAAGGATGAAGTGGAACTTACAAGCGAACAGGGTAAAAAAGTAAGAGCCAAAGTTTATCCTACAAAAAGAATCAGAAAAGATACGGCGTTTATCGCAACAGGGTTTGGATCTCAGTCTCCAATGATGACACTTGGATACAAAAACGGTATATCCCAGGCTATGATTTGTGAAAACGCAATTGATCCAATTCTTGGTTCCGCAAGTATGAACGAAACTCTTGTAAAAATAAGAAAGGTGTAAGCCATGGCAAATTATGCAATTGCACTTGAATATCAAAACTGTATAGACTGTAGAGCATGTGAAGTGGCATGTAAAGACGAAAACGGAGTAATGTTAGGAGCTGATAAACAAAGAATATGGGTTGGTATTGTAGAAGGCGGAAAAACACTCGCTGACGCGTTTTTAAATTTTTATCCGTCTCAATGTAATCACTGTATTGACGCACCATGTGTAACTGTATGTCCTACAGGGGCAAGCCATTATGCAGAAGGGGGACTTGTTAAAGTAGACCCTTCCATGTGTATTTTATGTAAAGGTTGTATGGAAGCCTGCCCTTACGGCGCAAGATTTGTGGATGAGACAAAACACGCAGTTGACAAATGTACATTCTGCGACGGAAGAATCCAGGAATACGGAACAACCGCCTGTAGTGCGACATGTCCGACTAAAGTTAGAACATTCGGTGATTTGGAAGATGAAGATTCCGATTTGGTAAAACTTTTAAAACAAAGAGAATTTTTCTTCTTAAAAGAAGAAGAAGGCACGCTTCCTAAATTATTTTATCTTGTACCGGAAAATAAAGAATATGCAAAAAGAACATTGGGTGATGTTAAAACACACACATGGGATGAGATTAAACCATTATATGAAGCTGCAACTCAGGCCAAAGAACCTGAGTGGAAAAAAGCGTAAGGAGCCGCTATGAAAAATTATATAAATTGCTGCGGATTAAATATAAATAGAGTCAGTTTTACAGAATTATTTTTTAACAAAGTAATGCTTATTGCATATGTTTTAATAGCGATAGGTTTGGTAGGCTGGTATGAACTGTTTCATTTAAGATATTTTCACGATTTTATTTCCCAGGCAGGAATGGTGGCAGCCGGAGGTGACCCTGAAGCACTGAAACATGCCGCTATTGCTTTGAAAGAGCAGATTTTTAATCTACCGGAAATAGAAGAAGTAAACAAAGCGGAACCTTGGGGCGTATTTGTAACTCAGTATGTTTATCTGCTTTACGGCGGAAGCGCCTTGATTTTCTTAACTGCATTGGGAGAACTTTTCCATGTAAAAGTTGCTCCAAAAGTAGCAGCCGCTATGATGACTTTCGGTATTTCAATGGTTTTTGGCGGATTAGTTTCTATCGCAAGCGACTTAGGTAACTTATTACATATTTACTGGATGGTTTTAAATCCTCAGCCTCAGGCGGGTATGTGGTTAATGCTGCCTTTATACAGTATTTATATACCGTTTACATTTATCGAAATTTATTTCTTAATTACATCCAAAAGAGATTTGGCGAAAAAACTTGCGTTAATTTTGGTTATATTAAGTTTATGTATTGACTTGGGAGAATTTTATATCCAAGGTTTATTATTTAACCAAAACACACCAAGACATTTATGGACTGATATTCCTCAGCTTTGGATTTATTTCCTAATTACAGGTGGAATCACAGGAATAGGCGGAGCAATTATTTTTGCATTTTTAGGATTAAGAGAAAAACCTTATTTTGACGACTTTATTAAAATTGCAGCAAAAACAGGGATTGTTTTAACAGTTTTGGCCGCTATTTATGAAATAATAGATTTTATGTTGGTAGATCCTAAATGGGTAAATTTAATGATTAAAGGAAGCCCAATCAGCTGGATGTATTGGGGATGGCTGATTTTGGGAATTGTAATTCCTTTTATCCTGTTTTTTTCAAAGAGTAAAGGTGCTGTATTAATAGGCGGCATTTCTGCAGTTATAGGCGCATTTTTAATGAGACAGGCATTTATTTTCGGAGGTAATATTATTCCTATGAGCGCAAGGGTTGACGGTCTGGGATATCAAGCAAACGGTGTTTACCAGTTAGACGCAATTACCCCATATGCATATATTGCCCCTCATCCAATGGAATGGATGATAATTATAGGATGTCTCGGTATAGGCATAGCGGTTTTTGCATTGCTTGATAAAATATTCGATATAAGAAACGTAACAGATTCTTACGAACATCATTAACTCCCTGCCCTTTTGGGCAAAACCCAATATAATTATAAATGTTAAATTTCAAATGTTAAATTAATTTTTATTTTTTTAATTTATAACTCAACATTTATAATTTCTAATTAAAAGTTGTGTCTGTCACCTTTATAGTCAATAATTTCAGATTATAGTTTTTAATAACTTTTAATTAAATAAAGATAAAAATTATCTTAAATTAGATATTTGAGTTATAATTAAACATAAAAAAATAAAAAAGGTTAAAAATGAAACCAAAAATAGTTGTTTTAGGGGCAGGTATTTCAGGACATACGGCAGCTATGAATTTAAAACATAATCTTAAAAATAAAGCAGAAGTTATTGTAGTTTCTCCTAATTCAAAATATCAATGGGTTCCTTCAAATATCTGGGTTGGAATAGGTGCTATGAAGCCTGAACAGGTATATTTTGAATTAGCTCCTGTATATTCTAAACTTGGAATTGAATTTAAACAGGCAAAAGCTCTTAGTATTCATCCAGAAGGTGATGCAGGAGAAAGCAAGCCGTATGTAACTATTGAATATACTGCAGGTGCAAGAGCTGGAGAAAAAGAAAAAGTTTATTTTGATTATTTAATTAATGCCACCGGTCCAAAATTAAATTTTTCAGCCACTCCCGGGCTTGGACCGGAGACAGGAAATACTACATCTATATGCAGTTACAATCATGCGGATCATGCATGGAAAGAGCTTCAAAAAGTTATAGAAAAAGCAAAAAAAGGTGAAAAACAAAAAGTTCTTATCGGTCTTGGACATGGTGGATGTACTTGTCAGGGTGCTGCGGTTGAATATACAATGAATGTGGCATCTTTAATATATGATTTGGATTTAATGGATTATATTGATGTAACTTATATTACTAATGAAATGGATTTAGGTGATTTGGGCCTTGGCGGTGCATATGTTAAAAACAACGGTTATATCACACATACAAAAAACATAATTCGTTCTATGTTTAGTGAATATGGGGTTGACTGGATTAAAAGAGCAAGTGTTTATAAGGTAGAGAGAGGCAAAGTATATTATGAGACATATGAAGGTGAAGAAAAAACAGTCGAATATGATTTTGCAATGCTTATTCCTCCGTTTAGCGGTGTCGGAATTACAGCAGTGGGACCCAATGGAGAAGATTATACAGATAAACTGTTTAAACCAAATGGTCTTATGATAGTAGATGCAGATTATTCAAGCGGACAAAAACCGTATCATGAATGGAGTGGTGAAGACTGGCCAAAAAAACTTCAAAATCCGACATATCCAAATATTTTCGCTGTTGGTATTGCATTTGCACCACCTCATCCGATATCAATGCCAAATAAAACTAAATCGGGCCGTCCGTTGACACCGGCACCTCCAAGAACAGGTATGCCAAGCGCTGTTATGGCTCACGCAACAGCTCTAAATATAGCAGAATGGATACTTGAAGGAAAACCAAGCTTCAGACATAAAGCAAGTATGGCAGAACTTGCAAGTATTTGTATTGTTTCCATAAATTACGGATTTAGGGGAATTGCAGGAAGTATGTCTGTTTATCCTACAATACCTGATTTCAAAAAATATCCGGATTTTGGAAGAGATATTAAATATACAATAGGTGAAGTAGGAAGTGCCGGTCACTGGTTTAAGTGGCTCATGCATTATCTGTTTTTATACAAAGCGAAAGCAAAACCTTTTTGGTATTTGATTCCAGATTAAAATTAAGGAGAAAAAAATGGCAATTAGAAGTCCTCAAATAGGATTAAAAATAAAAGAATGGGAAAAAAGAGCATATGATGAAACTAAATTTGGGATGTATCCGACTCCTTTTGAGAGATGGAAAAGAAAATGTATAATTTGGCAGTTTGTAAGATTTGTTATTTTATCGTTAAAATTTAAAAAAACAGCCTCTGTTAATGGGTAATTAATAAAATTTTGGGTATAATTCAATAAAAAAAGGATTAAAATGGCATTAGAAATTACTAAAGAAAATTTTGAAGAAACTGTAAAAAACAATAAATTAGTTGTAGTAGATTTTTGGGCGCCTTGGTGCGGACCTTGTAGAATGGTTGCTCCTATTATTGAAGAATTAAGCGAAGAATATAAAGACAAAGGCGTAGCAGTAGGTAAAATCAATACAGATGAACAACAAGAACTTGCTATTCAATTTGGAATCAGAAGTATTCCAACAGTTTTGTTTATTAAAGATGGTGAAGTTGTAGATGCAATGATAGGTGCTGCACCAAAAGCTATGTACGAAGAAAAAATAAACGCTCTTTTATAATTGAAAAGCAAATTTTTTTATACTTTCAGCTCCTTTTTCGGAGCATTAATGGTAGCTGCTTTTTTTTTCTACTATAAATATAAATTCAGTGAATATAAGTTTGTTAATTTTGAAAATATTATACTTTACACCAAAAATGATATTTTTATACCCAAAAAAAACGAATATACTTTGCTTATTTTCAGCTCACGTATGAACAATCTCAAAAATTTAATAAAACACATAAAAACACATTACCCTGTTTTAGCGGTGGATATTTTTCAAAAACGCAAAAATTATCCAAATATTATCTATACAACAGCCGGAATAAATACTATAATTAAACTTATACAATATCTTAACATTTATGAAGTACCTGTTGTAGTAAATATAAAAAGATATCATAAGTTATTATATAAACAAGATGGACCATTAAAAAAAGTGAGTGGTGAATAGTGAGTTGTGAGTTGCAAAATATCAAGTTATAAGTAGCCAAGTTGCCAAGAAGTTAAGTAGCTGAGTTGAAAAGAAAAATGGAGGAAAAAATGGAATATGATGTAATTATAATCGGAGGAGGACCTGCGGGACTAAGTGCAGGAATATATGCAAGCAGACTCGGAGCAAAAACTCTAATTCTTGAAAAATTAAATCCCGGAGGGCAGATAACTTTGAGCAGTGAAATAGAAAATTACCCCGGAGTGTGTGAAGTTAAAAGCGGACTTGAAATGATGATGTGCTGGCCCGAGCAGGCAAAAAAATTCGGATGCGAGATAAAAAGCGAGGAAGCATTACAATTAATAATGGAAAATGGAAAATGGAAAATTAAAACGCATAAGAATGAATATACGGCAAAAGCGGTAATTTTGGCAACCGGTGCAACACCAAGAAAAGCAGGATTTGAGGGCGAAAGGGAATATACCGGCAAAGGCGTCAGTTATTGCGCGGTGTGTGACGGGTTTTTCTATAAAGACAGAATCGTAGCCGTAATAGGAGGGGGAGATACAGCTTTGGAAGAAGCCCTGTATTTAAGCAAAATTGCAAAAAAAGTATATTTAATCCACAGACGCTCTGAATTCCGTGCAGCCCCGTCAACTCAAAAAAAAGTCTTTAATACCCCTAATATAAAAATAATTTATGAAGAAAGAGTAAAAAAAGTTATCGGAAATGAGTTTGTAGAAGGTATAATTTTATCTTCAAACGAAAAAATTAAAGTCGACGGAATATTTGTATTTGTAGGTATGAATGTAAATAATAAGCTGGTAAAGGATTTAGCCGAACTTAACGAATTTGGAGAAGTAAAAGTAAATTTAAAAATGCAAACCAGTTTAAAAGGGCTATATGCGGCTGGAGACGTAAGGGAATCAAGCATCAAACAGGTTGTTGCGGCAGCGGGAGATGGAGCAACAGCGGCTATTAATGCTATAAAATACCTAAAGGAGAATAAATGAAATACGGAATTGTTGGTGCAACCGGAAGAGTGGGTCAGCTTTTAGTAAATATTATTAAAAATTCGGATGACATTCTTTCAGCTGTAATGTTTACAGGCAAACAGAGTGTTGAATTTCCTGAAAAAACTATAATAACAAATGATGCAAAAACACTTCTTGAAAATTCTGATGTAGCAATTGATTTTTCGGCACCGATTGCAACTCAAAAACTTCTTGAGGCAGCCCTTGAAAATCCAAAACCCCTTGTTATCGCCACTACAGGTCTTAATGACCACCAAAAAAATTTAATGATTGAGGCAAGCCAAAAAGCACCTATTTTATATGCCACAAATATGAGCTTAGGTGTTGCTATTTTAAACAAACTCGTGGCAATGGTCAGCGAAAAACTTAAAGATTTTGATATTGAAATAGTGGAACAGCATCACAGATACAAAGTCGACGCTCCAAGCGGTACCGCCTTAACATTAGCAAAAACATGTGCAAATGCCAGGGGACTTGAACTTAAAGATGTAATGATTACCGGAAGAAGCGGCCATGTGGGGGCTAGAACAAAAAATGAAATAGGTGTTTTTGCCTTGCGTGGCGGAGACGTAGTGGGAAGACATACTGTAGGATTTTATAATGACGGGGAATTCTTAGAACTTAATCATACGGCTACAAACAGGGAAACCTTTGCAAGGGGCGCCATTAAAGTTTCAAAATGGCTTATAAATCAAAAACCGGGGCTTTATTCAATTAATAATGCATTGGGATTAAGGAAGTAAAAATGTGTTCAGTAGTAGGTATTTACGGTAATGAAAATGCGAGCAAACTTGCATTTTACTCTCTTTTTTCAATGCAGCACCGCGGTCAGGAGGCGGCAGGAATCAGCAGCAGTTTTAAAGGTCACATCAAAACAGTTAAAAACAGGGGACTTGTAACACAGATTTTTAAAGAAGAAGATTTTAAAATTTTAAAAGGCGATATGGCAATAGGCCATACGAGATATTCCACCGCAGGAGACGATTCCATACTTGATGCCCAGCCTATATTTGCAAGATACGGACTTGGGGAAATTTCAATAGTACATAACGGAAATTTGGTAAATGCAAAAGAAATAAGAAAAGAACTTATAAAAAAAGGGGCTATTTTCCAAAGTAATATGGACACAGAAAATTTAATTCATCTTATAGCCAAAGATTATCAGAAAAACACTCTCAAAGAAAGAATAACAGATGCCGTTAAAAAAGTAAAAGGGGCTTTTTCACTGGTTATTCTTTCCCGTCATAAAATGTTTGCCTTGAGGGATCCGTTTGGATTCAGGCCTCTTTCTATCGGAAAAATACGCTCAGGCGGTTATATTGTAGCCAGCGAGACATGCGCATTTGAGCTGGTAGATGCCGAATTTATAAGAGATATTAAACCAGGAGAAATGATTATTTTTGAAGATAATGAAATTAAAAGCGAAATGGTTTTCAAGCCTTCGCCAAAGCAGTGTATTTTTGAATATATCTATTTTGCAAGACCTGACAGCGATGTTTTTGGAAAAAATGTTTATCTTGCAAGAAAACAGATGGGAAGAGAATTAGCAAAAGAACTTCCGGTTGTTGCCGATATGGTTATTCCTGTACCAGACAGCGGGGTTGCAGCGGCTCTGGGGTATTCAGAAGAAAGCGGCATCCCGTTTGAAATGGGAATTATGAGAAACCATTACGTAGGAAGAACATTTATTGAACCTACACAGGAAATAAGAAATTTAAAAGTTAAAATGAAACTCTCTCCAATTATTGAAAAAATAAAAGGTAAAAGACTTGTTGTAATTGACGATTCAATCGTCAGGGGGACAACATCCAAAAGAATAGTCAGAATGCTAAGAGATGCGGGTGCAAAAGAAGTTCATATGAGAATAGCGGCTCCGGCAACCATAGCACCTTGTTATTATGGTGTAGACACTCCTACAAAAGAAGAGCTTATCGCCAGCAAAATGAATGTGGAGGAAATCAGAAAATATATTGAAGCTGATTCCCTTGCATATCTTACAATTGACGGAATTATAAAAGCTATAAAAGATAAAAAAGAAAATTACTGTTTTGCCTGTTTTGACGACAATTACCCTGTTTTATGATTTTTTTTCTTTTTTCTGGCATTCTTCACAAAGCCCGTATAACTGCAAAATATGATTAGTCAGTTTAAATCCGTTTTCTTTTGCTATTTTTTCTTGCAGTTTTTCTATTTCATCATTATGGAACTCAACTATTTTTCCACAAGAAGTGCAGATTAAATGATCGTGATGGGATTTTGCTATTTCAAATTTTTTACCATTGTTACAGTGAATAGAACTAATCAGACTGTTTTCTTCAAGCATTGCAAGTGTGCGATAAACCGTTGCTATTCCTATATTCAATTCAGGGTATTGTTTTTTTATTACAAGATATAAATCCTCTGCTGTTAGATGATTAGGATTTTTATAAAGCGTAGAAAATATAATTTCCCTTTGTTTTGTAAATTTAAGCCCCGCTTTTTTGAGGATATTTTTAAATTCATCCAGGAGTTTATTGTAATCGAAATTTTTCATTTATCTTCCTTTTTTGATAATGATAATCATATTATAACACAAAAAATATTTTTAAATTAATTCCAACATTCCAAAATCAATTTTCTCTAATATATTAAAAACAGCAGTATAAATTATAACAGAAGAAAATATTGCCAAAAATAAAACAATACCCTGAATTAAATATTTTTTTATTTTCATTCTATCCACCTTTTTTTTTAAAGACACAAAAAAGTGTCTTTAAAAAGCGTAATTTACAAACACTCTTGTATTTTTAAATTTATCATCATTAATCTTGTCATCAACATCTGAATAAATTACATCCAAGCTCAAATTGTCATTAAACGCATAACTTAGCCCTGCATCAAATTCTGTGCTTTTTGTATCATCTTTATCATGCAAAGTCACATATCCGGTATTTAAACTAAGACCTTTTATAACATCACTTGCGTCCCATTCTCCGTTTACCAATACTGCATCTCCGTCTTTTCCAGCCTCAGCAATTGTTAAGAAGTTTGCAGATGTAAAGAAAGGCCCTCCCCCAAATCCGTTATCAGCTCCGTTATCATTGCTTTTATTATAAGCAACACCTAATGTAAAACCTTTATACCCTGCACTTGCACTAAATCCGTAAACTTTAGCTGAATCTTCATTAGAAGCATTATAATGCTGATTTGCATATTGAACGCCTAAGCTATAAGAAAAATCATCCTTTTCACCCTCATAATTTGCATCTGTATAAAAAATCCTGTCTATATCATTATCTTTAAGATTGTAATACCAAGCCGATAAAGCAAGATTTTCTATACCTTCATAAGTAATACCGCCTACCTGAACGTTGTGTTTATCAATTAATTTAGTAAATTTAGAAGGCTCGTCAGTATCAACCCCGGCCCATCTTTGAATTTGACCTAAAACAATTGTAGTTCCAAGCAAATCCGTATTTGTAAGAATTTCAGCCTCAAAAGTATTAGGAATCATTCCGTTATCGTCTGTATCTGCAAAAGGTGTGTCAAGTTCCTGTCTACCTATTTTAATAGTTGTATTTTTAAATTTTCCAAGTAAATAAGCTTCACCTAAAATAGAATAAGATTTATTGTCAGCATCAAAAAAAGGAACACTTCCCCCATCGTGATTATTTCTTATAGCATTGGTTGTATAAAAACTGACCCCTGCACTTATTCCACTAAAAGATTTAGTTTCAGCATGCAATTTACCGCCTATTGCCAAATCAGTTTTTGAATCTTTATCATCGTGTTGATAACCAAGCCTAACATAACCATCTACTTTTTTTAAAAGATCTGAATTTACAACATTATTGTTTTCCGCAAAAGCAACTCCGCCTAACATAAGAAACGCCACTGCGCTAAGTGTTATTTTTTTCATTTATTCTCCTTGTAAATTTATTTGATGTAAAAGAGTAAAAAACTCAAAGGAGAAAGGGTAGCAACGGGTTCAACCCCCTCCTGTGAATTTTTTACTGCATATTTCACAAGTTTTATGAATGGTTAAATATTTTATATCTTTAAAAATTTCACTACATTTTTCTAACTCTATATCAATATTAGTTTTTATAACTCTGTGGCATTTGTTGCAGACTATAAACGCTATAGGTTTATCTTCTTTTAAACAGTAAAATGCTTTTTTATCGTCATTTTGAACGACTACTAATAAACCGTTTGCTTCAAAAAAATCAAGGTGCCTGTAAATTGTATTGAGTGAAACATTTCTGTTATATTTCATTAATAATTGTTTTTTTATACCTATAACACAAAAACATCTGTCTTTATTCTCTGAGAATATACGGTATATTGCCTCTCTCGACCATGAATAATTTATTTTTTTATTTTTGACTTTTTCATAAAAACCATTCATAAAAACCCCTTTAAAATAATTATGATAATAATTATCATTTCTGTAAAAGAATAATACTCGCATTTTATTAAACAAATATTAAGTTGATAATAGTTATCATTTTTGTTTAATTTTATATAAATAAAAAATTAGTTAAAAAAATGAGAATGATTGTCAATTTTATAACATAAAAAAATTTTTATGCTACTATTTCTTTGATAGTAATTATCAAAATTACTAAAAGGAGTTGACAATGCCTACTTTTGTAATAGACAAATCAAAATGTCGTAAATGTGCAAAAGCCCTGAGAGCAGGAAAAGGATTGATAAAAAAAGCTTCTGACGGATTTTATGAAATAGCAAGACAGCCGCAATGTGAAAAAGAATTATGTGCAATGGAGTGTGCATGTGAAAACTGCCCTTTTAGGGCTATTAAAAAAATATAAGGAGAAAAAAATGAAATTAGCAGAAGCAAACAGGGGAGTAGAATTAAAGGTTGTGGGATTTGAAGATTCACTTTGTGAATATTCTAATACAAAATTGGTTGAATTTAATATTGATGAAGGGTCTACTATTATAATAAATACCCATTTTCAATCTAAACTTCTTGTAAATGTTGAATATAAAGAAAGACTTATAGGATTTGAATCGGCAAGAGCTGTTATTATGGAAAACGGAAAAAGACTGGCTGAGTTAAGTCCGGGGGAGAGTGCAGATGTTGCAAATTTTGAAGGTGGGAAAGAAGAGTATAAAAGATTTAAAGATTTAGGTATTGATATAGGGGAAAAAGTAACAGTTGAAGAATTTTTACCGGAAGGGGAAGAAAGAATTATAAGAATTGAAGATGAAAAAGTAGTTCCTGTCGGAGCAACAAAAGCAATTCTTGTTAAAACAGAAGAAGGGGAAAAACAAATCGGACTTATGAAAAAAAGGGAAAAAGGTGTTATAAGTTTTGTATATGCATCTCACGGGGAAGAAGAAGTGCTTGATGATTTATGGATAAAAGAAGGTTCAAACATTGAAGTTTTATACATTAAAGATATAGAAAAAATACCTTTAATGGTAACTGTTAAAGAAACAGGCAAAAAACATGTGATAGGTGAAGGACTTGCAGATAAGATTTTCGTTGAATATATTAAATAAGGAAATTAAAATATGCCTCTAAGTATGGCTAATGTAGGCAGCAGATTAAAAATTATAGACATCTGCGGAAGAAAAAAAGCAATGGAGAGGTTACTTGCTATGGGAATTTCAACCGGCATTGAAATTACACTTTTAAAAAATGACGGAGGACCTTTGCTTATAAAAGCAGGAGAATCCAGAATCGCCCTTGGATTTGGACTTGCAAACAAAATAATTGTGGAGGAGATAAAATGAAACTTTCCGAATTAAAAGTTGGAAAAGAAGCCATTGTTAAAGCAGTGGTGGGAGAAAATAAAACAATAAAAAGAAAATTAAGAGATATGGGAATTATCAGAGGAGAAAAAATTAAAGTTGAAAAAATGGCTCCTCTTGGAGACCCGATAGAAATAACCATCAAAGGATATAAACTATCCCTTAGAAAAAATGAGGCTCAAATGATTGAAGTGGAAGGAGAATAAATGAAAAATTGTACAGTTGCTTTTGCAGGAAACCCGAATGTGGGAAAAACCGCATTAATTAATACTATTGCAGGTGCAAATTTAAAAGTCGGGAACTGGCCGGGGGTAACGGTTGAAAAAAAAGAAGCAGACCTTGTAAGCAAAGATATGACTTTAAAACTTATCGACCTTCCGGGAACATACAGTTTAAGCCCTTATTCCATAGAAGAGAGAATTACCAGAAAATTTCTTCTTGAGGAAAAACCGGATAGTGTTGTTAATGTGGTGGATTCTACCAACCTGCAGCGCAATCTTTATCTTACAGTCCAATTGATGGAATTGGAAATTCCAATGGTTACGGCTTTAAATATGTGGGATGATTTTGAAGAAAAAGGATATCAGTTTGATATACAAAAATTTTATGAACTTACAGGAATTAAAGCAGTGCCTACTATTGCAACGAAAGGATGGGGAAAAGACAAACTTTTAGATAAAATAAAAGAAATGTGCAATACAAAAGAAAAGCCAAAAACCCCTAAATATTCAGACGATACCGAAGAATTTATAACAAGGGCTATGAAATTAATCCCTTCAGATTTTTCATATCCTAAAAGATGGACGGCTATTAAAATATTAGAAGGGGAAAAAGAAATTATTCAAAAGCTGCCTGATTCTGAAAAATGTATGGATTTACACAATGAATTTGAAGCATTTTTTGATAATGATGCCGAAGGTGTTATTTCCGAAGAAAGATATGCATATATCTCAGTTTTAACTAAACAGACATTAAAATCCACCCTTCCAAAGAAAAAAGATTTAACAGATATTCTTGATTCCATATTTTTAAACCGTTTTTTGGGAATTCCTATTTTTATTTTTATGATGTATATTGTTTTCAAACTGACGTTTGACGGAAGCGGACCGTTTATCGACTGGACAGACGGACTTATAAACGGTTTTCTTGGAAAATGGACAGGTGTTATGCTCTCGTCAGCACCAGGATGGCTGCAGTCTTTAGTTGTGGACGGAATTATCGGAGGGGTCGGTCTTGTATTGACTTTCGTGCCTTTAATGTTTTTCTTATATTTCTTTTTAGGACTTCTTGAAGAGAGCGGATATATGGCAAGAGCCGCTTTCGTTATGGACAGGGCTATGAGAAGCATAGGACTTCATGGTAAATCTTTTGTTCCTATGATTATAGGCTTTGGTTGTAATGTGCCTGCCATTTACGCTACGAGAGCATTGGAAAACGAAAAAGACAGAAAACTGACAGCACTGCTTGTGCCTTTTATGTCCTGCGGCGCGAGACTGCCTATTTATGCGCTTTTTACAGCCGTATTTTTTAAAGCGCATCAGGCAAGTGTTGTTTTACTTATGTATCTTATCGGTATTGCAGTGGCAATTGTTGTAGGTCTTATCTTGAAAAAAACCGCATTTAAAGGAGAAGTTCCGCCTTTTGT
The DNA here is from genome assembly GCF_000523315.1 of Lebetimonas sp. JS032. Lineage (NCBI taxonomy): Bacteria > Pseudomonadati > Campylobacterota > Epsilonproteobacteria > Nautiliales > Nautiliaceae > Lebetimonas > Lebetimonas sp. JS032. The sequence goes on along the minus strand of NZ_ATHS01000001.1, from coordinate 1,035,529 downwards.
TATGGAACTGCCGCCTTACAGATTTCCTACAGGAAAAATGCTTTGGAAATCCATTGCTTCAAGAACCGGGGCTTTTGTAAAAAAAGCGGGAACGGTTATTGCGGCTACAATGGTTATTTTATGGGCTTTTATAAATATTCCTTACGGGGCGAAACCTCAGGATACAATTCTCGGGAAAACAGCCACAGCAATTGCGCCTATCTTTAAACCTGCGGGATTTGACGACTGGAGACCTGTTGCTGCATTGATTCCTGGTACTATAGCAAAAGAAGCGGTTATCGGTTCTTTATCTCAGGTATATAATGTTCAGGAAGATGAAGATTCAGATGAAAAAACCACTTTTATGGAAGATTTAAAAGAACAGTTTACAGGTTTTTTTGGTGCTGTCAAAGATTCTATCAGCGCAATGTTTGGAAGCATAATGACCGAAATGTTTGAATTAGAAAATGAACCAACTCCTTTGCAAAAGAAAATTAAAGAAAGTTTTACAGCGCTTTCAGCATTTTCTTATATGGTATTTTGTTTACTATGGATTCCGTGTATTGTTACATTAGGGGCTATTTATCAGGAATTTGGATGGAAAATGGTTGGGGGTGCAGTTGCACTTACAACAATAGTTCCTTATATAGTTTCAACATTAATTTATCAAATCGGACTATTGTTCGGTTTTTAGGAGTGAAAAATGGAAAATTTAATAATTGGATTAATAGGCATAGCAAGCATATGGTATGTTTATAAATATTACACGAAAAAAGATGCCAATGGAAATTCAAATGCATGCAATACATGTAAAGGATGCTCCCATTTTAATTCATGCACTTTAAAACATTAAGGGGAAATATTTTTCTCCTGTTTTTTAAAATAATTAAAGGGAAAGGATGGAAAATACAAAAATAAGAAAAAGAAATTTAAACAAATTAAATTATATAGATTTAAAAATAGAGTTAAAAAATAAACTGATAGCTGAACTTAACAAAGCACTAAAAGAAAAAGGATTTCTTACCAACAAAGGAACTTTTTTAGAAAACATTTGAGCCCCTCTTAAAACTGTTTCTTCTTTTTTCAAATTTAAATATATTTTTATTATAAAAAATTTATTTATGAATAGAAAAATTTTTTAAACATTATTAAAACCTATATAGACTTTTCTTCTCTTTTTTGTTATAAAAAGATAAAAAAGAAGGTTGATGGATAAATTATATACATTCGGAAAATATTTAAAACAAAAATTTGATAAAAGAATAAAAAAAGTACCGATTTCAGTTCCGGGTTTCACCTGCCCGAATATTGACGGGACTAAAGCCAGGGGAGGGTGTGTGTTTTGTGAAAATGAAAGCTTTTCCCCCAATTTTAAAAAAGAAAACTTTAACCCCTTTAAAAAAAGAAAACCCTCTTTTAAAAAAACAGTTAAAAGAGCTGCATTCCCAATATAATGAAACCGTAAAACTTTATAAAGATTTGTATAAAAGTGAAAAATTTTTAGTCTATTTCCAAAGTTACACAAACACTTACGCCCCTTTTTCAACTCTGAAAACACTTTATCAGGAAGCTTTGAATTTGCCCGACGCAATTGGTCTCAGCATCGGCACAAGAGCCGACAGTATAGATGAAAATACTTTAAATTATTTAAAAGAACTCAGTAAAAATTATGAAATATGGATGGAATACGGGGTTCAAAGTTCTAACAATAAAACACTTGCCAAAATAAACAGGGCCGAAATTTTTGAAGACATTGCAAAAACCATAAAAAAAACAAAAGAAATGGGGATAAATGTATGTGCTCATATAATTTTCGGACTTCCGGGGGAAACACAAAAAGATATGCTAAAATCCGTAGAAGATGTAATCAATCTCGGAGTGGATTCAGTTAAATTTCATCCGTTATATGTAACACAAAACACACTTTTAGCGCTTGAATATAAAAAAGGAAATTTTGAACCGATAGACGAAGAACTTTATATCGACACATTAATTAAAGCCATTAAAATGCTGCCGCAAAACGTATCAATACAAAGAATGACGGCAGGAACTGAAAACCTGCTTGCTCCCAAGTGGTGTAAAAACAAATCTGTTCAAATGAGCCATATTCATAAAGCCCTGTTAAAAGAAGGAATAAAGTTTTAAAGATATTCAAGCCACATCGGCAGAAATTTCTGGGCATTTTTTATTGTTGTGGCAGATCCGTGTCCCGGATAAACTTTTTTATCATAAGGAATTTTTAAAAATTTTTTGATTGATTCCTTCATATCCTCAGGATTTGAATAAGGAAAATCGACCCTTCCTATGCTTCCGTCAAATATAAAATCACCGCTAAACATAAAATCCCCTATTTCAACAGTGATACTGCCCGGTGTATGCCCCGGAAAATGACTGATTAAAATATCAAAATCCCCTATTTTATAATTACCTTCATTAAGTAAAAAATCCGGCTTTACTTTTGGAGGGTTAAAACCAAACTGGTCGTTTTCCAAGAAAAATGCATCATTTTTATGAATGTAAATTGGAATATTAAAATATTCTTTAATCTTTTTATCATCCCAGATATGGTCAAAATGTCCGTGGGTGTTTATTATTGCAACGGGGTCTTTTACATTCTCTCTTATCCATTCAAACGCCCCTATTCCAGGGTCTATTATTAATTTTTTATTTAGTATGTAACAGTTTGTCTGAAACTCTCCAAATGGCCTTGCTAAAACTTCCATTATTTACCTTAATTATTCATTTTACACCATGGCCGCTTTTCAAGCAGCCAGGTGAGCAAGCTCACTTTTCGCTTGGAACTTGGCTACTTGGTGGAACTTGACCACTTTCAATTCATAATTCATAATTCATAATTCACTACCCCGCCGCTTTGCAAGCGGCCGGGCATGCTCACCACTCACAACTCACTACTCACCATTTTCACTATTTTATGCCGCCGCAAAAGATATGGCCCTTTTTTCCCTGATAACGGTTACTTTAATTTCACCCGGAAAACTAACCTCATTTTCAATTCTTTTTGCAATTTCTCTGCTTAAAAGAACCGCCTCATCATCATTTACCAAATCGGCTTCAACTATTACCCTAACTTCTCTTCCCGCATTAAGAGCATAAGCATTTAATACCTCAGGATAAGAAGTGGCGATATTTTCTATCGATTCAACCCTTTTTAAGAATGCTTCAAGAACTTCTCTTCTTGCTCCCGGCCTTGCGGCAGAAAGGGCATCTGCCGCACAGACAGCCGCAGCTTCAATACTTTTAGCTTCTTCATGTCCGTGATGTGCTTTTATTGCATTAAGCACAACTTCCGGTTCTTTATATCTTTTACATAAATCATACCCTAACGTTACATGGTCTCCTCCAAAATCATGAGTCAGAGCTTTACCTATATCATGTAAAAGACCTGCCCTTTTTGCCAAAAGTTCGTCTCCTCCCATTTCAGCAGCCATAATGCCTGCCAAATGTGCAACTTCCAAAGAGTGCGCAAGTGCATTTTGTCCGTAACTTGCACGGTATTTAAGCCTTCCTATTAATTTGACAATTTCGGGATGTATTTTGGCACTTGTAAGTCCTAAATCTATTATTATATCTTCACCCTCTTTTAAAACTTTTTCTTCAAATTCATCTGTAACTTTTTTATAAATCTCTTCGATTCTGGCAGGCTGGATTCTTCCGTCTTCCACCAACCTTTTTATGGTTTCAACTGCAATTTGACGTCTGTAAATATTGAAACTGCTGACAGTTATGGCTTCCGGGGTATCGTCTATTATAATATCGCAGCCTGTCACCATTTCAAGTGTTTTTATGTTTTTACCCTCTTTTCCTATAATTCTGCCTTTCATTTCATCATCTCCTATTGGAACAACATTTATAAGCCTCTCACCTGCAAAATCTCCTGCATATCTCGTAGTTGCCTGTGCTATTATAAACTGCGCTTCTTTTTTTGCGTTATTTTCAGCTTCTTTGATAATTTTTCTGGTAAGATGCGCCACATCATCTTTTAAATCCTCTTTTAAGGAATTTAATAAAATTTCTTTTGCTTCATCTTTTGTAAGACCTGCCGCATTTTCAAGTTTTTCCTGAAGTATTTTTATTTTTTGGTTAAAAGTGTTTTTTAATTTTTCAATAACTTTTTTTTCTTTTTCAAATAAATTCTTTTCCCGTTCAAGTTTTTGTGCATCCTGCATTTGCTGCTCAACCAATTCTTCAATTTCTTCTTCTTTTTTCAAAATTTCATTTAATTTGTTTTCATACTCTTTTTGAAGCTCGATTTTTTGTTTTTCCAAAGAATTTTTAGCTTCAAGTTCTATTTCTTTTGATTTTGATTTTGTATTTTCAAGCAAAATTTCAGCTTCATGTTCAATAGCTTTTGCTTTGGCTTTGGCTTCTGAAAGATAAATATCATATTTTGCCACATCAATTTTTCTGGCTATAAAGTATCCCGCCAGAGCGGATAATATCGAAACGGCTAAAATTATTAAAACGTTCATTTTTTCTCCTTATATTAAAACTTATATATTCATCCGCCTTAATATCAAACTTATCTGCCACATTTAATTTTGTGGCACAAGGCGTTAACTGCAAGAAAACAATTTTTGGCTTATATTTGAGATTGGCGAAAAATCTGTCATACATTCCCCTGCCAAACCCTATTCTTTGAAAATTTTGTGTTATTCCCACAACAGGCACTATTGCAAGATCTATTTTTTGTAAAGTTTTTTGTTTGTTTACAGGCTCGAAAATTGAGAATTTTTTCTTTTTTATCGGCAATTGATATTTTACCATCTTAAAGCTTAAATCTTGCATAAACGGGACGAAAATATTCTTTTTTTCCTTTCTTAAAGCGTTAATCACCCCTTTTATATCAGGCTCATTTTTCAAAGGGATAAAAAAAAGTATATTTTTATAATTTTTCGCCAAATTATATATTTCTTTTGATATTTTCTTTGAAAGCAAATATCTGTTATAAATTTTTTTATCCAAACATTTTTTTCTAAACTTGTTTTTCATTTTTATACCTTTTTGATAAAATTACATAAAAAGGATTGGTTTGAAATATTTTTTTTTAATAATTCTTATATTTTTAGGCTGCAATAATTATCATACAAAAAATAGCAATAATTTGCAAAAATCTAAAACAAAAATCACTAAAAAAACCCTGGAATCAAACATTACAGTTATTAGGTTAAATGATATAAATTTAACATTCAAAAATAAAAAATTAATTTATCCCAATAAAAAAACTTATCTTCTTTTTTATAATAAATCAAATTATTCAAAAATGCAAGAAGATGTCTTAAATTACCTGAAAATCAAATATATAAAAACAGACAATAAATTTTTACAGGATTATTTTAAAATAAAAATCTATCCTACCACTGTTATTTTAGATAAAAACAAAACCGTAAAATTAGAAAATTTCACACCTGTTGAAATATTAAAAGGATTTTAAATGTTCAAAATTTTAAAAAAAAGTTTAAATAAAACAAAAGAAGCAATTAAACAGATTGTAGGAGCGGAAAAAAAAGAAAAAATTCCAAAAGATTTGCTTGAAGAAGCTTTAATTGAAGCGGACATAGATTATGATTTGGTAGAAAAACTTCTAAATAAACTTCCAAATGAGGTAAGCAGAGAAAGACTTAAAAAAGAATTGGATAAAATTTTTAATCTGCCTGAAAACAAAATTGAAATAAACGATAAACCGTATGTGTTTTTAATTATCGGGGTAAACGGGGCTGGAAAAACAACAACAATTGCCAAATTAGCATACAAATTCAAAAATGACGGTTATTCTGTAATCCTGGGGGCTGCGGACACTTTCAGAGCCGCTGCAATCGAACAGCTTAGCCGCTGGGCTGAAATTTTAGATGTTCCTATTATAAAAACCCGTCAGGGGCATGACCCGGCGGCGGTGACTTACGACACTATAAGCTCGGCTAAAGCAAAAGGATTTGATATAGCACTTATTGATACTGCGGGAAGGCTTCATAACAAAAAAAATCTTCAAAATGAACTTAAAAAAATAGTAAATGTCGCAAAAAAAGCATATCCTAACGCACCTCAAAAAAAATTTTTGGTAATTGACGCAACACAGGGAAGCAGTGCAATAAACCAGGCGAAAATATTTAACGAAGTTGTGGGAATCGACGGAATAATTGTCACAAAACTGGACGGAACAGCCAAAGGCGGAAGTTTATTCAGCATAGTAAATGAACTTAAAATCCCTATATATTTTGTAGGGGTCGGAGAAAAAAAAGAAGATTTAATTGAATTTGATAAAAATGAATTTATAGAAGGAATGTTAGAGGGCATTTACAGTGAATAACATAGTTTTTTATTTTGGAAGCATTATTATAATAGTTTTTTTTACAGGCCTTGCAATAAAAAGATTTAAAGAAGACGATGAAATTGATTTAAAAAAACATAAATGGATTGTGGCAATATATATTATATTACTTGTAATGGCCATAATCTCCTGGAGAATTTTAGATTTGATGGTTGAGGCAAAAATGATGCAGATAAATAAATACAATAAAACGATAGAAGAATTCAATGGCAAAAAATAAAACGGCTTACGAATGCACCGAGTGCGGTTACAAAAGCGCAAAATGGATGGGAAAATGCCCCGCCTGCGGAGCGTGGGACAGCTTTGTTGAAGTGAGTGAAACAAAAAAAAGCAAAACATCTTCAAAACCTTCAAAAATTATAAAATTCGAAAATATTGAAAAAGAGGAAATTGAACGTTTTTCATCTTTAGACAGTGAGCTCGATTTGGTATTGGGCGGCGGCATAGTGCCGGGCAGTTTAGTATTAATAGGCGGAAGTCCGGGAGTCGGAAAATCAACATTAATGCTAAAACTTGCGGGAAAACTTAATAAAAAAGTTTTATATGTGGCAGGGGAAGAAAGCCCAGGGCAGATAAAACTGAGGGCTGAAAGGCTCGGCATTAAGAACAAAAATCTTTTTATTATGCCCGAAATTGTAATTGAAAACATACTTGAAGAAATAAAAAATTATGATTTGGTAATAATAGATTCCATTCAGACAATCTATTCAGAAAACCTTTCATCAGCCCCCGGAAGTGTTTCGCAGGTCAGGGAAGCTACATTTGAGCTTATGAGGGTGGCAAAAGAGACTAAAATCCCTGTTTTTATAATAGGCCACATCACAAAAGAAGGCTCAATTGCCGGGCCAAGGGTGCTTGAGCATATGGTAGACACGGTTTTATATTTTGAAGGGGATGCAAGCCGGGAACTTAGGATTCTCAGGGCATTTAAAAACAGATTCGGTTCAACCAGCGAAATAGGTATTTTTGAAATGACAAAACAGGGATTAGTCAGTGCAAAAAACAGAAGCTTCTTTTCAAAAAAAGCGCTTCCCGGAAGTGCAATTACAGTAATACTTGAAGGGACTCGTCCAATAGTTCTCGAAGTTCAGGCACTGGTCAGTGAAAGCTACGGCATACCCAAAAGAAGCGCTACCGGATTTGACCTCGCTAGACTCAATATGATTTTGGCTTTGCTTGAAAAAAAACTAAATCTCCCTTTTAATCAATACGATGTTTTCGTAAATGTAACAGGTGGAATAAAAATAAACGAAACGGCAGCGGATTTAGCCGTTATTGCCGCAATAGTAAGTTCATTCAGAAACAGACCCATCAGCAAAGAAACAGTTTTTATCGGGGAGGTAAGCCTGGTCGGAGACATAAGGGAAATCCCCGGGCTTGACATAAGGGTAAAAGAAGCAGCAAATTTAGGATTTAAAAAAGCCATTGTGCCAACTTTACCTATTGAAAAACCCCTAAAATGCTATGAAGTAAAAGAAGTAGAAAAACTGATTGAATGGATGTAATAGCAATTGAAAATTAAATTAATAATTTTTTAATTTTTTAATAATACTAATAAATTCTCTTTCATTTTCTTCTAAATGATTTTTAATTTCTTTTATTTCTTTTTCATATTTTGGTGTATAATAAAATTTAAGGGCATTTACTCTAATCATTGTTTTTTTAAGTTCTTCTGAAAGTTTCCATATTTTAATCTCCATTTCGCTGAGTTCTAAAATCATTTTTAATGCTTCAAAAAAATTTTCCCTTGCTAAATCTGTGAAAATATTCGAATCTATTTTTATATTAGGTTTTGATGATATTTTAAAATCAATTTTTGGTACAACAAGACCTAAAAATGTTTTTTCAACTACTTTTAATTCAGTTTTAACAAAGCCTTCTTTTTCAATTTTTCCACTGTTTTCCATAAAAGCTTTTATCAAAACATTATAACAGCTCCTCATATGCTCGTTAAGTTTTTTTCTTCTTGTATCAACAATATCAACTATTTTCATTATTTCTTTAATAAGTGCGTCTCTTTTTTGTTCAAGTACATTTTCTCCTTCTTTTATTATTTCAAGTTCGGTTTTTAATTCCAATAAGGTGGTTTTATTCTTAACCATTTATATACTTTTTAATCTCTTCGTCAGTAAGACGTATAAGTTCACTTTCAGGAAGTATTTTTAATAATTCCCAGCCTTTGTTAAATGTTTCTTCAAAAGTTCTGCCAATATCCTGATTTATAAATTCTTTTTCAAATTTTTTTGAAAAAAGAAGATATTTTTTTTCTGTTTCGCTTAACTCCTCTTCTCCTATAATTGAGGCAAACATTTCTATTTTTTTTGCTTTGGCATATGAAGAATAAAGCTGTGAAGCAAACCGTTTATGTGTTTTATCTATTGCTGAATTCATAAGTCTTGAAAGAGAGGTTAAAACATTTACGGGTGGAAAAATACCTTTTTTGTATAAATTTCTATCCATCGTTATTTGACCTTCAGTAATATAACCTGTCAAATCAGGAATCGGATGCGTTATGTCATCATCGGGAAGTGTCAGTATTGGAATTTGCGTAATAGAACCTTCTTTTCCTTTTAAAATACCGGCCCTTTCATAAATACTCGCCAAATCACTGTACATATAACCTGGATATCCTTTTTTACCCGGAATTTCTTCTTTTTTAGCTGAAATTTCCCTTAAAGCATTTGCATAATTTGTCATATCATAAAGAATCACTATTACATTTTTACCTTTTTCAAAAGCCATATATTCTGCAAATGTCAGCGCACTTCTTGGCAATACAAGTGAATTTACGGCAGGTTCGTTGGCAAGATTCAAAAACACCGTTACATTTTGATTATTTTTTACAATATTGTCAATTAAAAATTCGGCTCTTTCATGCCTCAGTCCTATTGCCCCAAGAATTACAACAGAATTTTCAATTTCTATCTGGGTGGCCAGTTTAGCGACAAATTCATCGTTGGGAAGGCCGCTTAATGCAAAAATTGGAAGTTTTTGCCCTTTTATAAGGGTATTTAATGCATCAATTGAGCTAAACCCTGTTTTTACAATGTCCTTGGGATAAAGTCTTTTTGCAGGATTATATGCCCCTACATTGATATTTTGATATTTTTCTACGTTTACTATACTCTTATCTAAAATTTCTCCAAAAGAATTTAACACTTTTCCGCTCATCTCTTCACTAAGAGGTATTTGTACAGGTTTGTATTTGAATTCAACCTTTATATTTTGTAAATCAAGTTCATAAACTTCACCTAATATTTCTATAACGGTAATTTGTTCATTTATAGAAGAGACAATTCCCTTTAAAATCTTTTCATTTGAACGGATAGCAACTTCTTCGTTTAACCCCACATTTTCTACTGTTTCAAAGAAAAGCAGATTTCCTTTTATTTCAAGCGCACCCTCATATTCAATTCTCATGTTATTCTCCGTAATTTTTTATAAAATCTTCATAATACTGCTTTATTTTATCCCTTAAATCTTTATATTTTTCATATTCATCATTTTTTATAAAATATTTACTCTGTATAAATTCGTTTATTATTTTTTGATTTTTTAATATTTCTACAGGAATTTTCTGAACCATCCCCTGCTTGAAAATATTATAAATTAACAAAATGGTTTTTGCAATTTCCATCTGTTTTTCAGCTGAACAGAACGCATCCACCTCATCAAAGGCATTTTGCTGTAAAAAAGCCTCTTTTATAATTTCCGCAATATAAACGGTTAACTTTTCTTCTTCAGGTAAAGCCTGAATCCCTAAAAGTTTAACAATTTTTTGAAGCTGCTCGTCTTTTGAAAGAATATTGTTAAACTCCTGTCTGATTTCACTCCAATTTCCTATTTTTCCCCACCACTGTTTTAAATTTTCAATATAGTTGGAATAACTGTTCAAGTAATTGATTGCAGGATAAAATCTTGCATTTGCAAGTGTCTTATCAAGAGCCCAGAAAACGCTTGTAAATCTTTTGGTATGTATAGTAATCGGTTCTGAAAAATCCCCTCCTGCAGGAGAAACCGCACCTATTATGCTTAAAGAACCGGCCTCTTTATTTACCGTTTCAATTTTTCCGGCCCTTTCATAAATAGAAGCGATTTTTGACGAAACATCTGCAGGATAACCCTCTTCCATCGGAAGCTCACCCATTCTGCTGGAAAGTTCTCTCATAGCTTCAGCCCATCTTGAAGTAGAATCTGCCATTAAAGCCACACTATATCCCATATCCCTAAAATATTCACCTATGGTAATGCCAAGATATATGGATGATTCTCTTGCGGAAACGGGCATATCTGACGTATTGGCTATTAAAACAGTTCTGTTCATTAAAGGCTGTTTGGTTCTAGGATCAATTAATTTGGGAAATTCTTCTAAAATTTCGGTCATTTCATTGCCTCTCTCACCGCACCCGATATAAATTATCACATCCGCATTACAATATTTTGCCAGTGTTTGCTGCAAAACGGTTTTTCCTGTTCCAAACCCCCCAGGAATTGAAGCACTCCCGCCTTTACTTATAGGAAACATAAAATCTATAATTCTCTGTCCTGTAATTAACGGCTCGTCTAACGGCACCCTTTTTATTTTATTTGTAATCCTTAGGGGTCTTTTTGTAAGCATTTGAACACTGTTTTCCCCAACTATTGCAATTGTTTCTTTTATATTAAACTCCCCTTCTTTTAAACCCTCTATTATTCCTTCAAATTCACTTAAAATTTTATATACAAAATTATTATCCTCCACCAATCCTAAAATCTGCCCTCTTTTTATATATTCCCCGTTTTTTACAGAAGGTTTGAAATAATATTTCTTTTCCATATCCAAAGGAAAAGATTTTGCCCCTTTTACAATTCTTTCTTCTAAATTAAACAAATTCCTTTGAATTCCGTCATAAACGCTTCCCAAAATTCCGGGGGCTAAATATGCACTTAAAAGAGAAGAAGTCAGTTTTACATTTTCTTTAAGTTTAAGAGATGTTGTATCCTCATATACCTGGATTGTAATTTCATTTTTTGTAACCCTTATAATTTCACCTATTAATTCATTCTCCCCTACATAAACACACTCGTTCATTAAAGGATTTTCATTTTTATATCTTGCATTTACAATAGGCCCGTTTACTGAAGTGATTTCTACCATTTTAAACTCTTTAATTTGTTTTCTATAATTTCATTAAAATCCAAAACAATGTTTTTTCTTTTATATTTAAAAATAACCGTTTTTAATTTATGCTTTTTTATTGTAAACTTTGAAGTAATGTTTACATCCTCGGGAATAAACAGTTCGCCTTCAAAATATTCTTTTTCGAGTTTTTTAATAAAACAGTTTATTAGATAATCTTTTTCTTTTTCAATTTTTTCCATAATCAAACTTTTCATAACATCATATTTTTTCTTAAAAAAATTATTATATAAATCAATATAATGCTTGGTAATTTGAAGTTTTTTTATTTTTATAAGCTTTTCATATTTTTCTTTTAATAATTTTCTTTCTGTTGAAATATCAAGCTGCTTTAAATATTCTTCTTTTTCTTTTTTGATTTTTATTTTAGCCTCATTTATCTTTTTGTTTCTCTCTTCAATGGCTTCTTTTAAAGTTTCTTCTTCTAAAAACTTAAAGTCTGATTCCAAGAACATTTGAAAGATACCTTTTTATATTTTCGTTTAAATATGTTTTTTCAAAAGAAGGGACAAACACAATAGAAGGCACGGCTTTTTTTTTGATAAAATGGGAAAAATTTTCTTTAAAAATTTCATAATACCTGTCTGCAATAATAATTAAACCCACATCTTTATCTTTAATTACTTCTTTGAAATCTTTTTTAAAATCGCCGACTTCCAGCGTGCCTATCCCACACAGAGAAAAACCGATACACTCTTCTTTTATTCCTAAAAAAACTATTTTCATATTTTCCCTAAAATCATAATTGAAACAATAAGACCGTATATTGCTATACCTTCAGCCAAACCTAAAAATATAAGAGCTTTAGTTGAAATTTCAGGTTTTTCACCTATTGTCCCCATAGCAGCCGCACCCACAAGCCCTACAGCAATACCTGCTGCAATACTTGAAAGTCCCACTGAAAGGGCAGCGGCAATATATGCATATGCATTATCATCTGCAAACATTAAAACAGGCAACAAAAACAAAATAACTTTAACTCCCAAACGGTTTGTATTCATATCCTCCTCCTTCATAAAATCTTTTAAAAAATTCATAATACTCAAGTCTTAATGTCTGAATAAAAACAACAACCCCTTCCAGTATTATAATAAAAATATTGCCAAAAAAAACAACAATCCAATATCCGCTCTCATTTAACATTCTGGCAATACTGAAAATAGCCATAAACAAAGCAGCGTGAGCCAGGGCAAAAGCACCTGCTCTTACAAAAGAAATAGTATTTGTGATGTTTTCCAAAAAAGCAATCAATACTTCAAAAAATGATTCGGAGGTTTTTTTACTCTCATAAATCAAATGTCCCAAAAATACAGCCGCTAAAACAAAAAGCATAGCCAAATCTATTTTTATGGAAACATTAAAAACAAATGTTTTTACACCTATCCAGATTAACAACATATAAATCATAAAGCTTACTATTCCGTTTTCACCCCAAATTAATTTTTTTAAATTATTTTTTTTATAATTAGTAAACATAAAAATAAAAAAACCGAAACTAATAATAAAAACACCTGCTACAATACTGATAACAATCAAAGAATTTATATTTTCCAAAGGGGAAAAGGTATGAAAAATTTCAAATCCGAAACAATGCCCGTATATAACACCGAAAATCATTGATGAAATTCCGCTTAAAAAAAGAATATTGCCAAATAATGATTTTTTAGACAAAACATATCCTAAAATTGCCAAAATCAACCCCTGTCCCATATCCCCGAACATTAAACCGAACAAAAACAAAAACACAATGGCAAATGCAACTGTCGGATTTATTTCATAAGGTTTCGGAAGGGAATAATTTTTTACCAAAAGTTCAAACGGTTTAAAAATTTTAGGAGTATTCAAAAGAGTAGGCGCGTCAGTATAATCTGTTTTTTTTGAAATTAAAAAAGGAAGTTTTTCAAATCTGCTTTTTGGAATCCAGCCCTCTAAAATATAAAAACCGTCCTTTTGCTGTAAAAAACTTTTTACATCATAAATCTGATACAAATATTTTAAATGGGAATAGACTTTTATAAGTTTTTCTTTTTCTTTTTTAATATCTTCTTCAAGGGCTGTTAATACCTTTTTTTCTTTTGCGATATCTTCTTTTTTTAATAAAAATAAATCTTTATTTATCGTAATGATTGAAAATTCTTTTAAAATTTCAAAAATTTTATTATGCCTTTTAGGTGGTGAGATAAAAACAGTATATACATTATTGTTTTTTATTTCATAAACAGAAAGAATATTGTAATTCAACATTAAAAACTTTATTTTTTCAAAATGTTCAACAGGTATATTTGCACATTCAAAAGTTAAAAATTTCAAAGAATTCAGAAATTCTTTACCTGTTTTTACAATATTTAAAAAAGTGTTTAATTTATTTAAGTTTTCTTCTTTTCTTAAAATTTCTTTTTTTAAATTGATATATTTTTCAAATTTTTCAGAAATACCCATTAAATATTTTTCAATTTCATCAAGCGTAAAATTTTCTTTTTTTGCATTAACAGGAGGAACTTGAGAAATTGAAATATATTTTTTTGCAATTGCAAGTAAATTTTTTACTTTATAAAACTCTTCTTTGAAAAGTCTATTTTCTTCTTTTTTTATATGTAAAATCTTTTTTTTAATTAAAAAATCCAAAAAATCATCTATCTTATCTTCAGGAACTTTAAAGGTTACCTTATACATTGTTTCAGGAAAAAGCATTACACAACCATTTTTTTTATTTCTTGCTTGTCTAGGGAATATTTCAATCCTATGACAAAAGAAGAAATATTTTTAATTTCTTTTTGTTTAATCTGCAAGAACACAAAAGGCACTGAAAGCTTAAAAGGATATCCATACCACACTTGTCTTAAAAAATCATAATAATTATCAAAAAGTGCTTTTTTAACCAGAGAATAATCATTTACATTTAATCCCAGCTTACTTGAAAAATCATATAAATTTTCTGATGACGCTATTTCTTTAAGTTCCGATAATGATTTGTTTCCGTATGGAATAAGATATGCGAAAAATTTTTCTATTTTAAGAGAATATATTATTTTATATTTTAAAATGGTAATTAGATTAAGGACATCAACATAATTTTTTATTATTTTTTCTATATCTTTTTTGTCATTTTTTGAAATTTTAAAAACAGCTTTTTTTAAATCATCAATATTTGGATTTTTTTCAAAAAAAAAGAGAGTAAATAAATGTTTTTCATTTTTATTTAGATTTTTTGTTATTTTAAAAAATAAATTTAGATAATAATTTTTTAATGAAATCAATAAATCATCATTTTTTGGAGAAATTAAAAAATTTTTATAAACAGTTGTTTGAAGCAATGAATATAAATCAGAGAGATTATTACACTCAAAAAGTTTTTCTTTTGAAATTTCTTTTGTTTTAAGACTTCTTACCAAAGCATTTATATATGCATATTTTAATGCGGACATAATTCTTCTTTTATGCTTTCAAAAATTTTATTAATCTGTTTCTTTTCATCAAAATTTAAAAAATTTAATTTTTCTTCATATTTTTTAATTATTTCTTTTTTATAATTTTCTATTTCTTTTTTCATCTGTTTTTGTAAAATATTTTCATATTTTTTAATGTCTACCTGAAAAGATTTAAGAATTTCCCTTTTTTCTTCTTCCCACACTTCATACATATCAGAAATTTCACTGTTTGCTGAAGCAATTATCTCAAAAGCTTTTTGGTCTAATTTTAAAATATCTTCAATATCCATAAAAATACCTTTTTTTTATTATATCGAAAATTTAACGGCTTGCTCTGTTATTATAATATTCTTCCAAAAGCTCATAACTCTCTTTTACCCTTCTGAATTTTTTATCATATATTTTTCTAATAAGCTCTGGTTTAGTCCTGTGTAAATCGGGATGATATTTTTTTGCAAGACGTCTGTATTCTTTTTTTATTTTATTCCATTCATAAATATTATCGACACCGAATAATTCCAATGCATTTTTTATTTTAGTTAAATATTCTTTTAACGAACCTTCGACGTTAAAACTCTCAGTGCTTTCAAATTCCTCTTTTTTTACCCTAAATTCAACCTTATATCCCATAACGGAATACTTTGAAATAAGGGCACTTACCAATCTTTTACTCTCCCCGTTCAGCGAAACGATAATTTTATCTTTGCTAAAATCCAAAATATCAAATAGAAAAATCCCTTTTATATAATTAAAAACTTTTTCTTTCGGATTTGCAAAAAGAATTTCAAACTCTTTGGAAGAAATTTTTCTAACAGTAATATAAACTGCTTTTTCATCAAATAAAACCTGATATTTTTTTATTTTTACAATACAGTCTTTTTTAAAATTTAAAATAAGTTTTTTATATGTGGCTTTATTAAAATCTTTTCTCTTTTTATACATATTGCCAATGGCGTTTATCAACAATTTGTGTTTTTCAATATTATTTTTGTCAAAATAAATTTTATAAACATTCTCTTTTATTTCAAGTTTATTGAAAGAAAGTCTGATGAATTCTATAAAACCCTTTATCTTAAATCTTGAATCTATAACAACTTCAATATTGTCAGCAATTTTTATTTCAAATATCCTGTCGTCCATTTTTCTTTGCTATTATTAATGTCGCAACGGGAAAGATAAGTTTTTCTTTCATTACTATTTCATAACCTTTTAAATTTTTTAAAATATCCTCTTCATTCAATGAATTTATACTTTTCCCCAGCAACTTATATTCCTCTTTCATTCCAAGCAGTATCCCGGCAATTAAAGGCACTATTTTATTCATGTACCACATAATTAATTTAGCTATCAATGAATCGTTTTTTACCATTTCCACAATTGCAAAATATCCCCCATCTTTTAAATGAGCCGTTAAATTATTCATTCCTTTTTGTAAATTATCAAAATTCCTAAGTCCCATAAAAGAAGTAATCAAATCCGCTTTTTCATCAATCTTAAAATTCTCAGCCGTATCTTGAATAATTATATATTCTTTTTTATCTTTTTTTAACTTAATATACTGTCTTTCCTGGAACTGTACTTCAAATTTTTCTTCCTCAAATCCGGCACTCTTAAATTTTTCCACCATTATTTTTACCATTTCAGAGCTTGGTTCTATAAAATAAATCTTATCAAAACCTGTTTTTGCCATTTCGCCCGTAGCACTTGCCGCGTCAATCATCACCCCGTTTTTTATAAATTTTTTTATTTTTCTGATAAACATACATCTCCAGATTTCTTCTATCCCGAAACTGACTATTTTTGTAGCCAAATCATAACGGCGGGCAAGTTTGTCGTATATTTTTACATCCATCTATTTCCTTAAAATGTGCAAATATTCATAAGTTTTATCAGCTTTATGGTTTCTGTTACTATCAGCTTTAAATCTTTGATACTCTTTTTTTACTAATTCGTATTTTCCATATTTAGACATAATTTCTTTCTCTTTCATTAATTTACAAAATCAAAAAGAGTTTTTTCTTTTCTTTTATCAGTAATATTATCTATATAAAACTCCCCTAATCTTTTTAAAATAGCCTTATAATATTTTTTTTCTTTTTCAATAGCAATGAATTTTCTATTATATTTTTTTGCAACATATGGTGTTGTTCCACTTCCAGCAAATGGATCAAACACAATATCACCTTCATTTGAAAAACCTAAAATTATTCTTTTTAATAACTCTTCCGGTTTTTGAGTAGGATGAAGAGCTTTACCATTTTCATCTTTTAATCTCTCTTTCCCCTGACATAAAGGTATCTGCCAAACATCTCTAAGCTGCTTTTTCCTACCATCCTTTGTTCTTTCCGGATTTAATTCTTTTAAAATTTCATAATTAAAAATCCAATTTTTACCTTTAACAGCCCAAATAATAAATTCAGTTGAATGAGTTAAAACTCTTCTTGTCAAATTTGGCATTGCATTAGTTTTTTGCCAAGTAATTATATTATTTATCTTAAATCCATTTTCTTTAAGCCCCATAGTGCATTCACCAATATTGTGATAACTACAACAAATAAAAATACTTCCATTTTCTTTTAATATTCTCTTACAAGCTTTTATCCACTTATTTGTAAAGTCTTTATACTCTTCAAAACTCATTTTATCCCACTCTTCATTTACCATAAAGTAATCCCCGCCTGTTTTATTACCCACCAGTTTTAATCCATTACCACTAAGATTATATGGAGGGTCTGCAAAAATTAATTGAATAGAATTATCTTCTATTTTATTTTTATCGTTTAAAACATTAAGACAATCATCATTATATATTTTATTGATTTGCATTAAATTTTCCTTTTACCACACTTTTATACCATTTAACTCCATCATTTTCTTTATCAGAAATACAACTATTTTTAATATCTAAAAAATCGTTCAAATCTATATTTTGCTTTAAAATATAAATTATTTCATCTATACTTAATGGCAAAATTTCAAGTCCCTTTATAACTTTACTATAATCCTTTATATCATAAAAATTTAAATTTTTATATGCTCTAAAAATGACTAAAACATTAGGGTCTAAATAAGGAGCTATAAAAACACCAAATGCTTTTTTTTGAAAATTATGTCTTCCAATATGTCTAATAACAGGTTCAAGTTCCATTCGCCTTTGATTCTCATCGGTTGTCAAAGTAACTTCAATAATCATATCCATTTCATCAAAGTTAAATACTATATCAGCTTTATTTCCACTTGCAAATCTAATAGGTAACATAGAAGCATTCAAACTCATATTCAAAAAATCTAAATCGATAGTTTTACTTATTTTATAAAAAACTATCCCTATTAAATATTCAAAAATAGTTGGAATATTTGCATCCCAATCCACATACGAACTTATATACTTATCTTCTCTTTTTTTTATTTTTTCAAATAATGTTATCAAATTATCATTAGAAAAATATTTATTAACTAACTTATCAAATATTCTTTTTTTATTTTGTAACTTAATATTTTTGATATACTGCCTTAAATTTTCATCTTTAGCAATTTTATATTTATCTTTTATTTTATTGAAAAAATAGTTTTCATCAAACTTTAATACACCTGATAATAATTTATTATAATCTTTTTCATTATTTAATTCATCCTCAAAATATAATTTTACTAACTCATCTAAATAAATATTTTCATTATCAAAAATAATTACTTCACTTAATTCAATAAATCTTTTATTTAAATCATAATAATCTTCTAAATTAACTTTCCATTTTGAAGTGTGAAAAAAATAAAATAATTCTTCATCTTTCAAATTGTCTAATTTTAATTTTTTAAATTTTTCAAAACTATTTAAACAAAGTCTTTTTCTAAATTCTGGTTTAAGTTTTGAAGAATCAAATTTATTAACTATCTCTTTTAATTTTGTGAATTTATCTTTTGAATTATTAAAAGTTTTCAATTCATTAAAAAGTTCTAAAAAAATTTGTAAATTTTTTTTACTTTTTCTATCCATTAAGACTATTTCAAAAGTTTTTAAATTTTTATCATTTTCTAAAAAAAATTTTAATGCCTTTTCATAATTATTTTTTTCTTTTATTTTATTTTCTAAATATTCATAAATATTAAAATTTTTATTCTGTTTTAAAAATTTTTCTAAATCTAAAATATCATTAAAATTTTGACATAAACTAAGAGCATACATAAAAACTTTTTTAGAAATAGAATCAAATTTTATAAGTAAATAAATTAATGACAAAAAAGGATTTATATTGAAATTTTTATATGCTCTTTTATTTTTATTAAAATTTATTTTTAAAAGTTGTTTAAAATATAAAAATGCATCATTTCTTAAAAAAAATAAATTATTAAAGTTATAATTTTTATCATAATTAATTTTATATAGTTTTTTTCCTATCTCTGTTAATTGTCTTTCATTATCAACTAATCCCAAATCTACCAATGGAGATGTTTTTTGTCTTGCATCTTTTGCTTTATTTTTTGAAGTTTCTTTTGCTAATCCTTCTTCTAATAACATTTCAAAATAAATTTCTTGTAAATCTTTCCAATTTTTATCAGGATAAATATTTCTTAATTCTTTTAATCTAATAAGTTGTCTTTCTATTTTATATTTTAATTCACTTACTCTAAAAGAAGTAGTTCCATAACTCCAACTATATGTTTGAAACTTTATTTCATTCATTTCATAACCTTCACAAAAAACACTCTTTCTTTATGATTGTTTCTTTCACTCTTTCCACTTCTAAAATCTTTATACTCTTTTTCAAAAACTTCCACTTTTCCTTTGTGTTTTAGCATTCTAAAAATATTCTCATCACTTATTCTTGCATTACTTCTACTATGGCCTTTATCCTCCATATTATTATAACTAAAAAGAATATATTTAGCTTTAGCATTCTTTATTAAATCCTCAAAAAATTTAACAGCTTCTTTTTGATTATATCCACTTTTTAAATGAGTAGTATCAAATTTTTTTGCAACTCCTTTAACTTCCGGTTTTTGCCATAAAGCTAAATTTTCTAAAAGATGATACATATTTGAATATTGTCTTGAATTATAAGGAGGATCAACATATAATATATCACACTCAATTTCTCTAATTAAAGTATTTGCATCCATATTATAAATCTCATTATTTTTATTTCTTTTCAAATCAATATCAGGCATTTTTAATTCAAATTCTTTTTCTTTTATCACTTTTTTTATATATGCATCATAATGTCCAACTGTATTTGCTATTTTATCAATCGCATAAATTAAAGAAGTTAAAAGAATATTTTTCTCCTTCACATTTATTTTACTTTCCAAAAACCAATTATTTATTTTTTTTCTAATAGCCCCTATTTTAATAGCATTTTTTTTACAAAAATATTTATCTCCAAAATTTATAGAAAAATAATTTTCTTCAAATACACTTAGATTATTTAGTTCATCTATTAATTCCAATATCTTTTTCTCATCAAATTTTTCATCGCTCAAAAAAGCTTTTAAAGCTATAAAATTATGATATAAAAAATCATTAACAATTATTTTTTTATTTTCTTCATTAAAAAAAGCCCCAACGCTTCCAGTACCTGCAAAAATATCGCAAAAAGAATAATATTCTTTTACATTTTCATCTACTATTTTTTTTATTAAATCTAAAACTTTTGTTTTATTTCCTAAATATCTTCTTTGATTAATTTTAAACGAATCCATCACCTCCCCCATACAACAAAATCATCTTTTTTTTCAATATGCATTATCTCAATTTCATCATTTGTTTTAAAATTATTTCTCATAAACATTTTAGGAGTTATTATAAAAACTTTCCAATCTACAAAATCTTTAAGCTCATTATATAATTTTTCACCGCCTTCAACCATTATAAAATTATAATCATTTAGCCTTTTTAAATTATCCTCTATAAAAACTCTTCGTCCTTTTACATTAAACAAAGGAATAGTTTTATCAAATTCTTTTTGTTTTGAATAAATAAGCACATCCGGAGCAATTCCTTTTACTCTCCTGCTGTCAAGTGTGGGTCTATCAATTCTGACGGTATTCCCGCCTATTACCAATAAATCAATTTTATCCCTTATCTGATGCACCCACTTTAAAGAGCTTTCACTGCTTATATATCCTCCTGTAATTACCCCGTTTAAACTCTGGGCTAATTTAAAAAATATAAATTTATCTTTATTCCATTTTATAAAAGGTTCAATCAAATCAAAACATCTTTTATCATTAATTACTTCAACTTCAATACCGGCATTTTTAAGTATTCCAGCCCCGCCGCTGTGTTCAATTATTGGATCAAGCCAGCCGATTGTTACTTTTTTTGGTTTTAAAACTGAGAGTAAATTTGCACATGACGGTGTTTTTCCTATGTGGGAGCAAGGCTCAAGCGTGACGTAAATCTCGGCATCTTTAAAAAAATTGTTATGGTTTTTTATCAAAAATTCATGGATTTCTTTAGCTGAGTTTAATTTCGGAGTTTTATGAAAAAAAGAAAAGGCCTTAAAAAGAGCGTTTACCTCTGCATGAGGCTCGCCCGCTTTTTTATGGGCATCTGTAAAAATTTGATTTTTAACTATTACAGCGCATCCAACAGCCGGATTCGGGTAGGTTAAAAGCTGGTATTTCCAGGCTTCATTAACGGCTAAACTTAAGGCTTTTATTTTAAGCCTTTATAATTATTCCAATCAACATATGTTTTTGCTTTTTTTATATCTTCAAACTTTACTTTCTCTTTTCCTATTTCTGCAACATCTCCGTCAAAACTTTTTAATGTGCCTTTTATTTTTTTGCCTTCATTTGTTGTTACTTTAACATTTTCTCCTATACTTTTTTCAAAATGCTCTTTTTTGGTAAGTTTTCTCTCAAGCCCCGGTGAACTGACTTCTAAGAAATATCTCTCTTTTATAGGCTCTTCCACATCAAAAATTGGTGAAAGCATATTATTTATGGCTTCGCAGTCGTTTAAATTAACGCCGCCCGGTTTTGTTATATAAATTCTGAAATATTTGTGTCCGCCCTCTTCTGTAATTTCAACATCATAAAGGTCACAGCCGTAATTTTTAACTGTTTTTTCAATAATTTCTTTTAAATTATTCACCTTTTGCCTTTATTTTTTCAAATAATTCTTCCATTTTGTTTTCTTTTTCAAGGAGTTCGTCAAATGTAAAAGTTAAATTTGGGACTTTAAACCAGCCGGTTGATTTTAGGCAGTAATTTTGAATATATCCTCTCGCCTGTTTAAGCTGTTTTAGGGCCTCGCGTTGTTCTTTTTCATTTAAATAACTTTTTTCTAAATAAACTTTTGCATCACTTCCATCGCGGGAACAAACAACATCAACAACCCCAAGGCCTCTGATTCTGCTGTCATTCATCTGAGCAAGCACTTCAGGAATAATTTCTTTAAGCAGGGATTCTTTTCTTTGGACTTTTATACTTTTATCCATTATTATCCTTCAAAATTGGCTTTTTCTTCAATTTTTTGATAAGTTTCAAGTATATCCCCCACTTTAATATCGTTAAATCCTTCAATCATAATACCGCATTCAAAACCTTTTCCCACCTCTTTTACATCTTCTTTAAATCTTTTAAGAGATGCAAGTTTAGTGTCGTAAATAACAACCCCGTCTCTTATAACTCTTACAAAATCGCCCCTGTGAACCATACCGTCTATCACATAACATCCCGCAACGGTTCCGACTTTAGGTACGTTAAACGTATCCCTGACCTCAACAGTTGCTGTTACTTCTTCTTTTATTTTAGGAGTCATCAAACCGCTTAAAAGCTCTTTTATATCATCAATCAAATCATAAATAATAGAATATGTCCTTATTTCAATACCTTCCTGTTTCGCCTTGTTTTTAGCCCCGCTTGTAGGTCTTACGTTAAATCCTAAAATAATGGCTTTAGGCTCGCTTGCTTTTGCCAAAATTACGTCATTTTCCGTTATAGCCCCCACATCGGAATGAATAACATCCACTTTTACTTCCTCGTTTTTAAGTTTAGCCAGACTTCCTTTAATAGCTTCAACACTTCCCTGGGTATCTGCTTTTACAATTACAGGAAGTTTTTTAAGTTCACCCTCAAGTATCATTTTTTGTAAATCTTCAAGCGTTGCTTTTGTTGATTTGCTTCTTTCTTTGGCTTCAAGATAATTTTTCCATTTTTCGGCAGTTTCTTTTGCCTCTTTATCACTCTCTACAACCACTAAATTATCCCCGGCGATAGGAGCTTCGTCAAATCCTGTAATTTCCGCAGGCTCGCCCGGTTTTACCTCTTTTTTCTGTTTTCCCAAATCATCTATAATTAATCTTACTCTTCCATGGGTTATTCCGCATACAAAACTGTCCTGTTTTTTAAGTGTTCCGTTTTTAACTATAACTGTTCCGACAGGCCCTTTTCCCTTTTCTATTCTGCTTTCGATTACAATGGCTTTTGCAGGGCATTTTGGATTGGCTTTAATTTCCATAATTTCAGACTGCATCAAAATTGTTTCAAGCAAATCGTCTATGCCTTCGCCTGTTTTTGCCGAAACTCCTACAAATTCATATTCTCCACCCCATTCAACGGGAGTTATTCCCATTTCCGCAAGCTGTGATTTAACCAAATCCGGATTGGCCTGAGGTTTGTCTATCTTGTTTACCGCCACTATAAAAGGTACCTCGGCGGCCTGGGCGTGTGCAATAGCCTCTCTGGTTTGGGGCATAACACCGTCATCAGCAGCTACTACAATAATTGCAATATCTGTAACCTGTGCGCCTCTTGCCCTCATTTCTGTAAACGCTTCATGCCCCGGTGTATCGATAAATGTAATTTTTTTACCGTCTTTTTCCACCATATAAGCACCGATATGCTGGGTAATTCCTCCGGCTTCTTTTGCTGTTATTCTAGAGTTTCTTATTTTATCCAAAAGACTTGTTTTTCCATGGTCGACATGTCCCATAATAGTCACAATAGGCGGTCTTTGTTGCAAATTATCTGAATCTTTGCATTTTTCATCATATTTTTTTATATAATCAAATTCCGCAAGAGGATCATATATTTCTATGTTTGAGCCAAATTCCTCTGCAAGGGTTTCAATATATTCTTCACCCAAAAAGTCGTTTTTATCCCTTTCTTCACCAAGAGATCTCAATGTTTCAATCACATCCTCTATAGGCTTTTTGATTAAAGTGGCAAATTCATGGACTCTTACTTCTTTTGGAATTCTTATAATCTCGATTTTGACTTCTTTTTTCTTTTTTCTTTTTTTCTTAAGCCCTTCTTTTATTAATCCGCCTTCACTTACTTTTTTTCTTTTAACAGTTTTAACCGCTTTTTTTTCTTGTTTTTTATCTTCTTTAATAGTTTTTTTTGTTTTTACTTTTTCACTTATTTCTTCATCTTTTAATGAAACATCATTAAAATAGAGATCCAAAAGCTCAACCTGGTTTTCTTCTATAACGTCCATATCTGCCAAATCCACATTAATAGTTAATTCTTTTTCCTGAATTTTTTTAGGTTTGGCTGGCGCCTTTTTAACTGTTTTTTTAACAGCTCTGGTATTTTGTTCTTCTTTAATTTCTGTTTTTGGTTTTTCTTCCTTAGGCTCTTCTTTTCTTTTAACGAGAGTGATACCCTGTTTTGTTTTTTTAACCAAATCGTTAAATGTTTTTCTTCTGCGTCTAATTGGTTTTTTTTCTTCTTCTTTTTTTACTTCCTGTTTTTTTTCTTTTTTTACCTCTTCTTTAGGTTCTTTTCCTTTATTTAAAAAATACTCCTGAATTTTAGCCGCTTCAAGAGGCGTAATTTCACCTCTTGCTTTTGCTTCTATCCCGATTTCTTTTGCAAGTTCAACCAGTTCTTTTGCTTTAAGACCCATTTCTCTTGCAACTATTGATACCTTTATCTTCAAACAAACTCCTTTTCTTTAATGTAAAATGGAAAATGGAAAAGTTAAAATTTTCTGTTTTGCTTTATCTTTATTTAAATTACATAATCTTGAAATATATCTGACAAATTTTTTTGAATTTATGCAACTTTCACAGACATAAAAACTTCTGCCGTTTCCGCTGAATTTAATTAATTCGTTATTAATGCACTGTAATCTGTACAAATTACTTTGCAAATCTCTTTTTCTGCAGGCAACACACATTCTAATCTGTTTTCCATTTCCTATTTGACATTTATTTTTACTATTCACTGTTCACTCTTCTCTAATTTCACCACTAATTATATACTTTAACTCCCAAATTGTCAAAATTCAATATTTTAACACTAAAATCTTTAAAATTATCTTTTAAAGCGGCATAAATACTATATGCATCATCTTTATACGCCATATTAAAAAACGTTGAACCGCTTCCGCTGAGTGTGGACATTAAAGCGCCTTCTCTCAAGGCTATCTCCCTTACCTTAAACAGCTCCGGAACCAGCCTCATCCTGTTTTCCTGATGAATTCTGTCCTCTACAATATATTTTAAAATATCAAATTTTTCAGAAAAAAACGCAGCGGTAATCATTGAGGAAGATGAAATATTACTGACCACATCTTTTAGAGAATAATATTTTTTTAACGCCTCTCTGCTTCTCTGGGTTGAAATTGGTCTGTTTGGAATTACAATAACAGCCCTTAGGTAAGTTGGAATAAATTTTTTAAGAAAATAAACCCTGTTTTTTCTCAGTTTTGCAACACAAAATCCCCCAAGTGTCGCAGGGGTGATATTATCGGGATGCGGTTCGTAATTTAGTGCCAAATTTATAATTCTGTCTTTTTTATACGGGACCTGAGCCATTTCATATGCAGCCGTAATCGCGGCTATTATTACAGCCGAACTGCTTCCAAGCCCGCGCGAGAGAGGTATTTTATTATTAAATTTAAATTTAAATTTTACTTCTTTATCTGTCAAATATTTATAATGTTCACTAAATATATCCACAAAATAATTTCTCGGAAGTTTTCTTAAAAAATCGGCATTTTCGCCGTAAATTTCTATTTCAATTCTTTCACTTGGAAGAATTTCAATTTCATTTCTTAAATTAAGCGCCAAACCTAATGTATCAAATCCTGCACCTAAATTTGCACTTGTAGCCGGAACCGTTATAATCATAAAAACCTTTCAAACTGCTTTTAACACATAAAGAGGCGAATTATCCGCAGAAAAATCATCTTTATTTAAAATTTCCGGTAAAAAAAATTCGCCTTCTTCTAAATTTTTTTTAAGTGTAATTATACCCTCTTTTTTTACAAAATAACTTTTATGGACAGCTTTTATGGGTCTATTGTTATTAAAATAAAATCCGTCGGCTGCAAATAATTTAATATTTTTTGCTGTTTCGAGGGTTTTAAAAAACACAAAAGCTAATTTTATGGACATAAAACTTCCCGGCCCTTTGGAATAAAAAATGGAATCAATTTCATATTTTTTTAAAATTTCATCAAATATTTCAGGCAAAACATCACTTGTTAAACCTTCTTTTTGTATAGTTTTTATTAATCTGTTATTTTTATAGATTCCAACTTTTACGGGCTTTGAAATTACAACTGCTACAACATCAACCAAAGGCTTTGACAAGTGAAAGCTCCTCTTTTGAAAAAGTTACTGTTTCATAGGCTTTTTGTTCAAACAGTTTTAATGTTAATAAATGATTCAAATGATGCCCGCTGGCAAAAGCTTCATATCTGCCTATAAAATTTCCGCCAAGCAGACTCATATCTCCTATTGCGTCAAGAATTTTATGTCTTACAAATTCATCATCAAACCTAAGAGTGTCGTTCAAAATCCCTTTGTCATCAAGAACTATGGCATTATCCAGGCTTCCACCGAGTGCAAGACCCATGCTTCTTAAATACTGAACTTCTTTTAAAAATCCGAAAGTCCTCGCCCTGGCTATCTCTTCAATATAATTTCTGGTGGAAAAAACAAATTCCCTTTTTTCCTTTCCTATTATAGGATGGGAGAAATTTATTTCAAAATCAAATGAAATTTTTTCATTAGGTTTAAGCCTTGCAAATTTTTCACCTTCTTTTATTTCAACTTCTTTTGTAATTCTTATAAATTTTTTGGGAGCTTCAAGCTCTTTTATACCGGCTTCTTGCAGGAGCATTACAAAACTTATCGCACTTCCGTCCATAATGGGAACTTCATCATTATCCAAGACTATTCTTAAATTGTCCACCCCCAAAGAATAAACGGCACTCATCAAATGCTCGATTGTGGAAACAACCACGTTATTTTCGCCTATTACAGTTGCCATTTTGGTATCCACGACATTTTGAGGTTTTAATTCAATACTTACACCTTTATCGCTTCTGTAAAATATTATTCCGCTGTTTTCTCCCAAAGGTTCAAGCCTTAATTTTACAGGCACCCCTTTATGAAGACCTATGCCTACCGCTTCCACTGCTTTTTTAATTGTTCTTTGTTTCACTCCAGTTCCCTTTTTCCGTCTTTTGTAAATACGGTTAATTTTTCTACCGTTCCGATATTTTCACCTTTATAAAAAATCGTCCCTTTTTTATTTTTTTTTACTATCAAATATTCGCCCTCACAAACAATATTACCTTCGCATTCCCCGAATATTTCAACATTTCCGGAAGTTTTTATTTTAGCCCCTGCATTAATTCTATTTAAAAATATCAAATTTTCATCACTGTCTATTTCGACTCCCGCTCTTATAATTTTATCATAAATTTTTGTATTAACTCGTTTTTCTATAATTTTTTCTTTTTCAATAATCTTAACTTCTTGCGTTTTTTCCTTTTCAGAAGTAAAAATATTGTTTTCAACAATATAGTTTAATTTTTTTTCTTTTAAAAAATTTTCTATTGCCTCATTATTTTCTTTCAAAAAAAAATAGTAATTTTTAACCAGAGCATATTTTGATTCTACAACATTTTTTAATTTTTCATAATCTTCTACTATAAAAGCCCTTATGGTTTTTTGCCTCATTTACCTATAAGCCTTTTTGATGAATTAATTATATTTATAATGTTTACTCTTATCCAGTTTCTGTCCATCCATTCAAACGGATTTACAGCTATTCCCTGAATATATAATCCAAAATGTAAGTGATCTCCTATAGCACCTCCTGTATTACCGGTTCTTGCAATAACCTCACCTCTTCTTACACTTGCACCAACAGGCACATCAAATTCTGATGTATGGGCATATAAAGAATAAAGCCCCAAATTATGATAAATAATTAATGTATTTCCATAAATTCCTATCCATTTTTCTGCCGCTACTTTTCCATAATTACTTGCATATATTTTTGCTCTTTTAATTTTAGCAACATCTATTCCTAAATGAATTGAATTAGAAATGAGTTTATTTTTATAAAAATAATGTCTTCTTTCGCCAAAATATGCTTCCAATAAGCTTCTCGGAAGAGGATTAAACGACGCTAATGAAAATGAATTTATTTTATCTTCATAAATTTTACTTGTTAATTTATAAATTTCTTCATTATTCAGTTTTCTGACATATTCGTTTTCTTTTCTAAAAACACTGACAGGATCATTAGGGACACTGACATTCATTTTTTGTAAAATAGGTATGGCTTTATTCTTTATATAATTATCATCAATAATTATCTTAGCATCTGGATATTTATAATGTCTCCAATATAAAGGAATATGGGCTATCGATTTATTTCCGGCATAATCAATTGCAACTAAATTAGCATCAAATGTCTTTTCTTTCACCGGCCAAGCTATTAAAGCAACATAATAATTTTTTTTATAAAATGGAGTTAATTTAAATTTATATTTGTTATCGACCAAGATATAAGCAGCTTTTAAATTAGCATCTGCCACTTTTACCACAACAGCCGCACTGCCGCCGTTTCCTATGGCATAGGAATTATTTACAATCTCGGCATCAGGGGCAATTGTATCAACTTTTAAGGTTACCTCTTTTTTTGCTTCGTTTCCGGCAAACCAGTTCCATTCGGATGTATCTACGGCGTCTATAATTAATTTGATTTTTTTAGAAGCAATCTGTGGCAATTTAACATCCAAACTTATACTTTTTCCAAAATTTCCACTTTTTTTAACCAACACCTTAGCATTTCCATTGATTAATGCCGTTACACTGTAATATTTAATACCTCTATTATCATTTAAACTTATCTTTATTGGATTTTTTAAATTTGTAAAACCGTTTGAATTAACCTTAATTTCAGGAGGAATTCTTTCAAAGATAGGGGAAAACCAGACAAAACCTCCGGCAGCTATTATTAAGACCAATATAAAAATCCAAATTTTTTTCATAAGATCTCCTTTATATCATTTTTAAGCATATGTTTTATTTTTTTTAAATCAAATTCTTTAATTGTAGCCCCGGCTGCCCTTATATGCCCGCCTCCGCCGTATTTCACTGCTATTTTACTTACATCTGCATAATCTTTGCTTCTAAGAGAAATTTTAATTCCCTCATCTTCTTCCCTGAGTAAACATGCAATTTCCACACTTGCAATATTTCTTACACTGTTTACTATAGTATCCGTATCTTCTTTAATAGCTCCTGTAATTTCCATCATCTCTTTTGTAACTTCAACAAAAGCGGCTTTGCCTTCACAGCATAATTCTATTGTATCGTAAGCTTTTGCAAGTAATCTAAGGCGTGATAGCCTGTCTCTTTGAAAGAGCATTTTAGCTACATAATTAGGTTCTACCCCGCATTTAACAAGTTCTGCCGCCATTTCAAATACTTTGTTGTTTACACTTTCATACTGAAAGCTTCCTGTATCGGTTACAAGTGCCGTATACATACATATTGCGCTATCTTTATCAATTTCAACATTGTTGGCTTTTAACATATTAAAGATTACCTGAGAAGTTGAGGCCGCATTTGGTTCTATAAGGTTAATATCGCCATAATTTGTATTTGAAATATGATGGTCTATATTTATAAGAAAAGAGGGTTTGCTTTCAAGTCCCAGTCTGTCAAAACTTCCACAGTCAAATGAAATGGTTAAATCTATTTTTTTAGGCAATCTGTCGGTTATTTTATTAAAATTAGGTAAAAAATCCAAATACTGCGGCAGAAGTTTTGTCATATTAAAAACAGTCACTTTTTTATTCATTTTTTTTAAAATAGGATATAAGCTCAATGAACTTCCAAGAGCATCTCCGTCAGGATTTACATGGGCTATCAATAAAATATTGTCTGAATTTATTATTTTTTCCCAAACCTGTTTATATAAATTCATATATTAGCCTTTTTTATGGAATTATACCAAATAGTAAAAAGTGAGTTGTGAGTAGTGAGTTGTGAGTGGTAAATTAAAAAATTCCTATAACTACTCACTATTTACTATTCACTACTCACTATAATATATTACAAAACGTAACAAAAAAATTTTAAAAAATAACATTTAAGCAAAACTTAAGGTTTGTGTGTTATATTTCTATTACAAAAAAAATAAAGGAGTTAAAATGGCAGTAAAAATTACTGATATTTGTATTAATTGCGGGGCTTGCATAGACGAATGTCCTGTAGAAGCAATTGTGGATGACAGCGAAAACCCAACAGGAGAAGAAACATATTATGTATATCCTGACAAATGCGTAGAATGTGTTGGATATTATGATTCTCCGGCATGTGCTGAAGCTTGCCCTACTGAGGGATGCATAGTTTGGGACGAATGCAAAGAAGGACAAACTTGCAGAGAAGACAGAGGAGAACCTGGTGCTCCTGTAATCGAATAATCCCCTCTTCTTTTTTTCTTCATTTTTTTGTATAATTCCTCTCTAAAAAGCTAAGGAGAGATAATGGAACAGACACTTTCAATAATTAAACCTGACGCTGTAGCTAAAAATGTTATTGGAAAAATAATAGATAGATTTGAAAGTAACGGACTTAGAATCGCAGCTATGAAAAAAATTAAATTAAGCAAAGACGACGCTGCAAAATTTTATGAAGTACATAAAGAAAGACCGTTTTTTAATGATTTATGTGAATATATGAGCAGTGGACCTGTTGTAGTTATGGTTCTTGAGGGTGAAAGCGCTGTGAAAAAAAACAGAGATCTTATGGGAGCCACTAATCCCAAAGAAGCGGCAGAGGGCACAATCAGAGCAGATTTTGCTGAGAGTATTGAGGCAAATGCAGTTCACGGCAGTGATTCTCTTGAAAATGCTAAAAAAGAAATCGCATTTTTCTTTGCAGGCAGGGAGATTTTGTAATTGAATATTCAAAAAAAAATTAATAATATTCAATTTATCGGCAGTAGTGAAAAAAAAGGTGATTTTTATTTAGTAAAAGGAAAAATCACCGGTACATTAGAAGTGGAATGCGTTAAATGTTTAAATACTTTTGAAAGAAAAGTTGACGAAGAGGTTAAATATAAAATTGTAAAACCTCCTTATCACGGTTTTGATGATGAGTATGATATAATTGAACAAGAAAAATTTGATTTAGATGAAATAGTAAAAAGTGAAATAGAAAGTTTAAAACTTGATTATAATATATGCGAAAAATGTAAAAACAAAGAATTTAACAAAGAATTTTAAGGAGAAACAATGGCAGTTCCAAAAAGAAGAAACTCTAAAACAAGAGGAGCTAAAAGAAGAACACATTATAAAATTAGATTATCTAATGTTGTAAAATGTTCAAACTGCGGGGCTTACAAAAGACCTCACAGAGCATGCCCAAGCTGCGGTGAGTATTAATGAAAATAGCGATTGATGCAATGGGAGGGGACTTCGGTCCCGGGCCTATTATCGAAGGTGTTGTTGAAGCATTGAAAAAGAAAGATTTTACCGCTTATTTGGTGGGAGATGAAAAACAGATAAAACCGTTAATTCCGCAAAATTTACAAGAGAAAGTTAGGTTTATAAATAGTGAAGATGTTATAAGCATGACAGACAATGCTACAGATGCTGTAAGAAGAAAAGAATCCACTATTTATAAATCTATTGAATTACTTAAACAAAAACAGGTTGACGCAGTTGTTTCAGCCGGTCACAGCGGAGCCACAATGAGCCTCGCAACACTCAGGCTCGGCAGAATAAAGGGAATAAAAAGACCCGCTATTGTAACTTTTATGCCGAATATCAAAAAATCATATACATTAGTTTTAGATGTTGGCGCAAATGTTGACTGTGATGCAAATAATTTATATCAGTTTGCTTTAATGGGTGAAGAATATGCAAAAGTGGTTTTAAATAAAAACACTCCGACTATCGGGCTTTTAAGCAACGGTGAAGAAGAAAGCAAAGGAAACTCCGTTACCAAAGAAACTTTTAAAATATTAAAAGAAAACTGCAAATCTTTTATCGGAAATGTAGAAGGCTCTGATATATTTAAAGGCGGAGTGGATGTTGTTGTATGCGACGGTTTTATAGGAAATATTGTTTTAAAAACAAGCGAAGGTGCGGCAGAAGCCATATCAACTTTAATAAAACAGGAAATTTATGCCTCAGGAATCTTTCAAAAAATAGGGGCACTTTTATTAAAGCCCGTATTCAAAGGTCTGAAAAAAGCAACAGATTATGCAGAATACGGAGGTGCGCCTCTTCTTGGAATAAACGGATGTGTTATTATAAGCCATGGAAAAAGTAATTCCAAAGCCATAAAAAACGCAATCTTCCAAGCCGTAAAATATATTGAAAACGATGTAACACAAAAAATAGAAAATTCCCTAAAGGTTCATAATGTATGCAAGTTTTAAAAGTATAGGGGCGTATGTTCCTCCTAAAATTTTAACAAATAAAGATTTGGAAAAAATAGTAGACACTACAGATGAATGGATAACAAAAAGAACAGGTATAAAAACAAGACACATCGCTGAAAATGAGGTAACAAGCGATTTGGCGTATAAAGCTTCGGTTGATGCACTTAATAATGCCGGAATGAAACCCGAAGATATTGATATGATTATTTTAGCCACAATAACACCTGATTATTTCACAATGCCCTCAACCGCATGTTTAGTAGCTGAAAAACTGGGAATCACAGCGCCAGCAGTGGATATCAGCGCCGCTTGTACCGGCTTTATTTATGCCCTTGCCCAGGCAAAGGCTTTTATTGAAAGCGGGGTATATAAAAACATATTGATAATCGGTGCGGAGACACTCAGTAAAATAGTAAACTGGAAAGACAGAACCACCTGTGTTTTGTTTGGTGACGGGGCGGGAGCCGCAATTATAAGTGCAACAGATAAAAAAGAAGAAGCCATAACAGACATAGATATAAATGCCGACGGTAAATATAAAGATTTTTTAATAACACCTGGCAGAGGTGTAAAATATGGATGTGAAAGCGATAGAATCTGGCTCGAAATGAAAGGCAACGAAACATTTAAAGTCGCCGTTAAAACATTGTCCCAGTCTGTAACCGATATATTAAAAAGAAACAGTATGACAAGCAGAGAAATAGACTGGTTTATTCCTCATCAGGCAAATTACAGAATAATTGATGCTGTTGCAAGAACCATTAAAATGCCAAAAGAAAAATCTGTTTTAACCGTTCATAAATACGGAAACACTTCTTCTGCTTCAATACCTATGGCAATAAATGATTTATATAAAGTTGGAAAAATTAAGAAAGGCGATATTATGCTTCTTGACGCTTTCGGAGGCGGATTTACATGGGGCAGTGCGATAGTCCCTTTTAATCTATAAGATTTCTTTCCAAATCATCAAGAGCCAATAACACATTACTTTCAAGTTCGGGAATATGGGAAAAAGATAAAGAATATGCAATTTTAATCCCGTCTATTTCAAAATTATCTAATGATTTTCTTATTCTGTTTATTATTTTTTCCGTTACATCAAGAGGAGAAAATGTTATTATTTTAAATCTAAAATCGTTTCTGAAAATAAAGTCTATATCCCTTAGCAAATTTTTTAATTTATCGGCAATTGCTTTTAATATTTCATTTACTTTTTCTCTTCCGTATAATCCTTCAATTACCCCTGTGTTTTTTATATCTATATAAATAATTCCGAGAGGTTTGTCAAAATCCTTGTATTCTTCAATCAACACTTCAAAATATTTTTCATTATAAACACCTGTAAGAGGGTCTTTTATTACAATATCGGCAATTCGTGCACTTATCATTTTAAAATTAACTTCACCGATAAGCTCGTTGTTTTTAATTACAGCTACTTTTTTTAAATTGTTTGAACGCATATAATAATACGCATCTATAATATTTGTATCATAATTTAAAACATTTATTTTTTTAGGATGTTTTTTGATATACTCCAAAACATTTACATCCAATTCATTACTCAAAAGCACATCTAAAAAATCAATATGTTCAAACATAAAAACAGGATATTTATTTTTTGTCAGATAAATTGAATCCGTTTTATATTTATTTGATAAAACAATTAATTCTTTAATTGTCATATCTTTTACTTCATTACACTCTTTATAATAAACGTCTTCGACATATTTTTCTATAGTCATATTTTTAATCCTTACATAATGTATCATTATTGTAGCATAAAATTAAACTTTATGGTATAATTTCATCTCAATTTGAGTAAGGAGCTTAAAATGCCTAAAATGAAAACAAACAGAGGGGCGGCTAAAAGATTCAAAGTTAAAAAAAGCGGTAAAATCAAAAGAGGAAGCGCTTTTAGAAGCCATATTTTGACTAAAAAATCACAAAAAAGAAAAAGAAATTTTAGAGCCCCTAAATATGTTGCAAAAGCAAACATAAAAGAAGTAAGAGAACTTTTAGGAGTTTAGTGTAGAAGTGGCCAAGTGGGTAAAAGACCCCGCCTAAAAGGCTAAGTTGCGAAAGTTTGCACGCCAAAAAACAAGGAGAAATAATGAGAGTAAAAACAGGAACAGTAAGAAGAAAAAGACATAAAAAAATATTAAAAATGGCTAAAGGCTTCTATTCTGGCAGAAGAAAACATTTTAGAAAAGCCAAAGAACAGATTGAAAGAAGTCTTGTATACGCTTTTAGAGACAGAAAACAGAAAAAAAGAGATTTTAGAAAATTATGGATAGTAAGAATAAATGCCGCATGCAGATTAAATGGTATTAGCTATTCAAGATTTATAAACGGTCTTAAAAAAGCCGGCATCGAACTTGATAGAAAAATACTTGCCGATTTAGCTATGAACGAACCAGAAACTTTTGCTGCGGTTGCTCAAAAAGCAAAAGTTGCATTAAAGGAGCAATAAATGAAAAAAGATATACATCCCAAATATTTAACTTGTCAGGTTACATGCACATGCGGTCACACTTTTGAAATACTTTCAAATCAACCTACACTGAGAATTGAAGTATGCGACAAATGTCATCCTTTCTATACAGGACAGGAAAGAAACTTAGACAGAGGCGGAAAAGTAGAGAAATTTAAGAAAAAATACGGCTTAAAATAATTGATATATTTTGTTCCAACACCCATTGGAAATTTAGCCGATATTACAAAAAGGGCTCTTTTAGCCCTTGAAAATTCCGAAATTATATTTTGCGAAGATACAAGGGTTACAAAAAAACTTCTAAATCTTTTAAAGATTCCCCTAAATAAAGAATTTATTTCAATGCATTCACATAATGAATCAAAAATAATTAACAGCCTGGATATAAATCTTCTAAAAACAAAAGAATGCTCTTACGTCAGTGATGCGGGAATGCCCGGAATCAGCGACCCAGGCAGTAAATTAATTCGGTTTTGTCAGGAAAACAATATACCTTACACTGTTTTACCGGGACCGAGTGCATTTGTAACGGCATATGTTGCAAGCGGATTTGAAGGTGAATTTTGTTTTTATATGTTTTTACCGAATAAAGGAAAAGAAAGAACCGATAAATTATATGAAATTATGCAAGCAGGCAAAATTTCTATTCTTTACGAAGCTCCTCACAGAATTGAAAAACTGATTAAAGAAATTCAAAAAATAGATGAAAACAGAGAAATTTTTCTAATAAAAGAAATATCAAAAATTCATGAAAAATTTATAAAAGCAAAAGCAAAAGATATAAAGTTAGATAATACCAAAGGCGAATGGGTTGTTGTAATAGACAAGGCAAAAAAAACAAAAATGCTAAATTTAACATATGAAGACATATTAAACCTTAACCTTTCCATAAAAGAAAAATCAAAACTTCTTGCTAAAATCAGTGATAAATCACAAAAAGAGATATACAATTCACTGTTAAATAATGGATAATTGAAAATATAAAATGGAAAATTAATAATTTGATATAATAATGATAAAAAGGTAATTTTATGAATTATCAATATAATAACTTCTATGAAATACTTGAAAAAAATGCAAAAAATTTAAAAAACAAACCTGCCTATTTTCTAAATAACAGAAAAATTTCCTGGGAGAGAGTCAAAAAAAAAGTTGACACGTTTGCCAGGGCTTTGGAAATTATAGGTGTTAAAAAAGGTGATTTAGTTCCTGTTTTAGTTGGAAATTCAATAGAATTTATTGTTGCAATTCTTGCCATACAAAAACTCTCTGCCGTTGCTATACCGGTTAATACATTTTTAAAAGAAGAAGAAATTACTTTTATTTTAAATGACACTGAAGCTGAAATTTTAATAGCTTCAAGCAAATTTAAAAACAATCTAAAAAATATAAGAAACAATACAAATATTAAAAAAATAATATGGGAAGGTGAAGTTGAAAATATAGATGAAAATAATATCTCTTTTTCAGAAATTCTCTCAAACTTTGAATCACATGAAATAAAAGAGCTTCCTAAAAGAGATGATTTGGCGGTAATTATTTATACATCCGGAACTACCGGAAAACCAAAGGGGGCAATGCTTACATACAAAAATTTTTTCTCAAACATCTACGGGGTAAATGAGCTTATTAAACTCACAAATAAAGACAGATTTATAGCGTATCTTCCAATGTTTCATTCTTTTACTTTAACTGTAAACATACTTCTTCCCATGTTTTACGGCTCACCTGTTGTAATAATACGCTCAATTATGCCTTTTAGTAATATTATAAAACAGACCCTACTAAAAAGAGTTACAATTTTCACAGGCGTTCCGGATGTTTATTCTGCACTCTCAAGGGCAAAACTTCCTTTTTATTTTCACTGGTTTAATAAAATAAGGTTTTTTGTTTCAGGTGCCGCACCACTCGCCGGTGAAGTACTTGAAAGATTTTCAAAAAAATTCAAAAGGGCAAAACTGCTTGAAGGTTACGGACTTAGCGAATGCTCGCCTGTAGTAGCCGTCAACAGAGCCGAACTTCAAAAACCTTTTTCAGTCGGCCCCGCAATACCGGGTGTTGAAGTAAAAATAGTAAATGATGAATTAATTGAAGTGCCGAGAGGAGTTGCCGGTGAAATTATCGTAAAAGGCGATAATGTCATGAAAGGCTATTATAAAAGGGAAGACGCCACTCAACAGAGCATCATTAACGGATGGCTGCTTACGGGAGATATAGGAAAAATAGATGAAGACGGATATATTTATATACTTGACAGAAAAAAAGATTTGATTATCTCTAAAGGCGTTAATATTTATCCAAGGGAAATCGAAGAAATCTGTCTGAAATTTCCGGGAATCAAAGAGTGTGCTGTAATTGGGAAAAAAGAAAATAACGATGAAATACCGGTTGCTTTTATTGAGCTTGAAGAAGAAGCCGATTTTAAAGAATTAAAACTAAAAAAATTTTTAAAAGAACATCTTGCAAATTATAAAATTCCAAAAGCTTTTTATGTAATAGAAGAACTTCCAAAAAATGCCACCGGAAAAGTTTTAAAAAGAAAACTGAGAGAAAACATTGAGGAATATATTAAATGAAACTTTCAAAAGAAAATGAAGAGCTGATAAAAAATCTTGAAACATTAATTCAGAGGACTTATGAAGTAGAAAACGAATTTATCGAACTTAAAAATATATTAAACGGGGTTATAGAATTTTTACCTCATGCCCTGTGGGTAATAGATGAAAACGGGGAAATTATTGCCCAAAATTCTAAAACCAATGAGTTTGATTTTATTCCAAACGAAGGCGAAATAGAAATAAATAAAAAAGTTTATTTAATCAGAAGCTCAAAAATCGAAAATAAAAAAATAATAAGCGCTACCGACATAACAGAGCAAAAAAGAAATGAAAGACTAATCTCTATGGGACAGATGGCGGCACACTTAGCCCATGAAATCAGAAACCCAATAGGTTCTATTTCCATACTTTTGTCTTTATTAAAAAAAGAATGCCCAAATAACGAATTAATCAATGAAGCAAAAAGCTCGATTTTCAGGATTGAGAGAATAATTAAATCGACTCTTCTTTTTTCAAAAGGCTTAAAACTTAATAAAAGAATCTTTTTTTTAAGCGAATTACAAAAAAATTTGGAAGAGATTATAAAATATTATTCTTATTCTAAAAATATAGAATTTATATTCTTTTTACCTGACATTGAAATAAATGCCGATTATGATTTAATATTACTCGTTCTTCAAAATATGTTAATAAATGCGATTGATGCAATAGAAGAAGATGAAAATGAAGAAGGATTAATTGAAATTTTATACGATAAAAAAGATAATTATCATATTATTAATATTTATGATTCCGGAAAAGAAATAGAGGATAAAAACATTCTTTTTACACCTTTTAAATCCACAAAAACAAAAGGTAACGGTCTTGGACTTGCTTTAAGCAAGGAAATAATAGAAGCCCATAACGGAAAAATAGAATTGGCAAAAGAAAAAAAAGGATTTAGAATTTATCATCCTATTTAAAAAACAGATTTTCACATTCCTCTTTAGTTACGCCATCTCCATTATCACAGACAATAAGACCGTTTGTTGAATTATATTCAAATTTTAAATCTTTTGAAGAATTGTATTTATATTCGTATTTATTGTCATCATACTCTTCAAAACATCCGGAATTTTTATTTCCGCAAGAAAGTACGGGCACTTTTAATATATAAGAAAAAAGCTTATCAGTATTTTTTCCGTCATCAAGTTTTTTAGGATATCCTGTATTATCATCAAAATCTGCTGAATGGTCAATTCCGTCAGCCCCGATCCATTTAAAATCATCATTTACAATCCACTGAGAATGGATATTGTCAATTGCGGATTGAACAGAGGTAATTGTTGATTTAAGCGCGGAATTTTTAGCATTTGTTGTAAGATGTGTAAATTTAGGAACGGCCACAGAGGCCAGAAGACCTATGATAACTATTACAAAAATAAGTTCTATTAATGTAAACGCTTTTTTCATTAATTATTTTTGTGTTGCTAAATCTATAGTATAGGAAGTTCCACCTGGTGAGCAATCTAAACCATGAGCTTTTAAATAATTTTCAACTGCTTTTCCCTGATCTGTTGAGGTATCACAATAATTTGTTATAGTTACTGTACCATCATTGTTATAAGTAAAAGTGGCATTTAAATCGTTATACCCGTCTCTATATATGGCACTTTTATTGTCATTTGATACTTTCCAATAACCGCCTTCAAATTTATATAAATTTGTTAAATTTAAATCTGTATCTTTAACACCATTCAATTCTGTTGCATTAAGATAAGCACTTGCTCCACCACTTCCATTTAAATCATTAATTGCCCCTACCAATGGTGATGCCTCAGCATTTTGTTTAAGATTCAAAAATTTAGGAACCGCAACTGCTGCCAAAAGACCGATAATTACAATTACAAAAATTAACTCAATTAACGTAAAACCTTTTCTCATTTTTACTCCTTTTCTTTATTTTTTTTAATTATACTACAATGTGTTTTAAAAGTCGAGCGTTTTAATAAATATTTCATAATTTTTTAAATATTGGAAACTTTATAAATTATCCATAAAGCAAAAGCTAAAATTATTGTACTGATAATTGCCGTTATTATACTTCCCGTCTCTATCCCCATATCTTCTCCTATTGCATTGCCTCTGTAAGGTTCCACATCGGCAAAAATATTCCAAGTGCCAGTGTAAATACAAATCCCGCTATTGCAGCTATTAAAACAGGCTCAATCAGTGCTGCTATATTATCAACAATATACCTGTATTTATTCAGATAATAATTGCTTGCTTTTTGAAGCATAAGTACAAGCGAGCCCGATTCTTCCCCCGCCGCTATCATTTGAATTATCATATTTTCAAACAGTCCGCTCTCAACAAATCCCTGTTTTACAGTCCCACCCATCTGAATGGAATTTTTAATCAGTATCAGTCTTTTGTAGATAAATCTGTTATCAACAATATTTAAAGCAATTTCCACCGCATTAATTATAGGAATCCCCGCATCAATAAGTCTTTGCATTACAAAAATAAACCTTCCAATCATGGCAAGCTTAATAACAGGCCCAACTATATAGATTTTCAGCATAAACTTATCCATTTTAAGTCTTGCTTTTTCACTGGTATTATAAATATATGTTAATATTCCAAAAATTATTATAGCACCTGCTAATACATAAAGTCCATATTGTTCAAAAGCATATTCTATCCACAATAAAAACCTTGTAGGAAGCGGCAATTCGGTATGAAGAGAGGCAAAAAGGGATTTAAATGGAGGAATTACAAATAAAATCACCACTACAAATGCAATCATCATTGCAAATATAATAAAAACAGGATAACGGGTTGCTTTTTTAAGCCTTTTTCTATTTTCCAAAATTTCACTTAAAATTTGAGAGAGATCATGCATCGCCCTTGCCAAATCTCCTGTTTCTTCACCCAAAGAAACCATTGCTGTACTTAATGTACCCAAATCTTTTTCAAATTTTTTAACACTTTCGCTAAGTGAAAGCCCTGCTCTAATATCGTTAGAAATAGCATAAAAAATTTTTTTTAATTTTTTATTTTTTATATTTTCTTTTATATTATCTATTACTGTATCTATACCAAGTCCGGCATCAAGCATTACATATAATTGATCAATAACGCTTATATATTCTTCCAAATCTATTTTTGCTAAATCAAGTTTTGTTAAAAGTTCATCTATAACCGAAGCTTTTTCTATTTCTTCAATATTTTTTACAATAGCTCTGTTATCTCTTTTTTTTAATAAAAAAATAGCTTCTTTTACATTTTTTGCCTTAATGATTTTTGAATTTAATTTTCCTTTACTAATATAATTAATTTTAAACAACATCTACTTTTACAACCCTCAAGATTTCTTCTAATGTAGTAATACCGGCTTTTACTTTATTTATACCGTCATCTATCATACTTACAAACCCAAGTTCTTTTGCGATTTCGAGAATTTCAACCTTGTCTTTGCTGTTCGCTATCAAATGGGCCAGTTTGTCATTAATAATTAATACTTCGCTTATCATTTCACGTCCCAAATATCCTGTAAAATTACATTCCTTACATCCTTTGCCTTTGTAAAAGGTAATATTTTCTTTTAAATACGGTTTTATTAATTCCAGTTCCTGCTTGCTTGGATGAAAAACTTCTTTGCAATAAGGACAAATTTTTCTTACAAGTCTTTGGGCAACCACTCCGATTAAAGCGTCGGCCACCAGATAATTCTCCGCCCCCATCTGAACCATTCTTGTAATTGCACTTGGTGCATCGTTTGTATGAAGTGTGGCGAGTACCAAATGTCCCGTAAGTGCCGCCTGAATGGAAGCTGTGAGTGTTTCAGTATCCCTGACTTCACCTATCATTATAATATCAGGGTCCTGCCTTAAAATACTTCTTAAAGCCACGGCAAATGTTACACCTATTTTATAATTTACGGGAATTTGTTGAATCAGAGGAATTTCATATTCTACAGGGTCTTCCACTGTAATAATTTTTTTATCAACACCTTTTAATTCATTTAACGCAGCATATAAAGTGGTTGTTTTACCGCTTCCTGTAGGACCTGTTACAAACACTATTCCATAAGGGGTATGGATAAGTTTTTCAAATCTTTTTAAATTATATTCGCTCATTCCAAGTTCTGTTAGCCTAAGGAGTATTTTTTGCTGGTCAAGAACTCTTAAAACCACGCTTTCACCGTGCAGTGTCGGTGTGGTGGAAACCCTGAAATCATAAATATGGTTATTATAATTTTTTGTAAATCTTCCGTCCTGGGGTCTTCTTTTTTCACTGATATCCATATTTGAGAGTAATTTAATTTTGGAAATCAAAGGAAAATATATATCTTTATCGAAAGAAAAAAGCTCTCTTAAAACCCCGTCTATTCTGCTTCTTACCGAAAAATTGTATCTGCTCGGTTCTATATGAATATCGGTTGAACGCTGTTTTATCGCATTTTGAATTATTACATCCAAAAGCTCATCTATTGCGGCTATATTTTTCCCGCCTCCTTTTTGAAGTTCAATTTTTACCTTTTTAATCGATTCATTGGTTGAAAGGGTAACTTTTAATCTCTCAAATATGGCATTTATATCTTTGCTTAAAGATATATATATTTGAAGAGGTTTTGGAGAAAATTTTTCAACCGTTTCCACCGCTTCATAATCAAGCGGGTCTGAAGTGGCAACATAAATATATTCGTTATCTTTTCTAAAAGGCAGAATCTTATGTCTTTCGAGCAAAGCAATTGGAAATGAGCTCATCAAATCATAATCTATTTTTTCACCAAACAAATCTACAAAAGGATATCCGAGCTGACGAGAAAGTGTTTCAAGTATCTCTTTTTCCGTTGCAAAACCGAGTTCAATTAATATTTCGCCGAGTTTTTTATAAATCCCCTCTTTTTTTAATTCTTTTTGTTTTTCGAGAGCTTTGTTTAATTCTTCTTCGTTAATTATTTTATTTTGTATTAATAAATCCCCAAGTCTTACATTTTTTCTAATCATCTGAACCAATACCTTTTTAATAATTCTTTTTGATTATATTCTTCTATTATCATTTTATCATTTTCTTTATACATTTTTATCGTTAGATTTTTATTTTTAATTAAATAAATATCTCCTATTTTTTTATATTGTTTATTTTTAACAGCATTAAACACTACAGATAAAACATGATCGGTTTTTGGAAAATCAAAACTGTTTATATTAAAATTATCAAACAAAAATGAATAAAGAAGTTTTTTTTCGTTAAATATAACCAAAAAATAGATTGCGTTTTTTCTTCCGACTGACGTGTGTATTAAATAATTTATTGTATACGGAAGCATATATAAATTATTTGTTTTAACACAGGAATCACCGATAATAGAAAGAATTTTTTCATTTTTTTTATATTTCGTTATATTTTTATAACTGCATACTTTATTATAATTTTTATTTTTATATTCATCAATTATTGAAGCATTTAAAAAAACTGTCAATAAAATAAAAACACTAAAAAGTTTCCCCATTTTTCATCCTTTCTATAAGATTTAAAATATCTTTATTTTTAGTATAATCATAATAAATTTTTAAAATTTTAATCGCTTTTTGTTTTTGATTTAATTTATAAAGACTTTTGGCCACGATAATCCAGCTTTCAGGTTTATTTTTATTTTGCAAATTGGCATTTTTTGCCCATTTTAAAGCATTTTCATAATCACCGTTTTTATAATAATTTTTAGCCAGTGTTATACATGTTTCAAAAGAAGGCAGGGTTGAAATATTTAATAATTCTTTTTTGGATTTAATAATTTTTGTATTATTAACTTCCTTTTTAATCTTTTTTTTAGCTTCATCAACAGATATATTTAAATCTATTATCGGTTTTAAAATTTCTGTTTTTTTTATTTTTTTAATTTTTTTTGTCTTTTGAACTTTTTTAATTTTTTTATTTTCTGTTTTTTTTATCTTTTTATCTTTTTTAAATGAAAAATAATAAGCGCTCAAACCGATACTTAACATTAAAAAAATTAAGAACATCAATAACAAAAACGAGTTTCTTTTTCTTTTTTTACACTCTTTTTCCAATTCGTAAAAAGTCATTTTAATCCCAGTTTTATAGCACTCATTGTTAAAATACAGTTATCTATTTTCCTGTATTTCAACGAATTTTTCAAAGAATAATTTAAAAGAAACAAAGAGGTAAACACTATTTTTTTGCAGAGCCTGAAATTACCTCCGGAAAGGTTATAAATTTTTTTAAGTATTTTTTTATTTATTAATTCCGGTTTGTTATATTTTAGAAATTTTGCTGTCACATATTTTTGAAAGTCTTCAAAATTCAACGGTTTTAAATAAATTTTCTCATTGTATCTTGAAAAAAACTGTGGAAGTTTTGCAATTTTTTCCCCTTCAATTTTGTGCATCGCAAAAACAACCTGATTTCCCCTGTCGCTTAATATTCTTAAAAATTCAAGTATTTTAATGTCCAAAAGCTGGGCTTCGTCTATTAATATTTTTTTATTATTTATTTCTCCCGCAATCCTAAAAAATTCTTCTTTACTTTCGAAGGGTTCTTTTATTAAAATATAACTGTTAAAATTATTAAAAAGATAATTCAGTAAAAAACTTTTTCCGCTTCCCGGTTCTCCCAAAAGAAAAATAATATTTGATTTTGAAGAAAGCAGTGATTCTTTAATTATTTCAAAATTTACATAAGAAAAATAATCTTTCAAATTTATTTTATCCTCAAATTCATTTATTAAATCACTTAACATCCAAATCCTCTAAACTCGGAAGTTTCTTAAAACCGTAATCTTTAAGCGTTTTTTTGGTATTTAAATCGATAATATGCGGGGTTATAACAAATACAAGCTCTTTTCTTGAAGTTATTTCGTCTTTTGAAGAAAAAAGATATTTAACCAAAGGGATTTCTTTTAAAACAGGAACTCCGTTTACATTTACATTGGAATCGTCCGTAATAAGACCTCCTAAAACAAGTGTTTGGTTATTTTTCATCCTGACAACGCTAATTAACGAATTATCTTTTGTATCAGGCGGCATATCTCTTTTTGTATCTTTGAGCTGACCTGGATTTTTAAAAGCGCTTATTCTGGGACTTATACTTAAAATTATATTCCCGTTATCGCTAATTTGGGGGGTTATATCAAGAACCACCCCAACAAACGTTGAATTAATTTCATATGATGCTGTGGGATTTCCGTTTGAATTTGTGGTAATTTCATTTGCATATTTATAATAAATCGTATCCCCTACTCTGATTAACGCTTTTTGATTATTAAGTGTTACTATTTTAGGATTGGATATTGAATTTACA
Organism: Lebetimonas sp. JS032; assembly: GCF_000523315.1. Classification (NCBI taxonomy): domain Bacteria; kingdom Pseudomonadati; phylum Campylobacterota; class Epsilonproteobacteria; order Nautiliales; family Nautiliaceae; genus Lebetimonas; species Lebetimonas sp. JS032. The sequence continues at coordinate 990,582 of NZ_ATHS01000001.1, read as the reverse complement.
TTTCCGTTTTGAGCTAAAAAATTTAAAAATCCGCTTATATTAAACGTTGCCGAATTGAAAACAGATTCACTGCCTCCAATATATGCCGCCCTGAGAGGAATATTCGAAGCATCCATTGCAATATTGAGTTTTGACCAGTCTATACCAGTCTGATGTGATTTTGAGAGTTCCACACTGTAAATTTTAACATCAATTAACACTTCTTTATGAAGCCTGTCACTTAAATCATTGAGATATTTTTTTATTTGATCCATTTGCGGTTTATTCGCAGTTACTGTTATCAGCCCTGCATTTTTATCTATTACAGGTTTTTTATAATCCCCGTTTATATTTGAAAGAATATTTATCAAATTATTTCTGAGGTTCTGCCAGAAATCAAAACTGTAATCGGTTTTTACCGTATTGTCGGTTGTATCCATATTTGAAACACCGGTTATGGAATTTGGTACAAAATCGAGCTTAAATGTCTTTGTTTTATAATAAGATATATATATATTATTGTTTTCTATTTTATAAAAAAGATTTTTAACATCAAAAAGGGTGTTTAAAAAATCCTTTAATGAGACATTGTCAATATTTATATAATTTATATCGGTATTTAAAATATCCTTTGCTTTTTTATCAATAATTACCACATTTAAATTACATTCGCTTGATATGTCTGAAATAATGTTACTGAATTTTACAGGGCTTTTTAGATGCAGGGTAAAGAGTTTTTTATTACAATCTGTGGCAAAAAGAGTTATTGCAATAATTAAAAACAGAAATATTTTTTTCATTTTTTAACCTTTAAAATATTACTTTCAAATTTTAAAACAACATATTTGTTGTTTTTTTTCAAAATCACTTTTTTTGGAAACACTTTTATTATTTTATAACCTTTTACACTGTTTCCAGCCCTCACCCATTTATGGTTAATAAGAGCTTTTTTATTAAAAATCGCTTCCAGTTTTAAATTCAAATTACTAACAGTATTGTTTAATACAGTTTTTTTTCCTTTTAAAGTACATGCTGGTAAAAATATTTTTTTAAAACGAGGTTTAAAATTTTCTATTTTTACTATTTCCATTAAAGCATTGCTAATACCCGCATATAAAAAAATCCCTGCTAATAAAAATAAAAATTTTTTCATTTAAGTCCCCAGACATTATATTTTATGTAAAAATTTGATCTGTTTTCATCAATATAACAACTCTCTACACTGTTTACATATTTTTGGGATTCCAAAAATTTAATAAGATTGAATAAATTTCTTTCATTGCAATACCCTAAAGTCCCGTTTATTTCTATATTGTAAATTTTAAAATTATTATTGTTTTTACTAATATAGAAATTAGGGTTTAAATTTAAAACCGAACTTTTATACAAAATATTTTCAAGCAGGGAGTAGAAATTTTTATCATTTATATTCAAAATACTTAAATCAATTTTTTTATTTAAATAATCCAGATCCTGAAGCTTTGAATATTCTTTTATTTTTAAATTTCTATATTCTTTTTTCAGTTTTGCCAGTTTTGTATTGTATTTTTTTAATGAAACATTTGCTTTATTTTCCAAATCACCAATCAATCGGCTGTTTTCATCAATTTTTGAACTTAAAACATTATAATTAAAATTGTAATAAATAATAATTCCGATTATAAATACAGATAAATAAAGTAATAATAAATTTTTTTTATCAAGATTTTGTAAAAATTCTTCCAATCTATTCATCATTATACTTTATTACAGTGATATATCTGTTTTTTTTATTGGTAATTTTATTGGAGAAAACATTTTTATATCCCAAATCTATAAGTTTTTTTACAAATTTTGCAATTAAATCTGAATTGTCAATATTGCTTTTTATCATTAAGTTTATTTTATTTTTGTTTTTTTCAAATTTTATAATTTGTAAATTATGTTTAACCGCAAAATCAACTGCATCGGCTATTTCATTGAAAAGGGGTTTTTTAACTTTTAAACCATATAAATAATCTATTTTTGATGAAATGTCTTCTGTTTGGGTGTCAATATTTGCAGTATTTTCTTTTTCTTTGTTAATTTTTTCTTTATATTTTTTTATGTAAAGTTTAACCAGTTTTATTTCTTTTTCTTTTTTTTGAAAAAAATTTTGCAATCTTGAAATCTGTTTTTGTTGATTGTTTATCAAATAATATTTGTATATTCCGTCAATTAATAAAAACATTAAAATAATAAAAGAAAATACCACAAATTTACCGCTTTTTGTTTTATAAAATTTCGGAGGTCTTAAAAAAATACTGAAATTGACTTCTTCATTATTATAATTTTTAGCATTATATACAGTTGCACAATATTCAAACGGGTCATATTCGCTCTCAATTTCAAATTTTTTAAATTCAATACCGCTTAAATGCCAAAAATTTTCATACGTTTCAATTAAAGCGTTTATTTTTATATCTGAATAAAAAAATATCCTGTTAATTTCATCCATATGGTAAAAATTTTTGGAATAATTAATCAAATTATTCACTTTCATAAAAAACTGTGAAAAAAAACTTTCTATTTTATTAAAAAATTCATCATTTTCATAAGATGTTTTATTTAAGCCTTTTTCTTTTAAAAGAGTGATAAGGGCGTCTTCTTTAAGATTTGTAATTGCAGCCAATTTGGAAAATTTATCCAGACTTTTGACAAAAACAAATTTTTTATCTTTAAATCCCACCAAAAATGCGTCTTTTGGAGTAAAAAATATAAATATATCGTTTTTGGGAATTATATTTGCAATATTATAATATTCTTCGAAAACAAAAGGGGCGGCCCCGACAAAATCGATATATTTAAATTTTTTAATAATATCGGAAAATTCTTCTTTTAACCTGTCAGCCTCAGCTATAAAAGCATCCACCAAATAATAATCATCAAATTTTTGAAATTTATAATTAATTTTATATTCTTTACTCAAATCAAGCGTGGCTTCGTTAAAAACCGTTTTTTCAGCTTCTATAACCAATTCGTCTTTATTTAAATCCGCAGGGAGTTTAAATGTATTATTAAAAATATCTTTAAAATAAATTATTGAAGTATAAATACCTTTTTCTTTTTTAAGTTCTTTTTTTACAACTCTTCCGTCAACATATTCATACATATAATCTTTAGTTAAAAAATAGACATTTTCCATTAATTACCTTACATATCCGCTTACAGGATAGAGTGTTAAATTTTTCTCTTTATTTTTATAATTTAATGTTATTGTAACAAAATTTTTAAGCAAATGTGTAAGCTTTTCATCCACCCCTCCGTCATAAGGCCTTCCCATATAATCAAAACAGAGTAAATCGCCGCTTAACCCGCTGACTTGAATATCCGATTTAAAGCGGTATTTGACTCTTGAAGCATTTTCTTCACTGTTAATATCGTTTTTTGTTAATTTTATACACGTTTCATTGTTTTCACCGAAAATTTTATACCCGAGGGCATTTGTTTTTTTAGTTAAAATAAGTTTTTTTAAAATTTCAGAATCACTTAAAGGCGTTTCATTTGGAATAAACTGCATTCCCACAAATGAAAGTATTCCCATAATAACCAAAACAAAAATAAGTTCTATCAAACTAAATGCTCTCATTCACGGCCTTTGAAGTGTTACTTTTTCAAGCACTATTTTTTTATTGTCATTTTTTGCACTGTTTAAGCTCACTACTTTTACATCCATTAACACATATCCGTTTGAAAAACCTGTTTTTATAGGAACACATATATTACAGTTATTTGGGCATTTTTTATAAATATAATATCTCAAAATCGTAATATTGGCTTTAAATCTGCCATCTTCATCTGTAAAATGAATTGTTTTAAGGCAATTTCCACCGCTTCTATCATATCCCTCAATTGCTAAAATCGCATTTTCAATTGCACTTTGCATAAAAAGCTGGGCCCTTTGAATCATATAAGTATCGCTTGTATGTTTAACACTGAAAAATGCTATTTTTGTAACAGCAGTCATTAATGTAGCTATTAAAAGCAATATTATAATCGCCCAAATAAGTCCTATACCTTTTCTCAAAATACTACCTTTTGTTTGGAAACGGAGATATTAATATCACCCCTGCTTTTAAAAAATGTAAAAAACATTTCAAGATGTGAATTTACTTTTTTAAATTTAAATCCTTTTACATTTTGAGCCAATACTGTAACGTTTCCTTCCGGATTTCCATTATTATCCGCACAAAAAGTATCACCCTTCCATGGTCTGTAATTGTAAAATAAAAAAAGAGTATTATCCAATTCATTATCCGGAATATGAAGATTGGCTATACACGTGGCATTTTTGTTTATATCTTTTCCAAGCGCCAGTGCATAGGCACTGTCGGCCAGATAAAATTTGGCATATATTCTTTTGCCGTCTGTATCATTTAAACTTAAAAAACAGTTATTTCCATTTTGGGTATAATTTGATATTGTAAAAACATAGTTATGATTATGATTATGCCATCCAAATGCATTTTTATAATCAGTTAAAACTTCCTGGCCCCCCTCATCAAATGTCCCTGCAAAAATCACCGCTGTTAAACTATCTAAATTATTTGAAGTATTGTATTTGTTATGCAAAACATCATTAACAAAAGAAGAATTAAAATCAAGTGCTTTAAGATTTGGCTTGCTGCTGGCATATAAATCCGCAAAACCGCTTAAATTTCTACCGGTTTTTGCATCGTTAAGCTCTCCAATCCATTCCATTACAGGATAATTTTCATTTTCACCAATCTCACCAATATATTTAAAATCATTTCCGTTATAACCAATTACACTCAAAGGAATTCTGTTATATAAAAAAATTGACAGCTGATCAGCGAGCTGCTGGGAAAAATATTCAAAATCGCTTTCAGTTTTTGCTATGTAGTTTCTTTTATAAAGTTTTGAAATTAAATTAAAACTGCCGATAGCAATAAAAGCCAAAATAACAATTACAAAAATCATTTCAATTAAAGTAAAAGCTCTTTTTACCATTGCACACTTCCGATTTTTATATGCCCGATATTTGCAGAATAATATTTAACAGAAGAAATTTCTTTACCATTTTGAGAAACTTTAATTTCTATTCTTTTTATATTAGTTTTCTTATTATTACTTGTATTTGTAAAATGAAAATCCAGTGAAGTTCCGTTATAATTGTTTTTATTCCATTCATCTGTATAACCAACAGTTACATTTATATCATAAGTTGTATGACCATAACTTAATGTTTCATGAAAACCGTTATAATCATCCACATCATCATAAGGGGGCTCATTTGAATCAGCTCCTATAGCACTCTCTTCAATGTGGTTTATACAGTTTCTGCTTCCGACAAATCCGCCTATTCTGTAATTAGTAGTTGTATTACATTCTAAAATATTTTGATTTCCTGTTAATAATATATCATCATATTTTGTATTTTTTTCATCATATTCTTTTAATGAAATATCCATAGCTTTACTCATCATATTAAATATCGCATCCTCTTTTTTTGAAAACATAAGAGATTTGTTTGAAATTTGAATTATTTTTGGAATTACAGTAAATGTAAAAGCAATTATTACCATGGTAAAAATAAGTTCTATTAAAGTTAACGCTTTTTTCAGCTTTTTTCCTTTTCACTAATTAATACATCTTCTATAATTTCCTGCAAATCCCCGTCAAGTATATCGTCAACTTTTGAATATGCCTTATTACTTCTAACATCTTTTACCTGCTGATAAGGAAACAGCACATAACTTCTTATCTGATGGCCCCACCCCATTTCATCTTTCGGTTTTCCTTCTTCTTCGGCTCTTCTTTTTTCAGCTTCAAATTCATAAAGTTTTGACTTTAACATTTTAAACGCCATTTCTTTATTTTTATGCTGACTTCTGTCCTGCTGGCAGGACACTACTATACCTGTGGGGATATGTGTAATTCTGACTGCGCTTTCCGTTTTATTTACATGCTGTCCCCCGGCTCCGCTTGCCCTGAACACATCAAGTCTGATATCTTTCGGATCAATTTCTATATCAATATCATCGTCTATTTCAGGGGAAACCTGAACGGAAGCAAATGAAGTATGTCGCCTGCCGCCGCTGTCAAACGGGGAAACCCTTACGAGTCTGTGAATTCCGTTTTCTGTTTTTAAATATCCGTAGGCATTGTCACCCTCTATCAAAATTGTAGCATCTTTTATCCCGGCCTCATCTCCGGCCTGATAATCAAGCACTTTTACCTTCCAGCCTTTTCTTTCGGCAAACCTTAAATACATACGATAAAGCATACTCGCCCAGTCATGGCTTTCAGTCCCCCCGGCACCCGGATGAATTGTGATAATTGCATTTTTTGAATCATTTTCATCACTTAGCATTACTTCAATTTCAAGTTCTCTTATTTTATCTTTTAATTTTTGCGCTTCATTAAAAACTTCTCCCAGTGTCTCTTCATCTTCTTCGGCACTGGCCAGCTCATACATATCGTTGTTATCCATAAGTTCTTTTTCAACTTCAAGATATTTATTCAGTTTTTTTAATAAAATATTTTTTTCTTTTTGAATTTTTGCGCTTTTTTTAGGATCATTCCAAAATTCAGGCTCGTTTTCCATTTGTTCAATTTCAGAGAGTCTTTTTTTTATTTCATCCGGTTTTAAAATAGCTTTTATGTTATTAAGTTTATTTTCGAGTTCTTTACTTAATTCAGAATATTCGAATGCGTCCATCTAATTCCTTGTTTTTTTTATATAATTCTACCAAAAAAGGCTGGTTATGAAAATTTTAAGCTCACCCGAAGAGGCCATTGAATACACAAAAAGCTTAAAAGGCAATATCGGTTTTGTACCAACAATGGGCGCTTTGCATGAAGGGCATTTAAGCCTTATAAAAAAAGCAAAACAAGAAAATGATTTTGTAATAGTTTCAATTTTTGTAAATCCAACCCAGTTTTTACCGGGGGAAGATTTTAACAAATATCCAAGAAGGCTTGAAGCTGATTTTGAAATATGTAGACGCGCGGTGGTTGACGCTGTCTTTACCCCGACACCTGAGAATATGTACAGTGAAGATGAGGTTTTAATAAAAGCCCCGAAAGTAAAAGGATATATACTCGAAGGTTTCAATAGACCAGGACATTTTGACGGTGTTTTGCAGGTGGTAAATAAACTCTTTAATATTATCCGCCCAACAAAAGCATATTTTGGCAAAAAAGACGCCCAACAGCTATATTTAATAAAACAGATGGTAAAAAACTTCTTTTTTGATATTGAAATAGTGGAATGTGACACAGCCAGGGAAAAAGACGGACTGGCACTTTCAAGCAGAAATATCTATTTAAGCGAAGATGAGAGAAAAAGGGCTCTTAGTATTTCAAAATCGCTAAAAAGAGCCGCAAAATTATCAGCTACTATTAAAGACACAGACAAAATAAAAGAAGAAATGCTGAAAATTTTGGATATAGACGAGCTTCAGTATATTGCTTTTGTAGACAGGGATTTTAACTATATAAAAGAAATTATTCCTGGAAACACAATAATTTTAATTGCTGCAAAAGTTGGAGAAACAAGGCTTATTGATAATATTTTTATCTAAAAATTTTAACACCTCTTTTTGTTTCATTTACTTTTGTAGTATTTGATTCTGTTCCTTTTGTTTCTCCGCTTTTAATAACCCCTTTTTCTCCGTTTTCCCAAGTTATACTAAAACAAAAATGATTTAAACAGGTAGAGTTAGGTGAAATGTTGTAATCATTTCCATATCTTGAATACCAGAGCCATTTTAAATTAGGTTCAAGCAAATGCACAACCGCAAAGTTAACTGATGAATTCGTTCTTTTAATATGAAAAGTGATTTTTCCATTTTGAATAGAATTCACACTTACCTCAACACCGTTTATTTGATTAGAAGCGTTATAATCGCTTGATACAACAATATCACTGTTGCTTATATTTCCATCAATGGTATTATGATAACTGTTTACATACCAATCAGGCAGTATTTCATTATTTGAAGGTAGTTTATCATCACTTTCATTATTGTCATAAACTATAAAATAATCTTTTCTTGTATCAAATTCATCGCTTGTGACTTTTTCGTCAAAAAGTACTAAATTTCCGTAATAATAAAGTACTTTTCCTATATTTTGAGTATTTCCGTTTGCCTGTTTGTCAGTTAAATTAATTTCACTAATGTTCATATCAAATGGATTTACAGCATTTGAACTGTTTCTGTCAAAATTAATAAACAAACTTATTTTAGTAGAACCGTTATTATCGGTTGTAAAATTAGTATCTTTATAATGTATTTGGACAGTTTTATTAATATCCTGAGAAAAAATATTTGATTTATTATCTTTTGCATCAATATAATAATATTTTATTTTATCCAAATTAGGTATAGGAGCTAAGTTTTTTGAAATATTTATATCAATATCTTTAGCATAACAGTCTTTATTATAATTCGTTGTGGTTTTATTGTCTTTATTTTTTGCAGTAATATTAATATCCAAAATTGAATATAAATTTAAATCATTATCCAAATAGGTAAAATTTTTATCATAATTTTGAATACTTGCATTAATGTCAAAATGATCAGGAGAAACTGAAATTTTAGCTTCTGCAGGCACTATTAGCCTATCATTATCAGAAGTGTCATCATTATCAGCAATTGAAAATTCACTGCCATTTACTTCTTTAAGCGTCAAATTAACATCCCCAACTTCGCTATATTTTAATATAACTGTTGCAATTCCATCCTTAAAACTACCACCACTAACTAATTCTAAATTTCCGTTATCACAATTATTTTTTGAAATATTGTATTCCAAATCGGGACTAGCTCCATTAATATTTACGCTTTCATTATAATCTTTTGAAGGATTACCGTTAACATCTAAAGCTTTTAGGGTTAAATTAAACTCATCCCCGGCTTTAATATTTGAAGGAATATTTGTTATTTCAAAACTTTCAGGTCTCACGGCAAAATTATCGGTTGCATTACTTTCCTGTATCGGATTTAGCGGATTGGTAACATTTCCTTCTATATGGACCTTTATACATTTTACAGCTTTATTTACTTTAACATCAGAAATACCCAGACAGCCGGTAGGAGAAGTTTGGCCACAGTTAGTACAAATATTTTCTATATTATAATTTCCACTACAGTCGTTTGAATTATATTCATAAAAATCAACTTTTGTAATATTTGCCTCAAGTGGAACATTTAAATCTTTATCTTTTGCCAAAACTGTTAAATTAAAATCTTTATTTACAATTTTTGTGGTTATATTGTCATCCCAGTCATTCAAAGCATTACACTGCCCTGAAACATAATCAACTGCATTAAAAGTTCCGTTTATTTCCTGAGTGCCTCCGCAGGAAGGGCATATTCTTTCACTTCCATCATAATTTTTTCCACTCTTTTCATTATTATAAATAATTCTAATATTTCTTTTTCTTAATGTGGTATTGTATATTTCAAATTCATCCACATCAGTTCCGATTGACTGACCGTTTGGCTCATTGTCTGTATTGCTTCCATAATCACTGTTAAATATAAGCCCTAAATATCCTGTATTAGGATGAGTATTAAATTTATCATAATATTTCCCATCCAAATAAAACTTCGTATTTTTGTTAGTTATTTTAAAAGTCAGCATATGCCATCCATTAAGATTTTGAGGATTGAAATTTATACTGTCCCCGCCATTATCATCATCTACATTTAAAGTCCACGAATCTGAAAACCAGCTTTTTTCTTCAGTAAAATAGATAAAATCATATTTACTTCCAACCCTGTCTGCAATATTGAAATAATTTACTATATTATATTCTAAACAAATCCCAAAAAAATAATTTGTACATACTTCAAAATCTTTATGCCCCTGCGTATTCAAAGGAAATTTAATCCATACATTAAGTGTGTATTTTTTAGGCAGTTTATAATTATTTTTTAATAAAACTGCTTTATCTTCTGTTGAAGTTGAATTTATATCACCGCCTCTGCAAATTTTTCCTTCAGTTGTATTTGCGCCATTTAAAGCTGTGGCATTATATGTATTCCCTGAATTACCACTATTGTTTATTTCATATGTATTTGGATTATTATCCCATTTACATTCATCCATTCTTAAATCTATTACTGGTTGAGATATTGCATATAAAAAACTAAAAAACAAACCGAATAAAACAATCAATTTACGCAAGCTTAACCCCTATAAACAAAATTATTATTCCAAATAAAAGAGGCATTAAAATTTTTAAAATACCTCTGAATTTTTTATAAAATACCCACAAAACCCATAAAACCAAAATATTAAAAGCAGCAAAAAAAACATATTTTCCAAACCATTTGCTCTGATTTAGCTCAAAAGATAATAAAATATTTTTATCAATATAATACATTCCGATAATAGACAAAATCAAACCGACAAATAGTCCCAACTTATCCACTTTTCACCTTTTATTAATTTTTATTGATTTAATTATATCACTTTGATAAAATAAATCAAAAAAGGAGAATTTTGAAAAAACTGTATTTAGCATCTCTAGGGTGTGTAAAAAATTTAATAGATTCAGAAGTAATGCTAGCTCGTCTTAAAGATTATAAACTAACAGACAACCCAAATGAAGCGGATGTTATTATCGTAAATACCTGCGGCTTTATAGAAGCTGCAAAAGAGGAAAGTATTGAAACAATTTTAAGTTTAGCGCAAGTTAAAAAAGAAAATGCCATTTTAGCAGTTACAGGATGTTTAAGCGAAAGATACAAAGAGATCCTGCCAAAAGAGATACCTGAAGTTGATATTTGGAGTGGCGTCGGGGATTTCAACAGAATTGATGAATTGATTGAAAATAAAAAGTCTCAGTTTAGCCCAAATATATATTTAATCCACAATGAAGAAAGAATTATTACAGGAAGCAGTTACCACGCATATATAAAGCTCAGCGAAGGCTGCAATCAAAAATGTGCATTCTGCGCAATTCCAAATTTTAAAGGAAAATTAAAATCCCGTACAATTGAGGAAATAGTTGATGAAATAAAAAGACTAAAATCACAGGGCTTTAAAGATTTTTCACTTGCATCTCAGGATAGCAGTTCATATTTAAGGGATTTTGGTATAAAAGATGGTCTAATTAGGCTTATTGATGAAATAGATAAAATAGAAGGAATAACAGTTAGAATTTTATACCTTTACCCTGCCACCACAACTAAAAAACTGATTAGAAGGATATTTGATTCAAGCGTAGTGGAAAATTATTTTGATTTACCAATCCAGCATATAAGTGAGAGAATGCTAAAAATTATGAAAAGACCATCAAGCGTTAAAAAATTAAAATCACTTCTTGAAGATATGAGAAAAGAATTTTCATTTGTAAGAACTTCTGTTATTGTGGGACATCCGGGGGAAACCGAGGAAGATTTTGAAGAACTTAAACAGTTTTTAGAAGAATATGAGTTTGACAGGGTAAATGTGTTTGCATATTCAGACGAAGAAGATACGGGCGCTTATAAAAGAAAAGATAAAATACCTCAACAAATTATTGAAAAAAGACTCTTTGAAATAGAAGAAGTTGTAAAAGAAGCCACAATAAATTCGCTTAAAAAATATATTGGAAAAACCTGTAAATGCTATTTTGACGGATTGACTGAGGATAGTCTTTTTTATACAGTAAGACCAAAGCTGTGGGCACCTGAGGTTGACGGGGATGTTTTAATAAATGAAAGTGAAACAGAAAATCTGGAAATTGGTAATTTATACAATGTAAAAATTAAAGAACTTATAGGAGATGAATTAATTGGAAAAATTACAAAATAATCTTTTGGCATTTTCAGGGGGAGTTGATTCTACGGCTCTGTTTTTTTATCTTCTTGAAAGAAATATACCATTTGATATAGCCATTGTAAATTATCACACAAGAAAAGAGAGTGATGAAGAAGTTGATTATGCCAAAGAACTGGCCCAAAAATACAATAAAAAAATTTATATTAAAGACTGTTTATTAGAAAAATTCAGCGAAAAAGAGGCAAGAAAGTGCAGATATAAATTTTTTGAAGAAATTATGAAAAAATTTAATTATAATACACTTATTTTAGCACACCAGTTAAATGACAGGTTTGAATGGTTTTTAATGCAGTTTGGCAAAGGTGCGGGACTTAATGAATTAATAGCAATGGACAAAACGGAGGAGAGAGATTTTTATAAAATATATAGACCTTTTTATAATATATCTCGTGATGAAATATTAGCATACTTGAATGAATCAGGTGTTAAATATTTTTACGATAAAAGCAATGACGACATAAAATTTGTAAGAAATTTAATCAGACACAGATTTTCTAATGAATTTATTACACAATTTAGAGAAGGGGTTAAAAAAAGTTTTGAATATTTAGAGAAGGATAAAAAACTTTTATTTGATAAACCTGTTAACAGAGAAAAGGACCTGTTCTATTTTGAAAAATCAAACCCTGAAATTGATATAAGAATAGCAGATAAAATTATTAAAAAATTAGGAGTCTTACTTACTTCAAAACAAAGGGAAGAAATATTAAAAACAAACTTTAACTGCGTAATTCAGGGAAAAATTGCTGTTGACAACAATGAAAAATATATCTATATATCACCTTATATTAAAACTCCAATGCCAAAAGAATTTAAAGAAAAAATGAGAAAAGAAAAAATTCCTCCAAAAGTTAGAGGTTATGTTTTTACATTCTTAAAGTAGCTATAATTCTTTTTGGTTTTTCCAATAAATTTACAGCATCAATTATGGATTTGCAGATAACATCAGAATTTATAATCGATTTAGAACTTGCCCCTTCTTCATTTATTACACATACCCCAATATCTGCAGCTTTAAGCATCAAGGAATCATTACTTCCGTTTCCTACGGCAAATGTGTTTTTTAAATTTTTTACAAATTCCTCTTTTTCTTTTGTGTGATTGTTTGTTTTTAATATTGTAAGTTTAACCGGCAGATTTTGGAGCTCTTTAGCGGCATTTCCGTGGGTATCGGAAGTTAAAACATATATATTAAAATTTTCAGCAAGATTTATGATTTTGTCTTTCACTTCTTTATATATTTTTCCGTCTTTTGCAATTGTTCCGTTAAAATCAAAAACTATATTTTTTATCTCAATATTTCCTACATTTTGAATTTCAAGTTTCATTTTACATCCTTAGTGAGTAGTGAGTTGTGATTGGTAAGTAGTATAGAGATTTTTACAACTCACTATTCACAATTCACCACTCACTAATTAATGGTGGTCGCAACAGGGCTCGAACCTGTGACCCCTACCACGTCAAGATAGTGCTCTACCAACTGAGCTATGCGACCTCGGATGAAATTTTATCATTTTTTTTAAAAAAATAAAAGTAAGCAAACAGTATTATACTTAAATCTATCATTGTATCCGCAAAATTAAAAATGGCAAAATTAAATCCGCAGTGCCAGTAAACATAATCCACAACCCCGCCTCTTATAAACCTGTCAGACAAATTTGACAAAGCCGCCCCAAACAAAATACCGCTAAGTATCGGATGTTTATTTATAATTTTTTCTTTTATAAAATAAAATCCCAGTAAAACAATCAAAATTAACTGAATATATTTTAAATAATTTCCCAAAAAACTGAACATAGAAAAAGCAACGCCTTTATTTATTGCAAGTGTTAAAGATATACATCTGTTATTCCATTCAAATCCGTTTAAAAATAAAACTTTTATAGCTTGGTCTATTACAAAAATAATTAAAAAAGAAAAAATAAATTTTAATTTTCCATCATGGCCGTTTTTCAAACGGCCAGATGAGTTTAATTCGCTTAGCTCATTTACACTCATTTTCCATTATCCATTTTCCATTTATGAAAGTTTACTTTTAAAAAATTCCGTCAGTTTATTTAAAAGCTCTTTTGCTCTTTTTTCGTTTTCCCCTTCTATTAAAAGTCTTAATTTATTTTCCGTTCCGGAATATCTTATTAAATGTCTGAATCCGTTTTTTTCAATTTCTTCGAAAAGTGCTTTTGCCCCGTCTATTTTTTGAAGGGGAATTTTTTCCACCACATTTATATTTGCCTGAATCTGGGGAAACAGTTCAAACAGATTAAACGCCTCACTCGCTTTTTTAGACGATTCCAACAAATATGCACATACCTGAAGCGCACTTACAAGCCCGTCGCCTGTTTTGGCATAATCGCTGAAAATTATATGGCCCGACTGTTCTCCTCCAAAATTTATATTTTCTTTTTTCATAAGTTCCAATACGTTTTTATCGCCCACATTGCTTCTTAATACTTCAATGCCGAATTTATTTAAAAATTTATCAAGTGCGGAATTGCTCATAACGGTAACCACTGTTTTATTGGTGGAAAGTTTATTTTTTTTATGTAAATAGTATGCCAAAGCACCGAGTAATTTATCGCCGTCGATAACTTCGCCTTTTTCATCAACCACCACAAGCCTGTCGGCGTCTCCGTCAAGTGCAAAACCCACATCAGCCCTGTATTCTTTTACTTTTTCCGCCAAAATTTCAGGATGCATGGCTCCCGAATTTGAATTTATGTTAAATCCGTTGGGATTATTGTTTATTGTAATTACATCGGCTCCCAATTCTTCAAAAATAGTGGGGGCCACTTTGTAAGCCGCCCCGTTTGCCGTATCGATTACTATTCTAAACCCGTTTAAATTAAGATTTTTAGGAAAAGAAGATTTAATATGAACTATATATCTGCCTATAACGTCGTCTATTCTTTTGCTTTTCCCTATTTCTTTTCCTGTTTTTAAGGAAAAATCATTTTTAAAATATCGCTCTTCTATTTTTGCTTCTATCTTTTCATCAAGTTTATTTCCCGTTGCATCAAAAAATTTTATTCCGTTATCATAAAAAGGATTATGACTCGCGCTTATCATTATACCGCCGTCGCATCTCATATCTTCCGTTAAAAAAGCAATCGCGGGTGTCGGCATAGGGCCTATCTGGATAACGTTGTATCCTATGGCCGTAAGCCCGGAAACAATTCCGTTTTCTATCATATAACCGCTTCTTCTCGTATCTTTGCCGACCAGTATTTTTCCGGTTTTTTTCTCTATTGTCTCCCCGAAAGCCATTGCTATTTTTGTAGCCAAAAAGGGTGTGATTTTTTCTCCCGCTTTACCTCTTATCCCGTCTGTGCCGAATAATTTCATTCTTTTCCTTTGTGGAGTGAAAAATTAATTTGCAAATTTTACCAAATTTTTATAAAATACGCTTCAAAAAAGGATATAAATGGCAAATAACAAATCAGCTCTAAAAAGAATTAGACAAACAAAAAAAAGAACTGAAAGAAACAGATATTTTAAAACAAGAGTAAAAACAATTACTAAAAAAATAGAAAACGCAGTGGCTGAGGGAAATTATGAGGAAGCTTTTAATGCGTTCAAAGTTGCAAACAAAAAATTCCAGGGTTATATCAATAAAGGTATTTTAAAGAAAAATACAGCAAAAAGAAAAATAAGCAGACTCCATCATTTAGTAAAATCAATAGAACCAAGCGCATAAATTTCCCCCTCTTTTTTTATTTTAATTTATTTCAGGTTAAAAATGAAAGGTGAAATTCTATTTTTCGCTTTTCACTTTTAACTTTTAACTCTTAAGGAATAAAAATGCTACTTGATAAACTTAAACCGTTTGTTGATAAATACAATGAAATAAATAAAAAATTAAGCTCGCCCGAAATAACAAAAGATATCAAAAAAATGACAAAACTTTCTCGCGAAGCAAAACATCTTGAAAAAATTACCCAAAAAGCAAAAGAATATGAAAAAACCATAAATACTATTGAAGAGGCAAAATCAATGCTTGATGACCCTGAAATGGCGGAACTTGCAAAAGAAGAGTTAAAAGAAGCTGAAGAAAAATTACCAAAACTTGAAGAAGAGATAAAAATTCTTTTACTTCCAAAAGACCCAAATGACGATAAAAATATTTTCCTTGAAATAAGAGCAGGAACCGGAGGGGATGAAGCGGCCCTGTTTGTGGGAGATTTATTAAAAGCATACCTCAGGTATGCTGAGAATAAAGGCTGGAAGGCAGAAATTGTAAGTGAAAGCAAAAACGACATGGGAGGCTTCAAAGAGGTTATTGTATTAATAAAAGGTGAAGGCGCTTACTCGCGCCTTAAATATGAAGGCGGAACCCACAGGGTTCAAAGAATTCCCGAAACCGAATCTCAGGGGAGAATACACACTTCCGCTGTAACAGTTGCCATTATGCCGGAAATTGACGATGTGGATTTGGAAATTGATCAAAAAGATTTGAGAATTGATGTCATGAGAGCCGGAGGGGCCGGGGGACAGCACGTAAACAAAACGGAAAGTGCCGTCAGAATCACCCACATCCCCACAGGAATAACAGTATCTATGCAGGATGAAAGAAGCCAGCAGAGAAACAAAGATAAAGCCATGCAGATACTTAAAGCAAGGGTTTACGAATATTATGAAGAAAAAAGACTGGCCGAAACTAAAGAAAACAGGAAAAGTCAGGTTGGAAGCGGAGATCGGAGTGAAAGAATAAGAACATACAACTATCCTCAAAACAGAATAACCGACCACAGAATAGGACTTACATTATACAAACTAGAACAAATTATGAACGAGGGGCTTTTTGATGAGATAATCGACCCGCTTATAACCCATTATCAGGCAGAAGCATTAAAAGAAGCGGGGCTATAATATAGTGAGTTGTGAGTGGTGAGTGGTGAGTTGTGAGCATGGCCGGCCGCTTGAAAAGCGGCGGGGTGGTGAGTTGTGAGTTGTGAATTGCCAAGTGCCAAAAAAATAAGTTTAGGAGAATGGAAAATGAGCGAAAATGAGCAAAGCGAATTAAGCTCACCTGGCCGTTTGAAAAACGGACACGGTGGAAAATTAAGAATTTGTGAAGAAGCAAAAAAATTAAACATTCCACATTGGGTTAGGCCAACCCCTTTTTTAACGGTTGACGGGATTATTAAAATTTTTAATCCGGAATTTAGCGGGATTGTGTTAATTAAAAGAAAAAATCCTCCTTTTGGATATGCTCTCCCCGGTGGTTTTGTAGACTATGGGGAAAGTGTAGAAGATGCTCTAAAGCGTGAAATGAAAGAAGAAACTTCTTTAGATATAAAAATAAAAAAACTTCTTGGAATTTACTCTAATCCAAATAGAGATCCAAGACTTCATACCGCTAGTACGGTTTTTATATGCAGGGCATTTGATATGCCCAAAGCCGGGGATGACGCAAAAGAATGTAAAATTTTTAAACTTGAAGAAATTCCTTTTGAAAAATTAGTATTTGACCATTCAAAAATCTTAAAAGATTTTTTAAATATGATATAATTAATAAAAAAAAGGATGAATTATGGCATTAAAAGTAGCAATAAATGGACTTGGAAGAATCGGAAAAATGGTATTGTGGCATTATGTCATCAATAAACCTGAAAATATTGAAATAGTTGCGGCAAACGGGGGAAGCGGAACAGCGGAAGATTTGGCATATATGCTAAAGTATGATTCAGTACATGGTAAATTTCCGGCTGATATCAGCTATACTGAAGATACATTAAAAGTTGGGGATGCAGAAATTAAATTAGTTACAGGAAGAGACCCCGAAAAACTTCCATGGAAAGAGCTTGGAATTGATATTGTTTTAGAATGTACAGGCCATTTTACAAAAAGGGACGATGCTGCAAGACATTTAAAGGCCGGAGCAAAAAAGGTGCTTATATCAGCCCCGAGTAAAGATGCTGAACTTACAGTAGTTCTTGGTGTAAATCAGGACTGGTTCGACCCGGCCAAACATGACGTAATTTCAAATGCAAGCTGCACAACAAACTCACTCGCACCGGCAATCAAAGTACTTAATGACAGTTTCGGAATTGAAAGTGCACTTGTTACAACTGTTCATTCATATACTTCATCTCAGGCTATAGTTGACAGAAAAAATCCAGGAAAACATAGACGTGGACGTGCTGCTGCTGCAAATATAATCCCTACAACAACAGGAGCGGCTATTGCTACAACAAAAGTTATTCCAGAACTACAAGGCAAAATGAATGCATTAGCTCTTAGAGTTCCAACTCCTGATGTTGCAATTACAGATATTTCTGCAACACTTAAAAAAAACGTAACAAAAGAAGGAGTAAATAAAGCTTTTGAAGAAGCTATGAATTCATACTTAAAAGGAATTTTAGAAATCACTTATGATGAAGTGGTTTCAACTGATATTATCAATAATCCTCATTCAAGCATTATTGACGGACTTTCAACAATGGTAGTTGACGGTAATAAAGTAAAAGTATTTGCTTGGTATGATAATGAATTTGGATATTCTGGAAGACTTTTAGAATTAGCTGATTTCGTAGCTTCAAAACTTTAAGAGGATTAACCCTCTTTATTTTTTAAAATTTTTTGAATATATGCATTATTAACACCTAAATATCTTGCAATTTCTGTATATTTGTATCCTGCTTTTTTGGCTTCTCTTACGGCTTTTGCTTTATCTTTATATTCATTAAAAAAATCACCTATTTTTTTTCTGATTACTTTGAGGCTGCCGTCTTCTGTTTTAACAATTTTAGGCTCATTATAAATTTCCTCAAGTTCAAATTTTTCGAGAGGTTTATTTAGCCATTTTATATATTCGTCAACAGGTTTTGTTAATATTTTACTTCCCTCAATAATTTCATTGAATTTTGTTTTATGCTCTCTTAAATACAAAGACTGATACTCCCATTTTGTTATGTCATCCACAAGTCCCAATACAAAAGCATTTCTTTCTATATATTTTACAATCTTCCAAAAATGCTCTTTATTAAAAAGCATAAAACTGTCAAACCTTCCTTTCCACAAATGCCCGATTCTGTTGCTTTTATAGTTATACCATGCGGCATATGCACTGTTTAAAAGCCTCATGGCTTCGCTTAAATTTGCTTTGTGCGTTTGCACTAACAAATGATAATGATTTGGCAAAATTGTAAAAGCATGAAATGTAATGTCATAATCATATTTTGTTTTTAACATCAGTGATAAAAATTTATAAAAATCTTCTTTTTCATTAAAAATTTCCGCCCCGTTTACACCTCTGTTGACGATATGATAAAATCCAGGGTCATTTACTCTCGGTTTTCTTGCCATTTTACTCCTTTAAGATGGTAAAAACATGAAAAATGGTGAGTAGTAAATTGTTAATATTGTTAATTATGAATGTTGAGTTATAAATTGCACTTTAATTTTTACTACTCACTACTCACTTAATATTGTGTCTGTCACTAATGAAAGTATAACATAATTTGTTATTATTTTATATCTTAAAACCAAAAGGGATTTTATGCTGCTTGATTATAGAAAAAAACAGGAAGAAAACGCATTAAAAAAACAACTGAAACTCACAGAAAACGAACTTGAAATGTTTTTTGAAAAAGATATACTTTTTGATGTATATTTTAAACCGAAAGACACATTAAACGGAGATATGATATATTCTAAGATTATAAAAGAAAATGAATATTTATGTGTTATGGTTGATGCAATGGGAAAAGGAATTTCAGCAGCATTGAGTGCAATTAACTCAATAAGTTTTGTCAGACATTCTTTAAAGAAAGCATTGGAATACAATGATTTTAATTTTGAAAAACTTTTAAGAGATTTTATAAATTATGTAAAATCAATTTTAATAGACAATGAAATCTTATGTGCAAAATTTATTTATATAAAAAACAACAAAGTATTATATGCCAATTTCGGACAGCCGCCTATTTTTACAGAAAAAGGAAAAATAAAAGCAAATAATTTACCTATCAGGGAGGAAACAAAAAATTTTAATATTGATGTTTTTAAATACCCTGAAAAAATGGTTTCAACAAGCGACGGACTGATTGAATCAATATTGAAAAACAAAAGCGGTGTTTATTATTCCGAATTTTTAAAAAGTTTTGATAATGCCGTTTTTTTAAAAGACATAATCAGAGATTTTAATGAAAAAGCTGCCCAGACAGATGATATCAGTATTTTTATGATGAGAAAAGATGATTTTATAATGGATAAAATTTTTGAAAAAGAGATTTTAATATCACAGCAAAATTTAGATGATACACTAAAAGAAATAGAGCTTAGTTCTTTACCCCAAAAAGAAAAAATAATTTTTATTTTACATGAAATTTTTATGAATGTTATAGAACATTCCGTTTTAAAAATAAATACAAAAAAACAAAAAGAAAACGCCCTAATAAAAAATTTCCCCAAATTCAAAAATATAAACAATAAAATCAAAATAAAACTTTATAAAAATAAATTTATGTTAAAATTACTTTACGAAGACAACACAGAAGGATTTGAAAGAAAAAATCTTTCAAACGCCTTGCATTTGAAACATCACGGAAAAGGTTTTAAAATTATCAGAAATTTAAGCGACGGAATTTTTATAAATGAAAAAGGCAATAAAATAAAAATTTTTTTAAAGGAAACAAAATGAATTTGAGTATAAACAACAATATTTTAACAATAGAAGGGAATATCACAACCATCGAAGATGCGGAAAAAATAATTAACGCTCTTTATTCTTTGAGCGATAAAGACAGTATTATTGTTAAAATAAAAGACAGCTTTTCTCTGCCTTCGAGTATTATAGGAGAACTTTTAAAACTCACAGATATGGAAAAAAAAGTTATTCTTGAAGTAAAAGACCCTGTTCTTTACGAAATGCTTGATGATTTAAATCTTACAAAAACTTTTAATGTCAAAAGGATATAAAATGCATTCCATTATTAAAGATTTTAAAATAGAGCCTCTTATTATCAATATACTGACAAGCGCCGTTCTTTTAATATACACATATATGGTTGATTATGCCCATTTTTGGGAAACAGCCGGGGAACATTTGATAATAGCCGTTGTTATCCAGATAGCGGCTTATTATTTATTGGAAATATATGTTGTAAAACCTGTAAGGGAATATATCAGCGTATCAAAAGAACTGAGTGAAGGGGAAGGCGATTTAACAAAACAGATCATTATAAAACAGCAAAATGAAATAAAACTTGCGGCTGATTATATAAATAAATTTATTAATAATGTAAAAAATGTTATAACAGATATTAAAACAATAAGTTCTACAATAAGAACCAATACAAATCAGCTCGAAAAAGTTACCTTCGAATTAAAAGAAACAATTGCCCAGACGGACAAAGAGGCCAAAGACATAGCAGACATTTCAAATAAACTCGGGGAACATCTGGATAAAACGGAAGAGTCTGTCTCTTTTACAACGGAAACATTGATAAAAACAGCGGATTTTCTGGAAAATTTCGCAATTTCGCTTGAAGGTGAAATAAACGAAATATTGGAAATAAACACAAAAGAAATAGAATTAAATGATTTATTAACCAATCTGAATGCCCAAACGGATGAAATAAAAAATGTATTAAAAATAATAAACGAAATAACAGAACAGACAGAATTACTTGCCCTTAACGCGGCAATAGAAGCGGCAAGAGCGGGTGAGCACGGGAGAGGATTCGCAGTTGTTGCAGATGAGGTAAGAAAACTTGCGGAAAAAAGCACAGAAAGTTTAAGGGATATAGAAAATATTGTAAAAACGATTACTTCCACAATAGAAAAAACATCCAGCGAGATTAATAACAATTCTAAAAAAATGAACAAAGTTGCAGATGAAACAACAAAAATAAAAGAAGAATTGACTCAAATATTGGATATAAACAAAGAAAATATAAACTATGCAAAAGAAGCCACCAAAAACGTAACAATAATGTCCCATTATTCAAAACAGCTTCTAAACAACACCGACACATTAACAAAAATTTCCGATACAAACCTTAAAATATCCCAAACAATTTCAAGTGTAACAAATTCATTAAAATCCGCTCTTCAGAAATTATTAAAAGAACTATCAAAATTTAAAATATAGAGCGTTAATAACAGCGCTCTACCCTTAAAATTCTGTTCCCGTTAAATACAACCCTTACGCATTCCCCTTTACCAAAAGCAACACCTTTTACTATTGTCACTATATCCCTTCCGTCGTTCAAATGGATATAAAGCTCTTCACCGTTTGCCTTATCCGCCTGAGTTCCCACATACGCACCGCTGAGTCCTCCCGCAAGGGTTGTAAGGGCATTTCCTTTGCCGTGTCCAAACATACTGCCTAATACTGTTCCGACCAGTGCTCCAATCATTGTACCGCTTCCATTGTCTCTTATTGTAACCAGTCTGACATCTGTTACGCGCCCTTTTTGATAAGTATAAATCCCGTTTGTCTGTTCTAAATCGACTTCGTTTGAATTATACATTTGTGTACATCCGCTAAACATAAACAGTGCAATTACCGCAAAGATTAATTTTTTCATTTCCACTCCTTAATTTGTTTTTAATTAATTTGATTTAAAATTATAATAAAAAAAGGCCGCTAATGGAGATTATACAAAAAATAAAAGAAGAAATCCAAAAAATTGTTGTAGGCCATGAAAAACTTATAGACTCAATGCTTTTGGCGTTAATCACAGACTCCCACCTTTTAATAGAAGGCGTACCCGGTATTGCAAAAACGACAAGTGTAAACACACTCTCAAAAACAGTGAATCTGGATTTTAAAAGGGTACAGTTTACCCCGGATTTACTCCCAAGTGACATTACAGGAATAGAAATTTTTAATCCCAAAACAGATGAATTTGAAACAAAAAAAGGACCGGCATTTACAAATTTACTTTTAGCAGACGAAATAAACCGTGCACCCGCCAAAGTTCAAAGCGCCCTTTTGGAGGTTATGCAGGAACGCCAGGTAACAATAGGGAACAATACATATAAAATAGATGAGCCTTTTTTGGTAATTGCCACTCAAAACCCGATCGAAGAAGAAGGTACCTACCCTCTTCCGGCGGCACAGCTTGATAGGTTTTTAATGAAAATAGTTATAGGATACAACAGTTTCGAAGAAGAAATGGAAATTATTAAAAGACTCGATTTAAAAAAAGAAGTTAAAAAAGTGGCGGACAAAGAAGACATTTTAGCCCTCAGGGATAAAATAAAAGAAATTCATATGGATGAAGAAGTTTTAAAATATATTGTTAAAATTGTTGAAGCTACAAGAAGCCCTGAAAAATATAATATAAATATCGAAGAATACATTGATTACGGAGCGTCTCCGAGAGCAACTATTTCACTTTTTAATGCCGCAAGGGCTTATGCCATGATACAGAACAAAGATTATGTAACACCGCTCGATATTGCAAAATTAGCACCCGATATTTTAAGACACAGGCTTGTTTTAAGCTATAAAGCAGAAATCGATGAAATAAACGAAGATAAAATCATAGGAAAAATACTAAAGAGTATTCCTTTGCCATGATTAAATTTAAAACAAAAAAAAGAATTTTTTCCATCCTTCAGGGCCGCAATTTAAGCCGTTTTAAAGGTGAAGGACTTGATTTCAGGGAATTCAGGGAATACGGATTCAATGAAGATGCAAAAAAAATAGACTGGAAAATTTCCGCCAAAATAAATAAGCCGCTTGTAAAAGAATATGACGAAGAAAGGGAACTTAGAATTATAATCGCCATTCTTCCCACACCGAGTCTGCATTTTGGAATAAAAACATTAAAAAGCGAATATCTCCAGGGCTTAATTGAATTTTTGGGCATAGAGGCAATAAAAGAGGATAACAGGGTTGAGATGGTTATTTTAGAAAAAACCCCCGTTATCTTCAAACCTACAAAAAATATAAAAACCCATATTGCATATACTCAAAAAATAAAAAATATCGACTTTTTAAACACCTGCCCCGGAGATTTGAAAATTTTAAACAAATTTAGAAAATCGCTTCTTATTTTAATAGGAGATTTTTTTGAAAAAATTGATTTAAGTTATTTAAAGCATGAAACATTCGTCATCGTATTAAGAGATATTGCGGAAGAAAACCCCCCTTTCAGAGGAGATATAACACTGTTTGACCCTGTAAAAAAAGAAGATGTCAATGTCAATTTTACAAACAGTGATGCAAAAAAAATAAATATGTATATTCAAAAAGTTGATAAACAGAATTTTCTGCATTTTAAAAAACTGAAAATTCCATTTGTCAAAATTTATACAGATGAGAATCCCATTCCTAAACTGATAAGGCTTTTTAAATGATTCCGATTCGTGATATAAAACCGAATGTTACAATAATAGATTGGGAATTTAGCGCTTTTGCAGCTGTTATTTTACTTATTTTAATTTTTATAACTCTTTTTTTGTTTAAAAAGCTGAAAAAGAAAAATCCTAAAAAAGAAATATTAAAAAAACTTCAAAACATCGATTTTAATGATTCAAAAAAAGCCGCTTATGAATTCAGCGCACTTGCAAGGTTTTTTATAAATGAAGAAAATAAAGAAAAATATCAGCAAATCGTAAATTCGCTTGAAAAATACAAATACAAAAAAGAAGTCCCGCCTTTAAGCAATGAAGATAAACAAAATTTAAAAAATTTTATAAAGGAAATTCATGTTTGAATATCCTTTGTTTTTAATAATTCCTCTGATTTATATATTCTGCCGTTTAAAATGCCCTTTGAGAAGCGATAAAATAATTTTTCCAAATGCTTTTATTTTAAAAAACAGAAAATTTATCAATATATGGGAATTTTTGAGCATACTTTTTTTAAGCATTGCACTTGCCAGCCCCGTAAAAACAAAAATAATCACCAACATTCAAAAGAAAGGCTACGATATTGTAATTGATCTGGATACAAGCGGGTCGATGGCTCAGTTTAACAAAATAAACATTGCAAAAAATGTAATAAGAGCTTTTATAAAAAAAAGAAAAAACGACAGAGTCGGTCTTGTTATTTTTGGAAATATTGCATATATTGCTTCACCACTGACCCCGGACAAAAAAGCATTAAATGAAATATTAAAAAGAATATATCCCGGAATCGCAGGAGAAAAAACGGCTATTTACGACGCCCTGTTTCTCTCAAACAATCTTTTTAAACATTCACACGCAAAAAACAAGATAATAATACTTGTAACAGACGGAATGGACAACGCATCAATAACCCCTATTGACGTAACATTAAAAAAACTTAAAAAAGAGAAAATCAGGGTTTACACTGTAGGTATAGGAAACGAAATAGACCCTGTAACATTAAGGTTGATAGCAAATAAAACCGGAGGAAAATTTTTTGACGTATTTTCAAAAGATGAACTGAAACAGGTTTATGAAACAATAAACAGGCTCGAAAAAAGCAGTATATTATTAAAAACAATAATAAATAAAATTTATTATTTCGAATACCCTCTCTTTTTGGGAATTTTATTTTTATTAATAACGGTTTACAAAAGGCAGCTTAAATGGAAATTTTAAACCCGTGGGCATTAATACTGTTAAGTTTTATTTCTCTTTTTTTAAAACACAGAAAATTAAACACACTTAAAAAAATAACCGTTTATTCCCAAAAAAATTATTTCTTTTTAATTGCCTTTTTACTGTTGGTTACAGCACTTTGCCGCCCTGTGATAAACAACGGCTATATAAATGTCAAACTTCCGAAAACAAATGTAATAATAGGGCTGGACATAAGCAAACATATGCAAAAAAATGATTTTTACCCCAACAATTTGGAATTTGCAAAAAACAAATTCTCAAAATTTGTAAAATATTTAAATTATGAGCCAGTCTCGCTTCTTTTATTCGATAAAGATGTTTATCTACTCTCTCCTTTAAGCAGTGATTATAATTCGATTGTTTATCTTTTAAAACACATTCCTAAAATACAAACCTCTTTTTACCCAGACTTTTATAATCTGATAAAAACGGTAGACGAATTTAAAAATCCTAAAGTTTTGGTGATTTTTACTAACAGCACGGCTTCGAAAAAAGCTTTGGAGGAAGCAAAAAATAAAAACCTTAAGGTTTTTATATATTTTATAGGCAAACAGCAAAACAAAGCAATGGAAAATTTTGCCATGATTACAAACGGAGGAATAGTTTATGCAAGTTATCTGAACACTGATATTAAAAATCTCTCTAGTATGATAAATTCAATAAATAAAAAAAGAGTGATAAAAATAAAAGACAAAAAAGAGCTGTTTTATTATCCTCTGTTTTTGGGGATTTTATTCATATTTTTAGCTCTTTTTAAAGGCAGAAGATGAGAATAATTATATTTTTAATTATGTTTAAATTTTTATTTGCATTTGATTTTTTTCATATTCTTAAGGCAAATAATTATTTTAAAAACAAAGAATATATAAAAGCGGCTAAAGAATATGAAAAAATCCATTCCGATAAAGCCCTTTTAGATGCGGCAAACAGTTATTACAAAGCGAAAAATTATAAAAAAGCATTGACACTCTATTCAAAAATAAAAGATAAAAATTTACTTTTTGAGAAATATTACAATTCAGGAAACGCATATGTCAGATTAAAAGAATTTAATAAAGCTGTTGAAATGTATAAAAAAGCCATTAATTTAAAAAAAGACAAAGATGCCGAATATAATCTGAAACTGATTGAAAAACTGCTTAAAAAAAGAAAAAATAAATCAAAAAACAATAATTCAAACAATAAAAATTCTCAAAAAAAACACAGTTCCCAAAATAAAGACCTTAATAAAAACAAAAAAAACGCTACCGGTAAAAAACAAAACAAACCCGAACATAAACAAACAAAAAATAAATCAAATAAATCAAAAAACAAAAATCCGTTGCAAAAAAAGCAGCAAAAATCTGATTTAGAAAAAAATTCATTAAAAAATGCTAAAATGAAAACACAAAAAAAAGAAAACAATACAACAGATTTAAGAATGAAATTTTATGAAAAAACATTAAAAAATTTAAATTTCAATTCTTTAATAATACCTCTAAAGGATTAAAATGAAAAAATTTATTTTATTAATAGCGGTTTTACTTTTTGCAAATGTAAACGTAAACGTAAACGTAAACAAAACTGACATATCCGAAGGCGATGAAGTAATTTTCACAATCACGGCGGAAGGTAAAAATGTAAAAATGCCGGATATTGCGCAAATAGGACCATATAAAGTGCAGGGAAGCGCAAAGAGTGAAAATGTGACTATTATAAACGGAAAAATGAACACACAAATTTCCAGAAGTTATATTTTTTATCCTTTAAAAAATATAACAATACCTTCTTTTAAAGTTATTGTAGACGGCAAAACCTTTTATACAAAGCCGATAAAAATTACCGTTCATAAATTGGAAAAAACAAATGATAAAAACTATGATTTGACTCTCAGTTTAGACAAAAATGAAAGTTTCTTAGGGGAAGGAAGGATATTAACCATTAAATTTTCCCAAAATATTGATGCAAATCCGCAGAGTATTCAGATTCAAAGGCCTACACTTCAGGATTTTTTAATAAATCAAATTTCCAGCAAAACTTTTATTAAAAACAATTATAAAATAACCGAATATAAATTTTTGATAATACCTCAAAAAAGCGGAATTTTTGAAATAGGGCCTATTCTGGCCAATATCGGAATTTTGCAAAAAGAAAACCCGTTTGATGACCCTTTCTTTTCAGCCGCTTTTATCAGATATAAAAGAATAGTATCAAATGAAGTAAAATTAAAAGTAAAACCGATTCCCCAAAACAGTATCTGGGGCGATTTTAACATAACATTAAGTGCTGACAAAAAAGAAGCGCTTGCAAACACGCCCGTTCATATAACATTGAAAATAAGCGGATGCGGAGATTTTTATGATATGAAAAATTTCAAATTAAATATAAAAAACGCCACAATATATGAAAAAAAACCTGTATTGAAAACAAAAATTATAAATAACAGACTTTGCGGCGTTTATCAAAAAGAATTTACCGTGTTAAGCCCAAAAGATATTAATCTCTCACCCGTTTCATTATTGGAATTTAACCGAAAATTCAAAGAAGTAAAAAGCAACCCTTTATATATAAAAATAGAAAATTCTATGATAAATCTGCCAAAAACAGAAAATTTCACCCATCCGGTAAAAATTAAAACAAAAATTGTATATAAAACAAATTATATTTTAATATTAATCGCTTTTGTTTTAGGGGTTTTAATTACACTGCTGTTAAGTTTAAGTTTATATAAAATAAAATTTCCAAAAAAAGATATTTATGAACAAATCAAAAAAGCAGACAATAAAGAGCTTTTTCAATTATTGCTTCCTTTTGCCGGGAACAAAAAAATAGATGAAATATTAAAAAAACTTGAAGCCAATATTTATAAAGGTGAAAAAAATAAAATAGACAAAAAAGAGATTATAGAAATAATCAAATCTCTTTAATTTTATTTTACCCGTATTATTTTGTGGCACTGAGTAAATGGTAATAATATACAAAAATAACTACAAAGATAAAAATATGGCAGCTTCAGAGCTTCATTTTGCTAATGCACCGCTCAAATTTTGCTAAAAATTGCAAACAGGAGAGCCGTTAATAAAACGACAACTGCTTGTCGTTTTTAGGCTCGCACGGCGATGAATTTGTGCAAACTTGCACTTCATACGCCTGCAGCCCTAAGGGCTCGGTGCAATTTTTTAAACGCAAAATTTTCGCTAAATTCCGCTACGCTGTCATATTTTTACTTTTCCATTATTTAGTCAGTGCCTATTTTGTTTTTTCTTGACAAGCAAATATTTTTTTCTTATAATTTCACTCCACAAATGACTGACCCGTTAGCTCAGTCGGTAGAGCATCTGCCTTTTAAGCAGAGGGCCGTTGGTTCGAATCCAACACGGGTCACCACTTGGTCCCCATCGTCTAGAGGTCTAGGACACCGCCCTTTCACGGCGGCGACACGAGTTCAAATCTCGTTGGGGACGCCAATCTCCAAAAAACTTTACGGTCGCTTAGCTCAGTTGGGAGAGCACCAGCCTTACAAGCTGGGGGTCGCAGGTTCGAGCCCTGCAGCGACCACCATATATTTTATCATACGGAGCCGTAGTTTAGCTGGTTAGAATGCCGGCCTGTCACGCCGGAGGTCGCGGGTTCGAGTCCCGTCGGCTCCGCCATAACAATTGAAAATGGACAATGAAAAATGTAAAATTTTTAATAATTAATTTTATTATGAGTGTCTGTCACTATATATTAGTCTATTATCTTAATATTTCTTTTCAATTAGTTATATCAATTCTCAATTAGTTACTTTAAAAAATATAAAACTTTCATTATTTCAACATTTTAATTATTTTCCATTTTCAATTGGTATATAACTTGCTTTCTTAGCTACTATTCACTTCATTTTCCATTCATTGAATTATTTGACTTCTAAACCCGTTTATGGAATGAAAAACCACCTTTTTATATTTTTTTGCATAAATTTTTATAAGCATTTCCTGGATACTCGGCATAATTGAAGGGTTAAACCATGCCAAATTGCTCATACCAATCACATAATTCGGTTTTAATTTGTATAAATTTTCGCTTGTTAACTCATAACATATGGCATTAATAAATTTAAATTTTTTTATTTTAAATTCTCCAAATTTCTTACTTACGGAAAAATCGCTGCTGTCAGCAAAAAACAGATGGTTGATTTCTTTTTGAAAAAAAGGAAGAGGGATATATTCTCCAAAAGGGACCAGAAGATGCTTATCAAGAATAGTAACTTTACCGTTTTCAAAAATATATGTTGAATTGAAAAACTTACGGTTTTCATAATGAAGCGCCCCTGTAATGATTACAATTTTTTGAGACAAATTTTTTAATTTCTGCATTAAATCCTGATGTAGATTCAAAAACAGAGGGAATGCGCTCTCTGGTAAAACAACCGCTTCATAATTATTTGTAATGGCTTTATTAATTAAATTAAAGTTATTTTTTATTTCAACAGGAATATAAAACTTTTTCCATTTTAAATTCTGGGGTACATAAGTACTGGCCAGATAAATTTTAATTTTTGGCATTTTCGGAACATCATAATTTATAAAAAAAAGCGGAATAATAAGTAAAAGTAAAAATTTTTTATCTATTTCATAAAACAAAATTGCGCCAAAAAAAATTAAAAGCGTAATTTTATCTATCCCGAAAAAAGAATTAACAAATAATATTTCTGGTTTCAGCCAGTCAAATGTAAAAGGTGCTAAATAATCAAAGGCAAAAGTAAATACTAAAATATAGTAAATTTTTTTCATATAACTGTTTTTTATAAAATTTTCTGTTTTTTTTATAATCCAAAAAACAACCCCGTAAAAAACACCTATTGCAAAAATTACCAAAGGGATTAAAAAACTTAAATTATAATACCTGAAACTAAGACTAATCCAATAAAACCAAAAAATTCCTATAAAAAATCCTGTTTGGAAAAAAGAATGTTTGATATAAAAAAAAGAAATAAAAGCCAAAAGCAAAATAAATGTAAAAATAAATTTTGTAAAAAAATTATCATTAATTCCAAATTTAAGCATAAAAAAGTTTAAATAAACAGGTAAAGATATTAGAGTTGCCACAATCAAAGAATTTGTGTTAAAATATCGCTTAAAAAAGGATACACATGAATTTTCTATACGCAGCAGCACCGGCAGCAGGCCAACCGAGTTTAGTCGCATCGCTATTACCTCTTATTATATTATTTGCAATTTTTTATTTGCTTGTAATTTTACCACAACAAAGACAGGCAAAAAAGCATAAGGCAATGGTGGCGGAACTGAAAAAAGGTGACAAAATAGTTACAACAGGCGGAATTATCGCAGAAGTGGCAAAAAACGAAGAAGGCTTTATCAAAGCCAAAATAGCCGATGGTGTTGAAGTAAAAATAGATAAAGCAGCAGTTGCTAGAAAACTAGAAGTTGAAAAATGAAAAAACTTAATTACAGACTGGTTATATTTATATTAGCCGCCTTTTTTGGAGTGGCATTTACCATTCCCTCATTTATAGGAAAAAATCCAAAAATCAATCTGGGCCTTGATTTACAGGGAGGAATGTATTTGGTTTTGGGTGTAAAAGGGAATGAAGCCGTTAAAAACAAAATTAAAACATTTGCATCCACAATCAAATATATAACAAACAAAAAAGAAATATTTATAGACAGTTTGAAAGTTAAAAAAGACGCTTTAAGTTTTGAACTTATAGACAAAGATGACGAAGCTAAAATGGATAAAATTTTAAAAAAGTTAAAAGGTGTTCAAATAATTAAAAAACCTCAAAAAGAGAGTGTTTTATATACTATTAAACTAACTCCGACTGAAATTCAAAAAACAAAAGAAGATGCCGTAAATCAGGCAATTCAGACAATAAGAAGCAGACTTGATGCATTCGGTTTAACCGAACCGAGTGTTACAAAACAGGGAATTGATAAAATTGTGGTGGAACTTCCGGGAATAAAAACTGAAAAAGAAAAAGATTCTGTCAGAAAACTGATTTCCACTTCGGCACATTTAGAGCTGTACGCCGTTGATGACGAGCATAAAGCCATAACTAAAAAAGACGCTGCAAAATACGGAGATATACTGCTTCCGAGCAAAGATAACCCTGATAGAAAATATCTGTTAAAAACCCCTCCTGTACTTGACGGAAGTATGATTACGGACGCAACCGTTGGATTTACACAAAAAACAAACCAGCCCGCCATTTTCTTTACGCTAAATTCACAAGGCGCCCAGATTTTTGGGGATTTTACAGGTAAAAATGTAGGGAAAAGACTTGCAATTGTAGTGGATAACAAAGTCTATTCAGCACCTGTCATACAAGAAAGAATAGGAGGAGGAAGCGGCCAGATAACCGTAGGAAGCCCTGAAGAAGCCCATGTTCTTGCCATAGCTTTAAGAAGCGGCTCTCTTCCGGCACCGGTGGTACTGCTTGAGCAAAGAAGCGTAGGTGCAAGTCTTGGGGCTGACAGTATTAAAAAATCGATGATTGCACTGATAAGCGGATTTGTAATAGTTGTTATATTTATGGCGTGGTATTATAACCTTGCAGGTATTATTGCAGACATCGCGCTTATTGTAAATCTGTTTTTAATTATTGCCGTAATGGCGCTTTTTGGCGCAACGCTTACACTTCCTGGAATGGCCGGTATTGTATTAACCGTCGGTATGTCGGTGGATGCAAATGTAATTATAAATGAGAGAATAAGAGAGCTAATTCGCGAAGGTAAAAACAAAAAAACTGCAGTTGAAGGAGGATATAAAAATGCAATGAGCGCCATTATTGATGCAAATATCACAACTTTGATTGCGGCGATTGCCCTTTTTGCATACGGAACCGGAACAATTAAAGGTTTTGCAATTACCATGGCTTTAGGGATAATGGCCAGTATGCTCACAGCTATTCTCGGAACACACGGCATTTGGGGATACATACTTGCCGGCGGTAAAAAAATTACTCCAAAACACTTTGGAATGAAGGCTTAAAATGGAACTTTTTAGTCAAGATAAAATTTACAATTTTATGGGAAAAAGAAATTTATTTATTTCAATTTCACTTATTCTAATAATGCTTAGTCTGTTTTCTATTTTTATAAAAGGGTTTAACTGGGGGATAGACTTTAAAGGCGGAATTGAAATTCAGGTAAAATTTGATAAACCTGCCGATTTAGGAGAAATTAGAAAAATAGTCTCTAAAAAATTCCCTTCTCCTAGCATTACAACATTTGGAAGCAATAAAGAAATTTTAATAAGACTCAGTGTTAACGATGTTTCGGGGGATGTTCGAAAATCCCTGGGAAAAGAGATAAAAAACTCTTTTAAAAACCTCTTGGCAATGTTGATATAAGAAGAGTGGATATAGTAGGTGCCAAGGTCGGAAATGAATTAAAAGAAAAGGGAATAAGTGCATTTATTTTTTCCATAATAGGAATATTAATATATGTAGCGTTCAGGTTTGAATGGCGTTTTGCCCTGGCCAGTGTATTGGCACTTTTTCATGACACAATAATTTCACTCGGGGCTGTAAGTTTTTTTCATATAGAAACAAATCTTGACGTATTGGCGGCCATTTTAACGCTTATGGGATATTCTCTTAACGATACGATAGTGGTATTCGACAGAATCAGAGAGCAGGTCAGAGATTCAAAAGTAAATGATTTGGCGGCGCTTATTAATGAAGCGGTATCTAAAACGCTCTCAAGAACTGTTTTAACTTCACTAACAACTTTCTTTGTTGTACTTACACTCTTCTTATTCGGAGGAGAAATTATAAGACCTTTTAGTTTCACTCTTTTAGTGGGAATTATAGTAGGTACATACAGTTCTATTTTTATAGCCTCTCCGCTTCTTATCTGGCTCGGATTTAAAATTGACGATTACAGAAAAAGACTTGCCGAAATTGAAAAAAGAAAAAGAGAAAAAGAAAAAATGCGCCAGATGTATCAGGGCGGAGTTGTATAAAAAAAGTGAGTGGTGAATGGTGAGTAGTGAGAAATATAAAATGAGCTTACTCATCTGGCTGTTTAAAAAACGGCCATGATTGATAATTGATAATTAATATAAAGGGCAATAATGGACTGGGGAAAAGTAATATATGTGTTTTTTCAATTAATGAGTCTTACAAGTGTTGCCGGTTTTTTATATGACCATAATAAAGTGGCCCTTTTTATAGCTCTGAGTTTAAACCTGATATCGACTATTTTGAAAATAGGTGTAAAAAACATAGTTGCAGCAGAACTGTTTGCGGCAAGTTTAGTAGCGGATTTACATTTGATTCCGGCTTTTATTTATCT
This sequence comes from Lebetimonas sp. JS032, assembly GCF_000523315.1. Classification (NCBI taxonomy): domain Bacteria; kingdom Pseudomonadati; phylum Campylobacterota; class Epsilonproteobacteria; order Nautiliales; family Nautiliaceae; genus Lebetimonas; species Lebetimonas sp. JS032. Next base: position 956,962 of record NZ_ATHS01000001.1, on the reverse strand, counting down.
TGAAATAAAAAATGATTTGGATGCCGCTTACGCAATGGCGATAGGTGCATTAATAGCCAATATTGTAACGATAATTCTAAGTTTTATAGAAATAGCCAAAACATAATAGATTGGATGGTGAGTTATGAGTTATGAGTTATGAATTAGTGAGTTGTGAGTGGTGGATAGTGAGTGGTAAATTGTGAATAGTAAAAAAGTATTAAAAGGAGAATTGATGCAATATAATCCAGCTGTTATAGAAAAAAAATGGCAAAAAATCTGGGATGATGAAAAAGCATTCGAGCCGAAAGAAAATAAAAATCTGCCAAAAAAATATATTTTAAGTATGTTCCCGTACCCGAGCGGAAGAATACATATGGGACATGTAAGAAACTACACCATAGGCGACGCACTGGCCAGATACTACAGAAAATCCGGATTTAACGTACTTCATCCGATAGGATGGGACAGTTTTGGAATGCCGGCTGAAAATGCGGCCATTAAACATAAAGTCCATCCTAAAAAATGGACATATGAAAATATTGATTATATGAGAAAAGAATTAGCTTCTTTAGGTCTTTCTTTTTCAAAAACAAGGGAATTTGCCACAAGTGACCCGGAATATACAAGGTGGGAGCAGGAATTTATTATTAAATTTTATGAAAACGGCCTGCTTGAAAGACGTACACAAAAGGTAAACTGGTGCGAAACGTGCCATACAGTATTGGCAAATGAGCAGGTGATTGACGGATGCTGCTGGAGATGCGACAACCCAATAGAAATAAAAGAACTTCCGGGATGGTATATCAAAATTACAAAATATGCCGAAGAACTGCTAAACGATATGGAAAAAATAAAAGACGGCTGGCCTGAAAGAGTTCTCACCATGCAGAAAAACTGGATTGGAAAATCCACAGGGCTTGAATTTAAATTTAACCTGACGCAAAACAGCAAAGAAAAACTTAACAATAAATTTGACGGATACGAAGTTTTTACAACAAGACCCGATACAATTTACGGAATAACCTACTCTGCCCTAGCCCCTGAACATCCTATAATTGATTATATGCTCGAAAACGGATTGTTGGATGAAAAAACAGAAAAAAAGGTAAGGGAAATAAGAAGCATTTTACCTAAAGAGAGACAGTCTATGCAAAAAGACGGATGTTATCTCGGAATTGACGTGCTTCATCCGCTAACCGGCGAAAAAATACCGGTATGGGTGGCGAATTTTGTTTTGGTTGAATACGGAAGCGGTGCTGTAATGGCGGTTCCTGCCCATGATGAAAGGGATTTTGAATTTGCCACAAAATTTAATCTTCCGATTAAATGGGTTATTAAACCTCTAAACGGGGAACTTGATAAAAGCAAAGCCTATACAGGTGAGGGAATTTTAATAAACAGCGGCGAATTTAGCGGAGTGTTAAACACCAAGGCAAAAGAAGCTATTATTAAAAAATTCGAAGAGCTTGGAATCGGTAAAAAAGTTACAAATTACCGTCTTAGAGACTGGGGAATAAGCCGTCAAAGATACTGGGGTGCCCCTCTTCCGTTTGTAAAATGTCCAAAATGCGGGATAGTTCCTGAAAAAATAGAAAACCTTCCGATTACACTTCCTGAGGATGTGGAAATCACAGGAAGCGGCAATCCTCTTGAAACACATCCTACCTGGAAATATACAAAGTGTCCTAAATGCGGAGGCGAGGCAATACGTGAAACAGACACAATGGATACATTTGTTGAGAGCAGCTGGTATCAGTTTAGATATGTAAGTGATTTTAGAAAATTCAAAGATGTTCCTTTCAGGAAAGAAGACGAAAACTACTGGATGCCGGTAGACCAGTATATAGGGGGAATAGAACATGCCATTTTACACTTACTTTATGCAAGGTTTTTTACAAAAGCTCTCAGGGATTTAGGATACGTAAGTGTTTTGCAAGACTGTTAACTCAGGGAATGGTATTAAAAGACGGTTCTAAAATGTCTAAATCAAAAGGCAATGTGGTAGACCCTGATGATATTATTAAAAAATACGGAGCCGACACTGCAAGGCTTTTTATTCTTTTTGCCGCTCCGCCTGAGCAGGAGCTGGAATGGAGCGACAGCGGGGTTGAGGGCGCATACAGATTTTTAAACAGGTTATATATAAATTCTCAAAAATGCAAAAAAACCGACACAATCCCTAAAATTGACACAAATAAACTGACAAAAGAGGAAAAAGAAGCAAGAAGAAAAGTATATGAAACATTAAAAAAAGCAAAAGAAACATACAAAAAAACATTCGCTTTTAATACATTAATCGACAAGCTGTCAATAGGAAAGTTTTAAAACGCATTAAATAAAATAGAGAACATTGATGTTTATACGGAAGGTTACTGGATATTAATGAATGTATTGGAACCTATTGTCCCTCACATAGCCAGTGAAATCAGCCAAAATTTATTCAACAGAAACAATTTTAAAGAAATTAAAATTGACGAAAATGCTTTAATTAAAGATGAAATACATTATCCGGTAAGTGTAAACGGTAAGAAAAGAGCCGAAATTACCGTAAACACAGATGCAAACAAAGAAGAAATTCTAAACACAGCCAAAAATGCGGTTAAAAAATATATTGAAGGAAAAGAAATTATTAAAGAAATTTTTGTGCCAAAAAGAATGATAAATTTTGTAATAAAAGGATAAGCAATCAAAAAATATTTATTTTACATTTTTTATTTTACATTTTTCATTTTTTTAATAGGCTGCGGATACAAACCGAGCAGCGTTTATCAAAAAAAAATAATAGGAAAAAACATTGATGTTGTTGTTGATATTGACGTTAAGCAGCCGCAGGAAAACGTTTTTTTAAAAGACGCCCTGAATGAAGCCGTTTATACACTTTTTGGTTCAAACATATCCAATCAAAATTCAAATACGACAATTACTCTTTCAATTGTTTCGTGTTCTCTTGACCCTCTGGATTATGACAAAAACGGTTATCCGATTCTTTACAGAAGTTCGGTAACACTTCAGGCAGATATAACCGACAAAAACAATAAAAAAAGAACTTACAGCGTAAACGGGACTTATGACTTTGCCACATCGCCCAACAGCGTTATAAACGACCAGATTAAATTAAACGCTTTTAAAAAAGCCTCTATTAATGCATTAAATAAACTAATTGCCCTGATAACAAAGGACGGAATCAATGAACATTAACGAAATAGCAAAAGAAGCCCTTTTAAAATTTAAATCAAAAGGTTATGTTTTTACCCCAGGCGAATATGAAGAAGAATTCTGCAAAGCGGCCAAAAAACACAAGGTTATTATTGAAGAGTGTAATAAAATTTCAAAATATATAGCAAAACTGGATAAAAAATATCAGATTATAGCCAAAAATTACAATATCAGAAATTTGGATGAACTTATTTTATTTTTAATAAATTATCTCAACAGAATAAATCCCCAAAAAGAAAAACAGAGCCTTGAAGAGCTTTTTTTATATACCAAAAGGGTTCTTGATGTTATTGTTGTTTTACCTTTTGCCAAAAGCAGACATATTGCCATAAAACATCTCGATTTTTTAAATCCTAATTTAACAAAAAAAGAGTTTTCAAATCTACGGGAAGAATGGATTGATTTTTTGGATAAATTTGATAACAGGGTTATTCAAAAAGCCAAACATATAACAGGCGTTGAAAATGAAGACTGTATAGAAATTACAGAAGCTCTGTTAGAAAAGTTTGAGGAAATGCCAAAACTCGATTTTTTGGTTGATTCCATAATTTATACACTCTCACCAAGTTATGCCCCTTTCATGAATGATGAAATTGCAATGATTAAAAGACAGTTAAAAAACGATCCGTCTTTTATTTATACAAAAGCGTTTGCCGAAGATTTAAAAATTCTTACGAATAAAAGAATAAAACTTGACAAAGAAGAGTTAAAAAGAAAAATTAAAGATTTGGATAAAATTGCTGAAAGACTTTCCATTAAAATATTAAAAATACTTAAAAAAACAGATGATTCTTCAAATGAAATAAAAAATATTACAGTGGAAATTCAAAACTGGAGACATGATGCGGAAAATTTTGAGAGCATTAAACAAAAGCTGATAAATATAGCAAAATCCATTGACGGTGAACTTAATAATTTTCACTGTGAAATTAAAAAAGAGGATGAAGAAATTAAAAAATTAAAAGAAAAAATTCACTTTCTTGAAGGAAAACTTAAAAAACTCGCCACCGAAATAAAAACCGATTATCTGACAAACATCGCCAACAAAAAAGCCATAGAAGACGAGCTTAAAAAAAATGAATCGGCCTATAACAGATATAACACCAATTATTCTGTTGTTTTTTTTGATATAGACCATTTTAAAAATGTAAACGATACATACGGACATGATGCCGGAGATGTTATTTTAAAATCGCTCGGACTGCTGTTTAAAAGATATGCGAGAGATATAGATATGATAGGAAGATTTGGAGGGGAAGAATTTGTTGCAATTTTGCCAAATACAGATAAAAACGGTGCTTATAAATTTGCCAAAAAGTTAAGAGAAATTGTACAAAAAACAAAATTTATGTATAAAAACACAAGAATTCCTATAACAATATCAGGAGGAGTCACTGAGAGAAAAGAGGTTAATTCAAAAGAAGAAGTGTTAAAAAAAGCAGATGAAAGACTTTACTTGGCAAAAAACAGCGGAAGAAACAGAATCTGTGCAGAGGATAAATGCAAATAATAGTAAGTGGTGAGTGGTGAGTAGTAAATTAAATAAATTTTTAGAAAAAAAACCTCTTTTTTACAAAGAAATAGATCTAAAAAGAATGCCAAAAGCTTTTAATTTAATAAAAAATAATATCAATTTAAAACCTGTAATTCATATAATAGGGACAAACGGAAAAGGCTCAACCGGCAGATTTTTGGCCCATACCCTTTTAAAAAAAGGTTACAGCGTAGGGCATTATACATCTCCTCATATTTTAAAATTTAATGAGAGAATTTGGATAAATGGAAAAGATATTGATGATGAAGATCTCGAAATCGCCCACTCACGCCTTCAAAAACTATTGCCTGAGAAAGTCAGCGAATCTCTAAGTTATTTTGAGTATACCACTCTTTTAGCGGCCATAGCCTTTGAAGGACTTGATTTTGTAATAATGGAAGCAGGCCTTGGGGGAGAATTTGACGCAACAGCAGTTTTTGATAAAAAAATAACATTAATTACTCCAATTGATTATGACCATCAAAATTTTTTGGGAAATTCAATTAAAGAAATAGCAACCACAAAATTAAACGCTATTGAAAAAGAGGCGATAATCGGGAAACAGATTAATAAAATTGAAACTGGATAATGGAAAATGGAGTTAAAACCAAATGCCAAAATATATGATTATTTGGAGTTTTTCGAAAAAAATGAAACAGAAAAAATGAAAAAAGATTTTAAATTTGCTGAATTTCTTTTTGATAATTATCTGCTTGCTATGAGTTTTTTAAAAAAAGAAAACATACCTTTTAGCATCAATGATATAAATGATTTAATACTTCCTGGCAGAATGCAGGAAATTGAAAAAAACCTTTTTATTGATGTAGGTCACAATCCTCTTGCTGCAAAGGCTATTGTAAATACTTTGACTAAAAAAGTAAATTTGGTTTATAACACCTATAAAGATAAAGATTATAAAAAGATTTTAACAATTTTAAAACCCAAAATAAATAAACTTTATTTAATTGATGTAAAAAACGAAAGAATTGAGTATAAAGAGAAAATAAAAAAAGTTGCAAATAATCTGGGCATTGAAATAGAAGATTTTAAACAGATACAAAAACCCATGCTGGTATTCGGGAGTTTTTCGGTAGTGGAAGAGTTTTTAAGGAGAAAATTTGCAGGCAAAAGTTTATGAATTTTTACAAAAAAACAAAAAAAATATAATCACAGGAAATTTAAAAGAAGCGCTCTTAACAGGTGAAGTTTTTAAATATTTGAATATCCTCTATTCTGTTTTTCCGGATTTCAGAGCCGGTTTTGGGGACGATTTAAGAAGTTTCAGAAATGAAATATTTGAACTTAATAATGCATTGTTTAAATATTATAATGAAAATGCCTATTTTATCTCACCCTATTCCACTATTTTAAAAAAACTCCCTCTTAAAAAATATTATAAATCAATAACCCTTGAATTTGGGGATGAAATAGAATTTGAAAAATTAAAAGAAAAAATCATTTATTGGGGATATGAGAGAGTAGATATAGTAAGCGAAAAAGGTGAAGCCAGTTTTAGGGGTGATATTTTTGACATTTGGCCGATAAACAGTGAAAAGCCGATAAGAATTTCCCTTTTTGACACCCAAATAGAAAGTATACGAACATTTGATGAAATTACCCAAAAAAGCATTGAAGAGATTGAAAAGTTTTCAATTATCCCAGCAATCGCCGCACTTGATGAAAAAGAATATAATGAAATTTTGCAAAAGTGTCAAAATAGCGAGTTTTCAACATTTTATAAAGATTTTTCCTCCCTCGGATTTTGGTATCTTGAAAGAGATTATTTAAATGATTTTGTTTTAATAAAAGATTTGACCCAGGAGATTGAAGAATATAAAGAGTTTTACAAAGAATTTAACCAGGCTTTCTTTAATGCAAAAATTATCCCAAACGGAAAATGCATTGATATAAATGAAAAATTAAAAGTGAAAAATTGAATAATTGACAGTTATATAATGAAAAAACTCCATTGGAAATAATTGCTAAAAATGAAGTTTTCTTAAAAGAATACAATTTATATGATTTCGTAAAATTAAAAGCGCCTGTTGTAAGATGGATAAAAAGCGATTGCCTAATCAATATAAAATGCCCTGATAAAACCATAATCTCTTTAAACTCGCCCGAATTTGAAAAGAAAAAAAGAATCACCCTTGCTTTGGATGAACTTAAAAAAGGCGATTTTGTCGTTCACGAAAACCACGGTATCGGCAAATTTATGGGACTTAGAAAAATGGAAGTTTTAGGAAAAGTCAGTGAATTTGCCGAAATTCTTTATGCAAATGATGATAAACTGCTTTTGCCTGTGGAAAACTTGAATTTATTAGAAAAATATATCGCCCCTGGAGGGGTGATGCCTCAGCTCGATAAACTTGGAAAAAGCTCTTTTTCTAAAAAAAGAGAGAAAATTAAAGAAAAAATATTTTCAATGGCTGCCGATATTATTAAAATTTCTGCCAAAAGGCATCTCTTAAGCCCTATGCCGCTTGATTTCAAAGGAGTTTATGAATTTATAAAAAAAGCGCCTTTTATCCATACACCTGACCAGAAAAAAGCTATTGAAGAAATTATTAATGATTTTAAAACAAAAATAATGGATAGATTATTAAGCGGCGATGTGGGATTTGGTAAAACGGAAGTCGCAATGGTTGCAAGTTTTATTATTGCAAAAAATAATTATCAGGTTGCTGTAATATCCCCTACCACAATTCTTACAAACCAGCATTATCAAAGCTTTAAAGAAAGATTTGTTGACTATCCGGAAATAAAAATAGCAAAACTCGACAGATTTACTTCAGCAAAAGAAAAAAAAGAAATTTTAGAGAGTGTCAAAAAAGGCAAAATTAATATTTTAATTTCAACCCATGCAGGGTTAAATGTGGAATATAAAAACCTGGGCCTTGTAATTATTGACGAAGAACATAAATTCGGCGTAAAACAAAAAGAAAAATTAAAAACTTTTGCCGAAAATATTCATACGCTTTATATGTCAGCAACCCCAATTCCCAGAAGCCTTAATATGGCACTGAGTAAAGTAAAAGATTTAAGCACATTAGAAACCGCCCCAAAGGGAAAACAAAACACAAAAACATTTGTAAAAGAGTGGGATGAAAATGTTATAAAAGAAGCGATTCTAAGAGAAATAAGACGTGGAGGGCAGATTTTTTATATATATAATAACATTGCCTATATTGAACACAAAAAAGAAGAAATTCAAAATATTCTGCCAAATTTAAGAATTTTAACACTACATGCCAAACTGACCCCAAACCAGATAGAAAAAGGACTCATTGATTTTATAAACAAAAAATATGATTTAGCCTTAACTACTACAATAGTAGAAAGTGGAATTCACATTCCCAATGTAAATACAGTAATTGTAGAAAATGCAGACAGATTCGGAATAGCGGATTTGCACCAGATAAGAGGAAGGGTCGGCAGAGGAAAGCATGAAGGATACGCATATTTTCTTGTAAAAAACAAAGAGGAATTAAGTGAAGATGCCAAAAAAAGACTCATTGCCCTTGAAGAGAATTCATTTCTCGGAAGCGGAAGTATTTTAGCTTTGAGAGACTTAGAAATAAGAGGAGGAGGAAATATTTTAGGAGCTGAACAGTCCGGACAGATAAAAGGCATCGGATATGCTATGTATATTAAAATGCTGGAAAATACTTTAAAAGAATTAAGCGGGGAAACAAAAGAACAAAATGAAACAGAAATAAAACTGAGTATCAATGCGTATCTAAGCCCGGAAATTATTAAAGAAGACAGACTAAGACTTGAATTATACAGAAGACTTTCTCTTGCAAAAACAACAAAAAAAGTGTATGAAATAGAAAAAGAAATAATCGACAGATTCGGAAAAACAGACAAACCAACACAAAACTTTTTAGAAAAAATTAAAATAAAAATAATGGCCAGCGAAAAAAACATAAAATCTATTTCTAACTATAATGAAAATATATCAATTATTTATAATAACGAAAAAAAAGAAATCATTAAAGCGCCTTCAAAAGATGATGAAATTATTTTGGAAAGCATTTTAAATAAATTAAAAAAGATTATTGATATATTTGATATAATTTTATTCCTTGGAGAGTTGGCCGAGTGGTTGAAGGCGCACGCCTGGAACGCGTGTGTGGGTTAACGCCCACCGTGGGTTCGAATCCCACACTCTCCGCCATAGCTTGAAATTTTTATTTTTTGGTACAAGTGCTGGAAGGCCTACAAAACAAAGAAATGTCTCAGGGCTTGCAATGGAATTTGAAAATGATAATAAATGGTATCTGTTTGACTGTGGAGAAGCCACGCAGCATCAGATATTAAAATCAAGACTCAGCAGTGCAAAGCTTGATACAATTTTTATAACACATCTTCATGGTGATCATGTATATGGGCTATTTGGTCTTATAACTTCGAGAATGCTTGATAAAATCACTAAACCTCTTACAATTTACGGACCTAAAGGATTAAAAAAGTTAATTTCATCTGTGGTAGATATAAGTTATGAACATTTAGGATATGAGCTTAATATTAATGAAATATACGCCGGGGCTGAAATGGCTTTTGATAAATTTAAGCTAAAGGTTTTACCTTTAATGCATTCTGTTGAATGTTTTGCCTATTACATAAAAGAAAATGATAAATCAAATAAAATAAACCAGGAAAAACTTATAAATGATGGATTAAAACCGTGTGCATTATATGGAGAGATTAAAAAAGGAAAAGATGTAGAATTTGAAGGTAAAATATTTAGGGCTGAAGATTATCTGCTTAAACCTGTTTTAGGACAAAAAATCATTATAGCCGGAGACAATGCCCAGCCGGAGATTTTATGCCCTTATCTTGAAAATCTTGATTTACTGATTCATGAAAGCACATATACACAGGCAGTTTTTGATAATATGCAAACACAATATATGCACACAACCGCAAAAAATCTGGCGGAAACTGCCCAAAAATATAATGTAAAAAACCTCATAGCTACGCATATATCTCCACGATATCAGACAAATGAACCTATTTTAAATGAACTTAAAAAATATTACAACGGAATTGCTTTTGTGGCAAACGATTTTAATGAATTTGAATTAAAAGAAGGTAAATTAAAACTTATTGATGATTGATTTTCGTTATTTCAACATCGCTTCCGAATATTTCCCTGACTTTATTTATAACATCATCTGTTTTTGAAAAAATATTTTTAACTTCTTTTGGCTTTTTTACATTATTTATTTCATTTTTTTTTTCATTTTTTTTTTCGCATCTAATTGGCTCTATTTTTACCCCGATACCGAAAATTTCGTTAATCAAAGGCCTGATTACAGGTGAAAAAAATCTTTTAAACATATTTTTACAGTTTTCATCCGGACAGCTCTCCCATGTAATTACACCGTTTTCAAAAGAGATAAATTTCACGCTTGTTTCAAAACAGACCCCCAAATCAATGTCTCTTTCTTTTATTTTTTTAATTAAAGTTTTAAATAAATCTTCTTTTTGTTCGATTTTCGGCTCATATGCTCTGACATCTATTTTTTGTTCTAAATTTTGTATTAAATCATCTATTTTATGAGGCTTTATAGCTTCAATCATTCTAAAAAACATTAAAAGCAATACAAATTCGTTATCGGTATTGTATTTTATAAGTTCCCTCGCATCGGAAATAATATTTAAAAATCTGCCTGCCGTTACAAGAGGAAGAGTTGAATTAAACACCGCATCTTTTACATATAAAATAACCTCATCCAAAATGGATTCGATATCATAATCTTTTATTTTCTCTACTAAATTTTTTACCTCTTTTTTATCTTCTTTTAATATGCTTTCAAATATTTTTGAAATAATTTCCGGATTTATAACCCCAAGCATTTCCACAACGCTTTGGGTATCTATTTTACCTTTTGAATATGCAATGGCCTGATCAAGCAGAGTCAGTGAATCCCTGATGGAACCTTTTGCGGATTTTATAAGTAGCCTCAAAGCTTCATTTTCAAATTCTACATTTTCAATGCTCAAAATTTTAATCAAATAATTTTCTATAAGTTTTTCGTTTATTTTATTAAATCTGAAATGCTGAACCCTGCTTAAAATTGTAGCGGGAAGTTTTAAAGGGTCTGTGGTCGCCATAATAAATTTTACATATTCAGGCGGTTCCTCAAGGGTTTTAAGAAGTGCGTTAAAAGCTTCGTTTGTAAGCATATGAATTTCATCAATTATAAAAATTTTATATTTTCCGTAAGTCGGTTTATATTTTGTATGTTCAATGAGTTCCCTGATATCTTCTATTTTTCTGTTGCTTGCCGCATCCATTTCAATAATGTCGATATGTCTGTTTTCATTGGCCATTACACAGTTTTCGCATATTTCGCAAGGGTTAGACGTAGGACCTTTATCGCATTCAAGCGCTTTTGCAAAAATCCTAGCGGTCGATGTTTTTCCCGTCCCTCTGAGTCCTGAAAACAGATATGCGTGGGCTAATCTTTTTTTATCGAGAGAATTTACAAGAGTTTTTATTATGGCATCCTGACCCACCACTTCTTCAAATCTTTTGGGCCTGTATTTTAAAGCTAAAACCACAAATCGCCTTTTTTTAAAATTATATCAAAAAGCGAGTTTAATGAGTTGTTCGTTTAATTCGTAGGCTAATTTTTCTTTTAATTTATCAAAATCTTCAGTTATATCGATATTGGGGGAGAATTTAAATATGTTTTGGGAATTTACAAACCTTTGAAGTTCGGAATGAGATGAAGTTTTAATAAAATCATAAACCAGTTCTTTTATATCATCCGGATAATCATACCTGTCCAATAATTTCAGGGTATAATTTGTTTCTTTATTTTTTATTTTATTAATAAAAGGCATTTTTTTGATATTAAACACAACACCTCTTTTTTTAATAATTATAATACTAAATTTAACATATGTCAATTAATTTTTTATATTTTTTATCAAACATCGTATTTTTCGGGGATTTCATTGGTAGTGAGGGAGAGACTTGAACTCTCGACCTCCGGCTTATGAGACCGGCGCTCTGACCAGCTGAGCTACCTCACCTTCTGCAGGAGTGAAATTATAAAAAAATAAATAAAGTTTGTCAATATAAAAATAAATTTTGTTACACATAGTAACAATACATTAATTTTATTTTAATAAAAACATTTGATAAACCTATAAATGATATAATACTAAAAAAAGGAGAAAAAATGAAATTGCTAAAAGGATTATTAAGTGCAGCGTTAATTGCAAGTTTTTCATTTGCGGCAGATTATGTTATTAAATTTTCACACGTTGTATCACCTGATACACCTAAAGGAAAAGCGGCCAATTATTTTGCAAAAAGGGTTGAAGCGTTAAGTCATGGAAAAATAAAAGTTGAAGTTTATCCCAATGCTCAGTTGTGCGGGGATAAAGTTGTTCTTAGAAAAATGAAATTTAATGCCGTACAAATGGCGGCCCCTAGTTTTTCAAAATTTACAGGGCTTGTTCCCCAGCTTGCTTTATTTGATTTACCGTTTCTGTTTAAAAATGACAATCATTTACATAAAGTTCTTGACGGAGAAGTAGGACAAAAACTTTTAAATATGGTTACAAAAAAAGGATATGTAGCCCTTGGTTACTGGGATAACGGATTCAAACAGATAAGTGATTCAAAAAGGCCTTTAATAAAACCTGAAGACTGCAAAGGGTTAAAATTCAGGGTCATGAGTTCAAAAGTGTTAATTGAACAATTTAAGGCTCTTGGAGCGATTCCAGTAGTACTTCCTTTCAGTGAAGTATATTCAGCTCTTCAACAAGGAGTGGTTGACGGACAGGAAAATACAATTTCAAATATATATACAAAAAAATTTTATGAGGTTCAAAGATATATGACTTTATCTAATCACGGATATTTGGGATATATGGTAGTAATGAGCAAAGCATTCTGGAAAAAACTGCCTGATAATTTAAAAGCTGTTGTAAAAGAAGCCTTCAAAGAAGCCACTGCAAAAGAAAGAATCTGGGCAAAACAGCTTAATGATTCACAGCTTGCAAAGATTCAAGAATATGCAAAAAAAACAGGAAAACTTGAAATCGATACATTAACGCCTGGGCAGAGAAAACTCTGGGAGGAAAAATTAAGAGCCATTTATCCAAAATTTTACGGCACTATCGGAAAAGATTTAATTGAAAAAGCGATTAAAGCGGGTGAATGAAATTCTTAAAATGGATTGATATTAGTGTAGGATTAACAAATGAATTTATTGCTTCGTTTGGAATTTCGGCAGGTGTTTTTTTAGCTTTTATAAACGTAATTGCAAGGTTTATGTTTCATCAGGGAATAGACTGGGCGTTTGAACTGACCAACTATCTTTTTATATGGTCTGCCCTTTTTGGGGCGGCATACGGTTTTAGAAAAGAAATTCATATTAAAGTTACATTATTGGTAGATGTTCTGCCTTCCATCTTAGCAAAATATACAATTATTTTGGCAAAATTAATTACTCTTATTTATTTACTGGCTGTGGCTTATTTTGGCTATTTGTTTATTTTTGACCCGGACTTAGGATTAAAGGCCAGCGGCGAAATCAGCATTGATTTAAATATCCCTATGTGGATACCTTATATTGCCCTGCCTCTTGCTTTTTTAAGCGCATCAATAAGAGTTTCACAAAAAATAATTGAACTTATTAAAACCCCTTCTGATGATATTAAACAGGTTAGCGAGCATGAAATGATTATTGAAGAAACAAAATTAAATCTTGGAGAAAATATATGAGCGTGGCGTTGACTCTTTTTGGGATATTTTTTATATTCCTTATTTTAAGCACCCCTGTCGCAGTGGCACTCGGAGCCTCAACTTTTATAACTTCATATATTTTCGAAGGAAAAGAATCTTTAATAGACCTTGCCAGTGCACTGTTTTCAAAGCTGGATAAATATGCACTTATGGCTATTCCCATGTTTATTTTGGCCGGAAATATATTAAGTAAAGGTGGGAGCGCAAAAAGAATAGTGGATTTTGCAAAAGCTTTTGTAGGCCATCTTCCGGGCGGACTTCCTATTGCAGCAATTTTTTCAAGCATTATTTTCGCAGCTGTTTCAGGCTCATCCCCTGCCACTGTCGCAGCAATCGGTTCTATAATGTTCGGTGCGATAACAGCCGCCGGTTATCCCAAATCTTACGCCGTGGGGACAATTACGGCAAGCGGGTCCCTTGGAATTTTAATACCGCCGAGTATCGTTATGATTATTTACGGGGTAACTGCGGAACAAAGCATTGGAAAACTCTTTATTGCCGGAATAATTCCGGGTCTTTTAATAGGTTTTATGTTAATAGCCGTTACATATTTCGGAGCAAAAAGGCTTGGGTTTAAAAAAACCGCCCCTGCAAGCTGGCGTGAGAGATGGGAAAAATTTAAAGAAGCTTTTTGGGCTTTAATGACTATTGTCATTATTATAGGAGGGATTTACGGCGGAATATTTACTCCTACAGAAGCCGCTGCCGTTTCGGCTGTCTGGGCACTTTTTATAGCGATTTTTATTTATAAAGACATTAATATTAAAGAATTAAAAACAGTGTTTTTAGACAGCGCCGCAACAAGTGCTATGATAATGTTTATTATTGCAAATGCTTCCGTATTTGCATATTTTCTGACTCTCGAGAATATTCCGCAAATGTTAAGCAACTGGGTAGTAAGTATGCATCTTGGAAAAATAGGATTTTTAATTGCCGTAAATATATTATTGCTTATAGCGGGTAATTTCATGGAACCGAGTTCTATTATTATGATAATGGTTCCCCTGCTTTTACCGGTTGCAAAACTGCTTGGAATAAACCCTATTCATTTTGGTGTAATAATTACAATAAATATGGAACTCGGAATGCTGACACCTCCTGTAGGGCTTAATCTGTTTGTAGCAAGCGGAATTACTTCCCTTCCGATAAAAGAAGTGGTTAAATCTGTAATTCCTTGGTTTATAGTTATATTAATTGGACTGATATTAATTACATATATTCCTCAAATTTCACTGTTTTTACCTAATTTAATGATTTCTTCATAAAATACCTTAGTCTAATTAACTAAACATTTCTTAAAAATTTAAATAATTTTCTTGACTTTTTCTTTCTTTTTTTATATAATTTCGTCAGTTAAACAAAATAACTGCTAAAAGGAGGCGGAAATGTTTAGACCTATAGGCTTAAGAGTTCTAATTGAAAGAGTTGAAGAAGAATCAAAAACAGCAAGCGGAATTATTATTCCGGACAATGCAAAAGAAAAACCGCTTGAAGGAAAAGTGGTTGCTATTTCCAAAGAAGTGGAAGAAGATGAAAACCTGCCAATAAACGTAGGTGATACAGTAGTGTTTGCAAAATATGCAGGTACAGAAATTACAATTGACTCAAAAGAATATTTGGTATTAAATACCGACGATATTCTTGGAAAAATAGAATAAGGAGGGGAGCATGGCAAAAAATATAATATATTCAGATGCAGCAAGAAACGAATTATTAAAAGGTGTTGAAAAACTTGCAGATGCAGTTAGAGTTACAATGGGTCCAAAAGGAAGAAATGTTTTGCTTCAAAGAAGTTTCGGAGCACCTCATATCACAAAAGACGGTGTAAGTGTAGCTAAAGAAGTAGAACTAAAAGATCCAGTGGAAAACATGGGAGCTCAGCTTGTAAAAGAAGTTGCAAGCAAAACTGCCGATGAAGCGGGTGATGGAACAACAACAGCAACAGTTTTGGCACATGCAATCTTTAAAGAAGGTTTAAAATACATAACTGCCGGCGCTAACCCAATAGCAGTTAAAAGAGGAATGGACAAAGCGGTAGAAGCGATTATCGCCGAACTTAAAAAAATGAGCAAACCTGTAGAAAATAAAGAACAAATCGCTCAAGTCGCAACAATTTCAGCAAACAATGATAAAAAAATAGGTGAGCTTATTGCAGAAGCAATGGATAAAGTCGGAAAAGACGGTGTTATCACTGTTGAAGAAGGAAAATCGCTTCAAGATGAACTTGAAGTGGTTGAAGGTATGCAGTTTGACAGAGGTTATTTAAGCCCTTATTTTGTAACAAATGCCGATAAAATGGTGGCTGAATATGAAGATGCGTATATTTTATTATATGACAAAAAAATTTCCAATATGAAAGATTTATTGCCATTACTTGAAAAAATGGTTCAAACTGGAAATAAACCATTATTAATTATTGCCGAAGATATTGAAGGTGAAGCATTGGCAACACTCGTTGTTAACAAATTAAGAGGAGTGTTAAACGTAGTTGCTGTCAAAGCTCCTGGATTTGGTGACAGAAGAAAAGCTATGCTTCAAGATATTGCAATTCTAACAGGCGGACAGGTAATCAGCGAAGAGCTTGGTAGAACACTTGAAGGTGCAACCCTTCAAGACTTAGGACAGGCTGGAAGAGTGGTAGTAGATAAAGAAAATACCACAATTGTGGATGGAAAAGGCGATAAAGCTTCAATCGAAGCAAGAATTAACCAAATTAAAAAAGAAATTGAAGAAACAACAAGTGATTATGACAGAGAAAAATTACAAGAAAGACTTGCAAAACTCAGCGGCGGAGTTGCAGTAATTAAAGTCGGTGCCGCAACTGAAACTGAAATGAAAGAGAAAAAAGACAGAGTTGATGATGCATTAAGCGCAACAAAAGCTGCTGTAGAAGAAGGAACGGTAATCGGTGGCGGCGCTGCCATACTTAAAGCAGCCAAAAAAGCCGAAGTTGAAAGTGTAGACCCTGATGAACAAATAGGAATAGACATAATTAAAAAAGCGGTAAAAGCTCCAATTAAACAAATCGCTTTAAATGCCGGATTTGAAGCTGGTGTAGTTGCTCTGACAGTTGAAGAGGCAGATGATGAAACTGGATTTAATGCAAGCAGTGGAGAATATGTAAATATGTTTGAAACCGGAATTATCGACCCGGCCAAAGTTGAGAGAATAGCTCTTCAAAACGCAACAAGTGTTGGAGGACTTTTATTAACAACTGAAGCTGCTGTAACTGAAGAACCAAAAGAAGAAAAAGCAGCTCCGGCAATGCCGGATATGGGAGGAATGGGAGGAATGATGTAATTCCTCTTTTTTCTTTTTTTATAACAATTATAAGTGTCTGTCACTATACTTATTTATATATTTAACATATTGGTTTTATTAATCAAATTATATACAAATTTCTAAATTAGGGTTAAAAAATTCTTAAAAAATAAAGTATAATTTATTCCTTCATTATTTTAAGGAGAAATATGAAAATAGCAATTACAGGAGCCGGTGGATTTATTGGCTCAAATCTAAAAAATTATTTTCCTGATTTCATTGAAATAAATAGAAATGACAACGAAAAAGAAATTGTTGAAAAATTAAAAGATGTTGATATAGCTTTTAATTTAGCGGGGGCTAGTATATTAAAAAGATGGTCTGAAAATTACAAAAATACTTTATTCAAGCAGAATTGAAACTACAAAAAAACTGGTGAAGTCTATTAATAAAAGCAATATAAAACACTTTATTTCAACTTCTGCAATCGGAATCTATCCGGAAAATACTCCGTGTGATGAATACTGTAACATTACTGCAGATGATTTTTTGGGAAATTTGGCAAAAGAATGGGAAAACGAAGCAAATAAATGCAACAAACCTACAACTACAATAAGACTCAGTGTTGTTTTAGGAAAAGGCGGTGCTCTTAAAGAAATGCTTTTACCGTTTAAAATAGGTCTTGGAGGAATTATTGGAAATGGCGAAATGAAAATGTCCTGGATTGATATCGAGGATTTTTGGAAAAGTTTTACATAGACCTACAATTTTTAGAATTCCAAAATTTATTCTTCATTTACAATACGGTGAAGGGGCCGGCGTTTTAACAAGTTCTAAAGAAGTCTATCCAAAAAGATTATTAGAAAATGGATTTAAATTCAAATATCCTACAATTGAAAAATCTTTAAAACATATTTTAAAATTATAAATAATTTTTTAAATTTTTAAAAAATTTTTCTAAATCGTTTCTTATATCAATTCTGTTAAATGCAAGAGGCGAAGGATGAAAACAAACCCCGATTTTAAATCCGTTTATTTCATAAACACCGCATTTTTTTAAATTTTTAACTTTTTTAAATTTATTTATATAAGAAAATGCTTTAATTGCAGAATTTCCAAGAAGCAAAATAATAGAAGGTTTTACAATATTTATTTCTTTTTCAAGTAGATCAGCACCAATTTTAAGTTCATTTGCTTTTGGAGTTCTGTTTTTATTATCTTCAAATGTTCTAAACGGAAAGGCGTTGGTTATTAAAAAATCCCCGCACCTATCAAGTCCGCTTAAATTTATAAGATAATTCAGATTTTCCCCTGCCTTTCCTACAAAAGGCGAATGCATTTCAACCTCTTTTTTACCAGGAGCCTCACCTATAATCATTATGGGATTATCCCTTTTTTTATCAATACAAGGGTCAGTTACCTCTGTAAAATCAATATTTTCATTTAAATATTTTTGAATATATTTTTTTCTTTTTTGATAAAAATCAATTAATTCTTTTTTGCAACTCACAACTCACATCTCACTTTTTCACACTTTAATATTTAAGTTATTTCCTTTTCCGGTGGCTTTTGCAGCTTCTTCTATGGCCTTTGTATTTTCAAAAGTTTTCTCAAGCAAATTTCCCAAAACATTTTTTACAACATCCTGTGCTTTTTTCTGAGCATCAATTCGCAAAATGGCATTAATGTTTTGATTTGAAATTTTCATAATATTCCTTTATTATATTCACGCTGTTTTGTAAATCTTGGTTTTCAACAGTTAAATCGGCCAGTTTTTCATATATTTTAGTCCTTGAATAATAAAGTTCCTCAGCTTTTGATCTCTCTTTAAAAAGAGGCCTTTTTTCAATTTCTTTTTTATCCATTCTTTTTAAGATATCTTCGAAATCCACTTTTAGATAAACCACAATCCCTGCTTCTTTAATCTCAGGAATAAATACCGGAAACCCTCCCCCTACTGAAATAACAGTATTAAAAACATTTTTTTTAATCCATTCGAAGCAGTATTTCTCCTTTTGGCGAAATATTTTTTCTCCATGGGTTTTAAAAATTTCACTGATAGTTTTATTTTCAAAATTTTCAATCAGTAAATCCGTGTCAAGAAAAAAAGTTTTCATCTCTTTAGCTAAAATTCTGCCTATTGTAGACTTCCCGCTGCCCATAAAACCTGTTAAAAGCAGGTTATTTGAGCTCAATTTTAATCCCCTCTTCAGTTTTTGTGAGTTTATATGAATAATTCGTATCAAAATATATAACAATCCGATAAAAACCTTTGTGGTTTCCAACAACAATTTTTTTTACAAAATATTGTTTTATAATTCTTTTCATCGTTAAAAAATCTGCGTTTTTTTGAAAATCCAGAACAAGCCTGAACGGTCTGATTAAAAACATATTTCTTATCAGTTTATCTTTTGTTTTTATAAAAAGTTTTTTATTTTTGATAAAAAGAGTAAAAAGAGAATCAAATTTATATTCTTTAATTCCGAAAGTTTTAGGTTTATGGATAATAACTACGGGAGAGTGAAAATCAATATTTTTGTTTATTAAAATTTCTTTATTTTTAATATCTCCGCTGGAATTTTGATAAACAAAAATAATTTTTTTTAAAATTCTTGCGTCATTTGGAAAATAAACTTTTTTTTCTTTAAAAAATTCGGGTTTAATAATTATTTTATTTTGAGGGTTAATTACAGGTTCAAACGGATTTATCCTTGCAAATAACAAAACATTCATTATAATCAGTATTAATATTCTCATTAATTTTCCATTTTACATTTTACATTTTTCATTAGATTATTTTCCTTCAAGCTCTTTAAGTTCAAAATACTCTTTTTGAAGCGTTGTATTTTCTTTTTTCAAATCATTTACCTTTTTATTTAAAATTTTATATTCTTTTTGTAAATCCAACATTCTGCTGAAAGATTTTTCACCAAAAAGCAAATTAAAAATATAAATGCCAAAAAGAAAAGAAAGCAAAATAACTAAAATTATTTTTAAATCCACTTTTCTTTTAGCTCTTATGTCGTCAAATTCTATCATTTAAAAATTTCAGCCCCTATAAATTCAGTTCCCTCCACACTTCTTTCAATTTCAAGAAGTCTGTTGTATTTAGCGGTTCTTTCACCTCTTGCAGGCGCTCCTGTTTTAATTTGGCCACAGTTCATCGCCACAGCAAAATCCGCAATAAACGCATCTTCGGTTTCACCGCTTCTGTGACTTACCACACAGGTATAATTGTTTCTGTATGCAAGTCTCATAGTCTGCATTGTTTCTGTAACTGTTCCTATTTGATTTAATTTAATAAGGATTGAATTTGCAATACCTTCTTCAATTCCTTTTTTTAACAGTTTTTTGTTTGTTACGAAAACATCGTCACCCACCAACTGAATTTTATTTCCAAGTTTTTGGGTTAACAGCTTCCATCCTTCATAATCGTTTTCAGCCATACCGTCTTCTATGGAAACAATAGGGTATTTTTCAACCAAAGCCGCATAATAATTTACCATTTCTTCGGCACTTAATTCTTTTCCTTCACCGGCTAAAACATATTTTCCGTTTTTATAAAATTCACTGCTTGCAGGGTCCATTGCGAGTGCAATTTCTTCTCCTGGTTTATAACCAGCTTCTTTTATCGCTTTTACCAAATATTCTAAAGGCTCTTCATTATTTTTAAAATTAGGCGCAAATCCCCCTTCATCACCAAGAGCAGTAGGATGTCCGTCTTTTTTAAGAAGATTTTTAAGAGTATGATATGTTTCTGCTGCCGCCCTTAACGCCCTTTCAAAAGAATTAAAACCGACTGGCATAATCATATATTCCTGAAAATCGACATCATTGTCAGCATGAACACCGCCGTTGATAACATTTAACATAGGCGCAGGCATTACAAGTGCATTGCTTCCCCCCAAATATCTGTAAAGCGGAAGAGACAAAGATGAAGCAGCAGCCCTTGCCACAGCCATACTTACACCGAGAATTGCATTAGCACCTAATCTGCTTTTATTTTCTGTTCCGTCAAGTTCTATCATTGTGTTATCAATTTCAGCCTGATCAAACGGACTCATACCGATTAATTCATTTGCAATGATTGAATTTATATTTTCACACGCTTTTAACACGCCTTTTCCGCCGTATCTGTTTTCATCTCCGTCTCTAAGCTCAAGCGCTTCCCTTTCACCTGTGCTCGCACCGCTTGGAACATTCGCACTTGCTACAACACCGTCGCTTAATTCAACCGTTACTCTGACAGTCGGATTACCTCTGGAATCTAAAATTTCATCTGCAAATATATTTTCAATAAAAACCATTTTATTCTCCTTTTTCTTCAGTTTCTTTTTCTAATGCCTCAATCATATTTGAAAGTTCCACTCCCATGGCCTCTTTAATTTTCTGTTCAATCTCCTCTGCAACTTCAGGATGCGTTTTTAAATATTCTTTCGCATTTTCCTTGCCCTGACCCAACCTTGTGGCACCGTAACTAAACCACGCTCCGCTTTTATCAACAATATCCAGTTTTACACCGTAATCGAGAATTTCGCCTTCCCTGCTTATTCCTTTTCCAAACATTATGTCAAATTCCGCTATCCTAAAAGGCGGTGCCACTTTGTTTTTTACTACTTTTACTTTTGTTCTGTTACCTACTTCTTTATCCGCCTGTTTCAGTGTTGCTATTCTTCTGACATCAAGCCTTACGGAAGAATAAAATTTTAAAGCGTTACCGCCGGTTGTTGTTTCAGGGTTACCGTATCCCATCATTCCGATTTTCATTCTGATTTGGTTGATAAATACAACTGTTGTATTCATCTTGTGAATTGCGGCGGTCAGCTTTCTAAGGGCCTGAGACATAAGTCTTGCCTGCACACCCACCTGTGCATCCCCCATATTTCCTTCTATCTCCGCTTTTGGGGTGAGGGCGGCCACTGAATCAATTACAATAATGTCAACCGCACCGCTTCTGGCGAGTGTTTCAACTATTTCAAGAGCCTGCTCCCCGTAATCGGGCTGTGACACCAATAAATTATCCACATCCACGCCTATATGTTTCGCATAAATTACATCAAGGGCATGCTCCGCGTCTATAAATGCGGCCACACCGCCCTGTTTTTGAGCCTCGGCTATAATTGAAAGCGCTAACGTTGTTTTACCGCTGCTTTCAGGTCCGTATATTTCGGTAATTCTTCCTTTTGGAATACCGCCAATTCCAAGGGCCATATCAAGGCCGAAACTTCCAGTGGGAATCGCCTCAATAGGTTCTATATCCCGATCGCTCAGCTTTACCAAAGCTCCTTTTCCAAACTGCTTGTCAATCTGTTTAATTGCAAGATCCAAAGCTTTTTGTTTTTTATCATTCATTAAAGACCTTTTTTTGTTACAATTATAACAAAAAAGGTTATTAAAAATTTAATTTTTAAAGGACTATCTTGAAAACATATAATTTGGCGCATTCTCCGGATGCAGACGATATTTTTATGTATTACGCCATTAAATTTGGATGGATCTCTACTAAATGGAAAACGGGAAATGGAAACAACGGTTATATTTTTGACAGCGAAGCGGAAGATATTGAGACTCTCAATCAAAAAACCCTTCAAAATATTTATGACATAAGTGCCATAAGTTTCGGTGCTTATCCTTTTTTAAAAAATGAATACGCCCTTTTGAGATGTGCGGTTAGTTTCGGATACGGATACGGGCCAAAACTTGTTAAATTAAAAGGCAAAAAGTTAAAACCGAATTTCAAAGTGGCTTTAAGCGGAAAATATACAACTAATGCCCTGCTTTTTAAAATTTACTATCCAAAAGCAAGAATTGTATATAAAAATTTCCTTGAAATTGAAGATGCTGTTTTAAGCGGTGAGGTTGATGCCGGGGTTTTAATACATGAAAGTATTTTAAATTTTAATGAAAAACTCGAAGTGGAAAAAGAACTGTGGGATATATGGAAAGAACTTGCCGGAGATATTCCGCTGCCTCTCGGGGGAATGGCTTTGAGGCGTTCAATTCCACTGCTTGATGCCATAAATATAGAAAATATATTGACAAAAGCCGTTGATATTGCAAACAGGCATAAAAACATACTCTCAAAAATGCTTCTTGAAAGAAATTTGGTAAGGGTTGATAATAAAACACTGGATAAATATTTAGACCTTTACGCCAATAATAAATCGGTTGAAATGGACGAAGAACAGTTAAACGCACTCAATAAACTCTTTGAGCTTGGATATAAAAACAATTTAATCCCGCATATGGAAGATGTAAGAAATTATTTAATTCCAAAAGAATATAAAAACTTAAGATGTGAAAGCGGTGAAAACCTGCCCGGCCGCTTGCAAAAGGCGGGGTGGTGAGTAGTGAAAATGAATTTCAAAAGTGGTATGAAAGAAATGAATTAGCGCTAAAATGTAAACCGAGAACTCAAAGGGCAAGTTTTATAGAGTTTTTGGAAGGGGAATTTAAAGGTGAACCCCCTGTTAATTTTAAAAGAGGTGAAATATATTTTGCAAAACTGACCGATTCTGCAAAAGTTAGACCATTTTTAATTTATCAAAATAATTTTTTAAACGAAGCCTGCTTCAAGGGGCTTTACCATACGGTAATAGTCTTACCCCTTTCCGGACAGATTCTCGGGGGAGATTACAGAATATTTATAAAAAAAAGAGATTTAATGAGTAAGGACAGTGAAATAGTTGCAAACGCAATAGGAATAATTTCAACAGGAAAAATAATATTTTCAAAAGGAATTGTTACAAAATTAAGCGATGAAGAAATGAAAAAAGTTGACATTGTAGTAAAAAAAGCCACAGGAATGAAAAATGAATCAGTCTGAGGTTATCGCTTTAGCGGTACAAACACTCAAACTCGCTCTTTTACTCTCACTTCCGGCACTGTTAGTAGGTATGGTGGTGGGGCTTATAATTTCCATTTTTCAGGCTACCACACAAATTAATGAAATGACGCTGAGTTTTGTTCCGAAAATTATAGCTATTGCGGTGATTTTAATTCTTACAATGCCGTGGATGATGAATGAAATGATAGATTTTACCACTTATGTTTTTAAACTGATACCAACGTTTTTGAGATAGTGAGTAGTTAGTTGTGAGTAGTGAAAAATTTAAAATTATAGATTTTTCAAAGTTTTCTTCCATAAAAATCGGACCTAAAATTAAAGTGAAAATAATAGATGAAGAAAATTACAATAATGAATTTTTAATTGGAAGAGCCGCCAATACACTTATTTCTCCAAATGCTAAAAATTTGGGAATTCTATCTGATAAATACAAATTTATCGAATATAAAAACGGTTACCTGAAAGTTGGAGGCAAAGTTAAAAACAGGGTTCTTTATAATTTTTGCAAAAGAAAAAATATCGGAGGGTTTGAATTTCTCTCCCACCTGCCGGGCACAATAGGGGGAAGCATTAAAATGAATGCCGGTGTAAAAAATGAAGAAATTTCAAATAATTTAATTGCCGTAAAAACGCTTAACGGCTGGATAGAAAAAAAAGATATTTTATTTAATTACAGGTATTCAAACATAAATGCTCCGGTTTTTGAAGCCCTTTTTGAAATAAAAAGAAATTATGACCCTTTTTTAGATAAATATTTAAAAAATCTTCGAAAAAACCAGCCAAAAAAACCAAGCCTCGGAAGTGTGTTTAAAAACCCAAAAGGTGATTTCGCAGGAAGACTGATTGAAAAAACGGGGCTTAAAGGAGAAAAAAGGGGGGATATTCAAATTTCAAAAGTTCATGCCAATTTTTTTGTAAATTTAGGAGAAGGTAAATTTGAAGATATGATTTATTTAATAAACCTCACAAAAAAAAGGGTTTATGAAAATTTTGGAATAAAACTAATTGAAGAAATAAAAATCATTTAATTTTTCACTTTTTTAAGTTCCATTTTTGAATGAACAAACGCCGCTATCAGTAAAATAAGCCCAAGCGTCCCTGTAACGGCTTCCGGAATTTCTATAAAAATTTTTAAAAACATAATAAAAGCCAAAATCCCTATTGCGTAATGTGCACCGTGTTCAAGATATTTGTATTCATCAAGTAATTCCTTCTCAACCATCCAGATGGTAAGACTTCTGACAAACATTGCGCCGATTCCAAGCCCAAGCATTATTAAAATAATATTTGAGGTAATTGCAAAAGCCCCGATTACTCCGTCAAATGAAAAAGAGGCATCTAAAATTTCAAGATATATAAGTCCCATAAGTCCGTTTTTTACATTTTCGGTGGAAAAATATTCATCCAGCGCTTTTAAAAGGGAATAAGATAAAATACCTAAAAAATAAGCTATTGCCACTGTATGACTTTTGGCGTCATAAACTATTATAATTCCGATTAAAATTGCAATCATTAAAGAAATATTATTAACCCTTCCAAATTTTTCGGCTGTTTTTTCTATTGGTTTTATCCATTTTATTTCTTTTTTTTCAAACATAAAATCGCTAAAAACCATCCATAAAAAAGCACCGCCAAACGCATATATGAGATTTTCGGTGTTTGATAAAATACTTTCATATTTATCAGGCTCAAACAAAGCAATATTAACAGTTTCCATTATTCCAATATCTGCGGCAACAGCCACTATTAAAATAGGGATTATAAGTCTCATTCCGAAAACCGCTATTATAAGTCCCCAGGTTAAAAATCTTCTTTGCCAGATTTTATCCATTGTTTTTAAAATTTTTGCATTTACCACTGCATTGTCAAAGGAGAGGGAAATTTCCAAAACAGCCAAAATTGCCGTTAAATAAACAGCTTCAAATCTCCCGACAAAAAAAGCAAGCCCCAAACCGGCAACAGCAATAATAAAGGAAAAATAAAAATATTTCACAATTTATTCCTTCTCACAATTCATTTTCACTACTCACCATTTTCACTACTCACTACTTTCACCATTTTCACTATATCTTAAACAGATTTTCAAGCTTTGAGGTGTCTTTTGTTTTCTCTTTGGCATCTTCTAACACAATTTTATATTTTGTAAGCATACTGGCCAGTGTTATATTTACTCCGTTTTTTCCTATTGCTTTGGCTTTTTGCTCAGGGTCCACCTCCACAATCGCAACTCCGTCTTTTTCATTTATTTTTACGCTTTTTATAATTGCGGGTGAAAGAGCCCTTGCTATGTAAATTTCAGGTTTATTGGAATATTCTATTACATCAATATTTTCACCGTTTAATTCATTGCTTACGGCATTTATCCTGACTCCGTTTTTACCTATTATTGTTCCTATAGGCTCAATTCTCGGATTTATACTGCTTACGGCAACCTTGCTTCTAATACCCGGTATTCTTGCACTTGCATGAATTTTGATAATTCCGTCTCTTACCTCGGGAACCGCTTTTTCAATTAATTTCTCCAAAAATTTCGGGCTTGTTCGGCTAAGTTCTATAACAATTCCTCTTTTATCGTCAAAATGGACAAACTTCAAAAGGGCTTTTAACACATCCCCAACTTCAAATTTTTCACCTTTTATTCTGTTTCTCATAGGAAGAACGCCTTTTACGCCGTTTAAATCAACCCATGTGTTTTCTTCACTGTCAACTTTTACAACTTCACCTGTCACAATAGTGTTTAATTTTGAAATAAGTTTTCTGTAAATTTCATTTTCAAGCAGTCTTGTAACTTCCTTTTCAAATTCTCTTTGCAAGCTGTTAGCGCCGCTTCTTCCGAGTTTTGACAAATCAAGTTCCACTTTTAACTTATCCCCTAACTGAATATCAGGCTCAAAATCCCTCGCTTCGTCGAGGTATAAATATTTTTCGCTGTTTTCAAGTGCTCTGTCGTCATTTACAACTTCAAAAATCTGATAAATTCCCATTTTATTTTCTAAATCAATTTCAACATCAATGTCACCTATATATTTTTTGGCAGTTTTAATAATTGAGCGTTTAAAAGCTTCTTTTACTTCTTCTTTATCAAGTCCTTTTTCATGCGCCACCAATGATAATAAATCTTCTATTTTTTCCACTTATAACCCTTTTTTCAATGATTTTTTTTATTTAAGAAGAAACGGGGAGTTTTCTTGGGTATAATTTTACAAAAAATTTTGATAAAATAATAGTAAAAAGGACAAAAATGACATTAAAATTAATAGAAAATGAACATAAAACAAAAGAAGTAAATATGGAAGATTTTCTTAAAAGTGTTAAATCCAACTCATTTTATTATTTTCACAAAGACACAAGTTATAAAAATCTTAAAGATTTGATAGACAAATTAAGCGAAATGGGATTTTCGGTATATTTCAGAGAAGTAAAATACGGGCTTGACGAGGGGGCGTATATGTATGAAATGCATATTTTATAGTGAATGGTGAGTTGTGAGTGGTGAGTTGTGAAATGAAAAAACTCTATATTGAAACTTTCGGCTGTCAGATGAATGTAAAAGACAGCGAGCATATTGTCGCAGAGCTTTCAAATGAATATCAAACCACACAAAATCCGGATGAAGCGGATTTAATTATCCTCAACACCTGCTCAGTAAGAGAAAAACCGGTTAACAAACTCTTCTCCGAGCTTGGAAAACTGAAAAAAATAAATCCAAATGCAAAATTCGGTGTTTGCGGATGCACTGCAAGCCATATGGGAGAGGAAATTATAAAAAAAGCTCCTTTTGTCAGCTTTGTGCTTGGAGCCAGAAATGTAAGTAAAATAAATGAGACAGTAAACAAAGAAAAATATATTTTTACCGATATAAATTATGATGACACAACATATATGTTTAAAAACACAAGAAAAAATCCATATAAAGATTTTGTAAATATAATGGTCGGATGCGACAAAAAATGCGCTTTTTGCATAGTGCCGAAAACACGTGGAAAAGAAATATCCATTCCTATGGATTTAATTTTAAAAGAAGTTGAAAAATTAGCAGATGAAGGCGTAAAAGAAATAACGCTTCTTGGCCAAAATGTCAATAATTACGGAAAAAGATTCAGTGTTGCCCATCCCAAAGTAGATTTTACAGACCTTTTAAGAGAAGTCAGTAAAATTAACGGAATTGAAATCATAAGATTCACTTCCCCCCACCCTCTTCATGCAGACGACAAATTTTTGGATGAATTTGCAAACAATCCTAAAATTGCAAAACATATTCATTTTCCCCTTCAAAGCGGAAGCACTAAAATACTTAAAGCCATGAAAAGAGGATATTCTAAAGAATGGTTTCTAAACAGATGCGAAATTTTGCGTCAAATCCCGGAGGTTTCAATAACCACCGATATAATCGTCGGTTTTCCGGGAGAGAGCGAAGAGGATTTTAATGAAACGCTTGATGTGGTAGAAAAAGTAAGATTCGAGCAGATGTTCAGTTTTGTATATTCTCCAAGACCTCTAACAGAAGCGGCAAATATGGCCAATCAAATAGACAAACAGACGGCAAAAAAAAGACTGCATAAACTTCAAAATATGCACAAAGCCATCCAGGATGAAATATATCAAAATAAACTCGGCAAAATTTACAAAGCTTTGATTGAAGAAGAGACACTTGCCAGAAGCAATAATAATTTCACCGTTAAGATTGCCCCTGATAACAAAAATCTGGGAAAAATTGTAAACGTAAAAATAAAAGAAATAATTAATCATAATCTGATAGGAGAAGTAATATAAAAAAAATTCTTGTTTTTCTTGGTATAATTATTTTAGGAGTTTTTATTTATTATATGTTAAACGATTCATACAGGCTTTCATTTGAAGCTAAATATTTTTTTGAAATAGGCGATTATAAAAAAGCCGAGCTTTTGGCAAAAAAAGCATATATTTTAGAGCCATATAACAGAATGGCGTTTACAGTTTACACACAGTCCAAAATTGCAAACGAATGGCAAAATTATATAAATGACGCAGAAAAATATTTTAAAAAAATTGAAATTATTGCAAACAAAAAAAATATTACAAAACAGGACAGGGAAAAAGTAAAAATAATGCTTGAAATTATAATAGACGAATATAAAACATTGACGCCCTCGCTTCTTTTACCGGAAAGTTTAAAAGAAAAGGCACAAAAGATGTATAGGAAGGGGAAAAAACTGTATGAAAACGTTTTTGCAAAAAGAATCCCGTAAATATTTGAAATATATTGAAAAAACAAAATCAAAAGAGACTTTAAGAACCTATGAAAGCACACTCAAAGAGGCAATTAATTTTATTGAAATAATTAACAATGAAATCGATATAACGCCTTACAGATTGCATATTGCCTCTTTAAATAAAAAAACCATAGCAAAAAAAATATCCGCCATCAGAAGTTTTTTTGAATTTTTACAAAGTGAAGGGTTTAAATACAAACTTATAGGGGATGAGCATATAAAAGTACCTAAAACCCTTCCAAAACCCGTTAGCATCGAAAAAATAAAAGAGGTTTTAAAAATAGCCGATATGGAAGAATATTTAGCAATTATCGTAATTTTCTCCCTGGGGCTCAGGATAAGCGAAGCTGCGAATATAAAATTAAACGATATAAAAGGTGAATGGATAGAAATAAAAGGCAAGGGGAATAAAACAAGAATACTTCCGCTTCATCCAAAACTTAAAGATTTTATCAATAAATTCTTAAAAATAAATCCGAAAAAAGAATATCTTTTTGAAAAAAATTCCGTTCCCTTAGGGGAAAGCAAATTACGATATATTATTCAAAAAGCTTTTAAAAAAACAGGCATTCATGTAACGCCTCATCAGCTAAGACATTCGTTTGCCACTTATTTACTAAATAAAGGTGCCAGAATAAACGATGTAAGCGAACTGCTGGGGCATGAATTTATTTCAACCACCCAGATTTATACAAAATTAAGTTCAAATTTGAAATTAAAAAATTACATAAAAGCGCATCCGTTATGTTCTTAAAAAGATTTATAAAAAAACAGTATATTTCTTTTTATTTTGATGAAAATTATAAAATGTTAAATGAAATATATAAAAACAATAAATTATTGGAAGAAAACAGATTTGAATTCGAAAATAAAAAAGATTTAATAAATAAAATGAAAGAATTATCCCAGGATATTCCCCAAACATATCTCTCTTCCGTGATACAGACTATAAACCAGGGCGTTATTCCCACATGCGAAAAAAAAGAATTTTCCAAATTCGGCATAGAAACCGAAAACATTAAATATATCTGTATAAACAATAAATTTGCCGTATATGCTTCTATTTTTGATTTAATGGAACTAAAAAGATTCAATCTCGATTTTATTTATTCAATTTTTTCACTTATTGATTATAAAGCCGCAAAAAAAACAAACACTTTATATGTAATTATTACAAAAGAAAAATTTTATGTATTGATTTATCATAAAAATATTCCTGTTTATTCCGATATTTACGAAAAAATAGAAGAGATGTTCGAAGAAAACAATGAAAATACAGACGACGAAATAATAGAAGAAATAGACGATGATGATGGTATGGTAGAAGATTTAGATAAAATAGAAGACATTCCTGAAGTTGAAGAAAAAGAAATTAAAACAGGAATTGAAATGGATGTTGTCAATTTTATAAAATCATCGCTTGAAGAATATTATAACAATTATTCTGAAGATTTTATTGAAAACATTGTTATATTAGACAGCGGTATTTTAAACGATGATGTTACACAAATAATAAAAGATATGCTTTTAATTGAAGCTAAAAAAGAAAATTTCGACATATTAAAAACAATAAACGAAATAAGCAGGAAAAATGTATAGTTTTACAAAACCGAAACAAAAACCGCTCTTGTTAGAAGATACAAAATTATGGCTTGTTTTTATTTTTATTTCCCTGAGTCTTTATATATTGTTTGGAGTGTTTTTAAGCCTGAAAGCATATATTTTTAAAAAAGACACCGATACATTTCAAAAAGAAATTATAAATTTAAACGCTAAATTAACAAATATTCAAAAACAAAAAACATTTATTTTAAAAGAAAAAACACTGTATGAAGACATTATGGTTAAAAACTCACTTTTAAAACAAAGCATTAAGAACCTGCTTGATTTAATACCCGACCCGATTACCCTTAGTTCATGCGAATTTGACAAAAACAGGCTTGTACTTTACGGAATAACCCCGAGTAAGGACATATATAATATTTTAATGCTTCCGCCTCTTGAATCTATTTTTAATGAAACAAAAACCTACTTTTACCAGATGCCAAACGGCTGGTACAGATTCAAATCCGAAAATTATTTAAAGAGTAAACAATGAAATTACCAAAAATCAACTCTTTTAAAATACCGAAAATAAAAATATACGGAATAGATGTTATAAAAAATTTTCTTTTTTTTACATCATTTATTGTTTTAACATTATTTAGTATCGGCTTAATTATAGCCCCGTCTATTAGAATTTTCAAAAAAAACCAAAACGAATATTATAAAACAAAAACCGAATTTGAACATTTAAAAAACCGTTATTTAGAAAAATCATTGACACTTAAAAAACTGCAAAAAGAAAACAAAAAAGTAATTTTAGCCCTGAAAAGAGATTTTAATAAAAAAAATTTTAAATCATTTGCTTCAAAATATATGAATATATTAAATATTAAAGAAATCAACTCCTCCGCTTACCAAAACATTTTTTTGAAAACATCTTACATGGTTGACGCCGTTATAAAAAACCCCAAAAATTTTTATGACTTTTTAGACGCCCTGAAAGATTATAAATATGTGATAAGGGCATATTTTCCTGTAAATTTTGAAAAAAAAGAAGAAAGTATTGCACTTACTTTTAAAATAGAGCAATATAAAATCAAAAAACAAAAATGAAATATAAAAAAAGAATTTATTATTCCCATACCGATGCAGGCGGAATTGTATATCATACAAATTATATAACGTTCTGTGAAGAGGCAAGAAGTGAAATTTTCTTCCAAAAAGGCATTTTCTTTGAAAAAGAAGAAGGTTATGTGGTAAAGGATATAAACGCCGTTTTTCTCTCAAGCGCCAAACTCGGAGACATAATAGAAATTAAAACTGAAATTTTAGAAATAGGAAAGGTAAAACTAAAAGTTATGCATTCAATATTTAAAGAAAATAAAAAAATTTTTAAACTGTCCGTTACACTCGCATATATTAAAAATTCAAAACCCTCACGCATTCCGCAAAACCATCTGGAAATACTGTATGAATACAAAAACTAAAGGAAATATCGCCGAACAAAAAGCCGCCCAATTTTTAAAAAACAACAATTTTAAAATAATTGAGAGAAACTTTTACACAAAATTCGGAGAAATAGATATCATCGCTTTTAAAAACAGTGTTTTTCATTTTATAGAAGTAAAGAGCGGTAAAAATTTTGAGCCTGTTTACAATATAACGCACGCCAAACTTCAAAGAATTATAAAATCTGCATATGTATATTTGAAAAAGCACAATATAAACTCCGCTTTTTGCATAGATGCAATTATTATAAAAAACGATATTGAATTTATAGAAAACATTACATTTTAAGCTCCCAAAAGGGAGCAACCTTTTAATTAAAAAAGGAGAAAGGATGAAAAAGGGGGGATTAAAATTATAATTAAAAAAGATTAAAAAAATGTTAAATATGTAAAATTTATGTCAAATTTGTAAAATTTATGTCAAATTTCTGTCGGTTTTGAAAGCGGCTCATACAAATAAAATCCCTGGACACAGTCAATACCCAAATTTTTGACAATTTCAAAAACTTCTTTATTATGAACAAATTCCGCAATCGTTTTTATGTTTTCCCTCTTTGCAAAAAGACCCACCAATTCCACCACAGTTTTGGAAACACTGTCTTTATCGATATTTTTAATCAGACTCCCGTCTATTTTTATAAAGTCTATATCTAAATTAATAATATGTGCAAAGTTTGAATATCCGCTTCCAAAATCGTCTATTGCAAAAGAGATGTTTTTCATTTTCATTAATTTAATAAATTTCTCAACCTGTTTATAATCTTTGACTGCCTCACTTTCAAGAATTTCAAAAGTCAGATACTTTTCAATTCCTTTAAATTCTCTGAATTTTTTTCTTAAAAACCAGATAATTTCGGCGTCTAAAATATCCTCAATGGATAAATTGACAGAAAAATATATATTTTTATTATAAAGCATTTCAAAGGCTTTGGAAATTATAATTTTGGTTATTTCCCTGTACATTCTGTTTTCTTTTGCTATTTCAAGATAAGGAAAAATTGATTCTATTTTTCCGTTATTATCAATTCTGGCTAAAACTTCATATTTTATAATTTTATCTGTTTTAACATCCACGATTGGCTGAAAATACGGAATAATCCTGTTATTGTTAATGGCATTGGACAAAATGGTGGATTTTTTTATATTTCTTTTAATTTTTTCAGAATTATCTAAATTATCATTATATTCAATAAATTTTAACCTTTTGTTTTGTTTAATATAATGAAGGGCAATTTCAGCTGTTTTTAAAAGCGGTTTTTTTTCACTTATTGCAGCGCTGAGTGAAATTTGAAAATCAAGTTTTTCATCCACAGAATAATTTACATACTCAAATGTATTCATTATAGTTTTAACATAGGTTTCAACTAAATTTTTATCTTTTGAGAGAATTGCAAAATTATCTGCAACTATTCTATAAACATTTTTATCCAATTTTTTTAAAAAATCCGCAACTTCCATTAATATTTTATCACCTCTCTCCCTTCCGTATAAATCATTTATATTTTTAAAGCCGTCTATATTTAAAAGAAGAATCGCATTAAATTTATTCTGGTCTTCCAAATATTTGTTTCTGTTATAAATATTTGTAACATTATCAATATATGCAAGTTCATATAAAAGGTCTTTATCTTTTTCTACCATTCCTATTAAAATTATCAATGCCACAAATAAGGCAAACAATATAAAAATTCCAAAATATCCTATAATTGTGAAACTGTTGATTTGTATATTTAAAATTATTAAAAACTTTTGTTTTAACTTATGCAGTTTTTCAATACTGTCTGAATTCAGAATTTTATTTAAATAGATATTATATTTACTCAAATTATTTAAAATTACATTTATATGTAAGATTAAAGATTGGTTAAAAAGATTAGCTTTTTTATTGTTAAATTTTATTTTTTTAAAATAATTTATATTAATATTTTTTATTAAAGACATATCATTTGTAAACTTAGCCAAATATACAGATGAAACAGCATAAACCACTTTTTTTCTATAATTTACAGGAACATTTAATTCGGGAAGTGTTGAAAGAAGTGTATCCAAAAAAATAGTTGAATTTTTGATAGGGGCGTTAACTTTTTGAAATTCATATACATAATATACCTTTTTGTTAAATGCTTTTTTATATTCAAACAGATATTTTAATATAAAAGATTCATTCATTTTTAATAAATTATCTTTTAAAACATTTATTTTGTTTTTTATTTCTTTTATAGAATAAACATTTTCATCAAAACTTGAATATAAAAACAAAGAATTTTTAAGTATATAATAATTTAATCTATACTCTTCTTTTTCAATATTCAACAAAATATTGTTTATTTTATTTATTTTTAACAAATAATTTTTTGCGTAATTATTAAAAGCATATATTATTAAGATTACAGCTAAACCGATTATTCCCACATATACTTGCGCTGATGTGAATTTAAATCTTTTAAAATTCATTTCTCATCCAGTATTTTCGGTTTTTTACCCGTTAGAGTTTTTAAAAAAGCAACAATTTTATCTGTTTCATTATTATTAAGTTCAATACCCAAATTATAATAAGCCATCAATTTAACCGCCTTTTTTAGGGTTTTAACGCTTCCGTCGTGAAAATACGGATATGTAAGGGCTATATTTCTAAGAGTAGGGACTTTATAAACATATTTATCATCTGGATTATGGGTTACATAAAATCTATCTAAATCTCTCGGTATTTTATAAACTTTCACAACCACCCCTATTTTTTGATAAGAATTTCCTCCAAAATTAATTCCGTTATGACATGTTATACATCCGTATCGTTTAAAAAGCATAAACCCTTCTTTTTCTTTTTTATTTAGTTTTACTTTTCCTTTTAAATATAAATCAAATTTAGAGTTAGGAGTAATCAGTGCTTTTTCAAATTCCGCTATGGCATCAAAAACTAAATCATAGTTTATATAATCTACCCCGTATACTTTTTTAAATAATTTTTTATATTCACTAATTTTATTTAACTTTTTCTCTAAAAGTTCCCTGTTCATTCCCATTTCTTTTGGATTTTGATTAGCCTCTTCGGCCTGAGCCTTTAAGGTTGGTGCCCTTCCGTTCCAAAAAAACGCTATATTAAACACTGCATTAAAAACAGTAGGGGAATTCATTGGTTTATCTATTTGATGATGTACACCTATACTAAACTGTCTGTTGTCATCCCCTCCTTTAAAAACATTATGACAGCTTGCGCAAGAAATGGTATTGTCTATTGAAAGACGGGGGTCAAAAAAAAGTTTTTTGCCAAGCAGGGCTTTTTGTTTATTATATTCAATATGTTCAGGTATCGGTTTTAGAAGCTGGGCATTAACAAAAACAATTACAAAAAATATTAAAATTTTTCTCATTTATCCTCTTTAAGAGTTTTTTATACAATTATATCACCCCCCCCCGTAAAATCAAGGCTTTTTTAATCAGTATAATAATAACAATTTACTCTTTTTAATTTCTCTTCAAAATCCACTCTTTCAAAAGGCAGATCAACTAAAGCCGCAATTGTGCCTTTTCTTATTTCATCTGTATTATGTGTATATAATTTAAATCCGAGTTTATACAGTGCACACCTCACGGGTGTTGCAACGCTATACGAAGTTATTATACCAAATTTATTTAATATATTCTTAATCTGTGTAAAATATTCTATACTCCACAGCTCTTTATTTACTTTTGGAGAAAAGGCATCCTGAAAAACAATATCAATACTACTTAATTTTTTAATATATTCCCTTGCATCTCCTATAAACACTTCAATTTTTACAAATTCGTCTTCATAATAAAAATTATCGCTTATTTTATTTATAATGTGTCTTATGCTGTCAAACTCTTTAGGATATGGAAAATCTTTTAAATTCTTAATTAAATCTTCATCCATTTCTGGGGAGAAAATATTTAATTTTGAATGTTGGGGTCTGTTTAAAACACTTAAAAATGTGTTATATCCAAGTCCAAAACAGATATCTAATATATTAATTTCTTTTTTTTGAATAACATTGAAAGCCGGATATATGTGTTTATAAAGGCTTTCTTTAACAGCCCCCTCGCTTGAATGATAGCATTCGTTAAATTTATCGTTTTTTAATGTAAAACTGCCGTCAACTGTTTTTATCTTTTTCAACCTTTTTCCTTGCATAAAAAAATGCCAAAATTCCTATAATTACATATAAAGAAAATACAAAAACAAGCTCTATTTTATTTATTTTATATTCATAATAAAATATAAAAACACCGCCTATAAATAAACCGGCCATCGAAATTAACGTAACAATGAGCGATGAATTTGTCTTATCCTTTATTTTAAAATTAGCCAGAGACATTAAAAAAGAGACTA
The DNA here is from genome assembly GCF_000523315.1 of Lebetimonas sp. JS032. Lineage (NCBI taxonomy): Bacteria > Pseudomonadati > Campylobacterota > Epsilonproteobacteria > Nautiliales > Nautiliaceae > Lebetimonas > Lebetimonas sp. JS032. The sequence continues at coordinate 920,693 of NZ_ATHS01000001.1, read as the reverse complement.
ATAAAAATGTAATACTTCCAAATTCCAATATTAATCTTAAATTTCCTATAATAATGAGTAAACTCGCAACAAATGCCATAGTAACAATAGAATAACTTGGAATTGTACCTTTCCTGAAACTTAAAATCTTTGGCATATATCCATCGTCCGCAATTCTTGCAAGCTGACGGGAAGAGCCGAAAAGAGTGGAATTAATGGCACTTGTTGTAGCCAAAATTGCGCTAAAAATAACCAGAGCCCCTCCCCATTCACCTACAATCGATTTCATTCCCACAGCCAGAGCCGCTTCTTTATTTCTTATTAATTCATTCTTATCAATTGATAAAACACTGGCTAAAGCAATAATAAAATAAATCATACTTACTATAAAAATTGCCGAATATATCGCCCTTGGAATATTTTTATCCGGCTCTTCCATATCTTTTACACCGTTGATTATAAGCTGAAAACCTTCATATGCCACAAATGTAACGGATGAGACCATTAATATATTCAAAAACGGGGTGTTTTTAAAATCACTGCTTAAAACTCTTATAAACGAATGGAAATCATATTTTGAAAAATAAAAAAGAATAAATGAAATAATAAATAAAATAAACAGCTTTAAATACACAATAACATCTTCAACCTCCCCCATTCCCCTGACACTCCAGAGATTAATTGCGGCAAAAGTCCATACTATTAAAATAGCAATTATTTTTCTGATTATTTCATTTTCTCCGAAACTCATTAGACTTATCGAATAAGATGAAAATGTATAAGCATATAAAGCAATGGTTGAAATATATCCAAAAACCGTATACCAGCCTATTATTGCCGCCGCAAAATGCGAATTTGCAAATGTTCTTTTAAAAAAAGCGTATGTTGCACCTTCATCCTTATAATAAACTCCAAGTTTTACATATGCATATCCGGCAAAAAAAGCCAAAACACCTCCAAGAGCTATTGAAAAAGGAGCTAAAAATCCTGCAATTGAAACGGAAATTCCAAGAATGGTAAAAATTCCGCCCCCTATCATCCCGCCTATTCCGATTGCTAAAAGTTCTTTAAACCCCAGAGCTTTTTTAGTCATTTTCCACCACTTCCACAAAAGCATTATATAAAGTTACAATATCCCTGTCCGCCTTTCTTAAATGTTTTGCCAGGTTATATGAAATTATCCAAAGCATTTTTACCCCAATTGTAGGATATGTGTCAATTATTTCTATAAAATCGTTATGCTCTATTTCAAAAACCAAAATATCGGTTTTTGCTTTTATAGTTGAGCTCACAAATCCCCTGTCTATTAAATTGACCTCTCCAAAAAATTCTTCCCCTCCTGCCTTTATATCAGTTATAATATAATCATTTTTATATATTGTCTCTTTTATTACACTGACTTCGCCCTCTTTTAGAATAAAGGCTTTACCTGAATATTCGCCCTCTTTTACAAGGATTTCATCCTTTTTATATCTTTTTTCCTTAAAAAAATCTTTTATCTCTTCATATTCTTCATTATTCAGCGTTTTAAATATCGGATGGTTTTTCATAATATCTCCTCAATTATCAGCTGGACTTCCCTGCCGTAATAATTATTTTCACTTAAATTGAATTTAAATGTTATATTGTCATCAAATTCTCCGTCAAATCTAAAAATAATTGCAGGCAGATAAATATCGTTTTGACTTAAAATCAGTTTATAATGATTATCTTTTAAATTTTGAATATGCTCAATTTTGGCATGAGAGATAAATTTAGGTTTCGGATTGGCTTCTCCGAAAGGCTCATAACCTTTTATAATATCCAGCAGTTCCAAATCTATTTCACAAAAAGGAAGTTCGCCCAAAACAAAGTCTTCTATAAAAAAATCATCCTCACTGTATTTTTTTATTTTTTCATTTAAGGCTTTTTTTAACTTTTCAAAATTTTCTTTTCTTATTGTAAGCCCACAGGCCATTTTATGCCCCCCGAAGCCATCTAAAATTTCAGAACATTCATTAACCAATTCAAAAATATCGATATTTCCGAGACTTCTTCCGCTGCCTTTAAGAAATTTACCCTTTTTTGAAAAAACAATTGCAGGTTTTTTATACTTTTGAACAAGCCTGCTTGCAATAATCCCCACAACACCTTCATGAAAATCACCGTAGAAAAGAATAAAATCTTCATCTTCCACTTCAATAGATTCAATAATTTCTTTTTCTGTTTCTTTTCTTAAATTGTTAAGCCTGTCAAGTTCTAAATAATATTTGAATGCCTCCTCTTCGCTTTTACTCACCAAAAAATTATATGCCGCATATGCACTCTCCATCCTGCCGGCCGCATTAATTCTCGGGGCTATCTGAAAGGAAATAGTTTCAGAGTTTATCTCTTTAAATTCACGCACCAAAATTCTGCTAAACGGCCTTAATGCCATATTTAGCCTTTTTAAGCCCATATTCACAAGTGTTCTGTTCATATGTGTTAAAGGCATTACATCGGCAATTATTGCAATAGAGAGAATATCCAGAAACTCCCTTAAATCTATTTTTAAATTCATTCTCTGTTTTATAGAGGCGCACAGATACCATGCAACCTCAGCCCCGCATATTTCTTTAAAAGGAAAATCAGGTGAAATTTTCGGATTAATTACGGCATAAGCCTCCGGCAGCTTAAACTCACCATTTTCACCATTTTCACCTCTTTCACCATTAATTATTGGCGTGTGGTGGTCCGTAATTATTAAATCAGTTCCAACCTCTTTACAGATTTTGGCTGCTTCAAACGAGGTTATCCCGTTATCCACTGTAATTATCAAATCGGCTTTTATTTCTTTTAGAATTTTTGGGCTCAGTCCGTATCCGTGAACAAACCTGTTTGGAATAATTATTTCTACATCAACCCCGATTTTTTCAAAAAAAAGTTTCATTATTGCCGAACTGCTTGTCCCGTCAACATCGTAATCACCTACAACTACAATTTTTTCTTGTGTTTGAATTGCTTTTACTATTCTATCAGCTGCTTTATAGATATCTGATAAAAGGGAAAAATGGGGAATGTTGATTGATTCTATCTCTTCAATTCTACTTGAGAGAATTTCTTTTATTAACTCTTTATATAATTTTTCATCATGGCCGCTTTTCAAGCAGCCAGATGAGCTAAACTCATTTTTCACTTTTAATTTTTCATTTATATTCTGCATTTATATGCATTCTCAACAAAGCTCATAATTACTTTATTCGGAGATTTTAATTTATTTGTAAATTCCGGATGAAACTGAACTCCTACAAACCAGGGGTGATTTTTAAGCTCAACCGCTTCGATAAGCCCTTCTTTACTTTTACCGCTTACAATCATTCCATTTTCTTCCAATGCTTTTTCATACGCATTGTTTACTTCATATCTGTGACGGTGTCTTTCAATCACTTTATCCACTTTGTAGGCTTCATAAAGCTTTGTATCTTTTTTTATAATACATTCATACCCTCCAAGTCTCATAGTGCCGCCCAAAGGGGATTTGTGTGTTCTTATCTGTTTTTGTCCGTTTGCATCTATAAATTCATCTATAAGATACACAACCGGCTCGCTTGTATCCGGTTCGAATTCCTGAGAATTGGCGTATTTTAAACCTAAAACATTTCTTGCAAATTCTATTACAGCAAGCTGCATCCCTAAACATATCCCGAGATAAGGAATTTTATTAACCCTGGCGTATTTTATGGCTATCAGTTTACCTTCAACCCCTCTTTCACCAAAACCTCCCGGGACTAAAATTCCACTTACTTCCGCAAAAATATTTCCAAGTTCTTCATCACTGATTTTTTCAAGATTTTCACTGTCTATCCATTCAATTTCCACTCTCATATCAAGATGGGCGCCGCTGTGAATTAAGGCTTCTATTAACGATTTATAGCTCTCTTTTAATTTAAGGTATTTTCCGACAAAAGCTATTTTTACCGACTTTTGGGGAGAAATAATTTTTTTAACAAGATAATTCCATTCACTCATATCCGGATGCAGTTCACCAAGATCAAGCTGTTCTGAAATCGGCTTTAAAATATCCTGATTAAAAAAATTCAGAGGGACCTGATAAATGGTAGGGGCATCCACCGCTTCAATAACGGCTTCCCTGTCTATGTCGGTGGAAGTGGCAAGTTTGTCTTTAAGACTTTTAGGAAGAGGCTTTTCTGTCCTGCAGACTATCATATGAGGCGTAATACCTATACGTCTTAGTTCCTGCACACTGTGCTGGGTCGGTTTTGTTTTAAGCTCGCCCGCAGCCTTCATATAGGGAATCAGAGTAACATGCACAAACATAGCATTATTTTTACCGACTTCCTGTTTAAGTTGCCTTACCGCCTCTAAAAAAGGAAGCCCTTCTATATCTCCCACGGTTCCTCCGAGTTCTACCACAACAATGTCGGCATCGTTACTGACGTCTTTTATTCTTTTTTTTATTTCATCCGTAATATGTGGAATAATCTGAACCGTTTTCCCTAAATAATCCCCTCTTCTTTCCTTTTTTATTACGCTTAAATAAACCTGCCCTGTTGTAAAATTATTTTTTTTACCTAAATTTATATTTAAAAATCTTTCATAATTTCCCACATCCAAATCCGTTTCGGCTCCGTCTTCGGTTACAAAAACCTCTCCGTGCTCAAACGGGCTCATTGTTCCCGGGTCAACATTAATATAAGGGTCTATTTTTACCATAGTGACTTTCAATCCGCTGTGTTGAAGAAGCGTCGCAATGGAAGCTGATGTAATACCTTTTCCGAGAGAACTGAGCACTCCTCCGGTTACAAAAATAAATTTAGCCATAAAGCCCCTTTTTTATGAAATTATATCATTTTTAAATAAGCTATAATTCCATTAAAATACTGACTAAATAACGAAAAAGTAAAAATATTACAGCGTTGCGGAATTTAACAAAAATTTTGCGTTAAAAAATTGCATCTAACCCGTAAGGGCTGCGTAGCTGTTTGCAATTTTTAGCAAAATTTGAGTGATGCTTTAGTAAAATGAAGCTCTGAGCTGTAATATTTTTATCTTTGTAGAAAAAGGCTGAGTTTGATAATTTCGGTATTAATTATATTTATTGCGGGATATCTTTTTAAAATATTTAAAAACGACTATTCCAAACCTTTGATAGATATTGTTATTTTTATCTCTTTTCCGGCACTTGTTATTTATAAAATTTATTATTTAAAATATTCGAATGAAATTTTAGAAATTTTTTTAATTTCGTTTATCAGTCTTTTACTTGGCATGACATTCGGATTTATAATTTCAAAAATAATGAAATTTGACCAAAAAACATCTGCCGCCGTCCTTTTAACCACGACTCTCGGAAACACATCTTTTTTGGGCTTTCCAATGGTGGTAAGCCTGTTTGGGGAAAAAAATCTAATCTGGGCTATTTTTTTTGATCAGATAATGTTTTTCGGTTTAATTGTTTTTGGAAGTCTGTTTGTGGCATATGGAAGCGAAAAAAAAATAGATATAAAAAACATGGTAACAGACACATTTAAATTCCCTCCTTTTTTGGCCCTTTTATCAGCTCTGTTCTTAAGAAACTTTCATTTAAATCTGGAATTTTTAAAACCCGTCGGGAATTCTTTAATCTTTTTAGTAATATTGGCAATAGGAATGAGATTCAGCTTTTCGGATGTTAAAAAAAATATAAAACTGGCCTCATTGGTTCTTTTTATAAAAATGTTTTTAGTTCCTCTTAGTATCTATTTTATTATTTATTTCTTTTTTGATATCAAAAATCCCGCATTTCAGGTAGCCTTTACAGAAAGTGCAATGCCTCCTATGGTTATGGCTTCCGTTTTGGCAATAGAGGCAAAACTCAGGGAAGATTTGGCAATTTCTGCCGTGGGACTCGGAATTTTACTCGCCTTTATTTTACTGCCTCTTTATAAATATTTATTATTTTGATATAATTGCGTCCTAAAAACAAACGAAAGGTGGTGAGAGCAGTGCCAGGAATCGTAGTTCATCCGGGAGAAGATTTCGAATCTGCTTACAGAAAATTCAAAAGACAAGTTGATCGTAACTTGATTGTTGTGGAACTCAGAAAAAGAAGATTTTACGAACCTCCTAGTGAAGCTCGCAAAAAAGAAAAAATTGCGACCCGTAAAAAAATTCTTAGAAAACTTTGGATGCTCAGACGTTACGAATCAAGATTATAATCTTGATTCATTTTTTATATCTCTTACATCCGGCATTTAGCATTTCTTAAACCCTATCCTTGGCAAAATTTTAATATCTTTATAATCACTGAATTTATTATTTTTATATAATTCAACTGCAGCCCTTGCAATCATTGCCGCATTATCAGAAGTATATTTCATATCCGGATAAAAAAGTTTGAAATTATATATAAGTGAGAGTTTTTCAAATTCTTTCCTTAAAGACTGATTGGCACTAGCCCCTCCCACAATTGCAAAATTTTTAGGCCTCTGTTTTTTAATTGCTCTTTTTGCCATAAAAACCAGATGCTCTATTGCTTTTGCCTGAAAAGAGGCGGCAATATCTTCTTTTTTATATTTATTTGATTCAATAACCAAACGGACGGCATTTTTAAGACCGGAATAACTGAATTCTATTTTTGAAGAATTTTTAAGAGGGAGCGGTAAATCTATGCAAATCTTTCCTTTTTTTGCAATTTTTTCTATTTCAGGCCCTCCCGGATAAGGTAGTCCTAACATTTTTGCACATTTATCAAAACTTTCCCCAAAACTGTCGTCCAAAGTTGTGCCTATTTCACAAATATCATCAATCCCGTTGAAATTAATTATTTTTGTGTGACCGCCGCTTACCAGTAAAACCATCATGGGCTTAACTTCTTCTTTTTCAATAAATACAGAATATATATGACCTGTTAAATGATTAACGGGAATTATCGGCAAATCAAGAGCAATTGAGAGGGCTTTAGCCATCATTACCCCTTCTTGAAGCGTGACACTGAGCCCCGGCGCATTTGTTACCGCCACGGCTTTAAGTTTTGGAAAAAATTTTTTACATTCATTTAAAATTTTAGGAAGGGCCTCGGCATGAAGTCTGCTTGCAAGTTCGGGTACAACGCCGCCGTAAACAGAATGCTCAAGTTCCTGTGATATTTTTTTATGAAACAGAAGTTTTTTACTTTCTATTTCAACAACAGCTATGCTGCTGTCGTCACAGCTGCTTTCAATTGCTAAAATCATATTTTTTTCCTTCAAATATTAAAAAACTTAAAGATTTTTTAAACAAAATAATGTATAATTGTATCATATCAAATAAGGAGGTAAAAAATGAAGATACTGTTAATTGAAGACGATGAAAAAATTGGGGAAAACATAAAAGAATATTTAAAAAAAGAAAATTTCAGGGTAGACTGGGCAAAAGACGGAGAAGAAGGTTATTACCTTGCACAAAACAATAAATACGATGTTTTAATTGTTGACTGGATGCTGCCTAAAATGAGTGGGATTGAGCTTATAAAAAAACTGAGGGAAAAAGACATTTTAACGCCGGCGCTAATTCTTACGGCAAAAAGCGATTTGGAGGATAAACTCGAAGGTCTCAGTGTGGCAGATGATTATTTGACAAAACCTTTTGATTTTGAAGAACTTGTTGCAAGAATTAAAGCGCTTTTCAGGAGAAGCAAAAATATAAAAGAAAATATTTTAAAAGTGGGTGATCTGGAACTGAACCCCGACACAAAAGAAGTAAGAAGAGGGGGGAAAAACATAGAACTTACCGCAAAACAGTTTGAGCTTTTAAAATATTTAATGATAAACAAGGGAAAAATTGTAACTCCTGAAATGATTGCCAATAATTTGTGGGAAATGGATGAAGAGATTAATTCAAATGTTATTAATGTCTATATTTCGCATTTAAGAAAAAAAATAGACAAAGACTATGAAAAAAAACTTATAAAAACATTCAGGGGAATGGGTTTTAAATTAAGTGATGAATAATCTTAGAAACGATCTGTTTATAAAATTTGCAGCAGTTGTTTTAATAATAATAGCCCTTTTTGAGGGGGCTTTAATTTTTGCACTTACCAAATCTTTTAATATGCATTTAAAAGACAGGCTTGTTATAATAGCCAGTGAAATTGCAAATTCTAAAAAATATAATATAAATAATTTAATAGAACTTCAACACAAATACAAAATTTATCCTCTGTTTGTAAAAATAACGACACTTTCCAAATCCGCCGAAAATTTAAAAAAATATGAGGGTTTTGAAGTAAAAACAATAAAAACACCGAGCGGAATAGAAAAAATGCTTATTTTTAATTATGTTAAAAACAATAAAATAATAAGCGTTAAAACAATTATTTCAGGAAACAGCGACAAAATAGAAATAGTAAGAACGATATCTCTTGCAATATCATTTTTTATTTATCTTATAGTTTTGCTCATAGGATATAAATTTATAGATGCCATTGCAAAAAATATTGAAAACACAATCAAAAGATTAAAATTTTTCAATTCAAACGTCTCACATGAGCTAAAAACACCTCTGACTATTATGAAAGGGGAAATTGAACTTGCTTTAAAAAAGGAAGAATGCAGCGAAAAACTTTTAAAATCTATATTAAATGAAATTAATTATATAAATGATATTACAGAAAAACTGCTGTTTTTAACCAAAAAAGATTTCACAAAAAAAGATTTCAAACAAACAGATTTGGAAGATATTATATTGGAACTATATGAAAAATATTCAAAAAGAATTTCTATAAATTTAGAAATAAGCGAAGACGATTTTCTTATAAACGGGGATAAAACACTTCTTAAAATGGCAATTTCCAATTTAATTGAAAATTCCATAAAATATCATGCAAAACATATAAATTTAAAATTAAAGAAAATAAAAAACAAAATAAAACTCATTATAGAAGACGACGGAATAGGTATACCAAAAGAAAAGATACCGTTTATTTTTGATGAATTTTACAGGGTGGATGAAAGCAGAAACAAAAAAATCAAAGGATTCGGACTTGGTCTTGCCATTGTAAAATCAATATTAAACCTGCACAGTGCAAAAATAAATGTTGAATCTGATATAAACAAAGGAGTAAAAATTACAATAGAATTTAACTCCATTTAAAAAAATATTGGTATAATACCAGTTAAAGAAGGAAAATGTAACCGTTCATTTCAAAATGAAATTAAGGCTATAGATGGAATATAATCATTACATTTTCCGCTGTTTATATTTATATTCCATCTGCAGCCTCCCAAAGGAGAGGCCATGTATATTTACACAGAAAAACTCCTTAAAATGGATGATATTGTCATAACAAACGATGTACAAATTATTTTTTCCACCATCGATAATGAAAAAATATTAAACTGGCTTTTAGAAAACCATTTTCCCAACAGTTTTATTGAAGATATGCAAAACGAAGACCAGTCAATAACCTATGAAGAGACAGAAAAATTTAAACTTATAATTATGAAATATATCAGATTCGATGAAGAAGAAAATTTACTTTATGATGATTCCAATGTGGTAATAATAAAAACAAAAAACAAGCTTTTCATTTTAGCAGAGGAAAAAGAAATAGTTACGGAACTTGCAAAAAAATTTGAAAAAAAATATAAAAAATCTAATTCTTTTGAATATTTAATTTATATCACTATAGATATTTTGATAGACAACACAATTTTATTGGTTGACGTAATAGACGAAACCCTGGAAGATTTGGAAGATTCTATTTTTCACGAAGAAGTTGAAGAAGACGAACTTCAAAAAGATGTTTATTATGCAAGAAGAACTCTAAACAGAATTACAAAAGTTTCCATTCACGAAAGAGACATTATAAATAAAATTCACAATAAACTCGATGAGACTCATAAGCATATGCTTAAATATGAATTTATAGACCTAACGGAACATTTAAAATATTTAATCAACGAATCAAAAACCCTGCTTGAGAGAACCGGCTATCTCCTTAACCTTCATATGGGTATTCTCTCAACCCGTATGAACAAAGCCATGCAGCGCCTCGCCGCCATATCACTTATATTTTTACCGTTAACTTTTATTGTTGGAAATTACGGAATGAATTTTAAATATATGCCGGAACTTAACTGGAAATACGGATATTTTGCCACATGGATTATAAATATAAGCATTGCTGTCGGGATTTATATCTGGCTTAAAAGAAAAAAATGGATTTGATTTTAATAAAAATTAAATATTAAATAAAACATTTTTATATATACATTGTGCCTGTCACTTTTTATAAAAAAAGAGAAGAAAAAAGAAAAGAATTTTGTTTTTAACTTAAACTCCGGATTCTTCTCTTCTTTGTAAATAATCCCAATACTGATCCACGTTTTTTTGAATTTCTTCAATAACCCACCTGTTTTCAGGTTTGAATAGATGGGCGAATCTTCCCTGTTTGCCCAAATATTCTTCAACAGGAAGTTTTTGTTTTGGTCTGTAAGTAATTTTTAACCTGTATCCGTCTTCAATTTCATACAAAGGGAAAGCACAGGTTTCAACAGCCAAATCTGCAATTTCCACCGTGTCTTCCGGTTTAAATTTCCATTCAGTCGTACATGGGCTAAGCGCATTTATAAATGTAGGTCCCACAGTGGCAAGAGCTTTGGCGGCTTTGTTAGCCAAATCTTTCCAGTGTTTGCTTCCGGGAACAGCAGTTGCAACATAAGGACAGCCGTGTGCGGCCATTATCATTGTTAAATCCCTTTAGGGGTTGTTGAAGTATGCGCCCCGAGCGGAGTGGATGAACTTCTCTGTCCACCTGTGTTTGCATAATTTTCATTATCCAAACATACATAAAGGAAATCATGGCCTCTCTCAGTAGCACCGCTTAATGACTGAAAGCCTATATCATATGTCCCGCCGTCTCCTCCGAATGCAACAAATTTTACGTTTCTGTCAGGATTATATGATCTGTTTTTTTTGCTGAGAGCTTTATACATAGCTTCTGCCCCGCTTATTCCGGCAGCCGCATTTTCAAAACCGATATGAAGCCAGGAAACATCCCATGATGTATACGGATAAATCGCACTGCATACTTCAAGACATCCTGTGGCGGTTGAAACAACCAAATCGTCATCAGTTGCATTAACAACTTCTCTAACTATCATACTGTGGGCACATCCGGGACATAATCTGTGCCCGCCTTGAAATCTGTCAGGAGTACAAGCAAACTCTTTTAAATTACCAATATTTTTCATAAAAACTCCTTAATTAAAACTAAGCTCAGGACCTCTAAGGTTAATAAAACCTTGTAAGTCTGTAACTCTTTTTCCAGCTTTTGCATTTTTATCAGTTTCTCTAATTACTTCTAAAATATGACTGGCTGTTGTGTCTCTTCCGCCAAGCCCGTAAATATAATTGGTCATAACTGCATTTACTCCGTTTGCATTGAGCGCACCGGCCACTTCATTAAACAAAGCCCCCATCGCTCCCATAGGACAGTTTCTATCAAGTGCAGCAACAGCTTTTACATTTTTAAGTTTTTGGGCAATTTCATTATAAGGGAAAGGTCTGAAGGTTCTTGGCATAACAAGACCGGCTTTAATTCCTTCTTCCCTGGCCATGTCCACAGCAACCATTGCGGTTTCGTATGCACTGCCCATTACAATAAGAGCCACTTCCGCATCTTCTATTTTATAACTTTCAACCCTTTGGTATTTTCTGCCTGTCAGTTTTTCAAAAGCCTCGAACACTTCGTCTATAACTTTCGGTGATTCCATCAAAGCCTTATGCTGGGTGGCTTTATGTTCAAAATGCCACTCTTCTTCCGTCTGTGCACCGTGTGTTACAGGATTTTTTGTATCAAGCATTGGATTTACGGGAATATAATCACCTATAAAATTATAAGCAACTTCGTCTTGAAGCGGTTCAACCACCTGGGCGGTATGGGACACCAAAAATCCGTCCTGGTTTGTTGTAACAGGAAGTCTCACTCTTTTATCCTCCGCTATTTTAAAAGCACATAACGTCATATCATAAGCTTCCTGAGGGTTATTTGCAATCAGATGAATCCACCCAGCATCTCTTCCTAAATATAAATCACCATGGTCTCCGTGAATATTAAGCGGAGATGCTAATGCTCTATTTACAACAGTCATAACAATTGGAAGTCTCATACCACTTGCTTGATATAAGACTTCTGCCATTAATGCATAACCTTGGCTAGAAGTTGCTGTTGCAACTCTACCACCGGCAGCCGCAGCACCCACACATGCACTCATTGCCGAATGCTCACTTTCAACCATTACAAATTCACCGTCTACATATCCGTCTGCCAAAAAACTTCCGTAATTTTGAACAATCGGAGTTGAAGGGGTAATCGGATAGGCTGCTACAACATCGACCTGAGCCTGTCTTAGTGCATGGCTTGCGGCCGTATTTCCATCCCAAACTTCCTTAGCTTTTAATTCATATTTTTCTGCCATAACTATTCCTTTAATCTTTTTTAGGCCACTCTTGAAGAGCTTCTTGCGTTTGTGTAAATTCAGGAAACATTAAAAGAGATTTTATAGGAGTGGGGCACACTTCCACACAAACTCCGCATCCTTTGCATAAATTATAATTAATTCCAACAATTTTAGCCTGTTTTTTCCCTCTTTTGCTAACTACCTCTTCTACCTGAAAGCAGCTGTCCGGGCAGCTTACCCAGCAAAAATCACAGTCTATACATAAATCTCTGTTAAATACAGGTTTTTCAACCCTCCAGTCAGCCACTTTATAATTGTATGAATTGAATTTGCTTCTTATTTTTTTTTCTGGGTCTTCAAAACTTGGAAGTACCGCTCCTGGTTGAATTTTGTCCCAGGTAGTCATCATTTCTTTTGGTGTTGCCATAATTTCTCCTTATTTTACTTCTTCGGCGGCTCTTTTCATAGCCTTTAAGTTACCGTCTATTATTTTTTGAGGGAATTTAGAAAGAATATCTTTCATTGAACTTAAAAAATCTTCAAACCCGATAATACCGCTGATTTTAATAAAAGCACCGAGCATAGGCGTATTTGGAATTGCTCTTCCTATCTCTTCTTGTGAAATTTTAATTGCGTCCACTGTATAGACTTTTTTACCCTGAAGATGTTTTGCAATATTTAATAAATCATCTTTGTCCATATGGGTAGTAACAATAAAAACAGTATCGTCTTTTGTGTTTTCCACAATTTCTTTTTGAAAGGCCAAAGACGGATCTATCACCAAAACATAATCAGGAACAATCATTTTTGAATGGTCTAAAATAGGTATGTCTGAAATTTTATCATATGCGCTCATAGGTGCCCCTCTTTTTTCCGCACCGTAAACAGAATAAGCCTGAACATATTTTCCAGTTCTTGCCATTACATCCGCAAGAGCCTTTGCTCCAGTTACCGCACCTTGTCCCGCACGTGAGTGCCATCTGATTTGTAGCATTGTTATCCTTTTTGTTTGTATTTTATACAATTTTTCTTAAAGTATTCTTAATATAGCATAAAATCTATCTTTTTTTACGTAATTAAATTTAAACATTTAGCAAATTTACAATTATGTTACTTTTTGTAATAATTTATTGTATAATAAATTTTTAGAAACCTCATATCAAGGAAAAGTATGAATATTTTAATTGCCGGAGCGGGAAAAGTCGGCTACAATTTAGCAAAAATACTTTCAACAAACCATAATATAATTATAGTTGATAAAAACGAAAAAGCTCTCAATTCAATAAAAGAATCTATTGATGTTATGACCATTCAGGGAGACATGAGAGAAGCAAACACTTTTTTACATATAGAAGACAAAATAGATTTTTATATAGCCGTAACAAACAATGATGAAATAAACTTAATTTCAACAATAGTTCTCACAGATATCTTAGAAACAGAAAACATTATTGTAAGACTTACAAACACTTCTTATATTGCAACAAATTTTCAAAAAAAACTTGATATAAACAGGGTGGTTTTCCCTTATAAACTTTCAGCCGCGGCGGTTGCAAAATTACTTGAATTTCCAAAAGCAAACAATATAAAAGAATTCCCTTTCAGCCAATGCGTACTTATTTCTTTTAGCGTAAAAAACCCTCAAATAACAAAAATCAGTGAAATAGAAGAGGATAACGTTAAAATAATAGGCGCAGAAAGAAATAATGAATTTATTTTTTTGGATGAAAATGATGAAATCAAAGAAAATGATTTGTTATATATCTTCGGAAATAAAGAAAAAATTAAAAAATACTTAAATTTAATTGACACTGTTTCTCCTGAAAATATTCAAAATACATTAATATACGGGGCAAATGAACTGGGAATAGAAATAGCGAAAATACTTTCAAATTTTGAAATGAATATAAAAATCTTGGAAAAAGACGAAGAACTGGCCCTAAAAGCCTCTGAAATTTTGGGAGAAAAAGTCAGTATAATAAATTCATCTTACGAAGATGAGGAAATGCTTTTAAACGAAGGGGTTCAATACAGCGATATTGCAATAACGGCTTCCGTAAAAGACGAATCAAACATTATAAAATCCCTTCAGGCAAGAAAACTCGGAATTAAAAAAATAATAACCATAAATAATAATTTAAATTATTACTCATTAATGCACTCTCTCAGGCTTTCAACGATAAGAGGGCCTAAAATAGCGGCTTTTTATGCCATTTTGGAAGAAATAGATTCAAGACTGCTGGTTTATGAAAGATTTTTCCTGGGCGCAAAAGGAAAAATCTTCATTAAACAGATTTATAACGAAAAAATTATTACACCCCCTAAAGAAAAAGCAAAAATTTTAATAATAAGAGAAGACAAAATTTATATATTAAAAGAAAGTTTTGAAATAAAATCAGGCGATATTGTAATGGAATTTAATTTTTCAGGAAACAAAAAATGGATAGAAACTCTTTAAAAAATATTCTCAAATTCCTCTCTCTTGTAGGAATGATAGTCATCGTATTTTTTTTAATACCCATGATTACAGGTTTTATATATCATGAGCATGATAAAAAATTTTTAATTTTTTTATTTTTATCTTTTGTAATTTTCGGAGCTATTTTATATTTTTTAAGAAATCATAAAATGAAAATGAAAATCAAAGAAGCAATATTAAGTGTAAATTTAGTTTGGCTGATGCTTGGCACCCTGGGGGCAATACCGTTAATGATGGGAACTCACGTCAGTTTTATAGACGGATTTTTTGAGGCAATAAGCGGTTTTACAACAACAGGGGCCACAATATATTCAAATATAGAGGCATTGCCAAAATATATATTAATGCTAAGAAGCACTATGCACTGGATAGGCGGTATGGGTATTATTGTTTTGGGCGTCGGACTGCTTTCATTTATAAATCCTACCGGTTCCCTTGCTCTTTTTCAATCCGAATCCACCGGCATAACGGCAGAAAAAATAACCCCAAAGCTAAAACATACGGCTCTAAAATTATGGGGCGTTTACGCACTTTTAACACTGATTGATATGATTTTACTTAAAATAGAGGGAATGAGCTTTTTTGATGCCATAAACCACGCATTCGCCACCCTCTCAACAGGAGGATTTTCAACCAAAAGTTCATCTTTGGGATATTGGAACAACAATTATTTTATTTTGTGGACTACTACATTTTTTATGTTTCTTTCCGGAATGAACTTTTTAGCCCATATAAAACTGCTTAATAAAGATTTTTCAGGTTATAAATCCGAAGAGGTAATGTGGTATACACTGATATTTTTTGTATTGGCGACAGTATTAACATTGGTTCATTATTTCACATCACACGATTCATTTTTCTTCTCTCTCACACACTCGTTTTTCACTATTTCATCTATTCTTACAACCACAGGTTTTGCAACACTGGATTATTCCACATGGGGGCAGGCGGCAATAGCAATTGTGTTTCTTGCAATGCTAATCGGGGGAAATACAGGTTCAACCGCCGGGGGTATTAAAACAATACGATTTGTTGTTATGTTTAAAAATTTAAAACATCAAATAAGAAAAATACTTCATCCCAATGTTGTATGCTCCGTAAAAATAGACAATAACAAACTCTCCTGCGACACTGTAAACAACGTCAGTGCATTTATATTTTTATATATTCTTACGGTAGCGGTAATTGCTTTATATTTATTTGCAAACGGATATGACACAATGACTTCTTTAAGCGCCACAATAGCATGTGTCGGTAATATAGGTCCGGGGTTCGGACATGTGGGGCCGGCGGATAATTTTGCTTTTTTTACCCAGCCTCAAAAATTTATTTTGGCAATAGGCATGATTATAGGAAGATTGGAATTTTTTACTGTTTTAATGCTTCTAAGCCGAGAATTTTGGAAAAAATTTTAAAATTTTTCTATAAATTCCACAGCTTCCAAAACATTTTCTTCTATAATTTCGGCGCAGTTTTTCAAATTTTCTTCATATTCCCACTTTACACCAACAGCTTTAATTCCGGCTTCTTTGGCACTTAAAATATCCATACAGGTATCACCTATCATCCATCCATTTTCTTTATGGGCATTCATTAAATAAAGTGCTTTTAAAATTGGCTCAGGATGAGGTTTCGGATTAATTACATCCTCTCTTCCGATTAATACTTCAAAAAATTTTGTAAGATTAAAATAATCCAGCAGTTCTTTTGAATATTTTGCCGTTTTTGTAGTTACAATTCCAAGTCTTGCAAATTCTTTTGCCTTGTTTAGAGCTTCTTTTGTAAACGGTAAAAGTTTTGTTTTTTTAGTAGAAATTTTTCTGTAATGCATTTTATACGTATTTACATATTCATCCACATTTTCATCTATTCCAAGTTTAAAAAACATAATCTCAAGCGGAAGGCCTATAAGTTTTTTTACATTTTCGTCACCAGGATAAGGCTTATTGTATTTTTCAAAAGTAACCTTAAATCCTTCCAAAATAGCCTCTGTTGAATTTATAAGCGTCCCGTCCAAATCAAAAAGAATTACTCTCACACCATTCCCTTACCTCTTTTTTAATTTCGAATATTTCATCAATATTATTTGTTTTTATATTTTCAAATTTTTCAATTGCTTTTAAAATAATTTTACTGATATCCAAAAAGCCTATCTCTTCTTTTAAAAATTTATCTATTGCAAATTCGTTTGCCGTATTTATAACGATTCCCAAATCTGAATTATTCAGCAAAATTTCTTTAATTTCCCAGACAGGATAACGACCGGAATCTATTTTTCTAAATTCCAAATTTCCGACATCCAACAAATTTACATGCTCTAAAATTTCTTCTTTTACCTCATTTAATATGGCAAAAGAAATAGGAAGCTTCATATCTGTTTTTGAAATATGGGCGGTTGTACTGCCATCCATCCATTCCACCAATGCGTGAATAACGGATTTTGTTTCTATAAAAGCGTCAATATTACTGGTATTAAAAAGCCATTTGGCTTCAAGAAGTTCAAAAAGTTTATTTACCATTGTGGCAGAATCAATAGTAATTTTTTTACCCATAGACCAATTTGGATGTTTTAACACATCTTTAAGTTTTGCTTCTTTTATTTTCCCTATCGGCCAATCCCTTAAAGCTCCGCCGCTTGCCGTAATATAAAGTTTCCTAAATTTTTCACTTTCTAAGTTTCCATTCAATAAATACCAGATTCCGAAATGTTCACTGTCAATAGGGGTTATCTTATTTATATCTATAAATTTACCGGCAATTACAAGCGATTCTTTATTGGCTAAAGCAATTTTTTTATTTAGCTCCCCCGCTTTTAAAGTGGGTTTAAGCCCGGATTCACCAACAATAGCGTTTACAACCAAATTACTTTTACATTTTTCCAGCATATCCAAAATAGCATTTTCACCGTATAAAATATTTTTAAAATCTACTTTTTCTGCTGTGGCTTTATCTTTTACCACTACAAATTCGGGCTTAAATTTTTTAATCTGTTTGTTTAAAAGTTTATAATTATTTCCCGCAACCAGCATTTCAACAGGAATATTAAATCTTTCGGCAACTTTTAATGTATTTACGCCGATACTCCCGGTTGAACCCAAAACTATCATTATATTCCCAACATTACAAGCATCACAGGAGCGGCAAACAGATAACTGTCTATTCTGTCAAGCACACCTCCGTGACCCGGCAGTATATTTCCGCTGTCTTTTACCCCCGCCCTTCTTTTTAGATAACTTTCAAACAAATCTCCAAATACACTTACAATACTGACAACAAAAGAAACCCCAAAAGCTATTAAAACAGGATAATAAAAACCTCCGATTATTCCACCTGCCAGAGCGCCGCCGATAACTCCGCCTATTACTCCCTCCCAGGATTTATTGGGTGATGTATGGCAAAATCCGTTTTTAAAAAATTTTTTTGCAAAATTTTTACCTACAAAATATGCAAAACTGTCCGTCAGTGCCACAATTACTATAAGCCATATAACTGTATTCATTCCGTATCTGAAATAAAGAGAGTAAAAAAACATTAAAGGCAAAAACGGATAAACAAAAGGCGCCACCAGATTAATTTCTTTTTGTAAATACGCCACATAAGAAGCTATTATAATAACACCGAAAATTCCTGCAAAAAAAGGATTTATAAAAGAAAAAAGAAGCGATATTCCAAGTATCAGATAAATTTTTTCGTCTAAATCAACATTAAATAACCTGCTCGCTTCATAAAATCCTATTATTGTAATAACTGCAAATAAAAACCCGGTTAAATAATAATTATCAATTACCGCCACTATTGCCAAAACCGCTAAAATTCCAACCGCCGTTATAATTCTTTCTTTCACTTTATACCTTTAATTTAATTCTCCATTTTCACAACTCACCACTCGCTACTCACCATTTTCACTATTTTCACCTATGCTTTTATATCAATATGCCTTGTGGCTTCTTTTTTAACCTCTTCTTTTTCACCCTCATCAGGCACTATTTTTTCAATTTCTTCCACAGGTCTCACCTCTTCTACTTTTCTCTCTTTTTCCGCAGAGGCCAATTTTTGCAACTCTTTAGAAACAACTTCTCTTGCCATTATATCAGATGCGATGATTGAAGGGACATGCTGGTTTTGGTTAATTAATGTAATCTGGCCAATTAAACTCATAATTTCACCTTTATAGAAGAATATTTTCCATATTCAACATTTGCCTTGTCTTTAATTTTTACAAATTTTCTTTTAGTATAATCGACAATTCCCTCATCTTTATTAGAAAAAGCTACGGCAAGTTTTGCCCCTTCATTTAATATTTTTTCATCAATTTTTAATTTATTGTTTTTAATAATCACATGGGCGCCCGGATAGTTTTTTATATGCATCCAGATATCGTTTGCATTTGAAATTTTAAGAAGTTTAATATTGCCTTTTTCATTTTTACCAACCATTATCAGATAATCGTCAAACATAAATTTTGCTATGTTTTCGTCCTCTTTTTTTTCTTTTCTGTTAGGCTGGTATTTTTTCAGTGAGCTTAAATCTTTTGCATTTTCCACAAGTTTTTTATAATTTTGCAAAAATTGAAGCTGTGAAGTTAAAAAACCTTTTTCTATATCAATATTTTCAGCCTTTTTTTTAGCTTTTTTCGAAAGTCTGTAATAATAATTTCCTATCTGGTTTATATTTTTAAGCTCCGGCAGAGGCACAGTTGTTTCATTCCCTTCAAAATCATATGTTTTAAGCTCTTTTTCAAAAGGTTTAATCAAGTGTAAATTTGCCATAGCGACATCCGCATATTTTCTATAGGTTTGGCTTTTTTTATCCAGTTCTTCAATATCCGGCAGTTTTTTTATTTTTTTTTCAATCTCTTTTATCTTTTTATTAATTCTGTTTAATATGACTTTTTTGGTTTCATTCACTTTTTTTTCATATTTTTTTTCAAAAAGTTTTTTTGTATAATTTTCCAAATCATCAATTTCAAACTCTTTTTCTTTTATCTCCCTCGGTGGCAGTTCTTCAAGTTTAACCCCTGGTTTTACAATTCTGCTTGATTGGCTTTCGCTGATATGTCTTAGTGATTCTATAACTTCATCAAATTCATTTAAAATTATTGCATTTGTATAACGGCCGGTAAATTCAAATCTTATTTTTACAATCTCTTTTTTAAAATTATTATTATTTTTTGCTGTAACTGTTAATATTCTCTCATTACATTTTACACCAAGTATTTTGGCTTTTGTAAATTTTTTTTCCAATACTATATCAAAAGGCGCTTTAAACTTTTTAACCAGAGGATAATCAATATTTATATAAATATCGCTGTTTCCTTTTGTCAGATCAAAATAAAACCTGTCTTTGTCAAACTGCATTAAAATCAGATTTTCATCAATTCTGAAGACTTTTTTTATAATTTTATAATTTTTAAGTTTCTCGGCAATTTTTTTTAAAACAAACGCTTTCAATTATTTTCCTTCACTTTACACTTTATATCATGGCCGCTTTTCAAGCAGCCAGATGAGCAAAGCTCATTTTTAACTTTTCACTTTTTGGCTGTTTCTATAAATTTCCTAACTTTTCGTTTATCTTTCTTGCCGGGAGCGCTTTCAACCCCACTGCTTACATCCACACCGTAAAATCCGTAACTTCCTATTTCAAAAACATTCTCAGGAGTAAGACCACCGGCTAAAATAATTTTTGAATTCTCTTTTGTTTCAAACCATTCAAGCGCCAATCTTTTCCCGCTTCCCCCAAATTCAGGGACATATGCATCCACAATTCTGTATTCGCCGGCATATTTATCAATATCTTTTTTTTCTTTTGCCCTCACAACCTTTAAATATTTACAGTTCAGTTTTTTAAAAAAACTTTTGTCAGCTTCAAAATGAATCTGTGCAATATCCGCTTTTGTATAAGCCATTACCTCATTTACAAATTCCGGCGCCACTTTTACAAACAAAACTGCTTTTACCACAAAAGGAGGAAGTTTTTCAATTATTTTTTTAATCTCAACCGGGCTTATAAACCTCGGGGATTTTTCATATGTTACAAATCCAAGGGCATCAGCTCCGGCATCGCAGGAAATTTTAGCATCTTCCCAGTTTGTAATACCGCAGATTTTTACCCTCATTTACACCCTTAAACTTTCGATCGCTTTTTTGTAATCACCGCTTTTAAAAACATAACTTCCCGCCACCAAAATGTCGGCACCCGCTTCAAGAAGCGCTTTTGCGTTTTTACCATTCACCCCTCCGTCTATTTCTATCAAAAGAGACGGATTTCTTTTAACAGAGAGTTCTCTTAATTCCTCTGTTTTTCTTAAAGTGGACGTAATAAACTTCTGCCCTCCGAATCCCGGATTCACACTCATTAAAAGCACCATGTCAACATCTTCAATTATATAATCAAGCAAACACACAGGAGTTGCCGGATTAAGTACAACTGCCGGACGGATATTTTCTTTTCTTATTTTTTGAATAACCCTGTTTATATGTTTTTCCTCTTCTACATGAAAACTTATAAATTCCGGCTCCAAATGTTTATACATATCTACAAAAAAAGGAATATTTTCAACCATAAAATGTATATCAAGCGGCACGCTCGCAGTCTTTTTTACCGCTTCAATTATCATAGGTCCCATCGTCATATTCGGTACAAAATGCCCGTCCATTATATCGCAGTGAATATAATCTGCGCCCGCTTCGCATACCGCCTTTACCTCATCAGCTAATCTGCCAAAATCTGCACTTAAAATACTTGGTGCAACTTTCATTTACAATACCTCCTGTTTATACAATTATAAATATCTATTCTTCTGTCCCTGAAAAACGGCCATATTTTTCTAACTTCTTTTGCAGCTTTTAAATCTATTTTGGCTTCAATTATCTCTTCATTCATACCGCCTCTTACAATTTCTTCTCCCTGAGGCCCGAAAACAAAACTGTTTCCCCAAAACTCTATTCCCCCGAGCACACCGCTTTCATCTTTTTCCTCTCCCACCCTGTTTACCGCAGCCACATAAACCCCGTTTGCAACAGCGTGACCTCTCTGCACGCTTTTCCATGCATTTTTCATTTTTTCTTTTTCTTCAATTGTATTTTCTTTTTCACAAAGCTCATCAACTCTATCTTCTGGACACAAAAGCCAGCCTATTGCCGTTGGATAAATCAATATTTCAGCTCCTTTAAGTGCCATAATCCTTGCAGCTTCTGGATACCACTGATCCCAACAAACTAATACCCCAAGTCTTCCAACACTGGTATCAATTGGCTCTATTGAATCACCTGGAGTAAAATAAAATTTTTCATAAAATCCAGGGTCGTCCGGAATATGTGTTTTTCTGTATTTCCCGGCAAGTTTTCCCCTGTCAAAAACAACGGAAGTGTTATAATAAATTCCGTCCATCACTTTTTCAAACAAACTTGTTACCAAAACCCTGTCTTCTTTTTTACTCACATCAGCCCAGAATTTAACATCCTCTTCAAAACTCTCTGCCAAATCAAAATATTTTGTATCCTCGCTTTTACAGAAATATTCGCTCTGATGCAGCTCCGGCAAAATAACAAGCTCTCCGTTTGATTTTTTTATCATTTCAACAGTATGATTAATTGTAGCTTCTATAGTCCCCTTGAAAGACTGCTGGATAAGAGAGATTTTCATTATAAACCTTTGACAAAATTATTACATATAGAAAATTATATCAAATTATTTTTTAAAAATGTTATAATTTGAAAAAAGGAGGATGATGGCAAACCTTTTAATAATCGGAGCCGGCGGAGTCGGAAGGGTCTCGGCATTTAAAGCGGCGAAAAACAAAAACACATTTAAAAATATAGTTTTAGCAAGTAGAACTAAATCTAAATGTGATGCCATTTCTAAAGATATAAAAGAAAAACTTGGAATTGAAATTAAAACCTATGCACTTGATGCAAATAAAAAAGAGAATGTAGTTGATTTAATAAAAAAAGAAAATATAGATATTGTCTGCCATGTGGCGCTTCCTTATCAAAACCTGCCTATTATGCATGCATGCATTGAAACAGGTGCGGCTTATCTTGATACAGCTCTCGCGGAAACAGAAGATAATCCCGACACTTATTATGATTTGCAATGGGCATTAGATGAAGATTTTAAAAAAGCCCGCACTATGGCACTTCTTGGATGTGGGTTTGACCCGGGAGTTACTTCTATAATGGTTAAATATGCGGCTGATTACCTGCTGGATGAATTGAAAGAAATTGAAATATATGACTGTAATTTCGGAAGCCACGGAAGGGCATTTGCCACAAATTTTGACCCTGAAATAAATCTTAGAGAGCTCAACCTGCCTGGTAAATACTGGGAAAATGGAAAATGGCATACAACAAAACCGTTTGAAATACAGACTAAACACAATTATCCGGAATGCGGGGAGGCTACAAGCATTTTAATATGGCACGAAGAGCTTGAGAGTATTGTAAAACATTTCCCAAATTTAAAGAGTGCAAAATTTTATATGTGTTTCAGCAACCGGTATTTATATCATTTTAATGCTTTAAAAAATATAGGGATGTTCAGTATTGAACCTATTGAAATTTGTGAAGGCTGCAGCATTTCACCTCTTCAATTCCTGGCAAAAGTACTGCCTGACCCACAGGAGCTTGTTACAAACTACAAAGGTAAAACAAATATAGGCGTAATTGTAAGAGGTAAAAAAGATGGAACTAATAAAGAATACTATATCTACAACATCTGTGACCATGAAAAGGCAATTGAAGAAACGGGAGCTCACTGCGTAAGCTATACAACAGGTGTACCGGCAATTATAGGCTGTAAATTGATGGCTAAAAAAATCTGGTGGGAAGAAGGCGTTAAAAACGTGGAAGAATTTGATGCTTTAGCCTTCTTTGAAGAAATGGAACGGGAGGGACTTCCAATTAAAATTAAGGAGATGAAATGATTGATGTAAAAAATCTAAAATTAGAAGAAAAACTTTTTTTAATGGAAGAAATTTTAAATTCTTTAGAAAAAGTTGATTCCCCTTTATGGCATAAAGATATATTAAACAGTAGAAAAGATTTTAAAAATAAAAAAAGTTATACAATACAAGAAATAAAAAATGAGTTTTCAAGTAAAAATATCTGAATATGCTAAAGATGATTTAAAAATATTTAAAGGACAGAAAATGAGCAATTTATTAATTATCGGAGCCGGTGGAGTCGGCAGGGTTGCCACTTTTAAAGCCTCAATGAATGACCATATTTTTAAAAACATTGTGTTGGCAAGCCGTACAAAAAACAAATGTGACGCTATAGCAAAAGATATTCAAAAAAGACTTGGAGTTGAAGTAAAAACGGCTGAAATTGATGCAATGGATGTAGATGCAACTGCAAAACTAATTAAAGAAACAAACAGTGATATTGTCTTAAACGTTGCGCTTCCTTATCAGGATTTGGCGATAATGGATGCATGTTTAAAAGCCGGAGCGCATTATGTGGATACTGCAAATTATGAACACCCGGAAAAGGCTAAATTTGAATATAAACTTCAATGGGCAAAAGATAATGATTTTAAGGGAAAAAATTTAATGGCGCTTCTTGGCAGCGGTTTTGACCCTGGAGTTACAAATGTATTTACAGCATTTGCGACGCAGGAACTTTTGGACGAAATTGAATATCTTGATATACTTGACTGCAACGCGGGAGACCACGGATATCCATTTGCCACAAATTTCAATCCTGAAATTAATATCCGCGAAATTACACAAAAAGGAAAATATTACGAAAACGGAGAATGGAGAGAGATTGAGCCGATGAGCGTTAATTTTAAATGGAATTATAGGGGAGTCGGGGAATTTCCAAGTTATCTTTTATATCACGAAGAGCTTGAAAGCCTTACTAAAAATTTCCCTTCAATTAAAAGAGCAAGATTTTTTATGACTTTTTCTGATAAATATCTTTGGCATTTAAAAGCGCTTCAAAATGTCGGAATGACAAACATAGAACCTATTGAAGTATGCAAAGGGTGCAAAATTTCACCAATGGAATTTTTAAAAAAAGTACTTCCAGACCCAGCAAGCCTGGGCCCAAGAAC
The DNA here is from genome assembly GCF_000523315.1 of Lebetimonas sp. JS032. Classification (NCBI taxonomy): domain Bacteria; kingdom Pseudomonadati; phylum Campylobacterota; class Epsilonproteobacteria; order Nautiliales; family Nautiliaceae; genus Lebetimonas; species Lebetimonas sp. JS032. Next base: position 895,778 of record NZ_ATHS01000001.1, on the reverse strand, counting down.
AAAAGGTCAGACTCATATAGGAGTTGTCGTAACAGGATATAAAGACGGTAAAAAGAAAAGATACTATATCTACAACATCTGCGACCATCAGTGTGCATTCAGGGAAGTCGGAGCTCAGTGTGTAAGCTATACAACTGGGGTTCCTGCAATGATTGGGGCTAAAATGATTGCCACTAAAAAATGGTTTAGTGAGGGAGTAAAAAATATGGAGGAATTTCCGGCAAGAGCTTTTATGTATGAACTGAATAAAAACGGACTTCCTTGGTTTGTTGAGGAACTGCCGAGTGAAGGACTTCCGATTGACGAAATATAATTTTAAAAATTTTCTCCTTTTTGCCCTTTTAATTACACTTTACAGACTTTTTGTTTTATATCATGTAAATATTGATTTGCATGTGGATGAGGCGTATTACTGGGGATGGTCAAAGCATCTTTCTTTTGGATACTATTCAAAACCCCCTATGATTGCATGGGTTATTCATTTAGCTTCCATGATTTGCGGAGATAATGAAATATGCATAAAACTACCTTCTTTAATTTTGTATTTACTAACTTCAATTAATATTTTTTTTATTGCAAAAAATCTTTTTAATGAAAAAACGGCCTTTTTTTCCGCACTTACTTTTATTACAACACCTTTGGTTTCTTTTTATTCCATGGCAATTACAACAGACAGCGTACTTTTATTTTTTTATTCATTAACTTTATATTTTTTTATAAAAGCTATAAAAGAAGATAAACTGTTTTATTGGATAATTGCGGGAATTGCCGGAGGTTTAGGGCTTCTCAGCAAATATAATATGATTTTATTTATACTAAGTGTTGTAATATATATCTTTTTGTGCAAAAAGAAAGAATTTAAAAAGAAAAATTTATATATAGCAATGATTATTGCGGCAGCCATTTATCTTCCAAATTTAATATGGAATTATCATCATAATTTTATAACATTTGATCATATAGAAGATATAAGCGAAATAGACAGAAAACTTTTTCATCCAAAACATCTGTTAAATTTTATTTTAACTCAGTTTGGTGTTTTTGGTCCAGTATTTTTTGGAGTTTTACTTTATCTCTTAATAAAACCATATTTTAAAAACTGCAAATATAAACTTTTATACTCTTTTGCATTTGTATTTTTAGGAGTGATTTCCCTGCAGGCATTCTTAACAAGGGCTTTTGCAAACTGGGCAAGCGCTACATATATTGCCGGCACTGTTTTAGTAATAGCTTATTTAATTGAAAAAAATAAAATAAATCTTATAAAAACAGGAATTGCCATAAATTTATTAGCTGCTATTTTATTTTATCATTATCATGATATTACAAAAGCTTTACATATTACACTTACTTCAAAAACCGACCCTTTTAAAAGAGTTTTGGGATGGAGGGAGGTTGCTGATAGATTAAAACCGATAATCCAAAAATATCATTATCCCCTTATGTTTGATGACAGGGTGATTATGGCTGAAATGATTTATTATTTAAAGCCAAATGCGTTTAACTCTGTAATGTTTAATCCTTCACATAAAATCGAAAATCAATATGATATGGATACAAAACTAAAAACAGGGAAAAACTATATTTATGTTACAAAAGAAAATCATGCTAAAAAATATTTTAAAAACTCAAAATTAATTGCTATAATAAACGCGCCTTTATATAAAGACTTTAACAGGACATATAAAGTATTTTTTATGAAGAATTTTAAAGGATATTGAGCTATTTATACTAAAAGTTATTGACTTATCTTAAAATAAGTTATATAATTATAAAAATTTTAAGGAGGGAGAAATGTTTTTAAACAGAATTGACAAAGAAAATCTTAAAGAGTTTAGTACTCTTTCAATTATCTCAGGTATTTTAATGGTAATTGCGGGCATTCTTGCAATAGCAAAACCGGTTGCCGGAAGTCTGGCTTTTGTAATATTCTTAGGGGCTTTGTTTTTAGCCGCGGGACTGGTTCAGTTATATACCACATTTAAGGCTCATACAAAAAGTTTAAGTGCTTGGTTTAAAGCTTTGATGCTTTTAATTACGGGTATTTTACTTGTAATCTGGCCTGGAAGCGGTGTAGCAGCAGTTGCAATACTTTTTGCGGCATATTTTTTCTTTGACGCATTTGCGAGTTTCGGTATAGCCCTTGATTTAAAACCTTTAAGCGGTTGGTGGCTCTCTTTGCTAAACGGGGCACTCAGTTTCATTTTAGGAATTATTTTAGTGATAGGATGGCCTTTTAGTTCATTTTTTACAGTGGGGATAATCGTTGGGGTCAGTTTTTTAATGGATGGGATTGTTCTCATATATCTCGGATGGCTGGCTAAAAAAGGGGCTTATGACGAAAAATAATTCGTCTTTGCCCAAAATTTAATCTTTATAGATTCTTTCTCCGATTTCCCTGTATCTTTGATAATAATATTTTACAAATTCATCCGCTTTTTTATTTATCGGATAATAATTTTTATCTTTATAAACAATTTTATCCAAAAATTCTTTTGCATCTTTTTTTTCAATATAATGATTTGCCAAATCCAGATAGGTATCTTTATACCAAACTTTAAGTTTTTCATAATTTTCATAATTATATTCCAGATTCTTACCGTTAAATTTAATTACTTCATTTTCAAAAAGCCCGGTTAAATGAATAAGCCCTTCAATATAATAAGGCAGTACGTCGTCAACTTCCATCCAGGAAATTAATCCAACAGCCCTTTTTATTGTATCTTCCAATACGGATTCAATCAATTCCTTTTCTTCATTTTCAAAAAACGCCATCAGTCCGCCTGTTGTTGCTTTAAATTCCTCTACATTTTTAAACATGCCGCTTTTATTCATTTTAGCTTCGCTCTCTTCATCCACCCATAAAATATGCCCGAACTCATGGCCTATTGTTGTAATGTCATAAACTTTTACAAATTTTTCTTTATCTTCTAAGTTTTTATAAAACTTATCCATAAATTCTTTACCTAAAATTTCATAACTGAGAAGCATTTTTGGTCTTGCTTTTATATCTTCATAAACCTTATCCACAAAAGCAAATATTTTTTTACCTTTTTCACGACTTACACCCTCATCATTTGGTACAACCTGGGCTGAAAAAAGCCCGTTAAACTCAGCTCCGTAAAAAAGAGCGGGGGTTGAAATGAAAAGCTTAGTTCTTTCAATATTTTTTAAAGCATTTTCTAAAAGATTTTCATCAGTGCACTGTTTTTTATACATTTTAACAATATTATCTTTTACACTGCTTTTAACATTCGGGTTTTGAATCCTTACATCAAGCTCAAGTGCCACGGCTTTACGGAATTTATCCTCATAATATTCAAGCGGATGGCCTACCTGAATCGGGGAATCTATATCCATCCAGATTCTGTCCACATTTGCCCATCTTTTAATAAGTTCTTTTTTATTTTTTTCGAGAAGCGCCGTTTTTAAGGCATTAAAATACAAAATCCATTCGGCTTTTTTTTCATTTTCCAGCTTTTCAAGAGCTAAAATAAGTCCGTCTATCGCCCTGACAGCTTCATTTACTTCCTCTTCAAAAACCTCTGCGTATGTTTTTACCACATATCCGTTTTGGGTTTTTACCAAAACACTGTAACTTCTGTCCGCCGCTTTTTTATCCATTAAATCATTTTCCAATAAATAAGCCATTACTTTTGCCTCGTCGCCCGCAAATTCCAAAGACAGCTCTTCATTAACTGTATGAATAATATGTTTTGTCCATTTTGGCTGACATGCAGAAAAAGCAATGCCTATTTTATGCACCCCTCTTAAAAGTTCGGTATAAAAAGGCCCTATAAAAGGTGAAAGTTCGTTTATAAGTTTTTCATGCTCTTTTATCCAGAAATTTTTGGTAAGTTCGTATAAATCAAGCTGAATTTCCTTTATTTCCGATTCATTCAATTTTGCTTTTTTTAAAAGATTTATAAGAGAATCTTCCCTTAAATGAAAAAATCTTTTTTTAAGGGCGGTTAAATTGTCTTCATTTATTTCCAGGTTCAGTGTTTTTAATATCTCTTCAAACAATGCCCTTATATCATCCGGGCATTTTTTAAAATATTTATTTATTCTTTCATCTCTTTTTCTTACAATTTCATATACTTCTTCCAAAAACATTTCATTCCTTTTAATTATTTGTCCTTTTCAATAATTCCAGGGTAATTGATAATACCCTGTGCTAAATGGGGAACACCTATATTAAATTTTTGTTTTAAATAATTTTGAAGATAAGAAGTTCTGTTCCCGCTTCTGCAATAAATTATAAAATCTTTTTTATTTTTTATTAAATCATTCCATATTTTCATATCATTTTGAAAATTTGTAATAGGAAGCAGTCTGTCAACACCTTTTATTTTTGCCTCTTTGTATTCAAACGGCTCTCTTATATCAATAAGTTCAAAATCTATTAATTTCTTTTTTCTGGCGTTTAACAGTTCGACCAGTTCATCTCCCAAAATCTGAGTTTTTTTTAAAATATTTTTATTTTTCATCCATCCCCTTTTTAATTTCTTCACATTTTTCCGGATTGCAATAAATTCCGCAGTGACAGCACCCTTCCACTACCTCGTGGTCAATTGCCGGTTTACAAGGACAGATTCTGTCTTCTTTATCACCCATCGGGATAAAACAAGGACAGTATCTCTTTCCAAACATCAGTTTATTTCTTGTAAGACCCATAACAATGGCATCATAAACTTCTTTATCTGGAGTTATACACCATCCGAACTGTTTTACAACTTTTTCAACAAATTTTTTTGTTTTTTCTTCTTCAGTTTTAAATTCTTCGCTGTTCATATCAACATTATCTCTTTTTGGTTTAAGCATAAACCCTCCTTTTTTGCTTGATTTTATCAAATTAAAAAAAAATGTCAAAAAATATAATTCATCTTAATTTAATATTTTCTTTACACCAATTGATTAAAATTTAATCAGTTTAAAGAATAAACTATTATAAAAAAATTGTTACACTTTCAATGTAAAAAATAAAGGAGGAGCTATGAAAAAAATTGAAGCAATTGTAAAGCCTTTTAAATTAGATGAAATTAAAGAGGCTTTGGTTGAGGCTGAAATTACAGGTATAACTGTAAGTGAAGTAAAGGGTCACGGTAGACAGCACGGCCACACTGAATTATACAGAGGTGCGGAATATGTTGTCGATTTTTTGCCGAAAATAAAACTTGAAATTTTTGTAAATGACGATTTTCTGGAAAAAACGGTTGAAATTATTCAAACCCATGCAAGAACAGGAAAAATCGGAGATGGAAAAATATTTATCCTGCCTGTGGAAGATGCTATAAGAATAAGAACAGGAGAAAGGGGAAGCGATGCTGTTTAGAATATTATCTATTTTGGGACTGGCAAGCCTGGCTTTTGCAGGTGAGCCTACACTTGATTCTGGAAATACATCATGGATGATGACGGCAACTGCGCTTGTTATGATAATGACACCCGCAGGGCTTGCACTGTTTTACGCAGGTATGACAAGAGCTAAAAATGCATTAAACACAACAATGATGGTCTTTACAGCTTATGCCCTGGCAACGGTAGTCTGGGTGTTTTGGGCATATTCTCTGGCTTTTGGGGACGATGTCGCAGGAATTATCGGTAGTTTAAAACATATATTCCTTAACGGAATAGGATATAACGATTTGGAAAGCAGCGGTTATCCGAGTTATGTGTTTGTTGCGTTCCAGGGAACTTTTGCCGCAATTACAGTGGCAATTGCAAGCGGTAGTATAATTGAAAGAACTAAATTTTCAACATGGCTAGTGTTTGTAATTCTTTGGGGAACATTTGTTTATGCTCCTATTGCTCATATGGTATGGGGAGGAGGATTTTTATATAACGCAGGTGCACTTGATTTTGCCGGTGGAACAGTCGTTCATATGAACGGAGGTCTTGCAGGGCTTGTTGCAGCTATTATGATAGGTAAAAGAAAAGGTTATCCTAAAACTCAAATGATGCCAAGCAGTATTATTTTAACAGCACTCGGCGCATCTTTACTTTGGTTCGGATGGTTCGGATTCAATGCCGGAAGTGAATTTGCAGCCGACGGAGTTGCTGGAAGCGCATTTTTGATGACAAACTTTGCAGCAGCAGCAGCAGCAGTTACATGGATTATTTTAGATTACATCAAATTTGATAAACCAACATTACTTGGTGCAGCTTCCGGTGCGGTCGCAGGACTTGTTGCAATTACACCGGCTGCCGGATTTGTCGGTGTAATAGGTGCTTTGATAATAGGTATAGGCGGAAGCGTATTTGGATTTTTCGGTGTAACAGTACTTAAAAAAATATTTAAATACGATGATTCACTTGATGCATTCGGTGTTCACTTTATCGCAGGTCTTTGGGGTGCACTTGCAACAGGACTGTTTGCTCTTAAAGATTTGGCATGGGCAGGAAGTCCTTTGCATGATCACGGAGACAGATTGGGACAGATGATAGTACAATTGGAATCAGTTGCTGTAACTATTATTTTCACAGCCATAATGACAGCAATTGTTTTAAAAGTATCAAGTCTTCTTACAGGGGGAGCCAGAGTCAGTGAAGAAGCAGAAGTTGAAGGTCTTGACGCTACAATCCACGGAGAAAAAGGTTTTAACTTATAATTAACCCCAAAAAACCTATCGGTTTTTCGGGGACCCCTGTATTTATCTATCTTTTATTTTGTAAAAAGGCAACTTATGAATGAGTTAATTGAAATTTACAACAATAATAAAGAAAACATAAAATCATTTTTGAAAAACACTGTCGAAAATTTCAATTCCTTGATAAAATTCGAAAAAGATAATTTCGAAGAACTGTTTGATTTATTTAAATCTTTGGAATTGGTTTATGTTGTCGATACAAGCAATAAAATTCAAATTTCACCAAATTATTACAGAAACAGAACTGACAATTCTCAAAAAAACATAAAAAGAGATTACCTTTTGGAAAAATTTGAAAATACCGATTTTGCCATTTCTGAAGCCTATAAAAGTTCTGCAAGCGGAAATTTATGTATTACATTAATAAAAAAAGAAAACGATAAATTCATTTTTTTGGATTTTAATATCAAAAAACTGCTTGAGAGATTCAAACTGCTTGAAATTCACCCTTTTTTTGACAGGCTTACATCGTCTTTTTATTTTTTAAGCGGTATTTTGATGGCACTGTTTGCATTTTTGATGCTTGGTTTTTCTTTATTTAAAGTACTTACCCATATACATAATCTTGAAATTATGGATTTTTTTAAACCTATTATTTATATTACAATCGCTGTGGCTATTTTCGATTTGGCAAAAACGCTTCTTGAGGGGGTACTTTTCAAAAGTTATAAAAGGGAAGTGACGGAATTTAAAACATTTATAAAATTTATTCTTTCTATTATGATAGCCCTCTCTATTGAAGTATTGATGCTTGTATTTAAAATTTCGCTTAATTATCCTGAAAAAATGATTAACGCCCTGTATCTGTTTGTAGGAATTTCTTTAATGATGGGAAGTGTGGCTTTTTTTGTAAAAAGAAAGAATTTGATATAATACTGATCAAAAAGGTGTAAATGTTTTTAACCAACTCTGAATATTTAACAAAAATAAAAAATCTGGCGGATATGTCAAGGGAACTTAATTTAAGCGTTTATATCTGGGGAGAAAAAGGTGTCGGAAAGACAACTCTTGCCAAATATATTTCACCAAATGCAATTATCAATAAAATAAACACAAAATATCCCTGCATTATTGAAAATTTTGATAAAAACCCCATGCTTTATGAAAATATCCCCATATTAATTGCCACAGGAGAAAAGCCTATGGACAAAGCAATATTAAAAAAATATTTTGCTTTTGAAATAGAATTAAAACCGCTAATTGACCGTCCGGAAGATATAGCATTTTTTATGGAATATTTTTTACAAAAAGCAAAAGAAGAACTTAAAATTGATAAAAAAATTAAAATTCAAAATCCTGATATCAGTGAAAATTTAAATTCACTTAAAAAACAGGTTTATAAAGAGCTCCTTAAACCGAACAGGGAAGAAATTTACAAAATTTTAAAAGAATATTTAAAAGAAAAACATTCGACATATGAAGAAGAAATAAACAGATTTGAAAAAATACTTTTTAGCGCTATGAAAGAAAAATATAAATCCAAACTTCAAATTTCTGAAAGATTAAAAATCAACAGAGTCACACTTACAAAAAAAATGAAGGCTTTAAATGTTTAAATTCTGGTGTGAATATGATATAAACCCTTTGATAATATTTGATTACAAATCAAATATTGTTTACTGTAATCAGGAAGCTGAAATATTTCTTTCTTATATAAATAAAAAAGAAGTATTTGAATTTGCGCTGAAAAATGCCCCGAAAGACGGTATAAAAACAGAGTTTAAATTGGTAAAATTCGACAAGTTTGAATTTAACGGCTATTCCATCGGCTTTTATGAAGAAAAACTCGGTATTAGGTTTTTTATAAATACAGATAAAAAAAACATAACACTGAATAATCTTGAAAAAGTAAAATTTTCAATGCTTCTTGAATTTGTAAAAGATTATATGGAATTAAAGAATATTCAAATTACCACTTTTTACGACCCTTCAATTCCTGAAATTTATTTAAACAAAAAAGAGCTGATAAATATCATTTTTGAAATGCTGGAAAACTCTAATAAAGCTAAAATAACCTCAAAAATACTTGTGGGGGAATATATAAAAATAGATGCTAAAAAATATCCTCTGGCCCAAATTGACATAGTTACGCCCCCTTTCAAAAGAATAAAATCAAATTTTTTTGAAATTGAAAATCATGAGGAGGGATATTCCATAAAAATACCGTTAATTAAGGAACTGGATGAAAATAATAATACTTGACACAGAAACAACAGGAAACAGGGAAGAAGATAAAATAATTCAGCTGAGTTTTCTTGTAATGAACAGAAATCTTGAAATAGAAGAAATTCACGACACCCTTGCAAATCCCGGGATACCTATTTCTTTTGAGGCAATGGCTGTTCATCATATTACAAATGAAATGATAGAAGATAAATCCAAACTAAAATTTACAGATGTATATAAAAGATTAAAAGAGCTAAATTCTCCTGAAAATGTAGTTGTTATTCACAATGCCGAATTTGATTTGGAAATGCTTAAAAAAGAAGGGTTTAACCCGTTTTTTCAGGTAATAGACACATTCAGAATTTTAAAACATCTGATAAAAGAGAGTAAATATTCACTTCAATACAACAGATATGCTCTCGGACTTTACAAAAAAGAAAAAGAAATATGCGAAAAATACAATATCAAAATCAATGCTCACGATGCACTGGGGGATGTCGTTGTTTTAGGCTTACTGCTGCAGTATTTAGTAAAAGAATTTGATAAAACAGTTGATGAATTAATAGAGCTTACAAAAAAACCGGTTTTATATGACAAATTTTACCAGGGAAAATATAAATATGAAAATATAAGGGACATATTGATAAAAGACCCTGATTATATAGAATATATGCTGAGTCTTACAGACCTTGATCCGGATGTAAAATATTCCATAGAACACCATTTGGAAAATCTGGATATTGAGCCGGAATACAGATTCGGGGTCGGTAAATATAAAGGTATGTTAATTCAAGATGTGGCCGAAATTGATATTCAATATCTTTCATGGGCATATCATAATATGAAAATGAGCAAGGGAATGAGGAAAAAAATAGGGGAAATACTATCCTCCTAAATATTTTTTCTTAATTTCATCACTTTGAAGTAAATTGTCTGCCTCATCTTCCATAACCAAAAGGCCGTTTTCCATTACATATCCGCGGTTTGCAATTCTAAGTGCGGCACCGGCGTTTTGCTCAACCAGAAGAATTGTCACATCTTCTTCTTTATTTAATCTATGTAATATTTCAAACACATCTTTTACAATAATAGGAGCAAGCCCAAGGCTCGGTTCATCCAACACGAGCATTTTAGGTTCACTCATCAATGCCCTGGCGATTGCAAGCATCTGCTGCTCACCTCCGCTCAGGCTTCCCCCGTAATTATTTCTTTTTTCTTTAAGTCTCGGGAAAAGTCTATACATATCGTCCCTCAGCCTTTCAAAATTCTCATCATTTAAAAAGGCGCCGATTTTTAAATTTTCTTCAACCGTTAAATTGATAAATATTTTCCTGCCCTCGGGTACTAAAGCAAGTCCCCTTTTTACAATCTGATGTGTCGGTATTTTTGAGATATCTCCTTCAACAAATTGAATATTTCCCTCTTTTTTTACCAAATTAAAAACAGCGTTAAGCGTGGATGTTTTTCCTGCCCCGTTTGCACCTATTATAGTAACAATTTCTCCGGCTTTTACATTAAAATCAATTCCTCTGACAGCTTCAATTACTCCATATTTTACTTTTAATCCCTTAACTTTTAACATCACTATCCTTTATCATTTTATATACTCACCACCCCGCCGCTTTACAAGCGGCCGGGCAGGCTTTCACCACTCACTATTTTATACTTCAATATTTCCGAGATATGCTTTAACAACCTGCTCATCTTTCATCATATCGGCAGGCTTTCCTTCAAAAATTGTTTTTCCATAATCCAAAACCATTACCCTGTCGGCTATTTTTTGGACAAATTTCATATCATGCTCAATAAAAAGAATTGTTTTTTCTTTAATTTCTCTCAGTTTAAAAACGGTTTCGGCAAGTTCGTCTGTCTCTTTTGGATTCATTCCCGCCGCAGGCTCGTCAAGAAGTAGTAAATCAGGCTCTGTTGCCAGTGCCCTTGCTATCTCTACTTTTCTTTGATTACCGTAACTTAAAGCTTTTGCATTTACATAGGCATATTTTTCAATTCCTAAAAATTCAAGAATCTCCATAGCCAATTCTTTATGAACTTTTTCCTGTTTAAAAAATTTGGGAGATCTGAAAATTGCTTCAAAAAAATTATATTCAATATGATTATGAAAGCCTATTAAAACATTTTCCAAAACATTCATGGAATTAAAAAGTCTTATATTTTGAAAAGTTCTTGCAATTCCTCTTTTAACAATTTCATTTGGTTTTAAGCCTGTTATCTCTTCGTCTTTAAAAAACACCCTGCCGCTTGTAGGGGAAAAAGCACCAGTTATTATATTAAAAAGCGTTGTTTTACCCGCTCCGTTAGGACCGACCAATGCAAAAATTTCTGTCGGTTTTACATGAAAAGTTACATCTTTTATAGCAACGACCCCGCCAAACTGTTTTGTAACTTTATCTACTTTTAACATTTCTTTCCTTTATTTCATTATCATTTTTCACTTTGCTTTTTAGCAATTTGGTACTTGGCTTCTTGGCTACTTATCTACTTAGCTATTCTTATTTATCATTTTCCATTTTCCATTATACATTTATAACTTTCCACTTGACACTCACCACTCACCACTCACCACTCACTATTTAAATACCTCTCCTCCTCTTTTCTCGCCCATTTAACAAATAGCCTTTTGGTATCCAGAAAGCTTTCTTTGTTTTCAAAAATAATTTCTTTCAATATTCTTGACGTACTGACAGCATTGGAAAAGCCTCTCCCGCCCATTCCGTTTACAATATAAAGACCTTTTTTGTAAAAAATTTCTTTTGGGAGAGAACCTTTTACAATATGTTTATCATTTAAAAGAGTTTTATTTACATCTATAATTTTACCAACTACAGGAAAATAATCAATACTTGCGGCCCTCTGAGAGCCTTTAATCGAAACTGTTTCTCCTTCGATTTCCATTATTTCATTTGCTTTTTTTATTAATTCATTAGCTTCTTCCAAATTTTCTTTGCATTCCAGACAGTTTCTTTTATGGGTTGCCCCGATTCTGAATTTTCCATTTACAAAAGCCAAAGAGCAGTTTTTATGATAATAAATATTTAATTTTCCATTATCCATTTTACATTTTCCATTTAATTCTATCCTCTCCCCCCAAACAGGTCTGATTTTTATATAAGGAATATCAATTAAATTTTCATATCCTGTAGAAAGGATAATATTTTTAGTTTTTATTGCATCATTAATCACCCAAACACTGTTTCGAAATTCTATTTTTTTAGCTTCAAACTGCTTAAAGTTTACATTTATTTTTTTCTTAACATCATCAACTTCAACCAGACTGCCTATGTCAAAAAAAAAGCCGTTATCGATTTTTCTGAAGGGAAGTTTTATCTCTTTTTCATAAGTTTTAAATTTTTCTATATCTTTTCTGTCTCTCGGAAGAAGTAAAACACCTTTTGTATGGGTATTAATTCCTTCTTTTTTATAAAATTCGATTGCTTCAATTATTGAATCGTTAATAAATCTTGTATAAGGGCTGTCAATTCCTATTTTAGGGAACAAAAAAGCGCCCGCTGCAGAGCTTGCGCCTTCTAATATTCCTTTTTTATCAATAAGAAGCGTATTATATTCTTTTAATCTGTAGGCACTGAGCACTCCGGCAATTCCGGCTCCTATTACGACAAAATCAAAAACTTTCTTCATATGCCGTTTCTAATACTTTTTTATCGTATCTCTTAAGCAGGGAAAACAGAAAATTTTTAAACTGTTCTTTATCAATATCCACTTTTACATACAAAATCTGGGTTTTTTTATCATACCAGTTTCCTTCATTTACAGCATTTGTTATTACAAAGGCTTTTACTTTATCCAAAATATTTTTTGCAGTGTTTAACCTTCTTAAAAAATCTTTTGTTTTAGTCAAAATTTTTTCGCTTAATGATTTAATCCCGATAGAATAAGCCTCCTGCTGGGACAGTCTTGAAACTTCTTTTGTATGGATTTTCCCCACACTCATAAATGAATTTTCATAACAGACCCAAAAAGGGGCGGGAAGCTTATGAATATAACATTTTGTAAATTCTTTTATTTTTGTAGGCGCATTAGTGACACTGCATCCCAAAAACACTAAAGGCAAAACTAATAATATTTTTTTCATTTCTCTCCTTTATTTAAAATTTCCAAATTAAAAAAAAGTTTTCTTGTTTTAAGTTTTTCCCCTGCAAGATATAAATTTTCGCCTTCTATTACTATTTTTTTGTCACTTTTTTTAATTGTCACTTTTGGCATAGAAAGATTTTGATTAACTATTTTTGCAACCCAGAAAATATTACAAAGCTTTTCTATAAGATCTTTTTGAGGCAATAAAAATTTATATTTTTCTATCTCTTTTTTTTTGATTTTTTTTCTTTTATAAAATCTTATTATTTTTGAGATTAAAAGTCTGTCATTATGGGAAAAACCGTAATGCAGGGAATTTAAGATAATATAATCGGTATGTTTGTGGGCTTCGTAAAAATCTATAAGCTCTCCCGCACGGGAAAGTTTTATGGCAAAGCTTAGATGTGTTTTATATTTTTCGTCTAATTTATATTCATCTTTTAATAAATCAAACAAATCAAGGGCTATTTTTGTTTCGTAAGAAGCTGTTTTTGTATTTATGTTATAAACATCTATTATAGTCCTGACGGATGGATTAAAATTACTTGGGAAAATCAGATTGTCATTTCTGAGTAAATCGCTTAAAAACACCCCTTCTCTCACGCCTACACCGCTTGTTATTATGTTTTTTGCTTTTAAGTATCTTAATACTTCACAAAAAACCAAAAGCCCGGGTCTTATTACATCGAGTCTTTCGGGTTTGATTCCTATTTTTAGCAATTCTTCATCACTTCTTTTGATTAAACTTTCCAAAAATTCAATCTCTTTTATTTCATAGGAAAAACCGTGCAGTATATCAAGGGGATATTCATTTTTTTTCATTATAACCTGGGCAATGGCCCTTGCTGTCCCTCCGATACTGAAAACAGTTTCATCTTTGAAATTTTTATCCAGTTTTTTTAATTCGTTTTTTATATATTCTTTTGCGCCCTTAATATCGCCTTTATCAAAAAAAAGCTCTTTGAGCCTGACAGTGCCAAGCTGTAAAGTTGCCGTTTTTTCCACTCTTGCATTTTTTATTAAAGAAAGTTCACAGCTTCCCCCTCCGATATCCACACTCACCCCGTTTTTTTTATAAAGAAGATTGGCAACCGCAATACCGCCGAAAAATGCCTCTTTTTCCCCGTCAATAACTTTTAAATTTATCCCTATTTTTTTTACTTCGCTCAAAAATTCTGCTTTATTGGGGGCATCCCTGAGTGCTGAAGTTGCAACGGCCAATATCTTGCGTGTTTTTAAAGATTTTGCTATTAAAAGAAATTCCTTTAAGGCGTTAATTGCTCTTTTAATAGCAAAATCCTGTAAATTTCCACCGTTTTCATAAGCGCCTTCACTTATTCTGACTCTGCTTTTTTCTTCCCTTAAGAGATAAAAACCAAAACGGCTTGTTTTTTTAAAAACAGCCATTCTGGCCGAATTGGAACCTATATCAATAACGGCTGTAATTTTGGCCATTATTCCTCTTCAACTTTATGTATTAATTCTGATTTTAATTTAAGTTCTTTTGCACTTTCCACATTATCCGGATCAGGCACAATTGCATCCACTGGACATACCTGCACACACTGAGGCTCTCCTCCATATTCTATACATTCCGTACAAAGGTCCGGATCTATTTCATAAATAGGCTCACCCGCCTCAATTGCACCGTTTGGACATTCATCAACACATGCGTCGCACGCAATGCACTCATCTGTTATTTTCAATGACATATTACTCCTTTGGATAACAAAATTTATAGCCTCTGCGGCGAATGGTCTTTATTGTATCAATTTTAAAAACTTTGTCAACCTTTTGACGAATCTGATTTATTGCAACTTCTATAACATTCGGAGTTACCAGCTCAGGCTCTTCCCAGATTGCATCCAAAAGCTGCTCTTTTGAAATAACCTGGTTGGGATATCTTGCTAAATGCATAAACACTTCAAAAGATTTTCCTTTCAAATATGTTTCTTTGCCTTTATATATTATTTTTTCTTCATCTTTTAAAATAATCAAATCTTTTATTTTAATCTGAGATTCCCTGCCGGCCCTTAAGGCCACATTTATTCTTGTTATAAGCAAATCAAAATTGATTGGTTTTCTTATATAATCATCCGCCCCCATTTTTAAGCACTTAATTTCAGTGTCCATAGACATATCATTGGATAAAATTATTATTTTAATCAGGGGATATAAATTTTTTGCAAAATTTATAAATTTAAACACCTCGCTGAATGTAAAATCGGTATCTAATATCACCATATTATAATGTCTGACATCCAAAAAATATTTGGCATCCTTAATGGTATATGCCGAGTCTGTTTTATATCCGGATTCATTAAGAGCTTTTACAATCAGATGATTAAGCGTTTCATCTTTAAGAGTTACAAGTATCCTCACTTCTTCTCCTTCATTAAAAAAACATATTCAATAAATAAAAAAATTATATCAAAAATTAATATTTTCTTAAAATTTCCACTCCGACTAAAGCATTCTTTAAAATTTCCGGTTTTTTAACTTGTAAAAAAAGTTTTTTTATTTGCGGATATTTCTCTAATAATTTTTTTTCTATATGAACCAAAGCATCCTCAAGCAGTTCAAACTGATGTTTAACAATTGAATTTTGAATTAAATCGCATACATCCGCATAATTAATAAAATTTTCTCTATTTTCATAATCTATTTTGCAGTTAACAACAACCAGCTGTTCTTCGGTTCTTTCCTCTTCCAAAATACCGATAATAGCCTTAAAAGTCAGCTCTTCTATTATTATTGTAAATTGTCCATCGCGGCTGCTTTTCAGGCAGCTAGATAAATTTAATTCGCTTTGCTCATTTTCGCTCATTTTCCCATTCCTCAATTTTTAACTTTTCACCATAGCCGTTTTTCAAACGGCCAGGTGAGTTTAATTCGCTTCACTCATTTGCACTCACTTTTCATGTTACCGTACATTCACCACTCACCACTCACAATTCACAACTCACTACTCACTTTCTAAACCACTCTCTTTTCCTGACCGGTAATAAGCCTGTATATATTTGTTTTATGTTTATAAATTATTATAAAAGCGATTATCCATAAAGGGGAATAGGAACGGATAGATAAATCCGGATACAAAATATAACAACTGAAAATTCCCGCCAATATACCGGTTAAAGAACTAAGAGAAGATATTTTCACTGTTTTCGCCATAATAAACCAGACAATTAACCCCACCAATACAGCTTTTGGAACCAAAACAAGCAAAGCGCCGGCGGTAGTCGCAACCCCTTTACCCCCTTCAAATTTTAAATAAGGGGAAAAACAGTGTCCTATTACGACAATTACGGCTATTGCCCAAAGTGTGGCATCACAAACCCCTGAAAATTTAGCCAGAAGTATTACAAACACACCCTTAAAAGCATCTAAAAACAGCGTCAAACCCGCAAGTTTTTTGGCTTTATTGGGATCAACCTCTTTCAAAACCCTCAAAACATTGGTAGCCCCTATATTTCCACTACCATGCTCTTTTATATTAATACCCGCAAAATATTTTGCTATTAAATACCCAAAAGGGATTCCCCCTATTAAATATGCCGCTAAATACCACAATAAATTATGCATTTTTTTCCTTTTTACTTAAAACTTGGCAACTCATTACTCACTCTCACCACTCACTATTTTTATGCAATTATACTAAAATAAACTTTTTTTGATAAAATAATACAAAAAGGGATTTAATGGTTGAAAAAATTAAAAAATTAAAAGAAAAACACAATATTACTATTGCCGCCCATTTTTATGAAAAAAAAGAAATTTTTGAACTGGCCGATTTAACGGGTGACAGTTTAGCCCTTGCTAAAAAAACAGCCGATATTAAAAACCCACTTGTTTTTTGCGGGGTAAAATTTATGGGGGAAAGTGCAAAAATATTAAACCCCGATATTGATGTATATATGCCAAAACTTGCTGACTGCTCCATGGCAAGAATGGCCGAGGAAGGCCTTGTGGAAAACAATATGAAAATGTTAAAAGAAAACGAAATTGATTTTATTCCCATCACTTATATAAATTCCACGGCAAAAACAAAAGCCATTGTTGCAAGAGAAGGCGGACTAACCTGTACAAGCTCAAACAGTCAAAAAATTATAAAATGGGCATTAAGTAAAAACAAAAAAATTTTCTTTCTGCCGGATAAAAATCTTGGAACAAACACAGCCAAAAAATTAAACAAAACAGCAAAAATAATAGGTGAAAAAAACTGGCAGGAAGCAGATATAATATGTTTTAACGGACACTGCTCCGTTCATCAACTTTTTATGCCCGAACATATTGAATTTTTTAAAGAAAAATATCCCGATATTAAAATAGCACTTCATCCTGAATGCCAGCCGGAAGTGGTAAAAATGGCCGATTTCGCCGGAAGCACCTCCCAGATTTTAGAATATGTCAAAGCCCATTCCACCGAAAAAATAGCAATAGGTACAGAAGCAAATTTTGTAAACTGGCTTAAAAAAAACATAAATCCGAATATATATATATTAAGTTCTACAAAACCGGAATGTCCGAGCATGAACGAAACCACAATTGAGAGTTTATATAATTTGTTAAAAGCAATTGATGAAGACAGAGGATATAATAAAATTGAAGTCGAAGAAAATATAGCAAAAGATGCAAAAAAAGCACTACAAAGAATGATGGAGCTGTCATGAATTTAATGAAACATCAGATAATCGATTTTTTAAAAAGCTCTCTCAATGAAGATATAGGAAGGGGGGATTTGGCAAGAAGTTTAATTAGTGGAGTTGCAAATGCTTTTGTTAAATCAAAAAGCGAAGGTGTTATTGCCGGACTTGAATATATAAAATATTTTAGTGAAATTGCTGAAATTAAATTTAATTTTTTCTATGAAGACGGAGATTTTTATAAAAACAAGGATATTATTTTTGAAGTTTACGGAAATGCAAAAGATGTGCTCTCAATTGAAAGGACAATGCTGAATATTCTCCAACACGCCAGCGGAATAGCAAGCAATGCCTATGAATTTGCAAAAAAAGCAGATAACAAAGTAAAAATACTCGACACAAGAAAAACAAGACCTAACTTAAGAATTTTTGAAAAATATGCAGCCAGCTGTGGGGGGGTTACAAACCATAGACTTGGACTAGATGAGTGCCTGATGCTAAAAGACACACATTTAGCCCTTTTTTCATCCATTAAAGAAGCAATTGACAAGGCAAAAAACATAATACCTTTTACAACAAAAATAGAAGTCGAATGCGCATCTGTTAAAATGGCAAAAGAAGCGATGGAGGCTAAAGCCGATATTGTAATGTGCGACAATATGAAATATGAGGAAATAAAAGAGGTTGTATTATTCAGAAATAAAAATTTCCCACTTGTTTTAATAGAAGCAAGCGGGAATGTAACGCTTGAAAACATTGATAAATTTATTGAAACGGGAGTCGACGCCATAAGCAGCGGAGCTGTTATTCATCATGCGGTATTTAAAGATTTTTCTATGAAAATAAGATAAGGAGAGAATATTTTAATAGAAGATAAAAATTTTGAATTTGGACATTTTTTGGGAGTTAAAGAACCCGATGAATTTAAAAAATATATAAAAGAAAAATTCAATTATGAATTAAAACCCTGGGATTTTGTAATTACAAACGATAAAATAAGGGATTTGGCATACTGTTATAATCCCAATAAAGGAATCGAAAGAATAGATAACATTCCTGAGACTAGTAAAATAAGAATTAAAAACGCCGGTATAATCGAGCCGAAAGATATTTATCAAAAATGTGCGGCATATGCCATGAAAGAAAGTGATGCTTCTTTAATCACAGGCAGGTTCGGAAGCGGAAAAACTCTGATTGCAACTGCAATGGCTTTAAACCAAAGTAAACGAAAAATATTCATAACCCGCCCTCCTATAGGAATCAGTTCTGCTTATGACATAGGTTTTCTACCAGGAAGCAAAGATGAAAAAATGCTTGAATGGGCAGGGGGATTTTTAAGTGCCTTGAATTATATCTATAAAGATGCAAAAGGCTTAAATTATGATTCCATTAAAACCCAGCTTTTTTTTGAAAAATTTGAAATAATCCCTCTTAACATGATACAGGGAATATCTATTTTGGAGAACGAAATTTTAATAGTGGATGAGGTTCAGCTTATTACAAGAGAATATATGAGTATGATTTTAAGCAGAATGAGCGAAGGAAGCAAACTTTTTTTACTCGGGGACATTTATCAGACATATTCCACTATCTCAAAACAGGACAGCGGCTTATACAGGCTTCAACAATTACTTCCACACGAAGCATTGGCCTGGGTGGAACTTAAAAATATATACAGAAACAAGCTTACAGAATTGGCTATGAAACTTACAGAATAAGTGAAAAGTGTAAAGTTAAAAATGAAAAATTAATCTATTTCTTAAACTTTACACTTTACATTTTTAACTTTTAACTTATTTGTATCTGTAAGTAATTCTTCCCTTATCAAGACTGTACGGGTTAATTTCGACTTTTACTTTATCCCCCGGGACAATTTTTATATAATTCATTCTTATTTTTCCGCTTATATGGCATAAAACTTCTTTTTTTAATCCTTCAAGTTCAACTTTAAACATTGCGTTAGGAAGTGCTTCTTTAACTATACCGTCGACTTCTAAAACATCTTTTCCCATCAATTCTCCTCCGTTAATATTATTGCTTTGTTATCAACTATTGCAACCTGATGTTCATAATGAACCCCTACTTCCATATCTTCACAGTATACATCCCATCCGTTTTCTCCTAAAACCGGCTCTCCGGCTTTATGACAAAGCATCGGTTCAAGACAGAACACATGTCCGTTTTTTACTTTTTCACCCTGATTCGGTTTACCTTCCACATAATTTAGTATCTGCGGCTCTTCATGAGGTTTTCTGCCTATTCCGTGACCGCTGTAACCTTTTAAGGGAACATATCCGTGAGATGTTATATAATCTTCTATAAGTTTACTTATCTGTTTATATCTCATACCCGGTTTTATATTTTCAATTGCATGATAAAGTGCACCTTTTGCCGCATCTATCATTCTTTGGTATTCTTCTTTTATTTTTCCTATTCCCACTGTTATTGCGGCATCTCCGTACCATCCGTTAAGTTCGGCCCCAACATCAAAACCAACCACATCACCTTCTTTTAAAGGTTCATTATCCGGTATTCCGTGAATTACAACACCGTTTTTGGAAATACATACGGCATTTGGAAAATCATATAAACCTTTAAAAGCAGGTCTTGCGTTTTTGCTTCTGATAAAATCTTCCGCCATTTTATCAAGTTCGAGAGGGGTAACTCCTGGTTTTGCATTTTCCCTTAAAAGTTTTAAAGTCTGCCCTACAATTTTAGCAGGTTTTTTAATCTCTTCTATTTCTTTTGGTTTTTTAATAATAACTGCCATATCTCCTCTTTTAAATGTTAAATGTTGAATGTTGAATGTTAAATAAATAATGTTGAATGTTGAACTAATTTATAATCCAACATCCAACATCTAAAATTCATAATTTCCATATAATTAAAGTCCTGTAACTGAAAGAGTGTCATATTTTTGCATAGTAAGCTGGGCCTGTATTTTTCTCATAGTGTCTATTGCCACCTGAACAACAATCAATACGGCTGTCCCTCCAAAATAGAAATTGACACCCATTAATTTTACAAGAAGCCAAGGCAGTATGGTAATAGCACCTAAATACATTGAACCCCAGAACGTTAGTTTATTAGCAACACTGTTTAAAAATTTAGCCGTACTCTCACCCGGTCTGATACCAGGAATAAAGCCGCCCTGTTTTTTAAGGTTTTCTGCTATATCTTTTGCATTAAACACAATTGACGCATAAAAATATGCAAAAAATATAACCAATAAAAATTCAATAACATGAAACAGATATCCGTTTGGATTTAATGAATCCCTGATTGATACCAAAATAGGATTATTAACCCCGCTCAAAACGGTTAAAGGAAACATTAAAATCGCACTCGCAAAGATAGGAGGAATAACACCACTTAAATTTACTTTAATAGGTATATAATTCATAACCCTTTTAAATCTGTTTTGCATCAACACTTTTTTCTGATAAGAAATAGGAACCCTTCTTTCCCCAAGTTCAACATATATAATAAAAGCCACAGTGGCCACTACTATTATTAGAACAAAAATAAGTCCTATTACGCTAAGTTCTCCGACATCTACCAAATTAAGTGTTCCCATTATCGCTGAAGGAATTCTGCTTACAATTCCGGCAAAAATTATTAAACTTATACCGTTTCCGATACCTTTATCGGTAATCTGCTCACCAATCCACACTAAAAACATAGTACCGCCGAGCATGGAAAATGCAGTTAACAATACAAAAGAGCTCATATCTATCATAACAGCGCTTTCTCCGCCTCTACCGGTTAAATGAGAAAGTCCTATTGCAATACCGATTGCCTGAATAAATGCAATTGCAACGGTTGAATATTTTATAATTTTCATATATTTTTGAAAACCTGTACTGTCTTTTTTAAGTTCTCCCAAACTAGGAAAAGTTGCTGCAAGAAGTTCCATAATAATTGAAGCGGTAATATACGGCATTACACCAAGGGCAATAATACTCATTCTGCTGACAGCGTTACCGCTGAACATATTAAGCAGCCCCAATGCGTCATGCTGGTGGCCTGCAAAAAAATCTTTTACTACATCCAAATTTACCCCTGGAACCGGCACATATGCCAAAATTCTGTAAACAAGAAGGAAGCCAAGGGTTATAAGTATTTTTTTAGCTATAGGATTCATACCCTTACTTTCCAGAAGTAGTAATATTACTATCTTTTATTTTATCTTTAAGTTCTTTTGCTTTTGTGCCTATCAATTTTACTTTTTCAGCTCTTATTTTTACAACTTTGGCCAAGCTCTCCATTGTAATTTCGTCTAATTCCAAAACAGCGCTGAATTTATCTACATTAATAGCCTGAGGCTTTACAACTCTACTTTTAAAGCCTATTTTTGGCAATCTTCTTTGAATCGGCTGTTGACCGCCTTCAAAACCTCTTTTTTGATTATAACCTGTTCTAGATTTTTGACCTTTTTGTCCTCTTGTCGATGTTTTTCCGTATCCGCTGGCAGGTCCGCGTCCAACTCTTTTTGTTTTATGTGTTGACCCGCATGCAGGTTTTAAGTTTTCTAATGCCATCTTTACGCCTTTTTACTTTTAATCTCTTTAAGAGCTTCAAGAGTAGCCCTTACAAGATTGTGAGCATTGTTTGATCCAAGTGATTTAGAAAGAATATCTTTAATTCCCACTAATTCAAGCACAGGTCTTACAGCACCACCGGCAATCAGTCCTGTACCTTCACTTGCAGGTTTTAATAAAATTTTTGATGAATTGAATTTTACTTCCACTTCATGATTAATGGTATTGCCGTGAATACCTTCAATTTTTACCAAGTTTTTGAAAGCATCTTCAATTGCTTTTTTAATAGCATCAGGAACTTCCTTGGCTTTACCGTTTCCGACCCCTACAATTCCTTTTTTATTTCCAACGACTACCAAAGCGTTAAATCTGAATCTTCTACCGCCTTTAACAACTTTAGTAATTCTTCCAACGTTAACAACTACTTCTTCAAATTCTTCTTTATTATAATCTTTAATTACTTCTTTTAATTTAGCCATTTGCCGCCTTTATACTTTTATTCCATTTTCTCTTAGAGTATCTGCAAATGCTGCAACTACACCATGATATTTATATCCGTTTCTATCAAAAGCAACTTTGTCGATTCCGGCATCTTTTAAATTTTGGGCAAAAATTTTTGCCGCTTCTTTAGCTCCGTTAATATTAGCCGGAAGTTTGTTTTCCAAATGTGCTGTATTTAAAAATACAAGAGTTTTGCCTTCAGCATCATTAATAGCCTGAACTATTATATATTTGTTTGATCTGAAAAAAGTGACTCTTGGCAATTCAGCAGTTCCGCTTATTCTACCTCTGACTCTTCTTTTTCTTTTAAGTCTTCTTAAATCTCTTCTTGCTAATTCTTTACTTCTTCTCATCTCTCACCCTTATTTTTTAGCTGTCTTACCAGCTTTTCTGATAATAACTTCATCAACATATTTAACACCTTTACCTTTATACGGTTCAGGTTTTCTGAAGCTTCTAATTTCAGCTGCTACTTGACCGACTTCTTGTTTATCTGTGCCTTTTACAGTAATTAAATTTTTTTCAACCGTAATTGTGATTCCGGCAGGAATTTCATAATTAATAGGGTGTGAATATCCAAGTTGTAATTCTAAAATATTACCTTTAACTGCAGCTCTGTATCCAACTCCGTTAATTTCAAGTTTTTTTTCAAACCCTTTGGTTAATCCTACAACGGCATTATTAGCTAATGCTCTTACTGTTCCCCACATTGCTTTAGCAAATTTGTCATTTTCGCTAGCAGGTTCAACTGTTATAGTATCACCGTCAATATTAACTTTTACAACACCTTTTGTGTCTATAACTTTTTCATCTTGGCCTTTTTTAATAATTAATTTATTCCCTTCAAGCTTAGCTTCAAGGCCAGAAGCTAACTTTACGGGCAATTTACCTATTCTACTCATAAATTTTCTCCTTACCAGATACTACAGATTACTTCGCCGCCCACTTTTAATTTGTAGGCTTCATCATTTGCTAAAACACCTTTATTGGTAGAAACAACAAGTGTTCCGAATCCGTTTTTAAATCTTTTAATGTCTTCATAACCTTTATACACCCTTCTTCCGGGTTTGGATATTTTTTTAAGTTCATTAATAACGGAATTACCATTTTCATCATATTTAAGTGTAACATTTATAAATTTTTTATTACCGTCTTCCACTACTTTAAAACTTTCTATATAGCCTTTTTCCTGAAAAACTTTTAAAACATCTTCCATAAGGCGCGAATAGTTAAGCTTTGTAACTTCCATGCCCCTCATGGCGGCATTTCTGATTCTTGTTAATCCGTCTGCAATAATATCACTCATCATCTTGGCATCCTTTTACCAACTAGCTTTTTTAACACCAGGGAGTAACCCCTCATTTGCCATTTTTCTAAGACAAATTCTGCAAATTCCGAAATCTTTGTAAACTGAATGTACTCTACCGCAAATTGAGCATCTTGTATATGCCCTGACTTTGAATTTTGGTTTTCTTTTAGCTTTAGCTATCATACTTTTTTTAGCCATTTGCTTTTCCTTTTGTAAATGGGAATCCGATAAGTTCAAGCATTCTAAGTGCAAGTTTATCATCTTCTGTTGTTGTTGAAATATTAATATTCATACCGTGTACTTTTATAATACTATCATAATTTACCTCTGTGAATACTAATTGTTCGTTAAGTCCAAAGTTAAAGTTTCCTCTTCCGTCAAACCCGTCTCTTTTTACACCTTTAAAGTCTCTAACTCTTGGAAGTGCAACAGAGATTAGTTTTTGAAGAAAACTCCACATCATTTCACCTCTAAGTGTAACCTTAACACCAACAGGCATACCTTCTCTTACCTTAAATCCCGCTACTGATTTTTTAGCAGGGGTAATTACAGCTTTTTGTCCGGTAATTATTGTAAGCGTATCCGCTACGCTTTCAAGAAATTTTTTATCTTTGGCACCTTCGCCTACACCGGCACTAACCACTATTTTTTCAATATTAGGTATAAGCATTGGATTCTTGATATCAAACTCTTCAACCAATTTTGGTCTAACTTCTTTTAAATATTTTTCTTGTACTTCAAACATCTCTTAGCCTTCTACTTTTTTTACGTTTGAAATGTGAATAGGTTTTTCAATATATTCAAACCCGCCTTTTGGGTTTTGCTCAGTCGGCTTAACAGCCTTTTTAACAATATTCACACCTTTAACTATTACTTTAGCCTCTTTTGGAATAACTTTTAAAACTTCACCCGTTTTACCTCTGTCATCTCCGGCGATTACTTTTACGCTGTCGCCTTTTTTAATTTTAAATTTAGGAGGTAAGTTTTTTCTAGCAGCCATTATAGCACCTCCGGAGCAAGTGATGTAATTTTTTGGAAACCTTCATATCTGACTTCCCTGGCAATAGGACCGAAAATTCTTGTACCAACCGGCTCTTTTTTATCATCTATAACAACAGCAGCGTTATCGTCAAATCTGATTAATGAGCCGTTTTCTCTTTGAACTTCTTTATTAGTTCTTACAATTACTGCTTTTACAACCTGACCTTTTTTAACTTTTCCGTTCGGAATGGCTTTTTTTACAGAAGCTATGATAATATCGCCTACTGAGGCATATCTTCTTTTTGAGCCGCCCAAAACCTTGATACACATAATTTCTTTAGCACCGCTGTTATCGGCAACTTTTAGTCTTGTAAATGGTTGAATCATTCTTATTCTCCTCTTTCAAGAATCTCTTTTAATACAAAAGATTTTCTTTTGGAAATTGGTCTGTGTTCAATTGCACTAACAACATCACCAACATTTGCTTGGTTATTTTCATCATGAACAAGATATTTTTTAAATTTTTTAACAATTTTATGATATTTTGGATGTAAAACTTTTCTTTCCACTAAAACATTTATAGTTTTATCACCAGTTTTTTTAATAACTTTTCCAGTAATAATTCTTTTAGGCATTAGTTACCCCTTTTTTGTCTCATCGCAGTTTTAATTCTTGCGATATCTTTTCTGATTTTAGAAACAAGTGATGTGTCCTGCAATTGCATAGTTTTTA
Organism: Lebetimonas sp. JS032; assembly: GCF_000523315.1. NCBI lineage: Bacteria > Pseudomonadati > Campylobacterota > Epsilonproteobacteria > Nautiliales > Nautiliaceae > Lebetimonas > Lebetimonas sp. JS032. Next base: position 870,139 of record NZ_ATHS01000001.1, on the reverse strand, counting down.
ATTTCATTCTTGTCTCAAACAGTTCCATTTTTTTATTTTTTAGAAGCTCCTGTAATTCCGCTTCACTCTTTGCAAGCAAATCCGCTACATTCAATTTAGTATAGCTCATTTTCATTCTCCATTGAAATAATTTTTGTTTTAAAAGGTAATTTTGCAGCTGCAAGAGTTAACGCCCTAACGGCAGTTTCATTATCAACACCGGTAAGTTCGAAAATAATTCTTCCGGGTTTAATATTCATAACCCACTCTTCCACGCTACCTTTACCTTTACCCATCCTAACTCCTACCGGTTTAGAAGTTAAAGGTTTGTCAGGAAATACTCTAATCCAAACTTTACCTGTTCTTTTCATTGTTCTCGTAAGAGCAACCCTTCCAGCTTCAATTTGTCTTGAATTAATTCTTCCAAGCTCAGTTGCTTTTAACCCGTATGTACCAAATGCAAGAGAACTTCCTCTATAGGCTTTTCCTTTGTTTCTACCTTTTTGTTGTTTTCTGTATTTAGTTCTTTTTGGCATTAACATGTCTTCGTCCTTTTCTTCTTCTTTGAGGTTTTCTTTCCTCTATAGAAACTGCTTCTTGGTTTCTTCTTTGTAAAACTTCACCTTTGAATATCCAGACTTTAACGCCGATAATTCCGTATGTAGTTAAAGCCTCGGCAAAGCCGTAATCAATTTTCGCTCTTAATGTATGAAGAGGAACCCTGCCTTCAAGATACCATTCGGTTCTTGCCATTTCGGCTCCGTTTAATCTTCCGGCAACCTGAACTTTAATTCCTTTTGCGCCAGATTTTAAAGCATTTTGAATAGCTTTTTTCATAGCTCTTCTGAATGCCACCCTTCTTTCTATCTGAGTAGCAATATTTTCAGCAGCCAACTGTGCACTGATTTGAGGTTTTCTTTCTTCTTTAATGTTTAAAATAAGTTCTTTATCACCTATTTTATTTTGAAGTTCTTTTTTTAAGGCTTCAATTTCGCTTCCGCCTTTGCCGATAATTATTCCAGGTTTTGCGGCAAAAATAGTAATTCTTATTTTTTTGGCTGTTCTTTCGATAATAATATCACTAATTCCGGCATAATAAAGTTTTTTCTTTAGAAATTTTCTAAGTTCATAATCACCCAATACATTTTCTGGCATAGTGTTATAGTTAATAAACCATCTACTTCTCCAGTTTCTGTTTATTCCAAGTCTTAGTCCTATAGGATTTGTTTTTTGACCCATTAGCTTTCCTTTTCAACTTCTACGTAAATATGAGCTGTTGGTTTTTGAATTTTACTTGCCATCCCTCTAGCTCTTGGTCTGAATCTTTTTAGATAAGGACCTCTGTCAACTCTGCATGAAGTAATTTTAACTTCGTTTGCGTCATATCCACCGTTTGCAACAGCACTTGCAACAACTTTTGCAATCACTCTTGCAGCTTTGTTTGGCATAAATTCTAATTTTGCAAGTGCCTCTTCAGCATTTAATCCCTGAATTTCTTTTGCTATTAATCTTGCTTTAGTTGGTGAAAGTCTTATAAATTTTAATACTGCTTTACTCATCACCTATCCTTACTTACCTATTTTCTTTTGAACAGAACCTTTGTGCCCTCTGAAAGTTCTGGTCGGCGCAAACTCACCAAGTTTAAAACCGATATGTCTTTCAGTAACATAAACAGGGACAAAGTCTCTACCATTGTGTACGTTAATTGTAAGTCCAATCATTTCTGGAACAATTGTACTTCTTCTTGACCAGGTTTTAATTGGTTTTGGATTTTTTTCTTCTTTTGCTTTTAAAACTTTTTTCATTAAATGTTCATCAACAAAAGGACCTTTTTTAGTGCTTCTTGCCATCGTTTATCCTTATTTCTTTCTTCTTGAAATGATGTATTTGTCACTTTGTTTTTTCTTTCTTGTTTTGAAACCTTTAGTAGGCATTCCCCAAGGTGTTACAGGATGGTTACCTTTGCTTCTACCTTCACCACCACCGTGTGGATGGTCAACCGGGTTCATGGCAATACCTCTTGTTTGAGGTCTGATACCTTTATGTCTGCTTCTGCCCGCTTTACCTACAGTGATATTTTGATAATCGGCATTCCCGACAACACCGATAGTTGCCATACATTCTCCTAAAATTTTTCTCATTTCGCCGCTAGGTAATCTCACAATTACATATTTTTCTTCCCTACCCATAATTTGGCAGCTGTTTCCTGCGGCTCTTGCAATTTGACCACCTTTTCCGGGTTTAAGTTCTATATTGTGAACCACAGTACCCACTGGAATGTTTTTAAGTTTCATTGCATTTCCTGGCAATATATCAAGTCCTGCTTCCGCAGCAATTACAGTATCTCCGATTTTTAGCCCTTCAGGTTGAATAATATATCTTTTATCCCCGTCAGCATAAGTGATCAGGCAGATTCTACAGTTTCTGTACGGATCGTATTCAATTGTTGTAACTTTTCCCGGAACTCCGAATTTATTTCTTTTGAAATCGATAATTCTGTATAGTTTTTTAGCTCCGGCCTGTCTGTGTCTTGATGTAATTCTACCTTGATTGTTTCTCCCGGCTTTGGCCGGCAATTTAATTAGTAATTTTTTTACCGTTGGTTTAGAAGTTATGTCGCTGTTATCAAGCGAACTCATAAATCTTCTTGACGGTGTATACGGTTTATATGTTTTAATTCCCATAGTATTTCCTTTATACACTTAGGCTTTCAAGTTTTGCATCTTCAGGTAATTTTACATAGAATTTTTTGAAATCCGATTTTTTACCTGTTATCCCTTTAAATCTCTTAACTTTACCTTTTTGTCTAAGTGAATTCACTTTTAACGGTGTTACACCGAAATATTCTTTAAAAATAGTTTTTAATTGGTTTTTAGTTACTTTTGGTGTAGTTTGAACTACTAAAACACCATCTTCTTGCAAGTTTAGTGCTTTTTCAGTATAAACTATTGATTTAATATCTGTAATATCAGCCATCTTTAGCCCTTTATAACTTTTTCGTAAGCCGCTTTATCAAAAATAATTGATTTAAAAACGCTTGCATAATATGCATTTAATTCTTCTGGTGTAATAATATATACGTTTGGAATGTTTCTGAATGCTAAAAATGTATTTTCATCCATTTCGTCAACTACTATTAAATAGTCTCTTTCATTTAGATTACTTAGCCATTTTACAGCATCTTTTGTTTTTCCTGACTCGATTTTAATCGAATCAACAACATAAAGTTTTTCCTTATTTGCTTTTTCATTTAAAGCATATTTAAGAGCCACTCTTTTTTGTTTTTTATTTAATTTTTGTGACCAGTCTCTTTCGTTTCTTGGTCCGTGAGCCACACCGCCGCCTGTAAATTGAGGTGCTCTGATACTTCCCTGTCTGGCTCTGCCTAAACCTTTTTGTCTAAACGGTTTTTTACCGCCGCCGCTAACTTCTCCTCTTGTTTTTGTATGAGCCGTACCTGCCCTTTGATTGGCAAGGTATGCTTTTACATATAAATAAAGGTTATGCGGATTGATACCTTTAAAATCTTCCGGTAAATTTGTTATTTTTGTAATTTCACTCATTTCACAATCCTTACTTTTCCTAAACTTCCATTGGCCCCTGGAACACTTCCTTTAATAACAAGCACGCCCATATTTTCATCAAATTCAACTACTTCAGCGTTAACTGTTACGTTTTTGTTTCCGTAATGTCCCGGCATTTTTTGTCCAGGCTGAACTCTACCAGGCCATTCACAGTTACCGATTGAACCCGGAGCTCTATGGAATCTACTTCCGTGTCCTCCCGGACCTCCTGCAAATCCGTGTCTTTTAATTACACCTGCAAATCCCCTACCTTTACTTTTAAAAGTAAGTTTTACTTTTTTAGCTTCTTTTAAAGGATCTATTGTTAAATCCCCGGGCTCTGTATTTGCAACTTTAAGTTCTGCAAATCTGTTAAATTCTTTTGAAAGTCCATATTTTTTTTGCATACCTTCAAGTGCTTTATTTGTTTTTTTGCCATTAGCATAAGCAACCAATGCTTTATCCTCTTTTATTTCACAAACCTTAGCTGGAACAATTTTTAATAAAGTAACCGGAATACTCGGGATTGATACTGTCCTACTCATTCCTATTTTTTCAACTATAAATTCCATTCAATTCTCCTTAACTTAATGCCCTAACTTCTACATCAACCTCTGGTGCCAATTCTAATTTCATTAATTGGTCTACAGTTTCAGGCGATGCGTTCACAACATCAACAAGTCTTCTGTGAATTCTAATTTCGAATTGCTCTCTAGAATCTTTATTGACATGAGGTGATCTTAATACTGTATATCTTCTGATTTTTGTAGGTAACGGTATTGGTCCCTTTACTTCAGCTCCAGTTCTTTTAATAGCGTCAGTAATTATTCCAACGGCTTTATCAAGCACTCTGTGATCATATGCTTGAAGTTTAATTCTGATTTTTTCCATTTTCTTCCTTTTTAAAGATCTCGTGGTTTTTCCACGCATTTTGGAATGAAATTATAAACGATTTTACGGGATTTTACAAGATAAAAAGGGGTTAATTTTTCCTTTTTTAAAGGAAAAGTCGGTATAGGTTCTAGTTCAATAATATAAAACAATAATTTTTATTTTGAATTTTTACTTTCATCATGGCCGCTTTTCAAGCAGCCAGATGAGCAGAGCTCATTTTTAACTCTTCACTTGGTCAGTTGGGCTCTTGACAACTCACTACTCACTACTCACTTTAAACTTAAAGCTTGGCCACTTGGAACGTGGCTACTTAACATTAGGCTTTATAGCATTATTATATATATAACTAACCGCTTCGTCTACATCATCTGTAACGATAAACAAATTTAAATCTTTTTTATCAATATGTTTATATTCAAGCATTTTTTCAAAAAAATCCAGCAGCGGTTTATAATATTCCCTGCCGAAAAAAACAATTGGAATCTGGCTCATTCTGCCTGTTTGCGCAAGTGTTAAAACTTCGCTAAGCTCATCCAATGTACCGAATCCCCCCGGCATCATAACGGTTCCTACCGAATATTTTAAAAATGTCACTTTTCTTGTAAAGAAATATTTGAATTTTAAAGATATTTTTACATAAGGGTTGGTAATTTGTTCATGGGGCAAAAGAATATTGAGTCCTACGCTTACTTTTGCACCTTTACATGCCGCTTCCATAATACCGGGACCGCCACCTGTAATTATTGCATAACCTTTTTGGCTTAATTTTTTACTGATTTCAACTGCTTTTTCATAATAATATTCTCCCGGCTTTTCCCTCGCACTTCCAAAAATAGATATTGCAGGAGGTAAATCTTCAAGCTCTTCAAATGCATCTGTAAAATCACTTATTACCCTGAACATCCTCCACAAATCTTTTGTAGGATTTCTATTATCTAAAAACTCTTTTTGTATATCTCTCATTTTTTATCCTTCTCACAATATTTATCATTTTTCATTTTTAATTTCTCACTTTTAATTTTAAAACAGTCTTCCCATTTTTCTGTACCCGTATATAAATAAAATAATACCCAAAAATGTAAGCGCCGCATAAAATTGCCATAAATGAATCATATCAGCGCCTCTAAACATTATACTCTCACTTCCTTCAATATAATACCTTAAAGGAGAAAACAAAGATAAAAACTGCAACATTGGATGCATAGCATAAATAGGTGTCCATGCACCGCTCAAGAAAATCAGAGGCATCATTATGAGCATTGAATACTGTCCCACCTGCAGAGCGCTTTCGCTGATTGCAGCAATAAAAAGCCCGAGTCCCGCCGCCGTTATGGAATAAAGAAGAGTTAATATTAAAAAATCAAAAAAACTTCCGTTCATCGGTGCGTTAAAAACGCCAAAAATTACAAAACCAAATGCCAGAATAACCCCTCCAAGCAAAATAACAACTTGCGAAAATATTTTTGCAAAAATAATAAGTTTGGAACTAACCGGCATTAAAAGCATAATATCCCACGTACCGTCCTCTTTTTCCTTTACAAAGACCATTGCGCTTAATATCACCCCAAGCAAAGTAATGACGGATAAAAGCTCGGTAAAACTCATAAACCATTTTGAATTGCTGTTTTGATTAAAAAGTTTATGAATTGCCAAATCAACGGGTAATTTTATATTGCTCATATTTAAAATAATATTTTGAAGGTAACTAAGCGTTACATAAGCCTGGCTTGCCGCCGTTGAATCAATCAATACATTTATTTTGGCAGGCTTTTTTTTATAAATATTTTTTTCAAAATTATTATCAAACACAATTCCTACCATTATTTTTTTGTTAAAAATTGCATCACTTAACTCTTTTTGGGATTTAAAAATAACCGGTGTTTTAAATTCCGGTTTATGCAGGTGTGAGAGAATTTTTTTAGAAACAACATCTCCCGAATAATCCACATATCCTATAGATACATTTCTCGGTTTTACCTGAATTCCGTTTCCAGCAATATAAATATCAAAGGTAAAAGAATACAAAACCACCGCCACAAGTCCTACATTTCTTAAAAAGCTTAAAATTTCCTTACTGAAAATGCTCAAAAACTGTTTCATTTCAGACCTTTTTTCAAAAACAATCTTCCAAGAATCAATAAAACAACAGCATAAACAATCAAGATACAAAAATAGAGTATGTTTTTAGAAGAGCCGAAACCCTGACCAATCAAAAATGTGTCATAAACCAAATGGTTATAATACATTACAGGAAACAGATGGGCTTCAATATACGACTCCCCTTTCATAGAGGAGATTGGCATAAGCATTCCGGAATATAAAAATCCTGGAATTATGGTAATAATAATGGTAAGAACAAGAGCCACAATCTGCCTTGAAGAGACTATACTTACCAAAAGCCCTATTCCCAGAGATATTAAAATATATATTTCACTTGAAAAAAAATAGATTAAAAAATTGCCTTTAAAGGGAACTTTAAAAATATAAACAGCCACTAAAAAAAGATTAAATATATTAAATGAATGCAAAAAAAACACAGGGGTTAATTTGGATATTAAAAAATCTATTTTCCCTACAGGGGAGGAATAAAAATTAAAAATAGTGCCCTCTTCTTTTTCCTTTACAATTAAAAGTGCCGCCAAAATCGCAGGTGCAACCAATAAAATAAGCCCTAAAAGCCCAGGGACTATTGCATTTGCGTCTCTTAGAGACTGGTTAAAAAGCATTCTTTGATTTATTGAAATCAAACTTTTTAATCCGGGCTTTAATCTTTTTGCAATATCTAAAATCAACCCCTCTGCATAACTTTGCATTGTGAGTGCCCTCATAGGATATGCACCGTCTATAAAAACACCGATCCCAGTTTTTTGATTTTTTAAAATATTTTTTTCAAATGAAGGTGGAATAATAAAAATCATATCAACTTTTCCTGTTTTCATTTGTTTTAGAGCTTCTTTTTCACTCATTTTCGGCAATAGTTTAAAATACTGGGAATTTTTCATTTTTGAAATAAGCTCAAGTGAAATTTTACTTTTATCATAGTCAATCACCACACTTCGCGCATGCTTTACATCCATTTTAATACCGTAACCGAACAAAATAAGTATCATTAAAGGCACCAAATAAACCATAAATATCATTTTACTTCTGATTAAATCTTTAAATTCATTTAAGATATATGCCCTTATAACTCCAAAATTCACTTACATCCCCCTAATTTTACACTTTTCATTTTACACTTTTCACTTTTCACTTTTATAAGTTTTCCTTATAAAATTTAACAAATATATCTTCAAAACTTTCAGCTTCAGGAAATTTTTGATACAGATTTTTTACTGTGTCATCCACTATTTTTTTGCCTCTTTTTAACACAACAACCCTGTCGCAGTATTCAGCCTCACTCATATAATGGGTTGTAACTATTATTGAAATTCCCCATTTAACTTTAAGCTGATGCAAAATATCCCAAAACTGGGCTCTTGCAATTGTATCCACCCCGCTTGTAGGCTCGTCTAAAAATAAAACCACCGGTTCGTGCATAATAGCGGCACTCAAGGAAAATCTCTGATTTATTCCAATGGGCACATCTTTTGGAAATGAATCTAAATATTCTTCAAAACCGAGAGACTTTGCATATTCTTTTATTAAATAATGGGTTTTAAGTAAATCAATTTTATGCATATTCGCAAAATACAAAAGATTTTCCCTTATCGTCATATCTTTGTAAAGGGCAAAAAGCTGAGACATATATCCGATTTTACTTTTTAAGCCGAGTCTGTCTTCATACGATTTAATCTTTTTACCAAGTAAAATAAGTTCCCCCTCATCAATGGGATAAAGCCCCAGAAGCATTTTAATAAGCGTTGTTTTACCCGCCCCGTTTGCCCCGAGAAGCCCTAAAATTTCACCTTTTTTAAGCTCTAAATCAATATGGTCATCCGCTGTAAAATCACCGAATCTTTTAGTCATTCCCCTTGCTTCAAGCACCACATCCGGCAACGTTTTTTTATTTTCTTTAATCATCATTTTTGGAGGTATTTTACCCCTTTTAAGTGCATTTACAAAAAAGAGGCCCTCCAATGTAGGCTCTTTATGAGGAGCATTTAAAGATTTTAATGAATAAGTGGTTTTATTAAATGTTATACATTCTTCACACTCAGTCTCTTCATAGACATATTCTTTGATTGAATTAATCAGTTCTTTCGGTTTTCCGCCGGCGATAATTTTACCCTCGTCAAAAAGATATACCCTGTCCATCAGGGCGGCCTCATTCATATAAGCGGTGCTTACAATCGTTAGGCCGCTTCTGGTTTCATCCAGTATTTTCCAAAGCTCCCTGCGGCTTAGAGGGTCAACCCCGGTTGTCGGTTCGTCAAGTATAAGGAGTTTCGGTTTATGAATAAGTGTGCAGATAAGGGAGAGTTTTTGTTTCATTCCCCCGCTTAAATTTTTAGACAGCCTGTCCCGAAATTCATACAGCCCCGCCATTTTAAGAAGTCTAATTCTATATTCATAATATTCGTCATCTTTTTTTACATTTCTTATATCGCTGAAAAAATCAAGATGCTCTTTTACACTCAGATTTTTATACAGAACCAGCCCTAAACCCTGGGGCATAAAACCGATATTTTGTTTTAATTTCTCAGTCTCTTTTATATTTTTATAAGCAAAATTATAAAAGCTTATTTCCCCTTCAAAATCCTTAACCCCGCTTATGGCATACATAAAAGAGCTCTTCCCCGCCCCGTCAGCCCCGATAAATCCGATTATCTCTTTTTCATATCCTTCAATAGAAGCTTTTTCAATGGCAGTTTTGTTTTTATATTTTACAGTTACATTTTTTGTTTCAAATATTAATTTTTCATCGTGGCCGTTTTTCAAACAGCCAGATGAGTTTAATTCGCTTTGCTCATTTACACTCATTTTCCATTATCCATTTTACATTACAGTTTTGGCAATTCGTCTAAATTCTTAGGTAACCTGCCCCCTATACTTATAACCCCGATTCCCGGAAGCCCGAATTTTATTAAAGGATTAGGATTTACCGGTTTTATATCAACTTCATAAACCCTTTGAATCCTGTCTTCCCTCACCTCAACCTCTTTTGGAGTAAATTCGGCTCTTTGGGCAATTTTAATTACTCTTGCCTCAATAGGTTTGTTTGGATACGCATCCAAAAATATAACTGCCCGCTCCCCTATTTTTATTTTTCCGTTATTAATTTCATCAACATACATTTTTAAATAAAGTTTTTGGGGGTTTATTGCAGTAGCCACGCTCATACCAGCCCCAAGAACTTCACCGATGTTTGCAACTTTATCTATTATATATCCGTTAATAGGAGATTTTATTGTAAGTTCATTGATTACACTCTGTATTTCATCCCTCTTGGCTTTTAAAGCCAAAATAGCGTTTTTAAGAGCTTTAATGTTAACTCTCGCTGCTATGGCCGTATTTAAATTTTCTTTACTGCTTTAATTAAAGTTTTTATCCTGAGCAATTACAGCTTTTAAGATTTCTATATTTTTTTCCAATGCATTTAATTCGTCTTTTTTTACCCCGTAAGCCAGCTCGGCCTGTTTTATACCGTTTTTTATTTTAGCGGCTGTAAAATTTAATTCATTTTTTTTAGCCTTAATCTCAGCTTCAATAGATTTTAATTTATCTTTATATTCATCGCTGTCAAGAACGGCAATAACACTGCCTTTTTTAATATCACTCCCGTCATCAATATTGATTTTTACAATCCTTCCGGGATATTTTGTGTTTATGTTTATCAAATCCCCGTCAAAATTACCGACACCGGCCACAAGCCCGGGAGGCATCTTTTTCGCATTCAAGGCTTTGTAAATTAAAACCCCTCCAATTGCCACTAAAATTATTAATATAATTCCTACTATATTTTTTTTCATTTCATAACCTTTTATATAAAAATTTCATTTTCCATTTTACATTTTACATTAAAAATTGCTTCCCCCGTCTAAATTGGCTTTTATTGTATAAAAGAAAATTTGGGATTTTACATCCTCTTTTTTAGCCCTGGCAGCAGCAAGTTTGGCAATGGCGTCCGTCAAATCGGCTGAATCCGCCAAGCCTTCTTCAAATTTAGCATTAATATATTCATAATAACTGAGCCTTGCTTCGACTTCTGACTTAGCTGATTTATACATCTCTTTTAGAGCCTTAATTTTTAATAAATCATTTTTATACTCAGTCTCGGCAGTATTCAAATAGTTTTTATAATAAATAAGACTTTGCAGTTTTGCTATTTTGGCTTCTTCTATATTGGCCTTATCGGCGCCTCCGTCAAAAATATTATAATTTAATTCAACAGCCCCGTAAGATTTATCTCTGTTTTGATAATAGTTTTTATCCAGTCCGAATGTGTTTGCTTCCTTTTTTAATCCTATTTCAATACCGATTTGAGGATAAAATTTTGATTTCGCTAAATTTACCATTGTTTCGCTTAAATTAAGATTTTCTTTTATTGCCAAAACATCGGGTCGTTTTAAAATATTTTCCTCTTTTAAAGAAGGGACATTTAAACCGTCAATTTTTTTAATTTTTTTATTGACAAGATTTGAGAAAATATTTAAAAGGGCTTTTTTTTGCAAAAGGGCACTGTCTATTTTTGCATTTATTTCATAATATTTCGCATCTATTTCATCCGCCTCGGATTTATTCAAAAGACCTTCTTTATAAAACGAAAAAGCCTTTTCTTTTGCACTCGTTACAGCCGCTTTAGCTTTGTTTAGTGCATCAATCTTTGCATTTAGGGCATAAATATTTGAATATAATTTTGCGGCGTTTAATAATAAAACCCTTTTGGTGTTTTTAAGTTCCAGCTTTTTTTGTATCAGTTCTATTTTTGATTTTTTAATTAAATTAGTTATAGCAAAACCTGTAAAGAGCGGATATGAATATTTCAAAACCCCCGTAAAATTATTTTTTCTTCCTGCCTGAATTTCAGTATTCACATTTTGATAAATCAGTGGATAAACCGGGGCGCTCCCCGCGTTTTGCGCTCCAACGGCCACATCTGTGTTCATTTTCATAACAGGATTTTGATGAAGCCTCACATAAGAATAACTTAAATCTACACTTCCGTAATTCTTTGCTTCGCTGAGTTTTAATTTTTTTTCATAAATTTCCACCTGTTTTTTTGCAAGTTTATAATTCAGTGAATTTGTTATAGATTTTGCTATATCGTTAAAACTCTCGGCACTGAGAAATAGAGGAAATATTAAAGCAAGCCTTTTCATTTTTATCCTTTTTTATTTGAAATATTTTATCAGAGAAATATTGATGTGTCAATTTTATTTTTCATTTCTTATTACCCATCTTTTAGCAATAGGCAGCAAAAACACAAAAACACTTCCCAATAATCCCCAAAAAGCGGCATTTAGCCAAACATACTTAAACCCGTAATTCATAGCCATAAATTCCTGTAAATCTCTCAATAAAACATCCCCGGCCACTCCAAAAGCATATCTTAATTTTTCAAGCAAATCACTGACCATGGAATAATTCTGAAGGGTTACAATCCCGTCATATTCTTTGGCCTGATAAAAAAACATAGAATTTGTAGCAATTGCAGTACCGAAACTCCCTCCCACAAACCTCACATAATCCATAACCACAATTGCCTGTTCGCCTTTGTTTTTAGCAGCATTCATAATAAGCACCGTTACAGGCGCAAAAAACATTCCCATAGATATTCCAAAAGGCATTGTCCTTAAAACCGCTTCGCTAAAACTCATATAGTAATTAATCGGCGGAAAAAGATAAAAAGATGTTATCAGATAAATTATAACCGCAACCGTAAGCACAGGAATGGGACCGGTTTTGTCGCTTACATTCCCCGCAATTATACTCACAATCCCTATCCATATTCCAAATCCTAAAACCCCTAGCCCCGCCTGAATGGAACTAAGCCCTTTTATATGCTCGTAAAATACAGGTATCATATAAAAATACTGATACATCGAAAAACCGAGCAAAACAAAATAGATTAAAATTCCAAGTGTATAAAAGGGGTTTTTAAATAACGAATAATCAAACAGTTTATTTTTTGAAAAATATTCGCTGATTAAAAAAAATAAAAAAGCTATCCAGGAAACAAATGCCAAATAAACTATAAAAGAAGAATTAAACCACCCAAACTGCTGACCTTTACTAAGCATTATCAAAAGAGCCACGGTTGAAATTGAAAGAAATGCAAAAGAGATTATATTTAGAGAATAATTTTCTTTTTTGCCAATATCCGGCAAAAGCAGACTTCCAAAAATAACAATAATTATTCCAATCGGTACATTTACAAAAAATACGGCCCTCCAGCTAAACCATTCGGTCAGATATCCTCCTAAAGTTGGCCCAATTGCCGGAGCAAAAGCCACGCCTAAAGCAAAAATCCCCATTGCAATACCTTTTTTATCATCAGGAAACAAAGAAAAAATCATCATATGGGCCGTAACCATTATTAAAGCCTCGGCAAACCCCTGAACCACCCTTGCACTTATTATAAATCCAAGAGAATTTGATACTCCACAAAGAAAAGAAGCCAGACTAAAAAGTCCAACCCCTACTATATAAACCCATTTATTTCCATATCTTTTAATAAGCCACTCAACCACCAAAAGCCCGGCCGCAGCGGCCGTCATATAAGCGGTAATCACCCACTGAACCCCGTACATATCGGTTGATAGCGGCCCCTTTAAGCGCGGTACCACAATATCCACTATCGTGGTATCCAAAACCGCCATAAAAGCACCGGTAATGATTAAAATAATGTAAAGTGTAAAATTAAAAGTGAAAAGTTTAGGTTGCATTTTTTACTGCTTTCACTAAAATTTTTATTATTTCATTTTTCACTCAGTTAATAGCTTTTTGCTATTTCAACTTCCCCGCTCATCCCAACAAGCACATCATCAGGAATTTTTTTAAATTTAATCCTTACATAAAACCTCTGGGCTAATTTTGTAAATTCACCGCTGCTTATGTCTCTTGGGACGAGCGCAAACGTAGCGGCACTCGCCGGCAAAATTTTATTTACATATCCGTTATAATCTTTACCTGTGGCGTCAATATGAATTTTTGCATAGTTTCCTTTTTTTATGCCTTTTAATTTAGTCTCTTCAAGCAAAACCAATACATACAAATCTTTTGGATTCACAATACTTAAAATTTTACTGCCCGCATTTACCACTTCATCGGGGTTTTCAAATTTTTTGGCTATTTTCCCGTTAAAAGGAGCATATATAAAACTCTCTTTTATATGCTGGTTTATAAAAGCCAGTTTATCATTCAAAACTTTTAACTGAGATTTCATTGAATCAGTTAACTTAGCTAATCTAATTACTTCTTTTTTGTTATTTTCTGCAATATTTAATTTTATAAACAATGCATTTTTATCTTCATTCATACTTTCCAAAATTTTTTTATCCGCATTTATTTCATTTTGCAAAGCAAAAAAAGCTGTTTTTACATTTTCATATTTTTCATATGAAATTTTTCTGTTTTTATATAGTCTGCTGAATCTTTTATAATCATTTGCAAGTTTTTGAAGTTTGTTTTCTTTTGCCTTAATTTCATACTTTTTTGCTTCAATCAGTTTATCAAGCTTCTTAATCTGAGTATTTATTAAATTTATGTTTTCATCTATATCTTTGCTTAATTTATCTTTTTGGATAATACTTGCCTGAATTTTTTGCTTTAAAGCGTTTATCTGATTGATAAGCCCGTTTTTTTGAATTTCCAAATCTTTTGTATCAAGTTTCGCAAGAAGTTCATTCTTTTTAATATTATCGCCTTCGTTTACATAAATCTTTTCTATCTTCCCTGGAATTTTAAAAGAAAGATTTGTAAGAGAATCGGTTTTTACAAACACTGCATTTGAAGTGGCATAATTATGTGAAAATATAATATATTTAATCAGTAAAAAAACTGAAACTGCCAATAGTATTCCAAAAACAATTAAAGCTATCTTTTTTTTCATTTATTCCCCTGTTTTTTTAAGAAATTTTATCACAGGAGAATTGATATGTCAATCTTTATGTTCAAATTCGGGGACTATTTCTTTTAATTTTTTAATAATGTATTTTTCATCATCTAATCTTATTAATTCTTCAATTTTTTTAATTAACTCATCAATATCCATAAAAGTGGGTTTTGCAACAAAAATATCTTTATATTTTGTTTTTTTATCTGCTTCATCAATTAAAAGCTCTTCATAAAGTTTTTCCCCGGGCCTGAGACCCACAAACTCAATACTGTTTTCATCTTTTCCGTAAAGTCTAAGCATTTTTTTAGCTAAATCCGCAATTTTTACAGGTTCCCCCATATCCAGTATAAAAATCTCTTTGTTTTTTGCCATAGAACCTGCCTGAAGAACCAATTGACAGGCTTCCGGAATTAACATAAAATAACGGGTAATTTCCGGGTGGGTGACGGTGAGAGGTCTGTTTTCTTCAATCTGTTTTTTAAACTTTGGCACTACGCTTCCGCTGCTGCCCAACACATTTCCAAACCTTACGGCACATATTTTTGTAAATTTAGAATCAATATTTTGTGCATACAGCTCGCACACCCTTTTAGTTGCACCCATTATGTTTGTAGGCCTTACCGCTTTATCGGTTGAAATTAAAATAAAATCTTTTATTTCATATTTTATAGATAAATCAATTACATTTTTTGTGCCCATGATATTATTGATAACCGCACTTTTCGGATTATATTCACACATAGGCACATGCTTGTATGCCGCCGCATGGATTACAATTTGAGGCTTCTCGTTTTTAAATATTTCTTCCAAATCATTTTTTTTGGTTACATCTGTTAAATAAAGTTTTCTTTTTATATTCAGCTCTTCATTAATCGAATATAAGTTAAATTCGCTGTTATCCACCAAAACAAGCTCACTTGAGCCGTATTTTTCACACTGTCTCGCTATTTCGCTTCCTATGCTGCCGCCCGCACCTGTGATTAGGATTTTTTTATTCTTTACAAATTGTTCAATAGCGTTTTTGTCCAAATCTTTCGGTTTTCTGGCTAATAAATCTTCAATAGAGACATCTTTAATTCTATTTTCAAAAGGATTATATATTTTAATTTCTTCAATACCTCTTGATTGCAAAAATCCGACCAGTCCGTCAAGTTCTTTTTGACTCATCTCCTTTGTAATAATTGCCGTTTTAATATTGCCGGCAATTTCTGAAATATCTTCAACCTTATATCCGTAAAGATATGCCCCCACTATATTTTTTTCACTGTCATAAATTTCCAAAACCGAATAAGGTATATTTTGTTTTAGAAGTGAAACAGCCTTTTCATTGGCCCCGATTATAACAGCCGGTTTTTTATCGGTTGAGAGTTTTTCTATTAAAAGCCTTTTGGAAATTCTGAAAAAGCCTATAAAAAGGATTGATAAGAAATAATCTATTATAATTACACTTCTCGGAAAAGGAATAAAATAATGCCTAAAAACAAGTAAAACACTCCCTCCTGCCAAATAAGCCAAAGTGGTGGCAAATAGCAGAGATTTAAGCTCCTTAAGCGAAAAAAACCTCCAGCTTACAAAATAAAGCTTAAAAATATAATAAAAAGCTACTTTAAAAAAAATAAAAACAAAAGCTATTTCATAAAAATTATTTAAATATTCTTTTGGAATGGAAAAATTAAACCTCAAAAGATACGCTAAAAAAAGAGTAAAAATAGAAATTAAAATATCACCCGCTAAAAAAAACAGAGCCCTTTTTAATTTTGTGGGCTTAAGAAGATTTTTCAATTTTTTCCTTTAAGTTTTGATAAATATTTAACATATTTGGAAAAAAATTAATTGCTAATTTCAAACTTTCTATCGATTCATCTATATCATCTGGATATTCATGAGATAATTCATTTCTTATTTCTCTAATTTTCAACCATTCATCAGCTTCAATTATTTCTAATTTTTCTAAAATATCTAAAACATCCCTAAAAGGAATAGCAAAACTATCTATTTCCTGAAGTTCATATAAAACTTTTTTAAATAATTTTACTCCTATTTTATCTTGTAGTTTTGCAAAATAAAATAAAAAACTGTTAGCTAATCTTCTATTTTCCACATCCTCTAAAAAATCCGAATCAATTTCTTTTTGAAGTAAAGCATTATAATCAATTAAAGCATTTTTAATAATTTTATCTATCGCTTTAAACAACTCTTTTAATTCTTCCATAATAATATACCTTTTTTTGCATTTTTCTCAATAAGCCCTTTTTTATTTATTACTACATCAATTTTTCTATCACCTATTAACTTTTTTAAATAAACTAAAAATTCTATCTTTTTTTCTAAATTAGCGTTTGAAGAAACAATATACAAATCTATATCACCGCCTTTTAAATTATCATCTACTCTACTGCCAAAAAGATAGATTTCTCCATTTTTAAAAATCTTAACAAAAGCTTTTTTTATAGATAAAATCTCTTTTTCACTTAACCTCATTTATTACCTCACAAATATATTTGACATCATTTTTACTCAAAGCAGTACCACTCGGAAGACAAAGTCCTTTTTTAAATAATTTTTCACTTCTTCCGTTCAAATAACTTTTAACCCCTTTAAATAGAGATTGTAAATGCATCGGGTTCCAAAGAGGTCTGCTTTCTATTTGATTATCTTTAAGATTTTGCATAACTTTCCAGGGGTCTTTGTTTTTAAAAACAACGGTTGTAAGCCATCTTGTTCCCCTGGTGTTAGGTAATTCCGGCATAAACTCTTCATCTAAAAATTCCTGATACCACTCAAAAATTTCCTTTTTTTTTGCAATCCTCTCTTCAACAACCTCCATCTGCCCCACACCGATAGCCGCCAAAACATTACTCATCCTGTAATTAAAGCCAATCTCTTTATGCACATATTCTATAAAATCACTCTCTTTTGCCTGAGTTGAAAGAAACCTTGCGTTTTTTATAAGCTCCCCATCATTACTGACCAACACTCCCCCGCTGCTTGTAGTTAAGAGTTTGTTTCCGTTAAAGCTATATACCCCAAAGACCCCTATTGTCCCACTATGCACAATTTTCCATTCTCCATTTCCCATTTTCCATTTGTAATACGCCCCAAGACTCTCAGCCGCATCCTCTATTAAATAAATACCGTTTTTTTCACATAACTCTTTTATTGGTTCAATATCGGCCACCTGTCCGTAAATATGAGGTAAAACAACCGCTTTTATATTATTTTCTTTGATTGCTTTTTCTAAAAGCTCTGCATCCATATGCCAATATTCATCAACATCTATAAAAACAGGCTCGTTTCTTTCATACAAAATCGGATTAACCGAACCTATAAAAGTAAAAGTTGGCACCGCCACTTTAGAATCTTTTATTCCAAGTACCCTTAAAGCTAAATGAAGTGCACTCGTGGCATTGCATAAAGCAAGGGCGGCTTTTGCACCGGTATAATTTTTTACTGAATTTTCAAATTTATCAACATATTCTCCAAGAGGCGCTATATAATTGCTTTCAAACACTTTTTTTACATACTCTATTTCTTTTCCGCTCATATGAGGGGGTGAGAGGTAAATTTTATTGACATTTTTATTTGTTTGTGATATACTTTTATCACTTATACGCCCTAAGGGGTCTTCCTCCCTTTTTAAGGGAGTAATAAATTCTTCTAACTTTTTGCTAAGTTTTTTAAATGTATTAAATTTAATTCTTCCATATTTAAACTTAATTCTCTTAATATCGAAAGTTCTCATTTGATTAAACATCGCATAACTTATTTTGTTTTTATAATGAAATTCAAAATACCAATCTTTTTTCGTACTTGTAAGAGGAATACCTAAAAATGTAGTTTTTGACAATTTTTTATATACTAAAACCGGTCTTAAAAACTCTTCGCCTTTTCCAACTTGCTCACTTCCCACATTTTTACCAATCGACATAAAAAATATATCACCGCCTCTAAATTTTAGATTTATCTCTTTATTATTTATTTGTTTTTTTAATTCATTCCATTTGTCAAATTCGTTCATACTAATTCCTTTAATTTCTCTACAATCTCTTTTCTTGAATAAACTCCATAATCAGCACAGTTAGGAATATTTTTATAAATTCCTTTTTTGTTTTTAAATCTTACAGTAATCCAACCCAATTTTTTAGGAGCAATAAAATCTTTTTTAGGATTGTCTGATATATATACATATTGTTTATTAGGAAATTTTTCCATAACCATTTTAAAAGGTTTTAATTCAGGTTTTTTAGTATGATAAAAATCTGTAAAAATGGGATATTTTATATATTTATCTAAATTTAAAGCTAAAAATTTATTCTGCTGCATCATATAATATCCATCGCTAATTAAAGCTGTATCATAATTTTTAGTAAATTCTAAAATTTCTTTACTTTCCTTTGGCAAAGTTATATTTGGTTTATGAAATCTATAAATTTCTATTAGTTTTTTTACATCAGTATCAATATTAAAAGTTTTTATTAACTTATCAAAAATTTTACCGCTTCCATTTTTCAAAAATTCTTCCCACATAAAATTAAAATATTTTTCATCTCCTAAATATTTGCTAATTTCTCTAAATCCACTTTTTACAAAATCTATTTCATCATACAAAGTATCGTCTAAATCAAATACTATTACCATCTATCAATACCTCATTGTCATATCTTAACATTATTAAATTATCTTTCCATTCTTCAAAATATTTCAGTTCTTTTCCTAGATAATCATCTATCAAAAATTTAGCATAATCAGCGCCTGCTTGCCAACTCAAAGGATATCCACCTCCAAAGCGGGGATTAATTTCTATAAAATATATTTTATTATCTTTTTTAAAAAGTTGAATAGTCAATACGCCATATGCTTCGTTTAATTTATTACATAATCTTTTAACTTCACTGATAATTAAACTGTCTTTTTTGGTTCTTCCTTTATTAATTTCCCCGCATCTGACTTCTATTCGCTCTCTTGGCACAATTGAAATAACCGCTCCTTTTTTATTTATAAAAACATCTACTGTAAACTCTGTTGCATCTATATATTCTTGAAATACATAATTTTTATTTTTACTTAACAATATTTTAGCTTCTTCTATTGAATTTACTTTTTGAGCTCCGACTGATAAAGAAGAATTATTAAGCTTTGCAAAAAGAGGATATTTTGCAGTTTCAATATCATCTACAATTTCAGGAGTCAAAAAACCGTTTTCTTTAAAAAATTTATAAGTAGAAGATTTTAAGGCAAAAGTTTTACATATATTTTCACTACTTCCAGCAATAAAAATTCCTTCTTTTTTAAAATTTTCTTTATTTTTAGCTAAAATTTCCAATTCTGGATCAATTGTAGGTACAATCATATTTATATTCAAATTTTTACATTGTTGTAATAAAAAATCTATATAGTTTTTATCGGTAACTCTTGGAACCTTAAAAAAATAATCACTAACCTGGCAAGCCGCACTCAAACTTGGATTCATATCACAAGTAAATACATTTGCATATAATTTAAAATTTTCAACTAATCTGACTCTTCTACCAGCACTGGTTATTAAAACATTAATTTTTCCCATTAAACTTCTCCATTGTGGCATGTCCTTGTTGGGATATTCCCTCTTGTTTTAAAACTTTTATAATTGTTTGACAAATTATATATAAATCCAGCTTAAAACTTAAATGCTTTACATAAAAAACATCATATTTAAATTTTTTTCTCCAGCTTATTGCATTTCTTCCTTTAACCTGAGCAAGTCCAGTAATTCCGGGTAAAACATCGTGTCTTTTTTTCTGTTCTTCATTATATAAAGGCAAATATTCAACTAAAAGAGGCCGTGGCCCAATAAAACTCATATCACCTTTTAATACATTAAAAAGCTGAGGCAGTTCATCAAGGCTTAGTTTTCTAATAATTTTACCAATTCCTTTTAATCTTTTTTCATCAGGAAGCAAATTTCCAAATTCATCTTTTTCATTAGTCATTGTCCTAAATTTATATATTTTAAAAATTCTTCCTTTATATCCGGGACGCTCTTGCATAAAGATAACAGGTCTTCCATCCCACAGGTATATTGCAATTGCCGTTAAAAGCATAATAGGTGAAAATAAAATAATTAAAATTAAAGCCAAAACTTTATCCGTCAAAGGTTTAAAAAATTTTTTATACACTTAAAATTTCCTCATAAACTTTTAAATATTTATCTACTACAACTTTTATATCAAAATCATTTACTGCTTTTTCTCTTGAATATCTTCCAAATTCTTCCCTTAACTCAGTATTATCAATTAAGATTTCTATCTTTTTAGCTAATGTTTTATAGTCTCTAACAGACACTAAAAATCCGTTTTTATTATCTTCTACAACTTCCCTGCATCCAGGAGCATTTGTTGTAACAATCGGTTTTGACATAGAAGCGGCTTCAAGAAGTGTTCTTGGTACTCCTTCTCTGTAACTAGGCAAAACAAAAATATCACAAATGGAAATTAATTCTTTTATATCTCTTCTAAATCCTAAAAATTTTACATTTTTCCAATCAGGTAAAAATGTATTCTTATTTCCCTTGTCTACATCACCTACATATAAAAAATTGGCCTTTTCTTTAAGTAATTCAGCAGCTTTTATATATTCTTCTACACCTTTGTCTTTAATTACCCTTGCAATCATCAAAACAGTCGGTTTATCCTTTTTTATCCCCAAATCCTCAATCCTAAATCCTAAATCCTCCATTTTCCATTCAGTGGTATCAATCCCGCTGCTTTTAATTAAAACTGCTTTTTCTCTTGGAATTATATTTTTATTTATAAATAATTCTAAATCATCACTGTTTTGAAAAATTACTTTTTTTGAAGATTTTGCAGTAAATTTGTATCCAGTTTCTATGATATTTCTAATTATTTTACTTTTTAAATCATTATAAATAAAAAAACTGCCAAGACCTGTTATAGTATTTATTGTATTTTTATGAAAAACCAAATTTCCGTAAATATTCGGTTTATGCATAAAAGTATGTAAAATATCCGGTTTTATACTTTTAATTACTTTTTTTATGTTTCTTATTGTCTCAATTTCCTTAAAAGGATTTAGACTACCTCTATCAATTTTATATTCAACCGCATTCACTCCGTAATCTTTAAATTCATCAAACACATTACCTTTTGGACATACAGCATAAACTTCATTTCCTCTTTTTATAAGTTCTTTCATAATAGGTAGTCTAAAAAGATATAAATTTAAATCAAAATGACTAAGAAACGCTATTTTCATTAGCCCTCCAAACTTCCAGACTGAAAAGCAGATAAATAATCTTAGCCCTTTTTTCTTCCGGAATATTTAGTTTTCTATTAATTATTTTTTTAACAAACTTTTCATCTACAAAATTTTTATAAAAACCGTAATTTAAATAATCCATTATAATATCTTTGAGCTCATTGTTTACCCAATCAGTTAAAGGAATTTCAAATCCCTTTTTTTTAGCATTAACTAACTCTTGTGGTAGATACTTTTTAGCTAAAAACCTTAGGGCATATTTGGTAGTTAAAAAATTTATTTTATATTTAGACTTTAGTAATGGAGCATATTCTAAAAAATATTTGCTCAAAAATGGGCTTCTTGCTTCAAGTGAATTAATCATTGTGGCAATATCCATTTTCACAACCAAATCTTCTATTAAATTTAAAACAAAATCTAAATACATTAATTTATCCAAATTATTTAATTTTACATTTTTTATAAATTTATCTAAATCATCTATTTTTTTACTTTTAAATTCATAAATATCTTCAAATAAATCATTCAATAAAACATTATACCAATGAATTCCTTTTTTACTTGAAGCCCTGATTAACCTATATAAAAACATTTTAACTCCTCTACTATTAGGAGAAAGAAAAGGTAATAAAAATTTAAAATTTTTAGCAACATTATCTAATCCTAATGCTAATGGCACATATCTTCTATAACCGGCAAACAACTCATCAGCCCCGTCTCCGTTCAAAACAACTTTTACATATTTTCTTGCTTCCCTGCTAACAAAATAACTTGGAATTGCACTGCTGTCAAAAAAAGGTTTTCCATAAGAAGTTAATATTTTTTCAATATTGTTTTTTACATCCATTTTAATATCTATTAAATAATGTTCCGTTCCGTATTTTTTAGCAACTAATCCTGCCAAATTACTTTCATCAAAACTTCCTTCAAACCTGACAGTAAAAGTTTTTATTTTTTTAAATTCACTTATCTTTGCCACCACAAGTCCACTGTCAATCCCTCCGCTTAAAAACGCTCCGACTTCCACATCACTTGCTAATAATCTGTCTTTTACCGATTTTGTAAGAATATTATCAAGTTCTTCTAAATTTAAATCAATTTTTTCTTTTGTATAAAAATCATAAATATCAAAATACTTTTCTATTTTCATATCTAAATTATCTAAATTAACATACGCAAAACTTCCGGCAGGAAATTCTTTGATTTTTTTATAAGGAGTTGAGCAAAACCCTGTAGATAAAAATAATTTTATTTCATCTTCATCAATATCTAAATCTAAAAACTTAAATACATTAAGCTCACTGCCAAATCCAAATTTTTCATTTTTTTTATAATAAAAAAGAGGTTTTTTACCGGCTCTGTCTCTTGCTAAAAATAAAGTATTTTTTTTTATATTCAAAATAGCAAAAGCAAACATCCCATCTATTTTTTCAAACATTTTTTCTTTATACTTAATAAAAAGATAAAGAAGTGTTTCTGTATCGGAAGAGGTTTTAAAATTAAAGTCTTTAAGTAAATTTCTTAATTTTAAATGATTATAAATTTCTCCGTTAAAAACAATAACATATTCATTAAATCTAAAAGGTTGATGACCATGAGTTATATCCTGAACTGATAAACGGGTATGAAAAAAAGAAAAATTATTTAATTTTATTTTTCCTTTTTCATCAGGGCCTCTGTGGTGTAAAGAGTTAAAAATATAATTTTCATCTACTTCAAAATTAAACCCGGTAATACCGCACATTAATGTTTAACCACCTTGTAAATTTTAACATAAGGAGTAATAATTATAGGTTTAAATAAATTCTTATCATAATTTTCAAATATAAACATCTGAATATAAGTAGAGTTATAAAAAAAGTCATCTAAAATTAATCCTTCACCGTAACTCTGCATGATAATTAAATTTAATCCACTCTTTCTCAGTCTCTCTTTTCTCACTGAAAGCTTACCGCCCTTTGTATACGCAACTAAATCTATCTCTTTAACCGGTATAGTTCTTTGATTTAAAATAATTTCAGCTTTACTTAAATCTATCGGGATTTGTCCAAGCAATAAATATCTTCCCTGTTTTTTTAATCTGCCTTTATAAAAAAAGTGGTTTTGAACTTTTCCCGTTTTTATATCTATGGAACCAAACACAGAAACAGTAGGAAAAATATCCAACATTTTTAACGGTAAAAAATAATAGATGTTCTCTTTGATTTTTGGAAGAGGAATTTTTTGTGATAAAAAATTTTCCAAATCTTTGGTCGTATTAATTTTAACTTTATAATAATTTTCTATATCTTTTATAAAATCAAATTTTTTCTTATCAATAAAATGTTTTTCAGTAAAATATACATCTAAAATTGCACTATTATATGAAGGAAGCTCCGACCTTGTCAAGGCAAAACTTACTGGAAAATCAACATCCCCGCTGTGTTTCCCGCCGTCAACCAATGTTTTTACATCTGAATAATACCTGATAAGATACCCATAATCCCACCAACTTAGTACATAATCGTTTCTTTTAGAAAGATGTTTTAATTTAACAAGTGTTTCAATTTCATTTTTATTCATTGCAGCCGGCGTAATATACTCATGAATATGTTTATAATTCGGATAAATAAATCCTACCATTAATAAAAAAGACACTATATACTTAGAATAAAAAGAATTTTTTTCATTAATAAATGCTTTTGAAATTAATTTTGCTATTAAATAAGCAATATAGGCATCTCCCAATGTAAAAAACGGAACTGCAAAAATAGTAAATCTAAGACCACCTCTCTCTGCAAAAAGTCCCAATACGACCATAGGAAGAGAAATTATCATTTGAGGATATCTGAGAATTAACAATAAATAACCCAATGCTCCCGCAAAAAAACCTGCATAACTTCCGCTTATTCTGTGAACCAATGTGTCAAAACTGATGTGTCCGGCTTCTCTTACGGTATTAACAACATCATAATATTTAAATCCATCATCTGAATTAACAACAGCTCTTGTGAAATAAGAACTATGCAATACTCCATTTATCCAAGGAATTCCTATAACAATTATATAAATTCCTAAAACAATTAAATAAAAAATTTTTTCGAATTTTAAATTGATTTTATCTTTTATATAAAAAACCGATATTTGTAGTAATATTAAAACAGCTATTTTAAATTTGATATCTATTGGTAAAAGAGGCACTATCAAAAACAGTAAAAACAGACTCTCAATAAAAATATTTTCTTTTTTTACAAATTTCAAATATAATAAATATACAAAACTCATTATAAAAATACCGTTTGCTACATTATAAAGTCCGTCATGCCAGTAAATCATAAAAATTTCAATTAAAGGGGTTAAAAAGAAATATTTTATATTTTTATTTTTTAAACTCCACAGCACCCCCCATATTGCAAATGTGGGGAGTACGACCGTCAACATATCGGTATCATAATATCCAAACATCGTCCTGTGATAATAACTCCAAACCATAGGCGCCATAAGAGCTGCCAAAAATCCTAAAAACGCGCCCCCTATTGCTTCACCAATCAGAATTAAAGGTACAGCAAGCAAACTTCCGATAATTCCTGGTAAATAAAAAATTACTTTATCCAGAGGAATATGAAAAAATTCACTCACAAGCGCAGTAAAATCTGAAGTAACATTATAAATAGGAGAGAGGTCGTTTTTTTGGTGAAATCCGTTTATAAAATCCCTTGCACCCTCTGCATAATAAAACCCATCCGGATTATTTATAATATAAGTGCCGTTAAACTGCCAGACAGGGATTTGAGAAATTATATCCACATATATAAACCTAACCCATATATTAAAAATATAAGCTACTAATATATAAAACAAAATAATTTTCCAGTTACTTTTATCTTCAACCTTTAAAAATCCAAAAAAATTCATTTTTTTCTCCTATTATTTTTTCCCATTTTTTTATAATATTTTTTACTTCAAATTCTTTAATTCTTTTTTTTGCTTTTTGTTCATAATTATATCTTAAATCACTATTTTTATATATCATTCTCATAGCTTCAACCATTTTATCGACATCTCCAACAGGTACTAAAATTCCGTATTCAGCTAATTCTATTTCTTTAGTCTGCTTTGTAAAGGTAGTATCCGGTGCTAAAATTTCTCTTGGACCGCTTTTACAATCTGTAGAAATTACAGGTAAATTACAAGCTAAAGCTTCAAGTAAAACATTTGGAAAGCCTTCATAGTTTGAAGAAAAAACAAAACAGTCAGCTTGTGATAAAAATCTAAAAACATCTTTTTGACGACCTAATAATTTTACCTTATCTTTAAGCCCTAAATCCTTAATCATAAACTCTAAATCATCTCTTAAATATCCATCTCCTATAATCAATAATTCTGCATCTAAATTAGCTTTTTTAAAAGCTTCAATAAGTAATTTATGATTTTTCCCTTCATCCAATCTTCCAATAGTTACAAAAGTAAATCTTTTAAATTTTTCTTCTTTTTTACAATCAAAATCTAACATATTGTAAATAACTTTTGCATTAATATTGAAATTTTGTTTTAAATCTTTTTGATTTCCTTTTGAATTAGCCACTACAACATCTGCTTTTTTGTATAAAGTTTTAATTAAAAACCTGTTTATTTTACCCTGAATTCCATTTTTATGCTGAAGAGATGGCATAGCCCTTTCACTAATAATTATTTTAACTTTACTTCCAAATAATTTTGTTAAAGAATTTATATAATTCGGCCTATTCATAAAACTAAGGCTAACTCGTATATTTTTTTCTTTTAAGATTTTTTTATATTTCAATGCTAAAAAAGGAAGTTTAAGAAGTTTTTTAACTCCACTCTCAAATGGCGCTGATTTTTCAATATATACTATCTTAATATTTTTAGGAACTTCATAAAAAATTGTATCATTCATCAAAACTAATGTA
Organism: Lebetimonas sp. JS032; assembly: GCF_000523315.1. Taxonomy (NCBI): domain Bacteria; kingdom Pseudomonadati; phylum Campylobacterota; class Epsilonproteobacteria; order Nautiliales; family Nautiliaceae; genus Lebetimonas; species Lebetimonas sp. JS032. Next base: position 843,539 of record NZ_ATHS01000001.1, on the reverse strand, counting down.
ACATTATATTTTTTATTCAATTCTTTTAACAAAATACTAACCTGCCTCTCAGCCCCCCCACTTGCTAAGGAATAGATAAGAATTGAGATATTAATAATACTTCTCCTTCCACATTTTATATACTAAAACAAACCACAATTTATTAATATTTACATATTTCCCATTTTCAAAACTTTTTTGTAAATCTCTAATATAATTCATATTTATAATATCATCTTCATTAAAATATTTTTTAAACAATTCTTTTAAATCACTTCTAAACCACTCAAAAACAGGAATTCCAAAACCTTGTTTTTTTCTATAGATAAGTTCTTTTGGAAGATATTTTTCTAAAACTTTTTTTAATATATATTTACTTTCACCATTTTTATATTTTAAATTAAACGGAATTGTTGCTGAATATTCTATAATTTTATTATCAAGTAAAGGTTCTCTTCCTTCAATTGAATTTGCCATAGTTGCTCTATCTACTTTAACTAAAATATCATCAGGTAAATAATTGTAAAAATCCCAAAGCATCATTGCCTGCATAATGGAAAATTTTTCTCCAAATTTAAAATAATCTTTAATAACTCTATTTTCTTTTAATCCCAAATTTTTTATATCATCCCTATAATTCTTTATCATTGTTTCATAAATAAATTGCCAGTCATTTTCTTTTAAAATATTTTTTAAAAAACCAAGTTTATGTTCCATATTTTTAATAGGAATATTTATTAATAAATTTTCAAATTTATCAATAAAATGATAAAAAAGTTTTTTTAAAGGGATGTTATCTATTTTTTTGCCTAAATTATAACTATACCAATACCTCTCATATCCACAAAAAAGCTCATCTCCTCCATCCGCACTAAGAACAACCTTTACTCCATTTTCTTTTGCTATTTTTGATACTAAATAAGTAGGAATTCCACTGCTATCTCCAAATGGTTCATCATAAATATCACTAAATTTATTTAATAAAATTTCTTTTGCTTCATTTATGCCTAAAATATATTCAGTATGATTTGATTTTATATAATTAGCAACTTTTCTTGCATAATTTGATTCATTATATTTTTGTTCTTTAAATCCAATAGTAAATGTATGAATATTTCCATAATGCTTTTGTAAAATAGCACTCACTAAACTACTATCAACCCCTCCGCTTAAAAAAACCCCTACATCAACATCACTAACCATTCTGTATTTAATACCTTTAATTAATATTTCTTCTAATTCATCAATAATATCTTCTTCTTTTTTTGCAGAAACATTAAAATAATTTTCAAATTTCCAATATTGTTTTAAATTAATTTTTTTAGTTTCTAAATGAAATTCTAAAAAATAAGCAGGAAGTAATTTTTTAACTCCTTCAAAAATACTTCTATCTCTACTAATATATCCATACTCAAAAAACTGAGCCAAAGAAATTTTGTCTATTTCAAATTTTTTATATTTTCTAATAGCTTTTAATTCACTTGCAAAAATAAAATTTTTACCATCAAAATAGTAATAAAGAGGCTTAACTCCAACTCTATCTCTACAAAGAGTAAGTTTTTTATTTAATTTATCATATACAGCAAAAGCAAACATTCCTCTAAATCTATCTATACTTTCCTTACCCCATTTATGAAAAGCTTTTAATAAAACTTCACTATCGCTATTAGAAAAAAATCTATACCCTTCTTTTTCAAGCTCTTTTCTTATTTCTTTAAAATTATAAATCTCTCCATTATAAACTAAAACCAAATTTTCAAACTCCATTGGCTGATGACCATGCGTAGTTAAATCAAGAATAGAAAGTCTTACATGCCCTAAACTAACATTCTTATCTATAAATTCTCCTCTGTCATCAGGACCTCTATGAGCAATTTCTTTTTGCATTTCATTTAGTAAATTTTTATTACTAAAATTAAACCCCACTATTCCACACATTTTATTATTTCCTCTTCAGTTTTTTTTACCATTTTTTCTATAGAAAAGTTTTCAATAATTCTTTTTCTACTTTTTTTACCCAAATTTTTAAAATCTCTATTTATCATTTTGTCTATTCCTTGATATAAATCCTCCACACTATTTGGCTTAACAACTATTCCACAATCTCCAACTATTAAAGCACTATCCCCTACATCAGTTACTACACAAGGAGCCTCACAGCTCATAGCTTCTGCAATAGAATTGCTAAATCCCTCTCCAAAAGAAGAAGAAGAAGAAGCTATATCAAATCCACTGTAAAAATCTTCCACATTTGTCTTTTTCCCCAACCAGATGAATTTTGTATTATTATAATCTCCTAGTATCTCTTCACACTCTTTTTTTATATTTACATTCCCACCACCAATAGCAAAAATTTTTACATTTTTATAATTTTCCAATATTTTTTTTGCAGCTTTGCTAAAAACTGGATATCCTTTCATGTAATCGATTCTTGCTACAATACCGATAGCTATATCATTTTTATTTAAATTATATTTTTTTCTAAATTCTTTTCTTTTTTCTATATCTCTTTTAAATTTATTTGTATCTATGCCATTATGAATAACTATAGCATTATTCATAAAAAATCCCTCTTGTTTATGAAACTCAATACTTGCATAAGAATTTGCAATAATCTTATCTACTTTTCCTGAAAACTTTTTTTGTAACCAAAATAGAAGCTCGGCAACTTTTCCATATTTTTTCATATCCATATTTGAAGCTCTAAATCCCCAAATAAGTTTTGTTTGTTTAGGTTTACACCATAAAGAAAAAAGATTCATTTCACCTAAAAAAGAATAAATAACATCAGGATTAATTTCATTTAATAATTTTTTATACTTAAAATAAAAACTAAAATCATATCTTCCTTTTTTCTCTAAATTAATATATCTAATACCTAGTATATTCTTAATAATATTTTCTTGCACTCCACCATACATAGTACAAACAGTTATATCAAATTTAATTTTATCTATATGTTTAACCAACTCTATAAATTGACGCTCTGCTCCACCAATATCAAGAGAACGGATTGCTAAAACAATATTCATAATTCTTTCTTACCTAAAATTTTTCTCAACTTATTTTGATATTTATTTGGAACCAAATTTCTCAAAATAACTTTCAATTTATTTTCTTTTATCTTTTGCATATCAATAAAATTTCTATTTATCTCTATATTTAAACCTTCTTCATTTAGAAGATCTTTAATAAACGGATAAAATTTCCCTTTTTCTACAAAATGAGTATAATTTATAAACTCACAATTAGTAACAAAAAACTTATCATAATTTTGCAATGCCTTCTTAGTTTTTCCAGCTTTTATTTCAAATTCCCAAGGATTAAAATCATATTTTAATAGTTGTATAAGAAATTCCTTTTTCCAAATTGCCATTTGAAGTGAAGTGATATATGGTACGCCTTTTTTAACATCAATTTTTGAAAAATTTTCATCTATTTTAATATCTCCTTTTGGATTTGGAATCAGTCTTAAATACACTCCATTCTTTGACTTTATAAATTCAAAAGCTTTTTCTATTTTAGAGTTATCTACTTCTTTTAATATTATAAAATCATCAAGCATTAAAATAAAATATTCATCATCAATACTTTCTAAATAACTTAATAAACTTTTTGAAAAAGATATATCCTTACCATCATTAATATAATTCCATTGCATATCTTCACCATTTGCTCCTAAATATATTTTAATATCATTCCAATATTTTGATAAAAAATAATCTGTAATTGCCCAAAGATCAAAAGCCTTAGAATGACTAGAAATTAAAACAGTTATTTTATTCATTTACAACCTTTTTTATTATATTTTCCCACTTATTTACTATTCTTTCTATACTGTATTTTTCCCTAACTTTCATTGCCTCTTTTGAAAGTTTTTTTCTTAAATTTTCGTCATCTATTAACTTTTGTATAGAAAAAGCTAATTTTTCGATATTTTGATTTTCTACTAAAATTCCATTTACTCCATTTTCTATAATCTCATTAGGTCCATAAGGGCAATCAAAGCTAACAACTGCACAACCAAAAGCCATTGCTTCTATCAATACATTTGGAAATCCCTCCTTTTTTGAAGAGAGGACAAAAATAGAAGCTTTTTTATACCATTCAAAAATATCTTTTCTTTTTCCTAGAAGTATTACTTTTTCTTCTAAATTAAAATTTTTTATTAATTTTTCTAAATTTTTTCTTTCATTACCTTCTCCAGCAATGTATAGTTTCCAATTAGTATTTAGTTTACTATACGCCTTGATTAAGTTGTCAAAACCTTTTTGTTTATCAAGTCGCCCTACTCCTAAAACTATATTTTGTTTTTTTATATTTGTGTCAAAACTTTCAGTTTCTATTGGATTATAGATTACATAAGAATGCTTTAAAAAACTATAATTTTTAAGATCTGCATAAGTTTGCGTTATAAAAGCATCACTAAATGGATAAACAAATCGACGAATAATATTTAGAATTTTAGACCCATAGTAGTCATAGGCAATTCTCTCAGATATTATGATTTTCTTTCTTGCAATTTTAGATGCAATAATTGCTAAAATATTAGTATGAGTCATAAAACTAATAATTACATCAGGATTCTCTTTTTTAAAAATTTTTACAAAAGCTTTTATTCTGTATAAATTATTCATAGCACTTTGGAAAATATTATTTGAATTTTTTAATAGATCAAGTTTAATATGTTTAATATTTTTATGCAAAGGATAGAAAGAGTCAGTTTTTGCCATTGTAACAATTACAACTTCTCTCGTTTCAACAAATTTATTAGCAAGAATTGACATTACTCTTTCTGCGCCACCGGAAGAGAGTGAAGAAATGATAAAGAGTAGTTTCATGGTTTTAATATTCCAATATAAATAATATAAGGAGAAATATATTTAGAATCAAAAGGTATTTTAGTTAGTTTGTAAAGGTAATATATAGGTTTTCCTGGTATCGCTAACAACTTACGAAGTATATTTCCAAATTTATTACCTGTCAAATTAATAACCCCTGCTTGATAAAGACCATAATAGTTACAAAAAAGTGTATTATAACCTGCTTTTTCATGTGCATTTTTAATATCTTCTCTTGTATAAGGAATATGAACATCATAAACAGGTTTATTTAGTAACTTTTGGAGTAATCCAATAATACCATTCATATTAGGTATAACAGTAAGTATAATTCCATTATCTTTCAAATAATGCCTTGTATGAGCAATACTATCTTCAATATTTTCAAAATGTTCAAATACACCAAAAGAAGTTAATATATCATATTTGTCTGTTTCATCTTTTGAAAAAAAATCACGATGAAAAATATTAGCTTTATAATTCATTGTATTATATATATTTATTGTCTTTTTAACAGCGTCTACTTCATAATCAAATCCATTAATTTGATAACCAAAATATTTATTAAAATATAAAAGATTTGCAGATAATGCACAACCAATCTCTAATACTTTTTTTGTTTTATCAAATTTAAAATATTTTTGATATAGGTTATGAAGAAGTCTATTTGTATAATAATTAATATCTATCTCATCTATAACCATTTTTTCCTTCCAAACTGAATTCCAATAATTTTCTCCTGCTTTATCTTGCTCCATTCCTAACCTTCCACGAAAAATAGATTAACTTAATAATATGCTTTAAATAGACTTTTGGATATCGCCAAGCAATTTTCAAATACTTTGTTACAAACCATTTTGATTCAAATAAAAATCCTTCTGGATATTTTTGTCTAATATTATTGCTAATATTATCATCTTCTTTTTTATAATAAATCCGTAGAACTTTATTAATAACATATGAAAAGCTATTAATTTCATTAAAAGCAATTTTATCCCAAAAAAAACTCTCAGGAATAAATTTTAATTTTTTAGCCTCTTCTGGAATAACAAAATATTTTTTTAAATTTTTAGAATTTATAGCAGCCCAAGTTTCACCTAATGGTAAATTTTTCCATTTAAATACACTCTCTTTAAGAAGGACAACCCCTTCTTTAGGAAAATTACATCCAACTCTATTTCCAAACTGGTCTTTACATAAAACTGCTATACCGCTACATTTATCTTTTTCTTTGTTACTAAAAGAATTCCAAATATTATAAAATGTTTCAAAAGTTTCAGGTAAAAACTCATCATCACTGTCAGCAATTAATGTTAACTCTCCTTTTGTTATCTCAATACCTTTTACTAAAGCCTGTGCTTTACCTTTATTTTCTTGATAAATATAAATTATTGGCCAATCAACTTCTTTTTGCCATTTTTTAACTAGTTCTTTTGTAGAATCTGTACTTCCATCATCAATTATTATCCATTCAAAAATATATTTATCATCAATTTTTTTTAATGTTTGATTATTTATACTATTAAACACTCTATGAAGTTTATTAGCTCTATTAAAAGTAGGAGTAACTACTGAAAAAATCATTTTATTTCACCATTTACTATTTTAATTATCCTATCACATCCATCAAGGGTTGAAAGTCTATGGGCTACTATTATCATAGTTTTATTTTCTCCTACTTTATATATTTCATCCATAATTTTTGCTTCTGTTTCATTATCAAGGGCGGATGTTGCTTCATCTAATACTAAAATTTCAGGGTCGTTGTATAAAGCCCTTGCTATTGCTATTCTTTGTCTTTGACCTCCACTGAGCTTTATTCCATTTTCGCCTATATGAGTATAAATTCCCTCGTGATGTTTTTCTAAAAAATCTAAAATATTGGCTTTTCTTAAAGCTTCTTTTACTTTTTGTTCATCAATCTTTTCTAAAAAAGCAACATTCTCAGCCACACTTCCATCTTTTAAATAAATCATCTGAGGAATATATCCTATTTTTTGCCTCCAAGATTTTATATTTTTTTCATTAAGCAGATTTTCATCTATAAATATTTTACCGTATTTTGGACGATAAAGTCCTATAATTAAATCTATTAAAGTAGATTTTCCACTGCCGCTCTCACCTACAATTCCTATCTTTTCACCTTTTTTTATTACTAAATTTATATCTTTTAAAACCTCTTTTTCTCCATAAGAAAAACCGACATTATCTAATTTTATCTCTTTTTTAAACTCTATCTTTTCATCCCCTAACTCTTCAGGCTCATAAATCAATTCATTATGCACTACATCTAATGATTTTGAATAAAAAACAATCTGATTATAAGAATAAAACACCCTGTTAACACTCGGAAGCAGTCTATAAAGACCTAAAACAAAAATACTAAGAATTGGAAGTGCCCCTCTTATATCCGTATGATATTTCAAAACTAAATAAATAATTATAAAAGCTACAAGTGAGAATCCAACCATTTCTAAAAAAAGTCTTGGAAATTGAGCAAGGGTTTGATTTTTAATATTAGCATTAGCAAATCCAAAAGAAGCAAAAGAAAATTTATCTAAAATTTCTTTATCTTTTGTTTTAAGTTTTATTATTTTAAAATTTCCAAAAGAGCTATTTAATATTTCATAAAATTTTGCCTGAAAAGTATCCCTTTCAATTCCGGCTTTTTTTATTTTTTTAGTAACAAATATTTTAAGAATAGCCACATTGATTAAAAGATATAGAGTTAAAAGCAAAGTCATTTTCCAGTTTACATATACAAGCATTGCATAAATAAAAATCATTACGAATATTTCACTTAGCATAAACAAAAAATTTGAAATAATGTTTATTACATTATTAGCATCGTTTATTATGCTTTTTATCATAAGAGAAGAATTTTTATTTATAAATTTTTCATAACTAAGCCCCATATAATTTTCAAAAAGCCTGTATGCTACCAAATGGTATCTTCCAAAAGAAAATCTGTTAAGCAAATAAAAATAAAATAGATTAATCACACTTCTTAAAATATAAAATATAATTAAGCCTATTCCAAAAGCTACTACAAAATTAATTTCACTCTTAAAATGAAATAAAGTATAAAAATATTCAAAATATTTATTTGAATGAATCTCTTTAAAATCACTTGCAACACTAATAAAAGGCATAATAATACCGATTCCTATTGTTTCAATTAAAGAAACAAAAATAGAAAAAAGAAGCAAAAATAAAAGAAAAAGTTTATCTCTTTTTGTAAGAAGAAAATTGAGTTTTTTTAGCAATTAAAGCCTTTTATCCACTAAACTTTTATCAAAAAAGCCTTTAATATCATAAATTGTGAGTTTTGGGTTTTGGGTTTTGAGTTGTTTTATTTCTTTTTCTAATTCTTTAAACTCATTATGCGCTACTGCTAAAATAATTGCGTCATAACAATTTAAGGATGAAGGATTAAGGATGAAGGATGTAGGTAACAAATCAATATTGTATTCTCTTTTTACTTCTTCCCTGTCTGCCCAAGGGTCATATACATCTACATTCACTCCAAAATCCTGAAGCTCTCTTATTACATCTATAACTCTACTATTTCTTATATCTGGACAATTCTCTTTAAATGTTATTCCCAAAACCAATACATTGCTGCCTCTTATTGTATGGCCTTTATGTATCATTAGTTTTATTACTTTATTTGCTACAAATATTCCCATATTGTCATTCGTTCTTCTACCAGCTAAAATAATTTCTGGATGATACCCTATCTCTTTTGCCTTATATGCTAAATAGTATGGGTCAACGCCGATGCAATGCCCTCCTACCAACCCCGGTTTAAATTTTAAAAAGTTCCATTTTGTTCCTGCTGCTTCTAATACATCTAATGTATCAATTCCGAGTTTATCAAAAATTAAAGCTAATTCATTTACAAAAGCTATATTTATATCTCTTTGAGAGTTTTCTATTACTTTTGCCGCTTCTGCCTCTTTTATGCTTGGTGCTAAATGTGTCCCTGCTTCGATTATGCTTGCATAAAGTTCATCTATCTCTTTTGCAATTTCTGGAGTTGAACCTGATGTTACTTTTTTTATTTTTGTGACAGTATGCTCTTTATCTCCCGGATTTATTCTCTCTGGAGAGTAACCTACGAAAAAACCTTCCGGTTTTTGTGAGTTGTGAGTTGTGAGTTGTGAGTTTGAAGAAAAAATACATTTTAATCCACTTTCTCTCTCAAGCTCTGGCACACATATTTCTTCTGTACATCCTGGATAAACTGTGCTTTCATATATTACAATATCCCCTTTTTTTAATACTTTTCCAACACTTCTGCTGGCCATTATAAGAGGAGTCAAATCCGGATTTTTATGTCTATCTATTGGAGTTGGAACTGTTACAATATAAATATTTGCCTTTTTAATATCTTCTAAATTGCTTGTAAATTCTATACCTCTTTTTATTGCTTCTTTTAGCTCTTCTTCACTGACTTCAAGGGTTTTATCTATTCCTTTTTTAAGCTCTTCTATTCTTTTATGATTTATATCAAACCCTATTACCTTATATTTCTTACTAAATGCTACTGCTAGCGGCAATCCTACATAGCCCAAGCCTATTACTGAAATTATTTTCATAATTAGCCTTTTTATTTAGTATAATACCATAAAAAAAGGCAAAGAATGGAAAAAAAAGAACCTCAGATAATACCAGTTCAATATATCCCTGTTAATCAATGCGAAGAAGATGAAATAGACTTAAAAGAGCTTATTAAAACAATTCTAAAATACAAAAAATTTATAATTATATTTACACTAATAGTTACTTTTTTTGCAGCTTTATACGCATTTTTAAAAACTCCTATTTGGGAAACACAAAGTTCTATTCTTATAGGACAGATTAATTCAAAACCTATAATAACACCTGAAAACTTAAAAGAATATTTAAATTCTATTTATAAAGTTGAATTGGAAAAAAAATTCAAAAAAATGCCTAACGCTTATTTATCAGACATTACAATACCTAAAAAAATCAGATTTATTTATCACTCTTACAATTGACGGACTTTCAAATAATTATGATTCACAAAAACTAAAAGAAGTATTAAATAATATACACAACGGTTTTAAAGATAAAATAGAAAAATATAGATTACAAAAACAAAATGAAATTCAAAACATAAAATTTCAAATTCAAAAAATTAAAAATGTCACTGTTCCTAATATTAAAACTCAGATAAAATTTTTACAAAATAAAATTAAATTACAAAAAAACTTAATCAAATATTATAAAAATCAAATAAAAGCAATAGATCAAAAAATAAAATTTCTGAATAAAAACATCGATCAGTACAAAAAACTTATAGATCAGTTAATAAAAGATAATAATAATAATAATATAAGTTCTAATTTAATTATTTCAAATAAAATAATTTCCTATCAAAACATGATTACTGATTACACCAATCAAATCAAAGATTTATCTCTTCAAAAAAATAAAATAATTTCACAAACAATACCCGATATTTACGACAATATAGAAAACTTGCAAAATAAAATTGATAATTTAAATAAATCTTTAAAATTTGATATACCTCAACAAATTCAAAATCTAAAAAATCAAATAGCTCAAATTAACCTTGCCCTAAAAAACACTTTTGCAGCAAAAGAAATAGGTAAACCTCTAATGTTTGACCATCCTGTGAAACCAAAGAAAAAATTAATAATTACCGTAGCTTTTATAACAGGATTAATACTTTCAATCTTTTTAGTATTTTTTATAGAATTCATAAAAGGATTTAAAGAAGAATGATTGTTTTAGGGGAAAAATATAAATTTATTGATTTAGAAAAAGAGTTGCTTGAAAAAAAAGGATTCAAACTAAATTTTATTTCTTATAAAGAAAAAAATTCAGATGAAATTATAAAAAAAATAGAAAATGAACTAAAAAAAGAAAAATATAAATTAATTGTTCTAAATACAAAAGCGACTATTCCAAATGAACTAATACAATATCTAACTTCACTTGAGCTTAAAGGCATAAAATATATAACAATTGAAAATTTCCTTGAAAAATACCTTCATAAATTATACATTCCAAAAGAGATAAACGAAGCTTCTTTTCTTGAAAAAATAAAACCTTTTTCTAAAAGACAATACATCCTAAAAAGAATAATGGATTTTTCAATAGCTATCCCTCTTGGAATAATTTCACTTCCTATTATGATATATTCAGCTTATAGAATAAAAAAAGAATCACCTGATGGACCTATTTTATTTAAACAGACCAGAATTGAAAAAAACAAAAAACCTTTTACCTGCTATAAATTTCGCTCAATGAGAACAGATATTGATTTTTTTAACCATTATACACAAAAAAACGATCCGAGAATTTTCCCGTGGGGTGCCTTTATGAGAAAAAGCAGGATAGACGAGCTTCCTCAGCTCTGGAATGTCCTAAAAGGTGATATGCATCTTTTAGGACCAAGAGCCGAATGGGATGAACTTGTTAAAAAATATGAAAAGAGTGGTCTTATTACCATATACGCCATATAAACGCCCCGGGAATAACCGGCTGGGCTCAAGTAAATTATCCATATGGCAAGAATCTTGAAGACACTTACCAAAAACTTATGTATGATTTATATTATATCAAAAACTGGTCTTTGTGGCTTGAAATTAAAACTATTTTTAAGACTATAAAAGTGATGATTGGGAAGAAGGGGTTATAATTTTTTTAAAGACAATTTTTAATTAAACTTAACTTTTTCAATTTTTTCGCTTTTAACTTTTTCAAATTATTTAAAAAGTAAAATCCTGACCCTTATTTTTTTTCTTTTCTATAAAAATTTCTTTCATTTAAAACCTTTTATCCTTGTTAACAAGGATAATTATATCATATTTTGTCATTTTATAAAAGGATAAAATAACATTTTAATCAAAAAGTAAAGTCCCGACCCTATATACTTGACAGGTCAGACTTTGTTAAGTATAATAAACAAGTTAAAAATTAATTTGTTAACTAAAGGTTTCATATGATAAATTTTAAAAACAGATTTGCCAAACTTCTTTCAAATTTCTCAAAACCTTATAAAAGATATCTTTTTAAAAAAGTCGATTTTAGTGAAAAATTAATTGGAATTACAGGCGCAAGAGGTGTGGGAAAAACAACATTTTTACTGCAATATTTAAAAGAAAACCCCCTTCCCTTAAATAAAAAACTTTATATAAACGCAGAATTTTTAGAATACAGCTTTTTAAAACTCTATGATTTAGCAGAAGAATTTGAAAAAAAAGGCGGAAAAGTTTTAGTGATTGATGAAATTCATAAATATCCTAATTTTGAAAAAGACTTAAAATTAATTTATGACACCCTTGATTTACAGGTAATTTTTTCCGGTTCGTCCGCTATAAAACTCGAACATTCTAAAGCGGACCTTAGCAGAAGAGCGGTAGTTTACAAAATGAACAATTTATCTTTCAGAGAATTTTTAGAATTAAAAACAAATCATACTTTTGAGAGTTATCCGTTAGAAGAGATTTTGCAAAATCATGAAAATATTGCATTTGAAATTATTTCAAAAATTAAACCGTTTGAATATTTTGATGAATATTTACAAAAAGGGGCTTATCCTTTTTATTTTGATAACAGCGAAACTTATTGTCTAAAACTTGAAGAAGCTGTAAATGCTTCTATTGATTCTGATTTGTCTTTAATTTTCGATATTAAACCTATAAACTTAATCAAACTAAAAAAACTGATTTATCTGATTTGTGTTTCTGAACCGTTTGAACTTAATATCACAAAATTATCTCAAAAAATAGAAATAAGCAGAAATTATTTATACCAGTATATATATTATTTAGAAAAAGGGGATATTTTTAATATTTTAAACTCCAAAACAAGAGGAGATGCAATTTTTGTAAAACCTCAAAAAATTTACCTTAAAAATACAAATTTAAATTATTGTTACTGTGAAAATTCAAAAACAGGAACACTTAGAGAAACATTCTTTGCTAATCAATTATATGAACACAAGTTAACCTATCCTAAAAATGGTGATTTTTTGGTAGATGAGAGGTATACTTTTGAAATTGGAGGGAAAAATAAATCATTCTCCCAAATTAAAGATGTAAAAAATTCTTTCATAGTTGTGGACGGTGTTGAAATAGGTCATCAAAACAAAATTCCACTTTGGTTATTTGGATTTTTATATTAAAATTTATAAAAATAAAAATATTGAAATTAATTTAACATTCAACATTTAACATTTAACATTCATAACTAATCACTCATTTCAGTTAAAAAGTAAACTCCTGACCCTATAGTTTTTATCTTTTTACAAAAGGATTTTTTGGCTTAATATCAATAGTATAACCCAAAATTCCTAAAATTTTATCAAATGTTGCAACACTTATTTTAGTTAAATTTCCGTTTTCAAGTTTAGATAACGTTGCACGGGAAATATTAGCCTTTTTTGCCAATTCTTCTTGTGATAAATTTTTTTCTTTTCTTAATTTTTTAATTATTTTTCCAAGATCTGATAATATCATCTATTATTTCCTTATTTTGCCAGCTATCAAGCATTCTTTTACCAATTATTTTAAAATGAGGATTATTAGAAATATATTCTTTTAAAAAAGAAATTCCTTTTTTTAAAGCTTCTTTACATTCTAAATAAAGCTCTTTTGCATTATTTAAAAAACAATATTTTTCTCCAAATTCAATCAATTCCTCATCATACCATTTTTTTCTTCCAAACATTGTAAGGGCAGGTTTGTCTTTAAAAATATAAGCAGTTGTAGTTACAACATCATAAGCAGGAGCAAGCCATATTCTACTAAAATCATCGCTAAAAAAAAGCCCAAAATTTTTAAGATGAGCATCTCCGTTTTTTAAAAAATAATTCATTACAACCATTTTAAAAAAAATCTCCATATCGTTTACATCACTAACATATTGATAAATTGTTTTTGCAACCTGTTCGTAGCTTCCTGTATATTTAAAAATTTTTGTTTTATCCATAAGAGAAATTACTTCTTCAAATCCTATATTTTCACTGTCAAATCTTTCAATTACTAAAAATTTTTTATTTTTAGAAAGATATATCTTTGGAATTTTAATTCCGGTAAATTCTAATGTTTTTAAACAAATATATTCATTTTCGGCTAAATACTTAAATTCATCTCCCCAGGTTTTAATTATATAATTTTTAAATACAAAATTTTCTTTATCTTTTAAAACAGCCATAGTTTTTGGCTGAACCCCGGATATTGCATTTTTTTTCAAAAAAGTTTTTAACAAATAATTAAAAGTATCATTAGTATCATTTTCTAAAATATAATCTAATTCAAAATTTACACCAAAATCATTTGTTTGACCATATTTAATCCTCCCCTCTATATTCGGGGCCAAAATTGAAAAGAGTAAATAATCGTCTATATATCCATAATTTTTTGTTAAATAATTTTTAAAAACTTCAAACAAATACCCCTCTGGCAAAAAAATATCAAAATAAGGGATTATTTCATTTTCTTTTATATAGTATTTTTGGGTGTTTGGAAGAGAAAGAGAAATTGAATTTTCAATATCAAAGTTTTTATATTCTAAAATATACTTTTTATCTTCTTTATCAAAAGTTGCAATATGTTGTTTATGATGAAATATATCTATCATGATTTTACTTTTTGTTTAAATTACTTTACAATAGTATCATATTATTAATAAAATGTAAAGTATTTTATACATCTATTTAATCTTTCATTCCCTCCCCATACTCATCACTAATTTCAATTAAAAAGTAAAATCCTGACCCTTTTTAATTCAACATTTAACATTCATAATTCAAAACTCATAACTCATCATTCATAACTCATAATTCAACACTCATAACTCATAACTAATCAATAAGCCCCTTTTCCTGTAATCATAACTTTAATTGTTTTTAAAATAATTTTTAAGTCATATAAGAAAGACTTATTTTCAATATATTCTAAATCTTGATTTATTCTTTCTTCAAATGTAGCTTCATTTCTTGATGAAACTTGCCATAAACCTGTAACTCCGGGTTTGACAGATAAAAGTTTATTCACTATTTCTTTAGGAATATTATACTCTTCAAATTCTGACATTATATAAGGCCTAGGTCCCACTACACTCATATCACCTTTTAAAACATTTATAAATTGAGGTAGCTCATCAAGAGAAGTTTTCCTTAAAAATCTGCCTATGGGAGTAACTCTTGGATCATATGTTTTTAGTTTTCTGTATTTTTGCCACTCTTCTTTTGCCTGAGAATTTTTTTCTAAAAATTCTTTCAAAATTTTATCATTATTTTCATACATAGTTTTAAATTTATACAAATTAAATTCTTTTCCATTTAATCCAGGTCTTTTTTGAATAAAAAAAACTTTCCCACCATCTGTTAATTTGATGATTATAGCTATTGGAATAGTGACAGGCAAAGTAACTACAATAGTAAAAATAGAAAACGCAATGTCAAAAATTCTTTTTATCATTTATTAGATCCTTATTAAGTTAAATTTTTTTTAGAATTTTATATTTAAAAAATTGTTTGCTTATTAATATTAAAAAAATTAAATTAGTATATAAATATCTTTTCCAAAGTCTCTTTGGATCTTGAATCAATCTATATAACCATTCTAAAGAATATTTTTGCATCCAGTTGGGAGCTCTTTTTTTTACTCCTGCATACACTTCAAATGCTCCACCAAATCCTATCATACAAGATTTAATTTTATTTTTATGTTCTGCCATCCATTTTTCTTGCTTTGGACAACCAAGTGCCACAAATACAAAATCTGGATTATAATCATTTATCATCTTTATAATATTATTTTTTTCATTATCATTCAATTTCCTAAATGGAGGTGAATAACTTTTTATTTGAATGTTAGGATATTTATTCTTTGCTTTTTTTTCTATTTTTTCTAAAATTTCCCTTGTTGAGCCATATAAAAATATCTTTTTTTTTAATTTTGCACATTCTCTTATTAAATCCGGCATTAAATCCATACCTGCAATTCTGTCTTGATCTATTCCATAAATATATTTTATAGCTTTTGCAATAGGCATACCATCAGGAATAACAATGTCAGCATTATCTACTACTTCTTTAAATTTTTTATCCAAATATGCTTCTATTAACATATGAACATTTGTTACACATACATAACTAGAAATTTTTTTTTCAGATAATAAAATTATATTTTTTAAAAAATTTTCATAAGATCCTATACATATATTAATATTTATTATTTTTTTTCTAAAAATCATTGATAACCTTTTCATATATATCTATTAATTGTTTATAATTTTTTTCAGGAGTATATTTTTCCAAATACTCATCTCTTGCATTTTGATAAAAAGTCTTATCTTTTTTTTCAAAAAACTCTGTAATTTTACTTCTTAAGTCTATAAAATCTCCTGCAATAAAATGCAAACCTAAATAATTATCTTTCACTATCTCTGCTTGACTACCAATATCTGATGTAATTATAGGTGTGCCTGTTGACAAAGTCTCAACTAATACCATTGGAAATCCCTCATACCATTCTGATGGAAATATTAAAGAAATACTTTTTTTGAGTAAATTTATAATCTCTTTCTTGGATTTAAATCCTAAATATTTTATATTTTTATTTTTTTTAGTATATTTTAAAACCTCATTTTTTAAAGGCCCTTCACCCACTACATATAGATTATATTTAGTATTTTCAAAAGCTTTTAACATAGTTATTATTCCCTTTTCTATAGACAATCTTCCAACATATACAAAATAATTTTCTCTATTTTTATATCCATTTCCAAAATCATCTACAAAATTAGATTTAACTAAAAATTTCTCTTCAGAAATATTCATATTAGAAGATAAAAATTTATTTTTTTGAAAATTCGTTAATGTTATAAATTTATCAACTTTGCTATGCCATGTTTTTATATATTTATGAATATTTGTTACCAAAGAAAGAGACAAAGTTTGCATAAATGAATTTCTATAACATTTATGTATAATACCTGAATATGGAAATATCTTATCCATACATTTTTCACATATATTTCCATTTCTAAATAAAATAGCATTTGGACATATTAATCTATAATTATGTAAAGTTAAAACCACAGGTATTTTAAATTTTTTTGCTACCCAAAATATAGAAGGAGAAGCAATAGGGAAAAAATTATGTACATGAATAACGTCTGGTTTAAATTTTTTAATCTTATCTTTTAACATATTAGCAGATTCAATATTATAAATACCAGATATACCTATTTTTAATTTACTAAAAATATTATTTATTCTACTATTCTCAAAAATTAATTTATCTACCATATGTCCTTTAGCTTTTAATAAAGACATTTCGTTATAAAAAACTGTATCTTCTCCACCATTTTGTTTATATTTATTATGAACCATTAATATTTTCATTTTATAGTACATTCTTCCATAATTTTTTCATATATTTTAAAAGCTCTGTATTGTAATTTAAATAAATATATATTATTTGTTATTTCATTGATTATTTTTTCTTTTGAATCTTTCTTTTTTTTAGAAGGCATTGAAATAAATGTAGAAATATCGTAGATATTTTTTTTTCTTTTTAATTCTTCTTTATCCATTAAAAAAACTAAATCTTTTGCCTTTTTTATAATATTTTCATCGGGTAGACATAAATTAAAATTATATTTTTCATTTATTATTGATATAAATTTTTTAGGCTCTTTAATCAATATATCAAAATTAAATAAAACTAAATTGGAAGATTTACATATTTTTAGTATATTTGTATAAAAATGTATATAATATTCAAATCCTATTTTTATAGACACATTCTCTCTTAGAAAAAACGAAATAACAGCATCTTGTGGATTTCTAATTAATATAACTATGGGTTTATCTAATTTTAATGCTTTTAAAACATGACCTACTTCATGTCTATGACGTGCAATTTTAATATCCTTATTTAAGGATTTTAATAAAGCTACTGCAAATGTATTTCCGCTTCTAGGAAAACCTTCTATTAATATATCACTATTTTTATTAATTAAAATATCTTTTCTTTTAACAAAATTTAAAAAATTTTCATATATTATATAATTCGTATTAAATAATATTTTTAATTTCCATTTTAGGTTTTCTTTATTCATATTTGTAAATCTCCTTCTTTGATGGTAATTTTAATAAACAATAATAAAAAACAAAAAAAGCTTGAAAATATTCGTAATAATTATCTACCATACCTATAAGTAATAAAAATATTATAATAAATTTTCTATCATAAAAAGAAAAAATATTTTTTCTTTTTAATTGATAAAAAAACAGAACAAATATTATAAAAACATTAACTAGACCTAATTCAGCAATAAAAGAAAATATTGAACCATAAGGATAATTAAAAGCACCTTGTAACCAATGAGGAGAATGTAATAACTCTTGCCATAAATAATAAGTGTTATGATACATATATTCTGATATATTTTTAAAAGGAAAAGCATGAACATATTCTCCTGTAAAAAATAAAGCCGCTCTACTGGAATAGGTACCTCCTCCCATTCCAATAAACAAAAAATTAATTGCATGATTTTTAAAATCATTTATAAAATTAACTATATATACTCCTTTATAACTTAATTTAGATAAATTTTCAAAAGATGAAAATGAATGTAATATTAATATTACTCTTTTAATTATCATAAAAAAATTATCAGGTTGCAAAAGTTTATATAATATTAATACAAAAATAAAAAATAGTACAAATTTAAATAAAGATTTATAACTTATACTTAATAATAATGCTATCATTACAGCTAAAATTAAATGATTTACAGATGCTAAAAATATAATAAATATAGAAAAAAAAACTAGCGTTTTATTTATATTTTTACCATAGTAAGTAATATACATATACAAAACTAATATCATAGTAAAAACAAATACTACATTAGCAGAATCAGGTGTAAAAATAAAAGGTATTCTAAAAGTACCTGCTATTATGTCTCCAAAATTAACATCAAAATTAAAATGAAATTTAATAACCCATTTTAAACTATTAATAAAAGAAAAAATAATTTGAACAAATAAATAAGCTTCTATAACTTTTTTCATAACATAATAATTATTTATAGGTATTATATTATTCAATTTTTTAAAATTAGTTATTAATAAAAAAATAATTGGAGAAATAAACAAAAAAAATAATAAAGTATTAAACATAAAATAAATACTGTTATTTATATATATTGATATTATTAAATTAAATATAATTAAAAGAGCTAAATAAATAAATGTAATATAATTTATAGGTAATTTTTTATTTGATATTTTTATAAATAAAAACAATTCATAAAAAATTAAAAAAAATAACATCTCTGGTTTATAAAAAAAAGAAATAAATATTAATGGTAAAAAATTTTTCCAAAATAATTTATTTGTTAAAAAGTATTTAAATTTCATAATTTTCCTATAATAAGTAGTTTTTTTCTTTTCCCCATATATTAAAAACACCATGATAAAAAGCTTTATTAAATAAAAAAAATGCGTCAAATTTAAATGTAAATAAAAAATATAAATTGTATTTTATAAAAAACATAAATAACTTGAATTTATTAAATTTTAAATATAAAAAAGTTCTATTACGATAAAAACAATAATCTTTTAAATTATTATTTTGATAAATAAAATTTTGATTCAAAAATCTTTTAGATTTCATTCTTGATTTAGGATGAATAAATAAGCTTTTTGTATAAATACAAGTTTTAAATTTATTTTTTATTCTATAAAAATACTCTACTTCGTCTCCCCAAATAAATAATCTTTTATTAGGAAAACCTATGGTTGCAATAACCTTTCTATTAATTAGTGTTCCATTGAATAAAGTAATATAATTATAATAAATATCATTATTTAAATCTTCTATAGAATAAAATTCTTTTTTATCAAACAATATTTTAAATGCCAAATCTTTTGTATTTTCTTTTGAAACAACCAAAGGTTGTAATACTAACAATCCACTTATTTTATGAAAATTTCTTAATTTTATTAAAGTTTCATTATTAAATGGTTTTCCATCATCATCCATAAGCCATAACCAATCATATTCTTTTTCATAAGCTCTTTTTACACCCTCATGAAATCCTCCATCTCCTCCTGTGTTTTCATTCATTCTAACATAATGAACTTTTATAATGTCTCCATTAGTTAAATTTTTAATTTCAAATTCTTTTTCCCAAGGTTCATTTAACTCTTTTGGAGGTAATTCTTGTATATACCCTTTTTCCAAAAGTAATTCTGGAGTTTTATCTGTTGAAGCATTATCTATCAAATAAATTGCTTGTAATGGCCTTGTTTGTTTTTGCAATGCTTCTAAACATTCTATTAAAAGCTCTTTTCTGTTATATGTAACTACTACTGCACAAACTGTTTCTTTATTACTACTCATTTAACTTTCTCCTCAAAAACTTCTAAAGCTCTTTTAATTATATCATCCATATCATAATATTTATACTCAGCAAGTCTTCCTACTAATATTATATTTTTGAAATTATTTGAAAATTCTAAGTATTTATTATATTTTTCTTGGTTTTCTTTTGTAAAGATTGGATAGTATGGTGTATTTTGATTTTTTATATATTTTTGTGGATATTCTTTTAAGATAACTGTTTTATTAGTTTCAACCGGATGAATATATTTAAATTCGGTTATTCTTGTAAAGTCATAATTGTTTGGATAATTAACAGTTGCTACTTCTTGATAATATTCTTTTTCTAGAGTTTCAAATTTCATTCTCACACTTCTATATGGAAGCTCTCCAAACTTATAATCAAACAGCTCATCTATTTTGCCGGTAAAAATAAGTCTTCCTTTAAATTCCTGATTTAAAAAGTATATTTTTTTAGTATCTTGATCTATTTTAATAACTTCTTTAAAATCCGTATTTAACATTATTTTTATATTTGGATGATTTAACATTTTTTGAAATAAACTTGTATATCCTTCTTTTGGTATTCCTTGATACTTATCATTAAAATATCTATCATCTTTTCCAATAAAAACCGGCACTCTTGCTGTAACCTCACTATCAATCTCTTCTGGTTTTTTATCCCATTGTTTTGCTGTATAATG
This sequence comes from Lebetimonas sp. JS032, assembly GCF_000523315.1. NCBI lineage: Bacteria > Pseudomonadati > Campylobacterota > Epsilonproteobacteria > Nautiliales > Nautiliaceae > Lebetimonas > Lebetimonas sp. JS032. The sequence goes on along the minus strand of NZ_ATHS01000001.1, from coordinate 822,614 downwards.
GACAAATATTTTTTCATAAACAAAATCAGCTAAAAATTTTAAATCTTTATCATTTGATTGTTTTAATTTTAGTATTGGAACTTTTGAATTATATTCATAATTTTCAAGAAGTTTTTTTTCTATTCTACAAGAGAGTTCAATTGGAAAAACTTCATACAAAGCATTAAAATTAAACGGAATTGGAACTTTTTTGCCATCTATAAAAGCCAATACCTTATGATGATATATATCCCATTCTGTAAAATTACTTAAATAATCCCAAACTTGCTTTTCATCAGTATGAAACAAATGAGGTCCATATTTATGTACTAATATATTTTCAATTCTCTCATCATAGCAATTCCCACCAATATGATTTCTTTTTTCTATTATTAAAACTTTTTTATTTAATTTATTTACTATTCTTTCAGCTAATACACTCCCTGCAAAACCTGCTCCTATTATTATATAATCAAACATATAATTTTCCTTTCATAATATTTATTCCTGTTTTTTGTAAATAAACATACATAGTAATTGTTATGAATAATTCTACAACTAATACTGAAATTGCTGAACCTATTTCTTGAAATAAGGGCACTATTATTAAGGATAAAATAATATTTAAAATACTTCCACTTATTAAAATTTTACTAAAAGCTTTTTTTCTATTAAAATTAAGCATTGTCTGAATTCCAAAAATATTACTTAATGCAATAATAAAAGGTAAAAACGCAATAATCTTTAAAACTAAAATACTTCTTTCATATTTTTCTCCTGCAACTAAATGAATAATCTCAGGAGCAAATATAAAAAGCAAAAAAGATAAAATAAAACTAAATAGTCCAATATAAATAGTAATTTTTCTAATGAAATTTAATCCTTCTAATTTATTTTCTTTTACTTTTTTAGAAATATATGGATAAACAGTCTGTGAAATAGGTCTTAATAAACCTTGGACTGCACTTTTAATTTTATCTGCTATTGAATAATATCCTACAATCATATTATTTGTAAACAATCCTAAAATAAATGTAGTAGATACCGTATATAAACTTATTGCTATATTTGATATAAATATATGCCAACCATCTGTAAAATAAGTTTTAAGTGTTTTTAAAGTTTGCAATCTAAATTTTATATTAAAATCTTTTTGAATAATATATAAAGCTATTAACCCTGCACTTATAAATCCTAAAGAATTAATCAGTGGCACCTTCCAATAATCACTCTCTTGATGAATAAAAACAAATATTGCTATTGTAAATATAACCTTAGATAATATGTTTAAAAATGTTATATATTTCATTCTCTCAATTCCCTGAAAAAACCATTGAGGAAATAGAACCTGACCTATCACCATCCCAAATGTCAATAAAAAAACTTCTAAATGTACTCTAAACTTATTAAAACTATAAACTAAAATTAGCAATAATAAAAAAGAAACAATCATTAAAATAAATTTTATAATCATAACACTGCTAAATATTTCATTAAGTTTTTCTTTATTATCTCTATAAATAGAAACTTCCCTTGTAGCTGTAAGATTAAATCCATAATCGGTTAATATATTAAAATAAGCTATAGTTGCCCCAGCAAATGCTAAAAGTCCAAATTTTTCCACGCCTAAAACCCTTACTAAATAAGGAAATGTAATAAGAGGCAATATATAATTTGCTCCTTGTAATATAGCTAATGAAATAAAATTTGACAATAATCTTTTGTGCTCTTCTTTTTGAAATTTTTGTTTTAGTTTTTTAATCATTGAATTACAAACCATGGATTTAAAAGATTTTCTTTGTTATAAACTAATAGTCGATAGTCGTTAATTGGTAATTGATAAACTTTTGCTCCAGTTTTCCTAACCACAGCATCAGCTGCTGCTGTGTCCCACTCCATAGTAGGAGCAAGGCGAGGATAAATATCTGCTTTTCCTTCTGCTACAAGACATAGTTTTAAGCTACTGCCAATAGAGATAAAATCATAGTCGATAGTTGATAGTCGATAGTCGATAGTCAAGGATTTAATAAATTTTTTTGTTTCATCATTTAAATGACTTCTGCTTGCTACTATAATAAACTTATCATCATTTCTTTTTATTGGAAGTTTTATTAGTTTATCTTTTTCTATTTTATATGCATTTTCATTATCATTAAAATAAATCCAATCTAAAACTGGTGCATAAACGACTCCAAAAACAGGTTCATTTTTATGAATCAAAGCTATATTTATAGTAAATTCTCCATTTTTTTTGATAAACTCTTTTGTCCCATCAAGTGGGTCTATCATCCAAAAATATTCCCAGTTTTTTCTCTCTTCGTATGGAATATCTTTTCCTTCTTCACTTAAAACAGGTAAATTATATTTTTTAAGTCCTTTTATAATTATATTATGAGATATTTTATCTGCCATAGTCAAAGGAGATTTATCATCTTTATATTCTACTTCAAAATCTTTATTATAAATATTTAAAACTTCTTTTCCTGCTTTTCTTGCTATTTCTAAAACATCATCTATATTAAACTCAAATTTATCTGTTTTAAATATTTTATTATACACTTAAAAACCCTTCTCTCTAAACTATTGTCTATCGTCTATTATCTAAAGTCTAAATATTTTTTATTTTTTAAATAATCTATTATTAAACTTACTGATGAAATAATATCATACTTTTTAGTATCAATTATAATTTCTGGACTTAATGGTCTTTCATAAGGAGAATCAATTCCTGTGAAATTTTTAATCTCTCCATTTAAAGCTTTTTTATAAAGTCCTTTTGGGTCTCTTTGTATACAAACTTCAAGTGGAGTATCCACAAAAACTTCTATAAAGTTTTTTGTTCCTATAATTTCTCTGGCTTTCTCTCTATCTTCAATAAAAGGAGAAATAAATGCTGTAATTGTAATAATCCCTGCATCTACAAAAAGTTTTGCAACTTCACTTATTCTTCTAATATTCTCTTTTCTATCTAAATCACTAAATCCTAAATTCTTATTTAATCCATGCCTTATATTATCTCCATCAAGTAAATATGTATGATATCTCATTTTATTCAGCTCATATTCTAATTCATTTGCAATAGTGCTCTTACCACTTCCACTTAACCCTGTAAACCAAAGGACACAGCCTTTTTGATTTTTAATTTTTTCCCTGTCATTTCTTGTAACTTTATTAGGATGCCATACAATGTTTTTCATAAAAATCCTTTCCAGTATCCAGACTATAGACTCCAGACAATAGTCAATAAAAGCAATGCTTTGCCGTGCTGTTTTTTAAATTTTTAACATAGTTAAAAATACTATCGACTATCGTCTATTGACTATTGTCTATCGTCTCATTTAACATAATGTTTCTTTACATACTTTACTATCAAATCCGCTGCTTCATCAGGATTCATTTTCTCTGTATCAATTACAATTTCAGCATGTTTTGGTTCTTCATATACATCACTAATTCCTGTAAAGTTTTTTATTTCACCTTTTAATGCTTTTTCATATACTCCTTTATAATCTCTTTTTTTACAAGTCTCAATACTTGCTTTTACATAAACTACGATATTATTTTTTACCATTTCTCTTATCATTTTTCTGCTTTCACGATAAGGAGATACAAAACTGCAAACTGTAGAAACTGAATTTTTTTGAAGAGTTTGGATTAAGTGTCCTATTCTTTTAATATGCCTGTTTCTCTCTTCTCTGCTAAATCCCGCATTAGGGAACATTTCTCTTACATCTTTAGAATCTATTCTCTCAAGTGGTATATCAAGCTTTTTTAATTTTTCATATACTTTATCAGCAATAGTTGTTTTACCACTTAGAGGAAGTCCTGTAAACCATAAATTAAAAGGCTCAATTCTTTTTCTACCCCATCTTATTCTTTGCCATGCTTTTTCATGCCCCCAATATAACCCAACTTTTGCTATTGTTTCCAATAATCCCGTTGCAACCGCAAGTTCTACATTTCCAAAAAAAACATAAACAATACTCATTGTAGTACCGGTAGCTATAAAACGCCAGCTAATCCCTTTTACAATTGAACGAATATTTGTCTCTTTATACAAATCTCATCCTTTGGATGAGATAAGGTTTTGGGTATAAGGTTTTAGGTAATAGAAATAATTTTGTGTAATTATCATATATTTTTACTCCTATAATTTATTAATGATTTTATCATTTTTGAGATATCTTCTAATTCTTTTAACAAAGCTATATACTCTTTTTTAGTTATATAATTTATTTCATATGCAATTGTTATTTGAGTAATTAATTCAGCAACTGAACCATTAGCTATATATAAAAACCTAATTGATTCCTTATTTGAATTTCTTTCATCTCCTTCAGCAATATTACTTGGAATAGAAACTGCACTTCGTCTCATTTGATCTTTTAATGAAAAGTCTCTTTTAAAAGTTTCTTTATTTGTTAAATAGTATATATCTACTACTAAACTTTTTGATTTTTGCCAAACATTTAATTCTCTAAAATTACCCATTTATCACCTTTTCACCTAGAACCTAACACCAAATACCCAATACCTCAATCACCTATTTTTCTACATCCCCATTCTGGAAAATGTTCTCTTATAAATTTATTTAAAGCAATTTCAGCTTCTGTTTTTGGTTGATTCTCCCACTATCATACCTGCTGCAACAGTATTGTTTGTAATTTTATCTATTAATATAAAAGCTCCTGTTCCTTTATTCTCTTCATACAAATCAAATGCCATCTTTTCGCTAAAATCTATCTGAACCCTTGCTATATCATTCGTTTTAGCTTCTATTTTTTCCCATGTATTTACATCTTTTTTAAATAAAATTTTTGAAATAATGGCATTCGTCTCTTTAGTATAAAGTTTTAATATATATTCCCTGTTTTTTAAAGGTTCTTCATCCATCCAAACTACAAATGCTTCAAAACTGTCATTAAACTTAGGCTCTTTTTCCTCGCTCTTTACTATCATTTATTTCACCGCTTGCAATTGTCCCGCAAATCCTCTAAAATCAAGATTAGGCCTGTTTACATATTGAACGGGAATCTAAATATTTTAAGACAGAGGAAGCCCTGTATACCAAGGTGTATTTTCTGAATTTTCCACTACATTGTCACCTTTTAAAGCACTCACAGATATAGAGTTTATTTTAGCTTCCATATTCTTTATAAGGAAGAGAAAATCTTAATTTTTCAAACATTTTTTTATAATCTTTTACTATTTTATCAAATACTTCCTTTGAATAATCAACTAAATCCATTTTATTAATAGCTACCACAATATTTCTGATTCCAAGCAGTGTAACTAAAAATGTATGTCTTCTTGTCTGAGTTAGAACACCTTTTCTTGCATCTATTAAAATTACAGCCAAATCTGCTGTACTTGCGCCTGTTACCATATTTCTAGTGTATTGTTCGTGTCCTGGGGTATCTGCAATGATATATTTTCTTTTATCTGTACTGAAAAACCTATAAGCTACATCTATTGTTATTCCCTGTTCTCTTTCGCTTTGAAGTCCGTCTATTAAAAGGGCAAAATCAATCTCTTCATTTGTAGTTCCGTATTTTTTCCATCATCCACACTTCCACATGTAATAAACCTGAGCATCTCTTTATTTTCATGTTGTTCTCAAACTAAAAATATCCTTCAATTTTTTTCTTTTCCATACTGCCTTCCTGATCTTTATCTATAAGTCTTCCTTCTCTCTCACTTGTTCTGCTTAAAAGCATTTCTTCTATTATTTTAGGAAGAGTATCAGCATTTGAATTTATAGCCCCCGTTAAAGGATAACATCCAAGAGTTCTAAATCTTACTTTTTCCATTTTTGCTTTTTTTCTAAGTTCTTCTGGCATTCTATCATCATCTACCATTATTTTAGCACCTTCCCACTCTACTACCGGTCTTTCCTTTGCAAAATAAAGTGGAACTATAGGAATATTTTCAAGATATATATATTGCCAAATATCAAGTTCTGTCCAGTTACTTAAAGGAAAAACCCTAACACTTTCACCCTTATGAATATGTGTATTATATAAATTCCAAAGTTCTGGCCTTTGATTTTTTGAATTCCACCTGTGATTTTTATCACGAAAACTAAAAATTCTCTCTTTTGCACGAGACTTTTCTTCATCTCTTCTTGCTCCACCAATTATTGCATCAAAACCATATTTATTAAGTGCTTTTTTAAGAGCCTCTGTTTTCATTATATCAGTATGAACTTTACTTCCATGAATAAAAGGATTGATGTTCATTTCAATCCCTTCCGGGTTAGTATATACTAAAAGTTCCATTCCAAGCTCTTTTGCTCTTTTATCTCTAAACTCTATCATTTCGCGAAACTTCCATAATGTATCCACATGAAGTAAAGGAAATGGTGGTTTTGCCGGATAAAAAGCTTTCATAGCTAAATGTAGCATTACCGAACTATCTTTTCCGATACTATACATCATTACAGGATTGCTAAAATTTGCAGCAACTTCTCTTAATATATATATACTCTCAGCTTCAAGTTGCTTTAAATGTGTTAATCTTTCATTATCTATCATGATAAATCCTTATACCATTCATAAATTTTCTAATTTTAGCATGTAGCAAGTAGTCAGTCGTCGGTAGATTATTTTCTACTCGCTGCTCGCTCATTTCTACATACCATCTATATACCTTTTCAATTCCTTCTTTTAATGTTGTTTTATACTGCCAACCTAAACTATGCAACTTACTAACATCTGTAACTTTTCTCATCGTTCCATCCGGTTTTTCTGTATTGAAATAAAAGTCTCCTTGAAAACCAATAATATCTTTAATCAAATATGCAAGGTCTTTTATTGAGATGTCTTTACCCGTTCCTATATTTATATGTGTATTGGTTATTGGTATATTTGTGTATTGGTTATTAGTTATTTGTTTGTTTTCACCAATATACGAATTACTAATATACCCATCAACAATGTCTTTAAAATCTACATTTTCCATTAAAAATACACAAGCATCCGCCATATCGTCTGAATATAAAAATTCTCGCATTGGTTTGCCTGAGCCCCAGATTTCAATCAACACCTTTGGTTTTGTTGATTGGTTATTTGTTATTGGTGTATTGGTGTATTGAATACCAAAGTGATTTAAAACTTTTAGTAAATCTTCTTTTGAACTTTTTTCCCCAATAACTAATAACGAATTACCAATAACAACTTTAGTCCCATTTAAATCTTTTCTAATTCCTTCCCAGTCTCCATTTTCAAGACATTTTCCTAAATGAATTTTTCTGATAAGAGCTGGTAGAACATGGGATTTTTCTAAATCAAAGTTATCATTTTCTCCATATAGATTAGTTGGCATTACTGAGATAAAGTTTGTGCCGTATTGTAAATTAAAACTCTCACACATTTTAATACCTGCTATTTTTGCTATAGCGTATGGTTCATTTGTATATTCAAGCTCTCCTGTTAATAAATATTCTTCTTTTATAGGTTGAGGACAGTTTTTAGGATAGATACAGGTACTTCCTAAAAACATCAGTTTTTTTACTTCGTATTTATATGCATTATAAATTACATTATTTTGAATTTGAAGATTTTCATAAATAAAATCTGCTCTATATGTATTATTAGCAATAATTCCCCCAACTTTTGCTGCTGCTAAAAATACATATTCAGGTTTTTCATTTTTTAAAAACTCCTCCACATCATTTTGATTTAATAAATCTAATTTTATCCATTTAACTTTATCATTTAAAGGCTGTCTGTTTCTATAAGTACTGATGACATTTTTATATCCCTTTTCAAGTAGCTTTTTAATAATAGCACTTCCTACAAGTCCTGTCCCTCCTGCTACATATATTTTACTATTTTTATTCATTTATATTCCTTTGTATTTGTTGTTTTATATCTTCAATACTTGGAATTGTATCTTTTAATTTATCTGGAAGTTTTGTAGTTAATCTATATTCACTAACTCCTATTGGCTTATTTATATCTCTTAAAGCATATTCTACAATTAAATCATTTTTTAATTTGCATATTAAAATACCTATAGTTGAATTATCTATTTCTGATTTTAAAATATCATCTACAGCAGATACATAAAAATTTAATTTTCCTGCATATTCAGGTTTAAATTCACCATTTTTTAATTCAATTACTACAAATGAATGAAGTTTTAGATGATAAAACAATAAATCTATTCTAAATTCTTGATTTTCTATTTCTAATTTATACTGCTTACCCACAAATGCAAACCCACTGCCAAGTTCAATTAAAAAATCTTTTATATTTTCAATTAAGGCATTTTCTAACTCTTTTTCTTTATAATCCTCACTAATAGTTAAAAAATCAAATATATATGGATCTTTAGTGATTTCTTTTACCAAATCTGATTGCAGTGGAGGCAAAGTATTATCAAAATTATTTACAGCTTTTTTCTGTCTATGATACAAGTCACTTTCTATTTGATGTATTAAAACATTCCTGCTAATTCCGTTTTTTAAAGTGTTTTCCACATAAAATATAGCTTCATTAATATCTTTACACTTTTGAATTATGACTATATTATGTCCCCATGGGATTTGAAACAATAAGGAAACAAGTTGTTTCCCTTTTTCATTATCCCAAAAATTTACCCATTGTCTAATAAATTTTAAATTTCTATAAGAAAATCCTTTTACATCAGGAAATGCTTTTGATAAATCTTTACTTAGATTTTCTAAAAATTTACTTCCCCATTTATAATTATTTTGAACTTCAATAATTTTTTTACCAAGATACCAATAAAATTGCAATAATTCACTGTTTACTTTTAAAGAAGCTTTTATTTGGGCAGATTTAAATTTAAATTTTAAATCTTCTAAAATTTTTTTATAATCTTGTAAATTATCAATAATCATATATTTCCCTATTTAAAATTATCAATTTACAATTAAACATTACTTATAATCCACAGCTTTTTGGAACTTCAAATCCGCATTCTTTAAGAACAAGCTCTTGATAGTTTTCTTTTAAATCACTCTCTACCATCTCTTTTGTCATCTCTTCAAGAGTTATTTTTGACTCCCATCCAAGTTTTTCTTTTGCTTTTGTTGCATCTCCTAAAAGTAAATCAACTTCTGTCGGTCTAAAATATTTAGGGTCTACATTTACAATATCTTTTCCTATCAAATTTTTTACATGATCGATAATATATTGTGGATGGGCCACATTGATTGTTTTTAAAAGGTTTTGAAGTTTTTCTTCATCTATTGCAGTAACAATTCCTTTTTCATTAACTCCTTTACCTTCAAATGAAATTTCTAACCCAAGATATTTTCCTGTAAGTCTTACAAATTCTCTAATTTCTGTGGTTCTACCTGTCGCTATTACCCAATCTTCCGATTTTTCATATTGAAGTATCATCCACATCATTCTTACATAATCTTTTGCATGTCCCCAGTCTCTTTTTGCACTTAGATTCCCTAAATAAAGTTTTTTATCAAGTCCTAAAAGGATTCTTGCCATTCCTCTTGTTATTTTTCTTGTTACAAATGTTTCTCCACGTCTTGGACTTTCGTGATTAAAAAGTATTCCATTGCAAGCAAACATATTATACGCTTCTCTATAATTTACCGTAATCCAATACGCATAGAGTTTAGCTACTGCATAAGGACTTCTTGGATAAAATGGTGTTTTTTCACTTTGCGGTACTTCCTGAACTAATCCATATAATTCACTTGTACTTGCCTGATAAATTTTTGTTTTATTTGTAAGTCCTAAAAGCCTTACAGCTTCTAAAATTCTTAAAATCCCTATACCATCCGCGTTTGCAGTATATTCCGGTTCTTCAAAACTAACTGCTACATGTGATTGTGCTGCAAGGTTGTATATTTCATCAGGCTGAACTTCTTGAATAATACGAGTTATATTCATACTGTCTGTCATATCTCCGTAATGTAAAAAGAAATTTACATTTTCTTCATGCGGGTCTTTATATAAATGGTCTATTCTTTTCGTATTAAAAAGGCTTGTTCTTCTTTTTATACCATGAACTTCATAACCTTTTTCAAGTAAAAATTCTGCTAAATAACTCCCATCTTGACCTGTTATTCCTGTAATCAAAGCTTTTTTAGGTTTTAGATTTGAGTTTTGAAATTTAAGATTATTTTTTTTCATACTTTTCCTTTTTATGATATTTTGATAATCCTGTTAGCATTTTAGAAATTTCATCTAAATCATTTATCCATTTTAAACCTGTTGGTTTATTGATATATTCTATTTCTATTCCAATATATGCTTGAGTAATAAATTCTGCTACCGAACCTTTTGAAATTTCTATAAATCTAATCTGTTCTTTTAGAGATTCTTTTTCCAGTCCTTCTGCAATATTACTTGCTATAGATAATGCACTTCTAATTATTTGATCTTTAAAACCAAAATCTTTTAACTCTTTTAATTCTTTATATACATTAGCACACATTCTTGAAGATTTTTTCCAAAAATCTAACTTTTCACATTTCATATCTTAGCACCTATCACTTAGCACATACTTCTATTAAAATCATCTTCAATTCTTACAATATCATCTTCGCCTGTATATTCTCCAACCTGTGCTTCAATTAATACCACAGGTATTTTACCGGGATTTGACAATCTGTGAATCTCTCCCATTTTTATGTATGTTGATTCATTCGGTCTTACAAGATATGTTTCATTTCCTACCTGAACTTCTGCTGTCCCGCTTACTACTACCCAATGTTCGCTTCTGTGAAAATGTTTTTGAAGGGAAAGTCTTTTTCCCGGTTTTACTATTATTCTTTTTATTTTATATCCGTTTTCATCAATTAAATTCTCAAATATTCCCCACGGTCTATGTACTGTGGTATGAAATTCTGTTAAGTCTTTATTTTCTTTTTTTAACCTTTTTACCACATCTTTTACTTTTTGTGTTTTGCCTTTTTTTGTTATGAGTAAAGCATCATTGGTATCTATTACAATAAAATCTTCAAGCCCTATTGTAGCAACTGTTTTTTTTGAATTATCGCTGTAATAAAAGTTATTTTTACTTTCTATCTCAATAGGTTTTACATTCGAATCTATTTCTTTAACTAAACTGTCAAAACTTCCTACATCATTCCATTCAAAATCTGATTTAATTACTTTTATTTTATCACTCTTTTCCATTACTGCATAATCTATACTCTCTTCTGGAATATTTTCCATATCTTCTAATCTGATTCTTAAAATATTTTTATCTTTTTTTGCATTTTTATAAGCTTCTAAACTTTTTTCATAAATTTCAGGAGCATATTTTTTAAGTTCTTCTAAAAACACTCCCGCTTTAAACATAAACATTCCGCTATTCCAAAATTGCCTTTTTTTACAAATCTGGCTTTTCATGAAATTTAATAACATCTCCAAATGTTACAAGATATCCTTGTTGTGCTAATTCTTTTGCTCTTTTTATTGCTTTTTCATAATTTTCATCATCTTTTATTAAATGATCGCTTGGTGTTACAAAAAGTATTTCATCTTCATTGCTTTGAAACGCTGCGAGGGCAATTGCTGGAGCTGTATTTCTTCCTACAGGTTCAAGTATAAATTGAGTATTATTTAATTTATTTATTTCTTCAAGCTGGTCTAATGCCAGAAAAAACTGCTCTTCATTTGAAACTATAAGTTGAGAATTGCAGAGTGTTGAATTTCTCTCAGTGGTAAGTTGAAAAAGTGATTTATCATCAAAAAGTTTTATAAACTGCTTTGGCATCAGCTTTCTGCTTATCGGCCAAAGCCTCGTCCCATTCCCCCCGCAAAGAATTATATTTTTCAAAAACTCTCTCCTAAAAATTTTTCATAATTTTACCAAAAATTTCATTACTCAACCGTAACCGATTTAGCTAAATTTCTTGGCATATCTACATCGTTTCCCATTCTAATTGCAACTTCAAGTGCTAAAAGCTGGGTTATTACCATCATTTCAAAAAACTCCGCCATAGGATGCCTGCTTTTGTTTATTTTTATAAAATCATCTGTCAGTTCAATTTCTTCCTGAGATATTGTAAGCACTGTGGCGTCTCTTGCCACAAGCTCTTCAATATTTGATTTTGTTTTTTCAAACAGTATGTTTTTACTAAGAAGCGCTACTACAAAAAGCTCCGGGTCTGCCAAGGCAATAGGCCCGTGTTTCATTTCACCTGCCGGGTAGCCTTCTGCGTGAATATAGCTTATTTCTTTTAGTTTAAGCGCCCCTTCAAGGGCAAGAGGGTAAAATATATCCCTTCCTATATAGAAAAACCCATGCCCGTGAAGGTATCTTTTTGAGAGTCTTTTTATTTTTTCATGTATTTTTGTATTTACTTTTGTGGCTTCTATGGACTCGTTTATTGCTTCATATTCGTTTTTATCTGCAAGATAATTGCTTAACATCCATAGCGTCATTACCTGAGTGGCAAATGCTTTTGTAGAAGCTACGCCTTTTTCTATTCCCGCTCTAAGCAGTATTGTTTTATCGGCCTCTCTTACTATAGAAGAATTATCTACATTACATAAAGCTAATGTTTTAAGTCCTGCTTTTTTTGCCATTTTAAGAGTCTCAAGCGTATCAGCCGTCTCCCCGCTTTGGGATATTACTATAAAAAGTGTATCTTTTGTTAATAGAGGCTCTCTGTATCTAAGCTCGCTTGCAACTTCTACATTTGTTCTTATTTTTGCATCTCTTTCAAGCAGATATTTACCCACAAGCCCCGCATGATAGCTTGTCCCGCATGCTGAGATGATTATATTATTTACTCCTTCAAAAAACTCTTTATTAAGCTCGTCAAATTTTATGCCTTTTTCAGTATTACGACCTAATGTATTTTCTTTTAATACACCATATTGTTCATAAATCTCTTTTTCCATATAAAACCTGTATCCGCCCTTTTTGGCTGATTCTCTGTTTGCCGGGAGAGGTTTGAAATACTGACAGACAAATTTCACTGTCAACATATCCGTATTCACCGTCTTCCAGATAATGTGCGCTGTTTGCATATCCCACAAGAGGCGCGTCAGATGAAGCGAAGAAAAATTTACCTTCGTTTTGTGCGACTATTAAAGGGCTTCCTTTTTTTGCAAAAAATATTTTTTCAGGGTCTTTTTGGGTAATAAGCAAAATCGCATAAGCGCCTTTTAGCTTTTCAAGTGTTTTTTTGAACGCTTCAAATGCATTGCCGTTGTAAAAATGCTCAAACAGTTTTACTATTACTTCAGTATCTGTTTGAGAGATAAAATTTAAATTCTGAGCTTCAAGTTCTTTTTTAATTTCAGCATAATTTTCAATAATCCCGTTATGCACAACCGCGCTGAATTTTCCTGTCTGCGGGTGAGCGTTTATTTCTGTGGGTTTTCCGTGGGTTGCCCATCTGGTATGCCCGATACCAAGTTTCGGATTAATAAATTTTACATTTTTTAACTTAACTTCCAGATTTTTCAGTCTTCCGACAGCTTTTATTACTTTAAGTTCCCCTTCGTCCATAACGGCAATTCCGGCGCTGTCATATCCTCTGTATTCAAGTTCTTTAAGCCCTTCTATTAAAAACTCCTGTGGGCTTTTTATTCCTTTAACCCCTACTATTCCGCACATATTAACCTTTCATATTTTCATACATATAATTGGTGGCTTCTATAAATCCGGGAATACTTCCGCAGTCAAACCTTCTGCCTTTAAACTTATATGCTATCACCATTCCTTCATTTGCCTGCATTTTTATAGCGTCGGTCAGCTGAATTTCCCCGCCTTTTCCAGGCTTTACATTTCTTAACAAATCAAAAATATCGGGGGTTAAAATATATCTTCCTATAATTGCTAAATTGCTTGGGGCTTTGTCAACATCCGGTTTTTCCACCATATCATCTACCATTATTACACCGTCTTCTATTTTTTTACCGGATACAATTCCATATTTATTTACTTCGTTTTTATCCACTTCTTCAACAGCTATTATTGTACATTTATATTTTTTGTAAAGTTTAACCATCTGTGTTAAAACTTCCCCCACACACAAATCATCCGCCAAAACAACCGCAAAAGGATTGTTGCCAATGAGTGGTTCGCCACTCAAAACCGCATGTCCGAGTCCAAGCATCTCTTTTTGTCTTACATATGTAAAAGTGCATTTTTCTATCATTTCATTTGTTTCTTTAAGCAAAGAGGCTTTACTTGAATCTTTTATTTTATTTTCAAGTTCTGGGGAAAAATCCAGATAATCCTCAATAGCCCTTTTGTTTCTTCCTGTTACAAACCCTACTTCAAAAATTCCCGCATTCATAGCTTCTTTTATTCCGTAATGAATAAGGGGTTTATTAACAACCGGCAGCATCTCTTTTGGAACCGACTTTGTGGCCGGTAAAAATCTTGTGCCATACCCCGCCGCAGGAAACAGTACTTTTTTTATCATTTTTTCTCCTTATTCTACTAACATTTGATTTATAATTTTCTTTACTTCATAAATAACTTTTCTATCTATTTTTCCTAATTTTTTTATTATTCTTTTTTTATCAATAGTTCTTATTTGATCTAATACAATATAAGAATTTTCTCCTGCTTTAATCCTAGTTGGATAATTTCTTGTTTTAGAAGTCATCGGTGCAATTATTAGAGTATTTATATTAAAATTCATTTCATTTGGAGAAATTATAACACAAGGCCTTGTTTTTTTAATTTCAGAACCAATTGTAGGGTCTAAATTTACAAGCACTATTGAATATTGATTATACATCCATATCCCAATCTAAACTATCATCAATTAAAAGTTTATCATCATTATTTTTGTGCATTTTTTTAAATGCTTCATCCCAACCTTTTCTGCTATTTATTGGAATAATTATTAATTTATCATTTTCTTTTATTATTTTTACTTTTTCTGAATTTATTTGAAATTCTTTAGGTATTCTAATTGCCTGTGAATTCCCACTTATAAAAACTTTTGCTATTGCCTCCATATAAGAACCTTTTTTATTAAAAGTATATACAAATATACATTAAAAATCAAATTCAACATTCATAATTCAACATTTATAATTCAACATTCATAATTCAACATTCATAATTTATTTAGCTTTTTCTCCCACTCATATGCACTCTTACAAATAAATCCCAAATCATCATATTTTGGTTGCCATTTCATTTTTTCTTTTATTTTTGAATTGTCTGAAATCAGCATTGCTGGATCTCCCGCCCTTCTCTTAGCATTTTCCGCTTTAAAATCAACTCCGCTGACTTTTTTCATTGTATCAATTACCTCTTTTACGCTGGCACCCCTGCCGTATCCTACGTTAAAAATATCACTTTTATTATTATCTAGATATTCAATTGCATTTATATGCACATCTGCCAAATCAACTACATGAATATAATCCCTTATGCAGGTTCCGTCAGGTGTAGGATAATCATCTCCAAATATATACATTTTATCTCTTTTACCCACTGCACATTCACTAGCCACTTTTATTAAATGGGTTGCATTTTTTGTTTTCTGCCCTATCATCAAATCGGGGCTCGCCCCCGCCACATTAAAATATCTGAAAATTACATATTTTAATCCGTGAGCTTTAGCAGCATCCTGAATAATATTTTCGCTGAACAGTTTACTCTGTCCGTACGGATTTATCGGATTTGTAGGAAAATCTTCACTAATACCGACATTTTTCACTTTTAACTTTTCACTTTTCACTTTTATATCCGGTTCGCCGTATACCGCCGCCGTAGAAGAGAATATAAATTTTTCCACTCCGTATTTAACGGCCAAATTTACTAAATTAGCAGTGTTTGCTGTATTGTTTAAATAATATTTTAAAGGCTTTTCCACACTCTCAGGCACTATCAGACTTGCCGCAAAATGGATAATCGCATCAAATTGCTTTGTTTTAAAAATACCTTCAATTTCATTCCAGTTGCTAAGATTTGCTTCAATAAACTGAAAATCTCTAATTGTTTTTAGAGTATCAATTGTATCTTTAAATCCACTCACCAGATTATCTATTACAGTTACATCATAATCACTGTTTTCTAATAAAAGCTTTACCACATGGCTTCCTATATATCCGGCCCCGCCGGTAACTAAGATAGATGTTAGATGTTTAATGTTAAATGTTGAATTTGTTTTCATTTTAGCCCTTTTTGATTTTGTTGTGATGTTTTAATAATTTTAGTCAAAATATTGATTATTGAATCAATTTCTTTTAACAAATTTTTATTTTCTTCAAAATATCCACTATCTATTAATAATTTTATCCAGTACCTTGTTTCTCTTGCTTCTTTAGCCGCTATACTCATTTTAGCAATAAAATCTTTTTTAGTTATACCAGCTTGAGCTTCTTGAACATTTGCTCCAATTGAAGTCCCACATCTTAATAATTGTTTTGACATTATATATTCTTTTTTCACTTCAATTATATATTTATAAATTTTTGCAATTTCAAGAGCAAATTCATAACTCTTTTTAACTATTAAATTATTTTCTTTAATTTTTCCTTTCTTATTCATAATTTAACATCCAAAATTTCTCATTCATCATTCAACATTTATCATTCATCATTCAACATTTATAAAACTCCCTGTACCACTCAACAAAATTTCTAATCCCTTCTTTAACATCTGTATAAGGTTTATAGCCTAAATCTTTCTGTAAATCAGTTGTATCGGCCCACGTGCTTGCAACATCCCCGGGCTGCATTGGAAGCAGGTTTTTTTTAGCTTCCCTACCAAGTACTTCTTCAATTGCCTCTATAAAATCCATAAGTTTAACCGGAGCGCCGTTTCCTATATTGTAAACTTTATAAGGAGCCACACTCTCGCTCGGCCTTCCGTTCCACTGAGGATTTGGTTTTGGAGGATTGTCAATTACCCTCACGACACCTTCAACAATATCGTCTATATATGTAAAATCCCTTTGCATATCGCCATAGTTATATACATCAATCGGTTTATTTTTGAGTATATTTTTTACAAATTTAAATAAAGCCATATCGGGTCTTCCCCAGGGCCCGTAAACGGTAAAAAATCTCAGCCCCGTTGTAGGAATGTTGTAAAGATATGAATATGTGTGGCTCATAAGCTCCTCTGCTTTTTTTGTGGCGGCATACAGGCTGACCGGATGGTCTACATTGTCATCTGTTGAAAAAGGCTGTTTTTTATTTAGCCCGTATACACTCGAGCTGCTTGCATAAGCTAAAGATTTTACACCTGTTTGCCTTACGGCTTCCAGTATGTTCATATGCCCTACTATATTTGAACTGATATAAGCATCCGGATTTTTAAGGGAATACCTCACCCCCGCCTGTGCCGCAAGGTGGCATACTTTATCGAATTTTTCTTTTTCAAAAAGTTTAAAAAGATTAAATTTATCTTCAAGATTCAGTTTTATAAACCTGTAATTCGGATATTTACTAGACTCTACAATTTCGTTATATTCTATTTTTTCCTTGTCAATTCCGGCCTCATTTAATCTTGCATATTTTAAATTCACATCATAATAATCATTTATACTATCAAGCCCTACTACCTCATCCCCTCTTTTTGCAAGTCTGTTGGCCAAATGAAATCCTATAAATCCTGCCGTTCCTGTTACTAATATTTTCATATTATTCCTTTTTTACTTATTTATTATTTATATTTATTCTCCATTTTACATTTTCCATTTTCCATTATTAATTAATATTTAGTCTTTAGAATAAATATCCCTTGTATAAACTTTTTCTTTAATATCCTCTAAATTTTCATCAATTCTGTTTGCCAAAATCACATCGCATTTTTTAAGTTCGCCCAAACTGTCGCTAAATTCAACACCCTCTATTTCATTCCCTTTTGCCTTTGGCTCATAAACTACTATTTTTACAAAAGGTTTTAACATTTCAACCACATCAAATATGGCGCTGCTTCTGAAATTATCGCTTCCCGCTTTCATAATGAGCCTGTAAACACCGACTGTTTCCGGTTTTTTATCAAGTATTCTTTTTGCAATAAATTCTTTTCTTATTACATTTGATTCCACTATCGCATCAATAAGTCTCTGCGGAACGTTATCAAGCCTGTAATTTGCCAAAAGCTGTTTTGTGTCTTTTGGAAGACAGTATCCGCCGTATCCGAATGAAGGGTTGTTATAATGCATTCCGATTCTCGGGTCCAGACACACACCTTCAATTATCTCTTTTGTATTAAGACCTTTTGATATGGCAAAATTGTCCAGTTCATTAAAAAATGAAACCCTCATGGCAAGATAGGTATTTGCAAACAGTTTAACCGCTTCGGCTTCTGTATTGTTTGTAAAAACAAGCGGAATTGTCTCTTTATATGCCCCGTCTCTGAGTAAATTGGCAAATATTTCGGCTTTAGCGCTTTTTTCACCCACAATAATCCTGCTCGGATACAGACTGTCATACAAAGCTTTCCCCTCCCTTAAAAACTCAGGCACAAAAAATATATTTTTAAAATTAAATTCTTTTTTTATTCTTTCTGTATATCCTATCGGGATGGTTGAGCGGATTACTATTGTGGCTGATGGATTTATTTCTATTACATCTTTTATTACACTCTCAATGGATTTTGTGTTAAAATAATTGGTAACAGGGTCGTAATCCGTAGGAGTTGCTATTACCACATATTCAGCCCCGTCGTAAGCCTCTTTTTTATCAGTGGTGGCTTTTAGATTCAGTTTTTTTGTCTGAAAAAACTCGGTTATTTCCTTATCTTCGATAGGAGACATTCTTTTATTTACCATTTCCACTTTCTCAGGGATTATGTCAAGAGCCACAACTTCGTTGTTTTGTGAAAGAAGCACCGCATTGCTTAGCCCCACGTATCCTGTTCCAGCTATTGCTATCTTCATTTTATTTCCTTTATCATAATTAAAATTTTTTTCTTTTTATCTTTAAATAAAACCTTTTTTTTAGTTACCAAATAATAAAATCTTTCATTTTTTTGCAAAAAACCTTTTTTTAACTTTATAATTTTACCCAAATTTTGAATAGGTTTTTTTTCTATGATTTTATCTATAAGATTTTTTGGATAACCGGGGGAGAGTTTTTTGATAAATCTATTTTTTGAAACACATTTTTTATTTAAGCAAACACTGTTTTTGTAAATAGTAAATTCAACCGGAACACTGGCGTCTTTATAAATTATAAGTTTTTTATAATTAAATCCTTTTTCCAAAAATCCCTGATCGGCCGCTTTTACAAAAGGAGTGTCAATTACCGCATACACAGGCGTTGTTTTAGTGGCACAACCAAAAATAAAAATGTAAAATGTAAAATGTAAAATGTAAAATGACTTTTTTAAATTAAATTTTCCATTATCCATTGTCAATTTTCCATTATCTTATTTTTTTTATTTTATTTCTTGAAAGTTTATAAATCTTAGAAGGTTTTCCCTCAAAAAGGCCTCTTTTATTTTCCACTGTAACATCGGCTGTGTTTTTAGCCCACATTTCATCAAATTCTCTGCCGCTTTTATTGGCGGAAGTGGAATACATCCAGGAAAATTTTTTCAAAAATTCTAAATGCGACTCATCTCTTACCACCCTGAAACTTTTTTTATTGGGATATATAAAAGTGGTTTTTTTGCTTCTTCTAACCCTGTTTTTAAACTTGTCCGGCACCCTTGTAAATTGTTTTAAAGTTTTTAAACTGTCGACTTCCATTAATATGGGCTGATTTAAAGGACGGTTTTTTATTTTATTTAATTTTTCTTTATCCTGTGATAAAAATCCGGCGGTTGTATCGGTTTGAGTTAAATAAATTTTATTTGGATTCATTTTTTTTCCTAAGAAGTATTGCAATTTCATCCATTTCTTTGGCTTCTTTCAGTTTTGCTTTTTTAAGTATTTTTTTTATTTCTTCATTTTCCAAATATTTCATTTTTTCATATTCAATATTGGCTTTTTTAAGCTCATTCATAAGTTCATTTTTTCTGTTTTCTAAAACAATAATTTGATTTTTTAATTTTTCCATCTCCCCCCTTAACAGATGCTGCTGGGATTTAATCTGTGAAAAAAGAGAGAAATTCCCGTTTTCAGGAAGAGTCAGGGAAAAAAGAATATTTTGCAGGTTTTCTATTTTTTTATTCAGCTTAGTTATAGAAAAATTTATTTTTTGTACATCTTTTTCAAGTTTCTGGACAACCTGTTTTTTTATTTTTACAACAGAACTGAATTTTGTTTTCAATTTTCACTTTTCATTTTTCATCATGGCCGCTTTTGATAGCCAGATGAGCGTAATTCGCTTTGCTCATTTTCGCTCATTTTCCATTTTCCATTTTTAACTTTACACTTTTCACTTAATTGCTTGGCCTCTTGGCTACTCACAACTCACAACTCATCACCTCACTATCGTATCTTCCCTCTCGGCCCCGGTTGAGATATATTTTATTTTACAACCTGTTTTTTCTTCCAAAAATTCTATATATTTTTTGGCATTATCAGGTAAATCGCCCCATTTTCTTGCCCCGCTGCTTCCGTCCCATCCGGGAAGTGTTTCATAAACCGGTTTTACGTCATCCAAATCACTCGGGAAATAATCAAGTCTTTTTCCGTTTCTTTCATATCCCACACCCACTTTTACCTCTTTAAATCCGTCAAGCACGTCAAGCTTCATCAACGCCACTTCATCACAGCTGTTAATGGTAATGGCGTATTTTGCCGCCACAACATCAAACCATCCGCATCTTCTAGGCCTTCCGGTGGTGGTACCGAATTCTGCTCCCTGTTTTCTTATTCTCTCTCCCTCTTCACCTGATTCCTCTGTAGGAAAAGGGCCGTTGCCGACTCTTGTTGTATACGCTTTTGCAATGCCTGTGACTTTGTTTAATTTTTTAGGGGGAATTCCGCTGCCGGTTAACGCCCCGGAAGCTATCGTGTTTGAGCTTGTAACATACGGATAAGTCCCGTGGTCTATATCAAGAAGCGTTGCCTGGGCACCTTCAAGCAGCATATTTTTACTTATGTTATCCCAAAGATATTTTGTAGTGTCTGTAATGTTTTCAAAAAGTTCCTCTTTATAAAAGATTAACCGTTTTTTAACATCGTTAATATCAGGAATTTTTACCCCGAGATATTCCAAATAGCCTTTGTTCATTTCATAATAATCACTCAGTTTTCCAATCAGTTTGTCAATATCTTTAAGTTCACCCATCCTTACACCGGCTCTTACAATCTTATCCGCATATGCAGGGCCTATTCCCCTGCCTGTCGTACCTATTGCATTTTTACCCCTGAGTCTTTCGCGGGCCTTATCGATGGCTATGTGATGATCGAGTATCATATGCGCTTTATCGGAAATAAGCAGTCTGTTTTTTATATTCTTATCAAAATCTTTTATCTCTTTTATAAGCTGGGGAGGATAAACAACAACCCCGTTGCCTATCACATTCACGGCGTTTGGATTTAATACACCGCTTGGCAGTAAATGAAGGGCGTATTTTTTACCGTCCAATACAACGGTGTGTCCCGCATTGTGCCCGCCCTGAGAGCGGATTACAACATCATAGTTTTTTGCAACCAAATCTACTATTTTCCCTTTTCCCTCATCTCCCCATTGAAGTCCTACAATCAAATCAACCATTCATATCCTTTAAAAGATTATCCGTATAAACAGAAAAGCCTACACTTTCGATTCCGTCCACCTTGTATCTTCCGCCTTTTGCAAAAACAACATTATCTTTTATAAATCTGTAAAAAATTCCCGTATAATATCTTAAATTCGTTACATAAAGAGGGGCGATTATGTCTTCTTCGTTTGCAATATCTTTAATTTCTTTTAAGTATTTTTGAATTTCGCCCGGATAAACGCTTAAATCCTCCAAATCCTTTTTTGAATTTACAAAAAGAAGTTTTTGCAGCCAGGTTTCGTTAAATTTGTATATTCTCATTTTTTTTATATCTTCCAAATGAAGCCCCGTTAATTCACATACAACCCTTGGAATTTTAATATGTGAAATCTGAAGGGTGTAATTTTTGTTAAGCCTTTTAAAAATCTGTTTGTTTATATTTACAATTTCTTTTAAATCCCCTTCAAGCCATTCAGCGCCTATTTGATATATTTCATGACTCGGATATCTGAAAACAGGCTGAATATAAAACCATTTTTTAGCTTCGGTTTTAAGCCTTTTAATAACAAGCCTTATTACATCGATGGAAGAATCGGCCCTGAGGGCCAGATTTCTATTTTGGGTATCGGTTAATTTTATTATTTCTTTTTCGCTTAACGCAATTTGCTGATGGTAGGAAAAATAGGGGGTGATTATTTCTTCGAACTCATTGGCATCAAAAACTTCACTTGCCACATTTTCTATTTCCCTTTTTATTTTGGCACTCCTGCCGAAATAAAATCTGCTCCCGGACGGAATTTCATGTTTAAAAATCATCTATTTTCTCTCCTCGGTATATATTCTGAGTGCACTGCCGTCATATTTTCTAATTCCAAGCTCATCTAAGGCAAGTTCAAGCGAATTTACGATATAAAGCATTTTGTTTTCGTCAATTATTCCCATATTGTTGATTCTAAAGAGTTTGCCTTTCATAAAATCCTGGCCTCCCGCAACATTGATTTCATATTTTTCTTTTAAAATTTTTATAATTTCCTCCGCTTTTTCACTGTAAACCGCAGCCATTGAAGGTGCCGGCACCTGAGGAAAAACAGTAAGTCCTATTTCTTCAATAGCCGCAAGAAGCGCACTGTGTCTTTTAGCAGTATTTTCATAATGTTTATCAAATCCGATTTCTTCTAATTTTTTAAGCACTTCATCTAATGCAATAACAAGACTTGTTGCAGGCGTAAAAGATGTTGAGCCATCACGCTGTTTTTTTATTTCATTTGCAAGGTTAAAATAAAAACCTTTTCCTTTTCCTATTCGTTGAACGGCTTTTTCACTGAGACCTAACATTGCAAGTCCCGGAGGAAGCATAAACGCCTTTTGGCTTCCGCCTACCAAAACATCGATATTTGCGGTATCTATATCTTCAACCCCCATAGCGGTAATAGCATCTGCCACTATTATAATATCGGGGTTTATCAGTTTAACTTCGGCCGCAATGTCCTCAACAGGATGCCTGAGCCCTCCCGCACTCTCACAAATCTGAATAAATATTGAATCTATTTCTTCATCTTCCTCGACAGCCGCAACAATATCATCTGCCGCAGCGGGGGTATCCCAGTCATATTTTATTTCCCTGAAAGGGATATTAAACGCACTGCAGATTTTCCCCCATCTTTCACCGAATTTCCCGGCATTTATTGTTAGGGCTTTTTGTTTTACAATGTTCGTTACAGCCGCCTCCATAGCCCCGCTTCCGGAACTTGTCAAAAATACTGCTTCGGGCAGATGGGTCACTTTTCTAAATCTTTCAAGAGTATCAAGCAGAATTTGTTTAAATTCAGGGGTTCTGTGGTGTATTGTTTCACCCAAAAAAGTTTCCCTTACAAAATAAGGAATTTCTACCGGTCCCGGTGTTGCTAAAATCATTTGTTATCCTTTATTTTATTTATAATTTTTTCAGCGTCAAATCCAAAATATTTATAAACTTCGCTTCCCTTTCCGCTTGAGCCAAAACTCTCCATTCCAATCACCATATCGGCATATTTATACCACTCAAGCCCCCGTGCGGCTTCAATGGCAATAACTTTTCCTTTTAAGAGTCCTTTTTTAAATTCCTGTGTCTGCTTATCAAACAGATCAAAACAAGGCACACTTACAACCCTTGCATTAATTTTTTCGGCAATTTCCACAGCCAAATTCACTTCACTTCCGCTAGCAAGGATTGTAATTCCGTCGCCTTCCCTTAAAACATAAGCCCCCCTGCTTAAATCAATATTTTTAGGGGTTATATTTTTAAGCCCCTGACGGCTGAGGGCAAAAGCAACCGGTGCATCGATATTAAGTGCCGCCTTCCAGCAGTTTACATTTTCATTCGCATCCGCAGGTCTGAAAACATAAAGATTAGGAATAGCCCTAAGCGCCGTTAAATGCTCAATCGGCTGATGGGTCGGCCCGTCTTCCCCTAAAGCAATGGAATCGTGTGTGAATATCCAGTAATTTTTATGTGAACTTAGCGCCGATATTCTCAGTGCTCCCCTTAAATAATCGCTGAATACCAGAAATGTGGCAGCGTAAGGCAAAAACCCGTATGCGCTAAAGGCATTGTTTATAGCCCCCATTGCGTGTTCCCTGATACCGAAATGCAAATTTCTCCCGTGAGGAAAATCATCTTCATTTTTTAAATGGGTGTTGTTTGAAGGGGCCAAATCCGCACTTCCGCCAAGAAAAGACGGAACTGCCTTTGCAATTGCATTTAAAATTTCTCCGTTGCTTTTTCTTGTGGCAAGGCTGACATTTTTTTCAAATTCAGGCCATTTAATTTTATTAAAATCCCTGTTAAAAAATTCTTCAATTTCCTTGGTATTTGCTTTTTTTCTCCATTCGGCTTCTAATAATTCACCTTTTTCTTTTACACACCTGAACCTGACCAGTACATCATCAGGCACAAAAAAAGTTTTATCATTAGGAAATCCTGCCGCTTTTTTACTTTTCTTTATAACATCTTCACCAAGAGGCGCTCCGTGGGTTTTTTCGCTTCCCTCAAGCCCGACAGCACCCCTTGCTATAATTGTCTTTGCTATTATAATTGTAGGTCTTCCGTCCGTTTGAAGCGCTTTTTTAAGCGTTTTGGCAATATCTTCATAATCATGCCCGTTCATTTCAAGCACTCTGAAATTTTGGGAAGCAAACCTTTTTTTAATATCGTCTTTAAATACTTTGCCAACCTCTCCTTCGATAGAAATATTATTACTGTCGTATATTAAAATCAAATCTTCAAGCCCTTCGCTTCCGGCAATTGAACAGGCTTCATAACTTATGCCCTCTTCCAAATCCCCGTCACCGCACAGACACCATATTTTATGGTCAATTTCCGGAAATTTTTTATGTAAAAATTTTTTGGCCATTGCAAAGCCTACGGCATTTGCCACGCCTTGACCTAAAGGACCTGTTGTCACTTCAATCCCAGGAGTATGCCCGAATTCTGGATGTCCGGGAGTAATGCTGCCAAGCTGCCTGAAATTTTTCAAATCATCCATTGTAATATCATACCCCCATAAATAGAGCATAGAATAAATAAGCGGCGTTGCATGCCCGCCTGAAAAAACCAGTCTGTCCCTGTTTATAAAATGAGGGTTATGCGGGGTCAGATTAATAACTTCACTGAGCTCCACCATTATATCCGCCAAGCCCAAAGCGGCTCCGGGATGCCCCGAATTCGCCTTTTGCACCATATCAGCCGCCAAAAACCTTATTGTATCAGCCATTTTTTTCTTCATATTCATTCTAATCCTTCCTTTAAAATTTTTTCTATTATTTGTTTTAATTCTGGTAATTTATCAAAAATTGTATTCCATATTGTTAAAAAATCTATTCCAAAATAGTTATGAGAAACAATATTTCTAAAATCTATAATTTTTCTCCAATCATAATTCGGATAAACTTTTTTTAAATCTTGATAAATATTTTTAGTAGCTTCTCCTATTATTTCAAATTCCCTAATTACCGCCTGATAAGTTTTTCTGTCATTTTTAAATTCATCAAAATCTATATAAACAACATAACTTTCAATAGCATTAACAGATTCTAATATGTCATCTAAAAAAAGAGATTTATCTCTATGCATTAATAATATCCTTGTAAATATTTTTTTTTAACTTTTCTCTTATCATCTCTTTTGTAGCTAAATCAATTTTTCTTTTAAATTTATCTTCTAATTTATACTTTAAATCGAAATAGTTATCAAAAGTATGAAATTTATCTGATATAAACTCTACCATAATATCAATATCACTGTTTTCATTATCTTCTCCCCTCGCCACACTTCCAAAAAGATAAATTTTTTTTATTCCATATTTTTTCCTAAAATACTCTTTATTTTCTTTTAAATACTCTAAAACCTTATTTTTTATACTTTTCATTTTGTATTATGCCTATTTAAATATTTATTTAACAGTTTTTTCAATTCATTTTTTAAATTTTCATCAAAATTTCCCATTTCTTTTTCTATTTCACCTGCTAAATTATCCGCCTTTTTTCTTGCTTCTTTTTCTCCCAAAACAGTAACGAATGTATTTTTATTTTCATCCACACCCGTTGTTTTACCTGTTTTTGATGAATCAAGCAAATCAAGTAAATCATCTTGAATTTGGAAAAGAAGTCCGAGTTTAATACCAAAATCATATAATTTTTCCGCCAAATCGGTTTTATTTACAATAATCGCACCCATTTTAAGACTTGCCGCAATTAATTTTGCCGTTTTATTTATATGCAAAAATTTAAGCTCATCCAAATTAAGCTTTTTATTTTCAAAATAACAGTCAATTACCTGCCCTAAAACCATTCCGTTCGGACCTGCCGCATTTGAGAGAGTTTTAATAAGTTCTGTTTTTATATCATTATGCATAGGGGCTTTGCTTAAAACCTCAAAAGCATATGTATTTAAGGCATCCCCGACCAAAATAGCGGTTGTTTCATCATAAGTTGTATGAAGGGTTGGATGATTGCGTCTGAGAGCCGCATTGTCCATTGCGGGCAAATCATCGTGAATTAAAGAATATGTGTGAATAAGCTCAATAGCAAAAGCCGCATATTTTGCATTATCCGCTAAAAGCGGGTTATATGCGTTTACCACCGCCAAAAGAAGTCTGGGTCTGAATCTCTTTCCTCCAGCTATTAGCATTTCGTTTAATGCTTTTTCAAAAAAAGGATGAAAGCTTTTGGCACTAATTAAATTTTTTTTTATAAAATCTTCCATTACTTACCTTAAGGGAATATTTAATATTATACCTTGAAAATTCAATGTAATTGTAACATTTTTATAAGTGGAAAGTACCTTTTTAAGCTCATTGAAAGAAGAAATTTTTTTGTTGTTTATTTTTATCAGTTTTGCGCCTTCTTTAATATAATATTTTTCTTTCAGATTATCTGGAAGTTTTATAACTGTTAAATTTTTATCTACAACAATTCCGAAATGCATTAGAGGTGTAAAACCGTATTCTTTTTTTCTAATCTTGATTTTATATATATGTTTGGCAGTTTTAATCTCTACAATATTTCCTGGTTTTCCAAGCAAAATATATTTTGAAAAAATCTGCGGGGTTGCCGGACGGGCATTTATTGAAATTATTTTTTCTCCCAGCCTGAGCCCTTTTACATAAAAAGGGTCAAAAGAGATAATTTTCATATTTTCATCAGTATCAATTCCTACATCCCCCCAACAGCCGTACTTTATAAAATGTTTTATATATTCACTTTTTATAAAGCCATCTCCCCTGCCTATCCCGTAAGCCCTACAGAACATATCTGAGATAACAGAATTTTTAAGTGTTTTTACACTGATTTTTGCGGGGGTTAAGAAGTTCATATCCTCAGCAAAATTCCCCACATAAATTTTATTTTTTTTAATTGATGCCATCCACCATGCAAGCTTTGGATTATCATAAAATTTAACCGTTTTTTTATTCTTTTCTTTAATTAGGCACATTCCTGTAAAAGGGTCGTATTTTATACAGTTTTTATTACCAAAAATAATACTTGAATTTTTAGAAACAGGAATTGAATTTTCAATAAAAGAATATTTTTTAAGACAGGGAGTTAAATCTATAAAAGCAAACAGAAAAAGGGGGATTATAAATATTATTTTTTTCATTGTCCCAAATTAAGCCCGCCGAACATATTGAGAGCCTGCGATTTTTTATCTTCCAAAGCCATTTTAACAGCATCATTCACAGCACTCATAATTAAAATCTGCATTGATTCTTTGTCATCAAGCAGGGAATCATCTATTTTCAAATCTATTATTTCAAATTTTCCGTTTACGGTTGCCTCAACCATTCCCCCTCCCGCAGTAGCGGTATATGTTTTAGTGTCAGCCTCAGCCATACTTTCCTGAAGTTTTTTCATCATTTCGTTTAAATCCATATTTCCAAACATTTTACTCCTTTAATAAAGATAACAGATACTGTTTAGGTAAATTATCTATTTCACTTTTTGAATAAATTTTTAATATCCAAATTTCATTCTCTTTTTCTATCAAATAATATATAACTCTAAATCCTCCCCGTTTTCCTCTTTTAGAAGAAGAATTTTTTATTCTTAATTTATAAAAAGAATCTCCTAATTCTATCCCGTTTTTAGGATTTTTTTCTAAAATATTTAATAATTCCTTTAAATCTTCTTTTATATTTTTATATTTTTTTGTTAATTTTTTAATATCTTTTTTAGCAGTTTCTAAAATCCTAACTTCATATTTCATTTAAAAAATCTTCTAATTTTTGAGGTTTAATTTTATTATTTTTTAAGTAATTTAATTCCCTTTTTACTTCTTTAAATTCTTGTTCAAGTTCTTTAACGGTTATTTTATTGATAAGACCGTCTTTCAAATTATTTAAAATTGATAAAATTGTTTCTAAATCGTTATCTTTTATTTTTATTTCAATAGTTTTCATCACTCAGCCTTTAAATTATCTGTAATTTCAATTATTTCATTATTGTCATTTACAATTATAACAGATGGTTTAAATTTTTTTGCTTCTTCAAGCTCCATAGACGCATAAGCAATAATAATAATTTTATCCCCTACATGTACTTTTCTCGCCGCCGCACCGTTTAAACACACTTCGCCGCTGCCTTTTTTCCCTTTTATTACATATGTTGAAAATCTCTCACCGTTATTGATATTTACAATATCCACTTTTTGACCTACAAGCATTTTTGCTTTTTCAATCAGTTCTTCATCTATGGTAATGGAGCCCACATAATTTAAATTGGCATCTGTTACGGTTGCCCTGTGAATTTTGCTATAAAGCATTTTTATATTCATTTGATCTCCTTAAGCACAGAATTCCCCCTCAATTAAATATTCTTTTTTTGGTATTTGCATTTATATATCTTTATATTATTATATCACATTCGCATTATATATTAAAACATTAATCTAATATTAATTTAGTGCAAGTATTTCAATATTTCTTGCTTGTCACTAAAAGGGATTTTTTTATCACAGAATTTCATATATTTTTCATCACCTTTTCCTAAAATCAGAACTGCGTCAAAATTTTTTGAAAGTTCAACAGCCCTTTTTATAGCCTCTCTTCTGTCAATAATTATTTCAAAAGGCGTTTTTTTAATTCCTTTTTTTATATCTTCTATTATATTAACAGGATTTTCACACCTTGGATTATCGTTTGTAAGAATAATATATTCAGCCAGTTCGTCTGCAACTGCCCCCATTTTTTCCCTTTTTTCCCTGTCCCTGTTTCCTCCTGCACCGAAAACAACCAGTTTTTTACCTTTAACGGAGCTTATTACTTTTTGCATTCCGTCAGGAGTATGCGCAAAATCTACAATTATCAGAGGATTAATGGATACTGTTTCCATTCTGCCGGGCACTCCTCTAAAACGTGAATAGTGAGTAGTGAGCAGTGAATAGTTAGTTAATAATTCAACTGTTTTAATTGCAAGAGAAAAATTCATTTTGTTAAATTCACCTGCCATAGGGATATTATCAACAATTGGCTTTTCTAAAACATATAAATTTTCACAATTTACATTAAAATCATAACCACATATTTCCACTTTACACTTTTCATTTTTAACTTTTAACTTACCATTTATTACTTTTACCGCTTCGTCCTGAAAAAAACTCTCTTTTACTTTTTTATATTCCTGCATTGATTTATGATAATCTAAATGGTCCTGCGAAAAAGAAGTCAGAATTTTTGCCGAGTATTTTATTCCTTCAATTCTGTTTTGCGCAATTGCGTGTGAGCTTACTTCCATAATAAAAAAATCGGGCTTATATCTGTAAAGCCTTTTTATTGTAGTAAATATTGAAGGGGTTGTAAGCGTTTTTTCCTCAACTTTTTTTCCGTTTACAAAAAGTCCCTCCGTTCCCTGAACAGCCACAATGTATCCTAAATTTTTCAGCAGATACCCGAGTACAAAAGCGGTGGTTGTTTTTCCGTTGGTACCGGTTATTCCTATAAATTTTGTTTTTACATCTTTTAACAAATCTTCCGGGGTTAAAAAAGAGGTTATATGTTTTGAATATTTTGCGTTTTGAATAGTTTTTAAAAAAATTTTATTTTTATTTAATTCTTCTGTATTATCGGTAATTAAATTTTTATTTATTAATTCTTCATAATTCATTGTTTTAAAAGTGTATTAAATCCTTCTATTAAATCCAAATCATCTATATTAAATATCAATTCTTCAAAATAATTAATAGCGTTTTCCCTGAATCCGTATTTTAATAAAAGTTCAAAAAATTCAAGCACTTCTTCTTTTTTTTCAAAAATTACTTTGGTTGAAAGAATTATATTTTCCAAATCCTCTTTTGTTTTAATGATTTCTTTTACATCTTTAAACAAAATACCGTTCATTGCTTCAGGATTTATATCATTTTCCAAAAACAGGGAATTTATTATTTTCATAACTTTTTTATAATCTTTTTTCTCAATCGCCTCTTTTAAAATAGCTTTTATTTCAGAATGAATATTTGAGTAACTCATCTAATTTATCCTCATATCCGTGCGGTACATTCATTACTGCCAAATCCGGATGAATCTTTTCTTTCAGGGCTTTTTCAATACCGTATTTAAGCGTGGCCCCGGCACTAGCACATCCGACACACCCTCCCTGAAGCTGAACAAATACAACAGGTTTTTGAACATCTATCAATGTAACATCGCCCCCGTCCATCTGAAGCATCGGACGAAGCTCTTCAATTACGCTGCCTACAGCCTCTTTAAGCTCTTCATTGGAAAACGGAATTTCAGCCATATTTATCCTTTTTTTGCTAAATATAACAAATTAAATTAATTAAATCAATAGGGGAAAAGAAAAAGAGGGTTAATCCTGAATAAGTTCAATTGTACACAATTCAGCCGCATCGCCGATTCTGAATCTTGTTTTGATAATTCTTGTATATCCGCCGTTTCTTTCTTTGAATTTAGGAGCAATAATATCAATTAATTTCTGAGTCGCCGCTTTTGCTCTTTTGTTGCTTCCAAGTTTTGAATATATGAATCTGTGCGTATTAAAATCCGCATTTTTTGCACGAGTTATTAATCTTTCAATATATCTTCTAAGTTCTTTCGCCTTAGGAACAGTTGTTTCAATTTTTTCATGCTCAATCAAATCGCATGCCAAGTTTTTAAGAAGCGCGGCTCTGTGCTCGCTGTCTCTTCCCAGTTTTCTGTATCCGTGTCTGTGTCTCATTAAATCTCCTTAAGTTTTGATAGTTTTTCTTCAATAACTTTTTTAATTTCAAGCGGCAGTGTTTTATTGATAGAAAATCCTATTTCTTCTAATTTATCAAAAATTTCTTCAAGTGATTTTGCCCCTAAATTTTTAATATTGGCTATTTTTTCTTTACCCATTAAAACAAGCTCACCGACATATTTGATTCCGGCCCGATCAAGGGCATTAAAACTTCTGCTTCTAAGATTTAAGCCCTCTATCGGTTCAAATAATATATCGTAAGTATCATCCAAAATTACATTTTGGGCTGTTTTTGTTTCAATGTTAAATTCTTTTGTAAATATACTGAATTGTTTCAAATACACATCTATTGCATTTTTAAACGCCTCTATAGGAGAAATTTGCCCGTCTGTTTCAATTTCGAAAATAACTTTTTCAAAATTAGGGTCGTCTTCAACCAATATGTTTTCTATATTATAAACAACTTTTTTAATCGGGCTGAAATATGCATCAAGTCCTATAAATCCTTCAGGAAGGGAATCTCTGAAATTTTCAACGGCTACAAATCCCATTCCTCTTTTTATAATTAATGTAAGTTTAAGCTCGCCTTCTTCATTAAGCGTGGCTATATATGATTCAGGTGTAACAATTTCTATTTTATCATTTTCCAAGTCGGCCCCTTTAATTTCTTTAGGACCTACAAAATGATAATCCACGACTGCCTCGTCACCTTCTTTTAATTTAAATCTGATGTTTTTAATATTAATAATAAAGCTTGCAACATCTTCAAGCATACCTTTTAGTGAATCAAACTCGTGTTTTACCCCTTCTATTTTCATAGCAACGGGGGCAAAACCTGGAGTGGAGGCAATAAGAACCCTTCTTATGGGATGGGCTACGCTTACCCCAAATCCCGCTTCAAAAGGATAAATTTCAATATTTGCTTTATTTTCTTCTTCTTTATATGAAACTTCACTTGGGACAATAACTTCTGTTTTAATTTTATTCATTTTTTAACCCCTATTATTTAGAGTACAACTCAACTACTAATCTTTCTTCTACCGGAATGTTTACTTCACTTCTATCAGGAATTCTTTGGAATACGCCTACTTTTTTATCAATATCTACATCAACCCAAGGGGCTATTCCAGTTTGTTTAGACAGTTCTAAAGCTCTTTGAATTTGAGGATTGTTTTTGGTTTTTTCTTTAATTTCTATTCTGTCACCTTCTTTTACCAAATATGAAGGAATATTGACTTTTTTACCGTTAACCAAAATATGTCCGTGCGTTACAAGCTGTCTTGCAAATCTTCTGGTAGATGCAAATCCCATTCTGTAAATAACATTGTCAAGTCTTCTCTCAAGTAATTTAATTAAGTTTTCCCCTGTTGAGCCTTCTTGTCTGTTTGCCTCTTGGAAAAATTTTCTAAATTGTTTTTCAAGTACACCGTAATAATATTTAATTTTTTGTTTTTCTCTAAGCTGTAATCCGTATTCGGAAATTTTTGTTCTTCTTTGTCCATGTTGACCCGGTGCGTAAGGTCTTTTATCAAGTGCGGATTTACCCGCTAATCTTCTTTCACCTTTAAGCTCTAAACTTACTCCAAGTCTTCTTTCGATTCTTTCAACCGGTCCTGTATATCTTGCCATCGTTACACCCTTCTTCTTTTTCTTGGTCTACAACCGTTATGTGGCAGAGGAGTAATGTCTTTCATCCAAAGTACTTTAATTCCTTCAATTGCACCGACAGTTTTAACTGCTGTCTCTCTACCGCCACCTGGTCCTTGTACTTTAATTCCCACTTCTTTAATTCCATATTCTTTTGCTTTAGCCATAGCATCTTCAACTGCCTGCTGTGCGGCGAACGGAGTGGATTTTTTACTTCCTTTAAATCCCAAATGCCCTGAAGAGCTCCAGCATAAAGCATTACCCATTTCATCAGTAACGCTAATCATTGTATTATTGAATGTAGCTGAAATATAAACTATTCCGCGTCCTACTTGTTTTTTAATTTTTTTCTTTTTAACTACTTTTCTTTTTGCCATCATTCACCCTTTATTTTGCTTTTGCACCAACAGTTTTTTTCTTACCTTTTCTGGTTCTTGCATTTGTTTTTGTTCTTTGCCCTCTTACAGGAAGGCCGCGTCTGTGTCTTAATCCTCTGTAACACCCTAAATCCATAAGTTCTTTGATATTAAGCTGAACTATTTTTCTAAGTTCACCTTCTACTATGTAATTGCTTTGAATTTCTTTATTTAATGTTGAAACTTCTTCTTCGCTGAGTTCATAAACTCTTTTGTTTGGATCAATCCCAGTGTCTTTTAAGATTTTTCTGCTAAGAGTTAATCCGATTCCGTAAATATACGGAAGCGCATATTCTACTTTTTTGTTTTTTGGTAAGTCCACACCTGCAATTCTTGCCATGTTTTATCCTTGTCTTTGTTTATGTCTTGGATTTTCACAAATTACCCTGACAACGCCTTTTCTTTTAACGATTTTGCATTTCGGGCAAATTTTTTTAACTGAAGCTCTTACTTTCATAATATCCCCTTAATTTAAATTAAAAAAGTGTAAAGTGAAAAAGAAATTCACTCTTCATTTTTAACTTTTCACTTATTTTTATCCCCCTTAGGTCAATAGACCAGCCCTTGCAACTGTTTTTTAACAGATGCAAAGCCTCTATTTTGTTCAGGGGGATGGAATTATACCATAAATAATTTTAGTGGGTGGTGAGCGGTTGGTGGTGAGTGGTGAGAAAAAAAGAAAAATCTTTTATAATATTTCCTTATTAAAAGGAATTAATGAAAAATAAACGCAAGTAATCCTATTAATGCAAGAGTTACAGTTCCGACATTTATTTTATCAAATTCTCTTTTTAACAAAGCCAAAATTAAATAAATGACAAAACCCGCACTGATACCTATTGTAATGGAATAGGTAAGAGGCATTAAAACAGCCGTGATAAAACTTGTAACGGCTACGGTTCCGTCTGAAAAATCTATGTTTTTAAGTTCGCTAAACATAAGCACACCAACCATTACCAAAATAGGATAAATGGCATTGTCAGGAATCGCTTTATAAATTGGTAGAAAAAACAGTGTTGTGATAAACAAAAGCCCAGTAACTACCGCAGTTAGTCCGGTCCTACCCCCTTCTTCAACTCCGGCGGCACTTTCAATAAACGATGTTGTGGTAGACGTACCAAGACTGGCTCCTATTACGGTAGCGGCAGCATCTGCTTCAAGGGTTTTTTGAAGCTCACGGCTGCCTTTTTTAAATAAACCGGCCCTCATACCGATTCCGGCAAGTGTACCGATGGTATCAAACATATCTGTAATTAAAAATGTCATAATAACAGGTAAAAGTGCCAGTGTAAGCGCACTTTTTATATCAAAATGAAATGCTATATTTCCTATCCCCGAAGGCATAGACACAATCCCTTTTGGAAGCTCGCCTAAACCCAGCATCCATGCAACTATTGAAGTGATTATAATAGCTATTATAAAAGCCCCTTTTATTCTGTATGCAAAAAGTACAGCAGCAACTATAAATCCGAAAACACCGAGTAAAACTTTAGGATCGTGAAAATTTCCAAGACTTACAAGTGTAGCCGGATTATCCACAATAACACCCATTCCCTTAAGACCTATAAACGCTATAAACATTCCTATACCCGCACTTATAGCCCTTCTTACATCAATAGGTACCGATTCCAAAACCCAAACTCTGAATTTTGTAAATGAAAGAGCTAAAAATATAAGTCCGGAAATCATTACAATACCAAGAGCGCTCTGCCACGGAATATGCATCCCTTTGACCAGACCGAATGTAAAATATGCATTAAGCCCCATTCCCACACTCATAGCAACCGGGGTATTAGACCAAATACCGTTTAATATGGTGGAAATAATGGTAACAACAGCTGTTGCGGTAATAAGCTCGTCAAACGGCATACCGGTTAAACTCATAATGGAAGCGTTGACAGGCACTATATACATCATAGCTAAAAATGTAGTTAACCCGGCTCTCACCTCTGTAGAAACATTTGTGTTTTTTTCTGAAAGTTTAAATATTTTTTCCAGCATTTTTACCCTTTTTTTAGGCAAATTATATCATAATTATTAAAATAGAATTAACTTTTTAAAAGGTAGGACTGATTAAAAATTTAATAATTTATACAAATAAACAATTTATAAGTGAGGGATACTTATAAAGTAATAATTAAATAAGGGAAAACCCCTTATTTAATTTCTATTTTTTTACCTTCGGCTTTAGGTTTTCTTGGAATAAACACTTTTAACACCCCGTCTTCAAATTTTGCTTCAATTTTTTCAGCGTCAGCATCTGAAGGCAATTTAAAGCTTCTTTCAAATCTTCCAAAAAAGCTTTCAATTCTTGTATAATTTTCTTTTTCTTCTTTTTTCTCAAGTTTTCTTTCACCTGAGATACTCAAAATTCCTTCATTTATGCTGATATTAATATCTTCTTTTTTAACGCCGGGCAAATCGACTTCGACATAATAGCCGTTTTCATCTGCCTTTTCATTTACAGCAGGTGTAAAAGCTTCCACTTTTTGAACAGGTTTGTTTGCTCCAAGAACTGCTCCCAATCTTCTTTCTATATCTTGTAATTCTTTAAACGGATCGAATACTGTTGGCCACATCATCCCCTCCTTTAAAAGAATTTTATTTATTTACAGTGAAATTATATCAAATTTTATATTCTTTGTCAAGAAAGTTTATACTAAAAGACTAATATTTGATTATCTTCATTATTTAGATTTTCTTTCTTTAACAATTTAAGCATGTTATTTTTAAATTTATATATATATAAATCTTTCCCGTCATTTACATTTAAAACAAACACCGGTATTATTTTATCTCCCTTAATTAATAATTTTCCCTTTTTAATACTAATAGTCAAATCGTTTTTATCACATAATAAATCAAAAACTACCTCTTTTTTATTAAATGTCCCTTTGACAAAAATTTTTTCAAATTCATCGTATTTTATATTGAGTTTCTTTGAAACATCCTCTTTTAATTTAGCATTTTGAATTAAAAAGTTAAAACTGCCTTTATCGGACACAACAATTCTGCCGGTTATTTTTCCATAATCAAAAATATTTGGTAAATTTATATAATTGAAAAACATATTTGACGGCATATCAAAAACTATATTTGTAATATTTTGGTCATAAAATCCGCTGAAATTATTTCCTTTAAATTTTATTATTCCATACTCCGGATTATTCTCCGCTTTTAAGCTTACCTCGCCTTTAAACGGATAAATCAAAGGAAGAAGTTTCAAATCAAGTTTATCCAGATCAACAATATATTTAATGTTGTTTTTATTATCTACTGTAGCTTTAAAATTTCCTTCTAAAATTTCGCTTTTTATTTTACCGTTTATATTTATATTGTTAAACGAATTGAAAAAAACATTTATATTTGAATTAAACGGATTTTTTTGATAAGTTCCGTTTATCGAAGCGTAAATATTATAATTATAATTATTCGAAGAGAGATTAATTTTCACTTTGCCGTTAAGATTTTTCGGAATTTTGACAGACAGTTTATTTAAAACATACCCTAAATCGATATCACCGGTTTTAAAATTTATATCTTTTTTATTTTTATTCAGTTTTATTTTCAAAAAACCTATATTATTATCAAAATAAACCATACTGTTTATAAGATATCCTGTAATTTTTTTTATAACGTTTCCGCTTATTATCGCATTTTCTTTTATTTTTTTATTTGCCAAATCTATATATTTAAGCCTGCCTTCTATAATCGCATCAAAAGGGAACATTTCCCCGTATAATTTATATATATTGCCATCTTGATACAGAAGCATGGAAAATGTATTATAGTTGATTATAAGTTTTTCTATTTTTGTATTCTTAAAATAATGGTCAATTTCTTTTTGAAGATAAAATTTAATTATATTTTTCCCTATATCCGTATTAAATAACAACCAGACAAAAACTACAGACAAAATTAAAATACCTGAAAATATTTTTATTAATTTTTTAATTTTCATTGTTCCACCTTTATAGGTGTTTCAAAATATACACTGTTTGACGGAAACGCAAATGATGTATATTTTTCAACGGTTTTTTTAATTTCCAGATTTATTTCCTCTTTTATTTCCAGATATTTTTCCCAATCAGCCGTTTTGGTAAAAAAATAGCAAAATATATTAAGGGAACTGTCTGCGTATTCATCAAAATATATTAAAAGGGGTTCTTTATGAACTAAAGGGTGGTTTTTTAAATAACTTCTTATTTCATTTAACAGTTTGTTTAAATCTTCCACACTTGTAGAATATGTAAGGCCTATTCTCATCATAACCCTTCTTCTGTCACGCCTTGAAAAATTTTCCACATTTGAAACAGCAATTACCGAATTCGGAACAACTATCACTCTTTTGTCAAAAGCCCTTATTTTTGTTGTTCTCATTCCTATATCTTCCACAATTCCCTCGGCATTTCCTATTTTCACCCATTCTCCGACTTTAAAAATATTGTCGGTCAGTATTGCAATCCCGCCGAAAAGATTTGCAGCCGTATCTTTTGCCGCCAGGGCAAACGCCAAACCGCCGAGACCGAGTGAAGCGATAAATCCTGTAACGTTAATTCCAAATTCCTGAAGCATTGCCACAATACCGATAATAACAACAAAAGCTTTAGTGATTTTTATAAGAAAAGAAGCCAGTTCCCTCGAAGCTTTTCCGTATTTTCCAAGCAGATGATATACCCAGTCTTCGAATTCACATACAAGATTATACATTACCCAAAAAATATCAAAAATTAAAAGTCCTCTTATTATATGGTTTAAAAATTCGCCTTTAAGATTCAGAAAATAAAAAAATCCCCAAATACCGGCTATAACAAACAAAAATCTTAAAGGATTTTTAAATGCGGCAAAAAATTTGTCATCTATATCTGTTTTGGTTTTTGAAGAGAGTTTCTGGAAAAACGAAAGAACAAAAAGTGTAAAAATTTTTCTGAAAACCAAAAATATAAATAAAACAATAAAAGCCAGAATTATTTTATATAAAGGCGTATTTAAAAAAGTAGTGTTTAAAATTTCAATTATTCCCCTCATCCTTTCCCCCAAACATTTTTTCATCTTTCATAATTATAACAATTTTTTTAAAAACCGGCACAGCTGTGGCTGATGCGAAATAATACGGGAAAGGCGCTTTTACATGGAAAAATGTAATACCTATGGTATATTTTTTACCGTTTGCATCGGCAAATCCGAAAAAAGAGGAATTATAAACTTTCTGATACACCCCGTTTTGGGTTGTATGGGCGGTTCCTGTTTTCCCTGCGGTAAATATATTATCCATTAAAGCAGCCTTTGCCGTCCCTTTTAAAACAACTTTTCTTAGAATGTTTAGCATTTCATTCGCCGTTAAGGTCTTAATAACCTTTTTTTTATCCGTAGGAACATCGGCAATTTTAGGAGTTACCATAACACCGTTATTGTTAAATACATTATAGGCTTTTAAAAGTTCCATAAAATTGACAACTATTCCGTATCCGTAAGCTGAAGTTGATTTGTAAACAGGATAATTATAAAGTTTTAAAGGTTGAAGTCTGCCTTTTAGTTCATAAGGTAAATCGATTCCGCTTATTTTGTCAAGTCCAAATTTTCTGTAACCGTAAAACTGCTCTTTTGCAGAAAGCCTGAGCGCCAGCTGGGACATGACAATATTGCTTGAATACACAATTGCGTTTTCGGCACTCAGCCATTTAAACGGCTTATCATCTATAATAGGAGTTTTTCTCCAGTCGGGTTTCCATCTGCCGTTATATGCATTCAATACTTCATAAGGATTTACTTTATTATGTTCAAGTAAAATGGCAAATGTTATCGGTTTCATAACTGACCCGGGTTCAAAAAGTTCCCTTAGGGCAGAAATTTTCATATTGGGAATGTCTTTTTTTGTTATATGGTTCGGGTTAAACCTGTTTGAAGAAGCCAATGCTAAAATTTTTCCGCTTTTGCTTTCCATTACTGCGGCTATTACCTCATCCGCTTTATATTTTTCTTTTGCCTCATCCAAAATATTTTCTATTCTTTTCTGTAAAACAAGGTTTATGTTAAGCTTTAATGTTTTTCCGTTTTTAGGATATTTGACAACGGCATTTTTATCGTAGATAATATTTCCCCCGACATCCCTGTATCCCGTTATAATTCCATTTTCCCCCGGGCTTAAAACATTGTTATAATATTCTTCTATCCCGTTGTTTCCTTTTTGTGTTTCTTTTGAATAACTTCCGAGATACGGTTCAAACGTATCATTATACGGATATACCCTTTTAAAAAGAGGTGAAAGGACTATATTTCCGTCTATATTTTTAGGAGCCACGCTTTCAATGTCATATCCTCTTCTTATACCGTTAACACTTATGAAAACACGGTATTTATCAAGGACACGTCTTAAATAAATTAACTGTTGTTTGGTATTTTTGTCTATAACGGCCAGCAGAATTCTCTTATGGATTTTTAATTTATCAACAATTTCTCTTTTACTTATACCGGTATAAATACTGAATAAATCTACAAACAGTTTTTTTTTAAAAAACGATATATAATCGGGGTCTATATAAACAGCATAGATTCTCTCACTCTTGGCCAAGGTAAAATTACCGGCGACAATATTCCCCCTGAGCGCACTTTCGATTTTTTTAATATAAGGATTAAAATATGATTTCGGTCTATAAATAGAAAAAAACAAAAAAGCGCCGAATATAACTAAAAAAAGAATAAAAAAAAGAATATAAACTAAAGGTATTTTAATATTTTTCATTAAATTTGAGTTTTAAGTAGCTCTTTATAGGCACTTATAGCCTTATTTCTGACTTCAAGCATCATTTTCATTTTAAGTTCCGCTTTTTGAATAGTTATACTTGCTTTTGCCAAATCTTTAACATCTCCGGTTGCTATATCGGTTTCGGCTTTTTTGGCGCTTTGTAGAAAATTATTTGTCTCATTTAACTCTTTTTTTAAAATTTCTTCAAAATTATCATCATTTGATTTGTTTTTGTTTTGTATATTTCCGATATTTATATTTGAATCTATTTTATTAATAAAAGCCATTTTTTATTCCTTAGCTTTGTAATATGTTTATGGCACTGTTCGCCATTGTTTTTGCACTCTGAAATGCCGCCACATTAGCCTGATACGCCCTTGTTGCTTCCAATAAATCGGCCATTTCAATTACAGGATTAATATTTGGATACGCTACATAACCTTTGGCATTTGCATCAGGGTTTGTCGGGTCATATTTTAAAATCGGTTTTGAATCATCCCTTACCACTTTATCCACCATTACAGTTTCAATCGGAGGTTTCGCCTTTGCACCGTCTTCTCCCTCTTCATCCAAAGGATTTTCATATCCGGCAAAAGAAGCATTGTTTTCAAGTTCTTTGTTAAGCGTTTTTTCAAAAGGCACAGCTTTAAAAACAACCTCTTTTCTTCTGTACGGCCCGCCTTCATCGGTTCTTGTGGTATTTGCGTTTGCAATATTTTCTGAAATTATATTTATTCTGAATCTCTGGGCTGAAAGTCCGTATCCGGATATATCAAAACTGTTTAAAAATCCCATTTTTTTCCTTTTATTTAAAACTTGGCCACTTGCCAACTCATTACTCACAACTCACTACTCACAACTCACCACTCACTATTATATATTCTTACTTGAATCAATCACCAGCTTAAACAAATCTATTCTTTTTTTTACCGCAGCCACCTCGGCGTTATACATAAGGGCATTTTTTGCCATTTCTGTAGTTTCCACATCTATATCAACGCTGTTTCCGTCATTTCTTGCCAAATGACCGTCTCTGAAAAACACAACAGGCTCATTTTTATCTTCTACATTTTTAGGCTCCAAATGCATAGCATTAGTTTTTGCAAGCTCTAATTTTTTATTGTTTCCATGTTCTATTTCATTTCTTAAGGTATCTTCAAATCTTATATCTTTTGGTTTGTAATAAGGAGTATCGGCATTTGCTATATTGCTTGCAATTAAATCCTGTCTGATTTTTCTGTATTCAAGAGATTTTTCCAAAAAATTAATTGTTTTAAACAAACCAAAACTCCTTTTTTAATTTCAAGCAATTTTTATTCCCTTTACCTACAACCTCTCAGCTTTCACTTTTCACTTTCCAT
Organism: Lebetimonas sp. JS032; assembly: GCF_000523315.1. Taxonomy (NCBI): domain Bacteria; kingdom Pseudomonadati; phylum Campylobacterota; class Epsilonproteobacteria; order Nautiliales; family Nautiliaceae; genus Lebetimonas; species Lebetimonas sp. JS032. The sequence goes on along the minus strand of NZ_ATHS01000001.1, from coordinate 781,227 downwards.
TTTTCACTTTAAACTTGGCAACTTGGCTAGTCACAATTCACTACTCACAACTCACTGTATTATTATGATAAAATTCTATATTAATTATACACTATAAAGGTTAATTTTGCAAAAAGTCGATGCGTTAATTTTTATTATAGTTGCCATATTTTTACTGATAGGTTCCCTTTTTTCATATTCTCTGCCTGTTTTTTTGGAAACTTCAAAAAACCTGGGGGAATATCATTTTGTAAGCAGATATCTTTTTTTTGGTTTTTTAGGTTTTGTAATTATGACGATTCTTTCTTTTCTAAACACTGATATATGGTTTAACAAGCTTGGATGGCTTATTTTTATAACTTCTTCTATATTGGTAATATTAATGCCTTTTTTACCCGAAAGTATTGCCCCTGTAATTAACGGTGCAAGAAGATGGATAAAAATAGGGGCGTTTAAATTTTCCCCCGTTGAATTTTTCAAAATCGGAGTAATATTTTTTTTATCATGGTCTTTTACAAGAAAAGTTAAAAACATCAATTCCCTAAAAGAAGAGATAAAACTTATTTTACCCTATCTTATAATACTGGGAGGTTTTTGGTATCTGATACTTGCTTTTCAATCGGATTTGGGACAGGTTATGATAATGGCTTTGGTTTTTGCTTTTATGTTATTAATTGCAGGGGGCAGATTTCAAACATTCACTTTAATTATTTCGGGCGGTATTTTTGTGTTTATTTTAGCCGTTTTCTCATCTAAATACCGCCTTTTAAGGTTTAAAGCATGGCTGGCACTTATGTCGTCAAATTTTTTTCCACATCCGATAGTTGACACTTCCCCAGCAAGTTACGGACAGGTCCAGGAAGCTTTGAATGCAATTCACAACGGTGGAATTTTGGGGACAGGCATAGGAAACGGTGTATTCAAACTCGGATTTTTAAGCGATGTGCATACCGATTTTGTATTGGCCGGTATTGCGGAGGAAACAGGTATAATAGGAATCAGCTTAATTGTAATTTTGTTCAGTGCCTTAATTTACAGAATATTCAGAATCGCAAACAGGAGCGAAAAAAAAGAATATCAGCTTTTTGCCTTCGGAATAGGGACTTTAATTTCACTGCAGTTTATTCTAAATGCACTGGGCGTTACGTCATTGATTCCTATAAAAGGTCTTACAGTCCCTTTTTTAAGCTACGGCGGAAGTTCACTTTTAGCTTTTTTAACGGCAATAGGAATGGTTTTAATGATAAGCAAAAGAACGAAGTTATAATAAATGGTGAAAATAGTGAGTAGTGAAAATGGTGAAATTGGAGAATAAATGGAAAATTTAAATATGGCAATAACAGGCGGTGGAACGGGGGGACACCTTAAAATTGCAAAAATTATAAAAAATGAATTAAATAAAAGAGGATTAAATCCAATTTACATAGGTTCAACCTCTGGGGCAGACAAAGAGTGGTTTAGTGAAGATGAAGGGTTTAGCAAAAAATATTTTCTCTCATCCACAGGTGTTGTAAATAAAAAAGGAATAAAAAAAATAGATTCTTTAATTAATATAATAAAATTATCTTTTCAGGCAAAAAAAATATTAAAAGAAAATAATATAAATGCAGTTTTCAGTGTAGGAGGATATTCAGCAGCCCCGGCAGCTTTTGCCGCTATAACAAGCAATAATCCCCTTTTTATTCATGAACAAAATGCACATATCGGCTCACTTAATAAATTATTAAAACCTTTTTCCAGAAGATTTTTTTCCACATTTTTATATAACGACCCCTATCCTGTGGAACAAATTTTTTTTGAAAAAAATAGAATCAGGAAAAAGCTAAAAACTGTTATTTTTTTAGGAGGAAGCCAGGGGGCGATTGCAATAAACGATTTGGCTTTGTCGCTCGCCCCCGTTTTAAAAGAAAAAAATATTAATATAATTCATCAGACAGGAAAAAGGGATTACGAAAGAATTAAAAATTTTTATGAAAAAAACGGTGTAAAAGCAGACGTTTTTGATTTTTCAAAAGATTTAGCCGATAAAATCACACAAGCCGATTTTGCAATAAGCAGAGCCGGAGCTTCAACACTGTTTGAACTTGTCGCAAACCAGATTCCGACTCTTTTTATTCCCTACCCTTATGCAGCGGGAAACCATCAATATTATAATGCAAAATTTTTAGAAGAAAAAAAAGCGGGATTTGTAATAAGACAAAATGAAATAAACGATGAAAAGATTATAAAAATTCTTTTTGATTCTAACTTAGAGGCTATTTCAAAAAATTTGGCTAAAATAAACAAAAAAAACGGGGCTGAATTTATAATAAATGAAATTTTTAAAACTCTTCATCAATCATAGCGCAAATCATATGTCCGACCATTATATGCATTTCCTGAATTCTTGGCGTATCATAGCTTGGAATAACAATATTCACATCTCCCAAATCTTTCATCTTACCGCCGTCTTTTCCTGTTAAAGTAATAACCTTACAGCCTGTTTTTCTGGCATAATCTATTGCATTTATTACATTTTTTGAATTGCCGCTTGTTGAAATTGCTATTAATATATCATCTTCATTTGCCAACGCTTCTACCTGTCTTGAAAATATTTGTTCAAAACCGTAATCATTTCCTATTGCTGTAAGAGCGGATGTATCGGTAGTTAGAGCTATACCGGCAAGAGCTTTACGCTCTTTTTTAAACCTGCCGCTAAGCTCGGCTGCAATATGCTGAGAATCGGCCGCACTTCCTCCGTTTCCACAAAGTAAAATTTTACCTCCGTCTTTTAAAGAAGCCAAACAAAGCTCGGCCGCACTTACAATATCAGGCAACAGTTTTTCCATTTTTTTAGCTACCTCGATATGATTCATCAAACATTTATTTAACATTTCTCTCCTTTTTTTTACTTTTCATCATGGCCGCTTTTCAAGCAGCCAGATGAGCGTAATTCGCTTTGCTCATTTTCGCTCATTTTCCATTATCCATTTTCCATTTTCAATTGGTATAACTTGGCAACTTAACTACTCACAACTCACTACTCACCATTCCTCACTTTTTTTATAATATTCGTAGTACTTTTCCCCTCAACAAAATCAATGAGTCTTACTTCTTTTGCAATATCGCTTCCTACAACCTCTTTATTTTTATAATCGGCCCCTTTTACCAAAATATCCGGTTTTATTTTTTTAATGAGTTCATACGGGGTATCTTCATCAAAAATAACCACATAATCAACAACCTCAAGAGAAGCTAAAAGATAAGCCCTGTCGTATTCATCATTTACCGGTCTATTAGGACCTTTAAGTCTACTTACTGATTCATTTGAATTAACACCGACTATAAGTTTATCTCCAAGAGCTTTTGCCTTTTGAAGGTATTTTACATGACCTATATGTAAAATATCAAAACATCCGTTTGTAAAAACTATTTTTTTATTTTCAGCCCTTAAAGCATTTGCTATTTTTTCAATTAATTTAAAATCAACTATTTTATAATCCACATTGTTATCTATTCTTTTTTCGGCTTCTTTAATTTCTTCAAGCGACACAGTAGCACTTCCGAGTTTTCCTACTACAACAGCGGCGGCCGCGTTTGCAAAATGCATGGCATTGATTAAATCATCACTTTTATTTAAATAATATCCCAGACTTGCCAAAACCGTATCCCCTGCCCCCGTTACATCATATACTTCTCTTGCCAAAGTAGGCACTTCTACGAAATTATCTGCAAAAAGAGCCATTCCATCTTCACTGAGAGTTACTAACAAATAATCAAGATTCAGCTCTTTTTTAACTTTCCATCCAGCTTTTATTAAATCATCTTTATTTTTTATCTTCATCCCTGCCGCAGTTTCAAGCTCTTTTTTATTAGGCTTTAACATCCACGCATTTATATATTTTGAAAAATCTTTTTTTGGATCAATTATAAGCTTTTTATTATATCTGTTTGCAAGTTTGATTATTTTTTGAGTTAGACTTTTTGTTAAAACACCTTTTTCATAATCGCTTAAAAGAATTATTTCAATATTTTTAATATTTTTATCTAAAAATTCAATTATTTTTTCTTCATATTCTTCACCAATAGGTTCTATTGTCTCTTTATCATACCTGATTACCTGCTGATGGGACGCTATTACCCTGCTTTTTATAATAGTCTCACGCGATTTATCTATAAAAATCCCGTTTGTGTCTATATTTTTTTCTTCTAAAAGCTTTAACATTCTTTTATAATTTCTGCCAATAACACTTGAAACTATCACTTCAGCCTCAAGTGTTATTAAATTATTTACGACATTCCCGGCACCTCCGAGTCTGTCTTCTTCTTTTTCAACTTCCACAACAGGCACCGGAGCCTCAGGGGAAATCCTGTGGCTTTTCCCCCATAGATAATGGTCTATCATAAAATCGCCGACAATTGCTATCATTTCACTTCTTCTTCGTAAATTCGTCTAATTTCAGGTAAATAAGCTTTTATCCCGTCTTCCAGGCTGAATCTCGGATTATAATCCAGATATTTTCTTGTATCTTCAATATCAGCCTGGGTAAAATACTGATACTGCTTTGCATATGGATTTGGAATGTATATATCATCTCTTTCAATACCTAACTCTTTTTTTAATATATCCACAATATCCTGAAAACTTCTGGCCTTTCCGGTTCCCACATTATAAACCCCGTTTTTTTTGGCTGCGCAGGCTTTTATATTCGCCTGAATTACATCTTCAACATATATAAAATCCCTTTTTATTTTATCACTTCCCTCAAACAGTTTTGCACTCTCTCCTTTTAAAAGCTGAAGTCCAAACTGCAAAACCATTGAAGCTGTTTTATTCTTAAAATATTCCCTCTCACCGTATACATTAAAATACCTAAGTCCAATAACTCTAATTTTATCATAATACTCTTTTGCTAAATTATCCATCATAAGTTTGGAAAAGCCGTATACATTATTTGGATTTTCATGCCCCACTTTAAATATTTTAGAATTTCCATAAGTCGCCGCAGAGCTTGCATAAATCATAGAAGCATCTTTTTTAACTACCAAATCCAATAAATCCTTAAAAGCATTTACATTCGTATCTATCATTATTTTCTGATCAAGAACCGTGGTATCTGAAATTGCGGCTTCATGGAATATATAATCAATATCATAAACTTCAAGTCTTTCCAAGTCTTCTTTTTTTGTAATATCTCCGCTGATTACAATCCCCTTGAATCCCAACAGATTTTTAAAATGCCCAAAACTTTTTAAGTTTCCGTTTGAAAAAGTCTCTTCGTTTCTGAATTTATCAAAAACAATTACTTTTGCATCAGGATAATTTTCCTGAAAGTAAAAAGCTAAATTACTGCCTATAAATCCGGCTCCACCTGTAACTAAAACAGTTTTATTATTAAAATCAATATCAACATACTTCATTTCATTCCTTTTTGATTTTTTCAATTATATCAAATAAAGAATTTTTAACTAAATAAGTTTTCCCAACTCCCGCATTTTTCCCGGCTTTAATATCACTTATTTTATCGCCTATCATTATGGAATCTTTTAAAGAAATATTATATTTTTTTGCCAAATTCAAAATCATCCCGGGATTTGGTTTTCTACAGTAACATCCAACATCCGGATGATGGGGGCAAAAAGCGACTTCTTTTATTTCAAACCCCCTTTTTTCAAGTTCATTTAGCATATAATCTGTGAGTTTTTTAAAATCCTCTTCCCTGTAATATCCCCTGCCTATACCTGACTGATTGGTTACAATAAATAAAGTAAAACCTTTATCCTGAAGTAATTTTAATAATTCAAAAATCCCTTCTTTGAATTGAAAATCTTCTATTTTATAAACATAATTTTTATCAACATTTATAACCCCGTCTCTGTCTAAAAAAGCCGCTTTCATTATTATCCTTTAATTTTTAACTTTTCATCATGGACGCTTTTCAAGCAGTCAGATGAGCTTAATTCGCTTTGCTAATTTTCGCTCATTTTCCATTTTCCACAATTTTTAACTTTTCACTTTTCATTTTTCAATTAGCAACTCTTTTGCCGCTTCAATCACCTCACCAGCTTCAATACTTTTCATACATTCATGCGACTTCAAAGGACACTCTCTTTTTTTACAGGGAGCACATTCCAGATTTTTAGTAACTATTTTATAATTTTTACTCCAGGGACTCGTTTCAGTATAATCAGTGGGCCCAAAAACAGCCACAATTGGCACATTGTAAGCCGCCGCTATATGCATAGGCCCTGAATCGTTCGTAACAAAAAGACTAAGTCCCCCAATATATTGGCAAAGCTCTTTTATATTGAGCCTTCCACATAAATTTAAAAAATCCGGATGGTCTAAATTTTTTTCTATATCTTTTGCAATTTCCTCTTCCCCGGGACCTCCAAAAATTATCAGTTTATAATTTTTAAAATAGTTTCCGACCTCGGCAAACTTTTCGGGATACCATCTTTTGGCACTTCCGTATGTAGCCCCGGGATTAATGCCGATTGTGGGTTTTGCAAATTCAAAAGGTTTAAAATCAAGTTTTGGATTATATATTTTATTTTCATTTATTATAGAATTTACATATTTTGAATATTTCTCCACCATATGACCTGAAAAGTTATTGTCAAATGTAAAAGACTTTTTTGCTTTTAATCCTAAAACTTTTGAATATAAACTTCCTCTAAAACTTATAAATAAATCGGCACTTGGAATTTTAAAAAACTGCCTAAACCTGTGTTTTCTATCATCTACAATAACCTCATCAAATTTTTCTTTAAAAAGCTCAGTACTTACAAAACTTCCAAAAAGAATAGATTTTTTAGGTTTAAAATATTCAAGAAGCCCCTCTATCGACCCGCTTGCCATTACGGCATCGCCAAGCCATGTTGGAGATTCAATTAAGAGTTTCATTTATAACCTTAAGTGTTTTTTTCACATTTTTTTCTATACTGAAATTTTTTGAGATATCTTTCATTTCTTTTTGTTTTTCTTTTAATATTTTATCATTTTCTAAAAGAAAATTTATTTTTTCAACAACACTTAAATCATTGGGATTTTCCATTACATTAAATTCAGGCAAAATTTCACTTGCCCCGTTTTGCTTTGTTGTAAATACCACACATTCAAAATTCATAGCTTCTAAAACTACATTGCTGAAAGGTTCATATTTTGTAGGAAAAAGAAAAATATCTGCCATAGAATAAAATTTATCCACATCTCTTCTTGGCCCTGTAAAAATTACTTTTTTTTCAACTCCTAATTCTTTAGCATAATTTTTATAATAATTAATTTTTTTTTCTTTCCCCACAACTAAAAATTTAAAATCTCTTTTAATTTTAGAAATAATTTCAAGCGCTTCTTTTACCCCTTTTCTTTTAAAACCACTGCCAACATAAAGAATAATTTTTTCTTGTTTTAAATTAAATTCTTTTTTTATATTACTAAAATCAGCCTTTTCTTTTAAAGGAATTCCGTTATAAATTACTTCTATTTTTTCAGGACTAATATTATAATATTTAATAATTTGATTTTTAACCATATTAGAATTTGCAATAATTTTTTTAGCATTTTTAAACATTCTTTTTTCTATAAAAAGATAGACTAAATGCAAAGGATTAATTGATTTTTTAGTTTCTAAAAACGCTTTGTGTACCCCATCTCCAGCCCTATAAATATCAGGACATGTGATTCTTTCAAGAGAAAAATAAAATTTATTTTTTTTATTTAAGCAAACCTGCAGGTTATACCAAAATGCCTTTAAAAAGCTAGGCATTATTTTAGGACAATTACAATAAATTACTTCATAATCAATATTTTGTTTTTTAAGCTCATTACTAAGTCTTTCCAAATACCTCTCAGCCCCGCCGAAAGGATTTTTTTTAAGACGAAGAAATGTTAGTTTTTTCATCAATTTCCTTAATAAAATCAACTATTTGTTTGGCCCTGTTTTCCCAAGTAAACTGTTTTCCTGTTTCATAAGCATTTTTAGAAATTTTTTCCAATTTTTCTTTTGGCAAAGATAATATATAATTCAATTTATTTAAAAAATCTTTTTTATCACCTGCTTTAAATAAAAAACCATTTACTCCATCTTTTATTATTTCCTTAATAGGTTCAAAATCACTGGCCAAAACAATATTAGAAGTCATTAAATATTCATAAAGTTTGATAGGTGTAGAAAATTTATTATAATGAGAACTAATATTAGGAATTACTGCTAATTTTACTTCATTTAATAAAATATGTTTAATTTCTTCAGGTTTTTTAAAACCTAAAAATTCAATATTGTTAGCAGCTTTATTTAGCAATTCTTTTTTTCTATTTCCATCTCCTATCATTTTAAGTACAATATTTTTTTTATTTAACACATCTACTAAAAAATCAACTCCTTTCCATTTTTGTAAACTTCCAATATAAAAAATTTCTTTAATTGAAGTAAAATCTTTCTTTTTATATTCAAAAAAATCACAACCATTATGTATAACTTTTTGTAAATTTGAAACATTAAAACTATTATTAATTTCTTTTTTTAAACTTTTATTTATAAAAGTAAGCCCTAAAGTATTTTCATAAACAAATTTTTCTATTTCTCCTATTTTTTTATTTTTAAATTGAAAAATTTCATGACATTCAAAAATAACATTAGCTCCATTTTTTATTAAAAATTCTGCTGTTTTTAAATGTCTTACATAAAAATAATCATATTTTTTTATTTCTTTTTTTAGGTTTAAATTAAAAATTTTATTACTTCTTATAATAAATTTTCTTGGCAACTCTTTTAATTTTAAATTACAACTAAGTTCATAAAAATCTAAAACATTATTCTCACTTTTTTCATAAATTAAAGTAGTATCAACAATTTTAGATAATTCACAAGCTGTATTAACAACAGAAATAGCCCTTGCTTTTTTAGATGGCAATTTTTCAGGATATACGTAAGCTATTTTCATCTTTTTCCTTAAATATTAAATAAAGCATAAAATAAAAAATCAAATATTTAAAATTCCTACCCTCAGCTAATCCTCTTACAAAATAATATCCAACAAAAGACACTAATATTGCCAAAGTAAATAAATTTAAATTTTTATATAATTTAAAAATAAAAACTATACTAAAAGCTAAAAAAGCAATTAATCCCAAAATACCTTCTTTATAAAAAATTTGAAGTAAAAAAGGTTCATCAGACCAATAATGAAAGTTATTTCCTTCTTGAACGCCATATTTTTTAGGCGCATGATAAAAATTAAGAAATCTGTTATATTGATAATTATCAGGACCGCCAACCCCTATAAACAAATTACTATGTTTTAGAAAAATTGGCAACCTTGTTTCAACAATTTTATCCCTTCCGTTTGGATTTAACCCCTGATGAATCTTAGTTTGTATTAAATAAGAATTTTTATAAATTAAATATCCGCCCATTATCAATAAAATAAATACAATTCCTAAATAAATAAACATTTTTTTATAATTAAATTTTAAACTTAATACTACTGCAATTAAAAATATTTCAATAAAAACTGTACCCCATGCACCTCTTGCCCCTGTTAAAAATAATTCAAATAATCCAAATAAAAAAATTATACTTAATAAAAGTTTAAAAATTTTATTTTTTATTAAAAACAAAGAAATAAACACAAAAGGAATCAATATATCAAAATATACAGCCGCTATTCTTTCAAGCCTTATAGAAAAATCTAACTTAGGATTAATTTTAATATACTCATACGCAAATTTAAATACATCAAATACAAAAGCACATATTGTAGCAATAAACAATATATTTTTTAATAATTCTTTTTTTTCTACACTTAATGAAACTAACATAAACAAAAATATATTTAAAAACTCAACTCTAAACTCTTTCCATGATGGCAAAGAATTAGAAAAAGAAAAAATAATAGAAATAATAATTGAAATTAAAATAAAACTAAAAAGAATAAAAAGAGTTTTTTCATCTTGGTAATACTCAATATAAATTTTTTTTATTTTATCAAAATTTAAAAACAAATCTATCAAATAAAATAAAACAGCCCCTGATAAACCAATATATTTTATTGGAGTATATCCATTTATTAAAAATACAAATAGAAAAAGGCTTAAAAAAAATATTTTTATATAATCTAACTTATTTTTCAACACCAATCCCCTTTAATAAATTATCTACCGTATTTTCCCATGTAAAATTATTTTTAACATATTCTCTTGTATTAAATGTCATATTCATAGCTTTTAATATTTTTTCTTTTAATTCTTCTTTATTGTTTATTTCAAATAAAAATCCGTTTTCTCCATTTTTTACTATTTCTTTCATACCCCCATTATTGCTTGCAATTACAGGTACTCCACAAGCCATAGCTTCAATTAAAGTTATTCCAAAAGCTTCTTTTCCAATACTTGGTTGAATAAATATATCAGCTATATTTATATATTTATAAAGCTCTTTATTTTCAATCTCACCTAAAAATAAAACTTTATTTTCTACATTTAATTTTTTTGCTAATTTCTTTAAATTTTCTAATTCTTTTCCTTTACCTATTAAAACATATATAAAATTTTCTGGTAATTCAGGCAATATTTCAATTGCTAAATGAAAACCTTTTAATCCAACAATTCTTCCAACACTTAATAAAATTTTTTTATTTTCCAAATTAAATTTTTTACGCATATCGTTTCTAATTTGTTTATCTGCTTTGAATAATTCTATATCAACACCATTATATAAAACTTTCACTTTTCTTTTGTATCTGTTTTCAATTATTTTTTTATTTGATTTACTTACTGCAAACATATAATCTACATATTTTGAAAAAAATTTATCAAATCCATAAAAATCTTCCCCACCGGAAACAAAAACAGTTTTTATTTCAGGATTTATTTTTTTCATAAAATAACATGTAAAAAAATCCAGTGGTTTATGAATTAAAAAAATATCATATTTTTTATTTTTTAAATAAGAATATGCATTTCTAAAAAAACTTACCCTTTCCCACCATTTCCTAAATCTGTTTCCTAAATCAATAATTTTATCTCTTGGAATAAAATCAAACATTTTCAAAGGAATTTCAACATATTTTATATAGTCTCCTTTGCCTGAGATTATTTCTACTTCATGTCCCTGTCTTATTAATTCTTTAGCAACTTCCCAGTAAAAAGTTTCAATTCCGCCAGTTTTTATGGTTGTAGTTATGTTATACATACAAAATTTCATTTTCTGCTCTTTAAATAATTATTTAATTCCTCATATTTTTCAAAAACCTCATTTACATCAATTAATTGCATTGCAGAATTGTCTCTTTGTTTTTTAGGCAATTTTTGGACAAAACTGCCATTTTTTTGAATAACTTTATGAAGTTCTAAATCCTGATAAGGTCCTATAGTTTTTGAATCTGTAGCTGAAAAAAGTGAAACCGTAGGAGTTTTAAGTGCAATCGCCAAATGCATTGTGCCTGTATCATTTGTAATTAACATCTTTAAATTATTTACAATATTTGCTAACTCTATAATATTTGTTTTTCCGCACATATTTACAATATTTTTATTGCCAACATTTTGTATTATTTTATCTCCCAATTTTTTTTCGTTTTGAGTGCCTAATATTACAATTTTTTCATTATTTTTTAATAATTTTTCAGCCAATTTACTAAATCTTTCAATCGGCCACATCTTATAAACATCAGCAGCCCCTACTTGAAAACCAATATAATTCTTAAATTGTAAATATTCTTTATTTAAAACATTTCCTATTTTCATCTCTTTTTCAATTATTTTTCCACCTATTTTTTTGATTAAATCTAATCTATCTTCTATAGCATGTTGGTTTTTTTTTATAAAATCATACGATAAATATTTTTTTAAATAATTTTTAGTAGGGTGTTTTAAAATATATTCACTGCCACTTAAAACAGCTAATTGTATATCCTGTGGAGAATTTGAATGAAAAATTAAAGTAATTTTTGGATTATATTTTTTTATTCTAAACATTATTTTAAAAAAATCATTATATTTGCCATTATATTCAATTATTTCATCTATATATTCAAAATTTCTAAATAATGGTGAAAAATTGCTTTTTAAAACTGCAATAATTTTATTATTTGGAAAAGATTTTTTAAGTGATTTTATAGCAGGAGTTGATAGTAATGTATCTCCTAATGCGGTATTTGATATAACTACAAAATTATCATTATCATTAATTTTTAAATATTCTATAGATTTTGCAGGAGATAAAAACAGATTAATTATTTTTTCAAACAAACTCAAATATTCTCCTTAATTTTCTCAACAACAATTTCAGGCTCAATATTTCCAGCAATTTTACTTTCATCCTGAGTTACCAAATCTTTATATCCCCAAGGATACCATTTATTCATATTTGTTTTGCCACTAATTGCAATTGTTTTAACTCCAAGAGCAGGTCCTATATGCATAGCCCCGCCATCAAGACTAACAAATAATTTTACATTGCTGATTAACCCGGCTAAATCTAAAAGACTTTCAGTTTTTATCCATTTAGCTTTACTGTTTTCTTCAAGCCATTTTGCATTTTCAAAATCACTTGGTTCTGCTGTAATTATAATATTTTCATCTAATTTATCAATAACTGCTTTAAATTTTTCTTTAGAATATCTATTTTCTTTAATTCTTGAAGAGATGTGAAACAAAATATAATTTTTATAACCTTTATATTTTTTCTTAAAATTCTCAGGCATATAAAAAAACATTTTTTCATCACCTTGTTTAATTCTCAAAGGTTCTAAACATCTATAACAAAATTCAACTTCATGCTCATTTGGATTTGGAATAATGTGATGTGTAAAATTATCCCTGTTTTTAATATCTTTTACACCAATTTTAATTTTAGCTCTACTTATATTACTAAACTGCTCAGCCGAACTTGAATATCCGCTTCTAAAAACAACTGCCGCGTCATATTTTTCAAAAAAAATTTCACTCATAATTTTTATCTTACCGCCTAATGCTTTAATTTTATCAGATAAATTTTTTTTATGCTTTGGTTTTATGTAAACATAAATTTTATCCACAAAAGGATTTTTATTAATTGCTAAAAAATTATAACTGTTTACCACTATATCAATTTGAGCATCAGGATATTTTTTTCTTAAAGCTTCAATAGCAGGAGTTGTGCAAATTAAATCTCCAATATTATCATTTCTAACAAGCAAAATTTTCATTCAGGTTTTACCTTTGAATATAAATATCCAAAAATTGGATTAGAAAAAATTTTTATCTGTTTTTTTAGCCATCTATCATCTTTTTTTATTGCTATTCTTTTTATTTCATCTAAATTATTATCAGCTAAATTAATTCCTCTTTTTGTAGTATAAAAAATTTTAAAATTTTTTTTTACTAACATTATCAAATTATTATCATATTTTCCTCTTGGCCAGCATAAATGTTTTGAATCAACACCAAGCCTATTTTTTAAAATTTCTTTTGATTTTTCAAACTCTTCTTCCCACGAATATTCTTTACCAAAATAAAAATCCCTATGCGAATGAGTATGTGAGTGAAAATCTAAAACATCACTCATTTTTTCTATTTCATTCCAATTTAAAATAACTGATGAAGGATTAATCTGGACTTCTTTTTTAGCCTCATTATGTTTTAGAGGTTTAAATTCTGATTTTTTTTCACTTGCTTTTTCAATCCATTCAGTTACTAAAAATATTGTGGCTTTTAAATTGTATTTTTTTAAAACAGGATATGCAAAATAGTAATTATCCCTCCATCCATCATCAAATGTAATAAAAACAGCTTTTTTAAATTTTTTTTTGCCCTGTTTAAATTCTAAAAATTCTTTGCTTGTAAGAGTTTTATAATTATTTTCTGCTAAAAACTTCATCTGTTTTTCAAAATTTTCTATGCTACTTGCAATAAAACTATCTTTTTCTAAAATATGATGATACATTAAAACCGGCACACTATTCATTTATAATTCTTTTATACAAATTTTCGGTATCTTTAACCATTTTTTGAGTTGAAAAATTATTTTCTATCCATTCTATTGCATTTTTTGAAAATTCATATCTTAAGTTTTTATTCTCTATTAACTTGATTAACTTTTCTCTTAAATCATTTACATTTTCTTTTTCAAACAAAAACCCTGTCTTACCTTCACTCACACACTCTGGAATTCCACCAACCCTGCTTGCCACAACAGGCACACCGCAAGACTGAGCTTCTAAAAGAGCGGTCCCAAGAGCTTCAAGATTTGAAGGCAATACAAAAATATCAAAATTAGGTAAAATTTTATCTATATCTTCTCTATGACCAAGCATCAAAACTTTATTTTCTAAATTATTTTCTTTTATAAAATTTTTAATATTCATCTCCTGCGGACCATTCCCAACTATTACAATTTTTATATTTTCTAAAGGTTTTATAGCCTCTAATAAATCTATATGTCTTTTTGCAGCCCTTAAAACTGCCACAATTCCTATAATTACAGTATCATTATTAATATTATATTCACCTCTTAAATCATAACCGCTAAAAGGTTTAAACTTATCTGTATCAATACCTGTATAAATAACCTCTAATTTCTCTTTTTTAACCCCTACACTTTCTAAATATTCTTTTACTTGTCTGCTAACACAAACAACTTTATCTGATAAATTATAACTTTTTGCACTTTTTATCGGAGTTAAAAGATGTCTTGTGCGAATTACCTTTACACCGCATAATTTACCTACAATGTTTCCAATCCAAGCATCTTTTCCAGAATGAGTAGAAATAATATCTATTTTTTTATTCTTTACAAAATTTACTAACTGATAAATAGTTTTTAAATTATAAATCTTATTTAATTTAAAATCAAAAAATTCACCTCTTATTTCTTCTTGTCTTTTAAATAAAACGCTATCTTTCTCCACTCCCCAAAAAACTTCAAATTCATCTGAGAGATTATTATTAAGCCTGACAGTCCTTTTTTCCTGTCCGCCCCAGCCTTTTGACGATTCAAGTTCAAGTATTTTCATTTACTTCCTCTATATTTTTTTTGATAAATTCAAAATCAAGTCCGCTTATTAAACATTCGCTTATCTTGCTTCCATTACATCCATCCTGCCCACAAGGAGCACAATCCCAATCTACCTGAATAACTCTATGTTTTCCCATTTTTTGAAATCCGTTTTTTTTATTATATCCACTCTCCATTAAATTATTATCCCAAGGCCCCCAATTAAAAGCCCCGCTCGGTCCAAAAAATGCAATTACAGGGATATCGTTGGCCGCACTTATATGCATTATGGCAGTATCAACTCCTATAAAAAATTTAGCCCTTTTATTAAGAGCAGCTGTCTGTTTTAAGCTAAGTTTTCCACTTAAATCAATTGGATTTGTTTTACATAAAGATTTAATATTTTCTATTTTTTTAATTTCTGCTTCAACAGGAGCTGCCGTTAAAACTACCCTTAAATTTAGCTCCTCTTGAATAAAATCAATAATTTTTGCTGAAATTGTATCATCTATACATTTAAAAAGCCATCTGCTCACCGGATGAAAATGAACAAATTTTTTAGGTAAATTAAAACTGTCAATAAACTCATCATCTTTTTTATCCCAAAAAATTTTAACTCTTTTTTCAAAAATTTTTTTATTTAAAATTCTTATAGCATCTAAATTATTCTCTATTATATGTCTCATTAAAGGAGGATTTTGTAATTTATGAGTAAATGTATTTTTTAAAAAGATATTTTTTTTTGGAGAAAATCCTATTTTTATTTTTGCCCTGCTAAATTTTGCAATAAAAGCCCCTCTATCGCCTTCTGTTGTATTTATTATAATATCATAATTTCTAAAACTTCTTAAAAATTTAAATTCTTCTATTATTCTTTTTAGTTTTGGAAGGGATTTAAAATAACTTCTATCATAAGTAAAAATATTATTAATATTTGGATTTAGCGTTAGCATCTCTTCTGTGCCTTTATTTACTACACAATCAATTTGTGAATCAGGGTAATTTAGTTTTAAATTTTTAATTAAAGGAGTTGTAAGTAAAACATCTCCTATGTTTCTAAATTTTATTACCAATATTTTCAATTTTCCATTTTCCATTTTCAATTATCCATTTTTTTAACATATTTCCAAAAAGTATATTCACTATAAAGTTTAGCAATTACAAAGCCACTCCATCCATCAATAAAACCTAACTTTAAAAAGTATATCTTAAAAAAAGTCCAATATGGTGAAAATATGGCTTTTAATTTATTAGGTTTTGCACCAAGGCTTGAGTATCTATTTTGCTTTTCAATAAATTCTTCAACACTCTCATATGCATAGTGCAAAAAATAGTTTTTAAGCTCTCCTACCCTTTCACACTCTACACTTTCATGCACTTTTCTTTCATTAAATTTGCACTTTTCTTTGTTAAAAAGCCTTATAGAATAGTCAGGGAAAAGGCCGCAGTGTCTAATCCATTTGCCAAAAAAATTATTAAGTCTTGCAACTTTATAAGCATTATATTTTGGATTTTTAATAGTTTTTAAAACCTCATTTTTAAGACTTCCAGTAAAGACTTCATCGCTATCTAATACAAACACCCATTTATTCGCAGCTTTATTAACAGCTTTTTGTTTTTGAACTCCAAAACCTTCCCAGTTCTTATCAATAAAAATTTTAGTGTTTTTAAACTTTTTAGCAATTTCTGATGTATTATCGGTGCTTTCATTGTCATAAATAATAACTTCATCGGCAAATTCCACACTTTTTAATACTTCTTTTAAATACTTTTGGGAATTTTTTGTCAAAATCACTACACTTAATTTTTCATCGTGGCCGCTTTTTAAGCAGCCAGATGAGTAAAACCCACTTTTCATTTTACACTCTACATTTTTTATTGTATTCATTTTCATAAAAATGTTTAAATCTTCTATGCATCCAATACCAAAGTTCTGGATATTGTTTCACCTCTTCTTCAATAATTTTTGATTGTTTATCCACGCATTTTTTAATATCATCCGCATAAAAAATTTCTTTAAAATCTATAATCCATTTATCCTTTTCTTTTTCAACAAAACCCATAACAATTGGGATTTTAAATTTCTTACTTAAAAGACATGCCGAAGGTGTATGTAAAACTTTTTTGCCAAAAAAAACTGTTTCCACCCCTTCATTTTCAGCCGTATTCTGATCTACCAAAATTCCAATACTTTTATTGTTTTTTAAATCTCTCATTAATTTTTTAAGAGCGCCTTTTTTATTATAAATTCTAACTCCGAATTTTTCCCTTGTTCTTTTTATTTTTTCATTAAGCTTAGGATTGTCTATATTTCTTACAACTGCGCTTATAGGCGTCACAAAAGCACCTATTGCAGATGTAGCTATTTCCCAGTTACCAAAATGTGCCCCACTGAATATTACAGGCCCTTTATTTAAATATTCTTTTATTTTATCTAAATTTTTAAACTCAATTCTCTTTCTGAGTTCTTCTTTTGAAATAAATGAAAGTTCGATAAATTCAAAGAGATTATTTATAAAATTCTCATAAACTTTTTTTGTAATTTCTTCTTTTTTTTCTTTACTTAATGTATTTCCATATGCCAAATTTAAATTTATGCAAATTACTTTTTTCCTTTTATTGTCCAAATGATACACACTAAACAGAAGTATTTTTTTTAAAAAATCAACAAAGGGCATTGGGGTATATTTAATTATAAATTCTAACATATTAAATCCGTAATAACTTAAATCTTTAAAATTCATCTATTTTCTTTAAAATTTGATTTAAATCCATTTTATCCATTACCATTAAGCCTTTTTTTATGCTTTTTTGCATTTCTACACTTTTAGAAAACTTGTTTTCATAAATTTTGTTATTATATGTACAGCCGTATAAAATCACATTGTTAATATTGTTTGCCCACGCTATAAAGCTAGGACCAGTATCGTTTCCAATAAGTAAATCACACTTATCAATTAATGCTTTTAAAGCATTTAGATTTAAGCTAATCGGCAAAATGTTTGAATTATTTTCAGCCAAAAAAAATGCATCTTTTTTTTCGCTTTCCCCATAATAAGGAATAATTATATTTTCATTTTTAAAATGTTTTGCCAGTTTATCCCATATTTTTAAAGGCGTTTTTTTACACTCCCAGCTTGCCCCTATTATAAAAACTATGTTTTTTTTAGTTTTGCTTAAAAATTCAAACTCTTTATCTTTATAAAACAAAAGTTTTGGATGATTTTTTAAATACTGAGTATCATCAAAGCCGAAAAGATTGATATATCTTCTAATAGCAATTTCGCCTAAAACATCTTTTTTTTCATCATAAAAAAACCTGGCTATTTTCTCCCTTGGATTTTTAAAACCAACCACTATATCACCGACAAGTCTTGCCAAAAGAGCACTTTTAATCAGCCCCTGCAGGTCATATACCCTCTCATACGCATCCATTGATTTAAGTCTTACAAATTCTTTAATATATAAACTTTTTTGTTTTTTTGCTTGTCTTAATTTAACCGGCACAATATTTTCAATAAAAGGATTATATTCTAAAATTTCTTTAAAAACATTATCCACAAAAAAATCAACTTTTTTATTAAGTTTAGGCAAAACAATAAGTGAATGAATTATATCTCCAAGAGAACTGAGTTTTATTATTGCTTCCATTATTTCCTTTTGGTAAAATATGTAAAATTATAACAAAAAGGAAATAAGTGTTTAAATTTTTAAAAGAGTATATGCCTTATTACAAACATTATAAAAAACAGATTTTCTTATCCGTAATAGGAATGATTTTGGTTTCTCTTGCAACTGCCGCAACCGCATATTTAGTAAAACCGGTACTTGATAAAATATTTATAGAAAAAAACATCCGTTTATTATATTTATTACCGTTTGCAATTGTACTTGCCTATTTTTTAAAAGGTGTGGGCTCGGTTTTGCAGCAGTATTATGTAAGCTTCATAGGAGAAGATATTGTAAGGCAAATCAGAGATAAATTTTTAAAGCATATTTTAAGTTTTGACCTGCTCTATTTTAAAAAAACCCACTCAGGAGAGCTGGTCAGCAGAACAATAAATGATATAAACAGAATCCAAGGAGCGGTTAGCCATTCTTTGGCCAATTTACTTAGAGATATATTAATGGCTGTTTTTCTTTTGGCGGTGGTAATATATCAAAACCCGAAATTGGCTTTTTTTGCACTGATTATTTTGCCTTTTATTATTTACCCTGTTAGCATTATTTCTAAAAAACTGAAAAAATTATCCAAAGAAGCTCAGAATCAAACCGCAAAATTAAATAAACACCTAAGTGAAATTTTTAAGAACATAGAAACAATAAAAGCATTTAACGCAAAAAAATATGAAATAAAAAAATTTGAAGAGCTGAATCTCAAATATTTAAAAATAAATCTTAAAACCATACGGACACAGGCTGTTTTGATTCCGGTGTTGGAAACCCTTACCGCGGCAATAGGCGCAATTGTAATTATTATCGGAGGAAAAGAGGTAATTGAAAATCAAATGAGTGTCGGAGCGTTTTTTTCTTTTATGACGGCACTTTTTATGATGACAGACCCGATTAGAAGAATAGCAAACACATATTCAAGATTCCAGGATGCAATTGCCGCAAATGAAAGATTAAAAGAAATATTTAATCTAAAACCTGAAATCATTTCGGGCAATAAAAAATTAAGCTCTATTGAAAAAATAGAATTTAAAAATGTAAATTTAAAATACGGAAACAAAAAAGCTTTACAAAACATAAACTATGAAACAAAAAAACCCAAAATTATAGGTCTTGTAGGGGACAGCGGAGGGGGGAAAAGTTCTTTTGTATCAATGCTTGAAAGATTTTATGATGCAAACAGCGGCGAAATTTTAATAAATGAAAAAAATATAAAAAAATATAATATTTTTGATTTAAGGGGCAAAATTGCCTATATTCCGCAGAATGTTCACATTTTTAACGACACAATTGCCGCAAACATCTCCTACGGAAGAGAAATTAACGAAGAAAAAATAATCGAAGCACTTAAAAAAGCAAATTTATGGGATTATGTAAAAAGTTTGGAAAATGGTATATACACCGTTTTGAACGAAGGAGGAAGCAATCTAAGCGGAGGGCAAAAACAAAGAATAGCAATAGCAAGGGCTTTATATAAAAACCCGGATGTTTTAATTTTAGACGAAGCAACAAGCGCACTGGACAATAAAAGCGAAAAAGTAATAATGGATAGTATTTTAAAACTTAAAGACAAACTTGTTTTTATAGTGGCACACAGATTAAATACCATTGAAAATGCAGATGAAATTTTAGTTTTTAAAAATGGACAGATTGTATGTAAAGGAAAAAAAGAAGAATTATTAAAAAACTGTGAAGAATTTAAAAAACTATACGCTAAATATTAATTTCTTCAAGTCTTTTTATAAGTTTTATAGGGGTCAAGGCATAATTCGGTTCATAATTTCCTGCAACCGAGTGGGCCAAACTTGCATTAATTGTAGCATCAAGCAAACTTTCTCCCTGAGCCAATAAACTTCCTATCATTCCGGCCAAAACATCTCCGCTCCCGCCTTTTGCCAATGCAACGTTTCCAAGAGGGTCAATAAAAAGTTTTTTATTATGCACAATTATTTTGTTTGCGCCTTTAAGAAGCAATACAACTCCGGGATATTTTTTACTGAATTCCAATGCCAAATCAAACCTGTTTTTTTGAATTTCTTTTACGCTGTATTCTCCAATACCGGTTAATTTAAGAAGTGATGAAAACTCTTTTGGATGAGGGGTTAAAACAACATCTTTTTTTAAAAATTTTAAAATCTCTTTTTTATAAAACATATCCGCATCTATTATCATCGGTATATCAAGTTTTGCAATTTCTTCAAGCTCATCATCAAAATAATTGCCAAGCCCCATACCAAATGCAAGTGCTGAGAAATTTTCAATATGGTGTGTCTGCATAATTTCATAAGGGGCATTAACCTCTTTATGAGTGACTAAACTAACAAGTCCGCACCCGAAATTAAATGCGGCCATACCCGCCATTATTGAAGCGCCTTTTTTCTCTCCGCATAAAATACCTAAATGGCCATAACTTCTTTTGTGAGTATTTTGTTTATTTCTAAAAGGAAGTTTTAAGTCATTTTTTTCCAAAACAAAAAAACTGCTTTTTTCAATATAGTTTGAAAAAGAAACACCCAAATTTGCTATTTTAATCTCACCCACATAATCTTTTGCCATGTCTGAATATAAAGCTAATTTTTCAGCACCCATTGTAACGGTCACATCTGCCCTGAAAGACACAGGTCTTAAATTCCCTTTATCATCAATTCCGGTTGGGATATCACAGGCTATTTTAAAAGAATCCATTTCATTCATATTTTCAACTACATCCGCTATCCCGTCATCTAAATCCCTTTTTAACCCGCTTCCAAAAATTGCATCCACCAAAACATCAGCTTTTTTTATCTTTTTACTGACTTTCCCGCCAATTCTTAAAAACCTTTCAAGCTGGAGTTTTGCCATGGCGGATTTTGCATTTAGGGGTAAAAACAGATTAACCTTATAATCCCCTAAAAGGATTCTTGCAAGTGTTATCCCGTCTGCCCCGTTGTTTCCGGGACCAGAAATTATAGTTACACTGCTTCCTTTCTCAAATCTTTTATATATTTCAAGAGCCATTTCGTAAGCTGCGTGTTCCATTAAAATATCTTCTCTCAAGTTATATTTTTCATAACATTTTTTATCCAAAAAATAGACATTCTCAAACACTTCTCTCATCACTCTCTCCTTAAAATTTTCTCATATATAAAATCGACAAAAGGGTTTTCACTGAATTCCGATTGAATTTTATCCCTGTTTTTTTCAGCCCAAGCCATAAAATCATTTTTACCGTCATATTTTGAAAAAAATTCCTTAATTCTTCCGGCTTTACTTAAACTTATAAAGCCGTATTGCAATTTAAGTTCTTTTTTGAGAGCCTCTTTTGGAGATTCGCCTTTAAGTATTCTATAAAATGTTGCAACAAACCCGCTCCTGTCAGCCCCAGCCTTGCAGTGAAAAAGAAGGGGTTTTTTGTTTTTATTCATTAAAATATCTTTTAATTTTTCCATCTCTTCTATTTTGGGAAGTGTTCTTGATGAAATTGGAAGCTCTATATATTCAACCCCTAATTTATCGCATATTTCTTTTTCTTTTTTATATAAATAATTATCGCTGCCTCTTAGATTTATTACAGTTTTTATATTATATTTTTTAATTATTTTTTTAAGCCTCCAGGGAAGTATCTGGGCGCTTCTGTAAACGCCTTCGTCAATTTTGTGAAAATTATTCCAAAACAGATTTATAAAATTATGTTCTTCTGTTAAAATTTTGATAATTTCTTTCATCTTTTCCTATACTTTAACGCTTTTAATAAATCAACTTTTTTTATTTTATCTCTTTTATCTAAATTTGCAATGGTTTTTGCCACCTTTAATAAATTAAATTCGCTTCTTTTAGAGAGTGCAAAATTTCTTTTGGCTTTATTTAAAATATCATAAGCTTCGTTTTCTAAGTCAAATTGATAATTTTCTTCTAAATTGGCATTAAATTTACCTTTTTGCATTTCAAATGCAGTTAAAACCTTCTCAAACATCTCTTTGCTTGAAATTGTATCTTTTGAGTCGTCTTCAATCATCTGATGATATATTTCAATCCTGTCATAAAGAGGCTCGCTTATCCTGTTTTTATACCTTCTGATTTCAAGGTCCGTGCATCTGCATTCTTTAAGAGGACTTAACAAATTTCCGCAGGGGCATGGATTCATAGCCGCCGCAAATAAAATATCCGTTTCATACTCTATTTTTGAATTTACCCTGCTGATTAACACTTTTTTATCCTGCAGTGGAAGACGCAGATTTTCCAAAACATCTTTTTGAAAATAAGGAAGCTCGTCAAAAAACAAAATCCCCTTGTTCGCAAATGCAATTTCCCCAATTTTAGCCCCCCTGCTTCCGCCTCCGAATATTGCTGCTTTTGTAGATGAATAATGCGGCGCTCTATAAGGCCTGACAGGCTTAAATGTAACTTCTTTCCCCTCAAGTGAATTATATTTTTCAACTTCAAGTATCTCTTCCAGACTCATAGGAGGCAGAATATATTTCATTCTGTTTATTATCATAGATTTACCGACTCCCGGACTTCCCTCAAACAAAATATTATGAAACCCAGCCGCTGAAATCAAAGCCGCTTCTTTTGCCTCGTTTTGACCTATTACATCTTTAAAATCCTCTTTAAATTCATTTAAATAGTAATATTTTTTACCGTTAATATTTATCGAGTCATAATTTAATTCACTTTTTTCACTTTTTTTTGGAGCAAATTCTTCAAACTCTTTTATATGCGAAAAAGCATATATTTCAATTCCTGGGATTTTAGACACTTTACCTGCACTCTCAAGCGGAATTATCACTTTTTTAGGCTTTAAAGATAAAATTATAGGAAAAATTGTATTTGTATCTTTAAGTTTACCGTCAAGCCCAAGCTCGCCCAAAACCAAAAATTCTCTCAAATCAATATCTTTTTTATGATACAGAATACTTAAAGCTATCGGCAAATCAAAATGGCTTCCCTCTTTTTTCTTAACAACTCAATTGATAATTATTTTTCAAAAAGTTTTGAAAAAGATTGAAAAAACAAAAAGGTTTTCATTTTTATAAATTTTATAAATTTAATAAATTTTTATCGTCAAATTAGACAGTATTTATGAAAATATTTTAAAATCCTGCATTTAAAGAAGAATTTTTTAAAATTAAAATTAATCTTTTTCTTCTTTTAACTTTTCAATTTCTTATCTTTAGTTAATATAATTTCATTTTTTAGATTATTTATTTGATATTCTTAAAACATTCTTTTTTAATTCTTAAATCTTTTAGAATATCTAGTATTGTAAATTGGTTTTTTATTCTTTATTTTTTTTATAAAAATATAAAATTATTAACTTTTATTCAATTTCCAAATTTTTTAAAAAAATTTGTTTTTTAGCTTTTTTTATTTATTTCCTCTCTCAATGCTTTTAAAAATACTATTATAAACTTTTATATTATTTTAATTTTTTATTTTTTTCTTTAAACTTATATTAATTATAAAATACTAAATCAAAAATTTCTCTTTCTTTTTTCAAATCATTAATATATTCATCTTTTATAATTATATAAAATTCTTCTTAAAAATTTCAATGAAATTTTTATTTTTTATATAAACATTTCTAATTTTTTTTCTAATTCTATGAAAACAATTCCAGTTCTTTATTATTTCCCAAAAAATAAAAAAAAGTTTTGTCATTAACAATTTTTTCAAAAATTGATTATTAAAATATTTTATTACATAATCGTTTACCACTCCCACAGGTTGGGTCAATATTCTAACATATTTACTATTTTTAATTAAATCTTCTATTTGAATTTATATTTAAATTTAATTTTTTTAAAAAATATATCATAAATTAAATGTCTTGTTTTATTTTTTCAATTTCTTTTTTATTAAGTATTTTCTCAATTAATTTATAAAGTTTTTAAATACTTAAATACTTTTTATACTTTATATAAAACCATTTTAGGAGTTTTCAAATTACAGGAATAACATATATCAAATGCTTTTTTATGCAATACTTTATCACATTGAACATTAATATCTACATTTGGTAAATATTTTGAATTAAAAGCCATTATTGTTTCTTTAATTTATATTAGTGTAAAATTTCTTTTTGTAATCTTTTTAAAATATTTTCTTCTAATTTTTGGGTTTAACAAAATAATCATATTTTTATTTCCTTTTTTTACAAAACGGATAGTTTTAAAAAGTTATTTAAACTTTCAACTATTTTTTCTACATAAAATATATAAAAGCAATAAAATTTTTTTTTCTTTCTTTAGCAATACAGTTTTTTTTAAATCAAACAATCAAAACAGATAATCTAAATTAAACTATAAAGTTTAAAAACGATATAATAATTTGCTAAATATTTAAATTAATTTTTAATCCTTTTAATATAGCTTTTGATTAGTTTATTTACTTTAAACTTTTAATTTTATTTTTTAATTAATAATTAAAGTGCCTCCTCTTTTTTCTTTCAAAAGCTCTTTAATAGTTTCAAAGACAAGCTTTTTTATAATTCTTTTTAAAAAATCTGTTGAGTTTTTGAAAATCTGGAGAATTATGTAAAAAAAATAATCTTTTAAGAGACAAATCCGCCGGAGATAATGAAATAGTGATTTTAAGAGGCGGAAATTCGAAATCGTTGTTAAGCAGGGCGGACTTTACCCTTTCTTTGCTTTCCTGAATTGACTGGCTTGTAAGCCCGACAATGGAAAATCCTGGAAGAGCTTTTGTAAAAGAGCTTTCGACTTCCACTTTTTGGGCACCAAATCCTTCAAGTGTGGCCGAATTTATTTTTTTCGTTTTTGTTTTAATAGTTTTTTCCACTCTTTTTCAAACTTCTTTCTTTTTATATAATCCAGTCTTTCTACAAACAGATATCCGTCCAGATGGTCTGTCTCATGCTGAAATGCAACGCTGAGTAGCCCCTCGGCATCCCTGATATGCTCTTTTCCGAATCTGTCAAAATATTTAACTTTAACATTTGCATATCTTTCAACTTCGTCAAAATAATCCGGAACGCTGAGGCAGCCTTCCGTATCTTTTTGGCTTCCTTCCCAAAGTAAAAATTCAGGATTTATTACTTCTATTTTAGAATTTTCACTCTGTTTTCCTTCTTCATCCCCGATATCAATTATTAACGCACGGATTGGAACCGCCACCTGAATAGCGGCAAGCCCGACACCGTTTTTAACAATCATAGTTTCATACATATCATCCAATAATTTATGAAGCTCGCCATCAAATCTTTCAACAGGTTTTGAAATCTGTTTTAAAACTTTATTCGGATATGTAACTATATCAAGCACTGCCATCAATCTACCTTTCCAATGGAATATAATTCTTTATTGCTTTCAGCTTCTTTTAGGGTATTTAACGCTTTAAATATAAATCTTTCCACATCCCTGTTTTCCTTAAGCTCTACTATACCGGCCACAATTTTAAGCGTAAGTTCTTCACCCTCTAAAAAAACAGAGGTATTTAACAACGTATCTGAAAGTCTTTCAACTGTTTTTTGCGCCCCTATCACATCGGTATGTTTAAGAAGCATTGAAAAAATATTTTCTTCGAATGTAGCCACAATATCTGTTCTTCTTGACGTTTTAAGCATTATTTTAGCCAGACTTCTGTTGATTAAGACACGCGATTTTTCAGAATTGAGTTTACTCAAAATATCATCTTGTATTTTAACCATTATAAGAGAACTGGTATGATGAAATTTATTTATTAAATTAAGTTCTTTCCTAACTTCATTTAAAAAATAATTTTTATTATATATACCGTATCTCGCATCAAAAACAGAATTACTTTCGATATCTTTTAAAACCTCCACATTCTGGGAATATAAATTTTTAATCTCTTCAACTTCCCTGTTCAGGCGCTCATCGATTATTTTTAAATTGTTTTGAAAACCGTTTATCAATTTTATTAAAGCCTTGTTGTTGGTTATGTGGGCTGTTTCTTTAAGCTGTAAACCAAGCAGTTCTTTTAATTTTTTAGTAATTTTATATGTCAGCGCAACATGGTTTAAAAGCTCTTTTGAATATTTAAAAGCGTTTTTAAGTTTTATTTCAAATTCCAAATCTTTTTCTAAATCATTACTCTCTTCCAAAGATATTAATTCATAAACCTGTTTTCTGAATGCTTCATTTTCGTTGTCCAGCTCATTAAAAAAATAAACTTTATAATAATACGGAATGGGGGGGACCCCGTCTGAGATAAGATTGTCAAATACCCTTTTTGCAAAATTTTCCAATGAATTATTAGAAGAATTTGAAACATTCTGGGTTACATATTTATCTTCTTGTTTATTTAGCATTAATCTCTCTTTTTAAGCACTTTGTCTACAAGCCCGTATTTCATAGCCTCCTCGGCACCCATAAAGAAATCTCTTTCAGTGTCTTTTTCTATTTTTCTAAGGCTCTGCCCTGTATTTTCAGCCAAAATTCTGTTAAGTTCTTTTTTCATTCTTAAAATTTCTTTCGCATGAATTTCAATGTCAGTTGCCTGACCCTGGGCTCCTCCCAAAGGCTGATGTATCATAATTCTTGCATGAGGGAGCGCAAATCTTTTCCCCTTGGCACCGCTGCTGAGTAAAAACGCCCCCATGCTTGCCGCCTGCCCCATACAGATGGTTACTACGTCAGGTTTTATATAATTCATGGTATCATATATTGCCATACCGCTTGTTACAACACCTCCAGGTGAATTGACATATAAATAAATGTCCTTTTCAGGATTCTCGGCTTCAAGAAAGAGTAACTGTGCCACTATAATGCTTGAAACATGGTCGTTAATTTCTCCCTGGAGCATAACAATTCTGTCTTTAAGCAGACGAGAATATATATCATACGCCCTCTCGCCCCTTCCCGTTTTTTCAATTACTGTAGGTATTAATATACTCAATTTTTATCCTTCACTTGATAATTTATCATCAAGAAGTTTGTTTAATAACTTCTCTTCAATCATATTCATTTTTATTACAGGTAATAAATTGTTTTCCTGATAATATTTTATTACATCCTGAGGATTTTGCCCCTGCATTAAAGCTTCATAATAAATTACCTGGGAGAGTTCCTGATCGCTCACATCAACATTTTCTTTTTTGGCTATGGTATCAACCAAAAATGTAAGTTTTACCCTGTCTTTTGCTTCAGGAAGCAGTTTTTCCCTGAGTTCTTTAACTTTTTCAGGATTTTCCTGAAGTTCTTTAATTTCGGCAGGACTCATTTTTGAGGCTTCCTGATTAATCATTATTTCAAGTTCTTTTTCAACAACGGCCTCAGGCAAATCTATTTCATATTTTTTAACCAGACATTCAAGTATTTCGTCTTTTTTTGGTCCGAAAACTTCGGCTTTTTTTCTGCTTAAAATAAGCTCTTTTACATGATTTTTAAGATCATCCAAAGCGGCGTCTTCTTTATTTAAATATTTTTTAGCCAAATCGTCATTTATTTCAGCCGGAATTTTTTCCTGAATTTTTTTAAGTGTTACTTCAAATTCAGCCTCTTTGCCCGCTAATTCTTTTGCACCGTAATTTTCAGGGAAAGTCACTTTTATTTTTTTACTCTCTCCCACTTTCATTCCGATAATCTGTTCTTCAAATCCCGGAATAAAAGAATTGCTTCCAAGCTCAAGAGGATAATCCTCGACACTTCCGTTTTCCATTTCTTTTCCGTCAATAAAGCCTTTAAAATCAATTACCGCTATATCGCCTTTTTCGGCAACTTGCTTTTCGCTGTCTTTTACTTCAGCCATGCTTTTTGCAATATTTTCAAGTTCTTCGTTAATTTCTTCTTCGCTTACTTCTATTTTTTCAATTTCAGGAACACATTCTTTGTAACCTTCTATTTCTGCTTCTGGCCTTGAATATACTTTAATTTCAACTTCTATTTTTTCTTCGCCTTTTTCAAATTTCACCACATCAGGCTCCGCAATCATATCTTTAATTCCGAGCTCTTTTAAACCTTCATTTAAAACATCTCTTACGGCTTCACTTACTGCATCGTTTTCAATATCGCTTGCATACATTTTTTTAACAACTTTTACGGGAACTTTTCCCGCTCTGAATCCTTGAACTTTAGCTTTTTTTGCAATTTGTTTGGCAATTTTGTCTTTTTTTGCTTCCAAATCTTGATTTTCTATGTTTGCTTTTATTATACTATTAGCAGAATCAATTTTTTTTGCTTCAACCATACATTATCCTTTTTTAAAGTGTATAATACCATAATTTTATAATTAATTGAAAGGAAACGATGCCGCTTAAAAATATCAAATCGAAAATTGGCTCTAAAAAATTATCCCTTCCGTTTGGAACGGTAAAAAAAATAAATTCCACCAATCTTATAGCCGTAGGACTTAACCCTTCTATAGGGGATATTGTAAAAATTGTCTCATCCAATAAGGAAATGCTCGGGATGGTAACAAGCCTCGATGAAAAATCTTTTGTGGTAACGCCTTTTAGTTTTTTAGAAGGTTTTAAAACAGGGGACAAGGTATATATTGACGAAAACGGAATGAAAATTCCTGTTGGGGAGGGGCTGCTTGGAAGAGTGGTTGACCCGTTTATGAATCCTATTGACTCCCTCGGTAAAATAAATTTTGAAACAAAATATCCTATAATGAAAAAACCTATTTCCCCCCTTAAAAGAGGCATGATAAATGAAGTCTTCTCAACCGGGGTTAAAGCGATAGACGCTCTTTTAACCTGTGGAAAAGGCCAAAAAATGGGTATTTTTGCCGGAAGCGGGATTGGTAAAAGCACACTCATGAGTATGATTGTAAAAGGAAGTGATGCCCAGGTTAAAGTAATAGCCCTGATTGGCGAAAGGGGGAGGGAAATCCCGGAATTTATAGAACATAATTTAAAAGGGGATTTGACGAATACGGTAATTATAGCGGCAACAAGCGACGATTCAGCCCTTATGAGAAAATACGGGGCGTTTAGCGCCATGGCGGTGGCGGAATATTTTAAAGACCGTGGGAAAGACGTACTCTTTTTAATGGACAGTATAACGCGTTTTGCCATGGCTCAGAGGGAAATAGGGCTTGCCCAGGGGGAACCGCCTACAAGCAAAGGTTATCCTCCAAGCTCAATTATTCTTTTACCGCAATTAATGGAGAGGGCTGGAAAAGAAAAAGGAAAAGGCTCTATCACTGCATTTTTTACAGTATTGGTGGAAGGAGACGACACTTCGGCCGACCCTATAGCGGACCAGGCCAGAAGCATACTCGACGGACACATTATTTTAAACAGGGAACTGACAGACAGGGGGCTATATCCTCCAATAGACATTCTTTCTTCAGCCAGCAGGGTAATGCCGAATGTGGTAGATAAAGAGCATATAAATTTTGCGCAAAAATTTAAATATCTCTATTCAATGCTCAAAGAAAACGAAGTGTTAATCAGAATCGGTGCATATCAAAAAGGAATTGACCCTGATTTAGATGAAGCCATTGACAAAAAAGAAGCCATGGAAAACTTTTTAAGACAAAATCCCGATGAATTATACAAATATGAAGAGATTATTAATCAGCTAAAAAGCTTGTTATAATTTGAAAAAATGAGGAGAAATTAAATGTATTTAAATGATTTAATTTCTATTTTTAATAATCAAAACTACATCGGTGTAATGATATACCAAAAAAATATAATTTATTCAAATAAAAAATTTCAAGAAATTTCAGGATATTCTCAAAATGAATTAAAAAATTTCTCCCCAGAATCAATATTTAAATTAAATAAAAAAAAATATGAAATTTTAAATACTATAAAAAAAAGATTAAACGGAGAATTTTTTTCAAAAACATATGAAAGTTTGCAAGTTATAAATAAAAACAATGAATTTAAATTAGTAAATATTTATTCTCAGACAATAAAATTAAACGATTCGTTTGCAGGTCTAATTTATGCAATAGATATTACAGAAGAAATAAAAAAGGAAAATTTGCTTGAAATTTTAAAAAATATAAATCAAATTATAATAAAACTCTCTTCTAAAGATGAAATATATAAAAACGTTATGGAATCTTTTTACAATCAAAAAACATTTGATTTTGTATGTATTGCCACAAAAAATGAAAATTTTACAAAAATGGAGTTGAAATACTGCAAAGGAGATTATAAAAAAGAGTTTTTAGAGTATTTAGCAGAAATTTTTGAAACCGACCCAAAATATTCAGACAAATGTATGGCTACACAATATATTCTTAAAAATCAAATAATGATAATAAATGATATAAATTCAGTTAATTTCCCAAATAAAAAATTACTAAAACAATTAATTGACAATAATTTTCATTCAGCATTATTTATACCAATTTATAAAAACGGCAAAATGGACGCAGGCATTGGTTTATGCGTAAAATACAAAAATTATTTTAATAAAGTTTGTTTATCAATTTTTAAAGAGATAAAAGAAGACATTGAATATGCCATTAAAAAAATAGAAGATTACACTCTTCTTGATTTACTAAAAGAAGCCATTGACAAAACTTATTCATGGATTGTTATTACAGATGAAAATGCAAATATTTTATATACAAATAAAAGCGTTGAAGAAATAAGCGGTTATAAAGCAGAGGAACTTTTAGGAAAAAATCCAAGAATTTTTAAATCAGGCTTTCATTCTATCAGATATTTTAAAATCATGTGGGACAAATTAACATCAAACATCCCTGTTGAAACGGTTATAATTAACAGAAAAAAAGATGGAAATTTATTTTATTTAAAAGACAAAATAATACCTGTTTTTTCACATGAAGGGAAAAAATATTATATTTCTTTGGGTGAAGACATAACAAAAGAAAAGATTTTAGAAAAAAAATTAAAAGAAGATTTTTTAACAAAACTGCCAAACAGAAACGAATTTATATATAAAATTTTAAATTCTATTGACAAAAAAAACAGATATGCCTTATTATTAATTGATTTAAAAGATTTTAAAATATTTAACCAGTTAAACGGTATTGAACAAGGCGATTATATTTTAAGAAAATTTGCTGAATTTTTAAAAACATTTTTCCATACAGAAGATATTATAGCAAGAATAGGAGCAGATGAATTTGCAGTTTTTATAAAATATAAGTCTTTAGACGAAATTCTTTCAATAATTAAAAATTTCAACACAAAAATAAAAACTTTAGAAGAGTTTCAAAACAAAATTGCTGTCAATATAGGCATTGCTCTATATCCCAATGATGATACCGACATAGTAAAATTATTAGATAAAGCTTATTTAGCACTAGAGCTTGCAAAAGAAAAAGGAGAATTTACATACGAATTTTTTTCTTCACAAATCAACGAACAGATTTTAAAATATACACAAACCAAAAATCTTTTAAAAACCGCTTTAAAAAACAAAGAATTTATATATTATTTTCAACCGTATGTTGATTCAAAAAATTTTAAAATAGTTGGAGCCGAAACATTAATTAGAATAAAACATGAAAATAAAATTATTTATCCAAACGAATTTATTGATTATGCCGAAAACAGCGGATTTATAAAAACAATAGAAAAACAGATGTTTCCAAAATTTTTAGAATATCTGCAACAGATAAACATACCCCTTTCTTTTAATATTTCAGGTAAATCCTTAACAGATGAAGAGCATATTAAAAATTTATTTAAAAAAATACACAATTTACCTATAAATATAGAATTAACTGAAAGGGAAATAGCGGGAGATATTGAATATACCAAGAAAATATTCAATTATTTTAAAAATAAAAAATTCAGACTTTCAATTGACGATTTTGGAACGGGTTATTCATCGTTTAGTTATTTAAAAGATCTGCCGGCTGATTATTTAAAAATTGATATATCTTTTGTAAGAAACATAGAAAACTCAAAAAAAGATTATGCCATTGTTGAAACAATTATTGATTTTGCCCATAAATTTAATATGAAAACAATAGCCGAGGGTGTAGAAAACATTAACCAGTTAAAACTGCTCCAAAATGCCGAGTGTGATTATATCCAGGGATTTTATTTTTATAAGCCTATGCCTTTTAATGAATTTAAATCTCTTTTATAAGCCCGGAAGGGCTTAAAGAGGAGGTAATTATTAAAAACTTTTAAGGAGGTGAAATTGAGCTAAAATTATATCAGAAAAAGCTTAAAGTTAGCTTAATTTTTTCGGCACTGACTAAATAAAGTGAAACAATTGCAAATTTGAGTGAAGAAAAAGTGTTAAAAAAAGCATTTTGTTTGAGCGTAGCGAGTTAATGCTTTTTAGCTTTTGCGAAAAGGAAAAAATTTGCACTTTTTGTTGAACTTATTTAGCCAGTGCCAATATTTCTAAAAATTTATCGCTTTTTATTACATATTTATTATTCATAAAATAAAATTCAAGCTTGTAAGAATGAAGCATAAGCCTTTTTGCCCCGGTTGTTTTAATTCTCTCTTCTTCGCTTATCTGTTTATTTAAATATCTGTCGGCAAATTCATTGCCCACCCCGTATAACGGATCCCCCACAACCGGATGGCCTATACTGAAAAGATGCACCCTTATCTGATGCTGGCGGCCTGTTAACAAATCACATTCAACAAGTGTGTTGTCTCCTATTTTTTTAACGGGCTTTATAATGGTTATTGATTCTTTACCCTCGGGATGAATCATTACTTTAACTTTTATATTTTCATCTCTGTTTGCCAAAATGGGTTTTTTAATAGTCATAATTTTATCCAAATGCCCCCTGATTAGGGCCAGATAACTTTTTTTTATTTCTTTGTTTTGAAAAGAGCGTTTTAAAACGCTCTCGGCAAATTTATTTTTACTCGCCATTACAAGTCCGCTCGTTTCTCGATCAAGCCTGTGGACCAAATTTGCATCTCTTCCCCAGAGTACCCTTACATCATCAAGAAGACTTTTGGTGTTAGCCAGTTTTTTTGGATGAATAGCAACCCCGCTCGGTTTGTCAAAAACTGCAAAATGGGTTGTTTCAAAAACAGGTTTTAGTCCGTAACCGTTGGGC
Organism: Lebetimonas sp. JS032; assembly: GCF_000523315.1. NCBI lineage: Bacteria > Pseudomonadati > Campylobacterota > Epsilonproteobacteria > Nautiliales > Nautiliaceae > Lebetimonas > Lebetimonas sp. JS032. The sequence goes on along the minus strand of NZ_ATHS01000001.1, from coordinate 747,688 downwards.
TCGAACACTATGGCTTTAAGAATACCGCTGCCTCTTGCGGATTTTTCACTCACCCTTTTTCCGTTTAAACTGACCCTGCCCCTGTCAATCGCCCTTTTGGCTTCACGCATACCAAATCCGAGTTCAATTAAAAAATCAAGTATTTTTTGATTTTCAATTTCAAATTCTTTAACTACAAAACCCATAATTATCCTAATGTAAAATTGATAATGGAAAATGGATAATTATTTTTCTTTATTTTCATTTTTTTCTAATTTTTCATTATTTTTACCCTCATTTTCCATTTTACATTTTATATTATCCATTTTTTTTTCATTGGAGCTTATCATATCTGAAAAATCCCTTGTATTTCCTGTTGCCGTAAGTTCATCAAGACTTGTCAGGGAGCTTTTTATATCGTTTACTTCACCGCTTACTTTATTTTGAAGCTCCTGAAGCTGTTTTTTATATTCTTCCATTTCCGTTTTCATCTCTTCAAGTTCCAGCTCTCTTCTGATATCAGCCGTTGCGTCCCTCCACATTTTTTTTATTTTTATAAAAAGTCTTCCCAAATCCCTCATGGCATCCGGAAGTTTTTCCGGTCCCAAAACAATAATGGCTATAACCGCCACAAATAAAATTTCGCTAAAGCCCATATCCGGCATAATTTATCCTTTTATTATTACTACTCACAACCACGCCGCTTTGCAAGCGGCCGGGCAAGCTCACTACTCACTATGTACTATATTATTGTATAATTGTATCAAAAAAAAGGATATATATGGTTGAAAGATATGCCAGGAGTGAAATGAAAAAACTGTGGAGCCAGGAAGCTAAATACGGCGCATGGCTGGAAGTTGAAAAAGCGGCGGTAAAAGCATGGAACAAACTGGGTTTAATTCCGGATGTTGATGCAAAAAAAATTATTGAAAATGCAAAATTTGATATTAAAAGAATTGAGACAATAGAAAAAGAAACAAAACACGATGTAATAGCATTTTTAACAAGCGTGGCTGAAAGCCTGGGAAAGGAGAGCAGATGGGTCCATTATGCCCTCACCAGCTCAGACACTATTGACACAGCAACAGCCCTTCAAATGAGAGATTCTCTTAAAATAATTATTGATGATGTAAAAATGGTAATGGAAAGCATTAAAAAAAGGGCAATGGAGCATAAATATACGTTAATGGTTGGAAGAAGCCACGGAATTCACGGGGAGCCTATTACATTTGGGCTTGTTTTATCCATCTGGTATGAAGAAATGAAAAGACACCTTAAAAATTTAAAAGAAACACTTGACGTTATCAGTGTCGGAAAATTAAGCGGTGCTATGGGTAATTTTGCCCACGCTCCGATTGAGCTTGAAGAGCTTACATGTGAATTTTTAGGTCTTAAACCGGCTCCTATTTCAAATCAGGTAATCCAGAGAGACAGATATGCGCGCCTTGCTTCATCTTTGGGACTGCTCGCAAGCACAGTGGAAAAAATAGCGGTAAATATAAGACATTTTCAAAGAACGGAAGTTTATGAAGCGGAAGAATATTTTTCAAAAGGTCAAAAAGGAAGTTCCGCAATGCCGCACAAAAGAAATCCCGTTCTTAGCGAAAATATTACAGGTTTAGCAAGGGTTATCAGAAGCTATACTATTCCTGCAATGGAAGATGTCGCCCTTTGGCATGAAAGAGACATAAGCCACAGCTCGGTTGAGAGATTCTGGCTGCCGGACGCATTTGTTACCACCGATTTTATGCTCCACAGACTAAATAATATTATTGCAAATCTTTTGGTATATCCGGAAAATATGATGAAAAACCTTAATTTAACGGGAGGGCTTGTATTTTCTCAAAGAGTTCTTTTAGAACTTCCCAAAAAAGGAATAAGCAGGGAAAACGCTTATAAAATAGTTCAAAGAAACGCAATGAAAGTATGGGAGGAGCTTCAAAAAGGAAAAAAACCAATCAATGACAAAGGTGAGAGCCTGTTTTTGGAAAACCTGCTAAAAGATGAGGATTTGAGAAAAGTTATGAAAGAGGATGAAATAAGAAGTCTTTTTGATTACAATTATTATACGAGAAATGTAGACAAAATTTATAAAAGAGTGTATGGAAGTGAAAAGTGAAAAGTTAAAAGTTGAATTAGTTAATTTTTATACAACCGATGATTATAAAAAAAATTTAGAAAAAGTTATTAATATAATAAAAAATTCCTCTTCCGATTTTCTTCTTTTTCCGGAAGTCTGTTTAACCGGGTTTGATTATAAAAACTGGAAAAAAGCTAATGAATTCGGTGAATTTGCAATAGATGAACTTTCAAAAATAAATAAAGCATTTGCTATGAGTATTATTTTAGAAAACAAAAACTGTTTTTGTTTTTTTGACAACGGTCTTGTTTACAAAAGAGCCAAATATAATCTTTTCGGATATGAAAAAAAATTTTTTGAAGTAGGCGGAAAACCGGATGTTTTTGAATGGAGAGGTTTAAAAATAGCAAGTCTTATCTGTTTTGAAATCAGATTTACCCAGTATTGGGAAAAATTTAAAGGCATTGATTTGATTTTAGCTCCTTCAAGATGGGGAAAAGAGAGAATTGAGCACTTTAAAACTCTTAATAAAGCCCTGGCTCTTTCCTCCCAGTCCCAGGTATTGGCGGTAAACAGTGCAAATGAAAAGCCTTACGGATGCAGTTTTGATGCTTGGGGTGAAGGTGTTGAATTTAAAAACGAAAAAATAATCACTTTTATTGATTTGGAAAAAAACCAAAAAATCAGAAAAAAACTTGACATAGGAATAAAATGAATCATATATTAGCAGATAAATTAGCCGATTTTGTAAATTTTTCACCCGCTATTTACAAAGCATTCTGTGAAATTGACAGAAAATTTTTTGTGCCTGCCGGCTTGGAAAAACATACTTATGAAATTACCCCCCTCCCTCTTGATAAACAATCTACAATTTCCTCCCCTTTAACCATTGCAAAAATGACCTGTCTGCTTGAATTGGACGGGACTGACAAAGTTTTGGAAATAGGCAGCGGAAGCGGATATCAGGCGGCAATTTTAAGCAAAATTGTAAGACGCGTTTTTACAGTTGAAAGAATCTGCAGACTTGTTAAAGAAGCAAAAAAACGGTTTGAAGAAATGAGACTCTTTAATATAAATATAAAATGCGACGACGGAAGAGCTGGCTGGAGAGAATTTGCCCCTTATGAGAGAATACTTTTTTCCGTTGCAACAGAAGAGATACCGGAAGAATTATTCACCCAGCTTAATAATAACGGTTTTATTTTAGCCCCAATTAATAAAGGTAACAAACAGATAATTACAAAATTTTATAAAAACGGAAAAAAAGAAGAAATTGAGACCTGTGAATTTGTCCCTTTAAAAAAAGGGATAATAAAATAGTATTGCAACCAAGTTGCATTTTTGATATAATTTCAACATGTGTGAAAAGTTATTAAATCTTAAAAAAACAGAGTTAAAAATAGCTAAATTGTTACAAAAAGGTATCTGTTCTGCAAAAGAGTTGCAAAAAAATTTAAATGTAGATAAAGCAACTGTTTACAGAAACATACATTCCTTACTTAAAAAAAAGATAATAAGAGAAATAAAAAACAGCGAGGGCATTAGTTTTTATGAAATAAACTGTAAAATTCACAATCCTATTCATCCACATTTTGAATGCAAAATATGTAAAAAAATTTACTGCCTGAATGCTTTAAAGCCTGAAGATGTAATAAGTCTAACCAAATATACGGATTTTGAAATAGATTCAGTTGAAATTAAATTTAAAGGAATATGCAATGAATGCAAAAAAACAATGGAAAATGGATAATGGAAAATGGAAAATTTTAATTTTATTACTGCCTATTTTCAGTTTTGCTTTAAACATAAGTGTAACGGTTTTACCCCAAAAAGGCGTTGTTAAAGCTATTGCCGAAGAAAAGGCCAATGTTTATGTAATGGTACCTCCCGGAAGCAGCCCTGCAACCTATTCAATAAGTTTTAAAGAGCTTAAAAACATTAAAAATTCAGATGTTTATTTTACAATCGGAGTGCCTTTTGATAAAAAATATATAAACAAAATTAAAGAAACAAATCCAAATATAAAAGTGGTATATTTTGGAAAATATTTAAATAAAGAACCCAACCCGCATATATGGCTAAGCCCTGCTAAACTACAGCTTGAAGCAAAAGTTGTTTTAGATGAATTAATTAAAGCAGATCCAAAAAACAAAGAATTTTATTTAAATAATTATATAAAATATATTAATTCCTTAGCTGCTTTGGAAAAAGAAGGATTTTTAAATATAAATCAAAAATCATTTATTACATTCCACCCGGCATTTTATCATTTCAGCCAGGATTTTCACATAAAAGAAGTTGCTCTTGAAAAAGAAGGTAAAGAACCAAGCTTTTCATATCTTAATAAAGTGTTGAAAACAGCAAAAGAAAATCATATAAAAACAGTAATAATTTCACCGGAATTTCCTAAAAAATATGCCGAAATCATCGCTCAAAAAATAAATGCCAAAACTTATGTGATAAGTCCTTTGAATGAAGATCCGAGATATACCATTAAAGAACTCATTAAAGCCCTTAAATGAAAGCGGTTGAAATAAAAGAGCTTTTCTTTAAATATAATAGTGAATGGATATTGAAAAATATTAATTTAACTCTTGATGATAAAGAGTTTTTAGCTATTATCGGGCCAAACGGAGGTGGAAAAACCACCCTTTTAAAACTGATTTTAGGATTTTTAAAACCAGATAAAGGGGAAATTAAAATTTATAATAAATCCCCGCTTTCAGCCAGAAATTTAATAGGTTATGTTCCCCAATATACAACCTTTTCCCTTGATATTCCAATAACCGTTTTTGATATAGTGCTTCAGGGAAGAGTTAAAAAAGGTAAATTTTTTTATTCAAAAGAAGACAAGGAAAAAGCAGTAAATATCCTTAAAAAATTAAAAATAGAAAATCTTAAAAATAAAAAAATAAGCGATCTCTCAGGAGGCCAGAGGCAAAAAGTCTTAATTGCAAGGGCACTTGTCACCGAGCCTAAAATTTTAATAATGGATGAGCCTACAAGCGCAATAGACATAAACGGACAAAAAGAAATTCTTGATTTAATAGAAAATATTAAAATAACACGTATTGTTGTTAGTCACGATATTAAAATATTATTTAAAGAAGTTGATAAAATAGCTTATATTAATAAAACTGCCGTAATTCACGAAGGTCCAAAACTTAATATTCCAACAGACAAGCATTTTTGCGAAATTGAGCTTATGGATTTTTTAAAGGAAAAAAATGTGGGATTTAATAAGTAATTCAGTATATGCAGGAATTCTTCTTAGCATTGCAATTGGAATAATAGGCTCACTGATAGTTATAAACAAAGCTTCAGCAATTACCGGAAGTATTGCCCATGGAAGTTTTGGAGGAATAGGACTTGCAATTTTTCTTGGGAGTTCCGTACTTTTAACAACCACTGTTTTTGCCATTTTTTTAACACTGATTTTGGCATTTATTTCCATAAAATATCCCCATAGGCTTGACAGTTTTTTAGGTGTTATCTGGGCGCTTGGAATGAGTTTGGGAATTTTATTTTTATCCTTGGCTCCAGGGTATCATTCAGACGTGTTAAGTTATCTGTTTGGAAATATTCTACTTGTTGATTCAAATGATTTAAAATATATGATAGGAGTTGATTTTATTTTGTTAATTTCTATAATTTTTTTATATAACTATTTTCTTGCAATGAGTTATGACAGGGAATTTTTATATTTAAGGGGGATAAACGCAAATATTATTTATACACTGTTTTTAATTCTTACGACTCTTAGTATTGTAATGAGCGTAAGAGCCATTGGAATTATATTGGTTTTAGCTCTTTTTACAATTCCGCCTCTTATAGCCGAAAGATTTACAGATAAATTTTATAAAATGATTATTTTAAGTGCTGTTTTAGCCGCAGTTTTTACAACCGCCGGAATTTTTATAAGTGCAAAATACGACATCGCCCCAACCCCTGCTATTGTAATTATTGCAAGTATCGGACTTTTTTTGAGCCTTTTTAAAAAGAATTAAGAAACTCCTCTCCCCTCTCATACCCCATTTCAAACAAATCGTCAAAATTTTTAAATGAACAGAGCTTATAATCTGAAAGTCTTTCATCGGTTATATAAAAATTACACTTTTTAATGCTGCCCTCTGACGAAACCCTCCATGAAAGATAAAACATTCTTTTTAAAATTCCAAAAAAGCTTTTTTTAAACTCTTTTTTTAAAGGAAACAAATCAACCCCGACAATTATCCCCTCTTTAAAAACACCGACAGGCAGGTTTTCCTTAATCCCCCCGTCAACCAAAAAAAGATTATCCAGCTCAACCGGAGGGAAAAAAGGCATTATGGCACTTGAAGCCAAAACAGCCTTTTTTAAATCACCTTTTTCAAAGTAGATAATTTTTCCGCTGTTTAAATCGAGTGCATTTACATATGTTTTAATGTTAAGTTCTTCAAAAGTTGAAAGTGGAATAAATTTTTTGGCAATCTCTGAATTTATATCTATTTTAAAAAAGCCTTTAGTAAGAGAATTGAATTTAAAAACTTTTTTAAACGCTTTTGATTTTAAAAGTTCAAGCTGTTTTTGAGGTTTTACCCCGCATGCATAACTTGCACCGATTAATGCACCTATACTGCTGCCTGAAATTGCATTTATATCTATCTTTGAATCAATAGCTTCCAAAAACCCTAAATGAAAAGCCCCTCTGAAGGCTCCGCCTGAAAGTGCCAGATTAATTTTCATAATTTAACCATTCAATTATTTTCCATTCCCCCTCATACGTTTCAACCAAAGCAGTGCAGGATTCCACCCAGTCCCCGCAGTTCATATAATCAATATCCCCTATTTTTCTTATTTCAGCTTTATGAATATGCCCGCAGATTATACCATTATATTTATTTGTTTTTGCATACTGCGCCAATACATTTTCAAAATCGGTTATAAAATTGACAGAAGATTTGACATTGTCTTTCATATATTTTGAAAGTGACCAGTATCTGTTTATTCCACAGATTTTTCTGATTCTGTTAATCGGGTCGTTTAAATGAAGCAGAATTTCATAGCTGTAATCTCCAAGGATTGAGAGCCATTTTTTTGTCATAGTTATAGAATCAAAAAAATCACCGTGTGTAATATAATATTTTTTACCGTTAATTGCATCATATTCAGCCTCATTTAAAATATGGGTTCTCTCCCCCAATACCACTGGCAAAAAAGGCCTTAAAAAATCATCATGGTTTCCGGTGATATAATAAACTTCTGTTCCTTTTCTTGCTTTTCTTAAAAGTTTTTGAATAACATCTGAGTGGGACTGAGCCCATTTTATTTTTCTTTTTAATGCCCAACCATCAATTATATCACCAACAAGATAAAGATTTTCAGATTCATTTTTCCTCATAAATGAAAGAAGTTTTTCTGTCTTTGAATATTTTGTCCCTAAATGCACATCGGATATAAAAATTGATTTATATTTCATTGCTCATTCCCTGAAAATACACGGAAAATTTTCCGTGATTTTAATCGTCATCGTCTATATGGCTGCTTTTTATAACATATTTTGAAGGATAAGGCGTATTATAGCCTTTTGCAGAATACCAAATCATTTTATTGAGCAAATCATCATTTGCTGAATTATCCATTTTTGTATCCAATTTTGATGCTATTTGAGACCATTTACGAGCCAATCCACTTAACTCATCAGGTTTTGGATTCATATTATCAAGAGGTATCTGGTTTTTAACATGCGTATAAGGGGTGAAATCAGGTTTATTTGTAAAACAGCTGTACATAACAGGGGCAGTTGCGTCATTAATATTCATAGGAGGAATTCCTAAAATTCTTTCTATAGTATGCAAAACCGATAACTGTGTATAAAAAGTATGAATTACCTGGTGTTTTTTTGAATAAGGGCTGATAACCCATGCAGGACCTCTGTATGAAGAAACATGGTCCCAGCCGTCCTGGGTATCGTCTTCCAATACAAAAATTACAGTATCTTTCCATATAGGGCTGTGCGAAACGGCTTCTACAATTCTCCCCAAAGCCAAATCATTATCCGCAACCATTGACGCAGGTGTCGGATATCCAGGTTTTAGATGAGAAGTATGGTCAGCCGGAAGAGCCATTATGGTAAAATCAGGGAAATTACTGTCAGTTGCTTTTTTAATATCTTTAATAAATGCGTCCGCCCTTATCTCGTCAGGTATTCTGTGATGATCATATCCCGGATATGTATTTGAAGTATATTTTGCAATATTGTTTAAAGATACATAATTTTTAAACGGTATTGAAATTCCATTCTTATAATCAGTGTAAAACTGTTTCCATGTTGAATATTTTGGAACATCAGCCTGAACATTTTCACCGTAATTTTTAAAAGTATGTCCGTGGAAAAGAACATCATCCCAGATATATCCTGTTTTTGGTGAAACCATCGCATCCAAAATTACATGAGGATATCCCCTGAACCAGCCTCTTACATTTTTTTCCACATAATCATCCACAAATGCACTATCACTCCAAGGATGTCCTTCGGCCGAACATTTGCCTACATCATAAAAATTATCCAAAAGTCCGAATTCACGTGCTAATTTATGCATATTAGGAGTAACTTTTTTACCGAATACCGTTAAATAAGCTTCCCCGTTACCTTCTTTCATATCACCTAAAACCTGGTCATACGTTCTGTTTTCTTTTATAATATAAATAACATGCTTAAATACAGAAGGTTCCCCGAGTCTTTCAGGAACCGGAACAGGTTTAACATTTTTTCTCGGAGGAAGCATAGATTCTTCGATTGCTTTTTTAAGTTTTCTATATTGCATATTGGTCTTAACCTGATTTGTCCAGTATTGTAAATCCTCTTTTTCAAGCTCAGGCAATTTTATATCAGAAATATATGCAAATTCTCTGTGTGTATTGTAATACCCAGCAGTTGAAATGTTTTTTCTTCCTTTTTGAGGATAATTCAATTTGAAGTGTTTGTCATTTTTATTTTGAGTTGTAGCTCTTGAATAAAGCCCTTCCGTATCGGCTACATATAACTTTTCCCCGTCTTTTGAAACATCAAGCCCCCCAGGATACGCACCTGTTGGGATAAGTCCGATTACTTGATTATTACTTAAATCAATTACACTGACACAATTAAGGTTTCCATCCGCCACAAAAAGAAATTTTTCATCTGGGGACAGCGCCAGGGCATCAGGAGAAAATCCGTAAGGAACCCTGTTTGGTGAAACACCTATATTTTCAATTTTATAAGTTTTTGTGTCAATAACCGAAACAGTATCGGAGTTTGCATTTGCCACATAAACTTTGCTTCCTTCTTCGTTTGAAATAATGTCATTCGGATGAAGCCCCACGTTTAAGGTTTTTATTACATTGCCGTTTTCATCCATAACGCTTACAGTGCCGCTTGCCGCACTTTCACTCATGGAATCAACCTTTATAAATCCTGCTTTTTCATCATTCCATCCGCCTTTTGAAACAATGTCATTATACGGATTGGCTAATTTCCCTCCCCAGTTTGTAACAAAAATTTTCTTATTGGCAATTGCCAAGCCGTATGGGAAATTTCCTTTTGTCCCTTTTTCCCAAACCAATTTTTTTGTGGCCACATCTATTTTTGCTACTTTATCAGCACCGTTAAGTGTAACGTACATATATTTCCCGTCTTTTGAAAATTTTATATCGTTAGGAAGTGCGGGTCTGCCGTTTTCTTTATCAAAATGATAAAATTTACTTATTGCCGCATTTGTACCTGTTAAAGCGGCTTCCAGAATATCTCCCAAACTTGTTGTCCAGTAAATATGTTTTCCGTCTTTTGAAAAAGCAATTCCCGAATACATATTACCTGAATGTTTTTTAGATAAAAAAGATTTTTTAAGATTAATTTCATTTATAACTTTATCTGTTTTTGTATCAATCAATGTTAAATAAAACCTCCCCTCAACCGCAAGTATTTTCCCATCCGGCGAAAGCCTGCAGTCCATTGCATGCTGCTCTATGTCCGCAGTTCCGTATTTTATTAATTTGCCTGCGGGTGTTAACCTATCTCCGGTCGGTGCAAAATATTCATTTTGAACATTTTTTGATTGTCTGTCCAAATTCATATTGTTTGCACATCCGCTCATCATTATCAAACCAATTGATAACATCAAACCGTATTTTCTAATTTTCATTCCCTCTCCTTAAAAGTTTTTCAAAAGAAAGTATAGGAAATTAAAATAACATTAAAATAACAATTAAAGATATCTTTTTTTCTTTTGCGGCTTAATGGTAGAAATATCAACCAATACAAAACTGTCAATACAATTGTTAAAATCCTCATCCACATTGTAATCTATAAAGCTGGCTCCTTCTCTTTCGCATAAATCAGTATATTGCTTATATAAAGTAGGAATAGAAGTATTATAGTAATTTAGATAGCTTCTTAAAATATTAAAATCTTCTTTTAAACCGCCTTTAAAAACAGAATTAAATTCTTCCAATGAATTTTTTGAAACAATAAAAGGATTTTTTGCTTTTACTAAATGTTTGTTTTTTCCATAATATTTATCAAAATAATAAATTATCATCTCCTGGGCAAAAAGAGGAATTTCAGTGCTTAAACTCACAGGCCCGAAAAGATATCTAATATTATTTTTACTTTTAATATAAGCACCTATTCCCTGCCAAAGTAAATCAAGCGCCCTGCTGCCCCAGTATTTTGGTACTACAAAACTTCTTCCAAGTTCTATTGCATTCGGTAAAATTTTTATAAACTCATCACCGAATTCATACAAAGTATTGGTATAAAACCCTTTTTCTTTAAATTTTTTATATATAAACTCTCCATTTCCTATTCTGTAAGAGCCCACTATTTCAAGTTCATCTTCATTCCATAAAATTATATGGTCATAATAATAATCATACTTGTCTTTATCTTTTCTTTTACCTGTCCCCTCGCCCACTTTTCTGAATGTATATTCCCTTAGCCTTGCAATCTCTTTTAAAATAACACTGTCTGGAGAATATTTATACAGATATATAATTTTTCCATCGGTTGTTTTTCCTAAAACTTCGCAGCGCTTTAATTCATCTTTAAGCTCTTTTTTATCAACAGGATGAATAATCGGTTTTTGAGTTTGGTAAACTTCCTTTTTATTTTTTCCAATTTTATAAAGATGTTTTTTAAAAAGTTTTACCTGATATTGTTCATCAATTTTATTATCAAAACTATCAAACGGGATTAATTCTCCAATTTTAAATTCAAGATGCGAATTTTTTTTCTTAAACATTTCATTAAATAAAAGAAGAGAAGATAAATTTTTATTAATCAAAGACATACTGTAAAATATTTTGGAATTTTTAGCTTTTATAAAAACAGGTAAAATCGGGGCTTTATTATGTTTTGCAAAATGTAAAAATCCTTTATGCCATTTGCCGTCCCTTATTCCTGTGGGAGTCGGCCTTGAAACTTCACCCGAAGGAAAAATTATTACAGCTTCCTCATTATGAAGGGACTTATTAATGTTTGATAACGAAGCTTTTGTAATTTTATTGTCAAAATTATCAACCCCTATTAGAATAGATTTTAACTGTTCAAGTAACAACAAATTATTTGCCATAACCTTTATATCTTTTCTGACCTTCTTTACCAAATCAATAAGACAAAATGTATCTAAAATACCCGTCGGATGATTCGCGATAATTATAATCCTGCCGTTTACGGGAATATTCTCTATCTCAGATACTGTATATTTATAAGAGAAATTTAACTTCTCAAGCGCTTCCTCAATGAAAGTAAAAGGCTCTTTTTGGGGAAATTCTTTTAAAAATTCGTCAATTTCATTTTTATGGACAATTTTGTTTATTGTTTTAATTACACCTTTAGAGACAGGTTTTGGAAGCTTTTTTAACTGAGGATATTTTTTTAAGACTGTTTTATTAATATTTAACATAAAACCTCCATTTTTTCATTATTTTAAAATGTTAAAATAACATTCAAATAACAAAAAGGAAAAAAGTGTATTTAGTTACTCAGGAAAGATTAGGTAAAATGAAACAAATTTTAAACACAAGACAGCGGGATTTAAGGGTTTTTATGGATTATGTCTATTCCGCCCACAATCTCTCGGCAATTGTCAGGACCTGCGATGCCGTAAATATAGGAAAACTTTATTACAGGCACCAGAAAAAAGTAAAATTAAACAATGATATAACTATGGGTGCCCATAACTGGATATTTAATGAATATATTAACGATATAGAAAAATTTTATCAGGATATTAAAAAAGAAGGCTATCAGGTGGTAGTTACCATGCTTGATGAAACTTCTGTTGATTTTAGAGAAGTTGATTATACAAAACCTACTTTAATAGTTCTTGGCAACGAAGTTGATGGTGTAAGTGATATTTCAATTAAATATGCAGATAAAAAAGTGATTATTCCAATGTATGGAATGAGTCAGAGTCTTAATGTATCTGTGGCAAATGCAGTAATGCTGTATGAAGCCCAGCGTCAGAGACAGGCAAAAGGAATGTATAACAAACCTCAGCTGCCACCTAAACTTATTCAAAAAACCCTTAAAAAATGGGCTTATGATGATATTATTGAAAAAGAACTAAGGAGGGTGAGACATAAAAAATCTAAAATTCAATAATTCTACCGACTCCGCCCGGTATAAAATTTTCCCCATAAGTTTCTTTAAACATCCCTATTGCCAAATCACCGCTGCAATGAGTTGGTGTTACATATTCAACCCCTAAATTTTTAAGTTCATTTATAACTTCAGCAATTTCTTCTTCACTGCTTCTCATTAAATGAAATCCTCCAAGTGCATAAAGCACCGGTTTATTTAGCATCTCAATTGCTCTTTTTACAATATTTACAATCCCCGGATGCGCACAGCCTGTAACAACTATTGAAAACTCTCCTTCATCAATTACAAGGCTTTGTTCACCAATTGGATGCATAACTCCGGTTGAATAAAAATTATCAAAAAGTTTAGTGGGATATTCATTAATAACTTTTACTTTTTTGCTTAATTTTTTTAAATCCCTTATATATAATGCTGATAATGAATCCGGTAAAAACATTGTTAAATTTCTGTTTATATCAACCACAGAATCAATTCCTCCTATGTGGTCCCAGTGAGGATGTGAAATAAAAAGATATTCAAGTTTTTTTATATCAAATCCCATTTTTGAAATATTCCTGATTAGCGCCCTTCCGTTAGAACCTGTATCAAACAAAAAATTATCATTTATAATACATCCAAATCCCCAAAAACTCTCTAATTTTTCATTTGCCCTGTAATTATCAAAAACTATACTGAATCTCATTTTCTTCCCCTTATAACCTTAAATGCCCCGCCGTTGCAACTTTTTATTTCAAAACTTAAATTATCTAAACCCTCTCCGTATAAATTTTCCACACATTCAAATTCACTAAATCCGGCTTTTTGAAGTAAATCAATTATATCATCTTTTGTAAAAAAGATAGCTTCTTTATAAAATTTAGACTTAAATTTATTTTTTTCATAAAACATGCCAAGAGGAGAGTTTAAATCTACAAAAGCTACAATTACAAACCCGCCTTGTTTCAATGCTTTATATGTGTTTTGAAGCGTTTTAAGTGGGTCTTTTACAAAACAGATTGTTGTTACAATCAAAGCAAAATCAAACTCTTCCTCGAAATCCATCTCCTCAGCTGTAATATTAATTACTTCAATGTCTCTTTTTTTGGCGATTTCGCTCATTTCTTTGCTTGGTTCAATCCCAACTTTAATGCCAAGAGGTGCTGCAAACCTGCCGGTTCCCACCCCTATTTCAATACCTTTTCCCTCAGGCAATAATTCTTTAATTGTTTTTAACTCCTCTTCATAAATTTTTGTATGTTTTTCAAACCATTCTTCGTAATCTTTTACTAAATTATCAAAAAGCATTTGTTATTCCTTCACCATAGAATTAAAGCATTCCTGCAATTCTTTTATAACTTCCATATTTGGTTCTAAAAAAATTCTGTTACCTATTTTTTTCATTTTTATTAAATTGGCTTCTTTTAATTCTTTTATATGTCTTGAAATAGTGGGCAGTGAATATTCAAACTGTTCGGCAATAACCCCTACACACAAAGCCTGGGAAATAATATCATCTTTTCTGGCTTTTTTGTTAATTCCACAAACATAAGGTTTTCTTAAAATATTTAAAAAAATTTCAAGCCTCGTCTTATGGCCCAGGGCTTTAAAAGCCTTGACTTTTTCTTCAAGCGTCAACATAAAAATCCTTGATTTTTTTTATAAAAGATTATACCATACGCTTTAATATTTAGCAAAAAAGCTAAATAGCTAAATTAGTAAAAAGGAGCGGATATGAATCAAAAAATTTTATTTATTTTCAACCACGAACCATATGACGGCAGTGATATTGCATGGAACGGGTTAAGACTTGCCAAAACATTGTTTGAAAACGGAAATGATGTCAGAATTTTTTTAATGAATGATTCTGTGGATATGGCAAGGGAATGTTACAAAAAACCTGAAACCTATGATACGGATTTAGTTGCAATGCTTAAAGAGATGTATCAAAACGGAATAAAACTAAAAGTTTGCGGAACATGTCAGGCAAGATGCGGAATTTATAAAAACCAGCCATATTTTGAAGATACCATAAAAGCTACGATGCAAGACTTGGCAAAATGGGTGGAAGAATGCGACAAAGTAATAACTTTTTAATTTCTTCTTCTGCCAATTTTAACCCAAAAGGGAATGTAACCCTACAAAAAGCAAAAACAAAATAAATAAAATTCTAAGCCAGAGTTTTGGCATTTTATGAGACATCCATGCCCCTATATAAGTGGAAGCCATAGAAATTGGGGCCACAAATAAAACAGCCGGAAAATATACATATCCAAGCGTCCATTGAAAATGGACTTTATTAAAACCCAGAAAAATATACATTAACATTCCGATTATTCCAAGCGGCAGTATCAATGCCGATGTAGTGGCTGTCGCTTTTTTAATGTCAATTCCGTATTTTAACAAAACAGGTGTTATAAAAGCTCCTCCTCCTATTCCGAACATTCCGGATTTTAATCCCATGACAATTCCTATAACCATTTTTACAACAAAAGGAATTTCTTTTTTTTCAAATTCTTTTTTTAATTTATATTTTTTAAATGTATTTATAATCATATTGATACATAAAATTAATATAACCAGTCCGAAAAATTTTTCAAGCAGTTTTGAAGGAAGATAGGTTGCTATAAGAGCCCCTATAATATTAAAAGGCACAATATATAAAATTAATGTTTTAAAAAGTTTCCAATCAATTCTTTTTTGTTTTTGATAAGAAATAATATTTCCTACAACAGTTAAAGAAACAATTGCCAAAGAAGTGCCTGAGACAAAATGCATATACTCATTATGAAACAGTCCAAAATGTTTAAAAATCAGCAAAAGCCCGGGTACGATTACCAAACCCCCGCCGATTCCCAATATGCCCGCAAGTATACCTGTGATAATACCTAATATTATATAATATAAAATCATAAAAAGCCTTATTTACAAATTAGGTTATTATACTAAAAATTTCTAAATTCTACAGGAATGGAGGAAATTATTTGCGAACGGTCAAGTTTTCTTTTTTGAGGTCCGATATTTCCAAGAGTTTCTTTTTCACTTTCAAAAAAATTCTGAAGATAATACGTTTTTTTATATCCCAAATCATACAAAACATCAATAATTTTGTTTATATCTTTTTCATTCAGTAAATCAGTATGCACGGTAGTTCTTACTTCAAAGTCAATATTGCTTTTTATTAACATTTCAAGTGTTTTTTCAAATTTATCATAATATCTGTTTTTGGTAATCTGTTCAAATTTTTCAGGAGGGGCTTTAAAATCAAGTGCTATGTAATCCACTAAATTATTTTCAACCATTTCTTTAATTATTTCTGTATTAATACCGTTTGTATCGAGTTTGATTTCAAAGCCCATATCTTTTATTTTTTTAGCAAAATTTATTAAATTTGGATAAAGCGTGGGGCATCCCCCGGTAAATGTCACTCCGTCAAGCAACCCTGTTCTTGTTTTTAAAAATCCGATTATTTCATCTTCTTCAATTCTCTTTTTACCGAACACAACATCTTTATTGTAACAATAAGGGCATCTCATATTACATCCGCTAAACCACAATATGGCACAAAGCCTTCCGGGAAAATCAAGGGATGAAAATTTTTGAATGGAATAAATTCCGTTCATTAACTTTCTTTAAAATATTTTCT
Source organism: Lebetimonas sp. JS032 (assembly GCF_000523315.1). NCBI lineage: Bacteria > Pseudomonadati > Campylobacterota > Epsilonproteobacteria > Nautiliales > Nautiliaceae > Lebetimonas > Lebetimonas sp. JS032. The sequence continues at coordinate 731,383 of NZ_ATHS01000001.1, read as the reverse complement.
TTCTCTGTGCTCCGCCTTTTTACCTATATTGAAACTCTCAACAGGTCTGTGATATCCCATAACCCTTGTATAAACCATACATTTTTGTCTTTTTTCTTTTAATTTTTCCAAAATTTCTTCTTTAGATAATTCTTTTACTTTCATATTCTCTCCTTTTTTAGATTAGTCATCGATTTTATATTTTCCTTCTTCAATTTCCCTTAAAAGCTCTTCATCACAATAAGGACAGTATTCATGTTCACCCGCTATATATCCGTGTTTTGGACATACACTAAACACAGGCGTTATTGAAATATAAGGCATTCTAAAATTAGAAATTGCCTTTCTAACCAGCTTTTTAGCAGCTTCGGGTGAGCTTAATTTTTCACTCATATATAAATGCAATACCGTTCCCCCCGTATACAAAGTTTGCAAATCATCCTGCAGACTTAGGGCTTCAAAAGGATCGTCTGTATAATTTGCAGGAAGCTGGGATGAATTCGTATAATAAGGCGCATCTTCATACCCCGCCTGAATAATATTTGGAAATCTTTTTTTATCTTCTTTTGCAAACCTGTATGTTGTCCCCTCTGCCGGAGTCGCTTCAAGGTTATATAAATTTCCTGTAATTTCCTGATATTTTATAAGCTTATTTCTCATAAATTCAAGCACTTCTTTTGCAAATTCCACTCCCCAAACAGTTGCTATATTTTCCCTATCACTTGTAAAATTTCTTATCATTTCATTTATACCGTTTACGCCGATTGTGGAAAAATGGTTGTTAAATCCCGGCAAATATCTTTTTGTATAAGGATAAAGCCCCCTGTCATACATTTCCTCTACAAATTTTCTTTTCTTTTCCAAGGTTGATTTAGCCAAATCCATTAAATATTCCAATCTTTCAAGTAACGCTTCCTTATCGCCTTTAAACAGATACCCAAGTCTTGCCATATTGATAGTTACAACACCTATACTTCCTGTCATTTCGGCACTTCCGAAAAGCCCGCCGCCTCTTCTTTTAAGTTCTCTCAAATCGAGCTGAAGCCTGCAGCACATACTTCTGACCGCTCCGGGCTCATAAGCATTTGGATTTCTCACCCTGTTTCCGTTTTCATCTGTAATATACTGACTACCTATAAAATTTTGAAAATAACTACTTCCTATTTTTGCGGTGTTTTCCCAAAGAGCCTTAGCAGCAGGTGAATCCCAGTCAAAATCTTCGGTAATGTTTACCGTAGGGATAGGAAAAGTAAAAGGCTGGCCTATTGCATCACCTTCTGTCATTACCTCATAATAAGCTTTTATAATTTCCTGCATTTCGGGCTCGAAATCTTTATATGTGGCATCTGTCAGTTTTTTGATATTGGGGTTCCTTTTTTGTAATTTTTTCAATAATTCTTCATCTTCCATACCTTCAAGCAAATGTTTATTGTTTCTTGTCGGTATCTGGTCTTTCAAATCATCCGGAACCGTAAAATCTATGGTAATGTTTGTAAAAGGACTCTGTCCCCACCTTGCAGGAACATTAAGATTATATACAAAACTCTCAACCGCCTCTTTAATTTCATTAAATTTCAGTTTATCTTTAAACACATAAGGGGCCAGATATGTATCAAAACTGCTGAATGCCTGAGCTCCGGCCCATTCACTCTGAAGTATTCCAAGAAAATTCGCCATCTGTCCAAGAGCACTTCTGAAATGAGAGGGCGCCTTGCTTTCCACCCTTCCCCTTACTCCGTTAAACCCTTCATTTAAAAGATTCCTTAAACTCCAACCCGCACAGTATCCGCTCAGACAGTCCAAATCATGTATATGATAATCCCCGTCTCTGTGGGCCCTTCCCTCTTCGGGAGAATATACCTTATCAAGCCAGAAATTAGCAATAACTTTTCCTGCGGTATTATTAATAAGTCCTGCATGTGAATAACCCGTATTGGAATTGGCGTTTATTCTCCAGTCCTGTTTATTAATATACTCTTCGATTGTTGTATTGCAGTTTATATATGTAGCATCTTTATTTAATAAATTTTCTCTTTGAAGTTTATGCAAATGCCGATAAAGCATAAAATTTTTCATTACATCAAAATATCCGTGTTTATAAAGAGATTTTTCTATTAAATCCTGAATATATTCGACTTCAGGTGTCTCTATTTCTTTAATCTGTTCAATTACTTCATTAAACACATGAGGGTCATATTTAACATTTGTGGCATCAAAAGCCTTAATTATCGCTTCTTCAATTTTATAAGGGAAATAGTTTTGATAACTTCCGTCTCTTTTTATTACTCTTTTCATTTTTCAGCCCTTGGAGTTTTTAAAATTATACATCTATAAACTTAATAAAAGCTTAAAAAAGCCCGGGATTACCGGACTCTTTTTGTCCTAAACAATCATTCATTCCCTATATTGGGGCTTAAGAAACCACTTTATATTTAAAAATTTTTCCTGCAAACATCGGTTTAATTTCACCCACAATATATGGGGCTGTCCATTCCTCTTTTATTAATTTTACTTTTTTCTCCGGCACATCAATATTGAAATTTTCTCTTGCATTGTTGCTTACAAATTTTTGAAGTGTTTCTATATCTTCTTCAAAAAATTCGGCAAGTGCCGGAAGTATTATAGGGGCGCTGAAAATTCCCGCTGCACCTTTTAATTTGTTTTTTATCGGATGAGGGGCCGAATCGCTTCCAAACATAACTTTTTTATGACCGGATTTTACAAATTTTTGGATTGCATTCCTGTCTTTTGGAGTTTTGACAACAGGCTTGCAAAAATAATGGGGATTTAGCATTCCACCTGCAACCTCATCAAGCGTTAAAAGAAGATGATGAAGCGTGATGGTCGCATACAAATTCTCATATTTATCAAGCAAATCCAATGTTTGGGCAGTTCCGACATGCTCCATTATAATTTTTAATTTTGGAAAATCACGGGCCAGTTTTTCATAAACTGGAATAAATTCTCTTTCCCTCTCCATTACAAATCCGTGGGTTTCACCATGAATACTGAGAGGAATTCCAAGTTCCTGCATCATTTCAAGTACCGGATAAACCGTTTCAATTCCCCTGACACCGCCTTCACTGTTAGTTGTAATTCCGGCGGGATAAAGTTTTACAGCAAAAATAAACTCTTTTAATTCTTTTAATATCCTTTTCTGAATATTCTCTCATAAAAACATTCATTAAAGGAGTAAAATCTTTGGAACTGCTTAAAATTTTCTCTTTATATGAAAGAAGTCTTTCCTTATTATCAACGGGCGGTACTAAATTCGGCATAACAACTGCCGCTGCAAACTGACTTTCAGTGTAAGGTAAAACATCTTTTAATATTTTGCCCTCTCTTAAATGCAAATGCATATCAATCGGAGTATTTAAAATCATTATTATCCTTTATTTTACAATTTCAATTTCTATATTATAAAATTTTTCTAAATTTTTAAAATCAAAATCAAATGTAATAATCTTTTTACAAAACTTATTTGCCGTTTCTAAATGAATAAAATCATTAATATTTCTACATTTATTTAATTTTATACATTTTTGATAAGCATTTAAAACATCATGTTTATTAAAAGTAAATTGACAAAATTTAGAATAAAAATCAATATGTTCCCTACATTCATTAATAATTTTTAGTTTTGATAAAGTAAAAATATATTCACTTATTACAAGAGAAGAAATTACAAACTCATCGTGTTCTAAGGCATCTTTTATCAATTTTTCAGCCAATAAATATTTTTCTTCATCTTGATTTAGCGTATTATAAATTAAAACATTAGTATCAAAATAAATCATTATTTACCTCATTTTCCATACCTTTATAATATGAAACTTTGGGTTTAACTCTTTTTTTAGTAATTTGTTTAAATTCTTCTAAATCATTTTTATTTTCATTCTTTGGAAAAATTAAAATTTCAATTTCTTTTCCAATATATTCTTTTGGTATATGAATAATTAATTTTTCTTTATCTGGCTTTACAATTTCTCTAATCATTATATACCTTTACAAAACAAATTTTATATCTTTATGTTTATTGAGACGCTTAAAAAATTCATTTCTCTCTTCCTCATATGTAACATAAACTTCAAATTTTTGTGAATGGTATTTCCCGTGCGATTTTGAATCTTTAATTTCACATTCCTGGTTGTTTATACACTCTTTTACGGCTTTTTTCATTTTTTCTTTATCTTCTCCAATAATAGTATATCCCCATATTCTCGGATATTCTATCTTTTTTCCCATATTACTCCTTTAATTTTATATTAATTTATTATATAATTATATCATAAGGGGGAGAGATGCCTGTAATAATTATTATGATATTACTTTCAATTCTTAGCGCCGAAAATATTACACTGGATTTAAAATGGAAAAACGCTTTTCAGTTTGCCGGTTTTTATATGGCCAAAGAAAAAGGATTTTACAAAAAATATGATTTAAATGTAACTTTTAAAGAACTTAGTGATAATAATCCTATAAGCGATGTTTTAAATAACAAAGCTCAGTTTGGAATTGCAAATTCCTCTTTAATTTATTATAAACTAAAAGGAAAACATGTAGTTGCCCTTATGCCTGTTTTTGAGAATACCCCTATTGCAATTGTTTCAACCGACCCTAAAGTAAAAACACTTAAAGATTTAAAAAGAAAAATAATACATACCCCTAAAATGGCATTTTATAACATCGCTATCATCGGAATGTTAAAAAAAGCCGGTATAGACTTTAAAAAAATTAAAATTACCAATAAGATTTTTAGCGAAACAGATTTAAAAAAAAAGGGTGTTTATATTATTTACATAACCGACCAATTATATTGGCTTGAAAAAAACAAAATTCCATACAAACTCTTTTCGCCTTTAAATGAAGGCATCGATGCTTATGGTGATGTATTGTTTACATCCGAAAGTTATTTAAAAAATAATCCCAAAACAGTTAAAAATTTTGTAAAAGCCACCAAAAAAGGGTGGGAGTATACAAAAACCCATATAGATGAAACTGTAAAAACAATTCTCAGAAAATACAATACACAGCATTTCACTTATAAAAAATTAAAAAATGAAGCATATAAAACTATCCCGTTTTTATCGGAAAATTATCTTTTTAACAGAGACAAAATAAATCAGCTTAAACTATTATACCAGTTAATTTTTAATATAAAAAACGATTTTGATTTTTTTGATTTTGTATATTCCCCTTATATCACAGAGAAAACAGAAAAAACCTTTATAGAAAACAACCTCATTCATTGTATATCCACTTCAACCTGGCCGCCTTTTAATTTTTTACAAAATAATGAATTAACGGGAATATCTATAGATTTTTGGAAAAATATCAGTAATAAAATTTATCTGAAAAAATTTTGTGAAATTGCACCTGATTTTACGACTGAATTAAATAAAGTAAAAAACAAAGAAGCAGATGTTATTCCAAATACAACCGATACCCCGGAAAGAAAAAAATACGCTATTTTTACAAAGGCATATGTAAGTTATCCCATTGTGATAGCTACAAAAAACAATGTAAATGTTATTTTAAATATGGAAGATTTATATAACAAAAAAATTGCCGTAGGAAAAAATTATACAGCATATGAATTAATTAAAAAATATTATCCAAAAATCAAAATTGTTCCTGTAAAAGATTCTGAAGAAGGTTTAAAACTTTTGGAAAAAGGAAAAGTTTTCGGAGTTGTTGATATTTTCCCCACACTGGCATATTATATATCCAAACATAAATATTTAAATATTTCTATAAAAGGAATAACACCTTTTTCTTTCCCTCTGAAATTTATGATAAGAAATGATTACAACACATTAAAAAATATTTTAAATAAAGTTATAAACGATATTCCAGCAAAAGAAAAAGTAAATATATTAAATAAATATGTTTCGGTAAACATTTATGAAGGAATACCATACGAAAAAGTAAAAAAAAGATATTTAATAGGTGCTGTTATAATAGCAAGCTTATCGTTAATACTGGTTTTATTGGTAATTTTGTTTTTTAAAATAAAAAAAATAAAAAACAAATTGGAAATAATTGCAACTCATGACAAACTTATTACAGAAATTTATAACAGACTGGAAATGAACAAAAGATTAATTGAGGAAATTGAAAGAGCAAAAAGATATAAAACACCGTTATCTATCATTTATTTTGATATAGACTATTTCAAAAAAATTAATGACACTTATGGACATGAAAAAGGTGATTTTGTTTTAAAAGAAATTTCTAAACTTATAAAAGAAAATATTAGAAAAACAGATATATTTGGAAGGTGGGGAGGTGAAGAGTTTTTAATCATATTACCTTCCACCAAAGCAAAAGAAGCGGTTAAAATTTCTGAAAAATTAAGAAAAATTATACAAGAGCATAATTTTGACGGTTTAAATGTTACCATATCTTTCGGTATAGCTGAATTAAAAGAAAATGACGATAATATTTCAATAGTAAACAGAGCCGACAGAGCTCTTTATAAGGCAAAAGAAAAAGGAAGAAACATAGTTGTTTACATAAAATAGACAACAGGCACTATTGTAGGGTATTTTTTGGTTTTTCTGAAAACATGTTTTCTTATCACATTTCTGAGTTCATTTTCAAAAATTCTGTTTTTTTCATATACATAATCTTTCGCATGATCAATATAATTTACCAAAATATCTTCCATTTCTTTGGCAAATGCTTTATCCTGTCTGTCCGCGATAATTCCGTATGTTGTAACTCTCGGCCTTCCTATAAGTTTTTTATTTTGCCTATCTATTTGGGCAACAACCATAATAATCCCCTCATTTGCTAATTTTTGCCTGTCCAAAACAATATCTGTTTCAATCTGTTCGTTTATCTGGTTGTCAATATATATTTTTCCTGTTTTTACAGATTTTACCTTTCTGACCCTTTTTGGAGTTATTTCCCATTGTTCGCCGTCTTCCATTATAAAGATATTATTTTCATCCAATCCTGTTGTAAGAGCAGTTTCCCTGTGTTTCATCCTGTGGTTGTATTCTCCGTGAACCGGAAAAAAATATTTGGGCTTAACAAGCCTTATCATCAATTTTTGCTCTTCCTGAGAAGCATGTCCGCTTACATGTATTTCACTGAATTGTTGATAAGCGACTTTTGCGCCTTTTTTCATTAAAAAGTTTATCAGTTGGGAAACACTTGGCTCATTACCGGGTATGGCCCTTGCACTTAGCACAATCTGATCACCTTCTTTTATTTTAACGTGTCTGTGCTCGTCTATAGCCATTCTGTATAATGCACTCATGCTTTCCCCCTGGCTTCCAGTTGTTACAATCAATATTTCATTGTCCTGATATTTCCCTATTTCATAAGGGTCTATAAATATATCCCTTGGAAGTTTGATATAACCTAAATCCATTGCTACGTTTAAGTTCTGTTCCATACTTCTTCCGATAATACAAACTTTTCTTCCGTGTTTTATACCCCTTTCAATTGCCTGATAAACCCTGTGTATGTTGGAAGAAAATGTTGACATTATAACCCTGCCTTTGCTTTTCAAAAACAGATCGTCAAATGTGTTTCCAACTATGCTTTCACTCGGGGTAACACCCGGTTTATATGAATTTGTAGAATCGCTGAAAAGTGCAAGCACCCCTTTTTCACCGTAATATGCAATCCTGTTTAAATCAGGGGCGTATCCGTCAATCGGTGTATGGTCGATTTTAAAATCCCCGGTATGTATTACTGTCCCCGCCGGGGTCTGTATGGCAAGCGAAGATGAATCAATAATAGAATGTGTCATATGAATCCACTCTACTTTAAAATCCCCTATTTGAATAGGATGCCTTTTTTTTACGCTTCTGAAATAACTTTTGTATTGCAGAATTTTATGTTCTTTAAATTTGTTTTCTATCATGGCAAGAGGCAAACTTGTTCCATATATTAGAAGCTGTATTTCTTTAAAAAGATATGGCACGGCCCCTATATGGTCTTCGTGACCGTGTGTTATTATAAGCCCTTTTATTTTATGCCTAATTTCCCTTAAATATGTAAAATCTGGAATTAAAATATCAACTCCGTGCATATCCTCGCTCGGAAAACTCATCCCGCAGTCAATTATAATTGCACTGTGTTCTGTTTCAAGTACTGCACAGTTTCCCCCTATTTCATCAAGTCCGCCAAGCGGGGTAAACTTAATCCATCTTTTTGTATTTTCATTTATTTTATTAAATGTATTAAGCCTTGATTGGTGAATTTTTTCATTTTCATTAAAAGCTTTGTTCAAATCTTTAAACCATACAAAATTTTTTGGATCTGCTTTTTTTTGTGCAGATTTTAAATTTTGTTTTTGATTGCTGTTTTTATTATTCTGTTTACTGAGATTTTGGTTTTTGTTTTCTTCCATTCTTACTCCTTTCCTTTAGCGCGGAAAAGAGCCGGAAAAAAGTTAAGCCGTCTACCTGGTGAGGTCTTAATTTCGGATCAAGTTCAAAATCTTTCAAATTCAGCCCTGTTGCAGATAAATTCTTACTGAGTGTTTTTCTGGGATTACTAAATGCAATTTTTAAAAATTTAGCAAACTCTTCATCATAGTTTTTTTTAAATTTTTCAAATAAAATTACACTGCTTGTCACCTTCGGAGCAGGAACAAACGCCCCGGGAGGTATATCAAACAATTTTTTTACTTTTGCAACACTGCTTGCCAAAACAGCCAAAGAAGAATAATTTCTATTGCCTGTTTTCGCACTGAATTTATCTGCCACTTCCTTTTGAATTAAAACCAAAATATTTTTTGCGTTTTTATCTTTAAGGGCTTTTAAAATTATATTTGTTGCTATATAATATGGTAAATTTGCAATCAAATCATAATTTTCTTCAGCTAAAAAACCCTTTTTCCAAAATTCAAGAACATCACCACAAATTAGATTTAAGTTCGGAAATTTATCTTTTAAAATTTCACACAAATCTTTATCAATTTCTATTGCTGTCACTCTTCTTTTTTCCAGCAACTTTTCCGTTAAATCGCCTAAGCCAGGCCCAATCTCTATAATTAAATTTTGAGTATTGGGCATCGCTTCGACGATTTTTTCCAAATAATATTTATCTTTTAAAAAATTTTGACCAAATTTTTTCTTTGCTCTGATTATAACATATCCTTTTTATAATGTAAAGTATGTTAAAATTATAACAAAAAAGGTTTTTTATGGAATATTTTGCAAAAAGAATAATTCCCTGTCTTGATGTTAAAGAAGGAAGGGTTGTAAAAGGGGTAAATTTTGTAGGCTTGCGCGATGCCGGTGACCCTGTTGAAGCTGCAATAAGATATAATGATGAAGGAGCGGATGAACTGACTTTTCTTGATATTAACGCAAGCCATGAAAAAAGAAAACCTATAATTGATATTATCAAAAACGTGGCAAAAGAAGTTTTTATTCCTTTAACCGTGGGAGGGGGTATAAGCGAACTTGATGATATTTATAATTTATTAAACGTGGGATGCGATAAGGTTTCAGTAAATTCAGCCGCTGTAAAAAATCCGGATTTTATAAATGAAGGGGCAAAAAGATTCGGAAGCCAGTGTATAGTAGTTGCAATTGATGTAAAAAAAGTAGCGCCTCAAAAATGGAATGTTTTTATAAAAGGAGGCCGCGAAGACACAGGACTTGATGCTATTAACTGGGCAAAGGAGGTAGTAAACAGAGGTGCGGGGGAAATACTTTTAACATCAATGGATACAGACGGGACAAAAGCAGGATTTGATATTCAAATAACGGAAATTATTTCAAAAATGCTCAACGTACCTGTTATTGCCAGCGGAGGGGCAGGAAAAATGGAGCATTTCAAAGAAGTTTTTGAACACTCGGCAGATGCTGCATTAGCAGCAAGTATTTTTCATTTTAGAGAAATAGAGATAATGGACCTTAAAAAATATTTACAGCAAAACAATATAAGCGTGAGAATTTAAATGGAGAATGAAAAATGAAAAATGAGCTTTGCTCATCTGGCCGCTTGAAAAGCGGCTATGATGGAAAATGGAAAATAATTTTATTGTTACCTTTAATTTTAAATGCTTTTAATGTTAAATTTATAAAAATAGAAAAAAAATTTATTATTCCAAATGAAGATGCAGTTTTAATTCAGACAAAAGAAAATTTAATATTTCCTTTTAAATTTTACAGAACAAAAAACGGTTATATTATAAAAGATACCAGAGAAATTGAAAATTACCTGAATAATAAATTTTACGCCCCGAAAGACGCAAAATTTAAATACATTAAAATTGCTGTTGTTGATATGGACCAATTTCAGTATCAAATTATTAAAAAACTATCAAACATTTATAAATCATGTAAAATAAAAAATATTATTTTTTTAAATCCGGACGAGGAAAAAATTGTTTTAAAACCGACAGAAATAAAATTAAGATATAAAATTACATTGGATTGTAAATAAATGTTTCACGTGAAACTATTTATAATAAATGGAGAATAACAATGAAAAATAAAAAATCGGTAATTATTTCAGCCGGAAATCAAGAATTTTTTAATTTTGCTTATCCTATTGGTATAGGACTGATAGAAAGTGCTGTAAATTTGACAAGATTATGTCTTTTTGACAAACCTGATATTATAATATTCATAGGCAGTGCCGGAAGTTATGGAAAAATAAAACCTTTTGAAATAATAAAAACAAAAACCGCTTCAAATATAGAACACTGTTTTTTAAATCAAAAATGTTACACACCGATTGAAAATGTAATTTCTCTTTCTGTTTCACGTGAAACAATTATAAATTCATCAAATTATATAACAACAAGTAAAAAAATTTCAAAAAAATATCTTTCATTGAATATTGATGCTGAAAATATGGAATTTTTTTCCGTACTTAGAGTGGCAAAAGAATTTAATATTCCCGCAATTGGCATTTTTGTAATTACAAATTACTGCTTTAAAAATGCACATAAAGAATACAGCCAAAATATAAAAAAAGCAAAAGAAAAATTAATTAAATATCTAACTGATGAAAAAATAATAAATGAAATTAATGCTTAAAAAACAGTTTATGGATTATTTACCTGAAGAACTGCTCGAAATGGGAATTGAGCCAAAATTCAGAATAAAACAATTATACCAGTGGATATACAGAAAATATACAGATGAATTTGAAAAAATGCAAAATATTCCAAAACTTTTAAGAGAAAAACTTTCAAAAGAATTTATGATAAATCCGTTTGAACTTATAAACCATGAAATTTCAAGTGATGAGACAGAAAAATTTTTATTTAAGTTAATTGACGGAAGAACGGTGGAAACAGTTCTAATTAAAATGAAAGAGAACAAATATACAGTATGTGTTTCAACTCAGGTGGGATGCAAAGTAGGCTGTGCTTTTTGTTTGACTGCAAAAGGGGGATTTGTCAGAAATTTAAGTGCAGGGGAAATTGTCGGACAAGTCTGGTGGATGAAAAAATTTAAAAATTTTGATGAAAACAAAGCACTAAATGTTGTTTATATGGGTATGGGCGAACCTCTTGATAATTATAATAATTTAATAAAAGCAATTAAAATTATTTCACATCCGGACGGGATGAATATTTCAACAAGAAGACAAACTGTCTCAACTTCCGGTATTGCACCAAAAATAAAAAAATTGGGGGAAGAAAATTTAGGGGTTAATTTGGCAATTTCCCTTCATGCTGTTGATGACGAAACAAGAGAAAAACTAATTCCTATGAATAAAGCATATAACATCAAAAGTGTTATAGACGCCATTAAAAAATTTCCTGTCGATAAAAGAAAAAAAGTTATGTTTGAATATTTAGTTATTAAAAATGTAAATGATGACATCAATGCCGCTAAAAAATTGGTAAAATTATTAAACGGAATTCCAAGTAAGGTTAATTTGATTTATTTTAACCCCTATCCAGGAACAGATTTTAAAAGGCCTGACGAAGAGAGTATGAAAAAATTTCAAGATTATCTGATAAATAAAGGAATTATGTGCACTATAAGAAAAAGTAAAGGAATGGATATTTCAGCTGCCTGCGGTCAACTGAGAGAAAAAAAATTAAAGGAAAAAAATGGCTGAGCTTAAATATTTAGCAGATGGAATCAGACTTCATTTAAAAGAATTTTATTATAAATTAACACATGATAATCTTAATGAGTATTATTATTTTCATTTTGATTCAATTGAATCAGGGTTAAAAGCTGAAAAAATTTTACAAAAAGAAAATATAAAATCAATTCCTGTCCCAAATGATATTTTTAAAGATTGCGGGGTGGCAATTCTAACAAAAGAAAAAGAAAAAATAAAAAATATTTTAAAAAACAGAGATATAAATTATGAAATTTATAAATATGAGAATAAAAAGCCTGTAAAAATAGAAGGAAATATAGAAGCTAAAAGCTGCAGGGTTAGTTAAATATTTCTATATCCGCCCTGTTTTTAAGCCTGTCAAAATATGTTTTTAAGATAACTTCCTGTTTTTGCTGGGCCAATTTTGAATAAATTAAATTTTTTACTTTTTCCAAAGGCATTGTTTTTTCACCTTCTTTTTTCACAACATAAAACATTGAGTAATTTGCCCCGTCGTTAAAAATCGGGGAATATCCGCCTTCTTTTATATCTTTTAAAATAAAAATAAGCGATAAAGGCATATTATCAGAATTTAAAACCAAATTTTTGGTACTTATCAAGGGATTGTTTATTAACGGATTTTCTTTTATCTTTTTTAAAAGTTCAGGATTATTGGCGGAATATTTTATAACCTGAATGGAATCAAAAATAGTAAAATCTTTTTTATGATTTTTATAATAATCCGTTATTTCGCTTGGTGCGATTCTAAGTTTGGTCTGAATAATCTGCTCAAACAATTTTCTTTTCAAAAGATTGTTTTTTATCTGTTTTCTTAATTTATTTAGTTCACCTTTTTGGGTCAATATATTTTTAAACTGAAACAAATCCATACCGTTTTGTTTTGCAATTTTCTCCATTTCATTTTCTATTTCAAAATCGTCTACATTTATTCCTCTTTTTTTTATTTCACTTTCGATTAATTTTTGATCAATCAAAACAGACAAAGCCTTTTCTTTAGAGAGATTACTGTTTTTGGCAAAACTGTTTAACTCATATGAAGTAATGGGCTCACCCTCCACATTGGCAATAACTTTATCAACTGTTTTGGCATTTAGACCCATAATCAACAATGCGATTAATAAATATTTTTTCATTTCATTCCTTCATTATTTTTTCTATTTTTTCCAATGTTTTAAACAAACACTCGATTTTTTCTTCCGGTATATTTTGTTCTATTTTTTTTCTAAATTCCAAAGCTTTTTTATCAACTTTATTTAAAATTTTTCTGCCTTTTTCTTTTAATATTAATTTATAAGAACGTTTATCTATATTTTCCTTTTTTATTAAATCTTTTTTTTCCAACGCAATAATAAATCTTGTTATGGCTGCTTTATCTTTATTTAAAATATCCGCAATTTCAGAAGGCGTTAAATTTTTAATGCTTATCAATTTAAGAAATGCATATTGCTCACTTGATATACCAAAATCTTTAATTTCCTTGTTAAAAGCTTTTCTTAAGGAATTGAGTGTATTGGATAATTTAAGAGCTATAGAATTTTCTATATTAAAATGCATAATTTCCCTTCGTCAATTTACTTAGAATTGTATCAAAAACAGAAAAATTTATAAAACTCTTACTATTTCTTTTATTGATTCAATTAAAAAGTCCGGTTTTGCTTTTTTCAAATCGTTTTTTTTAAATTTGCCTGTTTTTACCAAAACAGTTTTAATCCCGCATTTTTTAGCACCTGTTATATCGCTTTCAATATCATCTCCTACCATTATTACCTCGTTTTTATTTAATTCCATATCATCTATTGCTTCATTAAAAAATTCACAGCTTGGTTTTCCAAGTATTTTAGCCTCAATTTCGCTTGAATATTCCAATGCATTTACAAATGCCCCTGCATCAAGTGACAACCCGCCGTTATCTTTAAAATATCTGTTTTTATTCGTTGCCAGAAATTCGGCACCGTCCATTATTTTTCTAAAAGCAATATTCAAATTGTCATAAGAAAAATTTTTATATGCGTCCGCTATTACCACACTGCCCTCACCTTTTAACTCTTTTAAATATTCTTCCGCCTCGTCCGTTGCTATTATAAATGCTTTTTTGCCATGGTTAATTAAATATTTCTTAACTGCGTAAAGGGCTGTAAAAATTTCTTTTTTTTCAATATTGAATCCAAAATTTTTAAGTTTTTTATAAATTATTTCAGGTGTGTTTCTTGAAGAATTGGACAAAAATCTGATTTTATATTTTCTTTTTAAATAATCTATTGTCTCTATCGCCCCGTCAATTACTTTATTTCCTTCATATAAAACCCCTCCTATATCACATAAAATCCCTTTCATTTCTTCCCTCCAATACCGCAGTAAAACACTGTTTTACTTTTCCTTTTAAATAAAGTCTGTCATTATTTATAATAATTTCAAGCTCTTCCTTGCTTTTTGGATAAACCTTTAGACTATCCTTTATTAAATTATTATCTCTCGCAACCAAAAAGCTTGCACACATACCCGTACCGCATGCAAGTGTTTCATCTTCAACACCTCTTTCATAAGTTCTTACAAAAAGTTTATTATCCTTAACTTCGGCCCAGTTTACATTTGCATTATATTTTTCCCTAAGTTTTCTGGCTAAGTTTTTATCAAAATTATTTATGTTTTCCAAAATCACAATATGAGGAACCCCTGTATCATATATTGTAAATTTTTTTCCAAAATCTTCATATCTTTCAATAAATTTATAAGGACTTAACTGTGTTTTTACAATATTTCCTTCTACCTGCGCCTCTATAACTCCTGCAAGGGTTAAAAACCGCATTTTATTGTCTGCGAGATTATTATAATACGCATAATGAGCGGCCGCCCTGCTCCCGTTCCCACACATTTCAGCCTCACTTCCGTCTGAATTATAAAACTGCCATTCAAAATCATATTTGTCATGAGGTAAAATTACAATAAGACCGTCCGCTCCCATCCCTTTAAATCTGTCACATAAAGCTTTTGCCAAATTACTTCTGTTTATTTTTTTAAATGTGTGAAAAATTACAAAATCGTTTCCACTTGCATTATATTTATTTACAACCATTAAAATCCTTTTAGAAATTTTTCTTCAAATTCTTCTGCGTTAATCGGGGGAGAATACAAATATCCCTGAATAATGTCAACACCTTCCAATAATAAAAATTCCTTTTGTCTGTTTGTTTCAACCCCTTCTGCGACAATCGATAAATTAAGGACTCTTCCAAGTAAAATAATAATTCTCACTATTTCTTCGTCATCCCTGTCTATACCTATATCTTTTACAAAAGTTTTATCTATCTTCAACTCTGTTAATGGAAATTTTTTAAGGTATGATAAAGATGAATAATCCGTCCCAAAATCGTCAATGGAAATTCCTATTCCCAAATTTCTCAGCCTGTTTAAACCACCAACACTTTTTTGTGGATTTTTCATTATACTCTCTTCCGTGACTTCTAAAATCAAATTTTTAGAATCAAAATTATTATCGTTTAAAATAGCTTCTATTTGATTTATAAAATTATTGTCCTGCAAATCTATCATAGTAATATTGCAGCTGATTTTCCCGGGATTATATCCCTCTTCCTGCCATTTTATATATTGATTAACAGCTTTTTTCAGCACAATTAAATCAATATTTTTGATTAATTTTTTTTCATATGCAATTTGCAAAAATTTATCGGGAGTTAACAGACCTTTTTTAGGATGATTCCATCTTATCAGCACTTCACTTCCGTATAAGTGTTCATCTTTTGAAACTTTCGGCTGAAAATAAATATCAAACTCTTCATTTTCTATTGCTTTTATTAAATCCCTTTTTAATTCGGTTTTTTCTTTAATTTTTTCACCCAACTCTTTTTTATAAAATTCAAAATTTCCTTTACCTTTTCTTTTTGCTTCATACATTGCCATATCGGCATATTTAATCAAATCATTCAAATCTTCGCTGTCAACCGGATAAACAGAAACACCTATGCTCGAATCTATATTAATTTCTTTAATGTTTATTAAAATTTTTTCTTTTATAGCCTTTTTAAGCCTGTCAATAACAATTAAAACCTCATCAATTTTATTATAAGGAATAAAAACAAGAAACTCATCCCCGCCGAATCTGATTAAAATATCGTCTTTTCTTAAAACATTTTTTAATCTTTTTGAAATTACCTTTAATAAGATATCTCCGTATTTATGTCCCAAAGTGTCATTAACTTCTTTAAAGTAATCCAAATCTATAAACAAAACGGCCAGTTTTTTATTTTCCCTTTTAATTTTTGCCTGTAAGATTCCAAATACATATTTTAAATAATTTCTGTTAAAAAGTCCCGTTAAATTGTCCGTAATGCTTTTTTCTCTTATTTTTAACTGTTCTTTTTCAATTTCTTTTTCATAATCCAAGAACATTTTTTGAACTATTTTTGCCAGAATATATGAAATAATTAAAGAAACAAATAAAATTAAAAAACTGAAAATTTTTAATTTTTTACTCATTTCTTTAAATAACTGCTGCTGTTTTTTTTGAAGTTTCACCAATCTTTTATTCAAAAAATTAATATATACCCCGCTTCCCACCAATGCGTCAAACGGTTTGAAAACTTTAACATAAGAAACTTTCCACACAGGCTTTTTGTTAAAATTGTATCCCAAATATTTTACATATGTCCCGCCGGGATGTTTTTTGGCTTCATTTACCAAAAGCTGAAACACTTTTATTCCGTTTCTTGTTAAATTCCATCTGTTTATTTTCATTAAACCATGATCGGGATGATATAATGTGTTTCCGTAAAAATCCAAAATAAAAATATAACCTTTATTGGGCCATCTGAAATTATCAAAAATTTTCACTATTTTTTTTAAAATTTTCTGTTTACAAATATTTTTTGAAATATGCTGTTTATTACATTTTTGAATTTCTTCATTATATATTGTGACTAAAATATTATAAGCTATATCAACCCTGATTTTGGTAGTTGTTTTAAGGTCTTTGAAAAATTCTTTTTGAGTTTGAATCTGCTGTTTTTTAAAATAACCCTCAAGCGTGATAAAAACAGAAACATAAGAAACAACAACCGCAAAAAGTGTCATTAAAATAGGCAATAAAAAAATCTGCAAAGATATCTTTTTAACTTTTTTGGTCATTCAGCTCCTTTTTATTATGTTATAATCATACCAAAAAAAGGCGGTTTATGATATTAATTTCAGGACCTTGCGTAATAGAAAGCAAAGAACAGATTTTTAAAATTGCGGAATATCTAAAACCATACAAAGAAAAATACGATTTTTATTTTAAAGCAAGCTTTGATAAAGCCAACAGAACTTCATTAAATTCCTATAGAGGCCCCGGAATTGACAAGGGGCTTGAGATACTAAATGAAGTAAAAGAAAAATTCGGATACAAACTTTTAACTGATGTTCATGAAACATGGCAGGTTCAAAAAGCAGCTGAGGTTGTGGATGTTCTTCAAATTCCGGCGTTTCTTTGCCGCCAGACGGATTTACTTGTAGAAGCAGCAAAAACAGATAAAATAGTTAATATTAAAAAAGGCCAGTTTATGAATCCGGCCGATATGAAATATTCTGTTTTAAAAGTGCTTGAAACAAGAGGGATAAAAGAAGCCGCATACGAAAATTCAAAAAAATACGGTGTATGGTTAACTGAAAGAGGCACCACATTCGGATATGGAAATTTAGTGGTTGATATGAGAAGTCTGATTATTATGAGAAATTACGCACCTGTTGTTTTTGATGCAACACACAGCGTTCAGATGCCGGGCGGCGCCGGAGGAAAAAGCAGCGGTAAAAGGGAATTCGTGCCATATTTAAGCAAAGCTGCCGCAGCGGTTGGGATTGACGGATTTTTCTTTGAAACACATTACAATCCAGATGAGGCTTTAAGCGACGGACCTAATATGATTACACCTGAAATATTGAAAAACATTTTAAAAGACATTGATTGTATAAATAAATGCAAATAAATTAATAATGGAAAATTAAGAGAAAGGAACAGCATGAAAGTAATCGAAGGAAATTTACAATTAAAAGGAAGTGAAAAAATTGCAATAATAGCAAGCAGATTCAATCATTTAATTACGGACAGATTAGTAGAAGGGGCAAAAGATGCATTTTTAAGAAACGGGGGAAAGGAAGAAAATTTGAGCCTTATTTTGGTTCCAGGTGCATTTGAAATTCCGTTTGCCCTAAAAAGAGCGCTAAAATTAAATAAATTTGACGGAATTGTCTGTGTGGGGGCGGTAATCAGGGGGGCAACCCCTCATTTCGATTATGTGGCGGCGGAAGCCACAAAAGGAATAGCAAATACCACCTTACATTCAAACACACCTGTGACATTTGGCCTTTTAACCACAGATACAATAGAACAGGCCATAGAAAGGGCAGGGACAAAAGCCGGAAACAAAGGTTTTGAAGCAATGACAGGACTTATTGAAATGATAAATTTATATAAAAATTTAGGAGAATAAATGGCCACAATCACACATGCAAGAGAAGCAGTCATTCAAACATTATATGCAAAAGAAATGGGAAATGACGATGCTTTTAACCAGTTTGAAGAAATATTAAAAGACAAAAAAGTAAAAGATGCCAAAGCAGGGTTTGCCAAAAAATTATTAAAAGGAATAACAGAAAATTTAGACAAAATAGATGAAATAATAAAAAATCATTTAATAGACTGGGATTTTGAGAGACTTGATAAGGTTGACAAACAGATTTTAAGACTTGGTGTTTATGAAATACTTTTTACCGACACACCTTATCAGATAGTTATAAACGAAGCAATTAAAATAGCCAAAAACTTTTCAGAAGACAAATCAAAAGGTTTTATTAACGGTATTTTGGATAAAGTGGCAAAAGAGAAAGAGATTATTTTAAAATCTCTGGCTTAAATTCTTTAAGTAGTCTGTTTTTATCTGTTTTTAATAAATCTTTTTCAACTACCCTGAAAATTTTATCTTTATTTTTAAGTTTTTCCAAAATATCTTTGGCATAAATTTTAGGAAGAGATAAAAACACTTTTTTTTCTCCAAGTTCATTTATTATTAAATCAATATCTTCGGCCACATCTTTTACGGCTTCATTTATAATTTCCTGTTTTAGGGTATGTTTTTCCCCACTTGTGGCTCTGTCTAAAAATCCTGGCTTATACGTCGTGCCGGCTGTGTCTGTAATTAAATCCTGAAGTTTTTTATGGGATTCGACCACATCTATACCTCTTACAAAATCAAGTTTGATTTTCTCAGGTTTTAAACCGGCTTCGGCTTCCGGTGTTCTTGGAGAGGCAATATATGCTTTAATTTCTCCAAGTCCTGCAACTATAACTAAATCTCCTACTTTCATATTACTCCTTTTTTTTTAAATTATACTTAAATTTTTGGCAAATGCCAATCGTAAATATATGCAAAAATTCTTAAAATTATTCCAAAAATAAAAATAAACGGTATTAAAAAATTATAATTAAAAAAATAAATTATAAAACCGATAATAATACTGATGCTTCCGTAAAATTTTTCTCTTAATATAAAGGGAACCTCATTTATCATAATATCCCTTATCATTCCGCCGCCCACAGCTGTTATTAAAGCCAAAAAAACAACACCGAAAATATTAAACCCCGCATTTATTGCCGCTAAAGATCCGGAAATAGAAAAAGAGGAAAGCCCTATCGCATCGCTTAAAATAAAAATGGTTTTATTTTCAATATTTTTTTGATGAAATTTTAAATAAATTCCTATAATTACAACTATTAAAACTATGCTCCCTGCAAAAGAATTATTAAAAGCAAAAATATTTCTATGAGTCAATAAATCCCTGATAATCCCTCCCCCGAGCGCTGTAAAAAAAGCGCTTAAAATTATTCCAAGCATATCAAGCCTGTTTTTAACGCCTATTATAAATCCGCTGATTGAAAAAGCTATTATACCTATAATATCCGCTATTTCTAACATTTTATCCTCTGAGCGTGGGTAATTGCCACAGCAATTGCATCGGTAATATCAAAAGGTTTGATTTCACTTTTTATACCCAAAATTTTTTTAACCATAAATGCAACCTGCTCTTTTGCGGCTTTTCCGTTTCCTGTTACAGCTTTTTTTACCTGAAGTGGGGTATATTCAAAAAAATTCCCATGGATTTGCAAAACCCTAAGACTCAAAGCCCCCCTGAACTGGGCCAGTTTAAGAACGGTTTTCGGGTTAAACGCATAAAAAATATTTTCTATTGCGACATCGTCTATATCATTTTGATATATATTATCAATCCCTTCTATAAGTTCGGACAATTGATACTGTAACTCTTTTTCTTTTATTTTTATAATTCCCGCATCTATCAGATGAATTTTGGGCTTTGTTTCAATAATTGCATATCCGCACCTGATGGTTCCGGGATCGATTCCCAATATTTTCATTATTTCCTTTCACAATTAATTCAGTTTTTATTCACATCTTTTTCACAATGTGAATAACTTATATAGACATTTATTTTAGGTTATGATAAAATTAAATTCACATAAATTTTCACAAATTTTTCAATATGTGAATAAAAAAATTTTCACAAAATTTATACAAAGGTTTAAATTGAACTTATTTGAAAAAATAAAAAAACACTTAAAAAGTGAAAATCCTGTGAATTATAATAAATTTTTAAAAAATTTAACACTCGATGAAGAAAATTCATCATCATCGCATCTGATAATCAAAGCCGCAAATATTTTCATAGCAAGTTATATAAAAAGAAAATTTTTAAATAAAATAATTTCACTTTATGAAAAAGAAACGGGAATAAAACCCAATATTGAAATTATAACCGGAAAAATAAAACCTAAAATTACAAATATTGAAACCGCCCCTTCCCTTACCCAAATCAGTGTTCTGATTCCCGAATATACGTTTGAGAGTTTTATAGTGGGCCCTTCAAACCAGTTTGCATACACAGCTGCAAAAAGTGTGGCTGAAAACCCAGGAAAAAATTACAACCCACTGTTTATATACGGAGGTGTCGGACTCGGAAAAACGCACCTGCTCCAGGCAATTGGAAATTATCTTAAAAACAGACTCAATGTATTGTATGTAACAAGCGAACAGTTTATGAACGAATTTATAGAAAACATAAGAATGAAAACACCCGAGAGATTTCACGAAAAATACAGAAACTGCGATGTACTGCTTATCGACGATGTTCAGTTTTTTGCCGGGAAAGAACAGACCCAGGAAGAATTTTTCCATACTTTCAATGAACTGTATAATCAAAAAAAACAAATCTGCCTAACAGCGGACAGACCTCCCAAAAAACTTTATGACCTGGTAGACAGACTCAGAAGCAGATTTGAAGCAGGACTTATAGTGGATATCCAACCTCCGGAACTTGAAACAAAAATAGAAATAATAAGAAAAAAATGTGAACTTAACGGAATTTATCTGCCAGATGAAATAATAGAATATATTGCTACAAAACTCGATTCCAATATACGTGAAATTGAAGGGATGATTACAAAAATAAATGCAATGTCCAAAATTCTTGGAGTAAACAAAATTACTCTCGATTTTGCAAAACAGGCGCTAAAAGAACACATAAAAGATAAAAAAGAAAATATTACACTCGAGGATATAATAGAATTAATTGCAAAAGAATTCAATATAAAACCAAGCGAAATAAGTTCAAAAAGCAGAAACAGAAATATTGTTCAGGCAAGAAGATGCGCAATTTACCTTGCAAGAGAATTTACCCAGGAATCAACTCCTAAAATTGCGAAATATTTTGGTCTCAAAGATCACAGTGCGGTAAGCCATGCTATAAAAAGTTTTAACAAAAAATTAAAAGAAGACGGGGATTTCAGAATGAAAATAGAAGAGCTCAAAAGTAAAATACAACTTAAAAAAAGTGAATAATGTGAACAAAAAAAATTTCACATTCACCAAGAAAAATTAGATATAATGGTAAAAAATAAAGTTTTTCACATATTAACGCTGCTTACTATTACTATTAAAGAAATTTAAAAAGGAGAAACAATGCATATCAAAATTGAAAAACCGTTAATGGAAAGCATATTATCAAATATAATGGGTTTTACTGAAAAAAAAGACAACACCCAGATAACATCACATATTTTATTAGAAGCAGACGAAGAACTGACGATAAAAGCTACAGATAAAGAAATAGGAATAAAACTATCAACAGAATGTGAAATATTAAAAAAAGGCAAAACAACATTAAATGCTAAAAAAATAAATGATATCGTAAAAGCCCTTAAAAACAAAGAAATTGAAATAATTTCCGAAAATGACAAAATAACAGTAATCCAAGACACCTCCGTATATAAGTTAATTTCATTCGATCCTAATCAATTTCCTGAATTTCCGACAACAGATAATTTGGAAGCAATAGATATAAATATAGATGAATTTCAGGATGCAATAAAAAAAATTTATCCGGTAATCGATACAAATAATCCGAAATATGAATTAAACGGTGCTTTATTTGATTTAAAAGAAAAATCAAATTTTGTTTCAACCGATACAAGAAGACTTGCTGTTTATTATTCAAATGCAAAAGCAAAAGAAAATAAAATAATAGTACCTAAACGTTCAATTGCAGAAATTAAAAGAATTATAAGAGATGATATGCAGATTTTTTATGACGAGACTTATTTAATTTTAAAAAACAAAAACATATTCTTTTTCACCAAACTGATAAATGGAAAATTTCCTACTTATGAAAAAATTATACCAAAAAATCTGATATATAAATTAAAAATTGATAAAAATGAATTTCTTTCCCATTTAAAACAGATAAGTATAGTATCCACAGAGGTAAAAATTACAATAAGAAAAGACAAAATTGAATTTGAAAGTATATCAGAAGAAAGTATGCAGGCTAAAACAAGTTTTGATTACAGCTGTGATATAGAAGAATTCACATTTGCCGTCAACAGCAGATATATAATAGACTTTTTAACTGTAATAGATAAAGAAGATTTTATCTTGGGGTTAAACGAACCAAATATTCCATTTATCTTAAACAGTGAGAATTTCCTGACAATAGTAATGCCTCTTAATATATGATATAATATTAATAAAATAAATATATTTTAAAGGTTATATATGGGTGAATACAAAGCTAAAAATATAAGAGTTCTAAAAGGACTTGAAGCTGTCAGAAAAAGACCGGGAATGTATATCGGTGATACCGGTGTAAGAGGTCTTCATCATCTGGTTTATGAAGTGGTTGATAATTCAATAGATGAAGCGATGGCAGGATATGCCAATAAGATAAAAGTAAAAATTCTTAGAGACGGCAGTGCGGAAATAGAAGACAACGGAAGAGGAATTCCCGTTGATATACATCCGGACGAAAAAATACCGGCAGCCACCGTTGTTTTAACGGTACTTCACGCCGGAGGAAAATTTGACAATAAAACATATAAAGTTTCGGGCGGACTTCACGGGGTAGGGGTGTCTGTAGTAAATGCCCTAAGTAAAAAACTGATAATGACTATTAAAAGAAACGGAAAAATATATTTTCAGGAATTTGAAAGAGGCAAACCCGTAACCGATTTAGAAATAACAGGAGATACAAACAGAACAGGTACATCAATAAGATTTTGGCCTGATGATGAAATATTTGAAACCACTGAATTTAAAAGCGAAATTCTAAAAAAAAGACTAAAAGAATTGGCTTATCTTAATCCGAATATTACTATTTATTTTGAAAATGAAAATGACGGCGTTAAAGAAGTTTATCATTATGAAGGCGGAATAAAAGATTTTGTAAAAACTCTTACAAACAAAGAGTGCATTACAGATGTTATTTATACAAACGACCGTTATGAAGATGAAGAAAAAGCATTGGATTTGGAAATTGCTTTATGTTATGACAGCGGTTATGATGAAAAGGTTTTAAGTTTTGTAAACAATATTAAAACACCGGAGGGAGGAACGCATGAAAGCGGATTTAAAGCAGGGCTCTCTAAAGCGGTGATTAATTATATAAATAAAAATATGAAACTTAAAGACAATATAAAAATTACCGGGGACGATGTAAAAGAAGGAATCAATGCAATAATCAGCGTTAAAATGAGTGAGCCTCAGTTTGAAGGACAGACAAAAGGAAAACTCGGAAGTTCTTACGTAAAACCGATTACACAAAAAGTCACTTATGAATTTTTAACAAGATATTTTGAAGAAAATCCCAATGGCGCAAAAATTATTTCCCAAAAAGCAATAGCAGCAGCAAGAAGCAGGCTTGCCGCAAAAAGAGCAAGGGATTTAACAAGAAAACAGGCAAAAGTCGGTGTCGGAACACTTCCCGGAAAATTAGCGGACTGCCAAAGCAAAGATGCAGGTGAATCCGAATTGTATCTGGTTGAGGGAGACAGTGCCGGAGGAAGTGCAAAACAAGGAAGAGATAGAGTATTTCAAGCAATTTTGCCTCTTAGGGGTAAAATACTTAATACTCAAAAATCTACGAATGCCAAAGCTCTAAGTTCTGAAGAGATTAAAAATATAATTACAGCGCTTGGAACAGGTATAGGGGGTGATTTTGATATAGAAAAAATCAGATACAATAAAATTATTATAATGACCGATGCCGATGTGGACGGAAGCCATATCCAAACACTTATTATGACATTTTTCTTTAATCATTTAAGGGAAGTAATTGAAAACGGTTATTTATATATAGCCCAGCCTCCTTTATACAGATACAAAAAAGGGAAAATTGAAAAATATCTTAAAGACGAAAAAGAACTGAATGAATTTTTAATTGAGCAGGGTATAAATTCCATAGATATTACAGGGGTAGGAAAACCGGAACTCAAAGAATTACTCAAAAATGCGGCTTATTATAAACTGCTGCTTAAAAAACTTTCAATCAGGTTTAATATTCCCGAAGTCATAAGATATTTGGTAGAGCATGATTCAATTGAAGGTTTGGAAGAGTATTTAAAATCAATCGGATTTAATATTATTTCCAGACATAACAACCATTTTTATATTCAAACAACAAGAGGACTTGAAGAGATGACAATTGATGAAAAACTTCTTAATCATCCTTTGTTTATAGAAGCTAAAAAAATTTTTAATAAATTAAAAGAATATAAAGATTTGATTGAAGGTGATTATTTGGAATTATTGGATGAGGTGGTTGCCAAAGCAAGAAAAGGGGCTAACATACAAAGATACAAAGGTCTTGGTGAAATGAATCCGGAACAGCTTTGGGAGACTACAATGAATCCTGAAAACAGGGTATTGGTGCAGGTAACTATGGAAGATGCCGAAGAAGCGGCCAAAAAATTTGAACTGTTTATGGGAAGCGAAGTGGCACCGAGAAGAGAATATATCCAGGCTAATGCAAAAGAAGTTGAAAATCTGGATGTGTAAGGAATAAAATGCAATTTTGTTATAAAAATGGAAAATTGTTAATAGAAATTGATAAAGATATAGGTAATATTGAAATAAATGAAAATTATTAAAAAAAGCAATTTTTTTGAAAAGTAAATGAGGAAACATTATCAATACAATCGCATATGAATTATGTAAAGATATTGACAGAAATGATATAAGTTTTGTAGCATTAACAATTGAATTGAATGGGCTTTTATTAACAGGGGATAAAAAACTTTTTAATGGATTAAAAAATAAAAAATTTAATAAATTAATTACTTTAGAGGAGATGAAATACGGTGAAAAAGAGATAGCGAAATTTAACCTGGATAAAATGGAAATATGGCCGAATAAAAACAAAAAAAATTATTTAATTAAAATCACTCTGCCTGAATTTATGTGTAAGTGTCCAAGAAGCGGATATCCCGATTTTGCAACAGTTTATTTGGAATATATTCCTGATGAATGGGTGGTTGAGCTTAAAGCTCTTAAGCTTTATATAAATTCATTTATGAACAGATACATTTCACATGAAGACAGTGCAAATGAAATTTTTGACACGCTTTATAACAAACTAAAACCAAAATATATGAAAATTACAATGGATTTTAATCCGAGGGGAAACGTTCATACCGTAATTGAAATAGACAGCGAAAAAATTAATAAAGAAAAATAAAAAATTTTATTATTTTTCCTCTTTTTTATCAGCAAATATATATAATTATTTAATTACGTCTACAAAGCTTTCTTATAAAGAATATCAAAATTTTAATACTATAGATAAAGAAGATAGTGATTTTACTGAATAGCTATTTGAATATTGGATTTAAGTATTATATTAATTTTTTTAATTTTTAAAAAAAATGTTACAATATAAAAAATTAATAGTGTTTTTATTAAAGGCAGACAATGAAAATAACGGCTCTAAAAACTAATTATAAACCGACAGATATTGCAGTGGGGAGTGCAAGAAGCTGCTATTTTGGAAAGCATATAATAACTCCGGAAGGTGCAGCTAATTGGGATAAAAAAAATGAACTTTTAAATTCCATTTTTAAAGCGGGGCATCATACAACGCTTATGCATTACAATTTTACTTTTTTAATTGAGGGAATGAGCAGGCTTTTAATCTGGAGATTACTTCATTCGCACCCTTTTTATAATTCCGAGCAGGTAAGCCAGAGATATGCAAAAATGAAACACGATAATTTCACCTATCCAAAAAATGCAGACAAAAAGAAGTGGCATAAATATTATGAAAAAATGTTTTCTTATTATGAAAAATTAATAGAAAAACTGACTCCTGTAATTGAAAAAATTTTGCCAAAATTCCAAAAAAAATTAGCTAAGAAAAAAGCCCAGGAATTTGCAAGATATTTATTGCCAATGGGTATGAATGCACATCTTTACCATACTATTAATGTAATAACAGCCCTAAGGTATATTACAGCCGCAGAAGCAATCCCGGAAGCTAAAGATGAAGCAAAGGAATTTATAAATCAGTTAAAACAGGAGATGTTAAAAATAGATGAAAATTTGAGAGATTTAATAGAGTTTGCAGAAAATGAAAAAGTGGTTTTTCCTGATACTGATATTGAAAAGATAAAAAAAAGACATATTAAAAACGAGAAAGTAAAGGTTTTTGATATAGTGGATTATGATTTTGAGCTTAATTCAAACTATGCAGGTGTTATGAGGCTTAGCAGTATGTATTTAGATGAATCTATCTTAGGCAGCTTTAATTCTTATATAAAATTATCTCTCTCAGCCGATGCTCAAAATCAAAGACACCGCCGTTCACCTGCAATTAGGCCGAAGTTAGAAACTATCTATAAAAGAGATTTTTATATTCCACCGGTAATAGAAAAATTTGCAAAAGATTTATATGAAGAAGCTATAAATTATGCGTATGAATTTTTTGAAAAAGAAAGAGAAAAATTAGGGTTTAGTGAAGCTGCTTATGCTCTTTTGAATGCCCATAATATTGAAATAATTGAGCATGATGATTTTAATGAATTTGCCCATAAGGCTCAAATGAGGCTTTGTTATAATGCCCAGGAGGAAATTTTTGATATAGTTTATAATCAGGTTAATCAGTTAAAAAAAGCAGGAGTCAAAGCTTCTAAAAATTTTTTACCTCCTTGTGCTATAAGGTATAAAGAAGGTTTAAGGCCTGTCTGTCCTGAAGGTGAAAGATTTTGCGGGGTAAAGGTATGGAAACTTAATTTTGAGGAATATAACAGGATAATTTAATGGGTATAAAAGATTATTTATATTCTGAATTTGACAGTGAAATTGTTGATGAATTTTTAATGCTTTATGATATTATTGAAGATAATTTAGACCTTTTGTTAGAAGAGCTTTATAACAATCCGGAAGCTGTAAATGACCTTTTTAGAATGTTTCATAATTTAAAATCTGCAACTGCTTATTTAAAACTAAGCAGAATTTCAAATTATGCGCATTTAATAGAAGATATTTTAGATAAAATAAGGGGAAAAGAAAAAATCCCAAAAGAAGTAATTGACTGGCTGTTTGATGCTACAGCTCAAATTCATAAATGGTATGAGGATATTGATAAAAATAGAGAACTTAGTCCTGCTGATATGAGCATATTAAAAAAACTGCCAAAGGTTTAAATTGCAAAAGGTATTTGAAGAAAAAATTAATAAAATAAATCCTGAAATTTTAAAAGGTTTAAAAGAAAAAAAAGAGTTTTCTTTTAGAATAAACAGACACAAAGCTGATTTAGATGTAATTGATGAACTTAAAAAAGAAGGTTTTTCTCCTAAAAAAGTTGAATGGAATGAATATGTTTTTACGTTGCCAATTGAAGAGCGTAAAAAAATAATAAAATCATCCTCATATACACAAAATAAAATTTATATCCAAAACCTATCATCAATTATAGCTGCTCTTAGCCTGAATGTAAATGAAGAAGACTGGGTATTAGACCTTGCGGCAGCCCCCGGGGGGAAAAGTTTAATTTTCAGCGAGATGGCAAAAAAAGTTAGTGCGGTTGAGCCAGATAAAAAGAGATTTTTCAGAATGAAAAGAAATTTTAAAGAACACGGTGCAAAAAATATTCAGACATACAATAAAGACGGAAGATTTGTGTATAAAGCAACAGGCGAGATGTTTGATAAAGTCTTTTTGGATGCACCCTGTAGCAGCGAAGCGCATATAGATGGGGAAGTTACTTGGTGGAATTTAAAAAGGGTAAAAAGATTTTCAAAACTCCAAAAAGAGCTTATAATTTCTGCATTTAACTGTTTAAAAAGTGGGGGTGAGATGATTTATGCAACCTGTACTTTTTCCCCTGAGGAAAATGAGGAAAATATAGATTTTTTATTAAATAAATTCCCTAATGCCGAAGTTTTGGAAGTTGATTTACCAATTGAGAATATCCAAGAAGGTATAACTAAATGGGAAGATAAAACATTTAGTAATGAAGTCAAAAAGTCAGTTAGAATACTGCCAAAAGATGCATACAGCGGCTTTTTCTTCTGTAAAATAAAGAAAAATTAGCTTTTTTATATTTTTCTTTTGCCACTTTTAGTGCGTTTATTACATCATCTATATTTTCATATGGAATATGCGCTTTCCAGTCAGGTTTTTCCCCGTTAATTGAAATACCGATACTTACAATCGGTTTACTTCCTTCTCCGTAAGGTTCTTCTATATGAGTTATGCTGATAACCCCTTCTTTTGTATGAGCCAGAGGAAATTCAGCTATAGGAACAGTTTTTTTCATATTCCCCTCCTTTTTTAATTTATTATATCATATTTAAAAATTTTTCAATTTCTTTTTGCAAATACTTTAAATCTTTTGAATTTTCTATTACAAAATCCGCTTTTTTTTTCTTTTCTTCTATATTCATTTGATTGTTTATAATTGATAAAGCCCCTTTTTCATCTACTTTATCCCTCTTTATTACTCTTTTTATTTGAAAATCTTTTGGGGTATATACAACTAAAACTTTATCAAATTCTGGATAATTCTGTTTTTCAAAAAAAAGCGGCAAATCTACAAAATAAATTACCCCGTCTTTTTCATGTTTTTTGGCAAGTTCTAATACCGGCAAAATCAAATCTTCTAAAATTTTAAGTTTTTCTTTATCGTTAAAAACTATTTTTCTAAGCTTTTTTCTATTATCTGTACCAAAAATTTCTTTAATTTTATCTTTTTTTTCTTCAAAAATTTTTTTACTTATTTTATCTGCATCAATAATTTTATATCCGTAAAGTTTTAGTAAAGATGCAACGGTGCTTTTTCCTGTGCCTATGCCTCCTGTTAAAAATATTGCATTTTTAAATTTTTCATTTTCCATTTTACATTTTAATAAAGTTTTTTATTTCTTCAAAAATATATTTTGGCATTACAAAAGAAGCCAAATGTATGTCTGTATGATAATAATATGTATTTTCCACAAAATCACTTCTGTGTCTTATAATATCCGCTGTAGGATGAGGTTTTTTACTTGCGAATACAAGCGGATAAATTTTATTCTCTTCAATGTAATAATAAGGCAGCACTATATAAAACATTTTGCTTAAATTTTCAAAAAGTGCTTTATCCGCTAAACTTTCAGCTGTAGTAATATATACGCCTTTGTCGTTTAGTTTTTGATAAATTTTAATGTAATCTGTCGGTTTGTCTTCTATAATTAAGTCATATTTTTCTTCGCTGTCTTCATTGAAAATATCAAATTTAGCAGTTATTATTTTTTTAAACTCACTGTTAAATTCACTTGGAGCTAAAACCTTTGTTCCCTCGCTGACACAAGCGCCGACCAACGCCATCATCTCTTTTTTAATTTGACTCATTATTATCCTTTTTTTGGGTTAATATAACAAAAAATCTTGAAATTTCAAAAAAATTTGATATATTTAAGACAAAACTATATTAAGGATAAAAAAATGTATAATATCGACATAGAAAAAAGATGCGGATGTGTAAAAAAAGACACTAGCTTAGAACTTCCAAAAACTTTTAAGGATAAAAAAGAAGCGGAATTTGAAGCACTGAAGCTAGCAAATTATATGAATGCCAATTATTGTAAAAAACACAGGTTTTTTGTTAATGAAGAAGGGAATAATTTTACAATCTGTGTAGAACTTTCCTGTCCTAAAATTAGTTAAAAATTTAACATTGACATTTGTAATTAAACATTAATAGGGTTTTTTATGGTTGTACATTTATGCTGCAGTGTTGATGCAGGCTATTTTTTAAAAAGATTACAAAAAGATTATCCTAATGAAAAAATAATAGGATATTTTTATAACTCAAATATCCATCCATACAGCGAATTTAAATTAAGAAGTATGGATACAAAAAGAATTTGTGAAAAACTTGGGGTTGAATATATTGAGGGTAAATATGATTATGAAAGCTGGCTTAAGGCTGTAAAAGGGTATGAAGAAGAGCCTGAAAAAGGAATTAGATGTTCAATATGTTTTGACCATTCCCTTGAAAGAACGGCAAGGTTTGCTAAAAAAATAGGGGAAAATAAAATTACAACTTCACTTCTTATGTCTCCGATGAAATCCCAGGAGCAGCTGTCATCAATCGGAAAAGCGGTAAAAAGAAAATATGATGTCGATTTTTTAGTGGTTGATTACAGGAAAAAAGGCGGTACGCAAGAGCAGCAGTTATATGCAAAAGAAAATCAGCTTTACCGTCAGGATTACTGCGGATGTATTTACGGAATCTGGCAGCAAAAACAAAATCAGGAAATTATTGATGAGCTTATTTCTCCATATCCATTTCAGATACTTCCAGCAAGTATAGAAGAGAGGTTAAATTTTTATGAAAATAGAATGAAGTTAGAAGAAAAGGGAACTCTTTATAAAATAGAAAAAGAGGGTTTTTTAAATTACAGACTGCTTCAATCAAATGTAAAATGTAAAGTGAAAAGTGAAATAATTTATAGTTATACTTTATTTTATTCGTATCTTGATAGAAAACAAAGAGTTAGAATTGAATATATTAAAAATGGAGTTGGATATGCAAATAGGGCGAATGTAATATTTGTTACTGTAAAAAAAATAAATGAAATTTTAGGTAAATCTTATAAAAATATAAATGAATTTTATTCTAACCCTTTAACAATAGAAGAAGAATTAAAAATTAGAAATTTTATTACAAACACACCGTTTAATCTATCACCTATAATAGTTTTAGATAAACTGACGGATAAAACAATTGATATAAAAATAGAAGCTAAAATATATCCTGACACACGGGAAATTTTGATATAATTTTTAAAAAAAGGAAAAGAATGGTTTACAATATTAATGAAATTCAGGAAATGCTTCCACACAGATATCCTTTTTTACTGGTAGACAGAATTACCAGTGTAAAAACAGGAGAATATGTGGAGGGTTTTCTTAATATTTCTATTACAAATGCTGTATTTCAGGGGCATTTTCCAGGTCATCCCATATATCCAGGTGTTTTAATAATTGAAGGTATGGCTCAAACCGGAGCAGTTTTGCCTTTTACTGTAATGGATAAAAAAGAGTTAAAAAACAAAGTTGTATATTTTATGAGTATAGATAATGCTAAATTCAGAAAACCGGTAAGACCAGGGGACAGATTGGAATACAGGGTTTCAACTGTTAAACAAAGAGGGAAAATCTGGATGCTTCACGGGGAAGCATATATAGATAATGAAATTGTAGCCGAAGCAGATTTAAAAGCTATGATAATGGATAAATAATGAATAATATAAAAGGCAAAATTGGTAAAAACTGTAAAATAGGAGAGGGTGCAATAATTGATGAATTTGTAGAAATAGGGGATAACTGTATAATAGACCCATATGCCGTAATTACGGGATATACAAAAATAGGAAATAATAATCATATATTTTCCCATGCAGTTATAGGAAGTATTCCTCAGGATTTAAAATATAACGGTGAAAAAACCTATCTTGTAATAGGTGATAATAATAAAATCCGTGAATTTACTTTAATAAATCCAGGGACCCAAGGCGGAGGCGGAGTGACAAAAATAGGTAATAACAACCTTTTAATGGGATATGTTCACGTGGCGCATGATGTAATAATAGGAGATAACTGTATTTTGGCAAATGCGGCAACTTTAGCCGGGCATGTGGTTTTAGAAAACAATGTTGTAATCGGGGGCATGACTCCGATTCACCAATTTGTAAAAATAGGAGAATTTGCCATGATAGCCGGTGCGAGCGCTTTAAGTCAGGATATTCCTCCTTATTGTTTAGCTGAGGGAAACAGGGCAAAACTAAGGGGTCTTAATATTACAGGGCTTAGGAGAAAGCTTGAGAACAGAAACGATATAGATGAACTTAAAAAAGCTTATAAAGAACTGTTTGAAAGCGGAAAACCGTTAAAAGATGTAGCAAAAAAAATATTAGAAAATAATTACAATAAATATGTAAAACATTTATGCGAGTTTGTATTAAATTCAAAAAGGGGAATACCGTATGTTAGAAAAGTGTAGTTTTTGCGGAAGTGTTGAGAGTGAAGATAACCCTCTTTTGGCAGCACCGGACAATAAGGCTTTTATTTGTAAAAACTGTGTAATAACCGCTTATGAAATTATAATGGGGGCCGAGGAAAAGCAGGATAAAAAAAATAAAAAAAGCGAGCAGATAAAATTATTAACCCCAAAAGAGATAAAAGCTCATTTGGATGAATATGTAATTGGTCAGGAAAGAGCTAAAAAAATTGTTTCAGTTGCTGTTTATAACCATTATAAAAGAATACTTTACGGTGAGAATCAGGATGTAGAAATTCAAAAATCAAATATTTTGATGATAGGACCAACAGGTAGCGGTAAAACATTAATAGCAAGAACCCTTGCAAAGCTTCTTGATGTTCCTTTGGCAATAGCAGATGCGACTTCTTTAACGGAAGCCGGGTATGTAGGTGAGGATGTTGAAAATGTTTTATTAAAATTAATTCAGGCTGCCGACTGGGATATTGAGAGGGCCCAAAGGGGTATTGTATTTATAGATGAAATTGATAAAATTTCAAGACTTTCTGAAAACCGCTCCATTACGAGGGATGTATCCGGAGAAGGTGTCCAGCAGGCGCTTTTAAAAATTATAGAAGGAAGTATAGTAAACGTTCCCCCTCAGGGTGGAAGAAAACATCCGAACCAGGAGTTTATACAAATAGACACAAGCAATATTTTATTTATATGCGGCGGTGCATTTGACGGACTGGGTGATATTATAGAAAAAAGGCTTGAAGGCTCAACCGTGGGATTTTTGGGAAATGCAAAAGCAAAAATGAAAAAAGATGATATTTATGCATTGGCAGAACCTGAAGATTTGGTTAAATACGGCCTTATTCCGGAACTTATCGGAAGGCTTCCCGTTATTGCACATTAAAAGAACTTGGCGAAGATGATTTAATAAGGGTTTTAACCGAGCCAAAAGATGCTTTAATTAAACAATATCAGGCTCTTTTTGCACTTGATAATGTTAAACTTACTTTTGAAGAAGACGCTTTAAGGGCAATTGCCAAAAAAGCCATTCAAAGAGGCACAGGAGCCAGAGGGCTCAGGGCAATTCTTGAAGAAGCAATGGTTGATGTTATGTTTAATTTGCCTGAATACAGGGGATATGAAATAATTATTACAAAAGATGTAATAGAAAAAAAGAATGAGCCTATTCTTATAAAAAGGAATAAAAATGCTAAATAAATTATTGGGGCTTTTCAGCAGTGATTTGGCAATTGATTTGGGTACTGCAAATACGCTTGTAAGCATTAAGGGAAAAGGTATAATTATCAACGAGCCGAGTGTTGTTGCCATTCAGGATGATAAACATAAAAGAAAGGTTTTGGCTGTAGGTCACAAAGCAAAAGAAATGGTCGGAAAAACTCCTAAAAACATAGTGGCAATAAGACCTATGAAAGACGGGGTAATTGCCGATTTTACTGTAACTGAAGAGATGATAAGACATTTTATTCAAAAAGTTCACAACAGAAAAACCCTGATTCGTCCAAGAATTGTAATCTGCGTGCCTTTCGGATTAACCCAGGTTGAAAGAAAAGCCGTTAAAGAGTCTGCTATGAGTGCGGGGGCTAGGGAAGTTTATTTAATAGAAGAGCCGATGGCTGCTGCCATCGGGGCAGGGCTTCCTGTAAAAGAGCCTCAGGGAAGCATGGTAATTGATATAGGCGGCGGTACGACAGAAATAGGTGTGATATCTTTAGGCGGTTTGGTGGTAAGTAAATCAATCAGGGTCGCAGGGGATAAGTTTGATAAATCCATAGTTGATTATATAAATAAAAAATATAACCTGATTATAGGTGAAAGAACAGCGGAAGAAATTAAAAAAGCAATAGGAAGTGCCGTTAAACTTGAAGAGGAAATGTCAATTCAAATTCAGGGTAAAAACAGAATTTCCGGGCTTCTTGAGACTATTACAATTACAAGCGAAGATATCAGGGAAGCTCTTAAAGAGCCGGTAAAAGATATAGGTGAAGCTGTAAAAGAAGTTTTGGAAGATACCCCGGCTGATTTGGCAGGGGATATTGTAGAGAACGGTATTGTAATGACTGGAGGCGGAGCCCTTCTCAGAGGGATTGATTCATATATAAGCGATTTGGTTAACCTTCCTGTATATGTGGCAGAAGAGCCTCTTTTAGCCGTTGCAAAAGGTACCGGAAAAGTGCTTGATGAAATAGAACTTCTTTCAAGTATCAATGAGTAAAAAATTAATTTTAATTATAAGCTTATTATTAGCTTTTTTCTTTTCTTTTCTTTTTAAGGATTTTATAATTGAATCTTCTTTATATGTCGGGAACAGTGTTCTTTTTATAAAAAATAAAATTTATGAACAAATAAATGAGCATTTTAATCAGGCGGAAAAAATTAAAAATCTTGTTGAAAAAAATAAACTGCTGGTAAACAAAATAAATAATCTGGAAGCTAAAATTAACTCTTGCAGAGATTTAAAATATTTTAAATATATAAATAAACCCAATCTGACATTTGTTTATACCCTCTCTTATGCCTCAGTGCCTGATTTCAGTAAAATTTATATAAATTATCATAAAAAATTAATTAAGCCTAAAGGATTGGTTTATAATAATTTGGTTTGCGGGGAGGTTATTAAAAACATAGGAAATTATTCACTGGCTATTCTTAATTCAAATGAAAAAACAAGATATACCGTTTATATAGGAAAAAATGAAATTCCAGGTATTTTTTACGGAAAAACAGATACATTAAAATATATTCCCAAATTTAAACATATAAATGTAGGGGATGAGGTTGTTACAAGCGGGCTTGACGGTATTTTTTACAAAGGTGCGAAAGTTGGTATAATAACTGAAATAATACAAAAGAAACTTTATCAGGAGGCAAAGGTAAAGCTTTTTTATAATGATTTACATCCGGAATTTTTTTATGTAATTGAAGGAGGTAACAATGGAAATTGAAAATACATTAAAAAAAATGGGCCTGGTGATTGAAAAATTGGCTGGGAAGGTTGATGAATTAGATAAGAGGGTTTCTAAATTGGAAGAAAAATCAGGAGACGTTGAAAAAAAGTTCTCAAGCAAGGATTTTCAGACTCAAACCCAAACTCAGACGAAACATTCTTCAAGCAGTTCCTTAAGTGGTTTTGGAAATAGTTTTTTGGGCTCCCTTACAGGTTCAATGGCCGGGATGGGACTTTATCATTTATTGTTTGATCATTCCGTTACCCCCGAAAATTTTGGAGAATCTCTTGGAATGGATACAAATGAGATAAATGAAACAACCGGTAATAATTTTGATTATATTGATGAAAGACTGGGTGAAATTGATAATAAACTTGATGAAATTGATCAAAAACTGGATGAAAATAATTCAGCTAACAGTGATGATATAATGGATAATGATTATTATGAAAGTTATGAAAATAATTTACCTGACAATGATTTTGACAGCGGATTTGACGATTTTGACGGAATTGATGATGTTTAAACTTCGCAGACTATTTCTCTAATTCCTTTTTTTTCTGTTATTTCCATGATTTTAATATCAGGAAAATTTATTTTTAAAAGTTCATTAATGTTTGAAGGTTTATTTACAGCTATAATTCTTGTAAGTTTGCCTCTGTAAGCCTTGGCAAAATGGCTAACTATTTTATTGTTTTTTATAAATTTAAAAGTAACTGCGTTTTTCGGTTTATATATTTTTTCATAAAATTTGGCTCTTAAATCTATAAATTCTTCATGTTTGTTTATTTCATCCAGAATAGGGGTAAATATTTCCTTATGCATTTTATAAATATCAAATCCCGGTTTTGCCCCCTGTTTAAGTGTATAAAAAGGTATTAAATCTTTTGCGCTAATTACTCCAAAAAGATTGGAAAAAATAAACAGATTGTCATCTATATAATTTTGAGATTCTTTATCCAGGGAAGGATAGTCTAAATGTTCAAACGCAACCCCTGAATATCTTAAAATCGCTTTTTTTGTAGGACGTGTAAAAACTGAAGATTTATCATCACCAAAATTTTTCGTATCTGTATTCTTTTGCAAAAACTCATCATACTTTTTAACAATTTCAACTCTTTTTTTATATATTTCAGGGAATATAAAAGAGTCTTTATTAATAGGAGAAAAATCTCTCCCCTTTGTTTTTCTTTCGCTCGGGGCTAATAAAATTTTCATAACTGAATTATGAATATTGAATTTTCTCTTTTTAATTTAAGTAGTGCATCACCCCTGTCCAATCCTTTTAACAAAGTTTTCAATTCATTTATTGAGTGTATTTCAACCCATTTTCCCGTTTTTACAGTTTTAACCGCAAGTATAATGTCGCCTTTTTGAACGCCCACCATTGAAGGATAAGAATTTGGATTGACATTGTCTACTTTTACTTCATTTTTTTCTTCTTTCAAAGTAAGGCCTTCAAGCAGTTTAATATTTTGAATTTTTTCTTTTTTTACTTTTAGAGCTTTTAATTTTGCCTTTAGTGTTATATATTTTCCGTTTCTGTATACGGTTAAAGTAATTTCGGCCCCCGCTCCTTTAAATGCTATTTTATTTCTAAGTTCGCCTGCATTTTTAACTTTTTCACCGTCAACAGCCACAATAATATCCCCAGGTTTTATTCCTGCTTTACTTGCAGCGGAATTTTTTTGAACCTTGTTTACAAGTACACCGTGGTCAATTCCGTACAGTTTTGCCTTGCTTGAATCTATATTGCTAATCATAACCCCAAGGTAGCCTCTTACTACTTTCCCTTTTTCAATAAGTGAAGTTGCTACAAATTTGACCATATTGCTTGGAATTGCAAAACCTATTCCGTTATTTCCGCCGCTTTTTGTAATTATTGCGGAATTTATCCCTATAAGCCTTCCTTTTAAATCCACGAGAGCTCCCCCGCTGTTTCCGGGATTTATGGCCGCATCGGTTTGAATGAAGTTTTCATAGGAATTTAGTCCAATCGAAGTTCTGTTTTTTGCGCTTATAATTCCGTGTGTTACACTCTCTCCGAGTCCGAAAGGTTCACCTATAGCCAAAACAACATCCCCCACTTTTACTTTGTTTGAATTTGTAAAAGTGATAGGATGTAAATTTTTTGCTTCTATTTTTATAACTGCAATATCTGTTGCCGGGTCGCTTCCTATAAGTTTTGCTGTATATTTTTTCCCATCAAATGTTTTTACTATAATTTTAGTCGCTCCCGATACAACATGGTTATTTGTAACAATATATCCGTTTTTGGAGATAATCACGCCGCTACCGAGTGCATATTCTTTCTGTTCTTTCGGAGTGTTTGGAACATTTCCGAACGGTCCGAAGAATCTTTTAAAAAACGGGTCGTTGAAAAATCTTCTGAACTGATCGGGAATTTTTATTTTTACTATTTTAGTGGTGGAAATGTTTACAACGCTAGGGATTACTTTTTTTACTACCGGTGAAAAGGACATAACCTGATTTTGATTAGGCGCAACTCTGTTTAATGTGGAATTGTCACTTTTTATATTGATATTTCCTGCCAACAGGGCAGCTGCTAAAAATGAGCTTAATATAATCTTTTTCATAACCTCTCCTTAAAAGTTTTTGTTTTCATAAGTATAAATCTTTTTTATTAAAAAGAGGTTAAAATATTAAATTTCTTAAACTTTTCTTAAAAATTAACATTCAATTTAACATTTAACATTCATCATTTAACATTTAATATTACCACCAGGCCAAAACCTCATCGAAATTATTATTTTCTTTTTTAAACATATTATATATATATCTTGCAAACAAATCTGTTTCTATATTTACCCTCCTATGAATTTTATATTCTCTAAATAGAGTGTTTTCAAAAGTATGGGGAATAATAGTCAGTCTAAACCTGTCAGAAAAAACATCATTTATTGTAAGGCTGACCCCGTCTATTGCAATAGAGCCTTTTTGGGCAATATATTTCATTATTTTAGGGTCTGTTTTTATTATTACATCATAAGAGTTTCTGTTTTTTTTAATTTCAAGTATTTCTCCAACTGCGTCAATATGCCCCTGAATCAGATGTCCGTCTATTTTGTCTCCAAAACGCAACGCCTCTTCTAAATGAACTTTTTTTCCGCTTTGGTAATTTTTAATTTCAACTATTTTTTGGGTTTCAGGAGAGAGTTCTACTTCAAATCCGTCACTAAAAATTTTGGTAACCGTAAGACATGCTCCGTTTACCGCTATTGAATCACCTGTTTGCGGTTGTAATTTTGAAATTATACTTAGTTTGTTATTGCTGAAATTTTTTATTTTTCCTATTTCTCTTATTACTCCGTTAAACATTAAAAATACTCCTCAATTAGCTTCATCGCTTCATTAAAATCAGTAACACTATTTATTTTACTTCTAAATTCGCTTGCTTTTTCTATTCCTTTTGAATATCCGTGCGCATGCTTTCTAAATAAAATAACGCCGTAATCTCTGTAAAAATTATGCATCTGTTTTAAATGTTCAATTATTACTTCTTTTTTCTGCTTAGGTGTAATATTACCGCTTTGTTTCATTTCAAGAAAAATCCAGGGTTTTCCGATAGCACCTCTTCCAATTGAGACGCCTTTTGCACCAGTGTATTCCAAAACATATTTGGCTTTTTTGAAATCGGTAATGTCTCCGTTTGCAATTACCGGGATATTTACGGCTTTCACCACTTTTTTGATTTCTTCATAATTACTTTTGCCTTTGTACATTTGTGTGATCGATCTTCCGTGAAGAGTTAAAAATTTAATTCCCAGATCTTCTAGCATTTTAGCCCTCTCTACCGCCACGCTTCTCTCAAATCCAAGCCTTATTTTGGCACTTACAGGTTTTTTGGAAGTATTGACAATTACTTTTATAATTTCTTTTAAAAATTCTTTATTTTCATCTTTTAGCAAAATTCCTC
Source organism: Lebetimonas sp. JS032 (assembly GCF_000523315.1). Taxonomy (NCBI): domain Bacteria; kingdom Pseudomonadati; phylum Campylobacterota; class Epsilonproteobacteria; order Nautiliales; family Nautiliaceae; genus Lebetimonas; species Lebetimonas sp. JS032. The sequence continues at coordinate 691,570 of NZ_ATHS01000001.1, read as the reverse complement.
CAAATCCGCTTCTTCTGGCTTTTTTTACGGGGCATCCCAGGTTTATGTCAATTCCGTCAATTTCATCTATTTCATTAATAATTTCTACAGCTTTTCTTGCGTTTTCAGTGTTATTAGCGGCAATTTGTACAAAATAAGGGGTTTCAATTGGGGATTTTTGCATCATTTTTTTTGTTTTTTCATTATTATATACAAAAGCGTTTACATTTATCATTTCAGAAAATGTCAAATCACATCCGAATTTTTTAACGACGCTTCTGAATGGAAGGTCGGTATATCCTGCTAAAGGAGCCAAAAAAAATTTAGGATATTGCCTGAAGATATTCATCAATGTCTATTTTGACTCCGCATTCTTTTAATTTTAAAATATATTCAAAAATTTTAAGTGAATGCTTTTCAATAATTTCTTTTGCTTTTTCAATATGCTCATATTTTAATGCTAAATAAGCACTTCCGTAAACAAACGGAAATATTATTTCAAGTTCCTCATCAGGCGTTCTTGAGCCGTAAAGTGCTTTTGCTATTTTTATTTCTTCAAATTTAGAGAGTTTGGCAATTTCAAGCAGTTTTTTTAAATCTTTATCATTTATATGCGAAAGTATTATCTCTTTTGTTAGGGGATATTTATATTTTAAAATTTCTTCGATAGGGGCTTTTTGGGCAAAAATTTGAAAAGCTTCTTTTTTAAGTTCTTCATTTTTAAATTTTCTCAACACTTCTTTTGCATAGTTTCCATCTTTTTTGAGTCTGTTTTTTATATTTAAAATATACCACGGATTGTTTTCACTCAGTTTATATTTGCTGATTTCTATAACCTTGCCGTTTTTAAGTTTTTTCAAATCTTCTAAAAATTCAAATTTTTCACTAGGATTTGGTTCTATATTAAGCCCGTTGATGTTTTTTACAAAATTGTTGCAGTATTTAAGAACTTTGACTTCTTTTAAACTGTTTTTATAAAGAATTTTGTTTTTAATATTATTTATTATTATTTCTATATCTTTTTGTATGTTTTTTTTATAAAAGAAGGTTTGTAAATGTATAAAAACAAAAAAGAGAATGGATAAAATATAAAAAATTCCTAAAAACAGTGCTATCCATACGGCATTAGGCAAAGAGATATTAATTCCAAATATTGAAAAGACGGTAGATGAATTATCCTGTATATAAACAAAAAGAGTCATTAATGCAATAAAAATAAGACTGAAAACGGAATATTTTTTCATTTTTTGTTTTTTCCTTCTTTTTCAACTATTTCTCTACATATTATACAATATTTTGCATAAGGTTTTATTAAAAGTCTTTCTTTATTTATAGGTTCTTCGCACATTTCACATATTCCGTATGTGCCTTCTTCTATTTTTTTTAGGGCAATATTTATTTCTTCAAGTTCGTTTTTCAGTGTTAAATAAATTTGCTGTTTTCTTCCGCTGTCCATTGCACTTGTAGCCTCATCGCCTTCGTCGCATACATCATCACATGAAAGTTCTTTTATTTCGTTTGTAATGTCATCAAGAATTTTAATAATTTCTTTTTTTCTTTCAAGCAGTTTTTCTTTAAAAATATGATTGTTATTCATTGTCATTCTCTCTCCTTTTTATTTCTTAATTAAACTTGGCTTCTTAGCAACTCATAACTCACAACTCACCACCCCGCCGCTTTTCAAGCGGCCGGGCAAGCTCACAACTCACCATTTTCACTATTTATGATACGGATGATTGTTTTTTATACTGAGAGCTCTATAAATTTGTTCAAATAAAACAATTTTTGCTATTTTATGACTCATAGTTAAAGGACTCAGCGAAACATTAATCCCTTTTTTTTTGAATTCCTCGTCAAATCCCCACGCACCCCCTATAAAAAAGTTAATTTTCGGATATTCAAACATCTTTGAAAATTCAATTGAATCAATCAGTTTCCCTTCGGGTGTCAATATAATATTGAACCCCTCAGCTGTATATTTTTCAAAAATGTTTGAATATTCTCTTTTTGGATTATTTGTTTTGGAAAGATTTTTAGAATAGAGTGTTATATTTTTAACATCTGCAAAGGGGCGTGATTTTTTTATAAATTCTTCAATCTCTTTTTTATATTCTTCTTTTTTTTCAATCGAATAGACGTTAATTTGCATATATCACTTCCTATTACTTTTATGGCTGGAATTTTATCATAAATTTTTACTCCGCCTATAATTGCAACAGGATGATTTGAAAATTTTATAAGTTCTATTACTTTTTTTCCCAAAATATTTGATGTATCTTTTGTGGAAGTTTTTTTGTAAGCCCCAAGCCCTATATAATCAAGCGGCAGTTTATTGGTTTTAAGTATCTCTTTTTTATTGTGTGTGGAAAGACCAACAATTTTGGTTTTAAATTTGTTGTCTTGTAACTTGGAACTTGGAACTTGGCCACTAATATTCCCATTTTTTAAATTTAATATTACTTCTTTTTTTGATAGATTAAATCTTTTGCATAAATTTTCAAGGTCTTCCTGTCCTATGTGTATTCCGTCAGCATAAGGAAGAAGTTCTATTGCATCATTTATTATTAATGTTTTTTTCCACTGTTTTCTAATTTCACGGAGTCTGTTTAGTTTTTCTTCCAGAGAGGAATTTTTGTCTCTGTATTGTAAAAATTTTGCTTTGAGCCCTTTTGCCGTTTTGCAAAAATCTTTAATGGATAAATGATATTTTTGCAGCGTATCCCAGTCTAAGAGGGCATAAATCATTAACCGGCATTCTTTAGCGTATATTTTAATAAATCGGCAATACTCTGTTTTAATTTGTCTCTTTTTACAACCATATCTATTAACCCGTGCTCAAGTAAAAACTCCGCCCTTTGAAAGCCTTCCGGCAGATCTTCCCCGATTGTCTGTTTAATAACCCTAGGTCCTGCAAATCCAATCATTGCCCCGGGTTCTGCAATAATAAAATCGCCTAAAAATGCAAAACTTGCGCTTACTCCCCCGAAAGTCGGGTCTGTTAAAACAGAAATATACGGGAGATTATGTTCAGATAAACTTGCAAGTGCTGCGGATGTTTTAGCCATTTGCATAAGAGAAAATGTGCTCTCCTGCATTCTGGCGCCTCCGCTGGTGGATACAATAACCAAACCGCATTTTTTCTCAATGGCTCTCTTTACAGCCCTTACTATTTTTTCACCTTCAACGCTTCCCAGGCTTCCTCCCATAAAGTTAAAATCAAACACTACAAGCTGGGTTAAGATAGAATTAATTCTGCATTCTCCGCTTATTACAGAAGAATAGTTTTGTGTTTTTTTGTAATTTTCTTCTATTCTTTTTTTATAGCTTTTTTTATCCACAAAATTTAGAGGGTCGTTCGGTTTTAAGTTTTTATCAAATTCAGTAAAAGTATCTTCATCGGCAAGTAATTTTATTCTGTCGTTTGTGCTCATTCTGAAATGATATCCGCATTTTGGACATGTGTTATTTTGTTTTTGAACTTCTTTGTAAAAACTTATTGCGCCACAGGCGGGGCATTTTATCCAGTTGTTAGAGGTGTCTTCTTTTTTAGGCTGAGGTTTTTTAAATTTTTTCAAAAAATTACTGAATCCCATTTTATTCCTTTATTATCCTTAGAATTTCTTCTAAATCATTTTTTTTAGGTGCCATTATTATCAAACTCTCCTCAAAATACCAGAAATATTCGCTGTTATAAAATTTTGCGGCGGCAATATCGAATTCCCTTATTTCCCCTTTGTATATTATCGCTTTTGAAAATTCTCCGTAACACAGGGATAAACTGAGTGCACCAGGTGCTCTGAATTTTAAATTATGTTTATTTAATTTTGCGACAATTTCCGGATTTTTGTATGCCTTTTCAAATAAAACGACATCGTGTCTGTAATTTGACTGAAACGGTTTTCTAAATAAATTTTCAAATCTTTTGCCGTTTTTGTCTTTAACAAAATAATCACCGTTACTTAAATTTACAATAACAGCCGCTTCATCTTCAAGATAAACACTGCTTCCAAAATAGGGGATATGGTTTGAGACATTGTAACTTCCGTCAATTGGGTCAATTATAATTCTTTTATCTTTCCCGTTATCTATAAACCCTCTTTCTTCTGAAAAAATATTTCCATAGTGGCTTAATGCCTTTATAAACATTTCTTCTGCCAAAAGGTCTATTTTTAAACTTCTGTCCCCTCCGTATCCTATTCCTTTGGCTTCAAAAATACCTTCTTCTTCGTGAAGGGCCCTTATGATTTTTAAACTTGCGCATAAAGCAGCATCGATAAAACTCATTTTTTACCTTTTATTAAACTCGGCCATTCAATAGAATTAAAATTTTCATCATATACGCTTGGTGTGCCTTTTGCCTGAAGTTCAATTGCCGCTTTTTTTGATTTTTCAAGCTCGCTGTAACATTTGTTGAGTTCTGTTTTTGAAGGTTTATAATTTTTCCATTCATTTCCGCCAAGCAAAGTTTCTTTAAATCTTTTTTGTCTTTCTTTATTTGTTCTTCCTGCTAAAATATAACAGCTCATTGCCCTTGCGTCTTTATGAAACGGCAGAGGGAATAAAATTACGTGAACTCTGTAATTTTTTGCCAGGGTATTTTTTGTTTTCTGTTCCATCATTCTGCAAAATGGACACTCAGGGTCTGTAACAACATACAAATCTTTTTTACCTTTTCCGAAACTGAAAGAAATTCCCTTATTTACTATTTTTTTATTTACCGGAAAATTTGCGCTTAATGTGCTTCCGTTTTTATTGTTTAATATTCTTCCTATAATAGTATATTTTTTATCGGCTGTTATATAAATATTTCCGGCCCCTCTTTTTGTTTGAATATTTATTATATAAAATCCGTCTTTTTTAACTCCTCTGACTTTGATAAGGCCTTTTTTTATATCCTGGGAGAGTCTTGGGTATAAAATACTTGATTTTAAAATGGAATTTAATTCTTTTTGAGGCAACAGTTTATCGCTTGCAAATAGACTTATTGCTACACTTAAACTTAAAAATAATTTTTTCATTATATCTCCTTGATTTTATTTAAAATTTTTTTAACCTTATGTTTAGGGTTTTTATCTTTATAAATCGGTCTTCCCACAACTATAAAATCAACTAAATTGCTTTTGGCAAAATCTATATCGGCAACTCTTTTTTGATCTCCGGCATTTTCTCCGAAAGGTCTTATACCAGGCGTAAGTGTAATAAAATTATTTGAAGTGATGTTTTTAATTTCCCCCAAACACTGCAAACAACGCCGTCAAGCCCGGAATGAAAAGCCGTTTTTGCGAATTCTTTGGCTTTAATGTCAATATCGTTTCCGTATATTTTTTTAAATTCATCGTTTGAAAAACTGGTCAGTGCCGTTACCGCCAAAACCAACGGCCTTTTTTCAAATTTAGAAATTCTTTTCATTACCTCTTTCATTGCTTTTTCACCCGCACTTGCATGAACATTGAACATATCAATCCCGAGTTTTGCGATTTCTTCCGCGCTGTCCGCCATGGTGTTAGGGATATCATAAAGCTTTAAGTCTAAAAACAGGTTAAACCCTAATTTTTTTAATTCTTTTAAAAATTCGTTTCCGTCTCTTATATAGCTTCTAAAACCGACTTTAAGCCAAATATCATTTGCATGTTCGCCAATTTCTTTAGCTAATTTTAAATTTTCTTCTTTACTCGGTAAATCTAAAGCAATACAGAGTTTCATTTTATTTATCCACCTTAGGAAGGGTAATTCCTTTTTGCCCGTGATATTTTCCTTTTTTATCGGCGTAGCTAATTTCGCACATTTCATCATCAGCGCTAAGAAAAATTAATTGTGCAATTCCCTCATTTGCATAAATTTTTGCCGGAAGAGGTGTGGTATTGCTTATTTCTATGGTAATATGTCCTTCCCATTCCGGTTCAATCGGTGTTACATTTACAATTATTCCGCATCTTGCATAAGTGGATTTCCCAACACATACTGCAAGTACATCCCTTGGCATTTTAAAATATTCCACACTCCTGCAAAGTGCAAATGAATTTGGAGGAATAATACAATCTCCTTTAATATTAACTACATTGTTTTCATCAAAATTTTTAGGGTCGACTATAGTGGAATTTATATTTGTAAAAACCATAAATTCATCGCTTACTCTTATATCATATCCGTATGAAGAAACTCCGTAGCTTATAGTGTTTGTGCGAACCTGTTTTTCTTCAAAAGGATTTATCATGCCAAATTCTTTGGCCATTGTCCTAATCCATTTATCAGATTTTACACCCATCGGCATCCTTTATTGAATATTTAAAATTATAACAAATTTATGATATTATTTTAAAAAGGATTAAGGAGTTAATATTATGGATATTAAAACATTAAAAGAAATTGTAAAAATATTTGATAATTCAAAAGCCAATGTTTTGGAACTTGAAAATGAACAATTTAGGATTTTTCTTGATAAATCTGTGAAAGCCGTTCCTGCCCAAACACCCGCACCGGCATTGGTTTTGGAAGACACTCCTAAGGCAGTTCAAAAAGTAGAAGCAAAACCTGAGTGTGAAGAGGAAGGGGAACTTATTGCTTCTCCGATGGTCGGGACTTTTTATCAGGCTCCAAGCCCGGATTCCCCTCCTTATGTAAGAGTGGGCGATAAAATAAAAAAGGGAGATACGCTTTGCATTATAGAAGCTATGAAAATAATGAATGAATTGGAAGCCGAATTTGATTGTGAAATAATTGATATTTTAGTGGAAGACGGCCAACCTGTTGAATTTGACACTCCTCTTTTTAAGGTTAAAAAATTATGAAAAGAATTTTAATAGCAAACAGAGGGGAAATTGCCTTAAGGGCTATCAGGGCTATACATAAATTAAAAAAAGAGGCTGTTTGTGTCTATTCTACGGCCGACAGGGATGCAGTTTATCTTAATTTTGCCGATGGGGGCGTCTGTGTAGGCGGACCAAGAAGCAATGAGAGTTATTTAAACATACCTTCTATAATAAGTGCGGCAGAAATTACCGAATGTGACGCAATTTTCCCCGGATACGGATTTTTGAGTGAAAGTCAGACGTTTGTAGAAATATGCAAAGCCCATAATGTCGCTTTTATAGGTCCGAGTCTTGAAGTTATGGAGCTTATGGCCGATAAATCAAAAGCCAAAGAAGTTATGAAAAAATCCGGTGTTCCCGTAATTCCGGGTAGTGCCGGGGCTGTAAAAGATGTTGAAGCTGCTAAAAAAGTGGCTGCTGAAATAGGATATCCTGTTATTCTCAAAGCGGCAAGCGGCGGAGGCGGAAGAGGAATGAGGGTTGTTGAAAATGAAAGTTATATAGAAAATGCTTTTTTAGCAGCTTCCTCGGAAGCCCAGAGTGCTTTTGGAGACCCAACTATTTATATGGAAAAATATATTGAAAAACCGCGCCATGTTGAAGTTCAGATTTTAGGCGACAAACACGGAAATGTTATTCATTTGGGTGAGCGGGACTGTTCTCTTCAAAGAAGACACCAAAAACTTATAGAAGAATCCCCGGCAGTTATTTTAGATGAAAAAACCAGGAATAAATTACATGAAACGGCTGTAAAAGCCGCTAAAGCTATAGGATATTATTCAGCCGGAACAATTGAATTTTTAGTAGATAAAAATTTAAATTTTTATTTTATGGAAATGAATACAAGGCTTCAGGTAGAACATCCGGTAAGTGAAATGGTAAGCGGAATTGATCTGGTTGAATGGATGATAAGAGTAGAAGAAGGTGAAAAAATACCTGAACAAAAAGATATAAATATAAAAGGGCATTCCCTTGAATGCAGAATTTTGGCCGAAGATCCTGATAAATTTATTCCAAATCCCGGAAAAATTCAAAAGCTTTATATCCCGGGAGGAAAAGATGTAAGGGTTGATACACATATATATGCAGGTTATATTATTCCACAATATTATGACAGTTTAATTGCAAAAGTAATTGTTTTGGGAAAAGACAGAAATGAAGCAATTGAAATTATGAAAGAGGCTCTGAGGGAATTTCAAATAAGCGGTATAAAAACTACAATACCTTTTCATTTAAAAATGCTTGAAAATGAAGATTTTCTAAATAATAACTATGATACTAAATATTTAGAAACTAAGGGACTTGTTTAAAATCAACAAGTTTTCCTTTCAAGTCCCCGATTTTTAATACATTTTTTACAATTCCTTTTAAAGTGACCCAGTTTTTTTGGTTTATAAGTAAATATAAAATTCCTTTATCCCCTGAAAAAACTTTATTATATAAATTTGCTTTTATACAAACGCCTTTACTCTCAAAAATATTTTGTTTACAAAAATTTACATCAACCCTTCCGTCACGCTTTCTTGCCCCTAACGCATAAAATGTATAAATTTTATTTTTGTCTTTGAGATATAACGGCAAATTAAAATAAAGGCTTAAAATATCCTGAGGCGCATAATAATCGAATTTTTCCTTTCCGTCAAATTTGTTATTAAAGTATTTTATCCTTGTAATTGTTTTCTTTTTATGGTCAAACAGATATATTCTTTTATATTCTTTATCCCCCCTTTTTCTGTATGTGATATATTCAAAAGGAATCAGTTTATTATTTTTAATTATTCCTATGCTTGTGTATTTTTGTATCATATGATGCGAAAGTACGGCTGCGAGCCCTTTTGTTTTTACTATTGTCTGAATTTTATAATTTGTTTGATTCTTTTCAAAAAAACCCTGGGCTGTTGCAATTGTACCGAACCAGCCGTATTTTGCCTCGTATGTGGCAGTTAGTGTTTTAGAGTATAATGAAAAGAATAAAAAACATAGTAAAATATATTTCATAATTTGCCTTTTTTAGAAATTATATCAAAGGAAGAAATTGAAAATAGTATTTTTAGATGCATTAACTCTTGGGAGTGTAGATTTTGAAAGGTTTAAAGAATTCGGTGAGGTTGAAATTTATCAGACTACAGATAAAGATGAAACAATAGATAGGATTAAAAATGCTGATATAGTTGTAACTAATAAAGTTGTAATTGATAAAAGTGTTTTAGATAATGCAAAAAGATTAAAATTTATTCAAATTGCGGCAACGAGTATGAATAATGTGGATTTAGAATATGCCAAAGCTAAGGGGATAATTGTAAAGAATGTAGCGGAATATTCCACAAATGCGGTTGTTCAGCATACTTTTGCTGTTGTGTTGGGGCTAATAAACAAAATTTGTTATTTTGATAAATATGTAAGGAAAGAATATCCAAATTCAAAAATATTTACCCATATTCAAAACTGGTTTGAAATAAAAGGAAAAAAATGGGGAATCATAGGACTTGGTGAAATAGGAAAAAATGTTGCAAGAGCGGCTGAATGTTTCGGGGCCAAGGTTGTGTATTATTCAACAAGCGGGAAAAACAGTTCAAAAGAATTTAAAAGAGTTGGACTTGAAGAGCTTCTTAAAACTTCAGGAATAATAACAATCCATGCGCCTTTAAATAAAAATACCAAAAATCTTTTAAATTATGAAAAACTTTCGCTCATGCAAGAAGGAAGTATTTTAGTAAATGTGGGAAGAGGCGGAATAATAAATGAAGATGAGTTGGTAAAAATTTTAAAAGAAAAAAATATTTTTGTCGGTCTGGATGTATTTGAAAAAGAACCTGTAAATATTGATAATCCGCTTTTAAAAAGTAAAAAAGTTTTATTAACCCCGCATATGGCCTGGAGCAGCATTGAAGCAAGGGAAAAATTGATGGAAGGAATTTATAAAAATATAGAAAAATTTATAAAAAGCGGAAATTAAAGCGTTTTTTCTATGTGTACATCCATTTGAGGATACGGGATATTAATGCCTTTTTCATCAAATGTTTGTTTTATCGTTTCGAGTAGTTCGCTTCTTACCCCCCAATAATCGTCACTCTTAACCCAAGGTCTTACATTAAAGTTAACACTGCTATCAGCCAATTCTGCAAGAGCCACTGTCGGTGCCGGTTCTTTTAATATTTTAGGATTAGAATTTAAAATTTCTTCGAGTGTAGATTTAGTCAGTTTTAAATCATCTTCATATCCCACGCCTATCACCAAATCAATTCTTCTGATTTTTTCTCTTGAATAATTTATTATATTATTTCCGATTATATTGTTGTTAGGAATTATAATTACTCTGTTATCCCCTGTTTTCATAATAGTGTTGAAAATACCTATTTCATCAACAACGCCAGAAGTTCCGGCCGCTTCAACAAAATCCCCGATTTTAAACGGCCTAAGGAATAAAATCAATACTCCCGCACCGAAATTTGATATATTATCTTTAAGTGCCATACCTACAGCTAAACCTGCACCCGCAATTATTGCTGCAAACGAGGTGGTATCAACCCCTAATGTTCCAAGAGCCGTAATAATTACTAAAATAAGCAGACCGATATATGTTAAATTTCCTAAAAATTTTACCAGTGTAATATCTACTTTTGATTTTTCCAGAAGTTTTTTCACAATATTTGTAATAATTTTCGCAATCCATTTACCGATGATATAAATGGCAATGGCTCCGATGATTTTGATTCCCCACTGCATTGTCAAATTAATGTATTTATCCATTTTATCTCCTTTTTAGGATTTAATAACATTTTAACAAATTTAAATGATATTTAAATGACAAAATTTATTTGTCAAATTTTTCCCAGTGATTTTGGATTATCATTTTTTGAAGAAGTTTCACATATTCATCTCTTTTTTGGGAATATAATTCCATTGTAGTTGCAGCTATGAGACCGGTAAATTTTTTATTTTTTAATTTATAAAAATATCTTACATTTCTAAATTCTTTATAAGCCGGGTTTCTGTTTAGATTCAGCATATAGGCTTTTATGGAATCTTCGATGCTTGGAAAAATTTTTAATGAATAGTTTATATCAATGCTACTATATCTGTCTTTTGGAGAAAGGCCATTATTAGAATATTCCCAGTGTCCAAAGAGGTTGTTAGCTAACTTAACAAATCTGCTTTTTCCCCATCCGCTTTCTATTGCAGCCTGGGCCAGGGCGAGTGAAGGGGGTATTGTGTCTATTTTTTTTAAAAATTCATCTCTGTTCAGTATATTTTTTATTTTGTATTTTTTGGCCTCTTTAGCCAAAAAAGCAATTTTTTCCGGTTTTAATAAAAAGGCCGGGTCGTTAAATATTTTTATAATTTTTTTTCTTAAATTTAATATATTTTTGTTTTCTGTTTGAATTAAAGGCAGCATTATTTCCACAAATGCTTTTTTTTGCTCGTTAATATTTCTGATATTATAATACCAGTCCGGGAAAGCTGCGTTTAAAACAGTGAAAAGTAAAAAATTAAAAATTAAAAGTGAAATAATTTTTTTCATTGTACTCCTAAAAAAGTGTTTTCTCTAATGCTTTTAATTTATAGCTGATTCTGTGAATATCGCTAAATCCGAATTTTTTAATTTCTTCAATATGCTCCTTCGTTATATATCCTTTATGTTTGGCGAGATTATATTCGGGATATTTATCGGCAATTTTTATCATGTATCTGTCTCTGCTTACTTTTGCCAAAATACTTGCTGCGCCTATTTCTTTAATTTTAAAATCCCCTTTTATTATAGTTTCTATTTGCTTAACCCCAAAATTACTGTTTCCGTCAAACAGGTATTTGTCCGCTTTAATTTTTTCTTTTATTTCTTTTAATGCAAAATTGATGGCAAAAGAAAGCCCTTTTTTATCTATTGTTTTATTGTCAATCCATACAATATGATAGATACTGGTTTCTTTTATTATTTCAAATAGTTCATCTCTTTTTTTAGAGGTTAATTTTTTTGAATCTGTTAACTCTTTATACCATTTTTCACTTTTTACTTTACATTTTTCACTTATTAAGCATCCAGCCACAACTAAAGGCCCTGCAATAGGTCCGCGTCCAGCCTCGTCTATTCCGCAAATCTCCATTGCCAAAACGGCTTTACCTCCACTTCAAAATTTTTATGTTTTATTTCAAGTTCGTTTGAAATTGTAATGATTTCAATTTTTTTTACATCGTTTACTTTGTTTAGTTTTTCCAAAATTGTGTTTTCATCTGCAAAAGGCATTATAAGTATTCCCATCTCTTTTTGAGGTAAATAAAAATTAAGGGTATCTTTATAATAAATTTCTTTTTCATTTAATTCAAGAAAAACCATATTTTCAAATTTATGGGAAAAATTTTTTTTATTAGTTAAAATATTTCTGAAGGCAAAATTATAAGCAAAAAATTTTTTAGGTGATTTCGGTGCCTTATATTTTTCAACTTCATAAATAACCCTGTTTTTAATCAATTCATTTGTTGTTTTATAAAAACTGTCTTTACTTATTTTTATTCTTTTTTTTAAAATCTGAAATATTTGATAAAGAGTCAGTTTTTCTCCGATATGGGCAAAAAAGAATTTTAAAATTTCTTTATTAAAAGGCAGTAGGTCAAACACATCTTTTAAATATTCTTCTTTAAAATAATCTTCTACAAAAGCGTTTTTTGCAAAATTCCCGTATTTTAAAAATTTATCAAATGTGTTTGTCGGGGAATTTGATTTTTCAAAAGCGAAAAATTCTTCAAAATCAAGCGCTTTTAATTCTATTTTTTTAAAATTTTCAATTTCAATATTTTCAGAGCTTGTTATAAAAACTGTTTTATCAGCAGGAATTTTTACCGAAAAATCGAAATTTTCAAAAATAATTAAATCGGATGTTAATTCAAAGTTTTTTTCCCTGTAATCAGAGAAATCATAATATTTCCAGCTACCTTTAAATTTTTTTAAAAAATTAAAAATCAAAAATGTTTTTCCAACCCCTTTAGGGCCGGTAATTAATGTGTTTTCATAATTTAATTTTATTTTTCTGTCATATATTTTTTTGGGAAACATAAAAACCTTTTTGCTTAATTATAGCATAATTAAAAATCCCGCCATTGCTATCAGGCTTTCGTATAAATAAAGATTTTCCCCGTATAAAATTCCTGATATGACACTTCCTAAAAATGCGGCAAACCCGTAACCGATTCCTGCATAAAACTGCTGGGCAAGTGTTTTGTTTTTATAAATTCCAAAAAGATACAACATAGCAGATGTATGGAATATAGCAAAAGAAAAAGCATGAAGCAGCTGCGAAAGAGCTATTAACATTATATTGCCGGCAAACAAATATAGCATCAGCCATCTGATTGATGTTAAAAATATTGAAATTTTAATCCAAAAGAGAGGGGGGTGTTTTTTTATAAATTTATGTTGAATCAGAAAAATTAAAATTTCAGCAATTACCCCTATAGCCCAAAGCCATCCGTTTATTTCTTTTGGAATGTTGTGATTTAAATTATAAATTGTAAAAAAATTATAAAATCCCCCGAAACTAATCTGCATTAATATTAAAGCAAACCAGAATTTCCATGCAATAAAAAAATTTATCGGTCTGGTTTCTTTTTTTACATATTTGTCTTCCAAAAAATATAAAGCTGTAATATTGGTAAATATCATCAAAATAATAAAAATATAAATGAAATTTATTTTAAAATATGAAAATATAATCCCAAACAGCATAAATCCTATACTTCCATACACTCTCGCTCTGCCGTAATTTTCTTTCAATTTTTCAACTGCAATTGTTTCAATATAAGGAAATATTATACTAAAGCATGCCCCTATCAGAAAAAAAGCGAAAGAAATTAAATAAAAATTTTTATTGATAAGTAAAAATGAAGCAAATATTGAAAATGTAAGCGCCGATAAAAATATTTTTTTATTTATTGTAAGTTTAAAAAACAAAAAAGGAGTTAAAAATCTGGCAATTGGAAGCATGGAAAAAAGAATTCCTATTTGAGCCGGTGTAAAATAAGCTGAATACATTTTTGGCATAAAAATTACATAATCACCGATTAATGCAAAAAAGAGGAAATAATATAAACTAAGGGCTATAAATTCTCTAAGCACGCTTTTATTGCTTTTTTATATCTGTTTTTATCAAACTCTGGATATGTAAAATTTCTTACTTTTTTACAAAAAGTGCTTGCCGGCCACCATGGGTCATTTATATATCTCGGCATTATGTGAAAATGGAGGTGGGGAACCATATTTCCGAATTCAGCAATATTTATTTTATCAGGATTAAGCAGTTTTATCATTGTTTTTTCAATATTTTTGACAGACTGCATTATTTGTATTATTTCTTTATCTTCCAAATCGCTGAATTCTTTTATATGTTTTTGTGTAATGATTCTAATGTAGCCAGGAATTTCATTAATCAAAATAACCCTAAAAAGGGTATTCTGAAAAATTATATTTTCATTTTCCGGATTACACAAAGGGCAGTTCACTAATTTCCTCTGCTGCCGGGTTTAACCGGTTTGCTTCCTGTTTTGCACATTGGGCAGTTTTCCGGTTCATAAACTTCAAAATCAAAGTCTTCTAAAGCAAAAAAAGGTTTGTTTTGGGGTAATTTACATTCCGGTTTTCTCTCGGTTTTTCCATTAACCCTTTTACAAACGCCTCTGTTGGCAATTGCCCCAAATCCTACTACCCTGCCGCCTCTTTTTTCAATTTCTCTTGCCGCTTCCATTGCGGATCCGCCGGTTGTAATAATGTCTTCACAGATTAATACTTTCTCATTTTCCTTTACTTCAAATCCTCTTCTTAAAGTCATTTTACCGTTAACTCTTTCGGTAAAAATAAATCTGACATCAAGAGCCCTTGCCAGTTCGTATCCGGCAAGCAGCCCCCCGATAGCCGGAGAACATACAGTATCTACTTTAACTCCGGCTTCAATTATTTTTTTTGCAAGTTCTTTTGCCAAAGTCTCGGCAACTTCTGGATATTCCAAAACTCTCGCGCTTTGAAGGTAATATTCGCTGTGTTTTCCGCTGCTTAAAAGAAAATGGCCTTTTAATAAAGCGGCGTGTTTTTCATAAATATCTTTTACATTCATTTTTTTATTTCCCATTTTCCATTAAATTATACTTTCATTACTTCATCAATTTTTTTATTTACTGTTTCATCAACTTTATTAACAAAACTATCGGTTATTTCCTGAACTTTATCGAGTCCTTTTCTTTCTTCATCTTCTGTTATTTCTTTGTCTTTAAACATTTTTTTGATTTTATCATTGGCTTCGCGTCTTACGTTTCTAATAGCGATTTTTGCTTTTTCTGCAAACTCTTTTGCTTTTTTGGCCTGTTTTTTTCTCTCTTCTTCTGTCATTGGAGGAAAGTACATTTTGATAACTTCTCCGTCATTGTTAGGATTTGCTCCAACATTGGCTTCTTGAATGGCTTTTTCTATATCTTTCATAATAGATTTGTCCCAAGGCTGAATTACAATGGTTGTTGCATCCACGGCATTTACGTTTGCAACCTGATTTAGTGGAGTTGGCGTTCCGTAATATTCAACTTTCACCCCGTCAAGAACATGAATAGAAACTTTTCCGGTTCTTAGTGTATTTAAATCTTTTTTTAATACATCTATACTTTTTTGCATATGCTCTTTGGCAAATTTAAAAACTTCTTCCATTTTTATCCTCCTTAATATTTTATTATCATTCTTGAAAAGATTTTATAATTATACCTTATGATAATCCTGTTTCTGAATCTTTTGAGCTTAAAATTCGGATGAAAACAGAATTTATTATTTTTAATTTTTATATGGTATTTCCAGCCGAAATCTGTTAAATAGATATTTATATATGGAATTTTATTTATCAGTTTTCCCGAAATTTCAGTAATTGAATTTTTATTTCTTTTAATTATCAAATTTTTTATATGGAGTCTTTTGAGCTTTAGTTTTTCTGCTATATTTACTTTTCCTGTCAGTGCGATTCTGTCCAAATCGTCAATCGGAGTGGTTAAATCAATTGCTCCGGGATTTTGATTTGCAATAACCTTAAAATATTTTGAAATTATTTTTTTTACCCTCTTGTCATATTCTCCATACGGATATGCATACATGTCGGGAACGTAACCGATTCTTTTTTTAAATAAATTAATAGCCTTAAGCGTATCCTGGTTTATTTCTTTATCGCTAAGTTTTGGCAGATGCGGATGAGCGTAGCTGTGGACTCCAAGTTCACCGTATTTTGCACATTCTTTTACCATTTTCCATGTCATAAAATCTCCCCATTTACCTTCAGTTGCCTTTGTATATACAAAAAGGGTAAAAGGAATATGGTATTTTTTAAATAAAGGCAGGCCGTTTTTATAAAAACTTTTATAATTGTCATCTATGGTAAAAACAACATAATTATCAATATTTTCTCTGTTTTCTATTTTTTTTACAAGGGCTGAGAGTTTAACAGCTTTGTAATTATTATTTTTTATATATTTTAAATATTTCTCAAGTTCTTTTGTTGAGGTGTTTGTATATGAATGTCTGGGGTCATTTATTCTGTGAAGTACAAAAATATGGGCTTGGGCGAAAAGAAAAATAGGTAGAAAAAAAAGAAAAAATTTCATTTTACAGGAGCGGGAGGAACAGGGGTTGATTTTGGAAGTTTAACTTCACTTACAACAGAAGTGTTTGCTTGTTTATTATACAAATATGTCAGTGTTAAAGTATTTAATACAAATAAAAATCCTAAAATTATTGTTGCTTTTGCCAAAAAGTTCATAGGACCTTT
>NZ_ATHS01000001.1:210000-672500 GCF_000523315.1 Lebetimonas sp. JS032 | reverse complement strand
TGGGCACGGCGACTGGGGTGAAGTCGTAACAAGGTAGCCGTAGGAGAACCTGCGGCTGGATCACCTCCTTTCAGAGAGAGTAGATTCGTTTCTACTCTCTAAAAGAGCCCTGAGGGTCTGCTGCTTATATGTAAGCTTTCAACCCTTATCAGGCTAAGGGACTATAGCTCAGCTGGTTAGAGCGCACCCCTGATAAGGGTGAGGTCCCAGGTTCAAGTCCTGGTAGTCCCACCAGTTAAGTTGCCAAGAGGCCAAGAAGCCAGGTAGTTAAGTGAATAACTTGGAACTATGAACTAGGTGCTTTGAACTAAGAAGGGGACATAGCTCAGCTGGTAGAGCGCCTGCCTTGCACGCAGGAGGTCAGGGGTTCGACTCCCCTTGTCTCCACCATGCAAGAGTAGCCTGTAAAGTAGCTAAAGGCTGTTATACAGACTGCGTGCTTGCACGGGAGGGGCGTAAAGCAAACGACAACTGCTTGTCGTTTGTAGCCCCGCACGGTGATTGCGATGTGCGAAAGAAGTGAGCACCGCAAGACGCCAGTAGGAGGTCAGGGGTTCGACTCCCCTTGTCTCCACCAAGCAAGGGCAGTTATGAATGATGAATTAAAAATGTAAATTCAATATTTAAAATTCAACATTCAACATTAATAAAATGTAGAATGGAGAATGAGAGACATTTTCCATTGTACATTTTAGTACGAGAGATAATTGAAAATTAGTTGTTAAAAGTCTTGTCCACGCCGCGAGAAAGCTACTAAGGGCGAGCGGTGGATGCCTAGGTTGGCAGAGGCGAAGAAGGACGTGCCAGGCTGCGAAAAGCCAGGGGGAGCTGTCAAGGAGCGTTGATCCCTGGATATCCGAATGGGGCAACCCGGCCAGTTGAGAGACTGGTCACCCACGTAAGTGGGGGCGAACCCGGGGAAGTGAAACATCTCAGTACCCGGAGGAGAGGAAATCAAACGAGATTCCCAAAGTAGCGGCGAGCGAAATGGGATTAGCCCGTCTTAGTGTAGCCGGTATTTTAGGGGAGTTACCTGGAAAGGTAAGCCACAGAGGGTGAAAGCCCCGTACCCAAAAAGATACCGGTGGGACTAAGCTAAGACCTAGCGAGTAGCTCGGGACACGTGTTATCCTGAGTGAAGATGGGAGGACCACCTTCCAAGGCTAAATACTCCTGCCAGACCGATAGTGCACAAGTACCGTGAGGGAAAGGTGAAAAGAACCCCAGTGAGGGGAGTGAAATAGAACCTGAAACCGTTTGCCTACAATCATTCGGAGCCCTATTGTCTTCGGACAAGGGTGACGGACTGCCTTTTGCATAATGAGCCTGCGAGTTGTGGTTACTGGCGAGGTTAACCCGAGAGGGGGAGCCGAAGCGAAAGCGAGTCAGTAGCTGCAGACCCGAAGCTGAGTGATCTATCCATGGGCAGGTTGAAGCGGGTGTAAGAGCCCGTGGAGGACCGAACCGGTAGGCGTTGAAAAGCCTTCGGATGACCTGTGGATAGGGGTGAAAGGCCAATCAAACTCAGTGATAGCTGGTTCTCTCCGAAATGCATTTAGGTGCAGCGTTAAGAGGTAGCCATAGGGGGTAGAGCACTGATAGGGCTAGGGCGGCCCACAGCTGTACCAAACCCTGTCAAACTCCGAATACCTATGGTGTAATCTTAGCAGTGAGGCGTAGGGTGATAAAATCCTATGTCGAGAGGGGAACAACCCAGACTACCGACTAAGGTCCCAAAGTTAAACTTAAGTGGAAAAGGAGGTTTTCCTGCTTAAACAACCAGGAGGTTGGCTTAGAAGCAGCCATCCTTTAAAGAAAGCGTAAC
The DNA here is from genome assembly GCF_000523315.1 of Lebetimonas sp. JS032. Taxonomy (NCBI): domain Bacteria; kingdom Pseudomonadati; phylum Campylobacterota; class Epsilonproteobacteria; order Nautiliales; family Nautiliaceae; genus Lebetimonas; species Lebetimonas sp. JS032. The sequence goes on along the minus strand of NZ_ATHS01000001.1, from coordinate 670,675 downwards.
AGCTCACTGGTCGAGCGGGGAGGCGCCGAAAATATAACGGGGCTAAAAGTTTACACCGAAGTCGTAGATTCTTACTTTGTAAGAGTGGTAGGAGAGCGTTGATGACAGCGATGAAGCCGTACCGGTAAGGAGCGGTGGAGCGTCATCAAGTGAGCATGCAGGCATGAGTAGCGATAAAATGGGTGAGAATCCCATTCGCCGAAAGCCCAAGGTTTCCTACACGATGTTCGTCAGTGTAGGGTTAGTCGGGGCCTAAGATGAGGCCGAAAGGCGTAGTCGATGGGGAAACGGTTAATATTCCGTTACCTACTAACAATGAGCCGAAGGGGGGACGCTTGGGGTTAACCGAGGTCACTGATGGAATAGTGGTTCGAAGGGTGTAGGGTGAAGAGTAGGCAAATCCGCTCTTCAATAGCCCGAGACCCGACAGGCCTCCAAAGCTCTTCGGAGCGGAGGGGGAATCGGAGATGCCCTGAGCCGAGAAAAGCCTCTAAGGCGATTGAGTTGTTAGTAGCCCGTACCGTAAACCGACACAGGTGGGCGGGATGAGTATTCTAAGGCGCGTGGAAGAACCCTCTCTAAGGAACTCGGCAAACTGACACCGTAACTTCGGGATAAGGTGTGCCCCGAGTAGGTGAAGCTCCTTGCGAGTGGAGCCGAAAGGGGTCGCAGCACAGCGCTCTTGTCGACTGTTTACCAAAAACACAGCACTCTGCTAACTCGTAAGAGGAGGTATAGGGTGTGACGCCTGCCCGGTGCCGGAAGGTTAAGGGGATCCGTTAGCCATAAGGCGAAGCGGTGAACTGAAGCCCCGGTAAACGGCGGCCGTAACTATAACGGTCCTAAGGTAGCGAAATTCCTTGTCGGTTAAATACCGACCTGCATGAATGGCGTAACGAATGAGGGGCTGTCTCAGAGAGGGATCCAGTGAAATTGTAGTGGAGGTGAAAATTCCTCCTACCCGCGGCAAGACGGAAAGACCCCGTGGACCTTTACTACAGCTTGGCATTGTAGGTGGGATATCCATGTGCAGGATAGGTGGGAGGCTGAGAAGCCAGGGCGCCAGCTCTGGTGGAGCCGATCTTGAGATACCACCCTTGGATATCCTGCCTACTAACCCGCAGGAGTAATCCTTCTGGGGGACAGTGCCTGGCGGGTAGTTTGACTGGGGCGGTCGCCTCCTAAAGAGTAACGGAGGCTCACAAAGGTTGGCTCAAGGCGGTTGGAAATCGTCTGAAGAGTGTAAAGGCACAAGCCAGCCTGACTGCGAGAGAGACACCTCGAGCAGAGACGAAAGTCGGTCTTAGTGATCCGGTGGTTCTGAGTGGAAGGGCCATCGCTCAAAGGATAAAAGGTACCCCGGGGATAACAGGCTGATCTCCCCCGAGAGCTCACATCGACGGGGAGGTTTGGCACCTCGATGTCGGCTCATCGCATCCTGGGGCTGGAGCAGGTCCCAAGGGTATGGCTGTTCGCCATTTAAAGCGGTACGCGAGCTGGGTTCAGAACGTCGTGAGACAGTTCGGTCCCTATCTGCCGTGGGCGCAGGAAGGTTGAGGAGAGCTAACCCTAGTACGAGAGGACCGGGTTGGACGAGCCACTGGTGTACCAGTTGTCCTGCCAAGGGCAGCGCTGGGTAGCCAAGCTCGGAAGGGATAACCGCTGAAAGCATCTAAGCGGGAAGCCCACTCCAAGATGAGCCTTCCCATGAGGGTGCAGGAAGACTACCTGCTTGATAGGCTGGGGGTGTAAGCCCTGCGAGGGGTTGAGCTGACCAGTACTAATAACCCGAATGGCTTTTAAGCGGACGTGAGACAAGACTTTTAACAGCTAATTTTTAATTTATGAGATAATATATTTAAGCTTAGTGGGCAAAGCGGAGGGGAAACACCCTGAACCATTCCGAACCAGGAAGTTAAGCCCTCCAGCGCTGATGATACTGCGCCCTACGGGTGTGGGAAAGTAGGTCCTCGCTAAGCTTTAATATGTTATCTTCTTTATCATTAATCCTTTTTTATTGTTTACTATCATTTTGGGTCTGGCACCTTTGATATGCAGAGTCTAATATTCATTATCCCTTTTATATATATCGTTTATTCCTAACTTCTTTGTTTATCTTTATTTATATTAATTATTCATTCTTTTATATTAAATATAATTAAAATGGCATAAAATGTAAATTAAAACTTCTATCAATTATCCACAATATTGAAAGAATTATTGTTATATAAATTATCAATTTGATTAATTTGCTTTTTCTAAAATAATAAAGAGGAAAGAAAACTAATGTAATAATCATTATCTGGCCTATTTCCACTCCAATATTAAATCCGAAAAGAGACCGTTCAAAATTCCGTGTCAACTGAGGAGATTATATCATAAGTTTAAAGCATCATCTAATCTTCCTTCAAAGAAAATTGCCAGTTGAGAGAGTGTAAGATTCCAGTTTTTAATAGGCATAGTCCATTTTTTCTCTGCATTTTGTATACCCATATATAGTAGTTTCAGTAAGCTGTTTTCATTTGGAAAAGCACCTTTTGTTTTGGTTAATTTCCTAAATTGTCTATGAACTGATTCAATAATATTAGTTGTGTATATAACTTTTTTTATATCTTGAGGCACTTGTATCTACAATATTTAATGACTATAGGATATTTATCTCCCCATTTTTCTTCAATATTGTCAAGTTCAGTTTCAGCCTGTTCTTTGGATATTGCCTGATATACTTTTTTTAAATCTTTCATAAACTCTTTTTTATCTTTAGAAGCTACATATTTTAATGAATTCCTAACCTGATGAATTATACATAACTGAACCTCTGTATTTGGATATATAGCGTTAATGGCTTCTGGAAATCCTTTAAGTCCATCTATACTTGCAATAAGTATATCTTTTACTCCTCTGTTGTTTAAATCTGTTAAAACCTGAAGCCAGAAATTTGCTCCTTCACTTTCACTTAAATAAAGTCCTAAAATTTCTTTTTTTCCTTGAATCCTAAAATTGTATAAACCGCTTTATTTACATATTTCCCATCTTCTTTGATTTTATAATGAATTGCATCCATAAATACAAATGGATATATACTCTCTAAAGGTCTTGATTGCCACTCTTTGATTTTTGGTATTATTTTATCCGTTATTGCATTTATTGTAGCTGATGAAATAGAAATTTGATAAAGCTCTTCAATATGTGATTTTATATCTTTATAGCTCATTCCAAGTGCATATAATGATAATATCTTCTCTTCTATTTCATCACTTATTGTTGTTTGATGTTTTTTTACTATTTGAGGCTCAAATCTACCTTCTCTATCTCTTGGGGTAGCAAGTTCAAATTCTCCTGATGTTGATTTTACTGTTTTTCTGTTGTAACCGTTTCTGCGATTTTTTTTACCATTTAATACTTCATCTGCAATATGAGATTCTATTTCTGCTTCAAGTGCAGCTTCTACCAATTCTTTAATTAATGGAGCTAATACTCCATCTTTCCCACCTATCTTTTTACCTGCTAATAAATCTTTTACTGCTTTGTCAAAATTAAATTTCTCCATGTCAGTCCTTTCTTCTTTAGTATTTTACCTTGGCTAACACTCTCTCCGAAAACCACTTTAATAAAATTTATATGTTCTACATTCATTTCATTTAATGCATTTGCAAATCCGAATCCGTGTATAAATCCAAATAAAAAAGCTAGCAACCACTCTTTTTTTATCCAAAAATATAAGTTATTTAATGCCATAAATAATATTGTACAAGCAATCAATACTTCTGTTAAATTTTCAGGTGGATTTACAATATTAAACATACTTAAACTTAACGTAATAGAATGAGAAATTGTAAACGCAGTTGCAATTTCTATTATTTCTATTATACTTTTTTTTAGATTGTTATTTTTTAATAAAACTGAAATAATAAGCATTAATAAAAAGAATATATGGTCTATTCCTTCTAAAATATGGAAAATCCCCTCTTTTAAAAAAGCTAAAAATTCATTTTGATTATTTTTTAAAATATAACGTTTTTTATTAGGATTAAATACGATAATTTTTGTAGAATTATTTTCTACAATTTTTATTATTCCCTGTTGCGTTTTGTCTATATCAAAAAATATATCAAAATATATTTTATTAATGTTATTACATTTTAAATTGAAATAATTATCCACTATAACTTCGTTTTTTATTTTCGTATAAAGAGGATTTATTTTCAGTTATCTATTTTTATGTGATTTAAAATATATGATTGAATTTCTTTGTTTGAGATATTTTCTTTATACAGTGCTTTTTGCATATTAAAAATAGCAAATCTCATATATAAAGTAGGTATGGTTTTATTTAAATCCAGTGTCATTTTTGTAATATTAAGAGGATGAGCGTTTAGAAGAATAAAGATTATTAATAAAATTATTTTTTTCATTTTTTTATAAAATTTTACTAAAGTTTTATGGAATAAAAATTGCTTTTTATTTAAAAAGGAATAAATTGTTTAATAATAAAAACATACTTATTACAGGCGGTACCGGAAGTTTTGGTAAAAAATATACAGAAATAATCTTAAAAAATTATAAACCTAACAAAATTATTATTTACAGCAGGGATGAGCTTAAACAGTATGAAATGGCTCAGGTTTTTAATGAAAAATGTATGAGATATTTTATAGGTGACGTAAGGGATAAAAACAGGCTTAAAAAAGCAATGGAAGATGTGGATTATGTGATTCATGCAGCGGCTCTTAAACATGTTCCGGTTGCCGAATATAATCCGATGGAATGTATAAAAACAAATATAAATGGTGCTGAAAATGTAATAGAATGTGCAATTGAAAACGAAGTAGAAAAGATAATAGCCCTCTCAACTGATAAAGCGGCTGCCCCAATTAATTTATACGGTGCCACAAAACTGGCGAGTGATAAGCTTTTTATTGCTGCAAATAATTTAGTAGGTAAAAGAAAAACAAGGTTTGCCGTTGTGAGATACGGTAATGTAATAGGCTCACGCGGAAGTGTGGTTCCATTTTTTGTAAAATTGATAAAACAGGGCAGAAAAAAGCTTCCTATTACCCACAAGGATATGACAAGGTTTTTAATTACGCTTGAGCAGGGTGTGAAATTTGTTTTAAAAAATTTCGAAAGAATGCACGGCGGAGAAATATTTGTTCCCAAAATTCCTTCAATGAAAATGACTGATTTAGCAAAAGCATTATGTCCTGAATGTGAATTGGAAGAAATTGGAATAAGACCTGGTGAAAAATTACATGAAGTAATGATTACCAAAAATGACAGGTGCATTGAGTTTAACGACCATTTTGTAATAAAGCCTACAATTCAATTTCATACTCCGGTTGATTACAGCGTTAATAATTTAGGGGAAAAAGGAGAGGAAAAAGATATCGGTTTTGAATATTCTTCCGATAATAATGACTGGTGGTTAAACAGTGAAGAATTTTTAAAATTAGCCAAGGAATTTATTTAATGAAAAGAATACCTTATTCAAGACAGTTTATTGATGAAAATGACAAAAAAGCTATTTTAGAAACTCTTGAAAGTGATTTTTTAACAACAGGACCAAAAATAAAAGAATTTGAAGAAGCTTTATGTAAATATACAGGGGCTAAATATGCTGTGGCTGTCAGTAACGGAACGGCGGCGCTTCACATATCAAGTCTGATTTTACTAAACAAAGGTGATTTGGTTTTAACCACTCCGAATTCATTTGTGGCTACAAGTAATTCTATTCTTTATGCCGGGGCTATTCCGCTGTTTATAGATATAAAAGAGAATGGAAATATAGATTTGGATAAATGTATAGAAATTATAAACCAGTTTGGAAACAGAATAAAAGCCGTATATGCTGTTCATCTTTCCGGAAACCCTGTTGATATGGAAAAATTAGTGTATATCAAAAAAAATTATCCTTATATAAAAATTTTAGAAGATGCTTCGCATGCGATAGGGGCAACTTATAGATGGAAAATGGAAAATGGAAAATGGAAAATTAATAAAATTGGAGATTGTCAAATAAGTGATATAACAACATTTTCATTTCATCCAGTAAAAAATATAACTACAGCTGAAGGCGGAGCGATTTTGACAAATAATGAAGAAATTTACAAAAAAGCACTTATTCTTAGAAATCACGGAATTGTTAGAATGGAAAATGGAAAATGGAAAATGGAAAATGAAGATATGGCTTATGATAAAAAAGGCAATTTAAATCCGTGGTATTATGAAATGAAAGAGCTTGGTTTTAACTATAGAATTACAGATATGCAGTGTGCTCTTGGCTTAAGTCAGCTTAAAAAACTTGATAAGTTTATACAAAAAAAACACTATCTTGCTAAGAGATATGATAAAGCTTTTGAAAATTCAATAATTAAGCCGCTTTATAAATTCAATGAATTTTCAGCTTATCATTTATACGTTGTAAGGGTTGATTTCAGTAAACTTGATATTACAAAAGCCGAGCTTTTTTATAAATTAAGAAAAGCTGGAATTTTTTTGCAGCTTCATTATATTCCTATAAACAAACAGCCTTATTATAAAAAGCTTGGGTACGGTAGTGAAAATCTGCCAAAGATGTACAAATATTATGAAGAGGCTTTTTCAATCCCTCTTTATTATTCTCTGAGTGAAAAAGAGCAGGATTATGTGATTGAAAAACTATTTGAGGCTCTTAAATGAATATATGTATAATACCGGCAAGAGGCGGCAGTAAAAGGATACCTAAAAAAAATATAAAATCTTTTTGTGGTAAACCGTTAATTGTTTATTCGATAGAAACGGCTAAAAAAAGTAATTTGTTTGAAAAAACAGTTGTTTCAACCGACAGTGAAGAAATAGCTGAAATTAGTAAAAAATACGGAGCCCAAATACTTTATAGACCAAAAGAGTTATCAGATGATTATACTTCAAGTGTTGATGTGTTCGAACATGCAATAAACAAACTTAACAAAGAAAAAAAATATAAATATGCCTGTATGATTTATCCAACAGCCCCTTTTTTAGAAGTTAAGTATTTAAAAGAAGGGTTTGAAAAATTAAAAAATTCAGATGTATGTTATTCTTTTTCTGCTACAACATATGATTTTCCCATATGGAGGGGATTTGAAATAAATCATGATAAAGCAAAAATGTTTTTTCCTGAATTTATGGAAAAAAGAAGTCAGGATTTAAAAGAAGCTTTCCATGATGCCGGACAGTTTTACTGGAAAAAAATAAATTGCACTGAAAAATTTAAATTTGACGGAAATATTCCGATAATTATTCCAAGATATTTAGCCCAGGATATTGATACAATTGAGGATTTTATAAGAGCTGAAATGATGTATAAGGCTTATTGTGATTATAAGAATTGATTTTTCAAGTGAAATTGGACTTGGACATTTAAAAAGAATAGAAGCTTTTGTAAAAAAATACAATATAAAAAATTCTGTAATTATTTGTAAAGAATGCAATGAAAAACTAACTTCTTTACCAGTTGTGAAAATAAAAGATGAAAAAGAGTTTTTTAAAAAAGTAAAAAAATTAAAACCACAAAAAGTAATTGTTGATAATTACAATTTTACTTATGAAAATGAAAAAGAGTTTAAAAAATTATTTCCTGAAATTAAGCTAATAGTATTTGACGACTTATACTATAGACACTATGCAGATGAAGTAATAAATGTAAATTTATACGCCAAAAAAGAAAAATACATTGGTAAAATCCCGCCTTTTTGCAAAGTTACAATACTTCCCCCGCTAATCAGGGAAGAATTTCAAAAAGCAAAAAAGAAAAAAGATAAAAAAGAAGGGATTTTTATCTCTTTTGGAGGAACTGATGCTAAGGGAATCGGACTTAAGGTTTTAAAAGAGTTAAAAAAACTGAAATTTCCTGTAAATTTTTATACAACAAGCTCTAATAAAAATTTAATTAAACTAAAAAGATTTTGCCAAGTAAATAAATGGTGCAAACTGCATATTGACGAAAATGTGGCTAAGGGAATGGCAAAAAGTAAATTTGCAATAATTACGCCAAGCACTATCTCGTGGGAAGCTATTCATATGAATTTACCTTTTATTGCTATTGAAATAGCCGATAATCAAAAAGAAATAGCCAAATATTTAAAAGAAAAAAGAATTTCTGTCTTAAAAATAAGGGATATAAGGAAAATTGGTGAAAAGCTTCGTAGATTTAACATTGGATGAAAAAAAAGAAGTTTTAAAGTGGAGAAACCATCCAGAAATCAGGAAATGGATGTTTGATAAGAATGAAATTTCTTTAAAAAATCATTTAGAATTTATTGAAAAACTAAAAAACGATAAATCAAGACTATATTTTAAAGTAAATGATTTAGGAGTGATAAATTTTAAAATAAATAAAAACTCAGCAGAAATAGGAATTCATAAAAATCCTGAAAAAAAAGGTGTTGGAAAAATTTTAATTAAAAAAATTATTGATTATGGCTTTAATATGTTAAATTTAAATAAACTTATACTTTATGTATATGAAGATAATCTAAAAGCTATAAATTTATACAAAAAATATGGATTTAAAGAGACTGATAAAAAAAATAACTTAATAAAAATGGAGCTTGAAAATGAAAATAGGAAAAATTGATACAAAAGACAAAGTTTTTATAATAGCTGAGCTTAGTGCAAATCATAACCATTCTTTACAAACGGCAGAAGATACAATATATGCAGCAAAAGAAAGCGGAGCTGATGCAATAAAACTTCAAACTTATACTCCTGATTCTCTTACAATTGATTGTAAAAAAGATGATTTTTTAATTAAAGGCGGGCTTTGGGATGGGAAAAATTTGTATGAATTATATAAAGTTGCAATGACTCCACTTGAGTGGCATGAGGAACTTTTTAACTATGCAAGAAGTTTAGATTTAGAAGTATTTAGTTCACCTTTTAGCAAAAAAGATGTTGATTTTTTAAAACAGTTTAATCCTCCTGCTTATAAAATAGCTTCATTTGAAATTACTGATTATGAATTTGTAGATTATGTTGTTTGTCAGGAAAAACCAATAATTGTCTCAACCGGTATTGCAGAATTTGAAGATATTCAAAATGCCATAAATTCAGCCAAAAAATATAATATTGATATTGCCCTTTTAAAATGCACATCAGCCTATCCCGCACCAAGAAGCGAAGTAAATCTAAAAACAATTCCTGCAATGAAAGAGATATTTAACTGCGAAATAGGTTTTTCAGACCATACTCTTGGTATTTCAGCTCCCATAGCGGCTGTTACGCTTGGAGCAAGAATAGTTGAAAAACACTTTATTTTAGATAAATCTATTGATTCTCCAGACAGGGCATTTAGTCTAACTCCAAAAGAATTTAAAGAGATGGTTAAAACTGTAAGAGAAGTTGAAGAAATGATTGGAGAGGTAGATTTTAAACCAAAAAAAGGAAGAGAATTTGCAAGAAGTTTATATGTTGTAAAAGATATTAAAAAAGGTGAAAAATTCACCCGTGAAAATATACGCTCAATCCGTCCGGGATATGGACTTCATCCAAAATATCTGCCTCAAATTCTTGGAAAAAAGGCATGCAAGGATTTGGAAAGAGGGGAAAGACTTAGTTGGGAAGTTATTGGATGATGTTATTTATTAGTAAATCTGAATTTACTTCCATTTGATCTAAAATTTCAGTATTTGGTTTTAATTTAAATTCTGTTGCTTTTTTTACCAAATTTAATAGCTCTTCTTTATTGTTTGTCCAATACATTAAATTATTATCAATCTGCCATTTATCGTAATGGCTTATAAAACTTCTTGTTGAAATTGTCTGAGTGCCAAGAAAACAGCTTTCAGTATTTATTGTTCCGCCACCTCCAATGAATAAATCAGCGTCTTTTAATAAATGCTGAAGAAAAATTTTTTCTTCTATCACATAAGCAAAAGGAAACTCTTTTTTTAGATAGTTACTTTCATATCTTGGAATTATTATAATATTTGCATTAAATTTTTTATAAATTTCTGGAATTGCTTCATATAAAAAAGGATATTTTTTATTTACATAACTTGATTTATACTCTTCTTCTCTTATAACTATTGTAAATTTATTTCTATTTATGTTGTATTTATTATAAAAACTTTCAATATATTTTTTATCAAATTTAAATTTTTTAAGCCAAATTAAAGGATCAATAAAATTATATTCAATAATTTGTTCTTTTTCTAATCCCAATCTTAAATAAATTTCATCTGGTATAATAAATGGTTTAAATATTTTAGTGGATAATGGAATAGAGAGTTTTATTTGGGGAAGGGCTGATTTTAAATTTGTTGTATGACCTTTAATTGGCATATCATAAAAGTTAATAACTTCAATACCTAATCCAAATCCAACTCTGCTACTGTCAACTACGCTTCCACTTACGATTTTTTCGATAGAGTATTTTTTTATTACATCGATTAATTGTAATTGTCTTTGTATACTGGCTTTTAATTTGTTTTCTAAATCTGCGCCTCCAAATTCTCCAATAGAAATATAATTTATTTTATATAAATCTAAAATTTTATTAAGCTCTGAATATCCTTTTCCTCCTCGGGAAGTTACAATTACAGTATGGTTTTTTTTTAATTTTTTTATTATAGGTATAAAAAAAAGTGCCCATTTTGACATATCCAAATCAAAAAGTATATTCATAATTGCTCTTTAAAATATTTAATGGTTTTTTTTAATCCTTCATTAAAAGATATTTTTGGTTGCCAATTTAAAAGTTTTTTAGCTTTTTTAATATCAGGTTTTCTAACTTTTGGATCATCTTCCATTTTATTTAAAAATTTAATTTTACTTTTCGGGTTTGTTAAGTTTATTATTTTTTCAGCAACTTCTATTATTGAATATTCTTCAGGATTTCCAATATTTATAGGGCCGTTTTCATTTGAATTCATCATTTTAATAAGTCCATTTACTAAATCATCCACATAACAAAAACTTCTTGTTTGTTTACCGTCTCCATAAATAGTGATATCTTGATTTGTCAATGCCTGAATAATAAAATTGCTAATAACTCTTCCGTCATCAGCTCTCATATTTGGACCGTAAGTATTAAAAATTCTAACTATTTTTACATTAATGTTTTTTTCTCTTTTAAAATTACTGCATAATGTTTCTGCACATCTTTTCCCTTCATCATAACAAGCTCTTGGACCTATGGTATTTACATTTCCAAAATATTCTTCGGTTTGAGGATGTATTAAAGGATCTCCATATACTTCACTGGTGGAAGCTTGAAGAAATTTTGCATTATATTTATCTGCTAATTCTAATAAATTCAAAGTTCCTATAACAGAAATTTTTGTTGTATATATAGGATATTTAAAATATTGTTTTGGTGATGCGGGACAAGCTAAATTGTATATTTCATCAACTTTTATATCAATTGGATTTACTATATCATGATTAATAAATGTATAATTTTTGTGATTATAGATATTATTTTTCTGGCCTGTGAGTAAATTGTCAATACAAATTACTTCATTATTCTCTTCAAGTAGTTTTTTGCATAAATGGCTTCCTATAAAACCGGCTCCGCCTGCTATTAAAATTTTTTTCAATCTATTTCCTTTTATGGTAAATGAGTTTTTTTCTTAAGTTTTGTCTTTTTTTGTCTTTTATAAAAATTTAACATTTTTTTTGCTATTTGAATTTTTTTGATAAATGGAGCGTTTATTTCTAAAAACAATAATTTTAAATATAATTTAAAAATATTAAAATCATAAATTTGCTTTGTAGTAAATTCTAAATATAAATCATATGGATTTTCAAAAAATCTTTTTTCTATATTAATTTTATCTAAATAGTATTTCTTTATTTTATGTAATATATAATCTCTGTAAAATTTATCTTTTAAAGTATCAGAATTATTACATGCAAATAAATTGTCTCCATGTATTCTGTATTCACTTAATTCTTTATCAATGAAAAACATTTCTGTCATTAAATTAGATATAAAAACAATAACATCATCAGCTCTGATTTTAAAAAATTTTTCATAAGGAATTGGAAAAATTTGGTTTGCCAGTTTTTTTGATATTGAAATATTAGATGTAGTGCTTCCTGCAAAAAAAGTTAAATAATAAACTAAAAACATATTATATCCTCCATATGGATAATATGGACCTTTATAAGCAGTATTTCCAATTAATTTATAATCATTAACTATATATTCATAACCTTTTTCATATATTTCTTTAATTTTTTTAAGTTTATTTGGTAGAAATTTATCATCACTATCTAAAAAACAAATTATTTCCCCATTGCAATGTTTAAAACCTTCATTAAATGCGCTTGCCTGCCCTCCATTTTTTTTAAATATAGGTTTAATTCTTTTATCTTTATTAGCATATTTTTCAATTATTTCTTTTGAATTGTCACTGCTTCCGTCATCAACAATAATAATTTCAAAATTCTGATATGTTTGATCTAAAACACTTTCGGTACATTCTGATAAAAATTTTCCATAATTATAATTATCTATTAAAACTGAAATTAGCATAAAAAACCTTTTCAATAAAATTTGATTCTATATTTTTTAAAATATCTATTTGAAACAGCTTTTGCAATGTTTAATCTTTTATCTTTAAATTTTTTTAACAAAATTAGCAATTTTAACATATTTATTTTTATCATTTGCAATAGGATAAAATAATCTTTTAAATTTTCTAAATCTTCTTTTGTATAATTAGGTCCATAATGGATTAAAGTAAAGGGAATGTTTCTGGCCAAACATCAATAATCCATCCATATACATGCGGATTAATTTGGCCTGTAAAAATAAATCTATTTTCATCTATATCGTATTTTTTAAGTTTTTTCTTAATGCTTTCTTGATTTCCTTCTCCACAGGCTAAATATATTGTATTTGGATTTTGTTTCATAATTTCGGCTAAAACTTTAATATATTCTTCACTGTCTATTTTAATTAGTCTTCCGATAGTGCCTAAAATTACAGTGTTTTTCCCATATTTTTGTAAAAGGTTTTCTTTTATTTTTTTGCCTTCTATTTTACAATATTCAGGCCCTATTAAAAATTCTTCAGCCATAGGAACGTTAAATATTTTCCATTCGTAATTTTTACATTCTTGTTCAAAATGGCTAATTCTAAGGTCTATATTTTCAATCTCACTTGTGCAGTTTCCGTGAGACCAGAAAATTTGTTTTGGTGCAGTTTTTGTAGAAAAAAGAAAATTTGGAATATCATAACCAAAACCAGAAACTAAAATATCAATTTTGTCTTTTAAAATTTGTTCTCTTAAATCAAGAGCTTTTGGCAAATGTTTATAATAATACCCATCTTTGTAAAATTTAAACTGGGGGGTATAAACTTCAATACCTATTTTTTTAAGTTTAATAACCCATTCTTCTTCATCAGGGTTTTTATCTACATAATTCATTGAATAAACAAATATTTTGTAATTATTTTTAAATTCATTATTATCCATTAATTCTTTCCATAATGAATATTCTACCATTAAAGGGGATGTGGTTACTAATGTGTCTATTAAAAAACCTATTCTTTTCTTTTTGTTATTATAAGTTTGCGGTGGTTTTGGCAGATTGTTTTTTTCACCCCATTTTTTATAATATTTACTTAAAGGTTTTTCTATAATTTCGTTAAATTTTTCCCAGTCTTTGATAGTCTGGGACGAATTTCCGTAAAAATGGTATATATAAAAATGAATATACATAATGTCTTCCATAAAATCTTTTTTAATTGCATAATCAATCAATTCTTTAAAAAGAGGTAACTGCTCAAGCCAAAAAGGTTTTACAAAAATATTTTTATTATGCCAAACAGCTAAAATATTTACAAAGACATTCCTTCTTGTCTGTTCATTTAGTGAAAAAAAATAATCTGAATTAAGAATTTTATTTAATGTTTCTAAAAATAGTTTTTGTGTAAGTGAAATGGTCGTTCGAAAAAAATCAAGAGAGTAAAAAACGTCTTTTATATCATGTTTAAAATGAAGTGATCTGAATAGGTAATTTTTTAGAGCATTTTCTTTTGAAGTAAATGTTTCTAAAATAAACAATACATTATTTATTATACCTTTTTCAGCATTTAATGCATTTGGATAATAATTTTTTAAAGCTTCAATATTTTTTTCTAAAAACTTATTATATTTAAATTTTATGTTTTTTACTTTATCATAATAATTTATATAAGCATTTGAAGGCAAATCGCCTTTTTTTAATAAATTTATAATATTTTCTCTTATTTTTTTCATTATTTTTATACTTTTTTTGAAAAATTATATCAAAAAAATATTTTATCGGCCGATATATATCCAAGATGGCAAGGAAGCCATCATAAAATTAAAAGGAGTTAAAAATGAGTTTTAGAATCAGAACAAATGTAGCGGCTCTTAATGCGCATGCTGCAGAAATGGTAACAAACAGAAATTTAAATGATTCTCTTGAAAAATTAAGCACAGGGCTTAGAATAAACAAAGCAGCAGACGACGCATCAGGTCTTCAGATTGCGGATTCTTTAAGAGATCAGGCTGACAGTTTAGGTCAGGCTATTAGAAATGCCAATGATGCCGTCGGCGTTATGCAAATTGCCGACAAAGCAATGGATGAACAGGTAAAAATTCTTAATACAATTAAAGTAAAAGCCACTCAGGCCGCACAGGACGGACAGACAACAGATACAAGAAAAGCGCTTCAGGAAGATATTACAAGATTAATGGAAGAGCTTGACAATATTGCTCAAACAACATCTTATAACGGTAAAAAACTCTTAAGCGGTAGTTTTACCAATCAAAAATTCCAAATCGGTGCTTATTCAAATGAAACAATAACAGCAAGTATAGGTGCCACATCTTCAGACAAAATAGGAAACACAAGATTTGAAACAACTGCGTATGTTGCTGTTTCAGCAGGGGCAAATTCATTAAAAGATGTAGCTTTAAAATTTAAATCAGTAGACGGGAAAAGAGATATTACAATTAGAAACAGTAAAAGTATCAACAAGTGCAGGAACAGGTATAGGGGTGCTTGCGGAAGTTATCAATAAAAACTCTAATTTAACTGGTGTCAGGGCTTCATGGAAGGTACAGGGAACAGGCTCAAGTGAGATTAGTTCCGGTACTGTTCACGGATTAAAAATAAACGGTGTGGAAATAGGTGACCTTACTGTTCAAAAAGCAGACAGTGACGGAACATTGGTTAATGCAATTAATGCGGTAAAAGACCAAACCGGTGTGGAAGCATATGTAGACGAGCAGGGAAGGCTTAATTTAAGAAGTTTGGACGGTAGGGCAATTCAGGTTTCTACTACATCAGCATCAACAGTATTAGGAAACGGAAGTTTTAACAAAGCTTCAGTAACAGATACAATTGTCGGAAGGCTTACTTTTGTAAGACTTGATGCAAGGGATATTAAAATCAGTGGAACAAGTGCTTCTTTGGTTGGTGTAACAAGTAAAATGGCCGAGGCCACTATTAATTTAAGAACAATCAAAAACAGATTTAATACAACTCAGGCAAGTGCAATAGGTGCGAATGCAAATTCACTAATTGCCACTGATAACGCCAGCGGAATAGGTGCAGGGGTTACAACTCTAAAAGGTGCTATGGCTGTTATGAATATTTCAGACAGTGCAGCTAAACTTCTTGATGAAATCAGAGCAGGAATAGGTTCTGTTCAAAATCAATTAACAAGTACAATTAATAACATTTCAGTGACTCAAGTAAATGTAAAAGCGGCTGAATCTCAAATCAGAGATGTAGATTTTGCAGCTGAAACAGCTAATTTCCAAAAATGGAATTTATTGGCACAATCAGGAAGTTATGCACTTTCTCAGGCTAATGCTGTCCAACAGAATGTTATGAGATTATTACAATAATATTTCTTCGATTTTAAAAAGGCTTTTTGCCTTTTTCTTTATTTTTTAATTTTCCATTATCCATCTGGCCGCTTTTCAAGCAGCTAGGTGAACTGCTCATTTGCGCTCATTTTCCGTTCTCCATTTTACATTTTTCACTTTTCGGAATAGCTTTTGCTTCTTTTTTTAAAATATTAAGGAGAAGCATATGGGCTTTAGAATAAATACAAACATTGCTGCATTAAATGCACATGCGGCAGCTGTGGCCAACAACAGGGAACTTAGCGATTCTTTGGAAAAACTTTCAACTGGACTTAGAATAAACAAAGCTGCGGATGACGCATCAGGTCTTCAGAT
This sequence comes from Lebetimonas sp. JS032, assembly GCF_000523315.1. NCBI lineage: Bacteria > Pseudomonadati > Campylobacterota > Epsilonproteobacteria > Nautiliales > Nautiliaceae > Lebetimonas > Lebetimonas sp. JS032. Next base: position 654,485 of record NZ_ATHS01000001.1, on the reverse strand, counting down.
TGCAGATTCTTTGAGAGATCAGGCTGACAGTTTAGGTCAGGCTATTAGAAATGCCAATGATGCCGTCGGCGTTATGCAAATTGCCGACAAAGCAATGGACGAACAGGTAAAAATTCTTGATACAATTAAAGTAAAAGCCACTCAGGCCGCACAGGACGGACAGACAACAGATACAAGAAAAGCGCTTCAGGAAGATATTACAAGATTAATGGAAGAGCTTGATAATATTGCTCAAACAACATCTTATAACGGTAAAAAACTCTTAAGCGGTAGTTTTACCAATCAAAAATTCCAAATAGGTGCTTATTCAAATGAAACAGTTCAGGCGAGTATAGGTGCCACATCTTCAGACAAAATAGGAAACACAAGATTTGAAACAACTGCGGATGTTGCTGTTTCTACTGCTTCCAATTCACTTAATAGCTATAAATTAACATTTAAATCAGCAGACGGAAGAAGAGATATACAATTAGAAACAGTAAAAGTATCAACAAGTGCAGGAACAGGAATAGGAGTACTTGCGGAAGTTATAAATAAAAACTCTGATTTAACAGGAGTCAGGGCATCATGGCAGGTACATGGAACAGGTTCAAGTGAAATACAAGCAGGCACCGTTCACGGATTAAAAATAAACGGGGTTGAAATAGGTGATCTTACTGTTCAAAAAGCAGACAGTGACGGAACATTGGTTAATGCAATTAATGCGGTAAAAGATGAAACCGGTGTGGAAGCTTATATAGATCATGAAGGCAGACTTAATCTAAGAAGTTTGAACGGTAGGGCAATTCAGGTTTCTACTACATCAGGCTCTTCAATACTTGGAGGGGGAAGTTTTGCAAATGCATCGGCATCAGATACAATTGTCGGAAGGCTTACATTAACAAGATTAGATGCAAGAGATATTAAAATTACCGGAACAGGTATTTCAAAAATAGGTATTACCAGTAACATGGCCGAGGCCACTATTAATTTAAGAACTATTAAAGGCTCTTTCAGTGCAGATCAGGCAAGTGCCATTGGAGCAAATGCAAATTCTGTGGTAGGAGCGGATAATGCAAGCGGAATAGGCGCAGGAGTTACAACACTAAAAGGTGCTATGGCTGTTATGGATATTGCCGAGAGTGCACAAAAACTTCTTGATAAAGTAAGAGCAGATATAGGTTCTGTACAAAATCAGTTGGTTAGTACAATAAACAATATTTCCGTAACACAGGTAAATGTAAAAGCGGCTGAATCTCAAATCAGAGATGTAGATTTTGCAGCTGAAACAGCTAATTTCCAAAAACATAATCTTTTAGCACAATCAGGAAGTTTTGCCTTGTCTCAGGCTAACGCAGTACAGCAGAATGTATTGAAATTGTTACAATAATTAGAAAAATCAATAAGATTTTTCTTTTTTTAATTCTTTTTCTACAAAAGGAAGGGCTCTTTTTACAACAACTATTTGTGCGTTTATGCTTCCTGCTAAATTAAAAAGCCATTCTCTGTGATTCATTATCCAGTCTATTAATTTTGCTTTTTTTTCAATGTCGGTTTTTGGATTTTGAACCTGAATTTTAGCAAGGTCTGTTTCCTTGTTTATCAGATATGGAACCATAGTTTCCCCATAGCACTGCATAAAAGTTTTTGATTCGATTTTTTCTTTTATTTTATCAATTTTATCAGAGAGTCTGTTTAATTTTTTAAAATCTATCTTTTCAAGATGATTGTTTTTGTTTAATTCCACCAGTTCGTCAAAACATTTAGCTACTTCAATAAACACTTTTTCAATGTCTGATTTTGTTTTTTCTCCTATTTTAATCATCTTCAATGTTTTATTGTATGCTTTTTGTAGATTTTTAATATAACCGTCAATTCTCGGTTTTCTAAGTTTTATTTTTGATTTTGGAATTTTTTTGACATATTTTTTAATAACTTCGCTAAAAGGCATTTCTATACTGCCTTCTATTCTTGCCCCTCCTTCAGTTGCATTAATAGTTAAAATTCCTTCAAGGTTTGTTTCATATATATCTTTTTCAAAAAAGTTTTTAAACATAAGCCATGTTTTTGACGTTCTGATTACCCCGTTTCCCCCGTATTTCGTGACATATTCATCGGTTTCTTTGTATTCTATCTCTTTTTCCCCGTATACATGTCCTTTTGCATGACTTGTTCCATCTTCACTGTAAGCCAAATCCTGTCCAATTAAAACAATTTTTTTAAATCCAAGCATATAAGCAAGTTCATAAGCCATATTAGCAGCACTCATTCCAACACCTAAATATCCGTATTTTTTAAGATTTAGGAATCTGTTATATTGAAAACCTCTCATAGAAAGAATTTTTGGCCCGTATGAATTTTTTAAAACATTTTCATGTTGAAGCGATGCATGGATTGTGATAAATTTTTCCTGAAATTCTTTTGATGTATTGTCAAAAAATTTAGCTGTTTCCTTTACCCTTTCCAGACTTGTTACAAAATCCGGAATAATGCCCCATTTTTCAAGTATGGGCATAGAAGCGTCCACGCTGATAATACTCACATAATTTTGTATTTCTTTAAGCAGGGGCAGCTGTTTTGTAAGAGAAGGTCCGGTTGAGACAATAATTGCGATATCCGAATTTTTTTTTCCTTTAATCGACTGAATCGGCGGGTTTTTGAGCATTTCAGGCATATTTTTTATAGAATGCTCTATTCCTATCAATGTATCTATTGTGTCATTACCAAAATTAATAACGGCTTGTTTTATTGCCCTTGTAAATAACTGATTTATATCAATAATGTCTTTTTTATATAATTTTTCATAATATTTTGTGTTAATTTGTAATTCATATGTTTTGACAAAAAGAATAATATCCGGATGGGTCATTATTTTTATTGCTTCCGGATAATTGAACTGGGCTGATTTATAAAGGATTAATCTGTTTTCTTCAATCTCTTTTGAAAAATCTATTAAATTTAAAACAATAAATAAAATTTGAGTGTCCGGTTCAATAACTACTATTTTTTTTCTTATGGGGTTGTCAAGCAGTAATTTTATTAAAATACCGTTTCCTGTCCCATAAAAAAATAAAACAGGATATCTTAAATATTTTTGATCAAATATTTTTTTTTGTGATTCAATTTCATCTAATGGTTTGGTTTCATAAAGCGGAAGTTTTTTTTCTTTATCTATTAAGTTTATGTTTGCCGGGTCATCCCCTTGTTGGAATATTTCAAATTTGGTATTTTGAAAACCAAAAAGTTCTGTTGCTAAATTTGGATTTTGATTAAATAAAGCTTTTATGTTTTTTTCAAAGATTGGAGACATTTTTTTCCTTTTTTGATATATTTAAGCTTATATCGGTATTTTTGATAAAATTATAACAAAGGAGAGCATATGTTTTTTAAGAAGAAAAAAAGCAATATCAAACTTGCAAAAGACCCTTTTCCGGATTATAACGACGTAAATACAAGAATAATTATCGATATAAGAGGTCCGGAAGATGTCGAATTTTATGGGAAACTGCCCAATTCAAAAAATATACCTTTTGATGAATATTTTGCAAGTAAACTTATGATGCTTGATAAAAGTAAAAAATATGCGATTATGGACGACAGAGGAATATTAACTGATTTAAAAAAGGCGGTTGAAATTGCAAAAAACACGGGTCTTGATGCTGTAGGGCTCAGAGGGGGTTTTTTTTATATAACAGAAGTACTTAATATTAAACCAATTAAAGGGGAAGAATGAAAGTATATGGAATAAAAACATGTGGAAGTGTTAAAAAGGCTTTAAAATTTTTTAATGACAGGAATATTGGATATGAGTTTCATGATTTTAAAAAAGAACCTGTTGGATGTGATAAAGTAAAGGAATGGCTTAAAAAAGTTGATATTAATACTCTTTTTAATAAAAGGGGTACAAAATACAGACAGCTTAAATTAAAAGAATTAAACCTTGACGATGAAGCGATGTTAGAGTGGTTATGTAAAGAAAATCTGCTTATTAAAAGGCCGGTAATTGAATTGGGTAACGGTGAAGTTGTTGTAGGATTTGATGAAGAAAAATATAAGGAAATTTTTGAATGAATATTGAAATTTTAACCATAAGTGTGGGAGTCGGTGCAGCCATCGGATATGTGACTAATTATGTTGCAATAAAACTTCTTTTTAGACCTTATAAACCAGTTAAACTAAAAAATATCCTTATTTTCCCCCAGGGGGTTATTCCAAGAGAAAAAAACACACTGGCAAAAAAGGTTGGCGCTGTTGTAAAAAATTACATATTAAGCGAAGAGGAAATAAAAAAAATTGTAACAAATAAAGGGGTAAAAAAAGAGATTGAAATTTTTTTGGAAGGAGAAATAGAAAAATTTCTCTCACAGGATATAACGGAGCTTACCCCAAAAGACGAACTTGCCAAAAATCTTGGAACATGGATAGATAATTTGATAAAATCAAAATTTCCGATGCTCGGCTCTTTTATAGATGCATCTACCATTGAAAGATTATTGAGTGAGGTCAATCTCGGAATAAAACTTAATAAATTTGTAAATAAAGAAAAGGTAAAAAACAAGCTTTTAAACGAAATATATGTTTTTATGGAATGTGAACTGCCCAAAATTTTAATAAAAGCTAATATTGAAAAAATTGTGGAAGATAAAATAAATTCATTTGATGAAAAAAAATTAGAAGATATGCTGTTTGTTTTAATGAAAAAGCATTTTGGGTTTATTAATTTTGCAGGAGCCGTTCTCGGCGCTATTATAGGCTTTGTTCAATATTTTGTTATTCAAATGTAATTTTGTTTTAGCATAATTCCACAAAAAAGGGGGATTGTGCTGAATATTGAAATTATAATCGCTTCATTACTGTTTTTATTTATTTTGATTTTTCATTATGATTTTTATCATTTGGTAAGTCTGATTTTGGAATATATTGTAATTATTGAAGTGGTTCAGATGCTTTTTGTCTTTTTCAAAAGACAGAGGATAAAACTGAGGTATATGATTGATGCCGGAATTATATTTTTTATAAGAGAGGTTTTTATTCTTGTTGTAGGACATAAAAATGAAAAGACTATTTTTTCACTTGTGGCTTTAATAGGGATATTTTTCTTTTTTAGATATTTGTCAATAAAAATAACTTATAAAGCGGAAAAAGAGGAATTAAAGAATGATTAGATTAAGCATATGCTTAACATCTTCTTCTGGCATTTTGTGGAAGTATAGGTAGTTATAAACTTTATCTTCTTTTCCTGCAAGTTTTCTTTCATAAATTTCTTTATATTCTTCTGGTGTCGGGATTCTGCCAAGAAGTGCTGTTACAGCTGCAAGTTCTGCACTTCCTAAGTAAACTTTTGCACCTTTACCCATTCTGTTATCAAAGTTTCTTGTTGAAGTTGAGAATACGTTTGCATAATCTCTAACCCTTGCCTGATTACCCATACATAGGCTGCATCCAGGAATTTCTATTCTAGCCCCCGCCTGGCCGAACACGGCATAATATCCTTCTTCTGTAAGTTTTTCTTTGTCCATTTTAGTAGGAGGTGCAATCCATAATCTTGTAGGAACCTGCCCTTCACCTTTTAGTATCTCGGCAGCTGCTCTGTAATGACCGATATTTGTCATACAGCTTCCAATGAATACTTCATCAATTTTATGAGGTCTGTTTTCATCTGCCAATACTTCAGAAATTGTTGCAACATCATCAGGGTCGTTCGGACATGCAACAATAGGTTCGGTGATTTTATCTAAATCAATTTCAATAACTGCCGCATATTCTGCGTTTTCATCTCTTCTTAGAAGTTTTGGATTTTTCAGCCATTCTTTCATTTTATCAATTCTTCTTTGAAGCGTTCTTTTATCTTCATATCCGGCTTTAATCATAGCTTCAAGCATTTTGATATTTGATTTTAGATATTCTTCAACCTGATTTTCGCTTACATCAACAGTGCACGCAGCCGCACTTCTTTCAGCCGATGCGTCAGCCAATTCAAAAGCCTGTTCTATTGTTAGGTTTCTTATTATATCGCCCTCAATTTCCAAAATTCTTCCGTTAAACACATTTTTTTTGTTTTTCTTTTCGACGGTTAAAAGTCCTTGTTTTATTGCAAAATATGGAATAGCATTAACCAAATCCCTTAAAGTGATTCCAGGTTGTAATTCCCCTTTGAATTTAACCAATACACTTTCCGGTACATTTAGAGGCATTGAGCCTGTAACGGCTGCAAACGCTACAAGCCCGCTGCCTGCCGGGAAGCTGATACCCATAGGGAATCTTGTATGGCTGTCTCCTCCTGTTCCAAGAGTGTCCGGTAAAATCATTCTGTTTAACCAGGAGTGGATTACCCCGTCCCCAGGTCTAAGCGCCACACCCCCCCTGCTTGTAATAAATGCCGGAAGTGTGTGATGAAGCTTGACATCAGCCGGTTTTGGATAAGCCGCTGTATGACAGAAAGTCTGTAATACCAAATCCGCATTAAATCCTAGAGCGGCCAGTTCTTTAATTTCATCTCTTGTCATTGCACCTGTTGTATCCTGGCTACCAACAGTTGTAGCTGTCGGTTCAACATACATGCCAGGTCTAACACCTTCCATTCCGCAGGCTTTTCCGATAATTTTTTGGGCAAGTGTATATCCTACGCCTTCTTTTCCTTTTGGTTGGGCAGGTCTTATAAATATATCGCTTTCCGGCTCCATTTTAAGAGAAACTCTTGCTTTTTTAGTCAGGTTTTTACCTATAATTAACGGAACCCTTCCTCCTGCCCTTACTTCATCCGGAAGTGTATTTGGTTTTAGTTTAAATTCACTAATAACTTCTCCGTTTTTTAGAATTTTACCCTCATAAGGTCTGATTTCTATTTCGTCTCCTGTTTCGAGTTTGCTGACATCCGCACCTTCGATAGGAAGAGCGCCAGAATCTTCAAGTGTGTTAAAGAAAATAGGGGCAATTACGCTGCCTATAACAATTCCACCTCTTTTTTTATTTGGAACGAAAGGAATTTCTTCACCTATATGCCAAATAAGTGAGTTTGCGGCTGATTTTCTAGAGCTTCCAGTCCCAACTACATCACCAACAAAAGCAACAGGAAGCCCTTTTTCTTTAAGTTCTGCTATTTTATTTAGGGCATCAGGTATTTTTGCTTTTAGCATACTTGTTGCATGAAGCGGAATATCGCTTCTTGTAAATGCTTCGCTGGCAGGAGATAAATCATCAGTATTAGTCTCACCTGGTACTTTAAATACTATTGCTTTAATTGATTCAGGAAGAGGGTTTTTAGAAGTAAACCACTGGGCATTTGCCCAGGATTCAAGCACATCTTTAGCATATTTGTTTCCGGCTTTTGCTAATTCTTCAACATCGTGAAATGCGTCATATACAAGTAAAATATTTTTAAGCTGATTTGCAGCTTCCTTTGCAATTTCTTCATCTTTGTGTGAAAGTGCGTCAATTAAAGGTTTTACGTTATATCCCCCAAGCATAGTCCCTAAAATTTCAACCGCTCTTTTTGGGGAGATTGCAGGAGATGAAGTTTTGCCTTGAATAATATCGTTTAAAAACGCCGCTTTTACATATGCAGCTTCATCAACACCAGGATTAATATGATTTAAAAACAGATCCATTAAATATTCTTCTTCCGGGATTGGAACCATTTTAAGAAGTTCAACCAACTCAGCTGTTTGTTTAGCTGTAAGCGGAAGCGGCGGAATGCCAAGTTTAGCTCTTTCTTCAGTATGTTTTTTATATTCTTCAATAAAGCTCATATCTGTCCTTTTTTATTGCAATTATAAAATTATTTTTACAAATTGTTACATCAATTAACACTTTTAATTATTTGATGTGTAATATAGTAACAAAATATTTTGTTATAATTTTAACAAAAAGGAAAATAGTGGACTTTAAAAAAATTGCAAAAGAAGTTTTGCAAATAGAGGCAAACGAGCTTTTACATGCGGATATCAGCGGCATAGAAAAAGCGGTTGAAATAGCATATAATACACCGGGTAAATTAATAGTTACGGGTGTTGGAAAATCCGGTCTTATAGGGGGTAAAATAGCGGCAACACTTGCAAGTACCGGAACTCCGAGTTTTTTTATCCATCCGACTGAGGCCCTTCACGGGGATCTTGGGATGATAGGGAAAAATGACAGCGTGCTTGCAATAAGTTATTCGGGAGAGAGCGAAGAGCTTATAAAAATCCTTCCCCATATTAAAAGATTTGATGTGCCTTTGATTGCAATGACGGGTAGGTCTGATTCAACACTGGCAAGATATGCAGACGTGGTTTTGAATATACATGTTCAAAAGGAGGCGTGTCCTTTGAATGTGGCGCCTACAAGTTCGACCACCCTTACACTTGCTGTGGGGGATGCCCTGGCGGTTTGTCTGATGAAAAAAAGAAACTTTACAAAAGAGGATTTTGCATCTTTTCATCCAGGAGGAAGTTTAGGAAAAAAACTTTTTATAAAAGTCAAAGATTTAATGAAAAAAGATTTTCCTGTAGCCGATGAGAATGATTCTTTAAAAGAGGCTATTATTAAAATGACAGAGGGGAGAATAGGGCATATTTTATTTTTGGACAATTCAAAAATAAAAGCCATTTTAAGCGACGGTGACCTCAGACGGGCTATGATGAGCGAAAAATTTGATTTAAATAAAAAAGCAATTGATTTTGCAAGCATTAATCCTAAAACGATAAATGAAAATATTTTGGCAAGTAATGCGCTTAAATATATGGAAAACAATAAAATTCAGCTGCTGCCTGTAATAGACGACAAAGAAAACGTAGTCGGTGTGATTCATATACATCAATTGGTTGAAGCGGGAATAAGATAGTGAGTAGTGAGTTGTGAGTAGTGAGTAGTCAAATTGACAAGAGGCCAAGTTGCCAAGTTCCAAGTAGCTATGGTGAAAAATGAAAAGTGAAAAATTAAAGGAAATAAATGAGACTTAATAAATTTATAAGCCATCATACGACCTATTCAAGAAGAGAAGCGGACAGGCTTATATTTGAGAGAAGGGTAAAAGTAAATAAACAGACTGTTACAAATCCTGCATATGAAGTGGAAGACGGCGACAAAGTGTCTGTAAATTCAAAACCAGTAAAAATAAGTTCAAAATATACTTGTATTGTATATAATAAGCCAAAAGGAGAACTTGTAACAAAAAAAGACCCACAGGGCAGAAAAACAATATATGATTCCCTTCCAAGAAAATTTAAACATTTTATCCCAGTCGGAAGACTTGATTTTGCAAGCGAAGGGCTTTTGATTTTAACCGATTCGCCAAAAATTGCCGAAGCTTTGATGAAATCCAATTTACCGAGAGTTTATAGGCTCAGAATCAAAGGCTCTATAACAGAAGAAATGTTAAAAGCCATGGGGGAAGGTATTGAAGTGGGAATTGAAGGTGCCCATAAAAATACCGACATAAACAATATTACTTTAAAACCTTTTTTAAATGTTCAAATTATAAAAAATTCACCTAAATTTTCAACACTTAAAGTTGCTATAGAAGAGGGGAAAAACAGAGAACTTAGACGCTTTTTCGCTCATTTCGGAAGGGATGTGATGGATTTAAAAAGGCTTAGTTACGGGTGGGTGAGCCTTAATGCTTTGCCTCAGGGAAAGACAAGATATTTTGATAAAAAAGAATATAAAATACTAAAAGATTTTTTAAAAGGGAGTTAAATGAAAACGATTAGATTTAAAACGGAGCATAAATCTCAAATAATAGACATAACAGACGATATCAAAGAAATAATAATTAAAAGCGGGGTTAAAAACGGTGTGGTCAGTGTTTTTTGCCCTCATTCAACGGCAAGTGTCATTATTTTTGAAAAAAGTGATCCGACTCTCAGAAGGGATTTATTGATGACATTAAAAAACATTGTTCCATATAAAGATTACGCTCATAAAAATGCAAGGGCTCATTTAAAGGCTTCTTTATTAACCAGTAATCTTACTTTAATAGTGGAAAATGCCAAAATAATGCTTGGAAAATGGCAAAGTGTCTTTTTGGTTGAATTTGACGGACCAAGAGAAAGGAGTGTGTATGTTAAGGTAATTAATGATTAACCCCATTTTAATTATAATCATTTTACTTTTTATTGCCTTAATTTTTAACATACCATTGGCTAAATTTAAAATTCCTCCTATTATAGGATATATTTTTACAGGTATTCTTATTGCGAATATTTTTCATATTGAACATCATACAATAGAAATTGTTGCAGAAATAGGAATTGTTTTTTTAATGTTTTTAATCGGACTTGAGTTTTCTCCGGAAAAATTAAAAACAATGAAAAAAGAGGTTTTTTTATACGGTTTTTTGGAAATGAGTATTGCAGGTGTTTTTTTCGGACTTGTTTTTTGGTTTGTTTTAAATGTGGATATAAGGGTTTCTTTTATTGTAGGAAGTGCTTTGGCACTCAGTTCTACCGCTATTGTTTTAAAACTTTTAAATGAATCCCGTGAAATATCAAAACCTTACGGAAGAGTTGCTCTTGGTATATTGCTTTTTCAAGATATCGCTGTTATCCCTATTTTAATTGCGATTTCACTTATAGTAAACAAAGACGCCCCGTTTTTACCCCTGATTGTTAAAACAATAGAAGCAATGGCGTCTCTTGGTATTTTTATTTATATTTTCGGTAAATATATTGCCCCGTTTATTATTACAAAAGCCACCAAAACAAAATCTGATGAAATTTTTCTTTCAACTGTTTTGTTGGTTGTATTGACTGCGGCTGAGACAGCCCATTTTTTTGGGCTCAGTTATTCTCTCGGGGCATTTTTGGCGGGTATGATTTTGAGCGAAACAAAATATAAATATCAGATAGAAGCGGATTTGGTTCCTTTTAGAGATTTGCTTTTAGGCATATTTTTTATTTCCGTAGGTCTTATGGTAAATATTCATTTTGTATTTAACCATGTATTTTCAATTGTTTTAATTACTTTAACTGTTATGACGCTCAAGGCCTTTTTAATTTATTTAATTTTGAAAAAATTTGTAAAACATAAAAGAGTGGCTTTAAAAAGCGGTTTTATACTTTCTCAGATAGGCGAATTTGCTTTTGTAATTTTTGCACTTTTGGGTAAATTTTCTTTATTAGAAAATTTTTTACTGCAAGAACTGGTGGTTGCCGCTGTAATTTCTATGATTTTAACGCCTTTTATCATTAAGTATATTTATAAATTAGCAGATATTTTTGACGAAGATATACAGAATTTCGAAGAATATAATATTTTTTCGGCAGGAGCCAGAGGGCATATAGTACTAATCGGCTATGATAAGATAGGTCAAAGAATAGCAAGAAAACTTAATAATTTTAAAATTCCTTATGTAGCGATAGACAAACAGATGGAATTGGTAAAAGACGGCTTAAATAAAGGCGATAATGTTATTTTTGGCAATGCTGCAAACAAAAGAGTGCTTGAAAGTCTGGATATAGAAAATGCGTATGCGGTAATTATTACCACACAGAATGAAGAACACACCCATATGATTGTAGAAAATATTTTAGATATTAATCCAAATCTGAATATTATTGTTTTAAGTGAAAATGAGGATGAGGTTAATTATTATAAAGAAAAAAATGTTTATGTAGTGGATAAAAGTAAAGAACTTGCCGAAATACTGATAAATTTAGCGCTTAAATGTGAATTGGAAAATTAAAAACATTTGGTATAATTTTGTAAAAAAGGATATAAATGTTTGAAAAGTTAGTAAAAAATATATCTAATTACAGACAACCGATGGCTTTTGGAATTGCAAGAGTCGATTTGGGACAGTTAAACCATGATAAAGTACTTCAGGCCACTTATCCCGTAATAAACTGGAATGAAAATTTTGGCTCAGCAGCAGTATTTATCAGAAGTTTGATTGAATGCGGCGTTGATGTTGATTTTGAAAAAAGCGAATTTGTAGCGCCTATTTCCAAAGATTTTGTAGATACGGCATTAAATTATTTCGGAGAAGATTTGATAAGTGAGGCCGTAGGCGAAAAACATAAAAATATACAGGTTTTAAAGGTTTTAAAAGAAATTTTTGAAGAAGAGTTATACGATAATTACAGAATTTGTTTCTTATTTAAAGATGAGGCCCCAAAGTCGGTTGAGGCTGTTTATTTGAAATTATACGCCCTTTCCACAAGAAAAGCACCTTTAAGAGGAGTAAATTTGAGCGGGGCTTTCGGTGTTTTGCATAATTCGGCGTGGATTGGAAATGTACCGATTGAGCTTGAATATTTAAAAGCCCATGAAATTGAAATGAAGCTTAAAGATTCATTCCCTGAAATAGAATATGTGGATAAATTTCCGAGATTCCTTGCACATATAATTCCGGATGAAAATATAAGAATTCTTGATACAAGCAAAGTAAGATTCGGTGCCCAGTTGGCTCCCGGAACCACTGTAATGCCGGGGGCAAGTTATATAAACTTTAACGCCGGAACAGAGGGTGCGGTAATGGTTGAAGGCAGAATAAGCTCATCCGCCGTTGTAAAAGAAGGTGCTGATGTAGGCGGAGGTGCGAGTATTTTAGGAGTGCTCAGCGGTACAAACGGAAATCCTATTACCATTGGTAAAAATACGCTTCTTGGCGCAAATTCTGTAACAGGGATCCCTTTGGGAGACGGATGTATAGTAGATGCCGGAATTGCGGTTTTAGAGGGCACAAAAATATTTATTGGCGAAGATGAATTTGAAAAAATTAAAGAAGTAAATCCTGAATGGAAGGCGGAATATAAAGAATATTTTAAAGGGTTGGAATTAGCAGGACTTAACGGAATTCATTACAGATTTGACACAACAAAAGGGAAAATGACAGCATTTAGAAGTAGACGTGAGGTTAAGCTTAATGAAGAACTTCATTAAGTAAGTGAGTGGTAAGTGGTGAGTGGTGAGTAGTGAGAATTTCCGTTATAAAAGGAAAAAATAAAAAATAAAAATAAAAAATTTTTGATATAATTTCAAACTCAAATAAAGTAAAAGGATATTAAATGGCAAGAAAATGCGAAATTTGTGGAAAAGGTCCTCAATTTGGAAACAGAGTGAGCCATTCAAATAAAAAAATCAGACATAAGTTTGACCCAAACATTCAAAACGTTAAAATTGAAATTAACGGAGTCAGAAGAAAAGTTAAAATTTGTACAAGTTGTCTTAGAAACCTGAAGAAATCTGTATAATCTCCCCCTCTTTACGGGGTTTTTATGACTTTTAAAGAAAAACTTGCTAAACTCTTTAACTGGGAAACTTCAAAAAAACCAGAAGTAGACCTTTCTTATGAAATCTGGGGAGAGCTAAAACCTTTCAGAGCCCCGATAATACTTACTGTTTTAATCGAATTGTTCGGTACTTTGGGATATATTGCAATTGATCATTTTTCTTTGATGGATGCAATTTATCAGACAGGAATTACTTTTACCACAGTGGGTTTTGGTGAAATAGCCCCCATTTCACCGCTTGGCAGACTTTTTACAATATTTTTGATTATTGCAGGATTTGCCGTATTTTCTTATGCGGTGGGTATTTTAGTGGATGTGATTAATAAAGGCCGCCTTTTTGCACTACTTAAGGAGAACAGAATGCTTTATAAAATAGCAAGACTTAAAAATCATTATGTCGTGTGTTTTCATAACGAATATACCATAGATGTGACAAAAGAACTAAGACATGCCCATATTCCTTTTGTTGTTATAGACAATAATGATAATTTGGAAGAAATTGCCAAAAAGAACAGATATCCTTTTTTTGTAAAAGGGGATCCTCATACCACGGTTTCTATTAAAAAGGCATCTCTTAGCAGTGCAAAAGGTGTAATATCTCTATCCAAAAATGTAGCCGACAATATAGCACTGATCAGCAGTGTAAAATTATACGAAAAAGAATTAAAAAGGCATCCTTATTATATTCTTTCAATAGCAAATTCAGAAGAAGATATAGAAAAACTTCAAAAACTGGGGGCCCATGAAGTAATTTCACCTAATAAGCTGATTGCTAAAAGAATGACGGCAATAGCCGCAAATCCAGATGTTAAAAATATTTTGGAGGAATTTGTATATTCTACAGATAGCCCTCTTAATCTGGAAAAAATAACTGTAAGTAAAAAATCGTGGCTTGCATATAAAAAACTCAAAGACGCACATTTAAGAGAATTGTTTAATGTAAGTGTTGTCGGAGTAAAAGAAGCAAGCGGAAAATTCGTGCCTGTTCCAAAAGGCGAATATACTCTTAAACCTGGGGATAAAGTGTTGGTAATCGGTACTTCAAAAGACATGGTTAAAGCCAGGTTTGTAATAAGAAGTACAAAAAGACCCAAAAATATTGATTTTATATAAGTGAATAGTGAGTAGCGAGTTGTGAGTTGTGAGAAAAATTAAAAGGATTAAAATGTTTAGAATAACACCAATAAAAAACGGACTTTGTGCAATAGACGGGATTTATGCAGACGGTGTAAATGCAGGATTCAAAAAAGATGGTTTTGATGTGGGATTTATAAGAAGTGAAAAAATCATGAATATAGCTTATTTATTTACTACAAACAAATTTCAAGCGGCGCCAGTTAAATATGTTTTAAACAAAAATATTGAAAAAACAAATTTTATTCTGGCAAATTCAAAAAATGCAAACGCCTTAACCGGGGAAGAGGGAATTAATGACATTAAAGAGATTTTAAGTTTTTTAAATGAAAAAATAGATGCAATAAATCCTATAATGAGCTCAACCGGAGTAATTGGGGTAAAACTAAATAAAGAAAAAATAAAGAGTGCTATAGAAAAATTTGATTTTAATGCTAAAAATTCCAAGAATTTTGCAAAAGCAATAATGACCACAGACAGCTTTTATAAAGAAATAGCTTTTGAAGTAGAAGGAAATTTTGGAAAATTTAAAATTGCAGGTGTTGCCAAGGGAGCCGGAATGATAAACCCTGCAATGGCTACAATGCTTTGTTTTATAGTGACTGATGCAAATGTTCCCCGAGAAAAAATGAAAAAAATATTGAGTGAAATTAATGATAATACGTTTAACGCAATAAGTGTTGACGGGGATACATCCACTAACGACAGCGTTTTTTTAATGAGTACAAACGAGGGTGATTATGAAGAAGGGGCTTTTAGGGAAGCATTGAATCAGGTAATGCTAAAACTGGCAACTGATATTGTAAAAGATGGGGAGGGTGCTACAAAACTGGTGGCTTTTAATGTAAAAGGCGCTAAAAATAAATTGGAAGCCAAGATTGCCGCCAAAGCTCTTGCAAATTCGCTTCTTGTAAAAACGGCAATTTTCGGAGAAGACCCTAACTGGGGAAGAATTGCGTCAACAATTGGGGCAAGCGGGATCGAATGCGATGAAAACACTTTATCCATTGAAATAGGAGATGTTTTAATATATGATAAGGGGAAAAACTGTTTTGACAAAGTTACAGAAGAAAAAGCCCGTAAAGTTATGAAAAAAGATTCTTTTAAAATAGAAGTTGATATCGGAATAGGTGATGGCAAATTCAGGGCATTTGGCTGTGATTTAAGTTATGATTATGTAAAGATAAATGCGGAATACAGAACTTAATGTTCTTTTTCCAAAATTTTTAATGTTATAAAAAATAAAAGAGAAATTATAAACATAATAATACTTAAATGAAAAGCGGTATCTAAATCTCCGTTGAATACGCTTGTAAAAATTTCAAGTGAAACGGTATTTGTTTTAAACGGGATATTTCCTCCTAGCATTAAAGAAATACCGATTTCTGAAAATATTCTTGTTACGGATAAAATAACCGATACTAAAAATGTTTTTTTTATTCCGGGCAGAATTATAAATATAAATGTGTTTAACCTGCTTTTACCGCTTATATATGCAGCTTCTTTTATATTCATAGGATAATGTTTTATTGCTGAAATCACAGGTTTGGAATAAAGAGGAAGAGATGCAATAAAACCGGCCAAAATTAACGAATAAAAATTAAAAACAAGATTTATATTTAATTTTAACAGTGTTTGGCCTAAAACAGTGTTTTGTGAAAGAAAATATAAAAGTAAAAAACCTGTTACAATAGGCGGAAGGGCCAGGGGTAAATCAAGTATAAAAGAAAAAATTTTAGCGAAAAAGGAATGTGATTCCGCCAGATAAAAAGATATTAAACTTCCTATTGTAAGCAGCAGTATTAAATCTACCCCCAGCACTTTAAGCGTAAGAACAATTGAAAATATGGCTTCTTCGTTTAAATGCATATCCCCCTGCTTTTTAAATATTTTTTTATTTTTTCAGATTTTAAAAATTTAATAAAATCAACACACGTTTTACTTTTTTTTATTGATGAAAAACCTAAAATTATAGGTGTATAATTCTTTTTTATTTCAATATATGAATATTTGTTTTTTAAAAATAGTGCCATTACCTCATTTGCGACTGCACACTCTACTATATTCATCTGTAAATAATTAATTCCCTGAGGCATCATTGATACTGTTAATTCATTTATAGGATGAATATGAATATTTTTAAAAAATTCTTCTGCCCTGTTGCCATAAATAGTTCCTTTTGGATTAGGAACTGCAATTTTTGTTTGATTTAAATCGTCTAAATTTGTTTTTTTTCTGCAAATAATTGTTAAGTTGTCTTTACCAATAGGAATAAAAGAATTAAAACCGTTTTGTTTTAATGTTTCTTTTTCTCCGAATATCATAGAAATGTTTTTAAGTTTGGCATTTGCAATAAGCGTTCCCAGAGGGCCGTAAATTACAGTTATTTTTTCTTTGTGTGTTAAATTGTATTGTTTTATTAAAGGTTTAAAGATTTCTTTATATCCACCGGTGATTCCTATAATACAATTAGCGAAAATTTTTAATGCAATCATTAATAAGCATAATTTTTTCATTTTTATCCTTTCGTTATATATTTATTTATATAACGTATTTTAAAATAATTTTTTTATTTTGTCAAGCAAATTTCAAATTTAATTGTATTTTTTTTATTTTTTGATATAATTTCAATCCATAATTATTCCGGCGTAGCTCAGTCGGTAGAGCAGACGGCTGTTAACCGTCGGGTCAGAGGTTCGAGTCCTCTCGCCGGAGCCATCATACTAAATGGAAAAATTTTAAATAACGTTTATTTTTAAGTGTCTGTCACTAATGCCGGCGTAGCTCAGTTGGCCAGAGCAGCTGATTCGTAATCAGCAGGTCGGGGGTTCGAATCCCGTCGCCGGCTCCATATATTGTTAAATTTTTAATATAATTATGTCTATGAAAAAAATATTTTTGGCTATTTTATTTTTAACCGGCTGCAGTGTTAGTGATTATCAGAGCATAGCTTCCATTGCTGTATCTAAAAATCCAAAATCAAAAATTAAGCATTTTTTAATTAGAAAAAGAGATTATTATCTTACACATCCTCAAGCACTTGCAAAAGATGTAAAAAGCTTTTTGTATCATTTTAATTTAGAAGTTAAAGAGTTTACAAAAGCAATTTCTATTTGGCAAAATCCAGAGAAGCCGACTATCAAAAAATTGGTTAAGTATTCTAATCATTACAGGGCAAGAGCTATTATTGATTTTGACAGAGGATTAGTAAAAGTTGAAACAATTGATAAAAATTATAAAAAAATTTTGCAAAAAGCTTTGGTTAACACAATGCTTATGCCAGATGACCCAAGAAGCGTAGATTTATTCAGTGATAAAATAGTTTTAAAAGGAAAACCTTTTCTGGCGGGTGAAATATATGATTTTGAAGGGAAACTGGTTTTATATAAATGGAGGGCAAACAGGTATTCCAGTTATTTAATAAGACATAATCTAAAAAGTTATGTATATAAAAATCAAAAAATTTATTATGTGTCATTCCCGTTAGTCAAAAACAGCGAAACTCTCAGGGCTAAAAAATATTTGCCTTTTATTAGAACCTATTCAAAAAAATATTCAATTTCTAAGAGTCTGATACTCGGAATTATTAAAACAGAAAGCGATTTTAACCCTTATGCCATAAGTTATGTGCCCGCATTTGGACTTATGCAGATAGTCCCTACTACCGCGGGGGTTGAAGGTTATGAAAGGGCTTACGGATATAAACATATTCCAAGTAAAGAATTTTTGTTTGTGCCTAAAAACAACATCCATATAGGAACGGCTTATTTAAATCTTTTATATTATAAATACCTTTCAAAAATAAAAAATCCCCTAAGCCGTGAATATATGATGATAGCTTCTTATAACAGCGGAATAGGTAATGTTTTAAGAGTATTCAATATAAGAAAAGACAGAGCGGTTGCTATTGCCAATTTACTTTCTCCAAATGAAGTTTATTATAGATTAATTCATAGATTACCTACAAGTGAGGGAAGAAATTATCTTCCTAAAGTATTAAAAAACAGAAATAAATTTATTGCATTATAATTTTAATTGAGAAAAGTAATTTAAAAAAATGGGCATTGACTAAATGGTAGAAATATACAAAAATAACTACAAAGATAAAAATATGACAGCTGAGAGCTTCATTTTACTAAAGCACCGCTCAAATTTTACTAAAAATTGCAAACAGCTACGCAGCCCTTACGGGTTAAGTGCAATTTTTTAAACGCAAAATTTTCGCTAAATTCCGCTACGCTGTCATATTTTTACTTTTCCGTTATTTAGTCAGTGTCAAAAAATGATATAATATTTAAAATAAAAAAAAGGGAAAAAAATGGAAAAAATAAACAATACCTTGGTAAAACTTGAGGATGCAATTAAAAATGTAGATGAAAAAAAAGTTACAAATATTTTAGATGAGCTTAAAAACAGTGTAAATTCAAAACTTGACAATGAAAAAATAAAAGAAATAAAAGCCAAACTCGAAGAAATATTAGAACAAACAAAGTCTCAGGCAAAAGAACATCCTGTTTTTTCAATAGCGGTAGCCGGTATTATAGGATTTTTGCTTGGCAGACTTAGTAAATGAATGATAAAAGAAGCAATATAATTGTTTCTATATTGGAAGTTGTTTTATTATTAATCAGAAGTAATTTGTTATTTTCTTTTAAAGAAGAAATAAAAAAAGATACAGCACAATACTTAAATGCTGTGTTTATTGGAATTATCGGATTAATATTTTTTATTCTGTCTTTAATTTTTATAAGTTTCGGTGTATATGAATTTTTAAAACTTTTTATGAAAAGTTATTATGCTTTTTTAATTATAGGGGGATTTTATTTTTTTGTTTTTTTATGTCTTATTTTTACAATAAAAAAACGCCTTAAAGGCTGAGGTATTTTTCTATTCCGTCAGGTGATATTGTAACAATATTTCCGTTTAACTTTTTTGCTGCTAATATATTTGCGGCCGTTGAAATTCCCCCTGTAATTCCTAAATTTGGCAGTTTTTTCATATATTCAACCGCCTCATCACTTTTAATTAAAATCACATCATCAAGTAAGTTTAAATCAATTATTTTTGGTATAAATCCGGCTGCTATGCCCTGAATGTTATGTTTATTTATTGGTAAATTTTCATTTTTAAGTTTATTGTAAATTACAGGAGATTCCTTTGGCTCAACGGCTATTATTTTAACCCCTAATGGTTTTAATACGTTTGCTATTCCTGTAATTGTTCCTCCGCTTCCGACACCTGCGACAAAATAATCTATTTTTTCAACCTGATTTAAAATCTCAAGTGCAGTTGAGTATTCATGTGAAAGAGTATTTAAGGGGTTATTAAACTGGTCTGTATAATACGCATTATGTTTTTTTATGTATTCTTTTGCCTCTTTTATAGCATCAGCTATTGTGCCGTCCGTTAAAATTAAATTTGCCCCGTACATTTTTAATAGTTTTTGCCTTTCTATTGAAAAATTTTTCGGCATAAAAATAGTAGGCTTAATACCAAATTTTTTGGCATAAAAACTAAGGGCAATTCCGGTATTTCCGCTTGTAACTTCCACAATTTCCCTGAATCCTTTTGAAAAAGCGTCTTTTAACATAAAAAGAGCAGGTCTGTCTTTTATGCTTCCGGCAGGGTTTTTGTATTCAAGTTTGATTGAAATATTGTTTAGCTGAAAAATAGGTGTGTTAAACATGTTTGCTCCTTAAAAATAGAATTCCTATACTTGAAGAAATCAAAGTTATTACAAAAAATAAAAAGGCTGCTAAAATTCCCACTTCTGCATTTATTGGAAAATACTCTGCCGCATAAAGAAATGTAAGTTCCCTTAAACCGACTCCACCGATTGAAATAGGAATTACGCTTACAACTGAAGAAATTAAAAACAAAATCCCGTAATCAATTAAATGAAGTTTTATGTTAAAACTTAGCATTATAAAAATAAAGCTTATTAACTGAAGGGATTGAATAATAAGTGAAAAAACAAATGTTTTTAAAAAGCTTTTTTTAAATTCAATAAAAAGCAGTTTATGAATAAAATATAAAATAAATGGCGTTGTAATAAGTAAAATAATTGCATATATTAAAAACATATCAAATCTGCTGAAAAAAATTAAAACGGAAATAATAAAAAAAATTGCAAAAAGACCTGATATTCTGTCAATTAAAAGGGCTTTTATTATTTTTTTATATCCTACCTCAAAATTTTTTTGAAATTTATAAGCCTTATATGCGTCCCCTCCTATTCCGCCCGGCAAAAGTATGTTATAAAACATTCCGAGATAATATAAAATAAGCTGTGTTTTAAATGTTGGTGTTACGTTTATGTTTTTTAAATATGTGTGAACCCTCATAGCAGAAATAATTTGAGAAAGGTTAAAAGTGATAAATGCCAAAATCAGTAAAGTCGGGTGAATTAATTTTATCTCTTTTAATTTGTTAATATCAATTTTATTTACAATAATTATAAAAGCTGAAATAATAAAAATTATTTTTATTAGTAATTTAATTTTTTTCTTTAATTCTTTACTCACTACTCACTACTCACTGTTTTTACTATTTATTATTTCTTTTATAACATAAGGTTTTTTGTTTTGTGATTCGTAATAAGTTCTTATCATAATTTCTGCTAAAAATCCTGTGGTAATTAATTGAATACCGGCAATAATAGATACGGTTCCTACCGTTAAAAGAGGCCTGTTGCCTATGCTTTCTCCAAATAGTTTCAAAATAAACAGATACAGGTCAATCAAGGCCCCCACACTAAACATTATAAAACCGATTGTCCCAAAAAAATGCATAGGCTTTTGTCCAAATCTCTGCATAAACACTAAATACATCAAATCGCTTATTACTTTAAAAATTCTGTTAAATCCGTATTTGCTTTTTCCAAATTTTCTTTCATGATGTCTAACAGGTACTTCTGTAATTTTTGCCCCGTACATTTTAGCTAAAATGGGAATAAATCTGTGAAGCTCTCCGTATAACTGGAGATTTTTTGCAACATCTTTTTTAAAGACTTTTAATGTGCAGCCGTAATCAGTTATATAAACGCCTGTTATTTTTCTAATAATTTTATTTGCTATTTTGCTTAAAAATTTTCTAACAGGCTCATCCTGTCTTTTTGCCCTTATACCGGCAACTACATCATAACCTTCGTTTAGTTTTTCAATCATCATAGGAATATCATTCGGGTCGTTTTGTAAATCTCCGTCAATTGTAACGATTATATCTCCTCCTGCCACTTTTATTCCGGCAGCCATTGCTGAGGTTTGGCCGTAGTTTCTGTTTAGAATAACAAGTTTTGTTTTATCATTCATTCTTTTTTTAATTTCTTCTACAGTATTGTCTGTGCTTCCGTCATCCACTAAAATTAATTCGTAATCAAAGTCTTTTAGGGCTTTATCTACTTCTTCAATTAAATATTTTATATTTTCTTCTTCATTCATTAAAGGCACTACAACAGAAATTTTCATTAAAATCCCTTTTTTTATGATATTATATCAATTATGAAAAATTTAGTTAAATTTCTGTTTTTAATTTTTTGGATTATACTTGTTTTAGTTGTTATGTGGCTTGGAGTTATCAGGCAGGTTGGCAACTTTCATAAGGTAGCTGACGGAATTTACAGGAGTGCCCAGCTGTATGAAAATGATTTACCGAAATTTTTTAATAAATATCATTTTAAAACAATAATTAATTTAAGAGGCGCTCATCCAGATAAAGACTGGTATAAATATGAAATAAAGTTTTGCAAAGACCATAATATAACCCATATTGATTTTCAAATGAGTGATAAAGAGTTTCAATCACCTAAAAAAATAAATGAGGTTTTAAAAATTATAAAAGATGCTAAAAAACCTGTACTAATTCACTGTAGGGCAGGGGCTGACAGAACGGGACTTGTAAGTGCAGCCTATTTATATTTAATAGGTGAAAAAAATAATTCAATGTTAAGTATTAAATACGGGCATTTTCCATACTTAGGGTCTCCTACAAAAGCTATGGATGAAAGCTATAAGAAATGGAAAATGAAAAAACAGCCAGGTGGAAAATGTTGAATGATAAATGATAAATTTTAAATTCATAATTCAACATTCAACATTCATAATTGTGCAGCCACAAATTAACACTGAAAGTTCTCATATATTCAAATTTATGCAGTTTTATCATTAATCCTTTAAGTTTTGTCTGATGTATTTTTTCTATAAACTTCATAAATTTAAATTCTTTTAAAAATCTTTTATTCCACTCTTTTTTATAATCTTTTTGATTTATAATTGAATCTGCTAAGATTTTGGCTGAATGAATGGCATAATAAATTCCTTCAAAACTCATAGGCATTACCTGAGAAGCGGCATCTCCCACAAAATAAATATTATTTTTTTGAATGGTTATGTTTTCCTGCCAGGTAGGAATAAAATAACCTTTTGGCTTAACTTCTATATTTAAAAATTTGCAAAAATTATTAAAACTTGTTTTATCCACACTTCCTATATGCGTTTTGTTAATATGGGGAAATTCCCATGCATAATATTTGCCGCCTAAGGCTTCATCAAAATAAAATTCACAAGTTTCAATTTCTTTATCAATTTTTGCATAGTGTGTTATTGTTTTTGGAATAGGAGGTAAATTTAAAGCTCGTCTAACGGAAGAATTTACCCCATCAGCCGCTATTAAAATATCAAAGTTAAATAGAATTTTTTCTTTTTTTATTTCAATTACCGCTTTTTTTTCTTTAAATCTTTTAAATTTTCCATAATATAATTTTACACCTTGTTTTACGGCAAGCTCTCTTAAAGTCTTGTCGAATTCAGCTCTTTTTACAATTGCTAAATTTTCACCTTTTAAATCAATTTTTATTTTGGTGTTTTTATAATTCATATAAATATAATTTAATTTATGTTTTATTAAATTTTTTGGAATGTCCATTTCATCGAAAAGTTTTATTTTAGTCCCTCCTCCGCAGGGTTTGTCCCAATCCCTGTCTTGAATTAATGTAACATCATACTTTTTTGCTAAAAGTTTTGCGGCTGTCGCCCCGGCAGGCCCTCCTCCTATTATTAATATTTTCACTTTTTAACTCCCAGTGCAATAAGTCCGTTTTTATAAATTATTTTATAACCTTTTGTTTTAGTTATTTTAAGAAGGGCAATTTCTCCTTTTTTGGGCTCTTTTGGTGTTATTTTATTAAAATAGACACTGAATGACGGTAAATCTGTTTTTAAATAAACTTTTTTAATATTATGTTTTTTAGCCCAAACAGCAGCCTCTTTTACAGGAATTGCCCTTGCATGGGCATAAATCCATCCTACATAATTTAAAATAAATATGCTTGAAAATCCCAGAAAAATAATTTTAAACTCTTTTAATTTGATTAAAGATAAAACAAGCAAAAAAATTAGGCTTAAAAAATAAAACCAGTCAAAATAAGGCTTGATTGCAGTATAAGCTAAATGCACTTCAGTGTTTTTAACGTTTTCCAGTACAAAAGGGAGAGCCAATAAAAGCAGAATAAATAAAATTAAAGGAGGCGATAAATACTTTTCTTTAATTTTATCTGTCATTAAAGCCATAAAAATAAAAAGCGGGGTATATCCGTAAATTACATAATGGGGTAATTTAGTCCCGGAAATTGAAAAAAACAAAAATACAAAGAAAAACCAGATACTGCCAAAAAGAGTAAAATCATTTTTTATTAAATTTTTTAATTTTATTAAATAAGTAATAAAAAGACTGCTCCAGGGAAGCAGTCCGATTAAAACAACAGGAATATAATAAAAATAGTTTCCCCTGTGATGCTCCATAGGCGATGTGAATCTGTGAATATTGTGTTTTAAAATAAATCCTTCAATAAATTTGTCTCCCGTTTGAATGTATTCTGCGATATACCATGGAAGTGTTATAATTAAAAATATCAAAATTCCCTTAATATTAAAAACCATTTTAAAAAATTCTTTAATTTCTTTTTTTATTAACATATAAATAAAAGTGGCAACTAAAGGAATCATTATAGCAACTGGCCCTTTTGTAAGTGTGCCAAATCCTATAAAGGCAAAAGCAAACAACAGATATTTTTCTTTTTTTTCTTTTAAATATAAAAAAATGCTAAACATGGAAAAAGCTATAAACATATTAAGTAAACTGTCTGCAATAGCCGCTTTTGCAATTAGGCCAATCTGTAAGGTTGTAACCATTAAAAAACTGCTGATCAGCGCTGTTTTTTCATTATATATTTTTTTAGTAAAAAAATAAATTCCAAGAGCCCAAAAAGTGGCGGCAACAGCACTCGGAAATCTAAAAGCAAACTCATTTATTCCAAAAATTTTAATGCTGAGAAGTTGCAGCCAGTAAATTAAAATAGGCTTGTCAAACCTATATTCCCCATTTAAAAAGGTTGTTATGTAATTGTGATTATGAAGCATCTCCCTTGTAGCTTCGCTAAAAGCACCTTCATCAAGGTTAAAAAGTGGAGTAAGGGAAAGTGTTAAGAAAAAATTAATCAGTATTGCTAAAAATAGCCAGAATTTAAACTGTTTTGTGTTCATTGATTTCTTTGTTTTTTGTAATTAAACGGATTTGTGTGGTTGTAAGTTGTTTTTTTAATTACTGCAAAAACAGAATTTTTATATAAAAGTTTATACTCACCCATATTTTTTAATTTATCCACTGTTGTAAAAATATAAATATAAAAAAACACTATAAATAAAATTCCGCCAATTACGGCAAAATAAGAATATTTTTTAATAAAATTTAAAAATAAAAACAAAATTAAAAACCCATAATAAACAATATTCATTTTTGGATAAACAGTTAAAAACAAAGCCTTTAAAAAACCGTTTGAATAAGGAGATAAAAAAGAGTAATAAATATTGGAATTAAAAATGCAATTGTAAAAAGAAGAAAAAATAATTTTTTACTACTAACTATTTTCACTATTCACCACTTTCACTATTAAATAGGAAATACCCTGATTTTATCTGTATTTAATCTTTTTCTAAGTGTTTCTTCAATGGCAAAAAGTGTCGCACCTCCGGCGCTGCTGCAGGCGGCACAGGCACCTCCGTATCTAATATATACATGTGTTTCCCCGTTGCTTTCCCTGACATCAAGAATTTCCGCCATTCCACCGTCAAAAGCAAGCATCGGCAAAATATCTTTTTTTATTACCTCTTCAATTGCTTCTATTTTTTCTTTTAAGTTCATTTCATCAAAATTTTTCATTAGAATCCTTTTTTTATTTATTAAAGAAAAAAATTAATCCATATCGTTTGGATCAAGCGGCGGGCGGTTGTCTTTTGGTGTTACAAGCCAAAAATGTCTTACTTCGCTTCTGAAGTTATCTAAAATAAATTTAGCTTTTTCACTTCCTGTGGCATTATAATATTCTATAAGTCTTTTTTTAAGATAAATTTTCGGTTTTTCGTTTTCATCTATATCTATTCTCCTGATTTCTATAAGTTCAGGGTTTATTTTATCTACAAAATCGTGATGTTTATCATATACAAATGCCACTCCGCCGGTCATACCGGCACCGAAATTGATACCTGTTTTTCCTAAAATTATAACTTCCCCGCCTGTCATATATTCACAAGGATGATCTCCTGTTCCTTCCACTATTGCAACGGCTCCGGAATTTCTGACCGCAAATCTTTCACCTACAATACCCGCAATAAAGAGTTTTCCGGCAGTTGCCCCATAAAGGCATGTATTACCTGCCGCCGCCCCTTCTTTTTTAGGGGTAATTATAATTTTTCCCCCGGCCATGCCTTTACCTACATAATCGTTTGCAACTCCGTTTAGTTTCAATGTTACACCCTTACTTAAAAATACCCCAAAACTTTGCCCTGCTACACCTTTTAATTCAAAAATAATAGAATCGTCATTTAAACCGTTGTCACCGTAATATTTTGCTATTACACCGCTTATTCTTGCCCCGAAACTTCTGTTTAAATTAATGATTTTTGCTTTTACCACAGATTTATGGTTTGGATTTTTAATTGTTTCTATTACTTTATTTAGTAATTCTTTTTCAAACTCGTTTTTATCAAACGGAACGTTTTCTTTTTGTTTTGTGTTTAAACCTTCTACTTTTCTAAAGAGTGCTGAAAAATCAAATTTTTTAGCTTCTGGAATGTCTTTTATTTTTATTAAGTCGTTTCTGCCTATTATTTCATCCAAACTTTTGTATCCCATTTTTGCCAGATGTTCTCTAACATCTTCGGCAAGATTAAGTAAATATTTTTTTACTTTATCAACATTGCCTTTAAATTTAGCCCTGTAATCGGGATTTTGAGTAGTAATACCTACCGGACATTTATTTGTCTGACAGCTTCTGCAAAATATGCAATCAACCGCCATTAACAAACTTGTACCAAACGCATAATATTCCGCTCCCAAAAGGGCAGCGAATATTACATCTTTTCCAATTTTTAATCCTCCGTCTGTCTCCAGAGAAACAAATTCCCTTAATTGGTTTTCTTTTAATGAATTGTGGGCTTCTATCAAGCCGATTTCCCATGGGTTGCCGGCATGTCTTATAGATGTTAGAGGGGCGGCACCTGTTCCGCCTTCGCTTCCGCTTATTACTATTTTATCGGCATATGCTTTGGCTACCCCGGCGGCAATAGTCCCTACCCCGGCGGTTGAAACTAATTTTACGCTGATTGTGGCTGTTGGGTTAATCTGTTTTAAATCAAATATAAGCTGAGCCAAATCTTCAATTGAGTAAATATCATGATGCGGAGGAGGTGAAATTAATGTTTTACCAGGTGTGGTGTGTCTTAGTTTGGCAATATATGTAGAAACTTTAAAGCCCGGCAGCTGTCCTCCTTCACCTGGTTTTGCACCCTGGGCCACTTTTATCTGAATTTCTTCGGCATTGACCAGATATTCAGGCGTTACACCGAATCTTCCTGATGCAACCTGGCGAATTTTACTTTGTTTTATTGTTTTATTTCTTTTTTTATCTTCCCCTCCTTCACCGGAATTGCTTTTAGCTCCGAGTTCATTCATAGCCTGGGCAATTATTTCATGGGCTTCGGGGCTTAATGCTCCTATACTCATAGCTGCGCCTATAAACCTTTTAACAATATTCTGGGCACTTTCCACTTCATTAATTGAAACCGGCTTTTTATCTGAATTTATGTCAAGGAAATCTCTTATATATGTCGGCCGTCTGTTTTCAACTAATTTTTTAAATTCTTCATAATCCTTTTTTTCTCCGCTTAACATTCTTTTGAATGTTTTGGTCAGCTCCGGAGTTATTTCATGGTATTCTCCGTTTCGTCTGTATTTTATAACTCCTCCGGCATCGAGTTTGTCTTCTTCAAATGCTTTTTTGTGACGGATATTAATTTTCTCTTCTATATCTTTATATGTTAATCCAGAAAGCAGGGTTTTGCTTCCTATAAAGCACTCTTTTGTAATTTCTTCGCTTAAGCCGATTATATCCATTAGGGCAGAATTTCTGTAACTTGCAATTGTGGAAATTCCCATTTTTGACATTATTTTTAAAATACCTTTATTAAGTGCCGAATGAACGTTAAATAAAGCGTCTTCCCTGTCTATGTTTTCTTCTTTTGCTATTTGGGTAACTGTTTTAAACAGTAAATACGGATAAATGGCGCTTGCCCCATACGCTATCAGTACAGCCGCATCATGAGGGTTTGTAATTTCATTTGTAATAGCCACTATGCTTGTAAGATGTCTTAATTTGTTATCCAGAAGTTTTTTATGGAGTCTGCCGATTACCATGGCCATCGGTATGGCTTTGTGGTCTTTATCTATATTTCTGTCGTCAAGAAAAATGATTCTAACACCGTTTTTTACGTCTTTTACTATTTTATCTGTTAATTTTTCAAGAGTCTCTTTTAAATTTTTTTTAAACAGTGTTGAATAAAAGGCGTTTTTATAGTCACTTTCAAATTTAGGTGAATTTTCGTCACCGAAGCTTTTTAATACTTCAAGCTTTGTCTGGGTGAGAATAGGAGAGGTTGTTTTTACCCTTTTTGCATGCTCCGGTGCTTCATCCAAAATATTGTGAACTTCTCCAAAACCTGTGTTTAAACTCATTACGATTTTTTCTCTTAATGAATCAATAGGAGGGTTGGTTACCTGGGCAAATTTTTGTCTGAAGAAGTCGTTAAAACTTCTAAAAGGATAATCGCTAAAACATGCAAGAGGCGAGTCGTCTCCCATACTTCCGGTAGGCTCTTTTGCATCACTCATCATAGGTTTTATTACCAAATTTATAATTTCTTTGGTTATTCCGGCGTATCTTTGTTTATAAACCAAATCGTTTAAATTGATATTTTCGTCTATACTGTATGGATTTTCAATATATTCCTGAAGATAAATCATATTTTCATTAAGCCATTTTGTATAAGGATTGCTTGATTTAAGATATTCGTCTATATCTTTATTTTTAAGCACTACTCCAAATTTTGTATCAACTCCAATCATCTGGCCGGATTGAAGTCTTCCTCTTTCTACTATTTCTGTATCGTTCAAATCAAGTACCCCGTATTCACTTGCTATTAAAATTCTGCCGTCTTTTGTGATTGTATATTTTGCTGGTCTGAGCCCGTTTCTATCAAGTACTACGGCAATATATCTCCCGTCGCTCACACTGATAGCGGCAGGTCCGTCCCATGCTTCAAAACGTGTTGAAAAATATTCATAAAACGCTTTTAATTCGCTGTCAAGATAAGGGGCGTTTTGCCAAGGCATTGGAATTAGCGCCCTTACAGCCTTGAAAAAATCCATTCCGTTCATTATTAAAAATTCCATCATCCTGTCAAGTGAGCTTGAATCACTTTCATCGAATCTTATTACCGGAAGGAGCTTTTGTAATTCTTCTTTGCTGAATACATCCGATTTTACTGATTCGCTTTTAATCAGCGTGTTTATTCTGTTGGCCTGTATTGAATTTATTTCACCGTTATGGGCTATAAATCTGAAAGGCTGTGCCAGTCTCCATTCCGGCAGGGTGTTTGTAGAAAATCTTTGATGAAACAAAGCAAAATAAATTTCAAAATCCTTATCTGCCAAATCAGGATAAAATTCTTTTAAATAATTTGGCATTAAAAGACCTTTATAAACCACTTTTTTGCTTGAAAAAGAAGGAATGTAAAATTCTTTGTCTTCTATAAAATTTTCTATCTCTTTTCTTGTCAGATATAAAAGTTCTTCGAATCTTTTTATTGCTATAATGGAATTTGGAATTATAAATGCATGATAAATCTTAGGAAGGGTTTTTAAGGCAAATTCCCCCAAAACTTCAATATTTATAGGTACTTCTCTCCAAAGAGCCACCTTTAAATCATTTTTTTCGCATATTTCTTCCACTGTTGTTTTTTGATTTTCATTTTTTAAAAAAATTACGCCTATACCAAAATTTTCAGGTAAGTCTATACCGTTTTCTTTTGCTATCTTTTTAAAAAATTTTTCAGGCATTGAAAAAAGAAGTCCACTGCCGTCACCGCTTTTTCCATCAGCTGCAATAGCACCCCTGTGCATCATTCTTTCAAGTGAAATTAGTGCGTCATTTACTAATTTATGAGAAGTTTTTCCTTTAATATTGGCTATTACTCCGAAGCCACAGTTGTCTTTAAATTCTAATCCTGACATATATTTCCTTTTAAGAGGTTATTTATCCTAATTTTATAATTTCTAATTATAGCATATTTTTAACGCTCTTTTTGATATAATTTTTTTATGAGAGGCTTAATATTAAACACAGTGAGGGTAAGAGACGAAGATTTAATTGTAAAAATTATAACAAATACTGAAGTGCTGAGTTTGTACAGATTTTACGGTGCGAGACATTCTTATATAAATAGTGGTTTTTTTATAGATTTTGTTGTAGAAGAAAATTATAAAAGCACTATAAAAAGATTAAGAAATGTGGCTCAGATTCCTTTTAAATTTTTATTCGAAAGGGAAAAACTGTTTTATTTTAAAGAATATGTAAGACTTTTAAATATTCATTTTACAGATGTAAGCAGGGTTGATAATTTTTATTATGATTCATTGTTTCGATTGGCCGAATCTCTGCATCAAAGAGATGCAAAAAGGGCAATAATCGAACATTATGCGGGATTGCTTGAAAAAGAGGGGAGACTCTATAAAGACAAAAACTGTTTTTTGTGCGAAAAAAAAGTTGATAAAAAAATTGCGCTTGCAAGAAGTTTTTTAGTGGCCCACGAAAAATGTATTATGTCCGACGGTTTTGACGCGGAAAAAATAGATATATTGTTTAACGAAAAAAAAACTATCCTTTTTTCTGACGAAGAAATAGAAAAACTCTGGAAAATATTATCTCTTGGAATATAAAAAAGTGAGTGGTGAGTAGTGAGTGGTGAGTAGTGAGTGGTGAAAAATGATGCCTAATGTTTAATTAAAATAATAATTTAGCATTTAACATTTATCTAATTATTACTGTTTTAATTTCTGTCATATCCTCAATTGCAAACTTAGGACCTTCCCTTCCAATACCTGAGAGTTTAACCCCTCCATAAGGCTGGATGTCAAATCTTAATGTCGGAATGTCGTTGATTATTACGCCTCCGGCTTCAAAATCGTTGATTGCTTTTTGCATCAAATCTATTCTGTTGGTAAAAATTGAATATTGCAGACCGTAAGGTGAGTTGTTTATTTTATTTAAAGCTTCTTCATAACTTTTGACTTTTACTAAACTGACAATTGGGGCAAACACTTCTTCGCAGATTATATTCATATCATCCGTTACATCTGCTAAAATGGTAGGAGTTAAAATGTTCCCCTCCCTTTTTCCTCCGGAAATTATTCTCGCACCTTCTTTAACTGCGGAATTTATCCATCTCTCAGCCCTGATTGCCGCATCTTCATTAATTAAAGGCCCCATAAATGTATCTTCTTCAAAAGGATTGCCGACTTTTAATTTAGCCGCCTCAACTGCCAGTTTTTGGGCAAATTCTTCGTAAATTTCGCTATCTACATAAATTCTCTGAAGTGAAATACATACCTGACCTGAGTTTGCAAAAGCCCCTATTGCACATCTTTTTGCCGCCCAGTCAAGGTCAGCCGAATTTTCTACAAATGTTGCTGCGTTTCCGCCGAGTTCAAGTGTTATTTTTTTGATTCCGGCATTTTGTGTAATTATTTTTCCTACAGGAACGCTTCCTGTAAAGCTTATTTTTCTCGGAACTCCACTTTTAATAAGAGTACTTCCAACTTCGGCATCTCCGTAAACTACACTTAAGGCATCTTTAATTGCATATTTACTTTCAATAAAAAGTTTTGCAAATGCATAGGCTGTATATGGAGCTTCCGGAGTCGGTTTTAATACCACACTGTTTCCGGAGATGAGGGCAGGGGCAATTTTGTGGGCTACAAGATTAAGAGGAAAATTAAATGGTGTTATCGCAACTACCACCCCAAGCGGGACTCTTTTATAAAATGATGTAGTTTTAACACCGCTAAAAGTTGCATCTGTGGGAATTGTTTCTCCGACAATATCGTAAGCCGCAGCAGCTGTTATTTTTAAATTTTCAATGCACCTGGTTACTTCCACCTTTGCCTGCGAAATCGGTTTTGCAACTTCAAGGGTGATGTATTGTGCAAATTCTTCTTTTTGCTCTTCAAGTTTTTTTGCAACATCTTCAATCCAGGCGATTCTTTGTGCCAAAGAGGAGTTTTTTGTTTTATCAAATGCATTTTTTGCTGTTTCAAGGGCTCTTTTTGCATCTTCAGGGGCGCATTTAATATATTTTGTAGTTACCTGTTTGAGATACGGGTTGATAATTTCTCCGATTTCTCCGTCTTCTTCATTTGAGCCTATAAGTTTTTTTGCAATAAAATCTTGTTTTTTTGTGTTAAATATTTCCGAAAATCTTTCCAAGAAACCCATTGTTTTTCCTTTTTGTATTAATTATAGCAAATTTATGATAAAATATCGCTAAAAAAGGCTAAAAATGAACGAAGCAAAATACATATGGATGGATGGAAATTTTGTTCCATGGAATGAGGCAAAAGTACATGTTTTAACTCATACACTTCATTATGGAAACGGAGTTTTTGAAGGAACCAGGGCTTATCAAACCGAAGACGGACTTGCTATTTTCAGACTTCAGGACCACACAAAAAGGCTGTTAAATTCTGCTAAAATAGTAAAAATTGATGTGCCTTTTACCCAGGAAGAATTGGAAGATGCCCAGATAGAACTACTTAGAAAAAACGATTTTAAAGAAAATGTTTATATAAGACCTTTGATTTTTCTTGGTTACGGAAAAATGGGACTTTATCATATAGGAGCTCCTGTAAGGGTTGCAATTGCCGCATGGGAATGGGGTGCATATCTCGGTGAAGAAGGGTTGGAAAACGGAATCAGGGTTAAGATTTCTTCTTTAGTAAGAAACTCTGTAAAATCAATGTTTGGAAAAGCTAAAGCTGCCGCTAATTATCTAAATTCTCAAATGGCAAAATATGAAGCGGTTGAATGCGGATATGAAGAGGCTTTAATGCTTGATGAGGAAGGATTTGTCGCTGAAGGAAGCGGGGAATGCTTTTTTATTGTAAGAGACGGTGTTTTAATAACCCCTCCAAATGACAATTCTCTTGAAAGTATTACCCAGGCGACTGTTTTGGAACTTGCCCGTGAAAGAGATATTCCAATTCAGAGAAGAAGAATAACAAGAGATGAGGTTTATATCGCTGACGAGGCGTTTTTTACCGGAACCGCCGCAGAAGTTACTCCCGTAAAAGAAGTTGACGGAAGAATTATAGGCAGCGGTAAAAGAGGGGAAATTACAAAAGAATTACAAGAAGCGTATTTTGATGTAGTTTATGGAAAAGATAAAGGCTACAAACATTATTTGACGCTTATTGAAGGATAATTATGCCTGCTGATTTAAATGATTGGATGAATAAAAACAATAACAAAAAACCGGGTTTCGAACCTCCGAAGTTTGAACCTCCGAAATTTATAAAAGGAGGCAGCGGTCTCGCTTTAATAATAATAGGGATAATCATTGTTTTTGGAATTTTATTCAGACCTTGGATTATTGTAAACGAAGGAGAAATCGGTATTTTGTCCACGACAGGAAAATTTTCCAAAGAGCCGCTATATCCCGGAATGCATTTTTATGTCCCTGTTATTCAAAAGGTGATTATTGTAGATACCAAGGTTCATATGATAAGTTATAAAAGAATACAAGAAGCCGGAACTATGCCCGACAGATACGGAACAATAAAAGTTTATCCCGCTATTAACGTGCTTGATGCAAGAGGTTTGCCTATTACGGTTGAACTTTCTGTCAGTTACAGGATAAACCCCGATGAAGCGGCTTACACCATAAAAACATACGGTCTGAACTGGGAAGATAAAATAATTAATCCTATAGTAAGAGATGTGGTAAGAAATGTAATAGGAAAATACCCGGCCGAAGATTTACCTGTAAAAAGAAATGAAATTGCCATGCAGATAGAAACACAAATAAGAGACACGTTAAATAAAATAGACCATAAACCTGTTATTTTTGAAAGTTTTCAATTAAGGGATATTGTTTTGCCTGAAAATATAAGAAAACAGATAGAA
Organism: Lebetimonas sp. JS032; assembly: GCF_000523315.1. Classification (NCBI taxonomy): domain Bacteria; kingdom Pseudomonadati; phylum Campylobacterota; class Epsilonproteobacteria; order Nautiliales; family Nautiliaceae; genus Lebetimonas; species Lebetimonas sp. JS032. Next base: position 620,594 of record NZ_ATHS01000001.1, on the reverse strand, counting down.
AGGGTTCAAATTGCAAAACAAGAATCCGAAAGGGCAAAATATGAAGTGTTAAGAGCCGAGCAGGAAGCCCAGAAACAAGCGGCAATAGCCCAGGGTAAAGCCAATGCGGCAAAAATAGAAGCCCAGGGGAAAGCTGATGCAAAACTTATTGAAGCCAGCGCTGAAGCAAAAGCAAATATAATTATTTCTAAATCACTTACAAATAATTTGTTAAAACTTAAAGAAATAGAAGTTCAGGGCAAATTTAACGATGCGCTTAAAGTCAATCCTAATGTAAAGATATTCTTAACCCCTGGTGGGGCAGTTCCTAATATATGGATGAATATCGATGATAAAAAAAAGGCTTTGAGTAATGGTAAATAAAGTTGATTTTGAAAAAAACGGGGGGCTTGTGCCTGTAATAGTTCAGGAAGCGGATACAAATGAGGTTTTAATGCTTGCGTATATGAATAAAGAAGCGCTTGAACTTACCCAAAAAACAGGGTTTGCCCACTATTTTTCCCGATCAAGAAATAAACTCTGGAAAAAAGGGGAAAGCAGCGGCAATACCCAGGAAGTTAAAGAAATTTTGCTTGACTGTGACAATGATACACTTTTACTTAAAGTGAAACAAAACGGAGTTGCCTGTCATACAGGCAGGAAATCATGTTTTTTTACCAAATTGGACAGCGGTGAAATAATACTCGACAAAGAGGAAGAAATAGAGTATAATTTCACAGATAAGCTTTATCATACTTTACTTGATAGAAAAAACGCTTCGCCCAAAACTTCTTATGTAGCCTCTTTATACAAAAAAGGTGAAAACACAATACTTAAAAAAGTTGTTGAAGAAGCAGGTGAATTTTGTTTTGCTATTAAAGATGATAAAAAAGATGAAATAATTTATGAAGCTGCTGATTTGGCTTTTCATGCTTTAGTGGCTCTGGCGTATAAAAATATACATCCGGAGGCTATTTTGGAAGAGCTGAAAAGAAGAGAAGGCGTAAGCGGTATAGAAGAAAAAAGGAACCGAAAAAAATGATTCCCTATTTTACATTTCTTCACTGGCTGAGCCTGGCTTTTTTTTTAATTTTATTTATATTTTTGACTTTTTTATCCATTAAAGCTGCCGGTAATAAAACCGGGCTTGTTATAAGTATGATATTTGCTTCTTTTTTGGTTACGTCTTTTGGTGCGGTACTTAGTATTATTATTTTGGAAAAATATACCAAAAAAGCCGAACTGATTGATGTTAGAAACAGAAGAGTGCTTATCAATGAAACGTTAGTAGTTAAAGGTAAAGTTAAAAATATAGGTAAATTTAAAATAAATTATTGCAAGCTTGAAATAAAACTTGTAAATAACGGATGGGGCGGAAAGGTTCCAAAAGGAACTTTTTTTAAACCTGGAGGCCTTAGTATATTTGGAGCAAAAGAAAAACAGCAGCAAAAGCCAAATACTATTAAAGCGACAAGAATAATTGTAAAAAATTTGATTCCCGGAGAGATTAAAAATTTTTCTGCCATTGTGCCTTATCCTCCCTATTTTACAAACACCTATATTAATTATAAGTTGTATTGTCATTAAAAATAAAAAGGAAACAGATGAATTTTAGCGATTTTAATTTAAAAAAAGAATTATTGCATAGATTAAGTGAGATTGGATTTGAAAAACCTTCTCCTATTCAGGAAAAAGCGATCCCCCTGATTTTAGAAGGAAAAGATATAGTGGCACAGGCCCAGACAGGAACCGGTAAAACGGCTGCATTCGGACTTCCTATTTTGAATATGCTTAAGAAAGGGGAGAAAGCATTAATTGTAACCCCTACAAGAGAACTTGCCATTCAGGTAAGTGAAGAAATATTTAGATACGGCAGAGATTTGGGAATTCATACAGCCAGTGTATACGGAGGAAGCAGTTACAATAGACAGATTTCACAGATAAAAACTTCTCAGGTAATAGTTGCGACTCCGGGAAGGCTTATTGATTTACTTAACAGCGGAAGAATAGATATAGCTCCTAAATTTGTAGTGCTTGATGAAGCGGATGAAATGCTTGATATGGGCTTTTTGGACGATATAAAAGAAATTTTCAAATTTGTGCCAAATGATGCCCAAAAACTGCTTTTCAGCGCAACAATGCCAAAAGAGATTTTAAACCTTGCAAAAACATTTTTAAAAGAGCCTGAATTTGTAAAAATTACAAAACAAAACGTAACAAATGAAAATATTAAAGAATATTGTTATGTTATTGATGAGCATGAAAGAAAAGACGCGTTAATCAGACTTATTGATTATAAAGCCCCAAGCAAGGCTATAGTATTTTGTAGAACAAAAAGGGATGTGGATGATGTTGCAGAATATTTAAAGGGCATTGGATTAAATGCAAGCGGACTTCACGGAGATATGGAACAAAGAAAAAGAGAAACTATTATAAGAAATTTTAAAACCAATAAACTTGATATATTGGTAGCTACAGATGTGGCTGCAAGAGGGCTTGATGTTAACGACGTAAGCCACGTGTTTAATTATCATTTGCCTCTTGATCCTGAAAGTTATGTTCATAGAATTGGAAGAACAGGAAGGGCAGGGAAAGAGGGGATGGCTATTTCGCTTGTTACTCCGTATGAATTTAAAGCTCTTAGCAAGATAGAAAAAATTTCGAAAATAACTCTTAAAGAAATACCTACACTTGAAGATGTTAAAAATACAGAAATTAAAAAAATAATAGAAAAAATTAATAATATTGACGCAAGTCCGAAATCTATAGAAATCATAGAAGAACTTCAAAATGAATTTGATTTATTCACCATTGCAACTAAATTTGCGGCCATGCTTTTTGAAAAAGAAGCAAAAGGAAAAGAAAGAATAGGCAAAAGTTTAAAAGAGGCAAAAAGATTGATTGAAAGAGAAAAATTTAATAGCTCCAATTCTAATTCAGGCAGAAGAAATTACAAAAACAGGAATCAAAGAGGCAATAGATATAATAGAGGAAGAAGAAGATAATTATACATTCTTCTTTAATACGTGTTTATCTAAAACAACACATCCGAAAATCCCTTCAAAAACTTTAATCTCATCTATTTTTCCTGTTACTTTCACTTCCCATTTTCTTTTTTCTTTCATCATTACTTCACTTTCAAATACAACACTCTCACCTACTTTAACAGGGGCCAAAAATTCATTTTGGCTTCTGACCAGTACAACATAAGGTTCGTTTACAGTGGCCATGGCACAAAAATCAGCTGCCGAGAATGTAAATCCTCCGTGAACTAAGCCGTACTCATCGACAGCCATTTCTTCCGAGGTATCCAATATTACTTTTGCGTAATCTTTTTTAAGCTCAATCAGTCTTCCGAATTTAGGCAGATATTTTGTATGTGTTTTTAATTCCACTTCAAATTCGTTCATTTATTCTCCTAATAATTTTTTTATTATTTTATCTAAATCTTTTTGAATAAACATAGGATTGAATTTTTTCATAAAAGGATGGGATATATCAAAATAATTTTTATCAGACAGATTAATAGCCCAGATATAATCAATACTGTTGTTTTCCAAATAGAATTTATTTAATAAAAAATCATTAATCATTCCAAGACGGCTTGAAATAACTAAAAAAAGTTTTGCATTAAAAAAATTTAAGAAATTTAGCATTTTAAAATTTTCTGTTACTGGAACTAATAAACCTCCGGCACCTTCAATAAGTAAAATATCACATAATGGTTTAATTTTATAATAAGCTTTTTTTATTTTTTCAAAATCAATCTCTCCCGCAACAATTGGAGCTGCCGGAAGGTGCAGCTGGATAGGTACAATATCCTTTAGTGTCAGGTTATTTAAATTTTTATTGTATTTTAATGCTGCTTCAAATAATTTTTTTCCATCTTCCGGATATTTTTCCACTCCAGTTTCAATGGGCTTCATAACGCCTACTTTATACCCTTTTTTTGAAAGAGCTTCAATAAGTTTTATAGCGGTGTATGTTTTTCCGGAATTTGTATTATCTGCCGAAATAAATATATTCATTCAAAACCTTTTTGTATAATTATAATAAAAAAGGCAGTTAATGGCTGACGAAGAAAAAACCGAACAGCCCACCTCGCGTAAAATTCAAAAAGCAAGAGAAGAGGGAAATGTAGCAAAATCAATAGAAACAGCAGGCTTTATTGTGCTTTTTTTGGCATTATTGGTTCTATTTTTTTATGTTAAATATATTGCTTTTTATTTTGAAGATTTTTTTAAATATTTTTATTCTTTTATAGGTGTCGAATTTAATAAAAATCTGATTTTTAATATTTTGGTAAAAGGCGCTTTTTATTTTTTTGTTGTAATGTTTCCTATTTTTTTAGTTGTAGTAATTGCTGGAATTTTGGCAAATGTAAGCCAGTTTGGTTTTTTATTTACCACAAAACCAATTACTCCTAAATTTGATAAATTAAACCCTTTTAAAGGTCTTAAAAATCTTTTTTCTTTAAAAAAAATGGTAGAAGGGGTTAAAACCACTTTAAAGGTTTTTATTTCTTTTTTGGTGGGCTTTTGGCTTTTTATGACATTTTTTACCCAAATTCCAAATCTTGAACTTATGGATTTTTTTAATCAGATTAAATGGCTTGAAAATAAAGCTGCTTTAATTATAATGGCTATGCTCGGAGTTTTTTTTGTGTTTGCCCTGATAGATTTTATTTATCAAAGATACTCTTATAAAAAGTCTCTCAGAATGAGTAAACAGGAAATTAAAGATGAATTCAAACAGACCGAAGGAAATCCTGAAATAAAAGCCAAAATAAGGCAACTCCAAAGAGAGATGGCAAGAAAAAGAATGATAGCCGAAGTTCCAAAAGCCGATGTTGTGATTACAAACCCTACCCATTATGCGGTGGCACTGAGGTATGATAAAACTAAAGACGAAGCTCCTAGGGTTATAGCAAAAGGAACCAATCATCTGGCGCTAAAAATAAAAGAAATAGCAAGGGAAAACGGAATAATGATTGTGGAAAATCCGCCGCTTGCAAGAGAATTATATAAATTAGTGGATTTGGATGAAATTATTCCGCCAAAATTATACAAAGCTGTGGCGGAAATTCTGGCTTATGTGTTCAGGGCTAACTCAAAATGATGCCCCGATAGAAAAGTCAAATGTTTTGGTGTTATCCCCTTCTTCTTTTTTAATAGGTTTTGCAAACACTAAAGTAAGAGGTCCTACAGGAGTTATCCAGTTAATTGCAACACCGGCTGACGCTCTTGAAATATTTAAGCTGTTCTCTCCCACAGCACCGTAATCAACAAAAGCGCTGGCCCAGAGTTTTATTTTTCTGTTAATCGGTGTGGAAATTTCGGGCCCTGTTATAAATTCATATTTACCACCTATATAATTTCCGTTGCTGTCTTTAGGAGAAATAGAATAAGAAGCAAAACCTCTTACGCTTCCTATACCACCTAAATAAAATTTTTCATCGATAGGCAAATAACCATTGTTTTTTATTGCCCCGGCTTTTATTCTGTATTTTAATACGGCATATGTTTCATATGTTGAATTTTTTAGAGGATAAAAATATTTAAAACTGCCTATTGTTTTTATAAATTTCTCATCTCCCCCGATCCCGGCATATTCAACACTTGTACCGGCATTCATTCCGAGTGTTGGAAAATAATAATTATCTGTTGAATTGTATCTTATCGAACCGATAACATAGCTTTTTGTACTGGTCGGTTTTAAATATGTTAAATTTTGATCGTAATTGGTTAATTCTGTTTTTGTAAATCCGTATGTAATATTTGAATTTAAATTTCTGCTTAGCATTTTACCGATGCCTAATGTAAACCCTTTTTTCTTGGAAGTGTATGAAATACCTTGAAATTCACTGTTAAAAATAGATGTGTTCATTGAAAATTTTGAATCAAACACCCTTGGATTATATAATGAAAAAGCGTAAGTTTTACTGGTTGCTGATAAATCGGCGCTGGCTGAGAGTTTTTGTCCGCTTCCGAAAATATCTTTTTCCGTAATAGAAAAAGAAACACCGAATTTGGAATAACTTCCGTAGCTGATACCGGCTTTTAGTGTTCCGCTGAGGCCTTCTTTTACTTTTACGTTTAAATCTATTTGATTGTCTGATACTTTTTTTTCTTCTATTTTTACATCTTCTAAATAACCCGTTCTTTGAAGGGCGTATTTTGAATCTGTAATATTTTGGTAAGAATATTTATCTCCTGGTGCTATAAAAATATTTCTTCTTATAACCCTGTCAAGTGTTTTTGTGTTTCCGGAAATTGTCACATTTCTTATATATACAATTTTACCAGGTATTACTTTATAAGTAATAAAAGCAAATTCCCCTTTCTTTTTAATTTCAGGGAATACTTTTACATAAGCGTAACCTATATTTTGAAAAGCATGTGTTATATTCTTTAAATCTTCCCTAAGAGCCGATACATTAAAATATTTGTCGGGCTTTAATTCAAGCTCAGGTGTTTTTACTTTAATATTTTTAGGATAGTCTATATTTATTTTTTTTACCTTATATCTTTTCCCCTCGTGTATTTTATAATCAATTACGGCTTTGTAATCATCAATATTTGCCTTGGCCAGAGGCATGGACACTTTTGAGTCCATATAGCCTAAATTGAAATAATAATTTTGTATATTGTTCTTGTCTTCAGGCAGTTTGAATACATTAAGCTCGCCTGAATTAAAGATTGGTAAAAATGACCAGAAGGTCTTTGGCTGATTTTCTGTTAAATCAATTAAATCGCTTTTATCTATCTGTTTTGCACCGTAGAAATTAACCTCTTTTATATCTATTTTTTTACCTTTTACAATTATTACTTTTATATAAAGTTTTGTGGGGCTGATATAGGTTTTTTCTATATTGATATATGTGTTAAAATATTTTTTTGCCAGATAATATTGTTCGATAAAATCTTTTAATTTTTCAAAAGTTTCTTTTTTGTAAATTTCTCCTTTTTTGGGAAGAATGTTTTGTTCTTTTAAAAGTTTTTTAAGTTCTTCTGAGAGGTTTTCAAATTCCAGTCTTGAAATAATTGGTTTTTCCTGACATATAAATGTAAGTTTATCGTTGGTGTAATCAACTTTTATTTTTTTAAAATAACCTGTCTCATACAGTTTTTTAATACTTTCATCTATTTTTTTTATATTGTATTCATCTCCAGGATGCACAGAAATTATTGTATTTGCCGTAACGGGGGATATATGTATCAAACCCTGATAAGTTATTGTTTTAATATTTGCAAATAAAATAAAAGGTAAAGATGCAAAAATAATTTTCTTCATTATAATCCTTTTTTCAAATTAAGAGAAATTATACCAAATATGTGATATAATTTTTTCAAAAAGAGGTTATATGGTTTGCGCTGTAGTAGGTTTGGGACTAATGGGAGGGAGCTTCGCACTTTCTTCAAAAAATTATTTCAAAAAAATTATAGGAGTTGATCATAATCCCCTTCATCAAAAAGAGGCTTTAACATTGGGCCTTGTGGATGAAATAGTTGAATTTTCTGATTTAATAAAAGCTGACGTTATTATTTTGTCTGTACCGATAAGAGGGATTATTTCGGCATTAAAAGAACTTTCGAAAATGCCGCTTAAAAATGATGTGAGTATTATAGATTTTGGTTCTACCAAAGAGACAATCATAAAAGAGTGTCCAAAAAATATAAGAAAAAATCTGGTTGCTTCCCATCCTATGGCCGGAACGGAGTATTCCGGCCCGAACGCTGCAATAGAAGATTTGTATGAAAATAAAATAATGGTTGTTTGTGATATAGAAGATAGCGGTAAAAAACAAAAAGAAGTGGCAATTGATTTGTTCCAATACTTAAAAATGAAAATAAAGTTTATGAAAGCCTCTTCCCATGACAGACATGCGGCTTTTATTTCCCATATGCCGCATATCATAAGTTTTTCTTTGGCAAATGCGGTTTTAAACCAGGAAGAGGGAGAAAATATTGTTACTCTTGCCGCAGGTGGATTTAAAGATATGAGCAGGCTTGCAAAAAGCAATGCCAAAATGTGGGAAGACATTTTCAGAGAAAATAAAAGCAATCTTTTAAAGGCTATAGAAGCATTTAAAAAAGAGCTGAAACTGGCAAAAAATTTAATAGAAAACAGTGAATGGGACGAGCTCAGAATTTGGATGGAAAATGGAAACAAACTGCATAAGATAATGTAGTTGATGTAAAAGTGAATTGTGAATGGTGAGTAGTGAGTAGGAAAAAATTGAATTTTATTTTTTAATGAAAAAAATATCTGATGCCACCAAATCCAATGGCTTTTGATTTTTCAATTTCTTTTACTTCTTTTTCGCTGATAATTCCGCCGAGTGCTATGGTGTTTGGAAAAATTTCACAAATTTCATTTAATTTTTCAATTCCTACACCTTTGCGTCCTTTTGAATAAAATACAGGAGAGAAAGTAATATAATCAAATCCTAGATTTTTGGCTTTTTTTACTTCTTCTATTGAATGGGCTGAAGCTATTTTTAATTTATCTGGATAATTTAGGGCTAAATTTATCTTAGAAGTCGGAAAGTGAATACCGTCAAAATATTGAAGTAATTTATCATTTTTTAAATCATCATAATTTATAAAAACAGTTGAATATTTTTTGGCAAAACTGACAAATTCAATTATTTCATTTTCATCAAAATATTTTTTATTTCTGTAACACACAAAATTTGGTTTATATTTTTTTATTGAGTTAAATATATTTGTAAGGGGATATTTGGGATCAGTTATAAAATAAGTTAGCATAAAATTGAAGAAGAATAGGTTTTACCTATTCGAGTGTTTCTTCCTGACCTGTTACTGCTCCGTAAATATATACGTAAGTCAATACCATAAAAATAAATGCCTGTAAGAATGCAGAAAAGCTCATTAAGGCAAATCCTGCGAGAGGAAATACCCAGGGTGCCAACATCAATAAAACAAGTAAAAACAAATCGTCACCTTTAATGTTACCAAAAAGCCTGAATGCAAGGGAAATAATTCTTGAAAAATGAGAAACTACCTCAACGGGGAACATAAGGGGAGAGAGCCATTTTACAGGTCCTGCAAAATGGGCAATATAATGTCCCACTCCCTGAGATTTTATTCCTTCAAAATGATAATAAAAAAATACGATTAATGCCAAGGTAAGCGTTAAATTAACATTTCCGGTAGGAGGTTCGAATCCGGGGATTATTTCCATTAAGTTACCCATAAAAATAAAAATAGCAAGGCTTCCTGCAAGAGGAAGATATTTTCTTGCAACTTTTTTGTTTGTAATATCTTCTCCTACATATAGCATTCCGTTAATTACAGCTTCCATAACATTTTGGCATCCGTTTGGAACAATTTGAAGATTTCTTGTGGCAAGTTTTGCAACAAAAACGGATAAAAAAGCCGCCAATAAAACATGAACTGTTAGCTGAACTTCCTGAGAATGGCCTAAAAATCCAAAAATCAGCCAAATTCTATCTTCCATATAAAGTCCTTTTTTATGTAATTGTATCAAATTTAATGCTTAATTAAAATAAATTTTAAATTTTTTTACAAATTTATTTTAAATTGTCCTATTCGGTAAAGTGCAAAATCGTATTTAAGAGGGTCGGTTGGATCAAATTTTTTTAAATTTTCACTTAATTCTATAGCAGCTGCCAGATCATATGTTTTTCTTTTTAATAAACCGTATTTTAAAGAAACTTTATGGGTATGCGTATCGAGCGGAATAATTAAATCGCTTTTTTTAACATTTTTCCATAATCCTAAATCAGGCTCAGTGTCTCTTACCATCCATCTTAAAAACATATTCCATCTTTTATACGGGCTGACACCTTTGGTTTTGTTACCTGGGATTTTGCCTATTAAAAATTCGTATCCTTTTGATTTGTAAGGATTAATTTCATAAATTTTTTTTATTATTTCTTTTAGTCCATCAATTACATTATTTTCTTTTTTATAACCTTTTAAAAACAAATCGTTTAGAGAATATTCTTTTTTCATACTGATTAATGCTTTAAAAAACTGATATATGTCTTCTTTGGTCTGAAAACGGTAATAAAGATTTGTCGGTATTTTTTTTGTTTCAAGAAAATTAAAATCAATTGAATTTAAAAATTTCAAAATGGCTTTTACATTTCCGTAGGAGAAGAGGGCTGCAGTTAACGCTATATATTCATCATTATGTTTTTGGGCTATCATAATTGGATCGAGTTTTTTTTCATTTATTTCATAAATATTGTTATCTATCAAACTGTCTAATTTCTTTTTTAATTTTTCCATTTTTTCTCTTTGATAATTTGTTATAATTATATAAAAAGAGGAGACAAAATGATAATCAGAGGCGATACGAATATTATTAAAATTTATGATTATTCATATCTTATAAATTTAGATGATTACGATTTGGATGATTCAAAAGAAATTGAGAGACTAAAAGAGAATGTTGCGGCTTATCTTGACAGCGGGGAAGCGGAAGCGTTGAGTTTAAATGAAGATTTGACAGGAATCAATCCTGAGGGCATTGAAATAGAAATTGAAAATAAAATTTTTACGGCGGAGGATATTGATTATATTAATAAAGATATTGACAAAATAATAAATGAAAATTTTAAAACGGGGGATATTATTCTGCTTTTAAAAACAAACGGCGACGGATATTTTGAATATGAAAAAAATCCCGATATAAATGAAATAAAAATAGGCTACAGCGCTTGTGACATTAAAAAACCGGATAATGAAATTTATAACAAATTTTGTGATTTGCTTTTACCAAACAATGTGGAAATGAACGGGGAAAAACAAGATGTCGTTGCGAGCAATTTTTATCCAAAGTCCGAAATGACGGCAGAATTATATACCATTATGAATGATAACGGAAAATATCTGGATAAAATAACAGAAATTGATGTTATGCATTTTGGATGGGATTTATTGGAAGATATTATTCAGATAGATTATGATAAATCTATCTGATATTAAAGAGGCTATCAAGCATCTGGTTTATAGTGGTAATGACTTTTGCATTTGCCTGATATCCTCTTTGAAATTTTTCCAGATTAATCAGTTCTTCGTCTATATTAACCCCGCTGACACTGTAATATTCGTTTGAAATATTTGTCATAAGTGTCTGGGCAACTTCTTTTTTTGAAGATATGTTTTTCGTTTTATCGGCAAGTTCTCCTGTTATATTTCTGTAATATTCAAAAACAGTTTCATTGGAAATATTGTTTTTCTCATAAAAATTGAGTTTTTCAAACTGAAGCTGTAAAATGGAATTCGCTATTTTATTGTCTCCTGAGCTCGGTGTTTTATTTGCCTGAATTTTACTCGGGGTTTCGTAAAGCTCTTTTTTTATATCTATATTTTCAGCGTTGTTTCCCGTGAAAAATTTGTTTATTCCAATAGCCCCTCCAAATTTTGCGCTGTCTTCATCTATTCCCACATATGTATTTTCATCTGTTTTTTTGGAAAGAATAAATTTTCCGTTTAAATAACCGGCGTTATAGTAATCGTCAACGTCGTTATCTGGATTATTGTCGTTGTTATCGTCGATATTTGGTGTATTAATTTGAGAAACTATTCCCTCAATAGTGGAATATTTAGGATCATTTGAATTCATGTTGATAATAATTTTTCTTTTGGCTAACTCTTTCCCTTTGTCATTATATACTACTAAATCAAAAGAGCCGTTTTCCATCGGAAGCGGAAGTTGGGTTTGATTTATTTTATTTATAGGCAGATATTCTATTTCATTCATTGCACTAAAAAGCGTACTTCCGTCATCTTTTACCAATACATTTGAAGCTTCAGCGTTTTGACTGTTAACAAATTTTAATTGCCCGTTTAAGAGTTTTGCCTGGGTGTCGGTTATCCCGTTTGAGTTAAAAGCATTGTTTATATTATTGATTACATCGTTTAATGAATCGTTTTTGTTAACGGATACTGAAATATTTTTAATAAAATTCCCTTTATCATCATAAATATTTAATGTGATTTTTCCGTTTCTTATAGGGTGTAATAAAATATTATTCAAAGAGCTTAAAGGTTTGTTGGCCAAATCATGGGAAATACTTATTGGAACATTTATCTGATCAGACACTGCATTCGACTGTGCCGCCTGGGAATAAAGAGAATTTACATTTTTTATTAAGCTGCTTGCAAAAGTATCGAGTTTATTTAGAATTTCCCCTATTATTCCGTCAGTCGGTTCACCTTTTTCATTTATCTCTTTGCCTCTTATATTTAACAGCCCTCCTATTTCACCCCCGTTTATATTATTTGTAATATCAGTGAGCGTATGGTCTTCTTTTTGAATATTTATATCCACATCTCCGTGATTGTCCGTCAGTTTGATAGGATAATATGTGGAATTGTCAAGAAGAGGATATCCGCTAAGAGAAATGGAATAGTTTTTTTCGTAATCAATATTTGAACTTCCCCCGCTTTTAAATGATTTTAATCCGTTTTTATAAATTTTGACATCTAAAAGTTCTTTTAGTCTTTTTTCAAGTTTATCCCTTTCATCCCTTAAATCGTTTGCATGGTCAATATTGTTTGCTTCATTTGCGTATATGTTTTTGTTAAGTTCGGAAATTTTTTTGATAATATCATTCGCTTCATCTGTTTTCGTTTTTATTTCGCTGTTTATATTCTGCTTTATATCTGTAATTGAATTTCTGACCTGTTTTATGGAATCAGCCAAAATTTTTGTTTTTGATGCCAAATCTACTTTTACACTTGAATCATTGGGGTTTGATGCTAAATTTTGCCATGCATCAAAAAAATCTTTTAAATTTTTATATATACCATTGTCTGTGGTATCCGGGAAATATGTTGAAATTTCCTGAAGGTATTTTTCCTGAGCCGATAAATTCTGTAAATTAGCCGAAGCTTGAGTAAACCTGTTAAATAAAAAAATATCTTTTATCCGGACAATGCTTTTTATCTGAACCCCAATTCCTATATCGCCGGGGATGGTGTTTACATCTCCAAGCGTGGAAAATTCAGCCCTTTGTCTTGTATATGCCTTATTTGATGCGTTTGCAATATTGTTTGAGGTTACGTCAATTGCCTTTTGATGTGCGTTTAGACCGGTCTGTGCTATGTTAAAAGCTGATGAAATTCCCATTTTATGCCTTTAAGCTGAGTTTTGAATTTAAGATGTTTTCATTTTTATAATTTAGAGGTTTTTCATTTTTTATTTCATTCATAAGTGCATTATAAAAATTTGCGACACCAAGGGCCAATACAGAAAATTTTTTGTGAAGGGAATTAAATTTGCTTAAATTTTCCCTGAATTCATCAAATAGAATTTCTTCCTGAGGTGAAAAAATTTCTTCTATGGGTTTGTTTCTGCTTAGCAGTATTGAATCTATTTCACTTTTTAAAAAAGAAAAATTTTTGGCTAAATTTTCTTTTGTTTTTGTGTGTGAAAATATAGTTTCGTGGTCTGCATTTTTTATAGCAGTTATATCTTCTTTTGTTAAAAAGATTAAATTGTTTAAAACATCATTTATTTCATTTATTTTTTTTGTAAGCATAACCCTTCCTTTTGTGGGAAGGGTGAAGAGATTAAAGAAGCGCTTTGGCTAAAGCTTTTGCTGTTTTGTCCAAGTCTATTTTGTATGTTCCGGCTTCGATTTGTTTTTTAATCTCTTCTACCCTTCCAGAATTTTGTGTTTTTTTAACTTCTTTTTTTTCTGGCTGGGTAGATATTAAATTTGTTTGATTTATTCCAACTCTTGATATCATTTATAAACCTTTTTTTATTGTTATTCTACCCAACCATATCGGCAAATTTCAAATTTTTTTAAATATCTTTTTTTAAATAATTAAATAAAAGCTGTGAATATCCGAAATTTCCGCCCAGCTCTTTTGAAATTTGTTCTATTTGCATAGATTTGTAAATTTTTTCCCCGGGTGTTTCGGGAAAAAGCTTTGATTCATCTTTTAAGGCTTTTTTTAAAAAAAAATTTAATATTTCACTTTCAAATGCGTTACAGTTTTGTTTTAATTTTTTCAGATTTTTTTCTTTTAAATTTATTTTATGATGAATACCTATGTTTATATTGTAATTGCTCATTTTCTTCTCCTTTTTAAATTTTACACATCCATCATCTAAGATTTATTATCAGTTTATTATCAGTTTTGCGTTTATTGCGCTGCTGGTTTTTAAGTTTTCCAAAATAGCGATAATGTCCTGCGGCGTTGCTTTAAATTTTTGAAACATCTGCGTTAAATTTAAAATAGTTGTTTCTTTTTTAATTTTTATTACAAAATCACCGTAAGTAATAACTGTCGGTTTTACCGTTACATTACTTCCAGCAACTATTGTTCCCGTTCTTTCATCTATTACAATAACATCAGGCATTTGGGCAGTGATATCGGTATTCTCAACCTCTGCCAAAAATTCCGGCATGGAAAGCTTTTGCGGTTTTTTAAGTTTTATTGTTCTTGGATCAACTGCAACGGCGACATGAGAGCGGAATTTATTATTTAATGTATTCTGAATGTTAACAGCCAAATCAAAATCACTTCTTTTAAGTGAAAGAGTGGCAAAATTCTGATGATATATATCCCATACAACCGCTCTTTCAACCGTAGCCCCGTTTGGAATTTTTACTGTTGTTGTAAAATGTTTTTGCTTTAAGCCTCCTTTTAGATTAAATCCTCCCATGCTTACAGGCCCCTGTGCCAGGGCATAAATTTTTCCGTTTACACCTTTTAGCGGTGTAATAAGCAATACTCCCCCTTCAAGAGAAGTGGCGTCACCTATTGAAGATATTGTCACATCGATTTTATCTCCTTCCCTAGCAAACGGCGGGAGGGTTGCAGTTACCATTACGGCAGCTACATTTTTTGATTTTATGTCTTTTGGGTCAAGTTTTACATTTACATTTTTAAGCAGATTTGAAAGGGTCTGATTTGTAAATTTTGAAGATGTCGAATCTCCGGTGCCGTCTAATCCTACAACGAGTCCGTACCCGATTAGCTGGTTGTCCCTTACACCTATTATTGATGAAATATTTTTAATTTTATCGGCAAAAAGATTGGTAGAAATGAACATATAAAAAATTGTAAAAAACATAATTGCCAAAAATTTTTCAAAACCGTCGACTTTTGCTGACATTTAAAGCCTTTTTTATTTAAAAGCAGCAAATTTCGTTCCAATTATATAGTGAGTGGTGAGAGCGGTGAGTGGTGAGTTTTGAGTTGTGAGTGGTGAGTTGTGAATTGTGAGTTGTGAATTGTGAGTAGAGATTTAAATAATAAATAGTGAAAAGTTAAAAATGTAAAATTTCACTTTTTACTTTACATTCTTAACTTGATACTTAGCCACTTGACAGCCTAAAACTCACTACTCACCACTCACTATTCACCTAAGCAATTAAATGTATCTTACTATCAAAACACCGTTTTTTTCATAAAAATCATATACATTTTGTTCGGTTTTAATCTCTTCTATAAAATCTTTATCAAATTCTTTATATTCCACGATTTTAAATTTTTTAACAGGTTTCATTTTAATAAGTGCGCTTACCCATAAAATTCCGATAATTGCGCTTAAAATTAAAAACAAATTTAATAAATTATATTTCATAAAAATACCTGCCCCCGCGCCGCCTAAAAAAATTCCTAAATATTGAATAGTGTTTGATGTTGAAAGTGCGGTTGCTTTCTGATTTGCCCTTGCCACTTTGCTTACAAAACTTTGAAGAACAGGCTCGAGCATATTGAATCCGAAAAAGAATATTATTACCGCCAAAAAATCACTGATAATATTTTCAATTGAATATAAAAACAAAGATATCGTTATTAAACCGGCGCTTAAAATAAAAACCAGTTTCCCTTTTTCTTTTTTTTCAGCCAAAATTGCACCGAGAGGCAGTGCGAAAATACCTATAATCAATGCCGGAATATAAACTTTCCATAAATCCATTTTATCCCAGCCGAGATTTTTTGTAAAAACAATAGGAGTAATCATAAAAAAGACAGTCATAAGACCTTTTTGCATAAAACCAGAGAAAAAAAGTTTTAAAAGCTCCCTATGCGTTAAGACTTCTTTTAAAGTGGCTTTTGCCTGATGATGGACAATTTTTGGTGGATTCGGAATTTTTTTGGTAACCAGCCAGATTGAAAACAGTGCTAAAAGTGCGGTCAGTAAAAACAGTTTGTCAACCCCCCATTTTGCACCTACGGTAGGTCCCAAAACCATAGAAAGCGCAAAACTCAGGGCAATAAACTGTCCCATTTTTGCAAATGATTTTGCCCTTGTGTTTTCATCGGTCAAATCCGCTATATAAGCCAGAATTACACCTCCTATTGCGCCAGCACCCTGTAAAAGCCTACCAAAAATCAGCATATATATGTCTGTTGAAAACGCACAGACTATGCTTCCCAAAAATAGCAATGAAAGGCCTGTTATTAAAATCTTTTTTTTATCATAATTATCGGCCCATCTGCCGAAAGGAATCTGTAAAAAAACCTGTGAAAGGGCATATGCCCCCATCGCCACACCCACATTAAACGCATTTGCCCCGTTTAAACTTAATGCATATAACGATAAAAGCGGCATAACAATAAAAAGCCCCAAAAACCTTATAGCCATTAAAAGACTTAAATAGACCATTTATATCCTTTTTTTGTTAGTTTAATACTAATAGTTTAAATTTATGTTAATTTAATTTTCTGTTTTTTTCTCTTTTCAAAATAAACAGCTTCACTGAATCCTATTTTTTTTGCAAGTTCTACTGCTTGAGTGATTTTGTATCCTACATCCTGAGGTTTATGCGCATCGCTTGAGAATGTGATATCTATTCCTTCTTCTTTAATTATTCTCAATAATTCAACAGACGGATAAATTTCATTTACTTTTTTTCTAAGACCTGAAGTGTTTATTTCCACTGCCATATCGGATTTTTTAATGGCTTTTATCGCTTCTTTTGCCAGATCTTTTATATTTTTTTTAGGTTTAAAGCCGAAAACTTTCACTAAGTCAAGATGTCCCACTATGTCAAACAGTTTAGATTCAGCCATTTCTTTTATTTTGGAGAAATATTCTTTATAAACGTCATCAATATCCCTTTTTCCCCATTCTTTAATAAATTCGGGATTATCAAAACCCCAGTTGTTTAGAAAATGAACGCTTCCTATTAAAAAATCCACTTTTCTCTCAAGCACTCTTTTATCAATAAAAGGCGTAAAATCCACTTCATACCCTAAAAGAATTTTTATTTTGTCTTTATATTTTTCTTTTAAAGCGTTTATTTCATTTTCGTATTTCGGCATATCTTCAAAGCCCATTCTGTATTTTTTATCAAAATCCATCGGCGCATGGTCTGCAAAACCGTATATATCTATTCCTTTATCTATCGCTTTTTTTATAAATTCTTCGGGGATGCCTGTGGCGTGATTACAAAGGGGTGTGTGGTTGTGAATATCAATAAGCATGTTTTGCCTTTTTTAGTGAAATTATATATAATTAATTAAAAAAATGAGGTGAGTTATGACCCAGGAAGAATTAGACGCTTTAATGGCGGGGGGTTTAGACGATATAGATAATATAGATGAAACAGAAGATTCAAAAACAGAAGAAAAAGAGGAAGTAAAAGAAGAAACTAAAGATAATGAAAATGTTGATGAAGGTGAGCCTATAACTCCTCCTCCTGCGGATTCAAAAAACAAAGTTGTGGCGCAGCTTGACGAAGTTACAAAAGAGAGTGAGGAAAAGGCGGTGCAGATTTTGGAAAAAATGGATGAAATTTCCGCCGCAATACGCGATACAAACGAAAAAATTAAAAAAATTATAGAATTTTTAACTGAAGAAAAAGCTCTTTTTACAAAACTTCACACTACGTTTCCCCATATTAAAAAATTTGAAGAAGAACTCCAAAAATTAGAAGAAATAATAAAAATCGCAGAGCAGATTTCAAAAGAAAACGAATCGGCTGAAAATGAAATATTTACCGTAATGGATATTATGCAGTATCAGGATATACACAGGCAAAAAATAGAAAGGGTTATAAATATAATGAGGGCTCTTATAAAATATATGAACAGGCTTTTTGAAGGAAAAATTGAAGATGAGGCAAGAGTCAAAAGCGCAAGACATCTTCAGGGGGATGAAACAGAAGAAGTGGTGAGTGACGAAGATATTGAAAAACTGCTTGAAAAATTCGGAGCCAAATAGTGGAACTGCTTGCACCTGCCGGAGATTTTGAAAAATTAAAAATTGCCATTGCCTACGGGGCGGACGCCGTTTATGCCGGGGTTAGCCATTTTTCCCTGAGGTGTCACAGCGGAAAAGAGTTCGATTATGAAACATTTAATGAAGCTATTGAATATGCCCACAAAAAAGGTGTAAAAGTTTATGCCACCGTAAATGCTTTTCCATTTGAAAATCAGCTGCCTCTTATAGAATCCCATATAAAAAAATTAAAAGAAACAGGAGTTGACGCTTTTATAATTTCTAGCTTAGGGGTGCTGTATAAAGCAAAAGAAATAGCGCCGGAAATAGACATTCACCTTTCAACCCAGGCAAATGCCTTGAATTCATGGGATTACAAAGCATATAGGGATTTAGGGGTTAAAAGAATAATTGCCGCAAGGGAAGCCACATTAAAAGATTTGATAAAAATTAAACAAAAAGTGCCTGAAATTGAAATTGAAATATTTGTCCACGGGGCTATGTGCTTTGCATATTCGGGGAGATGTTTACTCAGCGCCGTTCAGTTTGGAAGAAACCCCAATAAAGGAAGCTGTGCAAATGACTGCAGATATCCTTATGTGCTTTATGCAGAAAATCCCCAAACAGGAAAACTGTTTAAACTGGAAGAATATGCTGAGGGCACGTATATAATGAATGCAAAAGATTTATGTCTGATTGAACATATTCCTGAAATTTTAAAATCCGGTGTAATTGATTCGGTGAAAATTGAAGGGAGAACAAAAGCGCCTTATTATGTCGGTGTTGTAACAAAAGCTTACAGAAATGCCATAGATGAATATCTTAACAGTGGAAAATGTGAATGCAAAAAATATTTGAATGAAATTTTAACTACTAAAAACAGAGGTTTAAGTGATGCATATATTGTTAAAAGACCATATGTTAGAAATGATACCCAAAATCTGGAAACTTCATTAACCACCGGAAACTGGCAGGTAAGCGGGGTTGTGACAGAAGATGGCGGACATTTCATGTGTAAATATAAAACATATCCCGGCGATGTGCTTGAAATAGTACTGCCAAAAAATGTTAAAATTACACCCTGTGAAAATGAAATAGGTAAAAATTATAATGAAAACGGCAGGTGGCTACTTAAATTAAATAAAATTATTACACAAGGCAACAAAGAATTAGACAGTGTTCACAGCGGTAATCTAAATCCGATAAAATTGCCGTGTAAACTCCCTTATTTGACGTTTTTAAGAAAGGAAGAGATATGAAATTTATAAGTGTATTAATGGGAAGTAAAAGCGATTATGAAATAATGAGAGAGGCAATAAAAGTTATAGAAAAATTTCAAATTCCCTATGAAGTATTGATTACATCCGCCCACAGAACCCCCGCAAGGACTCATGCGTATGTAAAAGATGCCGAAGAGCGTGGTGCTAAAGTCTTTATCTGCGGGGCGGGAATGGCCGCACATTTAGCAGGTGTTGTTGCATCAATTACAACCAGACCTGTAATCGGTGTTCCAATGCCGAGCGGAATGATGGACGGGCTCGATGCACTTCTTTCTACCGTGCAGATGCCGGGCGGTATGCCCGTTGCGACTCTTGCAGTCGGTAAAGCGGGAGCTAAAAATGCAGCATATTTAGCTCTTCAGATTTTGGCTTTGAGTGACGAAGAGCTGAATGCAAAACTTGAAGAAGACAGAATTTCACAGGCTAAAAAAGTTGAAATGGATTCATTAGAAGTTGAGGTGAAATTAGATTAATGAAAACTCTTTTGACAATCGAAGAATTTGAAAAAATAAGCGGTAAAAGTAAAAAAGAGATTTTTTCCTTATGCAAAGAAAAAAAACTTAAATGTAAAAAAAGTGAGGGTATTATTTATATAGAAGCGGAGAACACAAATCAAATAGTGCCTTTAAATGAAATAGAAATTGTAAACAGTAATGACATAGCCAAAAAAACATTGGCAACATTTCTGAATATGCATGAAAAAGTGCTTATGAGCAAAGATGAAACCATTGAATCGCTAAAAGATGAAAACAGATTTTTGAAAGAATCCATCTATTCTTTACAGGAAATTTACGAAGAAGCTAAAATTACAATTGAAAGGCTTCAAAAACAGCTTGAAATTACTCAGGATGAGCTTGAATTTTGCAGGAAAAAATATAAACTTATGTGGGGAAGAGTGCTTAAGAAAGAAAGTGAAAAATAAATGTTGAATTATGAATTTAACATCTAACATTTAACATTTAAAATTATATAAAAAGGAGTGTAAATGGCAAAAAGAGTGGTTTTATTTACGGCTCCTGGATGTGTCTGGTGCAGCAGGGCCGAACAGTTTTTTAGAAAAAATAAAATCAGGTTTAATAAAGTTGATATAAGTAAAGACCCTAAAGCAGCCAAAGACTGTGAAAGGCACGGATGCAGGGGGGTGCCCGTAATTTTGGTGGGAAGCAGATGGATTTGCGGCTTTAATGAAGCGGCTATTAAAAAGGAGCTTGGAATTAAATGAAAATAAAAAGAGATTGTTACGTATGTATCTATAATCAGGCTTTGAATGTCACCAAAAGACTTAATTTAGATGAAAATAAGGCAAGTGATATATTAAGGGGTGTCGCTTTGATTTTATCCAAATACGATTTATCTTTTACCCCTCCCGATATCGCTAAAGAAGTTTATGAATATATCAGAAAAAAATTAAATATAAACGACCCTTTTAAAAAAGAAAAAGAGATTTCAATAAAAGAGGCCTTAAATTTTAAACCGGTTTTGGAAGAAAAATTAAAAAATTCCAAAAACCCTCTTTTCGATGCCTGTAAGATTGCCATTGCGGGAAATATAATAGATTTGGGGGTAAACCAGGAGTATGATTTAAACAGAGAAATTGAAAATATTTTTAATATGAATTTTATCCATAATGATTTTAATAAATTAGAAAATAAATTAAAAAAGGCTAAAACATTGTGTTATCTGGCAGACAATGCGGGAGAAAATGTTTTTGATGAAATTTTAATCAAGGTGATTAAAAAAATATATCCAAAAATAAAAGTTTATTATTTAGTAAGAGGAAAGCCTATAATTAATGATATAACCGTTAATGATTTAAAAGGCTCTGAAATTAGTAATTTTGCCGAAATTATTGATACGGGAGTAGGAACTCCTGGATTTAGTTTAAAATATGCAAATTCCAAAAGCAAGGAAATATTTTATAATGCTGATTTAATAATTAGTAAGGGAATGGGTAATTTTGAAGTTTTGTTTGGTGAATGCGGAAGGGAAGTCTTTTATCTGTTTAAAGTAAAATGCGGTGTAGTAGCAAATGCATGCGGATGCATTAAAGGCGACAATGTAATATTGAAAGGTGAGAAATGAACTTAAAGCTTAAAAATATTGGTTAAATGGACTAACTGTGATAGCAGGGGAAAATGATACAGGAAAAAGTACTGTTGGGAAAAGTTTGTTTTCTTTAATAAAAACTACTGAAATGTGCAGAGGCTTCTTGTTAATCTTTTAGAAAAAGAATTTTAAAAATCTTTTAAATTTTTTATCAAAGAAATATTAATAAGTTTAAAGAAAAAATAAAAAAAAATAAAAATTTAAGTATTGATAAAAAAAAAGAAATTGAAAATATTTTTAAAAAAATTGATATGTTTAAAATTTTTTGATTTTAAATAAAAAAATATAAATTATTGATTGCTACAGGCATTAAAAGTTTTGGAATTTTTTTACATCCGAAATGGCAATTATTATATGCAAAGATAATCGTAAAAATGGTAAAACAAAATTATTTTTCAATTCTTGTTAATTCCCATTCTCCATATATTATAGAAGCGAATATGCAAAAATTATTAAAATAGAAGGTTCTAACAGTTAATGGAAAAAAATGGCTGAATTGTTTTTTTGTTTAAAAAAATTATGTGAAACTAATTCGATAAATTGTTTCAATGTTTTGAAACAAATTTCAATGGGGTTTGATTTTGATTATTTCGTGGAGAATTTTTTTTCACATCCTTTACCAAGTAGTGTAGATACAATATTTTTTGATGAAAATGAAAAAAAATTATTTTTAATAAAATTTAAAAATAAAAAGAAATAAAAAAAAAGATTTTAGATTCAATTGAAGTATTAAAATCAATTTCTGAGAAAATATTTTAATTTACAATTTAATAATTATGAGTTATATGTAGGGATTGTTTATAATGATGAACCACAATGGAAAAGGGGTATTTGCAAAAATACTATTCAATTCGGTTTAGAATTTTTAAAAGAACAACATTAAAACCTATTGAGATAAATATTTTAAGATTAAAAATTTTGTAAAATAAGGAGAAATGATATATTTTAGCGATTTACTTTTGAAACTTCAGGAATTCTGGAAAAACAAAGGCTGTAATATTGTAATGCCTTATGATTTTCCAAGTGGGGCCGGGACGTTTCATCCGGCAACTCTTTTAAGAAGTCTTGGAAAAGGTGCTTGGAATGTGGCATATGTGGCGCCGAGCAGAAGACCGACAGACGGAAGATACGGTGAAAATCCAAACAGGCTGGGGGCTTATTATCAGTTTCAGGTTATTATGAAACCGAGTCCTGAGAATATCCAGGATATGTATTTAGAATCTCTCGAATATTTAGGATTAAATCTTGCTGAACACGACGTAAGGTTTGTGGAGGATAACTGGGAATCACCCACACTCGGAGCATGGGGTCTCGGATGGGAAGTTTGGCTTGACGGTATGGAAGTTACCCAGTTTACATATTTTCAGCAAGTCGGGGGTATTAAAACATTTCCTGTGCCGGTTGAAATCACATATGGTACGGAAAGACTTGCAATGTATCTGCAGGGAGTTGATAATGTATTTGATATAAAATGGAATGAATCTACAACTTACGGAGATATGCACAAAAGAAGCGAATATGAATTTTCAAAATACAATTTCGAAGTGGCCAGTGTTGATATGCTTTTTAGATGGTTTGAAGACTGCAGGAATGAAGTAAAAAAATGTATAGAAAACGATTTGGCGCTTCCTGCATATGATTATACAATAATGGCCAGTCATGTGTTTAATGTGTTGGATGCCAGAAAAGCTATTTCCCAAACAGAAAGGCAAAATTACATTTTAAAAATAAGAGAGCTTGCCAAAATGGTGGCCGAGAAATATGTGGAGAGTGAAAATGGTGAAAGTAGTGAAAGTGGTGAATAGTGAAAGGTAATATATGAAATTAAAGGATATCTATAAATTTTTGGATGAAATAAGCCCTTTTTCACTTCAGGAAGAGTGGGACAACAGTGGGATAAATGTTGGTATAAATGAAAAGATTAAGAGAATTTACATTTCCCTTGATATAGATGATGGGGTAATAGAAAAACTAAAGCCGAATTCATTGATTATTACGCATCATCCATTAATTTTTAAAGGTATAAAAAAAGTAAATTTCAATTCTTTTTCTACAAAATATTTAATTAAGCTTATTCAAAAAAACTGTTCATTAATTGCAATGCATACCAATTTTGACAAAACACATTTAAATAATTATTTTGCTAAAAAAATTTTAGAAATAGAAGGATTTCAGGAAGATTTTGTTTTTTACAGTGAGGTTTATATGAAATTTGACAAACTGGTTAACTTAATAAAAGAAAAAATGAAATTAAAATATATACGGGTAGTAAAAGCCAATGATTTTGTAAAAAAAGTTGGAATTACAACAGGCAGCGGAATGAGCTTATTAGACCAGATAAAAGCTGATTGTTTTTTAACAGGGGATATCAAGTATCATGAAGCTATGGATGCAAAAGCGAGAGGAATCAGTCTGATTGATGTAGGACATTTTGAAAGTGAAAAATATTTTGCGGAAGCATTATACGATAATATAAAAGATATGGAGATTGAAATTATAAAAATCAATTCAACTAATCCGTTTGACTTAATTTGATATAATTCCAATAAAAAAGGTCAGCAATGAATAAATTTTTAAAAGAGTTAATAGAACTCAACGGATATGAAAGGAAATTAAAAGAACTCGAACCTGTTGAGATTAATATTAAAGCTCCTGTAACCAAACTTGAAAACCAGAAAAAAGCTCTTGAAGAGAGACTTGAAAAACTTGAAGAAGAGATTAGAAATATTAAACTAAAAAAAAGTAAAAACGAATTATCAATAAAAGAACTTAAAGATAAACTTATTTCTATAGAAGAAAAACAGAGTAAAGCAAAAACAGAAAAAGAATTTAAAGCGCTTCAAATAGAAGAGGAACTGGCGCGTGAACAAATTGAAGCGGCAAACGAAGAAATTGCAAAATTTGAAAAACAGCTTGAACTTAAAAATGAAGAAAAAGAAAACATAAAAAAAGAGATTGAAAAAATAGATTCTGAAATCACTGTTTTGAGTGTTGATGTTGAAAAAAAACTGGAAACAGTTAAAAAACAAAAAGAAGCGATTTATAAGAAAAAAGAAAAACTTATAAATGAAATGAATCCTCAAATTTTCAGATTTTATGAAAAAATTAAGAGATGGGCGGGTATAACGGCTGTAACTCCTGTCAGAAAACAGGCATGCAGCGGTTGTAATATGAAAATCAGCGATAAAGTTTATACAGAAGTGATTAAAGGTGAAGAAATAGTAACTTGTCCTCATTGCGGAAGAGTGTTGTTTGTTGAAGAAAGCGAAGATAGTGAAAAAAGTGAGCAGTGAGTTATGAGTAGTGAAAAATGTAATATTTAATTTTTTTTATCTTTTTTTTCTTTTTATTTTATATTTAATTTCAATTCCTTTTTTAATTTATCTCAGCTTTAAAAAAAAATACAAAAAATCTATCCCCTCCAGATTTTTTCTGATAAACAACTCGCCTTTTACAAAAAAACTACATTATTTCCATGCATGTTCCCTTGGTGAAACAAAAGCATTAAAACCGCTTATTGAGCAGTTTGACGAAGTTAATTTAAGTGTAATAACCAACACGGGTTATGCCGAAGCAAAAAGATATAAAAATGTTCATCTCAGATTTTTGCCGTTTGAGATTTTTTTACCTTTTTGGCTAAAACCTTGTAAAACTTTAGTGGTAATGGAAGCCGAATTATGGTATATGTTTTTTTATCTTGCAAAAAGAAGATGTAATAAGACGGTTTTACTAAATGCCAGAATCAGTGAAAAAAGTTATCCCAAGTATCTTAAATTTAAATGGTTTTATAAAAAAATTTTTGAAAATATTGATATTGTTTTGGCACAAAGCGCGGAGGATAAAAAAAGGCTTTTGAATTTAGGGGCAAAAAATATAAAAGTTACAGGAAATATAAAGACATATTTTAATCCAAAAATCACAACCGAGTTTATTAAAAAAAAGCCTTTACTAATTTTGGCTTCAACACATAAAAATGAAGAAGAGCTGATTTTGCCAAAGCTTGATTTAAATAAATTTCAGGTTGCTGTGGTACCAAGACATCCGGAAAGATTTGACGAAGTATATAATATTATGAAAAAGTATGGGAAAGTGGAAAAAATAAGTGAAAAGTTTAATAATGGAAAATGGAAAATGGAAAATGGAAAATGGAAAATTAATATAGATGAAGATTTAGTATTAATTGATAAGATGGGAGAGTTGATTAATTTATATCAAGTTGCCGATATTGTAATTTTAGGGGGGAGTTTTGTTGATAATGTTGGAGGGCATAATCCGGTTGAGGCTGCTTATTTTAACAAACCCATAATCAGCGGTAAATATTATTTTAACCAAACAGCGTTATATAACGAAGTTGAAAATATTGAAATTTGTGAAATTGATGAAATTAAAGAAAAAATTAAAGCGGCAAAGATTACTAAAATAAAAAATATTCTAAATTTAGAAGAAATTATTAATATAATTGAAAATGGATAATTTATTTAGTGAATAGTGATTTGTGAGTTGTGAGCAGAAAAAGATAAAATAAAGGACAAAGATGGAAAAAAATTTTTATGAAATAAAAGATGATAAGGTTATAATTTATGTAAAAGCGCAGCCAAATTCTTCAAAAAATAAAATAGCAGGTCTTTATGGGGACGACAGTTTAAAAATAAACATAAAAGCTCCTGCTGTAGAGGGTGCGGCAAATAAAGAATTGGTTAAATTTTTATCCAAAACATTTAAGATTCCCAAAAGCGATATAATAATAAAAGGAGAAACAAGTAAAAGGAAGCAAATTATATTGCCGCTAAATGTTAAAATAAAAGAATTTTTAAAGGAATACAATGAGCAATAGTGAAATTGCCAAGATACTTTCTCTTACAGCGGATTTGCTTGATATAAAAGGGGAAAATCCGTTTAAAGTAAGAGCATACAGGAATGCCGCAAGGCTTGTTGAAGGAACGAGTAAAGATTTTGAAAAGCTAGTAAAAGAGGAGTTTGATTTAACAAAATTGCCTGGAATAGGGCATGATTTGAGCGAATATATAAAAGAAATAGTAATTACAGGAAAATTTTCCAAACTGGAAGAGCTTAAAAAACAGATTCCTCTGGGACTTATCGATATGCTTAGCATTGAAGGCCTCGGTCCAAAAAGAATAAAAGAAATTTATGACGCTTTTCATATTACAAGTCTTGAAGAACTTAGAAAATATGCCCAAAACGGTGAGCTTGATAAACTTCCCGGATTTGGCCCTAAACTGATTGAAAAAATATTAAAAGGCGTTAAGCAGCTTAAAAAAGCCGGTATCAGATTTTTATGGGCCGATGTTGAAGAAGTGGCAGAAGAAATCAGAAAATATTTACTTGATTTCCCAGGTGTTGAAATTGTAGATATTGCCGGAAGTTACAGAAGGAGAAAAGAAACAGTCGGAGATTTGGATATTTTGGTTATTGCGGATGATTATATGAAGGTAAGTGAATATTTTACAAAATATAAAAGGGTAAAAGAAGTATATTCAAAAGGTTTAACAAGAAGTACGGTTTTTTTGGACAATTCTCTTCAGATTGACCTCAGGGCGGTTACAAAAGAGAGTTACGGAAGTGCTCTTCATTATTTTACAGGAAGCAAAGCCCACAATATAGCAATAAGAAAAATGGCAATAGATATGGGGCTAAAAGTAAATGAATACGGAATATACAAAGGTACAAAAAGAATTGCCGGAAAAAGCGAAGAAGAAGTGTATGAAACAATGGGGCTGAGATATATAGAACCTGAACTCAGAGAAAACAGGGGGGAAATTGAAGCTGCTAAAAATAATAATTTACCAAAACTTGTGAGGGAGGATGATATAAAAGGCGATTTAAAAGTTTATTTTAATAAAAACATTAAAGAAATTATCGATGAGGCTGAAAAAAAAGGTTATGAATTTTTGGGAATTTGTACAAAAAATATTGAAGATTTGGAAAAAATAAAAAAATTAAAATCAAAACTGAAAATTTACAGTGCTATTGAATGCAAAATAGATAAAAACGGTGAATTAAATTATTTAAAAGATAAAATTAAAGATTTTGATATAGTTTACGGAAGTGTGGAGGATAATTTTAATTTAGATAAACCTACCCAGACAAAAAGAATAATCAACGCTTTAAATCATATTGATATTTTATCACATCCAATTTGCAGAAAAATTCAGGAATTTGACGGAATCGATATTGAGTTTGAGCAAATATTAAAAGCAGCTAAAGAAAAAAATAAAATATTCGAAATTGACGCAAGAAGAGACAGGCTTGATTTGGATGATTCTAAAATAAAACTTGCAAAAGAAACGGGTGTAAGAATGTGCATTAATTCTTATGCTACAAATAAAAAAGAGCTTTATAATATGAAATACGGATTGAATCAGTCAAGAAGAGGCTGGGCTGAAAAGAAAGATTTAATTAATACGTTAAAAAATTTTATTTAAAATTTCATTAAATTTAAAAATTTCTTTTTTTATTATTTTTGTGAGTTTATTATAATTTTTAAAATCTATTTTATACGAGAGGATATATAAATTATTTAAAATATGGAATAAAGAGCCTCTAAGAAGCAAAAACCCTGATTTGTCGATTTGCTCATATGTTTTAATCAAATCTTCAAGCCCTTCAATAAGCGATGTAAGCTTTTCTTTTGAATCAATTTTTATATCCATAGCTTTGCTTATTGCCAAAAGCAGATTTTTAATATCCGGTTTTTCATCTTTATAATCAGTTTTATTAAAACAGTTTATTATTTCTCGTATATATTTTTCTTTATCAATAAGGGGTAATTTTTTGTCTTTTATTGGAACTGAACCCTCAATATAAGCGCCGTCACTTAAATTATAAACATTTGTCTGTTTTTCTTTTATTAATTTTTCTATATTGCTTTTGCTGCTTAAAAACAATGAATCGCTATATATATCATCACTTAAATTTCCTTTTACTTTAATCCCTTTTTGTTCTGTGTCTTCTTTATTGTCATAAAAACTTCCATATGAATGTTTTCTCTCCCCCAGTCTGAAACCTAAATCCATTCCGCATAGATATATTTCATTACTAAATTCACTTGCAAATGCCATACCTGTGTTTCCGACTATTGGGGAGGAATATTTTAAAGTAAAATAATTGTTTTCCTGTGTAAAAGCTTCCCTGATATACATTAAAGGTTTTTTTGCCATTTGGAAAATTTTTTGATTTACAACACTTGCTCCTAAGAAATAACCCCTGTAATTTGGTAATATATCTTTTAAAGCTTCAATTAATGTATCTATTCTTTCCTGTTCTATATGAAAATCACTTTGCAGTCCTGCTTTTATTAAAGGTTTAAGCGCAGTTCCTACTGAAATTATTATCATGGAATCTTTGTTTTTTTTAATAAATTCAATATTTTTTTCCAAACTTTTTCCATTGGCTGCTATACAAACAGGAATATTTAATTTTTTTGATTTATTTAACAGAGGATATCTCCCAATATTTTGCAAATGATTTTTTATTCCTTTTATTTCATCTTCGAAAGTTCCCCATCCTCTGTTTTTTAAAACGGAAATTTTATTAAATTTATTTTTGGCATCTATTATAAATTTGTTTTCATAGGTGGTGAGGGTGAATCTGGCAAAATTTGAAGTTATGATTCTTTCAAAATAAAATTTTTCAATTGCAAAATAATTAATTTTGTTTTTTATGAAAACAAACAGTTTTCCCCTTAATTTTTTATAAAGTTTTTCATAATCTATAAAATACAGACTTATTGCAAAAAATTCCGGTTCCGGTTCATATATAAAAAGAGACTGAAAATTATATTTTTGTGCTAATATTTCTATATGTTTGCCTGATAATAATCCTAAAATAACAGTTGCAGGTAAAAAATTATTTTCAAAATAAAATCCATCGGTATAATTTAAATTTTTAGCTTTGTCAGTTAAAGAATTTACTATTTTGCCTGTTAAATAAAATTCTTTTTCATCTAATTTTTCTGGATTAATATAAAAAAAATTTTTTTCCCATAAAGAATTTTGTACAGGATTATATGAAAATATGATTGAATCTTCATCAATAGAATTCGGATAAAGATAAGTATTTGTTTGTGTATCAAGTATATTATTGTTTACAAGCTGGTATCTTCTTGTTTTTATTGAAGTTATTAATTTATAAAACGAAGGAATATTTTGATAAAAAAACTTTATATTTTTTTGAAAAAGATTCATAATTTCTCCGCTAAAACAGAAGTTTTAGCGAATTATACTATCTTTTAAGCTGTAAAAGCGTATTTAACATCTCATCACTTGTTGTAATAGTTTTTGAATTTGCCTGGAAACCTCTTTGAATTACAATTAACTGAGTTAAACTTCTGCTTAAGTCAACATTGCTCATTTCAAGGCTGCTTGGTTGAATTGTCCCTCTTCCCCCCGTTCCGGCAGTCCCTACTATCGGTTCACCTGAATTTGGCGAAGAGCTGAACAGAGTTCCGCCCTCACTCATTAAGCCTTCATTATTAACAAATTTTGCTAATGCAACCTGAGCAAGGGAATAACTTCTGCCGTTGGTGAATACCCCTATTACCGTTCCTGTCTGATCAACTACCAAACTTTGCAAATCTCCTCCCGGATAACCGTTTTGAGTCTGTCCGCTAGTGGAACTAGGTGCTTCAAAAGATGTGATTCCGTCAAATTTGCCAATGTTTCCTAAATCAAGCTGTATGGCCTGTCCTGAATTGGCTCCATTGTTAGGATTAAATATTAAACTAGGAGGATTATAGGAATTTATACTTCCGTCAGGATTGAATTTTACATATCCGTTTGCCGGCTGATCAAGAGACGAAGGTGCCGGGACATCGGCATACCATTTCCAAACTGTCGGATCGTTCGGATTTTCAGATGTATGTGCTTTTCTGAAATGAAGTGTTAAAGTGTGCTTGCTGCCAAGCGAATCAAACACATCAATGCTTGTTGTGTGAGTTGCGGCATTAATAGCCTGTGAAAAGGTTGATCCTCCTGCTGCCAAACTTCCGTTTATCGGTGAAAAAGCTTCCGTAAATAAATCATTGTCTTTTTTATCATCCGGATAACCAGATAAATTTATATTAAATGAATTTGCTGAGGTGTTTTTTATATTTAATTTTCCGTTTTCATCTATTGAAACAATACCGCTGTTTCCGGATGTTGAATTTGAAGTATCTCCGCTGTCATCTATCGCCAATTGCCATACATATGCCAAATCCTGAATATCGTGAAAATAATATGTGTCATTTTTATAAAATGTATCTGTTGATGTGCCGCTGCCCAAAGATTTGAAAATTTGAGACAATTTCCCAAGAGGGGTGTTTGAATTTGAATCGTTGATTGTTCCATTGGAATCTTTTAATTGTACATTTTTAATAATATCCTGGGTTTCTTTCATTTTACCGTTTTCAAAACTTACATTGTCATTTATATTATTGCTTGTAAAATCTGAATTCAAAAGGCAGCATAAATCACTGAATGTCTGGAAATCTTTTCCATAAACATATGTTAAGGTGTCATCTATTGTTCCGTCTGCGTTTTTATCAATTTGAAATGATATTTTTTGATTGACATTCATAAATGCACGGTTATTATCATCTTTTGTTGTGGAATTATATAACCAGTGAAGCCCTTCATTCGAATCAGAAACGGTATTTTCCTTTGGCTGATAAGACCCGCTTGCACTTCCGCAGCCTTCGGTTTCATTTATAGGTGTTTTTGAATATATGAAATTTCTTGTTTCCCCAAGTCCGTTTATATTAACTTTAATTCCCTGTCCTTCTTCTATATTAAACGCATCACCGCTTGCATTAAAAAGCTCGCCTACATCGTCGGCACCGATAAAACTGTTTTTTAAGGATTTCATAGGCTCTGTAGTGGTTGAGGGTCCGTTTAAACCTTTGAAAATATTTTCTAATTCCGTATTGGTAGATGAAAGTGTGGTTTCTGTTTTTATTTTGTTTTCTGGATCCACAATTTGTCCGTTTCCGTTTAAATAAACTTTGTATTCTGATGATGGTTTTGTACCGGTCGGATCTTTTATTATTTCATTGATTTCGTCTAATAAATCTTTTATGGTGGTAAATTTTCTGTCTGTATTTGATGTGCTTTTTCCGTAAGTAAATGTATAATTGTTTATATTTCCATTTGCGTCTTCTATTGCCAAAGTCAAAGTGTCTTTATCAGGGGTTAAAGATAATTTTTCACCATTTGCATTATATAATCCGCTAATATCTGCAGTCTGATCAACAGTAGGTCTTGTTCCGCTCATTTCTTTAATATGAACCCCACTGTTTAGATTTGCTTTTATTTGAATTTTACTTGTAGCGTTTGCCGGTGTGGTAAGACCTGGTGGAATAGATATCGGCTGAACCCCTTTTGCGGTATCTATTGTATGTGTGTCCGGGTCTGCAAGCCATCCTTGTACTATCATTCCGTTTGGGTCAACAAAATTACCGTTTGCATCAAATGTAAAATCTCCGGCTCTTGTATATTTATATGTTTTTCCTCCGTCTCCACTCACAACAAAAAAACCGTCTCCGTTAATTGCCATATCTGTATTTTTATCGGTATTTTGAATACTTCCTTGTTTAAACAATGTTTCAACTGCGCTGACACTTGTTCCAAGGCCTATCTGAAGTGAATTTTTTCCACCGAGTTTTCCCTGTGGTGCTGTAGCGCTTTTTACTGTTTGGCTTAAAAGATTTTGAAAATTGGTTCTAGAGTATTTAAATCCCACAGTATTTACATTTGCAATGTTGTTGGCTTCCACATCCATTGCAACCTGATGAGCGTTTAGGCCGCTAACCCCGCTCCAAAGACTTCTCATCATGATTCATTCCTTTAAATAAAGTTTTTTTTATCAAGCAAAAACCGTTCCTTTTTCAATTACTCACCCCGCCGCTTGAAAAGCGGCCGGGCAAGCTCACCACTCACCACTCACTATTCACTACTATATTATCCTTTTTTTAAATTAATTGCTTTTTGAATCATTTCATCGCTGGTTGTTACAGTTTTTGCCGCCGCTGAGAATGCTTTTTGGTTTATTATAAGCTCTGTCATCGCTTTGGCAAAATTTACATTTGAAGCTTCAAGTTTATGAGAAATTACTTTTGCATAAGGAATGTATTCTCCATTGCTTTCATATAAAAATGCTTTATTTGAATTATTTGTCTTTCTAAAAAGATTGCCCCCGATACTTTCAAGTCCCTGAGGGTTTTGAAAATGGAAAATCGGAATCTGTCCGAGCCCCACACTTTTGGAAT
Organism: Lebetimonas sp. JS032; assembly: GCF_000523315.1. Lineage (NCBI taxonomy): Bacteria > Pseudomonadati > Campylobacterota > Epsilonproteobacteria > Nautiliales > Nautiliaceae > Lebetimonas > Lebetimonas sp. JS032. The sequence goes on along the minus strand of NZ_ATHS01000001.1, from coordinate 587,780 downwards.
TTGAAAAATTTGCAAAAATAACTCCGTCGTCATTAATATCATATCCTTGAAGGTAACCTTTTTCAAGTCCATTTTGGGAAAAAGAATAACTTGTATTGGAATCTGTTTTGGCGTATGACGTTAAATCAAAATTTATATTTATATTTTGAGGTGAATTAAGTGTCACTGTTTTAGGGGATAGTAATTTTCCGTTTTCGTCAAACGTGAAAATCTGATTTGAAGTGTTTATAATGTTTCCGTTTGCATCTTTTATTGTAATTACTCCGTTCCATTGAATCTGATTATTTAAAATTTTCTGTTTTGTAAAAGAAAAAGAAATTATATTTTTGTTACCGTTTGCGTCATAAATATTCCCTCCAAAATCATGTTTGTTTACTTTAAAAGCATTGCTTTTTGCACTTGTCTGGGGATAAATTTCATTTCCAATTCTTCCGAGATTGTTAATAAACAAGTCATTGGAATTTTCTGTTTTGAGAAGATATGAATTAATAGTTTTAGCGGTAGGATTTGTTGTAACAATTCTTCCTTTATCGTCAAGAGAAACCGAGATATCCGGATTGATATTATTTGCCAGGGACTGGAATTTATCGATTAAATTTTGCACAGTGTCAAATTCATTTTCTTTGGCGGGGGTTGATTTATAAATTAATTTTTCAGCTGCAATATTTGGTAAATTGTCATTATTTGAGTGTAAAATTATTTTTGTTGGGTCAGAAATCACTATTCCGTTGTCTGATATTGTCGCATCTATTCCATTTTGTGTTAATTTATTGACAAGGGCATTTTGAATTTCGCTTTTTGTACTTCCATCAGGCACACTCAGATTTATCTGTTTATCATTAATACTAAAATCATAAACCAAATCTTTTCCGTCTTTTATATCGTCTGTTATGCATATTTCACTTGAAATTAAATTATTGGAATATGTTGCCGGATTTCCGAAACCGAAAACGAATGAATCACCGTCTCTTATTTTTAAATCTTTTCCGTCATTTGAGTATAATGCACTGAAATCATTATTAAGTGTCGCCGGAGCGGTTGAGTTTATCTGGTCGGCATCATTCAAATTGGTAAAAAGATTCACTTTGCTTGTGGCAATTGCGGGTAAAATCATTGAATTTGGCAGTGAAATGGGGGAGAGAGGATTATTTATTAAATTATCTGTCGGAATGTTTTGGTTTATTTCATAGCTTCCGTTATTGTTTTTTATATTATTTGCGTTGGCAACTAATAGATAATTCCCGTTGTTATCAACCAAATAACCCTCTTTGTCTCTTTTAAAGCTTCCGTTTCGTGTATAGTAAATATTGTCCCCGTTTTTAACCCCAATCCAGCCTTTACCACCAAGAGCAATATCGAAAGGATTGTCTGAGTCGATAAAACTTCCTTGCGATAAATTAATGGCATTGGCATCGAGTCTGCTTCCAAGTCCAACATCCGAAAATATCGGTGAATTTTTCAGAGTCTGTGAAAAAATTGAAGAAAATTCAGGGTTTGTTTCTTTGTATCCCGCGGTATTGATATTTGATATGTTGTTCCCCCAAATATCAATCCCCGTTTGAAAACTTTTCATTCCGCTTACACCGTTAAAAAATGACCTTGTCATTTTAATCCTTTTATTAACCAAAATTATTCAACATCTAATATTCAATATTCATAATTTAACATTCAACATTTAAATATTATCCCTGCCACTGATAAATTTCTTTTATTTTGTCAAACGGTACATATTGGTTTCCGAGTTTGGCGAAGGCATTTCCGTTTTCAAATCTTATTGATTCAATAGGATACGCACCAATTGCTGTTGTATGTTTATTTCCATTAGGGTCTGTATATGTTGCGCTTACTTCATAACTATCACTTTTTACTCTGTTTCCGTTATTATCTTTTAAATCCCATTCAAAACTTAAAATTCCTTTTGTGTGGGGATTTAAATCAAATTCTTTAACTATATTTCCAGCTTTATCTTTAATTTGAACTTTTCCACTTTGTATATTATCTCCAAAATATAATTCAAAATCTTTTTTCGTATCATTATCTGTAACATTAATATATCTGTTTCCAGTATCAGCCATTTTCCCTATTGCAGAAACGGTTGAAAGTTCATTGGTAGAAGTTAGCGTTTTTGCCAATGTATCAATTGTTTTTTGCATATTTGCATTCATCTCCATAGTTGAAAGATAAGCAGTTTGTTCAAGCATTTTATTTGTATCCATCGGATTTGTTGGGTCTTGCATTTCAAGCTGTTTTAAAAACAGCTTCATAAAAGCGTTTTTATCGAGCTGTGAATTTGGATTGTAAACTTTGTCATTGCCGGCCTGTGTTGCATTGTTGGTTATATTTGCTACTGATGACATTTTTTAACCTTTTTTAATATTAAAGCAAATATTGTTCCAATCAGGCAGTGAGTTGTGAGTAGGGGCTCCATATCTTTTAGAATCTGCAATAAAAAATTTTGTGCGGGCTTGATTTTCGGTTTTGTTTTATTATCTGTATGTGTTAATAATTCTATCAAATGAGGCATTAAAAACCTTTTTATTTTTAGCAAGCAAAAAATATTCCAAGCAGTTTTTAGCGAAAATGGTGAAATTGTGAAAACAGTGAAATTGATGTATAATTTCAAAAATTTTTAAAGGTAATTAATGAAGAATATTAGAAACATTGCAGTTATAGCCCATGTTGACCATGGAAAAACTACACTTGTGGATGAACTACTCAAACAGTCCCACACCCTTGACGCAAGGAAAGATTTGGGTGAGAGGGTAATGGACAGTAATGATTTGGAAAAAGAAAGAGGAATTACAATTTTAAGTAAAAATACGGCTATCAGATGGAATGAATTCAGAATTAATATTATTGACACTCCGGGGCACAGTGATTTTGGAGGGGAAGTTGAGAGGGTTTTGAAAATGGTGGACGGTGTATTGCTTCTTGTAGATGCCCAGGAAGGCGTAATGCCCCAGACTAAATTTGTTGTAAAAAAAGCGCTCTCACTGGGGCTTAAACCTATTTTGGTGGTAAATAAAATAGACAAACCCGCAGCTGAACCGGACAGGGTTGTTGATGAGGTGTTTGATCTGTTTGTAAGTATGGGTGCTACTGAGGACCAGCTTGATTTCCCTATAATTTATGCCGCTGCCAAAGAGGGATATGCAAAATGGGAACTTGAGGATAATAATAATGATATGACGCCCGTTTTTGAGGCAATTACAAAATATATTCCTGCCCCTGCGGGTGACGAAAGCGCCCCGTTGCAAATGCAGGTATTTACTCTTGATTATGATAATTATGTGGGAAGAATAGGAATTGCGAGAATTTTTAACGGTACAGTTAAAAAGGGTGAAGAAGTAACACTGGTTAAAGCCGACGGTGAAAAAATAAACGGAAGAGTTACCAAACTGATGGGATTTTTAGGACTTGACAGGATGGAAATTGACGAGGCGAAAGCGGGGGATATTGTGGCTGTTGCCGGATTTGAAGCCCTTAATGTGGGGGATACGATAGCCGATAGGAATAATCCTGTGGCTTTAGGCGCACTTCATATAGAAGAACCTACCATAAGTGTTATTTTAAGCGTAAACGATTCACCTCTTGCGGGGACTGAGGGTAAAAATGTAACAGCTCCAAAGCTTAGGGACAGACTGTTTAAAGAGATGCAGACAAATATTGCAATGAAAATAGAAGAACTGGGTGAGGGTAAATTTAAAGTAAGCGGAAGGGGAGAGCTTCAAATAGCAATTCTTGCTGAAAATCTTAGACGTGAAGATTTTGAATTTTCCCTGTCTCGTCCTGAGGTTATTATTAAAGTGGAAAACGGGGTTAAACTTGAACCTTATGAATATGTTGTTGTAGATGTACCGGATATTTACAGCGGAGTTGTAATAGAAAAACTTGGAACCAGAGGCGCCGTTATGAAAAATATGATGCCTTTAAGCGACGGAAGTACAAGAATTGAATTTGAAATGCCGGCACGCGGACTTATAGGATATAGAGGTGAATTTATGACCGATACAAAAGGTGAGGGAGTGCTTAACAGCTCGTTTCTTGAATTTAGACCCGCCACTACCAAACCTTATACAAGAAAAAACGGAGCTTTGATTTCTATGGAAAACGGTGTGGCTGTCGGATATGCAATATTCAATTTGCAAGAGAGAGGCAGAATGTTTATAAAACCCGGGGATAAAGTTTATAACGGGATGATAGTCGGTGAACACAGCAGAAGTAACGATTTGGAAGTAAATCCTATTAAAGGTAAAAATTTAACCAATGTCCGTGCCAGTGGTAGCGATGAAGCGATAAAACTGGTTCCCCCTGTTCAGCTTACCCTTGAAAAAGCCCTTGAATGGATAGAAGATGATGAACTTGTGGAAATTACCCCTAAATCTATAAGGGTAAGGAAAAAATATCTCGATCCTACCGAGAGAAAAAGAATGAGCAGGAAAAAATAAAAAAAGATAATTTTTCTCCCTTTTTCTTATAACTTTTTCTTATATCTTCTTAAAATCTTTATAATCTTTGTTACAATTCGAAAAATATTTAAAGGAGCGGTATGAAAAAATATTTGATTCTAACCGCTTTGTCAGGTCTGCTTTTAGCCAAAAATGTGACATTTAACGAAGTTTTAAAAGAAACTCTTTCTAATAATTTAGAGCTAAAGGCAAAAAAGCTTAATATTGACAAAGCCAAAAGCGATTTGGATAAAGTCAGAGGAATGGAATGGGGCAAATTTATTTTTAACGAGCAAATAAGCAGAACAAATAATGCTATGTATGTATTCGGTATGAAATTAGGCAGCAGGGAAGCCACTTTCAGCGATTTTGGCTTCAGCGATTTTCTGGCCCCTTTGGGCGGCGCTTTGATGAAGGCGAATTCAAATTCTTTAACACCTCAGGATTTGGCCGCAATGCAGGGAATTTTAGCTATTAAACCGCATGATTTAAATTATCCTGCCCCGAGAAGCAATTTTGCTACAAATTTTGTTTATGAGATTCCGATTTTTACAGGGTTTAAATTAACTTATGCAAAAGAAATGGCAAAACTTCAGATATTGGCAAACAAATATAAATTTCAAAGAGATAAAACTCTTTTGGCTTTGGAAGTATTAAAAGCATATAACGGGGCTGTCGCCGCTAAATATTTTATAAATGCTTTAAATAAGGCAAAAGAAACAACAAGCTCTTTTGTAAAAATGGTTAAAGAATTTAAAAAAGAGGGCATGGCAACCGATATTGATTTACTGCAGGCCCAAAAAAGGGATTCCCAGGTTGATGCATATTTACAAGAGGCAAAAAACAAATACGTCCTGGCTTTGAGTTATTTAAGATTTTTAAGCGATGACTACGATATTACGTCTGTTGGTGATTTTGAAGTAATTATTTCTCCTGATAGTAATTTAAAAACATTAATTAAAGAGGCTTTAAAAAACAGGAACGATTTAAAATGGATGAAAAAAAATTATGAGACTATGAAAAAAAAGGTTAAATTTGATTCTGCTGAAAATTATCCTATGATAGGGGCACATTTGGAATATGGATGGAATGATAACACTGTGGCCAATATAAGAAGTGATAAAGATTATTGGCTCGCGGCAATAGGTTTAAAATATAATATTTTTGATAAAAGCAAAGATGCCGACATTGAAAAAAGTAAAATTGAAGCACTTCAGACAGGCTATTATTATCAATATATGAAAAAAGCTATTGCACTTGATGTAAGACAGAAATATCTGAATTTAAAAACAAAAACTAAAATAATAAAAAATAAATTAACAAACAAAGAACTGGCGGAAGAAATTTTAAAAAAATATACCTATATGTATAAACAGGGAATGATAAATATGACTATTCTTTTAATGAAAGAGGCGGATGCAAGAAAAGCAAGGGCGGAACTTATTAAGGCAAAATATGATGAAGCTGTTGCGGCGGCTAAACTTAAAGCAAGCATTGGAGACTTTGTTAAATAGTGAGTTGTGATTGGTGAGTAGTGAGTAGTGAAAAATGGAAAATAAAGGAGTTTAAATGATTAAAAAGATAGCGTTAATTTCGGCATTTTCATTGAGTTTGTTTGCCTATGAATTTGCAACTGTAAAAAAAGGTGTTATTCAGATAAAAAAAGATTATGTTGCAGATATATATGCAAAAAGACAGGTTATGCTGGCCCCGAGAGTTATGGGATATATTAAAGAGATAAAAGCGGAAGAAGGTGAAAAGGTTAAAAAAGGCGAACTTTTGTTTGTTGTTGACCCTACCGATGTGTATTCAATGCTCAATCAGGCAAGAGGCGCTCTTTTACAGGCCCAAAGCGGTGTTCTGATGGCCGAAATGACTTATGCAGATGCAAAAAGGGATTATGAAAGATTTAAAAATTTATATAAAGCCGGGGCTGTAAGCAAAAGAGATTTTGAAAAAATGACATTAAATATGAATATTAGGAAAAAACAGGTGGATATGGCAAAAGGTATGTTAAAAAGAGCAAAAGCGGCTCTTGTTATGGCAAGAAATCAAATAAAATATGCTAAAGTAAAATCCCCTATTAATGCGGTGGTTACAAGAAAAATGAAAAATGTGGGTGAAATGGCGCTTCCTGGATATCCTGTTTTAATTTTAAGCGATTTAAGCTCTCTTAAAGCAAAAAGTTTTGTAAAAGAAGGCGATATTGATAAATTTAAGCTTGGAATGAAAGTTGAAATTTTTGTTCCGGCCATTAATAAAAAATATAAGGCAAAGGTGGAGAATATCATTCCGAGTGCCGATCCCGCAACACATTCTTATATAGTTAAATTCAAATTTAATAAATATGATGATAAACTGCTTCCAGGAATGTATGCAAAAGCGAAGATAATTTTAGGAAAAAAAGAAGCCGTTCTTGTTCCGTTTGCCGCTTTGACGAGCAGGGAAGGGATTATGGGGGTTTTTGTCAATAGAGACGGAATTGCCAAATTTATAGCCGTTAAGCAAATTGCCCAAGAAGGGGATTATATTGCGCTCAAAGGATTGAATGCAGGAGAAAAGGTAATTCTTTATCCGCCTGCGAATATGATTGACGGACAAAAATTATAGGAGCGGGAATGGAAAAATTAAAAGCAATAAAAGCTAAATTAAAAGAAAAACGAAAAGAATTAAATGAATTAAAGTCACAATCATGTGACATAAGTGAAATACAAAAGCTTGAGAATGAAATAAAAGCTCTTGAAAATAAAGTAATTCAAAGAGAAAAAGAAGTTTCTCAAAAAGAAGAGGAATTAACTCATCTCGAAGAAGAATTAAAACTAAATATAGCGGGAAAACTTGCCAGAACTTTTTTAAAAAACCCTTTAACCCCTGTAATTGCATTAGCTCTTATTTTAATGGGATTGATTGCCATTCTTCTAACTCCAAGAGAAGAAAATCCACAAATTGACGTGCCAGCTGCCAATGTTATAGTGGTTTATCCTGGAGCCAGCTCTAAAGAAGTTCAAAATGTAATAGTTGAGCCGCTTGAAAGAATTTTAAAAGCCATGACAGGCGTCAAGCATGTTTACGGTATGGCTATGAACAGTGCCGGAATTGTGACTGTAAGGTTTAAAATAGGACAGGATAAGGTAAGAAGTCTAAGCAAGCTCTATGACAGGGTTATGCAAAATATGGATAAACTTCCAAAAGGCGTATGGACACCTTTGATTAAACCTGTTGATATTGACGAAGTGCCGATTGTAACTTTGGCCATTTCAAGTAAAAAATATAATGACGCCCAGCTTTACAGAATCGCCCAAAGATTGCTTAGTCCTCTTGCAGAAGTGAAAAATGTAAGTGTCATCGGAATAAAAGGGGGACATAAAAGGCAGTTTAATATTTTAATAGACCCAGAGAAACTTGCCGCTTATCATTTATCTCTCGCTCAGATTGTCATGGCTCTTAAAGCTGCAAATGTTGATTATCCTTTAGGCGGAATGGATAATAAAAAATATTCTATTCCTTTGGAATTTGACGGATTTATCAATTCAGTTAAAGATGTTAAAAATCTGGTTGTTGCGGATTATATGGGAAGGCCTATTTATATAAAAGATATTGCAAAAGTTAAAGACGGTGTTGATTTTCAACACAAACATAAAACTTTTTATGAAGCCGGAAAGTCTTTTTATGAAGATCCCCTTATAGGAAAAAGCGAAAATAAATTTCCAGTTGGTATAAAACAGAACCAGGTAACTGTTTTTGTTGGTAAAAAAAGAGGTACCAACGCCGTTTTTGTTGCAAGGGATGTAATAGCCAAGGCAAAGGAACTTCAAAAAACACTGCCAAAAGATGTCCATGTTTATATAACAAGAAATGACGGGCATAAGGCAAATCATGCGGTTAACGAACTGCTTAACCATTTGATAGTTTCCCTTGTTGTAATTTTCTTTTTATTAATTTTGGTATTGGGATTTAGGGAAGCGTTAATCGTTGTGTTTACCGTCCCTCTTATTCTATCAATTACACTGTTTATAGGAATGCTTGCAGGCCAGAGTATAAACAGAATCACCCTGTTTGCCCTTATTCTGGCTTTGGGACTTTTGGTTGACAGCGCCATAGTGGTTATAGAAAATATACACAGGCATTTTTCAATAGGTGATAAGCCGAGAGATTACGCCGCTGTTTATGCCACAAATGAAATCGGTAATCCTACAAATGTGGCTACACTTGCCATTATTTTGGCATTTTTGCCTATGTTTTTTGTTACAGGAATGATGGGCCCTTATATGGGACCGATTCCGTTTAATGTGCCAATTGCTATGATAGCGTCGCTTGTAATTGCGTATATGTTTACCCCCTGGGCTGCTGTTAAATTTTTACCTGAGCATAAGGAAAAACACGAGCCTTTTGATATTAGAAAAACAAAAACATTCAGGGTTTTTCATTCTATATTGAATCCTCTTTTAAATTCAACCCCTAAAAGGATAGTGTTTTTTAGTGTTGTTTTATTACTGTTTGCAGGTTCACTTATTTTGCCTGTGTATAAAATAGTTCTTTTTAAAATGCTTCCGGGAGCAAATAAAAATACGTTTAATATCACAATTGACCTTCCAAAAGGAAGCAGTATTGATACAACCACAAAAGTCAGCAACTGTGTGGCAAATATTTTAAGTAAACAAAAAGAAATAAAAGATTTTGAACAGTTTATAGGAATCAGCGGAGTGGTTGATTTTAACGGTCTTCTTAGGGGAAGTTCTATGAAACAGGGTGAAAATTACGGAGAAATAAGGGTTAATCTGTTTCCTAAAGAAGATGGAAGAAAAGAGAGTTCTATCGATATGGTGAGCAGATTAAGACCTGTTATTCAGAACCAGTGCGGTTTTGACAATGCAAATATAAAACTTGTTCAGGAACCTCCTGGACCTCCTGTAATGGCCACGCTTCTTATGCAGGTATTCGGGGGAGATGAAGAGGGCAGACTGAAATTGGCAAATTATATAGAAAGTTTATATAAACATACCGACAGGGTTGTGGATATTGATATTATGAGAGACAGACAGATTGTAAAATATAAAATTGTTCCTGATAAGCAAAAAGCGGCGCTTTTTGGAATCAGTGTAGAGCAGATTGCAAAAATACTCGGTATGGGATTAAAGGGAGCTGTAATCAGTGTTGCCCATATTCCAAGTGAAAAAGAACAGGTTGGTATTTTTGTGAGGTTTGAGAAAAAATACAGAAAAAATCTGGAAAGCCTTGATAAAATTAAATTAATGTCTATGACTACACACAGATTGGTACCTTTAAAAGAAGTCGTAAAAATTGAACCTGTTAAATATGACGGAATGATTACGAGTAAAGATTTGCGCCCTATGGTAATGGTTACCGGCGAAATGGATAAAAGAGGAAGTATTTATGCACTACTCGATATTTTCTTTAATCTTAAAGACAAAGGTGTTCCCGGATATAAAATTACTTATGACGGTAATCCGAGACTTAATTTAAAAGCCACTGATTTAAAAACAGGTAAAAGTTATGATTTAATCTGGGGCGGGGAATGGGAGCTTACATTTGATGTGTTCAGAGACCTCGGAAGCGCGTTTGGAGTTGCGGTAATTCTTATTTATCTTTTGATGGTTGCTTATTATAAAAACTTTAGAGTCCCAAGAATCGTACTTGCGGCAGTGCCTCTTACATTTATAGGAGTACTTCCGGGACATGCAATAATGAACTGGATAACTCTGGCGTTTTTCCATTCAAAAACATATTTTACGGCAACAAGTATGATCGGCTTTATCGCACTGGCCGGTATTGTTGTCAGAAATTCGCTATTACTTATAGATTTTACAAACGATTTAATTAAACAGGGCAGAAGTATAAACGAGGCCGTTATTGAAGCGGCGGCCACAAGATTCAGACCTATTGTTTTAACTGCCCTTGCTATTATTTTGGCTTCATTTGTCATTGTGCTCGATCCGGTATGGCAGGGTCTTGCCGTAGCCCTTATTTTCGGTGTTTTCGCCTCAACTGCGCTTTCGGTTATTGTTGTGCCTATTCTTTACTGGAGATATTTAATTTCAAAACATAAAAAAGAAAAACATATAGAATACGGATTAAAAGAGATTTAACTCTTTTTTTCTTTACATAACGAAAAATTATGATATAATTTTTCAAAAAAGAGTGAATATGGGCTCAATTTTATCTAAGATGCTTAAAATTATCGCACTTTCTTTGTTTACTGCAACAATGATACTTGTAATACTCTATTTTATATTATTAAATTTTTTTATATATGAAGAAGTAAACAAAGTAAGGTTGTGCACCAAAGCCATATTCAGTGTTAAATATTCGGAAATGAAAGATACTTACACTCCTTTTTCATCCATTATAAAAATATATAAAAAAAATACAAATATAGATTTTAAACTGTTTTCTTTATTTAAGAATCCTGAGCTAAAAAATAACGGTTTTTTTAAAAAAATTAAAAATAAAAAAGAGATATATAAGATTAATTCAAATTATATTACTTATTATAAACCTATTGTTATGAAAAATGAATGCCTGAAATGCCACGGTTATGAAAAACATAAAATTTTCAGCTGTGGAGGGATTAAAAGCTCAAATAAAATAAGAGGATTCAAAAAAGGCGACGTTGTTGGATATATAGAGGCAAAAGCGCCTTTTAAAAGATCTTTTATGAAATTTAATTTAACATTTTTAATTTCTTTCTTTTTGCTGTTTCTGGCTTTAATTGCCACGCTGTGCGGATTTTATAAATTTACAAATAATTTAAAAAGGGATATAACCCTGTTTTTGAAATTCTTTGATGAAAAAGTTTCAAAAGGTATTTATGAAAAATTAAATATCACAATGTCTTTTATTGAATTTCAAAAATTAAAAGTATCTATAAATAAAGCCGTAAATTCTATTAAATATTATAAAAACGAAATGATTAAAAGATATTATTTCAGCCCTGTTACCAATTTGCCAAACAGAATAAAATTAATGGAAGATATGAAAAAAACAGATAAAAATGCATTGGCTATACTTAATATTAATAAATTCAGGGAAGTAAACGATTATTTTTCCCAGGAAATGGGCAATTTAATTATTCAGGAAGTCGCAAAAAGATTAAAAAAACTTATTAATAATAAAATTTATCATATAAATATAGACGAGTTTGCCGTATTACTGGATGAATACGAATGTTTTGAAAACTGTTTATATATTAAAAAAATTATTAAAGAGTTGGAAAAACCGTATATTGTAAATAAAAACGAAATTAATCTTTTTTTCAGGGCGGGAATCGGTTCAAAAAAAGAAAAAGATGTTTTTACTGTAGCTGATATTGCAGTGGAATATGCAAAAAGAAAAAAAGTAAAATGTCTCTGTTACTGCGAAATAAAAGATTTGGCCCAGAGTTTTGAAAAAAATCAGAAAACTTTAAATATTTTGGAAAAAGCTATGAGAGAAGACAGAATAATTCCTTATTTTCAGCCCATAGTAGATAATAAGACACAAAAAATTGTAAAATATGAATCACTGATAAGAATGATTGATGAAAACGGAAAAGTATATTCACCGGGGGAATTTTTGGATGTGGCGAAAAGTGTTAATATTTATAAAAATTTAACACTGATTGTTTTTGAAAAAACTCTTAATTTATTTAAAGAAAGAAAAGAAGAAGTTTCACTGAATCTCTCTTTGGAGGATTTTGAAGATGATAATATAAAAGAAAAAATATATAAATTGATAAAAAATTTTCCCGAACCCGAAAGGATAACGATTGAGCTTCTGGAAAATGAAGACATTGCATCGGATTCTTATATATTAAGTTATTTGCAAAAACTGAAAAATTACGGGGTTAAAATTTTTATAGACGATTTTGGAAGCGGATATTCCAATTTCAGTTATCTGTTTAAATTTCAGATTGACGGATTGAAAATAGACGGCAGTCTGATAAAAAATATTCTTAAAGATAAGAAATCACAAATGATAGTCCAGACAATGGTGGAATTTGCCAAAAAAGGGAATATGGTGACTGTGGCGGAATATGTTGAAAACAGAGAAATTTTTGAATTTATTAAAAAACTGGGTGTCGATTATTCCCAGGGGTATTATTTTTCCGCTCCTAAACCTTTGATATAATTTTATTCAGGCGCTGTTTTTGTAGAAAAACTTGAAAATAAAAAAAAGAAAATGATTTGATAGAAAAAAAGTTAAAAATAAGGAAATTTTATGAAAATAGTTTTGGCTTCTTCAAATAAAGGTAAAGTCAGGGAAATAAAAGAAATTTTAAAAGATTTTGAAATAATCCCCTATACGGATTTAATTCAGGCATTTGAAATAGAGGAAAACGGAAAAAGTTTTAAAGAAAATGCGATTATAAAAGTAAAAGCCGTTGCTGAAAAACTTCCGGAATTTTTAGTAATGGCAGATGACAGCGGAATAAGCGTTCCCGCCCTCGGTGGAATTCCCGGAATTTATTCCGCAAGGTTTGCCGGAAGTGAAGCAAGTGACAAAGACAATTTAAAAAAGCTGATAAGCGAACTTAAAAAAAGAAATATAAAAAAAACCCCGGCTTTTTATACAGCAGCAATTGCAATAGCTTCACCTTATGGAATTTTTACTACGCATGGTTTTATGCATGGTGATGTTATAGATGAAGCAAAGGGTGATAAAGGTTTTGGATACGACCCTATGTTTATTCCAAAAGGGTTTGATAATACATTGGGTGAACTGGATGAAAAAATAAAACAAAAAATATCCCACAGAACAAAAGCCCTGAAATTAGCTGAGAATATATTAAAAGTTATTAAATAATTTTTTCATTTAAAGTAATATTTTAGCACATATGCCGCACGCTGCGCTTTCGCTTCTTAATATAAAACTTTGAAGTTTGTAAATTTCTCTGAATTTTTCTTTTTCTTTTTCGCTGAATCCGCCTTCGGGCCCTATTAAAATCGGCATGGTTATGTTTTTGTTAAATTCTATTTCTTTTCCGTTAAAATCAAGTGCGCTGAAATTAGGGTATTTTTCAAAAAAATCTTTACTTGAATTTAAAATTTCTATTTGCATTTTGTCACTTCTTCCGCACTGCTGGCAGGAATTTATAAGAATTTTTTCAATTCGCTCAAGTTTTAATTTAAAATTTCTCTGGGAAAAATCGCAGTATATAAAGCTTATTTTGCTCACTCCTATTTCATTTAACGAAGGAATTATTTTTTCCATGTTTTTAGGCTCAATTACACACCATGCGATATGAAAAAATGTTTTTGGTCTGTTTGGAAAATATTTTTTTTCAATAAGAGACAAAAAAGCCTCTTTTTTGTTTATTTCGTCTATTTTATAAATATATAAACAATCGTCTTTTAAATTCCTGATTTTTACAGGTTCGTTTCTGTTTTTTCTTCTTACCTTAAAAAGGTATTTATGGCTTTCACCTGTTAAAATAATCCTGTTTTGAGGGTCGGGATAATATAAAAACTGCATTTAGCGCCTTTTTGATATAATTATAATAAAATTAAGGAGAGGGTTTGGTAAATAATATAATATCTTTTTTAAAAAATCCCCAAAACAGCACTGTTTACAAAGTTTTAAATTTAAAAAAAGAAGAAACCGAAATATTAAAAATAATGCTTGAATTTTATCTGGATTCAAAAGAGGATGTCAGCGTAAAGGAAATTTTATTTTCGATATTCGGAAAAGACAAATTCAAAGCCCTTGAAAATATATACGTAATAAAAAATCTGATAGAGGAGGGATGGATTGTAATAAGCTCAGTGGGACAGTTTAAAATAAACGATATGACCAATCTGGAGCTTTTTAATTCTAGTATTTCTCTTTCCATCGCTTTTTTAAGGTTAATAGAGCAGGGCTCACTCGAACTTGTGGTGCCTGAAAATAAACCTTACAGTGACCATCTGGAATTTTTGCACGACGAATTTTTAAGAATAGAAATATACGAACAGCTTGCAAATATAAAAAATTCTTTTTCCAAAACAAGCTCAAGTATAAAAAGGCTTCAAAGCAAATTAAAACTTATTGAAAATACAATTAAAGAAAAAGTTAAAAAAACAAAAATTGACCTGCCGGTAATTAATTTTATAAAAGAGTATGAATTAAATGAAAAAGAGGAAATAATATTTTTGGCTCTTTTAAAAGAAGAGTACACCAATTCGAATGAAAATGCAAGGGAAATGAATTATTTATTAAATCTTGTCAGCAGTGATGAGATAGAAAGAATAAAAAACAGAAGTTTGCTGGATGAGAATTCAAAGCTTGTAAGCGAGGAAATTGTGGATTATGACGAACTGATAGGTGCTTTCGGCGGTTTTACAAAAATATTTTTTATAAATGATGAAATACTCAAAGATTTGATACATCCAAGAACAAAACATAAAATTGAACATATTGTAAAAGAAACGCTTTTTGATTTTATTGAGCCCGAATATTCATTAAAAGATATTGTTTTGGATGAGAATACAAAAGAGAGTCTGAATACTTTGTTAAAACAGATAGATAAAAAAGTAATAAATAAATTAAAAAAATGGGGAATAAAAAGCTCAAACGACATAGAGGCTAAAATAATTTTTTACGGATATCCGGGAACCGGTAAAACAGTTACGGCTTTGGCTTTGGCAAAAGAGCTTAATAAGTCTCTGCTCAGTCTTGACTGCTCTAAAATACTTTCCATGTATGTGGGTGAGAGTGAAAAAAATGTAAGGAAACTTTTTGACGAATATAATATGGTTGCGGAAAAGCTCAAAACAAAACCTGTGCTTTTATTAAACGAGGCTGATCAGTTTTTGAGCACAAGAACAACCGCAACCTTCAGCAGTGCCGATAAAATGCACAATCAGATGCAAAATATATTTTTAGAAAGAATCGAAAAATTTGATGGGATTCTAATTGCCACAACCAATCTGCTTGAATCATTCGATAAAGCATTTTCAAGAAGATTTGATATAAAAATAGAATTTAAAAAACCGTCTTTCAAAGAAAGATTGAAATTATGGGAGCTTAAGCTTCCTAAAAATGCTAAATACGAAGAAAATTTTGATATTAAAAAACTCTCATCATTTGAACTAACCGGCGCTCAAATTGAGGTCATAATAAAAAATACCGCCCTAAAAGTTGCTATGAGAAAAAATTCTGTGTTTAAAACTCAAGATTTTATAGAAGAGATTGGAAAAGAAAAAATAAATGCGTTTGACAGTGAAAAAGAGATAGGTTTTTTAAATTAGTGAATATATATTTATTACTTAATGTAACAGAAAACCTGTAAAATTTTTGTAAAGATTTGTTTTTTCATAAATTTTTCTTATAATTATTAAACTGAGAGAAAATATTTTATAATTTTGTTATACTGAAATTAAAAAGGAGATGAAATGGGTTTAATTTTGGCAATAGCCGCAGGTTTGATTACAGGAGTGGTTTTATTGTATCTGTTGGGTATAATAGTGGCACCTTACAATCCTGGTGAAATTAAAAACGATCATTTTGAATGCGGGCTTCCGCCAAGCAGCGAAGTTCCAAACAAAGCCAATTTCAATTATTTTATTTTTGCGATTGCATTTATTGTTTTTGATATGGCTGGGCTTTTCTTTTCTTTGTTTGTTTTTGCAGATAATAAAAATGCCTTAAACTGGGCGATGATATTTGGTGTATTGCTGTTCGCGGCTATTACTATCAGTATGAAGGAGTATAGAAATGCTAAAAGTGCTTGATTTTTTTAATTATGCTAGAAGCCGTTCACCCTGGATAGTTCATTTTTGCAGCGGTTGCTGCTCTCTTGAAATATTGGCATCCATGGGCCCGAGATATGACTGGGAAAGATACGGATATATAATGACGCCAACTCCCAGACAGGCCGATATTATTTTTATTACAGGGCTTGTAAGTAAAAAAATTCTTCCGGCTCTTCTTAGAACATATGAGCAGATGCCGGAACCCAGATATGTGGTTGCCATAGGTGCATGTGCGTTTGACGGGGGTCCTTATAATGATTCTCCAGCGGTAATTAAAAATATGACCGAAATTCTGCCTGCCGATGTGTTTGTGGCAGGTTGTCCTCCAAAACCGGAAGCCATTATTGCCGGACTTGAAGAACTTAAAGAAAAAATAAAAAGAGGCGAGCCGAGTGCTTCTAGCCAGGGGGGCTTATGGAAACAAATGAAATTTTAAGGGATGGCAATGGATAAACTTAAAGATATTTTAAAAAATTATGAAAACGAATATATTGAAGATTATAAAAAAACATGGGTGAAAGTAAAACTTAAAAATAAAGATGATCTATTAAATGTTGTAAAAGATTTAAAAAAAGAGGGGGTTAAAACCTGCTCAACCGTTTCACCTACCGATTTTATAGATGAAGATAAAATTGAGATGAATTATTTTTTGGAAGATTTAAAAAATAAAAGAAATGTATGGCTTAAAGTTGATTTACCAAGAGAGCTTGAAAAATGTGAAATTGATTCAATTACCCCTCTTTTTCCGAGTGCCGATTGGCATGAACTTGAGGCTTATTCGACTTTCGGAGTAAAATTTAAAAATCATCCGAATCTCAGGTATTTTTTAATTTCCCAGGATTTTTACGGAAAATTTCCTTTCAGAAAAGATTTTGACTGGGTTTCCCATGAAAAAAATTTAATAGAAAATATTAATATTATTACAAAAGATTTTTTTGATGATTTCGATGAAAATGAGCAAAAAATAGGGCATGAGAGCGCTCATACAATATTAAACTGGGGGCCTACGCATCCTGCAAGCGGGCCAATCAGATTAAAAGTTACCACAAACGGGGAAATTATTGAAAAAATAGACCCAGACATAGGATATGTATGGAGGGCACTTGAAAATTTAGCTGAGAGAAAAGATTTTATAGGGGCTATTACGGCGGTTGAGAGAATCTGCTTTATGGACAATCCCAATCCTATGATTTGTTATTCCCAGGCTGTAGAAGAGATTGCCGGTAAAGAAATAACCCCTTTTGCCAAATTTATGAGAGTTATTCTCGGTGAAACCGGAAGAATTGCAAGCCATTTGATTTCAATGGGTGGATTTTTCGGAACTATGGGCCTTCAGACATTTTTAATGTGGACACTGGATATCAGGGAATTTTTCCTGGATGTATTGGAAGATTACAGCGGTGCAAGAATCGCAACCGCAAGTGTTGAACCGGGGGGAGTGAGGTTTCCTTTAAGTGATTATAAAACATGGTTTGGGGAAATAGAAAAAGCAATTAAAAAATGGGAAAGTGTTAAACCTGATATCGAAGATATTTTTATGAAAAATCCGCTTATGACCACACGGGCAAAAAATCTTGGAGTGTTTTCTATTAACGATGTGGAAGAGTTTTATTTAGCAGGTCCTATAGCCAGAGCGAGCGGATATAAAACAGATGTAAGAATAGATGAACCTTATGCGGGTTACGGGGAGCTTGAAATGGATTATGTGACCTGTGAAAACGGAGATGCAAGAGACAGACTTTTTATAATCTATAAAGAAATAAACCAGGCTATTGATTTAATAAAACAGGCAGTGAAAAAAATTGAAGCAGGTATTAAAGTGGGAGAAATGGACCCAATGAAAGATCATTTGGTAAGAATTCCAAAAAGACTTCCAAAAGGAGAGGCTGTAGCAAGAGTTGAATGGGCGAGGGGCGAAATGCTTATGCATTTAGTAACAGGTGAAAAAGCAACCAGCCCTTACAGGCTTAAACTTAAAGCTCCGAGTGTAAACCATACAATGGTGCTTGATAAGCTCTTAAGAGGAAAAACATTATCTGACATTCCGCTGCTTTACGGAAGTATGCATATATGTCAGGGCGATTTAGACAGATAAGGAGATAAAATGGGAATAGGTGAAATACTTTTTTATATTTTTGTGTTTCCTGGACTTATATTTTTATTAGGCTGGACTTTTTTTATTTTTTATTTTTCAAGAAAAGCTCTGGCTTATGTTCACAAAAGAGTGGGTCCTCATTTTAACGGGCCTGCCGGCAGTTTACAAACAGTATATGATGTGTTTAAACTTTTGGTAAAAGAAAATGTGACTCCTAAAAGTGCTGATCCGTATCTTTTTAATATTATTCCCATAATTGCCCCTTTGGTGGCTGCACTTGCTGTGTTTTTAATTCCATGGAGTCCTTTGGTTAATAACGGGCATGGGATTATAGATACAAATTACGGAGTTTTGGGACTTGTTGTATTAATTGGGGTTGAACCGTTTTTACTGTTCCTTACAGGTTTTGGAAGTAATAACAAATATTCTCTTCTTGGAGGGATGAGAATACTTTCACAAATGTTGTCAATGGAATCGCCGTTTTTTCTTGCTTCACTCTCACCGGCAGTTCTTTTTGGAACTATGAATTTATATGAAATTATGGAGAGTAATACATGGCTTAACACATTAATTTTACTGCCGGGTGCGATTATTTATATTATAGCAATGCTTGGAATCCTTGAACAGCCTCCTTTTAATATTCCGGATGCGGAACAGGAAATTGTTTACGGATTTTATACTGAATATTCCGGAACAAATTATGTTTTGCTTAAATTTGCGGAATTTACCGAAATACTTGTTGTAAGTGCCAGTGCGGTGGTGTTGTTTTTCGGCGGATACAGAGGGTTGGGGTTTGAGAGTTTTTGGTGGCTGTTTATTAAAATAGTTTTAATTGCAATTATGGTTGTTGCAATAAGGGCGTCAAATCCAAGGCTCAGGCTTGATCAGATGTTGAAATTTACCTGGAGCTGGCTCACGCCTATGGCTATACTCAATTTGGTTTGGGTTACATTTGCAAGAATTTATATATTAGGAGCTTAAAATGTTATTCCAGATTAGCGAAAGAGTATTAAGGGTTTTAAAAGCAGTAACCGAGCCGAGAGAGGCTATTAAGGATGTGGTAAAAGAGCCGGCACATAAATCTCCAGTTTTCAGGGGAAGGCATGTTGTAAGATATGATATATGCACCGGATGCGATGCATGTAATAAAATTTGTCCTGTGGATGCTATTAAAATGAAACCGCTTCCTATTAAAAGGCCGAATAAAGTACCGGAAGTAAATTTAGCTATTTGTATTTTTTGCGGTTTATGTGAAGATGTGTGCCCTACCAAACCTGAAAAAGCCATTAAACTTTCAGGCGGGGACATAGAAATGATTACGCATGATGGAACACACGACACTCTTGAAAATTTCTGGGTAAGGGTTGACGTGCCGGAAGAGTGGATTGAAAAGAAGAAAAAAGAAGAAGAGGAAAAAGCAAGAAAAAAAGCTGAGATGCTGGCTAAGAAAAAAGCAGAAGCAGAAGCAAAGAAAAAAGCAGAAGCTGAAGCTAAAAAACAAGAGTCTGAAGCTCCAAAAGGAGAAGAAAAATGAGTATACTGATTTTATTTTTAGCATTAGTTCTTGCTGTTATGAGTCTAACCCAAAAAAATACCGTGGGTGCCGTGATGTCATTTGTTACGATGATGTTTTTACTCGGTATTTATTATATAGGAATGGATGAAAAACTGTTGGGACTTTTCCAAATATTTGTATATACCGGGGGGATTGTTGTTTTAACACTTTTCGGTGTGACGGTTATAGGTGCTAAATTTCCTGAATTTAAAATTAGGCCGTGGGCTGTTGCGGTTGTAACGTTTGTTTTGATAGGGTTGGTGATAATTCCGTTTTTAATGCCTGAAATTCCAAATGCCGGCAAGCCTATACCTCTTGAAGAACAGGTAAAGGTGTTTACCGATTTTTATGCTGAAATAGCTATTTTTACAGGTGTAGTGGGAGCAAGTATATTATATGGAAGTATTAGAATGCTGCACACTCTAAAACATGAAAAGGAATAAAAATGGTTAGTTTTTATATTGACGCTTTTTTTGCGCTTATGCTTTTTGGCGTTGGATTATATGGTGTTACAAGTAAAAGTGATTTTTTAAAAATATTTTTTTCTCTTGAAATGCTTTTAAATGCGGTAATTCTGCTTTTGGCAAGTGCGGCGTATCATTTTGGATTTACAAGAGGTTTGGCCGTAGCTTATGTAATTATAGTTATTGCCACACTTGAAGCGGCAGCAGGTATTTTGATATTTATATTAAGTTCAAGGATGACAGGTGAAATAATACCTGATAACCTGGATAAGGCGGTGAAAGATGAATAATGCAGTAAACATTTTATTATACGCTCCGTTTATCGGTGCAGTTTTGGCGTATGTTTTAGGTAAACTAAAACAGCCTCTGGCTTTTTGGGTAGCAGAAGTTACAGGCGCAATATTGTTTTTGGCAAGTATTGTTATATTTTTAACACATTCAGGCTCTCCTATAAATATTGATTATACATGGATTCACTACGGTGAAATTAATTTGCCTTTTGGAATTTATATAGACCATCTTTCCATTGTAATGCTTTTGATAGCGACTGGTCTTGGGTTTGCTGATATTCATTTTGCACATGATTATATGGGAAGCGATCCAGACCAACCGAGATATTATGCAAAAGTACTGTTTTTTATAGGCGGTATGATACTGCTTGTAATTACAAAAGATTTGATAGGTGCGTTTGTCGGCTGGGAATTTATGGGTCTTGCAAGTTATGCTTTAATTAGTTTCTGGTATTATAAAAAATCTGCTGCTAATGCAGGTATGCAAGCATTTTTATATACAAGATTTGGTGATATATTTATTTTAGCAGCAATTGGACTACTTTATTATTATGTAGGAACAGTTAATTTAGTAGAGCTAAATCATTTAGCAGATGCAGGAGAGATTAATAAAACAGTTGCGCTGGTTGCAGCTCTTTTTATTTTTATGGGTGCAATTGGTAAATCTGGTCAATTTCCATTATATCCTTGGCTAATGAATGCAATGGAAGGTCCAACTACAGTTTCAGCTCTTATCCATGGTGCAACTATGGTTAACAGTGGTATTTATATTGTAGCAAGACTTTTTGATTTTTATGCTTATACAGATGCGTTATATGTTGTGGCAAATGTTGCCGCTCTTTCGGCATTTATAGGCTCAACTTCTGCTCTTGTACAAAAAGAGATTAAAAAAATACTCGCTTATTCAACAATGTCACATCTTTCAATTGCTTTTGTAGGCCTTGGAGTCGGAAGTTTGGCTGCCGGAATGATGCATTTGGTAAATCATGCTATTTTTAAAGCGTTATTGTTCTTAAGTGCAGGTGCTATTATATATATTTCCCATCACACAAAAGATGCATGGAAACTGGGGGGATTAGTAAAAAAAGCTCCTTATATAGCCCTGTTTATGGCCATGGGCTCACTTTCTTTGGCGGGGGTTCCTCCGTTTAGCGGATTTTTTTCAAAAGAAATGGTTGTAACGGCAGCATGGCTTCACGGAAATGAATTTACTAAAATTTTTGTAACAATAGCGGCGCTTCTTTCAATCGCTTATATTACAAGACTTTGGATTTTGGTTTTCTTGGGAGAACCGAGAAACGAAGATATAGCGGGAAGCGTACATAAACCAAGTAATTTGTGGATTAGACTGCCTCTTGGAATATTGGCTTTTATAACACTTATTATTGCTATTTGGCAAAGTAATATAGTACATTATATTACAGGAGAAGCTGGTGTAGAGGAGCATATAGCCTGGCTTGGTATATTTATGCTTACAACTATGTTTGTTATTTTCTTAATTGTTGTAGGACTTTATGTAAAAGGACTGAACTTACTTTATAAAATAGGGTCCCACCATTTTGTACAGACAATTCATCAAATTCTATTCAACGGTTATTATGTAGAGGCAATGATTACCTGGATTAGCAAAAATATAATAGTGAATGCCCTTGCGGCATCTGCAAGATGGTTTGACACTTATGTTGTCGACTATATTGTTGACGGGAGCGTCCCTACAAGTTACAGAATTTATAAAATCTTCAAAAAAGGGCATACTGGTAAAATAGGAACATATATGGGACAAATGGTTATCGGTGTTGCAATTATTGTATTGGCAATCTTAATAATTGTAAAGGGTCTATGATGGTAGCGGTAGATATTATTTTTGCACCGATATTTTTATCGGTATTAGTCTATTATTTGACAAAATCAACTCCACAATATACAAAATATATAGCACTCGGCTGGTTTATTGTGGAATTTTTTATTGCGTTTAGCTGGTATAAAGATTTGCCTCAGGTTGGATTTTTGGAGCTTGGGAATTATTTAAACGTTCCTCAGTTTGGATTTGATTTGACACTCAGGGTTGATGCTTTGAGTATTGCAATGCTGCTTTTAACATCGGCTTTATTGATTCTTGTTGTGTTTACGTCCTGGGAAGAAAAAAACCAAGCGGCATATTTTAGTCTGCTCATTATGTTCAGCGGTCCTATTTTCGGTGTTTTTATGACCACTAATGTGTTATGGTTTTTTATTTTCTGGGAATTGACTTTGGTTCCGATGTATTTTCTTGTAGGAATTTGGGGAGGAGAAAAAAGAATATATGCTGCAATAAAATTTTTCCTCTTTACACACGTTTTTGCAATGTTTATGTTTGTGGGATTTTTTCTTTTATTTAAACAGACAGGATACTGGGATTTAACATTAATCAAAGAAGCGGCACTTACCACTCCTGCACTTATATGGTGGCTGATGTTTTTGGGATTTGCAGCAAAACTGCCCGTTTTTCCGCTTCATACTTGGCTTCCTGTCGCACATGTAGAGGCACCTAGTTCAATTTCTGTATTATTGGCAGGTGTTTTACTTAAAATGGGAGCTTACGGACTTATCAGGTTTACAGTTGAACTTATGCCTGAAACTACAAAAGAGTTTGCTATTTGGATGGTAATTATAGGGCTTACAACAACACTTTTTGCAGGAAGTTTAGCCATATTTGAAAGACATATTAAAAGAATGGTTGCCTATTCTTCAATATCACATATGGGTCTTGTTGTGGTTGCTGTTTCTACTATGACATATGACGGGCTTAGTGCGGCTTTATATGAAATGATAGGGCATGCTCTTGTTATATCACCATTGTTTTTAATTGCAGGATGGTTGCATCATAAAACACATACTTGGTATATGGATGAAATGGGAGGTATTATGAAATATGCACCATATGCTTCCGCAATATTTATTTTAGCCGGTATGGCAGCTTTAGGACTTCCAGGAACAATGGGATTTGTAGGCGAACTTACAATTATAGTTTCCGCTATTAAAGCCTATGGTTGGTGGATAACAATAATTGCTTTGGGAAGTTTGATAAGTGCCGGTTATATAATTTGGGCTGTAAGACGTTCGATTCACGGCGAAGCATCAGACACGGTAATAAAATCTGATTTTTCAATGACTATTGCAGAAAAATTTGCTTTGGGAGTTTTTGCCGTTTTAATTGTTTATTTTGGAATAAATCCACAGCCTATTTTTGATTTGGCAAATCAAGCATTCGGCTTTCTTGGAGGTATGTAATGAGTTTTATAATATTAATTGCAGCGGGATTATTGGTACCAGTGTTTTATAAAAGCAATATATTTATTGCTAAACTGATTGCAGTTTTGGCATTTATAGCATCTGCTTATTTTGTTTATACCAATCAAAGTTTAAGCAGTGTTTTTCCATTGTTTGTCACCGACAGTGCCACAAAATTGATTGAATATATTTTACTTGCGACACTTGCGGCCGTGTCTCTTTCACTTACAGGATTTGAAAGGCCGCTAATAGCCCAAATGCTTTTTATAGCAGGTCTTTCACTTGCAATACTCGAAACAGATAATTTTTTTGTATTTATTGTTTTGTTTGAGTCTATTGCGATAGTTTCTTATATTTTAGTTGCAAATATAAGAAATTTTTACAATGCGGAAGGTGCGGTTAAAGCATTTATAGCAGGTGCAGTAGCAAGTGGTATTATTTTGCTGGGATTTGCGTTTTTCTCTTTTACAACAGAGAGTTTTACATATTCCGAAATGAGTGTAAACGGTAAATTTACATTAATTGCCGTAGCTATAATGCTTGCAGGTGTATTTTACAAACTTACAATTGTACCGATGCATGCGTGGGCTGCCGATACATATTCCCAGGTTAATCATGCAGCCGCTGCTATACTAAGCGGTGTTATTAAAAGTGTAATGTTAATAGCTATTTTTAAGGCATTTTATAAATTTATGATTGCTTATCCATTGGCGACAGTATTGATTTTTAGTTTTTTTGCGATTATTACTATGACGCTTGCCAATTTTATGGCTTTGTGGCAAAAAAGAATTTCAAAAATATTGGCTTATTCTTCCATCGCGCACAGCGGTTATGCCCTTATTCCTTTTGCCGCAGCGGCAAGCGTTTATTCATACGCAGGAGTGCTTTATTATGCAATTGCATATATTTTTATGCAGACAAGCGTATTTTTGATTTTAAACGATTTAAGAAGAGAAGGGGGAGTTAAATTCCTTGAGGATATAAAAGGTTTGGGTATAAAAGCCCCTGTTCATGCATTTTTATTTACTGTCCAGCTGTTTTCGCTTGCGGGAATTCCTCTTTTGGCAGGCTTTATGAGTAAAGCTGTCGCATTTTATTCCGGAGTTGACGCCGGTCTTTGGCCTATAGTGTTGATAGCTGTTCTTAATTCCGCTTTGGCGGTTGCTTATTATGCATGGATTGTTAAACATATCTATTTTGACAAACCTGTAAATAATGTTAAATTGTCGATAACACCTGGCAGCTTGATAGGTCAGTTAATACTGTTGGCCGGTACAATTTATTTTGGGATTTTTGCTTCAGGCGTATTTAATGCTACAATTTCAATGTAATTCCATTTTAAGGAAATATATTGAAATTTTTTCTTTTTTTATTTTCTTTTATTTATTTGTTTTCTTTGGAAATTAACATTGATTATTTTAAAAATAAACAAAAATATGAAATACTGACTTTATATAACGATAAACCGTTTGTCTGCAAAAAAAATGTTAAAAAAATAATTTGTGAATTTAACGATATCCCTTCAACTCCAGTATTTAAAACAAATTCTGTTTTTTTTAATATTACTCCAAAATTTCAAAATAAAAAATTTCTTTTAATAATTAAAATAAAAGGATTTTATCAGTTAAAAAATTTTAATGAACATTTGTATAAGAATGCTTTAATAAATCCTTTTAAAATGCAAAAAACAAAAAAATGGGTTGTAATAGCAAGTGATAAAAAATTATATGAGCCAAAAATTAACGGGTTGAAATTTTATTTTACAGATTCTCCTAAACCCTTTATAGGGGCGATAGATGAAAACGGCAATCCAATTAATGAAGAGAGCGGGGATGTTTTAAAATATTTTGAAATTTTAAGCGCTTATAAACATCACAGAGATGTAACGGCGGAAATTGACAGTTTTGTTAATACTTATCCAAACTCGGTTTTTTTACCGGATATTTTATTTTTAAAACTTAAAATTTTAGATGCTCAAAATGATGCGAGTGACGTTATTAATTTTGGTAAGGAATGGATTAAAAAATTTGCATTTGACGACAATCTTCCAAAAGTTTTACTGTTAATGGCAAAAAATTATTCTAAAATCGGTTTTATGAGCGATGCAGGTTATCTTTTTCAAAGAATAATAAATGAATATCCAAACACAAAAGAAGCGTATAAGGCTATGATTTATTTAGCCGACCAGTTATATATGATGGGTGATGATAAAAAAGCCTTTAAATTTTATGAAAAAGCTTTATATTCAACTAATGATATTGAAATAGCTTCTCTTGCCGCTTCAAGGCTTGCCCAAAGATATATGGACAAGGGGGATATAAAAAAGGCAATTAAATATTATGAAAAAATATACAAAGCAAATAAAAATTATCTTTTAAAAGACACTCAAAAAGCCTATGAACTTTCAAAACTTCTTGCAGACCACAATGCGTATAAACTTGCCGTCAACATAGGAGAAGATTTAATAAAAAAACTTAAAAAATTGGATGATTTGTATGAACCTCTCGAATACAATCTGGCAAACTGGTATTATGAACTTGGGAATTATGAAAAGGCGCTTTACTGGATAGAAAGATATTTAAATGAATTTCCGTACGGGGATTATTCTGATGCAATGAGTGCGTTGAGGGATAAAGTTATTTTTCAGGTTCCGGAAAAAAACCTGACAAAACAGCTGCAAATAATTGATGAAATTCTTAAAAAATATAAAGGGGACATAGCGTATAAAGCATTATATAAAAAAGTAATGATTCTTTATAAGCTCAAAAAATATGATGAAATTTTAAAACTTGAAAATAAAATTAAAGAAATTCCGGATAAAATTTTTAAAAACAAAAAAGAGTTTTTAAATAAATTTAATAAGAAATATATCATTTATCTGCTTAAAAATAAAAAATGTTTTAAAGCTATTAATTTAATTAAAGCTAAAAAGATTGTTTTAGATAAAAAATATGACGAAAACGTTTATAAATGCGCAATTGAAACCAAAACCTACGATATAGCGTCTGTGGTTTGCAATAAATATTTAGACTCACCAGATGATAAAATTTTTATTAAATGGATGAAAAGAAAAATAACGGCACTTGAAGGTCTCAGGGATTATAAAAATTTAGTTTTAGCTGTTGATGATTTGTTTAATGTAATGAAAAAAGGATGTTATGAATATAAACTTAAAAAATTCTTTGCATTATGGAAGCTTAAAAGATATAATGAAGCATTAAAACTTGCAAAAGAGCTGGATAAAACAAAAGACATAAGAAATACAGACGCATTTATAAAAATAGTAAACCGGGCACTAAAAAACAGTGATAATCTTTTAGCGGCTACATATTCAAAAAAAATTATTGATTTGCAGGATAAATTTAGGGCGTACCCATATTCCCCTTTTGTGGAATTTACATACGCCCAGTATTCACAAAATAAAAAAGAGGCTGTTAAAGTTTTAAAAAGTCTTTTAAACAGAATAAGCGGAGAAGACAGGGCAAGGGCATATTTTATGCTGGCAAATTTAACAAAAAATAAAAAATATATTGATAAATGCCTTAAAGTTAAAAATTCAAAACTCTGGAAAGGGATTTGTAGGGACGCAAAAAATTTATTTTAATGTAAAATGAAAAATTAAAAATTAAATTCTTTTAATATAATATTTTCGAGTTTTTCAAGAGGTGCCGAAATTTTATTTGGAAACTGGGTTTTATTAAAAATCTGCTGTCTTTTTGCAAGTCTTGAAGTGTTTGTGACGATTTTTTCAAAAAGACTGTTTTTATCATATTTTCCATTAAAATAGTCTAACACTTCTTTTATTCCTATGGCTTTTAATGCCGGAAGTCTTCTGTCGCGGTATTTATACTCAAGATATGCCACTTCATCAATAAGACCCATTTCAAACATCTTTTTGGTTCTGAAATTTATTCTTTCTCTTAAGATGTTTCTGTCCATTTCTATTTCAAAAATGGGCAGATTTTTAATTACAGGTTTTGGAGGGTTTTGTTTAAAATATTCTGTGGGCGCTAAATTTGCAGCAAGATAAATTTTTATTCCTTTTTGGGTTCTATAAGAATCGTTTTTTGAAATTTTATCTGCGTAAACAGGGTCTATTTTTTTTAGAAATTCATAATTCAGTTTTTTTGCCTCTTTTTTTATTTCTTCACTGATTTGTGGCATTTTTGAAATTCCGCTAATCATGGCCTTTAAATAAAAACTGGTCCCCCCCACAATTATTATATTTGTGTGTGGGATTTTTTTATATATTTCTATAAATTTTGTTACGTCGAATTTTTCGTTTGGATATATTTCGTTTATTCCGTAATGTTTTACTTCGTTTAATTCTTTTTTATCCGGTTTTGCCGAAGCAATGTCAATTTCTTTATATATGCTTAAACTGTCGAGAGAAAGAATTTCATAATTTAATTTTTTTGCTAAGCTTATTGCCAAATTGCTTTTTCCTGAAGCTGTAGGCCCTATAATGGCAAACAAATTTATCCTTTTTTGCTACAATTATATAATAATTAAAGGTGAGTAGTGAGTTGTGAGTTGTGAAAAGTGAGTTGTGAGCTTGCCCGGCCGCTTGCAAAGCGGCGGGGTTGTGAGTTGAGAAATGGAGGAGAAATGATAAAAATATATATGGAATTGGTTAAATTTCAGCATACAATTTTCAGTATACCTTTTATATTGATTGCTATGATTGTGGCGGCCAACGGGTGGTTTGGATGGAAACTGCTGATTTTAGCGATTATAGCCGCTGCAAGTGCAAGAAATTTCGCCATGGCTTATAACAGATATGTAGACAGGGATATTGATGCAAAAAATCCGAGGACTGTAAATAGACCTTCAGTTACAGGAGAAGTAAAAGAAAAAGAGATGCTTTTATTTATCGGAATAAATGGCCTTATTTTTGTAATTACTGCTTATTTAATCAATCCGCTTGCTTTTAAGCTGTCAGTCCCTGTTTTATTTATTTTGGCAGGATATTCGCATTTTAAAAGATTTAGTGAATTTGCTCATCTTATTTTGGGAATTTCTTTAGGCTTAGCTCCGATTGCCGGGGCTATAGCAGTTACCGGTTCAATTCCCTGCTGGAGTGTTTTTTTGGCGATTGGTGTAATGTTCTGGGTGGCGGGATTTGATGTTTTATATTCACTGCAGGATATAGAGTTTGACAAAAAAGAGCATCTGCATTCAATTCCAGCATTGGCAGGTGAAAGAGGGGCTCTTTTTATATCCAGAATGTTTCATATTTTTACGGTAGTTTTTTGGGTATTGTTTGCCGCTTATACACATCTTGGTTTTTTTGGATGGCTTGGAGTTATTGTTTCTGCTGCAATGCTTTATTATGAGCATATATTGGTAAACAGGGATTTTAAAAATATACCAAAAGCTTTTTTTGATGTAAACGGTTTTTTGGGTATTATATTTTTAATTTTTATTATTTTGGACAAAGCATAATTAGTGAGTAGTGAGTAGTGAGTAGTGAGTGGTGAGTGGTGAGTGGTGAAGAATAATGGAGAATGATAATGGCAGATAAGATTAGACTGATACCGGTAATTGTTGAATTTGAATTTGATGAATATAATAATGAACTTCAAAAAGAGTTTGATATGCTCGGAAGTGAAAGCGACGACCCGATAGGACAGTATGTAAAGCTTGCAAAAGCCAGGGGGGAGACAAAAGAAACCGACCCTGTTTTGCTTGAATTATTGATAGCGCTCCACAGAAAAGTGGACGAGTTAAGCGCTATTGTTAAAAATGAAGAAAAAAATTTTATAAAGTTAAAAAATAAAACCAAAATTACTGAAATAGGTTTTGGTTATTTTAAAATAAAAAACAATTTATTCGAAAAAAATAAAAAATATTACGGCAGAATGAAACTTCCTGTTTTTCCTCCGAGGATTGTGCCTGTTATTTTTAAAGGTGCTGATAAAAATATTGCAAAAATCGAATTTATGCATGAAAGGGATGAAAAAGATTATAATGCCTATATAATGGCGAGGGAAAGGGCGATGATAAGACAGATGAAGGCTGAAAATGGATAAAATAACGTTGATAATGTTTATAGGGCTTAGCGGATTTATGCTTTTTTTATTTTTTTACATAATAAACAGAGACAAAGTAAATGAAAGTAAATTCGGGGCAATGGAATTAATGCTGGAGGATTTGAATCAGGAGGTTTTCAAATTAAAAAAAGAGATAAAAAATATCAAATGTGACAATGATTTGGAGAATTTGGAAAATATAATAGATGAAATGCTTACAAATCTTAAGTCAATGGAAAAAAAATATTTAACAAAACTTCAGGAACTGGAAGAAAAAATTTCTGTTGTCGAATGTAAAAATAAAAAGAAAGTTTTTGATTTTAGTAATGTTAACACACAGGATGAAGAAAAAATACGCTCGCTATATAAAAACGGCTATTCCATAGAAGAAATAAGCAGAGAACTCAGAATTCCCGCCGGCGAAGTGGAACTTGTATTAAAATTTTCAAATTTGGGCTGATTTAACCTTAAAGAAAACTTAATTTAAGGTTTTTTTAAGGTTTGTAGTTTAAAATTCTACACCTAAAAAATTCACAAAAGGTGTGATAATGAAATTTACAAAATCAATTAGAGAAGAAGATGTTAAAAGAGATTGGATATTAATAGATGCTAAAGATAAAATTTTTGGTAGGGTTCTTACAGAAATAGCCACATACTTAAGGGGAAAACATAAACCTTTTTATACACCTCATGTAGATTGCGGCGATTTTGTTGTGGTTATTAATGCAGATAAGGTAAAATTTTCTTCAAATAAAAAACTTGGAGACAAATATTATAAACATACGGGATATTTCGGAAGCGTAAAAGAGGAAACAGTTGAAAAACTTCTAAAAAACAATCCTGAAAAATTATTTAAACTGGCTACAAGAGGAATGCTTCCAAAAACAAAACTTGGAAGAAAAATGCTTAAAAAACTTAAAGTTTATGCAGGTGAAAATCATCCTCATACAGCTCAAATAAAGGGTAACTAATGAAAATGCACGGAAAAATTTATTCAACAGGAAAAAGAAAAGAATCAGTGGCTAAAATTTGGATAAAAGCCGGTAGCGGTAATATTACAATAAACGGTAAAACATTAGATGAATTTTTAGGCGGAAGAGAGGCTCTTAAACTCAGGGTTAAATGGCCTTTAATGCTTACAAAACAGGAAACTTCTGTAGATGTGGAAGCTAAAGTTTTTGGAGGAGGTTTTGCTGCTCAGGCTGATGCACTTAAGCATGGTATTTCAAAAGCTTTAGTTGAATATGCGCCTGAATTCAGAGCTGTTTTAAAACCTGAAGGTTTACTTACAAGAGATGCGAGAAAAGTTGAAAGAAAAAAATACGGGAAAAAGAAAGCAAGAAAATCTCCACAGTTTTCAAAAAGATAAGTTTCTTCTTTTTTTTCTTCTTATTATTTAATAATAGTGACAGACACAATTAGTATAAATGCAATATGGAAATTGTAAAAGTTAAATTTTCCATTTTACATTATTTATAGGGGTTTTATATGAAAGTTTCATTGGTTTTAAGCGGAGGTGGTGCGAGAGGATATACTCATATTGGTGTTATTAAAGAATTAAAAAAGTATGGTTTTGAAATAATATCTATTTCCGGTACTTCAATGGGAGCGTTAATAGGGGCTCTTGAGGCATGTAACAAACTCGAAGTATATGAAAATTGGGTAAAAAATCTTGATGTTTTGGATATGATAAAATTTTTAAACAATCCTTTGGCAAAAAACGGCTGGCTAAACGGGGATAAAATATTTAATAAAATAAAAGAACTGGTAGGTGATTATAAAATAGAAGATTTGCCAGTTAAATTTACGGCTGTTGCAACAGATTTGAACAAAAAAAAAGAAGTCTGGTTTCAAAAAGGACCTTTGTGGGAAGCAGTTAAAGCTTCAGCTTCTATTCCCGGAATTTTTCAGCCGGTTAAATTAAACAAAATGCTTTTGGTTGATGGAGGAGTTCTCAATATAATGCCAATAGCCCCTGTTATGAGTGATATGAGTGATTTAATAATTGCTGTTAATTTATATGGAAATGATAAAGAAATAAAAATAAAATTATCTAAAGAAGTTAGAAAAAAACAGAATTTAATGGAAGAGATCTGGTACAAAATTTTTAAAGAAAAACAAGACCCCGTGAATCAGTCAATTGATTTAATGATGGATACTATATTTAGATACAGAAGAGCCGAATACAGCGCGGATATTGAAATAGAAATACCGGAAAATATAGCGAAATGGTATGAATTTCACCGGGCAATAGAACTCATTAAAATAGGTGAAGAATTTACAAAAGATGCCATAAACAGTGCAAAAAAGAAGGGAATAATAAAAGGTGAAAATAGTGAAAGTGTGAAACAGTTAAAATGGTGAATAAGAAATGAAAATTAATGATATAATTTCAAAAAAAGGAGAAAAAGTGGAAAAAATTCATACTTCAAATGCTCCTGAAGCAATAGGTCCATATTCTCAGGCTATTAGGCTCGGAAATATGATTTTTACTTCAGGACAGATTGCTCTAACTCCGAGCGGAGAATTTTTAAATTCTGATATAAAAACACAAACAAAACAGGTTTGCGAAAATTTAAAAGCTGTGCTAAATGCAGCGGGGGCAAAAATAGAAAATGTGGTAAAAACAACAATATTTTTAAGCGATATAAATGATTTTACCTCAATGAATGAAATTTATGGTGAATATTTTTTACATAAACCTGCGCGCAGTACCGTTGCGGTAAAAGAGTTGCCAAAAGGTGCAAAAGTGGAAATAGAGTGTGTGGCGGTAATAAGTTAGTGGTGAAAGTGTGAAAATAGTGAAAATGGTGAGTAGTAAATTATGAATTGTGAATGATGAATGTTAGATTATTTAACATTTATAACTAACCTTAAATTTTACTTAATTTAAGGTTAGTTTAAGGAAAAATGTGTAATATTTCACACTAAAAAAGAAAAAAGGAAGCATATGTATGCGGTTATCAGACACGGCGGTAAACAATATAAAGTAAAAGTAGGTGATGTACTTGAACTTGACAGAATTGAAGCAGAGCCAAAAAGTGATATTGAAATTAATGAAGTTTTATTAGTAAAAAGCGATGATACAAAAATCGGTACTCCTGTGGTGGAAGGAGCAAAAGTAGTTGCTGAAGTTATTAATCACGCAAGAGGAAAAAAAGTTATAATCTTCAAAAAAAGAAGAAGAAAAGACTCTAAGAAAAAAAGAGGATTTAGAAGAGATTTTACAAGAGTTAAAATTAAAGAAATTAAAGCATAATTTAAGGAGATACAATGGCACATAAGAAAGGGCAAGGTTCTACACAGAATAACAGAGATTCTGCCGGTAGAAGGTTAGGCGTTAAAAAATTTGGTGGAGAATTTGTAAGAGCCGGGAATATTATTATCAGACAAAGAGGAACAAAAGTTCATCCCGGAAACAATGTCGGACTTGGAAAAGATCATACTATTTTCGCATTAATAGACGGATTTGTAAAATTTGAAATTAAAGATAAAAACAGAAAAAAAGTTTCAGTTTATCCTGCAAAATAAACTTCTAAAAGGCTTTGCCTTTTTTAATTTTGAATGTTGAGTGTTGAATTATAAATGAAATTAATTTTAAATTCAGCATTTAACATTTACTTCTAAATATCTAACATTTAATTTTTAAAATCGGAAATTAAAGATTCTGTTTTTTTATGTTAAAATTCTCAAAAAAAGGATTAATTTGTTTGTAGATAATGTCAAATTAACAGTCAAATCAGGCAAAGGCGGAGCCGGATGTGTCAGTTTCAGAAGAGAAAAATTTGTTCCAAAAGGCGGGCCTGACGGAGGAGATGGGGGAAAAGGCGGAGATGTTACAATTATCTGTGACAAGAATACCCATACTTTATCTCATTTAAAAGGGAAAAAGCTTCTTAAAGCAAAAAACGGCAGGCCAGGGGAAGGACGTAAAAAACATGGAAGTGGGGGCGAGGATTTAATAATTAAAGTGCCTCCTGGGACAATAATAAAAGATGCAAATACAGGCGAAATTTTACTTGACATGAAAAAAGACGGTGAGAAGAAAATATTGCTTGAAGGCGGAAGAGGAGGGCTTGGAAACTGGCATTTCAGAGGCCCGAGACAGCAGCTTCCAAGATACGCCCAGCCGGGAGAGGAGGGAAAAGAGCTTGAAATAATAATGGAGCTTAAATTAATAGCGGATGTTGGGCTTGTCGGTTTTCCTAATGCGGGGAAATCAACACTCATTTCCACTTTATCTAATGCAAAACCCGAAATAGCAAACTATGAATTTACTACACTTACTCCAAAACTCGGAGTTGTAAAGGTAGATGATTTTAGAAGTTTTGTAATGGCCGATATTCCGGGAATTATTGAAGGGGCTCACGAAGGTAAGGGACTTGGCCTTCAGTTTTTAAGACATATAGAAAGAACAAAAATAATTCTTTATATGATAGATATGGCTTCTTTTAGAGAGCCTTTTTATCAGTTTGAAACATTGAAAGAAGAGCTTAAAAATTATTCCGAGATTTTAGCTAATAGAAAATATGCCATAGCTTTAACAAAATCAGATATTGCCGATAAGAAAAAAATAGAAGAATTTTTTGAAAAATTTGGAGTTGTAAAAACAGAATGCAAATATAGGGCAAATCCTGATTATCCTTGCTATTTCCAAGAAGACACATTTGTTTTGCCTATAAGTTCTGTAAGTAATATTAATATAGATTCTTTAAAATATGCATTAATGAATTTAGTAGAAAGTGTAAACAATGAAGAGACTGATATTTAAAGTAGGGACTGCGACGTTATATGAAAACGGAAAACTTTCAGAGAGAATGGATAAAATTGTTGATTTATTAGCAAAACTTAATAAAACATATGAAATAATTTTGGTCACTTCAGGTGCCGTGGGGGCAGGTTATACGAAATGTCCTATGGATAAAAATAAACTGGAAAACAAACAGGCTCTTGCGGCGATAGGGCAGCCTTTATTAATGAGGGAATATAAAGAAAGATTTCATAAATACAATATTACAGTAGCTCAGGTTTTGGTAACGGCGGCAGATTTTGACAGTAGAAAAAGAAGCAGCAATGCAAAAAAAATGATAAATGTTTTGCTAAAAAATAAAGTTATTCCAATTATAAACGAAAATGATTCAGTTTCTGTAGAAGAGATAATTTTTGGAGACAATGATCAGTTGAGTGCTTATGTAACATATTATTTTGGGGGTGATTTGCTTATAATGCTTAGCGATATTGATGCTTTTTATACGGACAATCCTAAGAAAAATCCTAACGCCCTGCCTATTAAGACTGTAAAAGAAATAAAAGACACCTGGTTAAATGCCGAATGTAATCCCAATGATAAATTTGCAACGGGGGGCATTGTAACAAAACTTAAAGCGGCCAAATTTTTAATGGATAGAAAAATACCTATGTTCTTAACCAACGGCAATGATTTAAAGAGTGTAAAAGAATTTTTAAAAGGAAATCATATTAAAGGAACGCTGTTTATAAGTGAATAGTGAGTGGTGAATTGTGAGCTTGCCCGGCTGCTTGAAAAGCGGCGGGGTTGTGAGCTTGCCAAGTAGCCAAATTCTAAGTATGCAAGTTCCAAGTAGCCAAGTTGCCAAGAAGCTAAGAGGTCAAGTTTAGAGTGAAAAATGAAAAGTTAAAAGTGAGCTTGCTCACCTGACCGTTTGAAAAACGGCTATGGTGAAAAATTAAAAGTGTAAAGTGAAAAGGTGAAAAATGAAAGCGGTTGCAACGAACAGAAAAGCATATCATGATTATGATATTTTTGACAAATACGAAGCCGGAATCGAGCTTAAAGGAAGTGAGGTAAAGGCCCTGAGACAGGGAAGAGCGAATTTAAAAGATTCATTTGTAAAAATAAAAGACGGCGAGGCCTGGTGGATGCAGGGGCACATAAGCAATCTCGACACTACTTATAAGGCCTTTAGGCATGATGAAAAAAGACCCAGAAAACTATTGCTTCATAAAAATGAAATAGCAAAACTTGCCGGATATACAAGTGAAAAGGGTTATACATTAGTTCCTCTTAGGATTTATTTTAACAAAAGAAACAGGGCAAAACTCGAAATAGCGGTTGCTAAAGGAAGGCAGCTTCATGACAAAAGAAGGGTAATGAAAGAAAAAGAGCTTCAAAGAGAAGCAAGAGCTGCTATGAAAAGATACGGGTTTTAATTTAAAATATGGATAAAAAGATGTTAAAATTTATATTGTTTATACTGTTTTTTACAATAAATTTTCTTTTTGCCGGGAACGATTTTTGGATAAATTTTCATTCCAAATTGGATAATTCTTTAACAAAAGAAGAATTTTTATTTAAAATGGAAAAATTTGAACCTAATTATTCAGATTTTATAAATAAATTAAGCAATAAATATTTTGACAAGCCTTATAAAAAATTAACACCTGTGCAAATTCTCGATTTTCAGCAAAAAACCAAAAAAGAATTCGTAAAATATAATCATTACGGAGAATGTGTTTCAAGCTATATGAATGTTAAAGAAAAAGCCAATAATTATAATATGAATGATAAATATCAATGTTCAGAATTGGTTAACAGATTTTACAGGAAAGTTTTTCATATAAAAGTTATTCAAAGAAACGGGATTGCCACGGCTAAAGAATATAATAACCTGACAGGAAGTTTTAATTCTAAAAAAATAAAAGTAATTTATTATCAGGTATCGAATATTAATATTAAAGTAAAACCAAGAGCCAGTTTTGCATTTAAAAATATCAATGATATAAAAAGAAAAGGGGATAATTACATTTATTCTAAAAAATTTAATAGAATTTTTGAAGAACATCCGCCTGTAAACGGAAGTATTTTATCTTTTGCCAATAATTTTCATTCCAAATCTAATATATATTTTGGGCACACCTGTATTGTAAAAAAAGTTGTAAAAATAAAAAATGGATATACAATATACTGTTTTGAACAGAATGTAATCAGGAAAAAAACTCATACAATTTCTGTAAACAGGCATATAAATTTTTTGAAAAAAAACGGTCACTGGATAGAAATAGGAAGCGGGATATTAGGTCCTTATATAGGAAGGATAGGGCCTGTGATAGGGTGGAGTATCCCTTGTTATGTTGATAAAACCTATATAATTACTAAAAGAAATTTTTTAAAATTAATTACGCAGCTGATTAATTTCAGATATTTAAATTTATACAAGTGGCAAAATAAAATATTAAAACCTTTTCAAAATTATCACTCTTTTTATGTAACAAAAAGATTTTTTAATAAAATAATAAATAATATTATAGCTTCAGAAAAAATAAAAAATGAAAGTTTTTTTGAAAAATTAATTTCATGGTTTTAATTTTTGACTAAATTTTTTAAATCTTCCAAAACTTTTACTGCGTGACCTTTTGCTTTTACCTTTTTATATTCTTTTACAACTTCACCTTCAGGATTGATGATAAAAGTTGAGCGGATTACTCCCTCATATTCTTTTCCATACATTTTCTTTTTGCCCCATGCCCCGAATTCTTTTAATACTTTTTTTTCTTCGTCGCTTAAAAGCGTTATTTTTAATCCGTGTTTTTCAATAAAATTACAGTGTTTTTTAGCAGAATCAGGACTTATTCCTAAAATTACGGCGTTTAGTTTTTCAAATTCATCCAATAATTGGCTGAATTCTTTTGCTTCAGTGGTACATCCGGGTGTGTTGTCTTTTGGATAAAAATAAAGTATTATCCATTTCCCTTTTAAATCTTTTAAACATATTTCTATATTGTCCTGATTTGGGAGGCAGAAATTTTTCATGAATTTCCTTTTTTTATATATAATAATAAAAAAATATTAACAAGGGATTAAAATGGGTATTAAAAATTTAACATTACGCACCATAATGATTATTATTGTATTGTTAGCCTCAATTTTTTTAACATTTTATAATGTAAGGGATTTTTTAAACTGGCAACATACTTTAACCATAAAAAAAGAGCTTTCAAGCATAATGCAATTAAGCAGAAGCCTGAGCCTTTTAATTCACGAAACACAAGAAGAAAGGGGTATGAGTGCCGGGTTTATAGGAAGTAAGGGAAAAAAATTTGTTAATTTACTTGCTAAACAGAGAAAATTGACAGATGAAAAAATAGCGATGTATAAAAAAGTACTGAAAAGTATTGACGTCTCTTTTTTGGATAACGAAACAAAAAAATATATTAACATACTGAATAATTATCTTTCAAATATCAACAATATAAGAGCCAAAGTAGAAAATTTAAAAATTTCTTTAAAAAATGAAGTTAAATGGTATACAACAATGAATTCATATATGCTGAAAATTATAGGAAATACTGCCAAACTTGCCCCTAATGCGAAAATTGCAATGGAGCTGGCCGCTTATTCAAGTTTTTTAAAAGCAAAAGAAAGAGCGGGGATTGAAAGGGCAGTTCTTAGTGCAACATTCGGTGCAGATAAATTTTTGCCAGGGATGTATACCAAATTTGTTACATTGGTTGCCGAACAAAAGGCTTTCAATGATGATTTTTTAACATTTGCAAATAAAAATATCAAAGAAATGTATTTTAAAATAATAAAAGCCCCTTCATTTAAAGAAGTCGAAAAATTAAGAGAGATTGCCATTTCTAAACATAAAACAGGAAATTTTGAAGTTGATCCGGTTTATTGGTTTAAAACTATTACTGAAAAAATAAACAGGTTAGAAAAAATTGACGATAAAATAGCTAATATTATTCAAAATGATATTAATAATATTCATGCTTATCCATTAGTGTTTATATTGGGAGTTTTGGCAAACATATTTATGATAATTCTTGGAATAACAAGTGTAAAAAATCTTGAAATGAAAATTAATTCTTTAAAATCGTTAATATTAACGATTGCCAAAAGTAAAGATCTCTCCATTGATATAAGAATATATGAAAATGATGAATTCGGAGTCATAAGAAAAAGTTTGAGAGAATTTGTCGAAAGTTTAAGAGAGGTGCTCTCTTCTGCGTATAACAGCTCAAATCAAAATAAATCTGTATCTGTAAAGCTTAAAAAAGATTTTGAAATTATAGAAAACAATATCAACAGAGAAAATGAAATCATAATCTCCACCGCCGAAGAATCCAGACATATTGAAGAAAATTTAACCAATGAGGCAAATTCTTCTGAGGAGATTAAAAATCTTATTTTAAAAGCAAATGATGCATTGGGATATACCATTTCTGAAATAGAACGGGTCATAAAACAGATTCAGGAAAATTCCCAGAATGAAAACGATTTGGCCATGAAAATGAATGAACTTACGAATAATGCCGAAGGTGTAAAAAGTATTTTATCAGTAATAAAAGAAATAGCCGAACAGACTAATCTTTTGGCGCTTAACGCCGCAATTGAAGCGGCAAGGGCGGGTGAACACGGAAGAGGATTTGCCGTTGTTGCGGATGAGGTTAGAAAATTAGCTGAGAGAACCCAGAAAAGTTTGAGCGAAATAGATGCGACTATTAATGTAATTGTTCAGGGAATCAGCGATGCAAATGAGGAAATGAACCAAAATGTTCAAAAAGTTAATGAAATTGCCGGAGTTGCAAACGATGTTCAGGGAAAAATAGAAAATGTTTCGACTAAAATGAGCAATGTTGTTAATAGTGTGGAAGAAAATGTAAACGCCGTTAATGATATTGTTAAAAAAATGCAGGAATTCAGTGTTCATATGAATAAAATTTTAGAACTTTCAGCCAATAATGAAAAATATATAGAAGATAATGCAAAAACTATTGACAATATTTACCGTTTAGCAGATGCTTTAATGAAAGAACTCTCACAGTTTAGAATTTAAAAGAGCTTAAATTGCCCTTTTAAATTCCGGATAAGCTTCTATTCCGCATTCTTTTACGTCAAGTCCTTCCACCTCCTCATCTTCGCCTGCTCTGAAATGTATAAATTTGTTTATAATATAAAGAATAATATAAGAAGCAATAAATGCAAAAATTCCAACTACTATAACACCTTTGATTTGAGCAGCTAAACTTACACCTTTTCCCCAGATTCCGGTCGCAATTGTTCCCCAAATTCCGTTTACCAAATGAACTGAAAGTGCCCCCACCGGGTCGTCAATTTTTAATTTATCAAAAAAAGGCACGGCATAAAATACCAAAATTCCCGCTATTAACCCAACTATAATTGAAGCAACAGGGCTTAACACATCCGCACCCGCCGTAATTGCCACAAGACCTCCTAAAGCTCCGTTTAAAATCATTGTGATATCAAATTTTTTATATGTTAGATAACTCAAAATCATAACAACAAGTCCGCCGATAAGACCGGCATTGTTTGTATTCATAACAACCATCGCCACTGTGTCAGCGGCATTTTTGCTTGAAATGCTTCCCACGCTTCCGCCGTTAAATCCGAACCAGCCTATCCATAAAAGCAGAGCGCCCAATACTACCAAAGGAATATTACTGGCAGGAACCACTTTTACTTTGCCATCTTTATATCTTCCTTTTCTAGGGCCAATAATTAATATTGCAGCTAAAAGTGCCCATGCACCGGTTGAATGGATTACTGTTGAACCTGCCAGGTCATGCATATTTGAAATATCAAGAAATGTTCCTTTAAGCAAATCGGCTCCCCATGTGAAATTAACAATTAGAGGATATATGAGCCCTGCCATAAAAACTGTAAAAATAGCAAGTGGAATTATCCTTGTCCTTTCACTAACTCCTCCGCTCATAATATTAACGGTTTTACCTACAAATGCCATTTGAAACAAAAATGCGGCATACATACTCATAGAGCTTTCATTCCAGCCTCCAAAAGCCAATGTATATCCCCAAAAGAAAAACACCAAACTTGCAACAATATAAATCATGGTATTAACCGTTAAAACGGTTGATACATTTTTTGTCCTGACAAGCCCGGCTTCAAGCATTGCAAAACCGGGTACCATTAAAATAATTAATGTAAATGCAAACAGTGCAAAAAAGGTGTCGACTACCCATGCCATATCCATTTTGCCCTCCTTTTATTCGGCTATTTGGCCACTTGTAACTTGGCTACTCACAACTCACAACTCACAACTCACAAGATGAAGATAAAGAAAAGAAAAAAGTGATTAAATTTTAATCAATTGAAATTTTGGATATTAGAAGTTCGGCTTTTTCTAAAGCGTCTTTTGAATTTTTGTCGCTTACTAATAATACTCCCATTCTTCTTCCAGGATGAGAATAAGGTTTTCCAAAAACTATAAATCTTGAATTAGTGCTGAAAATTTCTTTATCAAAATTAAAAACAGGAGTATAAGAAGTTTTATCTGCTTTATAAGCGGCACTTGCCCCAGGTGTAAGGAATTCAAAACCAAGAGGCAGATTTAAAACGGCTCTTATATGAAGGGCGAATTCGCTTTGCGTTTGGGTAATCATTGTTACAAGTCCGGTATCGTGAGGGCGGGGAGAAACTTCGCTAAAATATACCTCATCGCCTTTTACAAACATTTCTACTCCGAAAATTCCTCTTCCTCCAAGACCTTCAACTATTGTTTTAGCTATGTATTGGGCTTTATTTAAGGCTGTTTCATTCATTCTCATTTCCTGCCAGGAAAAAATATAGTCTCCCCCTTTTTGAATATGTCCAATTGGAGGGCAAAAAACAATTTCTTCGTCATTTTTAGCTGTAAGAAGGGTTATTTCATAATCGAAATCAATAAACTCTTCAACTATCAGTTCATCTGCACTTCCCCTGGCATCTGATTTTGCAAATTCCCAGGCGGTTATTATTTCTTCAGAAGATTTTACTATACTTTGTCCATGCCCCGAAGAGCTCATAACAGGTTTTACCACAGCCGGATAGCCGAGTTCTTCGCAGGCTTTTTTTAAATCTTCATAGTTTGTTACAAATTTGTATTTACTTGTTTTAAGTCCTAAAGTTTCAGCCGCGAATTTTCTTATGTTTTTTCTGTTCATTGTTTTATTAACAGCTTCGGCGTTTGGAATGATATGAATACCTTCATTTTCGGCTTCAAAAAGAGCTTCTATGTTAATAGCCTCAATTTCGGGCAATACGAAATTGGGTTTTTCCCTTCTTATTACATCAAGAACTTCATCTTTATTTTTCATATTAATTACATAATTCCTCCCAGCTACAAGCATTGCCGGTGCGTTTGGATATCTGTCCACCGCAATTACCTCACATCCCAGTCTGTTGGCTTCTATCGCCACTTCTTTTCCAAGCTCACCTGAGCCAAGAAGCATTATTTTTATTGAATTGGATTTTAGTGGAGTAGTCAATTTCATTTTATCCCCTTAATTTTTTAAATATATCATTAAAATTTATTTCAATTTTACATTTTGCATTAATGGTTATTTTTTCATTTGAAAAATCACCTATTTTTTTAAATCCATCTTTGTTTTCATAAACTTTTGCCATTTTAAAATCCGGATATGCAAGTATATAAAATTTCACTCCCTCTTTTTCGTAAATTTTAAATTTTTCATTTTCATCAATTCTTGCGGTTGAAGTAGAAATTACTTCTACAATTATTTCCGGTGCTTTTGTAATAAAATTATTTTCTTCATTGCAAATCATTGCAACATCTGGTCTTAAAACAGTAGTTTCATTTACAATATAATCTTCTTCAACTATTACAATACACTCTTCACATTTATTGTCATTTATGGAATTTCCAATTTGAATTGCAAACATTGTAGAAAGATATTGATGATTGATAATGGGGCTAGGTGCCATAGCAATTGGAAAACCCTCAATTAATTCCCAATCGCCTTTCCATAGTTTATAATCTTCATAGGTATATTTTAAAATAGGTGCTGCCATAATTTACCTTTTTTTAAATAATTATACCATTTATTGATGTATATCAAAAAAGTTTTTTTAAAGTAGTGGTAATATTGTTTTAAAAAAAGGAGATGACTTGAGGCTTAATGAACTAAAAATTGGCGAAAGCGGAATTATTAAAAAAATTTTGGCAAAAGAACCTTTAAAAAGCAGGCTGTTTTCGATGGGGTTTGCAAGAGGAGAAGAGGTAAAGGTTTTAAAACACACACTTGCAAAAAACACTTATGAAGTAGAAGTTAACAATATCCCGGTAGCATTAAGAGAAGAAGAAGCTAAAGAGATTGAAGTAAGGAGAGAAAATGAAAGAGATTAAAGTAGCCCTTGTCGGTCAGCCCAATGTCGGGAAAAGCCATTTAATCAATTCCATTTCGGGCGCAACGCTTCATGTCGGAAACTTTTCAGGCGTTACGGTTGAAAAAAAAGAAGTGGAGTTTGTTAGAGACGGTTACAAAATAAAGCTTATCGATTTACCGGGCACTTATTCTCTTCATACATATACACCGGAAGAAGATGTAACCAAAAAATTTTTACTAAATGAGGAATATGATTTAATTTTAAATGTAGTTGATTCAAATCAGATTGAAAAAAATCTGGTTTTTTCTTTTCAGATAGCGGATTTAGGGAGGCCTATGGCAATCGCTTTTAATATGTATGACGAATATTCAAGGCAGGGCGGGGAAATTGATACAGACAAGTTTTTTAAACTTACAAACATAAAGGCCGAAAACGTTTCGGCAAAAGAGAAATTTGGATTGGAAGAACTTTTTCAAAAAGTAATTAAAGCATATGAAGAAAAGAACATTCCAAAAATTTATTATTCTGAAACAGTGGAAGAGACAATCGAAAACTTAAAACCTTTTATTAAAGACTGTGATAAATTTTCAAAAAGATTTGTGGCGATAAGACTTCTTGAAGATGATGAGGATATTTACAAAATAATTCATGAAAAACCATGGTTTGCGGACTTAATGCCCGAACTTAAAAAATCAAAAGATATTTTAAGGGGTGAATATTCTGAAGAAGATACAAAAACCATTCTTTTTGAAGAAAGACTTGCTTTAGCAAAAGGAATAGTCACCCAGATAGCAAAAAAAGCAAAAAAAGAGACTTTAACAGAAAAAATAGATAAAATTTTAATTCATCCTATTTTAGGGCTTCCTATATTTTTATTTGTAATGTGGGCTATTTTTCAGTTAACGTTTTCTTTGGGTGCAGTTCCAATGGACTGGATTGATGCCGGATTTAATATTTTTGGAAGTTGGGTTGGAAATGCAATGCCCGAGAGTATGATAAAACAAGCACTTGTTGAAGGTGTAATTCCGGCAGTCGGGGCGGTTGTTATGTTTTTGCCAAATATCCTGATTTTGTTTTTGGGGCTAAATCTGCTTGAGCAGACCGGTTATATGGCAAGGGCCGCTTATGTGATGGACGGTGTTTTAAAAAGATTTGGACTGCAGGGGAGGGCATTTATTCCTCTTGTATCAGGTTTTGGTTGTTCAGTTCCTGCATATATGGCGGCAAGAACGCTCAAAAATCCAAAAGACAGACTTATAACAATGCTTGTTATAGGATTTATGAGCTGCG
The DNA here is from genome assembly GCF_000523315.1 of Lebetimonas sp. JS032. Classification (NCBI taxonomy): domain Bacteria; kingdom Pseudomonadati; phylum Campylobacterota; class Epsilonproteobacteria; order Nautiliales; family Nautiliaceae; genus Lebetimonas; species Lebetimonas sp. JS032. Next base: position 543,481 of record NZ_ATHS01000001.1, on the reverse strand, counting down.
GGGCCAGACTTCCTATTTATGTATTATTGGTAAGTGCTTTTTTTGCACCTTCACTCCAGGGCGATGTTATGTTTGCCATTTATCTGGGCGGTGCCTTGACGGGGCTTATTGTTGCAAAAATATTAAGAATAGTTTTATTCAAAGGGGAGCCGGAGCCGTTTGTTATGGAACTTCCAAAATACAGATTTCCAAAAATAAAAGCTGTTATTTTTGATTTATGGGTAAAAACAAAACTGTTTTTAAGAAAAGCGGGTGTTTTTATCGGTATTACAGCATTTGGTATCTGGTTTTTAAGCGCTTATCCGAGAGCCGATATTGTTAAAAAATATGAGCCTTTGATTCAAAGTGCAAACGCAAATCAAAAAGAAGTTTTAGCAAATAAAATGCAGCAGGAAATTTTAGAAAATTCATATATAGCCAGAGTGGGAAAATTAATGGTACCTTTTACAAAGCCTCTTGATTTGGGATGGAAGGAAGATGTCAGTCTTCTTGTGGGACTTGCCGCAAAAGAGGCGGTTGTCGGAACTATGTCCGAATTATACGGAATTGGTGAAGCGGATGAAACAAGTAAAGCATTAATAGAAAAAATAAAAAATTCTATGCCGTTTACTGCTGCGGTTGCAATGATTATAATTGTTATGTTTTATTCCCCGTGTGTTGCAGCCATGAGTACATTTTATGCAGAAGTGCCACAGTGGGCCTGGAGAATTTTTTATACGGTTTATCCAAACGTATTTGCCTATATTGCGGCGTTTATAGGGGTTAGTTTGATAAAACTCTTCTCTTAATCTCTTTTTCATTATTTTTTTTTAAGTTTTTTTTGATATTATTTCTTTTAGACTTCATAAAATTTTTTCTACATTCAAAGGAGAATAATGTATTCAGGAATTACTGTTATTAAAAGAAACGGCAGAAGAGAACTTTTAGATATTTCTAAAATTAGAAAATATACCATGGCTGCCTGTGAAGGTCTTGAAGGTGTGGATTACAGCGAATTAGAGCTTGATGCAAAGCTCCAATTTCGTGACGGAATTACAACAGAAGAGATTCAGCAGACGTTAATTAAAACAGCTGTTGATAAAATCGATATAGACAGGCCAAACTGGAATTTTGTTGCCGCAAGGCTTTTTTTATACGATTTGTATCATAAAGTCTCAGGCTTTACAGGTTATAACTCTTTAGAGGAATATTTTAAAAAAGGCGAAACTGCAGGCAGGATTTTACCGGGGCTTAAAGAAAAATATGATTTAAATGAACTGAATGATTATATAAAACCCGAAAGGGATTTGCTCTTTACTTATCTTGGAATAAAAACGCTTTATGACAGATATATCATTAAAGACAGGGAAAATAACCCTATAGAACTGCCTCAGCAGCTTTTTATGGGCGTTGCCATGTTTCTTGCTCAAAATGAAACAAATCTTTCTTCTATTCCAGAAGAAGATAAGGAAAAAATAAATTTAAATGATGTAAAATCAATTAGAGGATATTGGGCTAAGAAATTTTATGATGTAATTTCTAAATTTGAAGTAATGGTAGCAACTCCAACTTTATCTAATGCAAGAACTACAAGGCATCAGCTCAGCTCTTGTTATGTAGGAAGTATGAACGATAATATAGAAGGTATTTTTGATGATTATAAAGAGATGGCACTTTTATCTAAATTTGGAGGCGGAATTGGATGGGATGTAAGTAAAATAAGGGCGCTCGGAAGTTTTATCGACAACCATAAAAATGCTGCAGGCGGAGTAATTCCATGGCTAAAAATTACAAATGATGTGGCAATTGCGGTGGATCAGCTCGGAACCAGAAAAGGGGCAATAGCCGTTTACCTTGAACCATGGCACATGGATATTATGGACTTTTTGGATTTAAAGAAAAATTCAGGGGAAGAGAGAAGAAGGGCGCATGATTTATTTCCCGCTTTATGGATTCCTGATTTATTTATGAAAAGGGTTTTAAACGATGAACTATGGAGCCTGTTTGACCCGTATGAAACTAAAGATTTGACTGATTTATACGGGGAGGAATTTGAAAAAAAATATATAGAATATGAAAACGACCCGAATATTACAAAAGAAAAAATAAAAGCAAAGGAATTATGGAAAAAAATTTTGCTTGAATATTATGAAACAGGCAATCCGTTTCTTTGTTTTAAAGACAATGCCAACAGACGTAATCAAAATAACCATTCAGGAATTATCAGAAGTTCAAACCTTTGTACAGAAATATTTCAAAATACCGAGCCGAACCATTATAAGGTAAAAGTAACTTTTGAAGATGAGAGTTTTTCTGTTTTTGAAGAAGATGACGAAATTGAGGTGGAAAGCGGAGGTGTAAAAGTAACTAAAAAAGCCAAAAAAATAACTTCGCTTGATTCAATTGAAGGTAAAAAAGTTTATATTGTTGAAAAAGTGCCATTTGGCGGGAAAACAGCTGTTTGTAACCTTGCGAGTGTAAACTTAAGCAAAGTAAATACACCTGAAAAAATTGGCGAGGTTGTACCGATTGCTATCAGAATGCTTGATAATGTAATTGATTTGAATTATTATCCGGTTAGAAAAACAAAAGATACGAATCTTAAAAACAGGGCAATCGGTCTCGGGGCAATGGGTGAAGCCCAGATGCTGGCCGAAAGACAGATTTTTTGGGGAAGCGACAAGCATTTTAAAATAATAGATGAAATATTTGAAGGCATCAGTTATCATGCAATCAGTGCAAGCTGTGATTTGGCGAGGGAAAAAGGAAAATATCCCGAATTTGAGGGCAGCAGATGGTCTAAAGGCATACTTCCTATGGATACAGCCAATGAAGAAGCTAAAAAACTTGTTGAAAAAGATTTGTTTACGGCAATGAAGTATGACTGGGAAGGTCTAAGGGAAAAGGTAAAAGGCGGAATTAGAAACGGATATTTAATGGCCGTTGCGCCTACGAGTTCCATTTCTATTTTGACAGGAACAACCCAGACAATAGAACCTGTTTATAAAAGAAAATGGTATGAGGAGAATTTAAGCGGACTTATTCCTGTAGTTGTGCCAAATCTCAGTGCCGAAACCTATATGTTTTATACTCCGGCGTATGAGCTTGACCAGAGAGTTTTGGTAAAAGCCGCCGCAATAAGGCAAAAATGGATAGACCAGGGGCAGAGTCTGAATATATTTATTACTACAGACAAAGCAAGCGGGAAGTATCTCCATGAAATTTATATACTTGGATGGAAACTGGGATTAAAATCGTTTTATTATTTAAGAAGCCAGTCTCCTGAAATAAAAGAAGAGGTGATGGACAGAAGTGTTGAATGCTTCGGGTGCCAGTAATTAATGTAAAATTTAAAATGGAAAATGTAAAATGAAAAAATATAAAAAACTATTGAATATAAGGAGTAAAAATGCAAATAAAAAAGTTGTTTAATTACAACTGTCCGATGCACAGAGGTTCAACCACCTCTATAATTAACGGTTGTACCGAAGGGATGATTAATCTTAATAAACTCTCATATCCCTGGGCATATAATCTGTGGGAGATGATGCTTGCAAACACATGGTTTCCAAGGGAAGTTGATTTAACAGATGATGCAAGACAGTATAAAAATTTACTGCCGGCGGAAAAAAATATGTACGATAAGGCATTGGCCCAACTGATTTTTATGGATTCAATTCAGACAAACAATACGCCCGACCATGTAAACCCTTGGATTACAGCACCTGAGGTTAATATGTGTCTGGTCAGGCAGGCATATGAAGAGGCTCTTCATTCCCAGAGTTATGCCGTAATGGTCGACAGTATTTCCCTTAATACGGATGAAATATATGAGATGTGGCGAACAGATGAAAATCTTAGAAAGAAAAACGAATTTATAGGCAATGTATATGAAGAGTGGGGAGCTAAAGCTCTCGCGGGCGATGACGAGGCAAAGATTTATATGATTGTGGCCAATCAGTGTTTAGAGGGTATTTATTTTTATAACGGATTTGCCGCTTTTTATGTGTTGGCAAGAGCAGGTAAAATGATTGGAAGTGCCCAGATGATAAGATTTATCCAAAGGGATGAGGTGACGCATACAGCCCTTTTTGCAAATATTTTTAAAGAGATAAAAAAAGAATTTCCAAAGCTTTTTACTCCTGAAGTTATAAAAAATATAAAAGATATGCTTTATGCGGCTTATGAGCTTGAAAGAGACTGGGGATGGTATATTACACAAGACCAGATTTTGGGAACAAGCGGGGAATTAACAGACAGGTTTACCAAATATCTTGCAAATAAAAGGGCAAATGCCATGGGAATCGAGCTTTTATTTCCAGAAGCGGGACTTAAAAATCCTATCAGCTGGTTTGACAGCTTTTCTAGTTTTAATGAGCAAAAAACCAACTTTTTCGAAGGCAATGTTGTAAACTATTCCAAAGGCAGTTTAAGCTTCGATGATTTTTAGACAAAAAGAAATTTCTATAAAAGTCCCAAGTCGGGGTTTTTTTATTGTTACGGATAAAATTTTAAATTCAGTAAACATAAGCGATGTAAATGTCGGAATAATAAATCTGTTTTTAAAGCATACCTCCTCATCCCTTACTATCAATGAAAACGTCTCCCCTGAGGTCAGAATTGATATGGAAGAAATTTCTTCTTCTTTAGTGCCTGACGGATATAATTATAACCATTCATTGGAAGGGGCGGATGATATGCCCGCCCATTTTAAATCTTCTATGTTCGGGGTAAGTCTGAATATTCCGATAACCAATGGAAAATTAAATCTTGGGACTTGGCAGGGGATTTATTTAAATGAACACAGAAACCGCCCGGGTGTTAGAAAAATTGTAATTACCGTGTGGGGCATTTAAAAAAAGTCTTATACATAGGTTTGAACATCGGTTTGACATTTACAGGATTGGAATTTATTTTAATATCTGTGGGATAACATTTTAATTTTAATTTTTTTGATAAATTTTTTGCATCTTTTAAAGCAAAAGAGGTTAATCAGTTTGGTTTTATCATTTTTATTTAAATCCAAACTAATGGCGGATAATGTTTTTTCAAATTTTTTGTTATTTTCATCATAATTAAAAATAAAAAAAATGAGATAATAGATTTTTCTAAAATTGAAAAAATTAAAAAATACAAATTAATGTCGGATAATATAATCCCCCGTCCGATTGCTTGGATAGTAACAGAAAACAACGGATTAGTTAATTTGGCTCCGTTTAGTTATTTTATGGGTGTATGCGGGGAGCCTTCCATTGTTATGGTAAGTGTGGCAAAGAAAAAAAGACATGATATAAATGAGCCAAAAGATACTCTGGTAAATATTAAACAGACAAAAAAAGCGACAGTATGTTTAGTGCCAGTTGAACTAACCGAAAAGATGGATAAAACAAGCGAAGTATTGCCATACGGGGTAAACGAAGCGGAAAAATTCGGAATAGAACTTGAAAAAATTGATGCTGATTTTCCACCGATTGTAAAAGGATGTAAAAGGGCATTTTTAACCACATTATACGGAACTTTTGAAAAAGAAGAAATGGTAAATGTCGCTTTTTTTCTTGAAATAAAAAAAATGTATTTTGAAGGAGAATTTGAACCGGTTGCAAGGGTTGGAAAAGGATATGCGAGACTTTGTGAAATGGATAATTGTGTCGGAAGAAATTATGTTGAACATATAAAAGAGCTTAACACACATTATGAGGGGGAAATTTCTTTTTTAATTCAAAATAAAAAAATAGTGGGTGTCGGTTTTGGTTTTGATTTAACTCTTAGAGAAATTCAAAGCAGACTTAAACAAAAAGGACTTCCATGGGAGAGGGCAAAAGCGTTTAAAAATGCCGCAGTTTTTAGTGATTTCGTTGAAATTGATGAAACTGAAAATTTGGAAATAGAGGTTTATAAAAATGGAAAATTAGTCCAAAAAGGCGATGTTTCTTTAATGATTTATAAGCCGGATTTTTTAGTTAAAGATATTGATAAAATTTTTGGGCTTGCAGATGGAGACATTATAATGAGCGGAACGCCAAAAGGCGTCGGAGGGGTAGAAAAAGGAGATAAATTTACAGTAAGAATTTTAAAAAACAAAAAGGTTTTGATTGAAAAAGAATTTACCTGTATCTGAAATATTCCGCTCCATTCAGGGCGAGGGAAAATATGCCGGAAGAGTAAGTATCTTTTTAAGACTAGGGGGATGCAACCTTAAGTGTCCGGGATTTGGTGAAAAGGGGTGTGACAGTTATTATGCCGTTAATAAAAAATACGAAAAAGAATGGAAAAAGATTGATATTGACGAAATAATAAACAGAATAAATTCTTTAAAACAAAAAAATGAAGATTTGGTGATTACAGGCGGCGAGCCTATTCTTTATTATAAACAGATTTACCCTTTGGTAGAAAATTACGGAGGAAATATTACCGTTGAAACAAATGCCACTATTAATATAGATTTTGAAAAATATCCAAGATATAAAGATGTTGTTTTTGCTATGAGTGTTAAATTATCTAACAGCGGGGAAATGTATGATAAAAGAGTAAAAAAAGAGGCTATAAAAAATATTGCAAAAAACGCAAAAAAAAGTTTTTTTAAATTTGTTGTGGATAAAAACAATTTAGAAAAATTAAAGAAAGAAATTTTTGATATAACCGAAGGAATAAATTTGGATATTTACTGTATGCCTATGGGAGAAAGTAAAGAAAAGCTTGAAAATAATGCAAAAAGCGTATTTGAATTTTGTCTGAAAAACAATTTTTGCTATTCCGACAGGCTTCATATCAGAATTTTTGGTAAAAAAAAGGGAGTTTGATGATTATTAGAAAACTTTTTAAATTTGAAAATGCACATATTGTAAGAAACTGTACAAGCAGACGTTGCAGCCGCTCAATTCACGGGCACAGCTATAAAGTGGAAATTTTGCTTGAATCAAATTTTTTGGATAACGGAGGGATGGTATATGATTTCGGTCTTATGAAAACTACTATTAAAGAATTAATAGACAGTTTTGACCATGCCATAACATTATGGAAATATGATAACTCCGAATATATTGAATTTGCTAAAAAATTTAGCGAAAGATGGATAATATTGCCCGTAAATCCATCTGCCGAACAGTTTAGCAGGGTATTCTTTTTAATGGTTGATAGAGTTTTAGGTTTAACTGTGTTTCGAAACAATGAAAAAAACATAAAAGTTAATTCTGTAATAGTCCACGAAACGGATACGGGATATGCCCGGTGTTTTAGGGAAGATGCGTATAATATTGAAAATATGGGAGAAATTAATTTAAAAGAGATTATTTTCAGCGATCAGATAAAAAAGGAATGGAGTGATTATTATATGTGGGATAAAATTATTAAAGGTGAGAACTTTATTAATCCAAAGCCTCTTAAAAATTGACTTATAAATAAAATTGTGTTATTTTAAATAAAAAAAGGATGATAATGAAAATAGCAGTTCCGGTAGAGGGTGAAAATTTAGAAATTGTAACAAGAACGGGCAGGGCACCGTATTTTGCAATATTTGAATATGAAGGAAATAATTTTAAATTACTTTCTTTAAATGAAAACACTCACGCAAAAGAAGAGCACGAACATGAAGAAGGGCATCAGGAGGAACACAGCGAAGATGAAGTTGCCCATCATCACAAACATGTAAAAGCATCAAAAGTTGACGGGTGTGATTATATTGTTGTAAGAGCGGTCGGACCGAATATGAAAGATGCGTTGGAACTTGAAGGTATAAAAATAATAAAAGTTAGAAAAAACGCAGGTGAGAGGGCACCTGAAATTTTAGAAAATATAAAAGGAGAATTAAAATGAGAATAGTAATTCCTACAAATACCCCTGACGGATTAATGGCGAAAAGAGGGGCTCATTTCGGAAGAGCGCCTTTTTATGTAATGGTTGATATTGAAAACGGTGAAATAAAAGATGTTGATTTTGCTCAAAATTCAGGCCATGGCGATGGGGCATGCGGTAATGCCGTTAGCAATATTAAAAATCTCGGAGCTGATGCCTTGATTGTTGCGGGAATCGGCCCAAGACCCCTTGAAGGATTTATAAATGAGGGAATAGATGTATATTATGATGATTCTACAAATACGGTAGAAGAGGCAGTAAACAGATTTTTAAAAGGTAAAACAGAAAAAATGAGTTTGGACAAATCCTGTTCCCATCACAGATTTTAATAAAAGGATTTAAAATTTATTAAATCCTTTTTTATATTTCTTGCAATAAATAAAAATTTTGGTATAATTTTACTCCACAAACGGAGAGGTGGGTGAGTGGCTGAAACCGGCGCCCTGCTAAGGCGTTGTACCCGTTTAGGGTACCGCGGGTTCGAATCCCGCCCTCTCCGCCATTTTTTCTTATACTAAAAGTGTCTGTCACTAATATTTCTCATTTTATTGTTAATAATCTTATTAAGATGGATAAATGAATATTTGTTTTGGTATTATTATAAAAATATATTTAAAAAATTTGTGAAAAGGTTAGTAATGAATATTTACCGAAAGCTGCTAAAGTATTATATTTTTTATGTATTTATTTCCATTTTATTGATTGTCGGGTTTTTTTCATATTCTTACCATAATTTGTTTAATAATTTTACTGAAGATTATGTTCAGGAAAAATTATCCCAGGTTGATTTTATTATAAAAAAAGAAAAACAGTTTCTGGAAAAAATAACAAATGACTGGGCTGAGTGGGATGATGCATATAATTTTATACAAAATAGAAACAATGAGTTTATCAAATCAAATTTCGGGGGAGGAGATACATTATTAAATCTTGGAATTGATGGCATGATATTTTTAGATAAAAATTTAAATTTAGTTTATGGCAGAGCTGTAAAAAACAATAAAGAGATAATTTTAAAAAAACTGCCCCCTTTTAACTACAAAAAAAATGGATTTAGTGTTTATTTAATAAATAATAATATATATTTTGTTTATATAACAGATATTACAAATACCAATGAGACTAAAAAATACGGTAAATTAGTAGTTTATGAAATATTAAGTAAAAAAATTTTTGAAAAAAACGGGTTTAATGTTGTTAATATTGTAATAAAAAATAAAAATAGACTATATAACATTAAAAATGAAAATTTAATAATTTATTATCCTCTAAATAATAAAATTATTTTGGCTCTTTCTATTGATTACAGTAAAAAACTGTTGATTTTTGAAAAACATTTTTTAAAAATGTTTTTAGCTGAGATAATAGTTTTAATTTTATTATTTATTTTTGGATTGATTTTTCTTAAAAAGATAATTAACGATATTGATTTTGTCTTTAATACTTTAGTTAAAGGATTAGATGATATCAAAGAATTGGAAAAAGTTACAAAGTATAAATATTTTTTAAAAGAATTTGAAAAAATTGCCTCTGTTTTTGAAAAAATGTATGAAAAACTTTATAACTATGAAGAAATATATAAAATTTTGGATGAATATGCACCTTTTGGTGTGGCTATTTATAGAAAAAATCTGCTTTATGCCAATAAAATTTTATTAAATATTTTAAATATAGATAGAAAAGATTTTAATAAAATAAATCCGTTGGATTATATAGAAAATGAAAGCATAAGAGAAAAAATCAGAAAAATAAATCAAAAAAGATTAAACGGAGAAAAAATAACTTTAAAAGAAAAAAATGTACTAATAAAGAAATTATAAATGTTTCTAAAAATATAGAAAAATACTTTTTATCAAAAAAACAGATGCGAAGATATTTTTGGTTTTTGGAAAGATTATACCATCGAAGAAATTTCAAAAAGACTAAATATTGCTTTAGGAGATATAAATAAATTTTTAATTAAAGCAAAAAATGAAAAAGAAATAATCGAATATATATGTAACAAATATATAAATTAGAAAAAGCTCAAAAACAGTTCGTAGTGACAGTGGAGAGATTAGGTTAAATATTCCAAGAGACAGAAAGAGTGAATTTGAGCCTCAAATAGTAAAAAAAGGCCAAAGGACTATCAGTGGGATAGATGATAAGATAATAGCAATGTATGCGAGAGGGATGAGTTTAAGAGATATAGAAAAACAGGTAAAAGAGATGTATGATGTAGAAATGAGTGATAGCTTAATTTCAAGAATAATAGATAACATATATCCAATAGTATATATGGATGCTATGGTGTTTAAAATAAAATTTTGGTTAAACATTGTAACAGAGCTTAAAAACAGAGGAGTAAAAGATATTTTAATAGCTTCTGTTGACGGATTAAAAGGGTTTAGTGAAGCAATAAACTCTGTTTTTCCTCAAACTATAGTACAAAGGTGTATTATTCATCAAATTAGATATTCAATGAAATATGTTGGTTCTAAGTACTACACTACCAATACTGTTGAAGGATTTTTATCCTTTTTAAATAAATTTATTTGAAATATAAAAAGAATTATAAAAAGTTTAATCTTTCATCTTTTTTAGACAGTTTGTGGAAGATTATGGAGAAGAAGTTAGAAGATGAGCTCAACAGAAGTTTAAATACTGATAAAATCATAAATCCTGTTTTTAGAAACAATATGAAAAAAGATAAAGAATATTTTATTAAAAGAAAAATAAGAAAAGGTATTGAAACAGCCTTTTCTATTATAACAGCTAAATTTGGTAAAGTTATTAAAGCTAAAATTTACTTTAAAAGTAACTTTTAGGATAATAATAATTAATTGACAATAAGTGATATAATTTAATAAATAAAGGAGCAAGCGATGAATAGCGTATTAATGACTTATTTAGGAGTTGGAGCATTTTTATTAGCAGGTCTTATATTTGCTTTATTAGTAAAACCGGATACTAAACACAATCCAAAACACGAGAAATAAAAATGATAGAAAAACTTAAATATATCTACATTCTTTTTTGCTTTATAGTTCCAGCTGTTTATTATGGAATAGAGGGCAATTTTAAGGTAAGCTCATTGCTTTTAATTGGTGTTGCAGGGCTTAATTATCTTGAAAAGAAAAAAGATTTAGTGGATAAGTTTTTTTAAATTGTAATTCTTATAGTCAACTTAATAAATTATTATTAATTGCAATTTTTTTCATAAAAAATCTCTATTAAAACTTAACACAATTCAAATCTATATAAACTTGATTTTATACTCCAATTGGTGTATAATGAATAAAAAAAAGGATTGCTATGAGAATGCAAACCAGTATAAGAGTTGAAAAAGAATTTTACGATGAAGCAAAAGAAGTATTTAAAAAATTAGGATTATCTTTTGGGGACGCTGTAAATATCTTTTTAGCAAAAGTTGCTATGGAGAAAGGTATTCCATTTGATTTAAAAGTTCCAAGTAAAGAATTAGAGAAAAGAATTAACAACATTGAAAATAATAAAAATATTCAAACCTATGAAACTACTAAAGAATTATTTGACGATTTAGGTATTTAAATGTTAAAAATTTTTAAAAAAGATATTGAAAAAGTAAAGAAAAGTGGTAAATATTCAAAAGAAGATTTTGAAACTTTAAAACAAATTGTTGAAAAACTACAAGCAAGTTATATTATAGTTGTTATATTTATACTTTATTATTTTTTATATAAACTATAACAATATAAATAAGCATTTAAGCTAAATTAATCAATTTTTGATTATTTTTTATCATCTTTTGCCGTTTTTTCGTTATTTTTTTAACGATTTTTTATTGTTTTTTAAGTGTATGCAGTCTTTATACTTGATTTTTAGCTATAGTTATTATATAATATACATTAAATAGTTAAACTATAATATAAAATGAAAGGATTGAAATGAGATTAAAGCTTGAAAACATAGAATTTACGTTGCCTAACAGACTGATTGACGCAGTAATAACGGGCAAAATAAGCGATGTTGAGATTGTTAACGCAATTAATATGCTGTTAATAAATTCAAAAGTTATTAACAGGTTAAGAAATCCGGAAAAGGCAAGAGCTGTTAAGACTACAAAGACAAAAGAGAAGATTCAAAACGCTGTTAATCTTTTAAGATTACAAGGCAAACCGGTAAACGCTTATCAGGTGGCAAAATTAAGCGGAGTTTCTTATAACACTGCAAGAAAACTAATTTAATAGTATTTGCGAACTAATTTAATAGTATCATCCCATATTTAACTAAAATTTGCAAAAGTAAATTATTTATTTCATAATTTTTGGAAGTAATTAAATGTTCATATATTATATTTTGAGTAATAAATCCATATTTAAATAATTTTCTTTTCATGTCTTCATAATAATCTAAATTTTTTTCTGATCCGATTGTAATCACCAAACATTATCATTTTTATATTGTAAAACCTTATTTACAATATTTTGAGAATTAAATTCTTCAATGGAATAATCTTTTTTATTTATTAATTTGAATTCTACATTTGTTTTTTCATAAATTGATTTTACTCCTTTAAAAAGATTTTTTATGTATGTGGTTTTAGAAGTATTAATCGTTCCATCAATTAGAATAATAGTTTTTATTATATTTTTTTCTTTTTTCAAAATAGTAGGTATCCTTTTAGGATAAATAGTTATAATATCTTCATTCGTTTTAACTAATAAATTTGTTATATAATCTACCTTTTTAAAACCTATAAATTTTACAGGATAAAATCTATAAAATTGTTTTTGATAAGGCTGAATATTTAAATAAGCAATATTACTCTTTTTTATGGCATTTTCAATAAAACTCTTTCTTTCAACATTTGGAATTATTTATATCTTTAGGCGAATAGTAAAATTTTAAATGACTTGCAAGGTAAGAATATATTATATTGTTATTATTCTTTTTAAATATTATTCCTACAATAGGTTCTTGCTGGATTTGTATTTTTTTACCTTTTTGTTTAAAATAATTTACATTAGGATACAAAATTTTTTTTATAATACCTATATTTTGATTACCTATTGGCCTTACTTCTTTATTTATTAAATTTGATTTTTTATGATATTTTAATTCTTCTAATAAAGTATATTTAGGAATAATAGATTGTTTTATATCTAGAGAAAGATAAAATTTATCTTTAAGAATAGTTGTATTGGGAAGAGATAAGACGCAAACGTAAAAACCGAAAACGAGGAGCTTAAAAAAGCGGCGTCGGGAACTGAAGAATACAAAAAAATAATAGAAGAATACGAGCAAAGGATTAAAGAGCTTGAAGATGATTTTTACAATTTAAAAATCAAAGCAGGTTGTATAATTAAAAAATTATTTGCTAAACTAACACAAAAGAGAATTCAATTTAACGAGTTAATAGAAAAAAGGAAAGCTAATGAGAAGAATTATAATTTTTAGACAAAAAAAAAATTATATAATTAGAAAAAAAGGAGACGCTATGATACAATGCAGCGAAGAAAAATTAGCCCAAATAGTCGAAGAGGTGATAGACAAAAAAGAAAAATTAGACGAAAAATTAAGCAAACATCTTTACGAAAACAGGGAAAAAATGTATAACGCCCTATCAGAAGAAAAAGAAAGATTAAGAATGGAAATGCAGTCTTTCATATCCCAGGATATAAACACTATGATTAAAAGCGTTTTAACTGAAACGATAGGCAAAGCGGTAGATGTCGTTAAAAATAAAATGGAAATCGTTAAAGAAAAAGCTGAAATGGATATGGAAGAAAACAAGGAACAAAGAGAAAAACAGATGAAAATATTGCAGGCCCTTGACAATGCCTTTAATCTCATCATGAAAAAAATAGATGAAAGAGAATTTAGATATTGACGAAGAAAAACTTGACAAAATAGACAAAGCTGTTGAGGAATTGAAAAAATATATAGACAAAAACGGCGATGAGCTTTATGAAGCGTTAGGCAATAATATTGTTCATATAGCAGAACTTTTAGGCGATAGTACAGGAACAATAAGAGGAGATATACTAAAACTCCAAAAAGTCATCTCAGCCGATTTGGCAAGCGTCAATTCAAATATCAGTTCTGTAAGCAGACAGGTCGGTTCAATAGACAGGAATATGATAAGCAGATGGTAAGAGGGGTAGGCTGCCCCTGTTTTGAATTAAACACAAAAGTAAAAAAAAATGAAAACAATTTTTACAATAGGACATTCTATTCACACATTAGATAATTTTACTAATTTACTAAAAAAATATAATATTGATGTAGTTATTGATGTTAGGAGTATGCCTTATTCAAAATATGTTGATTGGTTTGATAAGCAAATTTTATTTTTTTTCTTAAAGAAAAACAATTTCAAGATTTTTAAGAAACAAATTAAGTATTAATCATATTTATCCGGATAAATTAATATCTCAAGAAGAACTTGAAGAAAAGCTTATAAAAAAATATAAAAAATTTTTGCCTGAAAAAAACTTATTTGAGAATATATCCGAAAAAGAGAAATTAAATGAAGCCTATATATTAAGAGACAGGGATATTGCATATAATATTTTTACAAAAGAAGGTAACTAAAATAAGGGATTTTTATGATATTGCTTATATGTTAAAAGAAAAAATCCTAACTCCAAAAGAGTTCCTTTATAATGTCAGAAAATATTATATTACCTATACAGACGATTATATAACAACCATTTTGAAATATAAACAACAGGAAAAAGAAGATGAAAAATTAGAAGGGTTAATAAAAGGAGAAGCTCCTACGTTTAATAAATTAAAAGATTTTATTTTAAAAGAAATTTTAACCTTTATTGACAGAGAAAATAAAAAAAAGATGGAAAATAAAAAAGTGAGTAATAAAAAAATTTGTGATATAATTGTGATAGTAAGATACAGGGCAAGAGTCACTATCAATAGGACTATAACTATCCTATCCATCGGCTACCTTTCAGTTGGGCTATCCCAACTCCCTACCCGCCACCCTTGCCGGATTAGCCGATGGTAACCTACCACGATTAAAATACAAAATATTTAAAACAAGCAAAAGAAGAGAGGATAATATGAGCCAATTAGATAAACAAAAAGAAAAAGTATCAAATTACCGATTAGCTTGGGGAATTGTTTTAACTGCATTATTTGGTATGATAGCTTTTATTTTTAATGCATTTGATAAATTGTTTTTTTGAAAAAATGATTAGTAGTTTTTTGGTATTTTTTGCTATAATAGTTATAGTTTTATATTTAACTTGGAAATTAAAAATAGAAACTGACAAATTGGAGGATTTACAATGAATGGAATATTATTGGGAATAATTGGAGGATTAATAACACTAATCGGAATAATAATAATTTTTAATAGCGATGTTAAACATAAACCAAAACACGAGAAATAATTAAAAAGCAATATTAAGGAAGAAAAAAATTTGTGATATAATTGTGTAGGAGATGGCACGGGAGAAAACCCGCACTTTTTAGTAGAGCGGTGTCGCCACCACCGCTACCAAAATGAGAATAATAATTAATCTCATTTTCTACACCTTGCGGTAATCTAACCGCATATCCCCACCCTACCGCCACTTGCGGTAGTGGAACAACCACTCTATAACCTACCACGATTAAAATACAAAATATTAAAAACAAGCAAGAGAAGAGGTCATAATATGAAAATAATCAAAAAAATGTGGTATGATATAGAAACACGAGGAGAAATTTTTAAAAATATTGGACTTGGATTTTTTTTGACATACTCCCCACGCCTAAAGGCGGGGGATTCTGGCTTTAAGCGATGGTAGCCTGTTTAATAATAGGTCTTACACCATCTATGCCAAAGGTTGATGCCCCAACCTTGCAAATATTTATACTTGCGTTTATGTCTCTATCGTGTTTTGTCTTACATACAGGACATATCCAAACTCTCTCTTTTAAGTTTAAATCCTCTTTTACATATCCGCAGTTAGAACAGGTTTTACTCGAAGGATAATATCTGTCTATTTTTATAACATTTACTTTATAAGAGAGAATATTTACAAATTCGCTAAAAGCATAATCAATAATTTTTTTACCCCATAACTTTTGCATTGCTTTTAAATTTAAATCTTCTATTGCTATATATTCATATTCTTTTGCTAATTTGTTTGCTAATTTATGAAAAAAATCTCTTCTTGAATTTGCGACTTTTTTATGTAGTTTTGCAAGTTTTTTTCTTGCAAACTCTCTATTGTTAGATGATTTTTTCTTTTTAGAATGCTGTTTTTGAAGTTTTTGAAGTTCTTTTAAGGTTTGGAGATAATATCTTGGAGCTTGGATTTGTGTTCCATCTGATAAAGTTAGAAAAGTTTTCAATCCAAAATCAATGCCCACGATTTTACCCGATGTGGCACTGATTTTTTTATATTCCTTTTCTATTGCAATACAAATCCAATAATCCCCGATATTATCTCGCTTAACGGTTACAGTTTTTATTTTTCCGTCTATTTCTCTGCTTAACCAGAATTTAAACTTATAGCCGTTAAGCCAGATAATATTGTTATCTATTTTATATGAATATGAATGTGGTCTTTATCAGTTTCCATTTCTATTATTTCTACATCACACTCTTTAGCTACTTCTTGTATTATTTCTTTTAATCTTTTTTCTACTTCTCCAACTAATATTTTTCTCCTGTATTTAGGGCACCAAACAATGTGATATTTGCAGGAATAAACAATATTTCTATTTGATTTATATTTATCTACGCATTTCATATTTGTATTATATCAAATTATTTAATATAATACAAATTAATAAAAGAGTTTCAAGGAAATTAAATTTCCTATCAACTCTTTTATCGCCTTATATCCCTATGCCTAAAGGCAAGGGCTTTACGGCGTTTTTTTTGTAAATGCAGGTTATGGAATAAGTCTATCAAATATCCAAATAATCAACTGGGTAGATGCAATATTAGGATTAATTTTAATACTATCAGGTATATACTTGGAAAGGAAAAGCAAATGGGACATATAATCTGGACTACTTTTGGAGTGATATTAGCAATATTAGCAATATATTCAGTAATTCAAACAAGTAAACACAAACCACGCCACGAAAATAAAATATGAGTATTTATATATTTTGGGCTTTATTTGCAACAGGAGCTTTAATATTTGCTTATTGGGTAACTCATACAGACCAAACACAAACCAAAACACGAGAAATAATAAAAAAGTAGTTTTAAGGAAAAAAAATTTGTGATATAATTGTGATAGTAAGATACCAAGAGGGAGTTCCCCTCTCCCTCTCAGTATACCATCACTAGAATGATTTTAACTTATTTAAATAATCATAAAAATATATTCTTCTTTAACCAAAACTCAAAAAACGGGTCTTGAAAATAATATATATTTTTTTCTGTAATATCTTTTTTAATTAAATTTTTAATAGCTGTTTGCAAAGAAGGGGCTTTTATCATTTCAGGAACATATTCATCAGAATAAATATTTTCTCCACCGCTTAAAAGAATTATTTTTAAAGCTATTTTTTGATTTTTAGTTAAATTGTCCCATAAAGCAATAAAATATTCTTTCTCTTTTGAAGTGGGCATAGACGTTCCTGAAATAGATTTGATTTATGATAAAAACGGGTTAATCCATTACGCTGTTAAAAGATTTGACAGAAAAGAAAATAATGAAAAATTACATCTTCATACCATTGCTACAATGGAACATCTGGATTTCAGGATACCGGCTCATTACAGTTATTTAAGCGTATTGAATTTAACCGATTATTTGACACAGGATTATTCTCAAATAAAAGAATTGTTTAAAAGAATGGTTTTTAATATTATAGGAAGAAATCAAGACGACCACGCAAAAAATTTTTCCTTTATGATGGATAAAAATGGAAATTGGCGTCTATCCCCTGCGTATGATATTACATACGCATTTGGAACGGGTTATACAAAACATCATCAAATGACAATAAACGGTAAAACAGATGATATTGAACTGAAAGATTTATATGAAGTGTGCTAAAATAGGTATTTCTGAAAAGGAAGTTAATTCAATTGTTGAGGAAATAGGAAATAAATTTTTAGAGTTTAAAAAAAGAGCAGTAAAATTAGGAATTAATAAAGAATTTGTAAATCTAATCTCTTATATAGTTAATGATAAAAGATGTATAAATGCTTGTTTAGAAGTAAACGATTTTGTGCCGATGGAGGTAAAACAATGAAAAAATTATTACTTTTAATTCCGTTTTTGTTATTTGCATTCACAAGCAAGTATCTGCCAAATTATGATATTCAGGCAGAGTGTTCTCAGATTTTGCATAAAAAGGCGTTTGATATATGCTATTCGTGCAAATGGAAAACTCCAAAGTTGGTAGTTTATAAAGGTTAAAAATGAATAATAATATAGAAATGGCAATCAGTGCAATACTTGGGGCATTTTTGTTTATGGCGTTATTGTTTATCACTCTTTTTACGGCTTATAAGCTAATTATCTTTATTTGGAATGAAACAAGAAAAGAAAGAGCGTATCTTTTGATAGTCGATGGATTCAAAGCAATAACTGTTGATAACAACGGAATTCCTGTTATACTTGAAAAAAACGGGAATTTTGAATTAAATTAAAACACAAAGGAGTAAAAAATTAAAAAACTTGACGAAAATGAAAAAAACCATTTAGAAACCAAGTGGGACATTGATAATACGCTTGATTATTATTCAATTGAAAGAGGGATAGTGACAACTCCGGAAAATATAGATTTTATCTTTTATCATAAATTTTATGTCGGTGTTGATAAAAACGGCTGCAAATAATTTAATCATCGAGATAAATAACGGTGTATTGTCAAAGGGTCCTACCGGAGAAGCACTATATAACGGAAATATCTTAGGAATAAATCCTAATACTTGTACAAATGAAAAGGTTGCCCCATGGAAAGACAACCAAATAAAAAACGGATTTTATTCTTCAATTTCTGTTAGACTGATTGATGATTTGACAATTAATTTATATTCTGAATTTACTGATTTTTACACAGAGGAAATTGTTAATATTATTTTATCAATCAGAACGTCAATAATGATGGCTTATGAAAAAAATAAATATATTAGTAAACTTAAATATTTGACTTTTTATGATGAAATAACAAATTTAGGAAACTTAAACAAATTTAAAAAAGATTTTAATGAATACGAAGGTGAATATACTTTATGTATGATTAATATAAAAGATTTTACTTCAATTAATGCAAATTTCGGTTTTGAGTTTGGTAATAAATTGTTAAAACAAATAGGTATTGAGCTAAAAAAACATATTAAAAAGATTGATGAAGTTTACAGAATGTATGATGACAGGTTTTTACTGTTTTTAAAAGCCAATATATGGAATATAGAAACCATTAAAAATATAACAAACAAAATCTATAATATTTTTTCAAATGAAGGTATTGAAGTTAACGGACAGAAAGTTTTTTTGGAAATAAACGGCAGTTTGGTTGATTCAAAAAATATTAAAAAGGAAAAAGCGCTTGAAGGTTTGATTTATGCATATGTTTTTGCAAAAAATGTTGTTAATAAATTTGTAATTTATGAATTATGGATGAGTGAGGAAGTTCAGTACAGGGTTCATTTAAAAGAATTATTGTTTAAAGCCATCAGGGAAAAACTGTTTGAAGTATATTTTCAGCCTATAGTTGATATAAAATCATATGAAATAGTTCAGTTCGAAGCACTTTCAAGGCTAAAAGACAACGGAAAATTTGTTAATATGGAAAAACTGATGAATATAGCAACCGAGCTTCAAATTATTCCGGAGATTACAAAAATTGTAGTAGAAAATGTAGTTAAACATTTAAAAATATTTAAAACTGCAAATCCTGATATAGGAGTTTCTATTAATGTTTCAAAACTTGATATGGAAAGTGATTTTTTAGAATTTTTTAAAAACAAAGTAATATCAAACGAATTAAACTTTAAAAATTTCTCTTTAGAAATAACAGAGAGGGAATCTATTGAAGATACCAAGTTAACTCAAAATTTTGTTAAAAAATTAAAAGAGGTTGGGGTTAAATTTGAAATAGATGATTTTGGGGTTGCTTATTCCAATTTGAAACAAAGTGTGAGTATAGATTTTGATGTATTGAAAATTGATAAAAGTTTTGTAGACAGAATATTTGAAGAAAGAATTAAAATAGTTGTTTCTACCATTATTTTATTTGCAAAAATGTTAAATGTAAAAACAATTGCGGAAGGCGTTGAAACAAAAGAGCAGCTGGATATTTTAAAAGAATTGGGTGTAGATTATATCCAGGGATATTATTTTGCAAAACCTATGCCTTTTGAAGAAGCGGTTGAATATTTAAAAAAGAATATGTGATTTTTCCTTTTTTTAAGGAAAAATGCCACACCTAAGGGAAGAGCAAAAAACAGAAGAGTGGTAGCTAAAATTATCTACTAATTCTTCTTTTTTTTGTATAATTATCAAAAAGGCCGTTAATGCTAAAAGCTATCCTTTTTGATACTATTTCTTTGATAACTATTTTAAATCCAATCGCCGCTGCGGCGGTTATGATATCTCTTGTTAAATATTCAGATATTTCTTTTACCGTATTAATTGCTTCTATTATTACAATGATTGCAGGCGGATGGGTTCTTAAAATATTCGGTATTAATCTGCCTTCTATTAAAGCAATAGGCGGGGTGGTACTCTTGATTATTGCTTTAAATATGATTCAGGGTAAAGAAATTTCTCCTACAAATACCACAAAAGATGAGCATGAAGCGGCTCAGGAAAAAGAAAATATAGCGATAATTCCGCTTGCAATTCCCGTTTTGTTCGGCCCCGGGGTAATTACCACTATTATTGTTTTAAGTGAAAAAAGTAAAAAGCTGATTGATAAAGGTGTTTTGTTTACAGCCATTGTTTTATCTGCATTGATTGTTTATATTACTTTAAAAAATGCTTCTTTTATTTCGAAATTTTTAGGTGTTAACGGAATTAAAATAGTTACAAGGATTATGGGACTTATAATAGGCGCTATTTCATTTTTGTTTTTGATAGGAGGCGTAAAGGCGTTATGGCTAATATCTTAAATTTAATTCGAAGGGAAAAATAATGAGATTTATTTTTATTTTATTTTTATTTTTTATTAATCTGTTTGGCGGTGATTTAAACGGGCTTATTAAACAAATAAATAAAAATTCACCTGATTATACTTTAGATTTAGCTTTAGTTAAAAAAATAAAAGAATTGAATTATAATAATCCTGCTATCGATTTAAATATTTCAAATCAAAATGAATATTTATCACTATTTTTTAAATTAACTGATTTAAAAAAAGAATATAATAATCTGCCTTCCATTATAAAAGAAACTAATAAAAAAATTGATATTCTTTCATCAGATAACGATATAACTTCCAAACTTCAGACATTGTATTATCAAAAGCTTTTAGATATATACAATAAAAAATATGATTATTTAGATAAAAATTTTCAAAATATTGAAAAAGAGGTTTATCAAAAACTTTTTGATATTAAATTTAATTCTGTTTTGGCCCAAAATAATATTGATTACTGGAATAAGCTGTTGAATGACAAACAAAAAGAGCTTGAAAAATTAAAAATAAATCTTCAAAAATGGCAGATTTTAAATAACGAAAAAAATATTGAAAACATACAAAATCTTATAAACATAAATATTCAAAAACAAAAAAACATATATAAAAATCTTTTAAAAAATTATTTAATATTGTTTCTTGATGAATTAAAAAATAAAGATAAAACTGCCTTTAAAACAGCCCAAAGTATAGATTATTATGCCAATAAACTTGATTTAAATGAATTAGGAGAAATAATAAATGATTTTGAAACATTCAGATTTGGGACAAAAGCTATCATTTATAATTCAAAAAAAGAGTTGGAACATACGTTAGAAAAATTTATTTCTTTAATTAAATATCCCCTTTTCAAAATAGGAAACAATTTTATAACGCCTCTTGATTTAGTATTAGTTATTTTTATTTTATTTATAGGCTGGTTTATCGGCAAATATTATAAAAAACTGATTTATTCACTTAGAAAGAAATATGAAATTTCTTATTCAAGCGCAACGCTGCTTGCAAATATAGGATATTACACAATTATTTTTCTTTCTTTTATTTTTTCCCTTAAAATAGCCGGACTCGATTTAAGCTCCCTTGCAATAATTGCCGGAGCACTTTCAGTTGGTATCGGTTTTGGGCTTCAAAATATAGTAAGTAATTTTGTAAGCGGAATTATATTAATGTTTGAAAAAACGATAAAAGTGGATGATTATATTGAGATTGATGAAAATACAAGAGGAAAAGTTATAGACATTTCAATGCGCTCGACTGTAATAAGAACAAATGACAACATTGATTTAATTATTCCCAATCAGGATTTTATACAAAACAAGGTTATAAACTGGACACTTGGAGATGAAATTGTTAGATTTAGAATTCCTTTTGGAGTGGCTTACGGGAGCAATATAGAAAAAGTTGAAAAAATAGTTCTTGAAGCTATAGATAAATCGTCTCTCCCTTTTTTAAGAAAAGAGCAATATAAACCGTTGGTTGTTTTTATAGAAATGGCAGATAGCAGCTTAAATTTTGAACTGTTTGTCTGGGTAAGAGGTGAATATGCTATGATGCCAAGAAGAACAAGAAGCAAATTTTTAAAAGTAGTTTATAATGCATTAAATGAAGCTGGAATTACAATTCCTTTTCCTCAGCAGGATTTGCATATAAAAGACACAGTACCGTTTGAAATTAAAATAAAAAAGGATTGATATGGAATTTCTTTATTCAATAAGTGAAGCATTTAAGGATTTAAAAAATACAAAAATGCAAAAATTATCTATTGTTTTAGGCAGTGTTTTGGCGGCTTTTTGGATTATTATGGCTTTGTGGTTTTGGAACAGGGGATTAATATTAACAAATTTCCTGATTTCCATTATGCCTTTTAAATTTTTACAAAACGCAGGAAGCCAGTTTATTATAATGATTGTGTGGATACAAATTATTTTGGCAAGTTTGGGAATCATTTATTCTTTATTCGGCAGATTTTTTAAAAATATATTTTCTTCAATTGCACTTGTAAGTATCATAACTTTTTTTTGGACATTTGTTTTTTTTGTTTATCATTCTGCAATTTCAGGCTATGTAAAAAATCTTCTCAGAATTTTTCCATATCAGAGCATTGAAGAGGCAGTCTCGAATATACTTTTGGCATTTATGTTTTATTCTTTTTATATTGCGGCTTTTTATTTTATTTTTTTAATTTTCAGCGTGAAAATTTTAGAAGAGATAAAAGAAGGGCAGTATCCTCAGGTTGATACTAAAAAAGAATTTAATCTATTAAAAATTATTTTTATAAACATAAGGGATTTTCTAATATTTTTATTTGGAATGATAATTTTTTATCCTTTGATGTTTGTTCCTTTTGTAAATATTTTAATAATTGTTTTTCTCTGGGCGGTTTTGATTAAAGAATCACTGCTACAGAGTGTTTTTATGCTTTTTGGAAAAGAAGAAATTGATAAAAAGAAAATCTGGGCTTTTTGTATTTTAAGTGTAATTTTAAACTTTATTCCGGTTTTAAATTTTTATGCACCGGCTTTTGGAATTTTGAGTATTTTTCATTATGTAATGGAAAAAAAAGAGGACAGGCTCAATTTAGCTTAACTATCCTCCCATCAGTTTTCGGGCTTCCTACACTGAATCCGTAAAGTGCCAAATAATTAACATTATTTAAAATCTCTTCAGTAATTAAATTGTCAAAAAAGCATCCGATACCACAACCTCTTAAATTTTTGGCTTCGGCTTCAAGATATAAAACCTCTCCTATTATTCCCGCTTCAAAATTTAACAGTTTATATTCATACTCTTTTTTGGGTTTTTGCGATACCATATTAATAGTAAATGCTGAGTCTTTTCCCAAATCCTGAATGCAGTTCGCAAATTTACTAGCCTCACTGAAATCACCTTTATGAATTTGGGTAAGGGAATTTTCTTTTCTAGAAAAATAATAAATCCCTTCTTCAATTCCGTCAACCCTGTTTACAAAAATTATGAAATCAACTCTGTTTAGAGTAACTTTTACATCAAACGGAGGTATATTTCTTGGCAGGGTTTTATCTAAAATATCCAGAAAATCTTTTTTTTCAATGTAGCTTGGAATAAATCCCAGTGCACTTCTTCTGTTATCAATTATTTCATATGCGTTAAAAGGAGATGATATAAATTTAGGAATTTCATCTTTTAGAAAAGTTTTAAAAGGCTCTTTTCTTTTTAATTCTTTTGCAGTTTCAAAAATAATATCCCATTTTACTGAATCATTTGCAAGTTTTTTATATTCTAAATGAAATTCTAAGTTTTTAAAATTTTCAAAATTAATTTTTGGTTTTTTATCACGATAAACATAAAAACCCGCTTCAAAAATTTCATCCTCATTTTCATAAAATTTTGCTTTGTTTAGATTAATTAGATTGCTTAGTTTTTCTTCATCAATATCGTTTATATATTCCATTTTCCATCCAAGCATGTTTGAAGAAAATCTACTTGAAGCTATTAAATGTCCTGTATCAAGCAGGCAGTATCTCAGGGCTCTTTCTCCGTATTTCCAGCTTTCTCTAAGCGGAATTGAAGTAAAAATCAAAACAAAGCCGTTTTCAACCAGATTTTCACCTTTTGCAATTTTTTCTAAACAAAACTCTTTTACATTAAAATGGTAAACTCCGTTTTTTAAAATAATATAAGTCTCTTCCGGGTGTAAATTTCCGCTTGACGGATTAACCCTTACATACCACTCATTCATTCCTAAAACTTTTTTAGCATTGATAGCAGCTGAATATCTTAAAAAAGCAGCTAAATTTTGAATATTTATTTCCTTAGAAGAGTTTTTTAAATACAGTTTTTCATAAGTTAATTTTTCTATTTCAGGATTAGGTAATGGAATTTTTTTGGCATTTATATATTCTTTATAAGGGCTTGGCTGGTTTGCCCAGTCTAAGTATCCAAGGCTTTTTGCAAATTTATTTGGATAGTGGCGAGTTGTTTGATGATATTCAATTGATTTCATAAAAATCCTTTTTATTAATATAATATCGGCAATGACTAAATAGTAAAAATTCATAAAAATAACTACAAAGATAAAAATATGACAGCTTCGAGCTTCATTTTGCTAATGCAACGCTCAAATTTTGCTAAAAATTGCAAACAGCTTCGCAGGCCCTAAGGACTCGGTGCAATTTTTTTAACGCAAAATTTTCGCTAAATTCCGCTACGCTGTCATATTTTTACTTTTTCGTTATTTAGTCAGTATCATCATATCAAAAATTGGACAAATTTTATCTTTTTTGTTATAAGGAATGTAATGAAAAAAATTTTTTTATTTATAGGAGCAATTATGGCAAATCATTTAAAAAATGCTGACAGTCCTTATCTAAAGCAGCATGCAGACAATCCTGTTGACTGGTATGAATGGGGTGAAGAAGTTTTTGAAAAGGCAAAAAAAGAAAATAAACTTATTTTTTTAAGTATAGGTTATTCAACATGTCACTGGTGCCATGTAATGGAGAGGGAGAGTTTTGAAAACAAAGAAATTGCCGGTATTTTAAATAAATATTATGTGTCAATAAAAGTGGACAGGGAAGAGATGAGCGATATTGACAAATACTATCAAAAAGCTTATCAGTTAATGCACAGACGCTCGGGAGGTTGGCCTCTTACTATTATTATGACACCTGAAAAGAAAGTGTTTTATTCTGCAACTTATGTGCCGCCTCATTATTCACAATACGGTCCGGGACTTAAAGAAATACTTTTATCTATTGCAAACGACTGGATGGAAAATCCCAAAAAAATTTTGGAAATTGCAGATAATTTCGAAAAATATTACAAAGAAAATGAAAATAAAAAATTGCCAAAAGAGAATGTGGATAAAAGTATAATTGAGAATATTATAAAAAAAGCAAAAAATGAGTTTGATTTGGAATATGGAGGAGTAAAGGGAGCACCTAAATTTCCGATGGAGAGCAGCTTAGATTTACTTATTGATGTATATGTTATTACAAAAAACAAAGATATTTTAGATATTTTAAATTTAACTCTTACAAAAATGGCAAAAGGCGGTATTTTTGACCAGGTTGAAGGCGGATTTTATAGATATTCGGTAGATAACAAATGGGAAATTCCTCATTTTGAAAAGATGCTTTATAATAATGCGAATTTACCTTATATATATCTCAGGATGTATAAAATTACAAAAAATCTTTTTTATAAAGAAGTAGCATTTAAAAGTATTGATGAAATGTTAAATAAATATTATGAAAACGGGCTTTTTTTCTCAGCTAGCGATGCGGACAGTAATGGGGGTGAGGGTAAATATTTTGTATATGATTTTGATGAGGTTAATGAAGCATTTAGTGAGTTTGAAAATAAAGAAGAATTGTTAAATTATTTTGGAATTAAAAAATATGGTAATTTTAACGGATTAAATAATCCTACGATTCAAGGAGAAAGACCTAAAAATTATGAAAAAGCTTTGCAAAAATTAAAAGATATAAGAAAAACAAAAGAGTTTCCGTTTATTGATTCTAAAAAAATAACATCATGGAATGCAATGATGATAAAAACTCTTTTTGCAGTAGGTGAATTTGATGAAAAATATTTAGATACTGCAAAAAAGAGTTTAGAAAAATTAATCGAAGTTATGTATAAAGATAAACTGTATCATTCTTTTAATAAGGATGAAAAAAATAAAAAACCTGCATTTTTAGAAGATTATGCATATTTAATTAATGCTTTAATTACAGCTTATGAGTATTCTTACGAAGAAAAATATTTAAAATTTGCAAATAAACTTAGTAAAGAGGTATTTTTGTTTAAAAAAGATAACTGGTATATGAATCAAGATAAAAGCATAAAAGCTGATTTCAGTGATTCATCATATGCAAGTTCTTTGGGTGTTTTGGCAAATGATTTTTTGGATTTATCGCTTTTAAATTATAATATTGAATTAAAAAAAGAAGCTGATGAAATCATTGAAGAGGGAAGCTATTATGTAAAAAATTATCCTCTTTTTTATGCAAGTATTACAAAAGCCGCTATAAAAAATATTTTGGGTGAATATATAATAACTTCTGAAACTCCTTTATATAAAGAAGATTTTTCATATCCTTATGTTTTATGGAAAAAAGGTGAAAGTTTTGAAATATGTACAATTTATAAATGTATTAAAAAAAGTAAGAATTTAGAAGAAATAAAAGAAATTTTTAATATTTTATGATATAATTTCACCTGTCCCAGCCCTGTGCAAGGGGTGTAAGAGGCAACGCTTCAGGCCCGGAAGGGAGCAGAGCACCTCTTATGTCCTTGTGCCGCAGGTTCCTGGGGCGCCTGAAAAATAATTATAAGTTATGAATGTTGAGTGTTGAATTGTGAATTATAAATGCTAAATATTGAATTATAAATTAATATTTTTAGCTAAGTTTAGTGTCAAACACTAATTATTATAAATGAATAAAAGAAGAAGTTAAATCCCTAAAATTTTAACTTCATTAGGATTTACATCGCATATATTTGGAATATTATTAGGATTTAGTGCCAGCTCTTTATTGTCCATTATAACGATTTCGCTTTCTATTATATGTTTAGCAACTTTTTTAGCACCTGGGAGGGAGTGCATATAACAGCTGCCGCATTGATAGATATTTGCTTCCGGGATAATATCAGTATCTAAAATATTTTGCATAGATTTTCTCCACGCTTCAATTACTTCTTTATCATTTGGTTCTCCGATTATGCTCATATAAAATCCTGTTCTGCATCCCATAGGTGAAATATCGATTATTTCAAAATCAGGTAGATTATCTCTCATAAATCCGGCAAACAGATGTTCAAGCGTATGCATTGCTTTTTCATCAATAATTTCTTTGTTCGGTTTCGCAAATCTTACGTCATAAACTGTAATTACATCTCCTTTTGGTGTTTTCATTTTTTTTGCAATTCTTAGGCCCGGGGCCGGCATTTTTACATGATCAACTAAAAAACTATCAAGCATTGGCATAATTTATCCTTTTTTGTTGAAATTATATCGTAACTTTGATACAATTTCATCTCTAGTTCTCACCTCTTTATTCCTTGGTCGGGTTGCAGCTATGCTGTTAACGGAGAGGGAGGCTAAACCCAGCCAAAATAAAAAAATAATTCAAGGAGAAACAATGGCGTGTAATGTAACAATGAAAGATTTATTGGAGTGCGGTGTTCATTTCGGACATCAAAGAAGAAGATGGAATCCAAAAATGAAGAAATATATCTTCGGTGTCAGAAAAAATATTTATATTATTGACTTACAAAAAACATTAAGATTTTTTAAATATGCATGCGGCATAGTTAGAGATGCGGCGGCTGAAGGAAAAACAATTCTTTTTGTCGGAACTAAAAAACAAGCAATTGATGCTGTAAAAACTCATGCCGAAAGAGCCGGTATGCCGTATGTTAACCACAGATGGCTCGGCGGTATGCTTACAAACTTTCCGACAATTCAAAAATCAATTAGAAAACTTGAAATAATTGAAAAAATGGAAGAGAGCGGTCAAATTAACCTTTTAACAAAAAAAGAAAGATTAATCTTAGCCAGAAGAAAAGCAAAACTTGAAAGAGTTCTCGGCGGTATAAGACATATGAAAACATTGCCGGATATGTTGTTTATTATTGATACGGTTAAAGAAAGAATTGCAGTTGCAGAAGCAAATAAACTGGGACTTCCTGTGGTTGCTCCGCTTGATACAAACTGCGATCCTGACGTGGTTGATTATCCAATCCCGGGAAACGATGATGCAATCAGAAGTGTAAATCTTTTCTGTGAAAAAATTGCAGATGCTATAATTGAAGGTAAAGAAATGGCAAGAAGCGCAGGAGAAGAAATGGAAGAGATTACACCTGAAGAAATTAATGAAGAAATTAAAGAAGTAAAAGAAGAAGCAGCGGCAGAAACTAAAAGCGAAGAAGAAATCGAAAAAGAAACAGAAGATATTAAAGAGGAGGCATAATATGGCAAACATTACAGCAGCTCAGGTAAAGGCGCTAAGGGAAAAAACCGGTGCCGGAATGATGGATTGTAAAAAAGCATTGGTTGAAGCAAACGGCGATGAAGAAAAAGCGGTTGAAATATTAAGAAAAAAAGGTCTTGCAAAAGCCGCTAAAAAAGCGGACAGAAATGCGGCTGAGGGAAGAGTGGAAATTCATATTACTCCTGATATGAAAAAAGGAAGCATTGTAGAAGTAAACTGTGAAACAGATTTTGTTGCCAAAACAGATGAATTTGTTGAATTTGTAAGTGAAACGGTTAAAACTGTTAATACTGAAAATATCACCGATGTTGAAAGCTTGAATAACACAAAATTTGGTGAGGGTATATTCGAAGAAGAATTAAAAGTAAAAATAGCAAAAATAGGTGAAAATATTGTTGTCAGAAGAATGGCTACAATTACTGCTAGTGAAAATGGAATTGTTAACGGATATATCCATGCAGGGGGAAAAGTTGGAGTACTTGTGGCGGCTGAATGTGACAGAGCTGAAACATGTGAAGCAATTAAAGATACTCTAAAAGATATTGCCATGCATATTGCCGCTATGAAACCTTCTTTTCTAAATCCTGAGAGTGTACCGGCTGATGTAATTGAAAAAGAAAAAGACATTGCAAAAGCCCAGCTTCTAAAAGAGGGTAAACCTGAAAATGTAATTGAAAAAATTATTCCCGGAAAAATTAAAAAATTCTATGAAGAAAACTGTCTTACAGAGCAAGAATTCGTAAAAGCCGAGAAAAAAGAAAATGTTGCCAAAGCACTTGAAAATGCGGCAAAAAAAGCCGGAGGAAGTGCAAAACTTGTTGACTTTATCAGATTTGAAGTCGGAGAAGGTTTGGTTAAAAACGGATGTACTTTAGCTGATGAAGTAGCGGCAGCTTTACAATAATTACTTAGCGCCTTTTGGCGCTTAAGTGAAAATAGTGAATAGTGAGTAGTGAAAAAAATGATAAAAGCAATAAATTTAAAACACTCATTTGATTATCTTCTTTTTTCAGATGTAAATCTTGAAGTAAAACCCAAAGAAAAAATTGCCATAATAGGTTCCAGCGGGAGCGGAAAATCCACACTTCTACATATTTTATCTTCATTTTTAAAACCAAATGAGGGACAAGTTTTTATTGATAAACAAGAAATTTATAAACTAAAAGAAAAAGAGTTAATTGAATTTAGAAGAAATAAAATAGGTGTAATTTTTCAGTTTCATTATCTTTTTAACACATTCACAGCACTTGAGAATATTCAGGCTGCTGCAATTTTATGCAACAGGGAAGTTGATTTTGATTTGCTTGATAGACTTAAGATAAAAGATGTGATAAATCAGAATATTCAAACCTTAAGCGGCGGCCAGCAGCAAAGAGTTAGTATTGCAAGGGTTTTAGTTAAAAAGCCGAAAATAATTTTTGCTGACGAGCCTACCGGAAATTTAGATAATGTTAATGCAAACGAAGTAATAGAAATTTTAAAAGAATATGCTGATGAGAACAGTGCATCTATTGTAACTGTAACCCACGATATGGAAATAGCTAAAAAATTTGATAAAATTTATGAACTGAAAAACAAACAATTAGTGAAAATGGTGAGTAGTGAAAATTATGAGTAGTGAGTAGTGAAAATGGTGAGTAGTGGGTAGAAATGGAGTTAATTAATTATTTAACGCCTGTAAATACAGTGACTTTTTTACTTTTATTTATAAGATTAAGCTCATTTTTGGCGTTTTTGCCTTTTTTTTCATATCCAACCATTCCCATGAAAGCAAAGGCGGCTTTTGCCCTGTGGCTTACAATACTGTTTTTCCCCATTAGCCCGAAAATAACATTTGAAATTAATATTATAAATGTGATATCGGCTGTTTTGTTTGAGAGTGCTTTTGCTTTTTTTGTAGGAGTTGCCCTTACGCTTATTTTTGATATTTTAAAATATGCAGCCGAACAGATAAGTTTTGTGATGGGATTTACTTTGGCAAATGTAATAGATCCAAACTCCGGGCTGAATACAAATATTATAGGTGAATTTTTTACATGGGTTGCACTGTTGATATTTTTTGCTTTCGGAGGGGATCATTTAGAAATATTTTTAATAAGTAAAACATTAGGAAGCCTGCCGTTTGGGGCTGTTTTTGATATTCATTCAATATATCAGTTTTTTGTTGTTTATATGTTTAAATATTTTGTTTTTGGAATTGCAATGGCTTTTCCTGTTTTGGCCGTTTCTATTTTAAGCGACATAATTTTTGGAATGATTATGAAAACAATGCCTCAGTTTAACCTGCTGGTAGTAGGGTTTCCTATAAAAATTGGACTTTCTTTTTTAATTTTGATTGCGATTATGGCTTCTTTTGCAAATGTATTTCAAAAAGAATTTATTCATGCTTTTAATGTAATTTTAAAAATTATCGGCTGAGCCTGTATGGTTTGGCATTTTGTTTCAACATATAAAAATATTTATTGAATTTATTTATTAAATTTTTATCTTGAGTGATTAAGATATATTCATAATTTTTAAAAAAAGCGCTGTAAGAATAATTTGCACTTCCGATAATTAGATATTTATTGTCTATAATAGACATTTTTACATGCATTTTTGCTTTGTTGCCGTTTTTGTAATTTTTACCGCTTAAAAGATAAATATTAAATTTTTTTATTGCCGCAAGGTTTGGAATAACGGAATATTTATATTTTGATTCTTCCAAATCGCCTATAATATAAATCTTTGCTCCGTGTTTTGCAGCTATTTTCAGGGCTTTTGCAATTTTTTTATTGGTAAATGTATACATTGCTATTTTTATATTTTTTTTGGCATGGGTGAAAATATTGCATAATTCTTTTTGAGCATTTTTTCCCTCAAAGGGCATAAAATAAACATTGTTAGCATTTAAAAACAGGATAAATAACAAATAAAACAGGATTTTTTTCAATTTTGCCACCTTTTTTAATATAATTATAATAAAAAAACGAGGTCAGCCATGAAAATACTTTTAATTTCTGCCAATCCGACTATAGAAAAACTTTTTACGCTGAGTGCTGAAAAGAAAGGTGATGATGTAATTATCGGAAACAGGGAGTTTGTTCCGGAAGATAATTTCGAAGCTGTTTTTTTGGAAAAAGATTTGTATGATGAAGAATTTTTGAATTCTTTGAAAGAAAAGTTCAAAAATGCAAAATTTGTTTTGATTCTTTCTAAAAAAGATGAAAAATTACCAGGTTTTGATACATATCTTACAAAACCGTTTTTACCTACCGATTTAATGGATATTTTGGAAAAACTGCCGAATATGCAAAATGAAACAAAAGAAAATTTCGATATTGAAAATTTTAATGAAGATTTGGATTTGGAAGAAGAAAATTTTGATTTGGAGAATACCCAAAAAGAAGATATAGACGATTTTGCCCTGGATGATATAGATGAATTGGTGGAAGAAGGCGATGAAAAACCGGATTTTGAAGAACTCGAAGAGTTAGAAAATTTACCTGAAGACGAAGTGCTGATTACAGAAGATGAACTGTTGGAAGAAGCACCCGATTCAGATATAGAAGACACTATTTCCATCAGTGAGGAAGAATTGCAAAATCTGGAAGATGAAAATGAAGAAGGTGAGGAAGTTCCAAGCAGCCAAGAAGAAAGTGAAAAGTTAAAAGTTAAAAGTGAAAATGAGGAAGTGCCGGGCGGCCAAGAAGAAAGTGAAGAAGTTCCAAGCAGCCAAGTTCCAAGTGAGGAGGAGGAAGAAATGCCGGAAATTGAAACAAAAGAAGATATTAACACTCAAAAAGATGAAAATAATGAAGATTTGGAATTAGAAAGTATAAATGAAAAGGATTTGGCAAAAGCTTTGGGAGAAGAGATTGAAGGGGGTGAAGAAGTTCCAAGTGGCCAAGAACCAAGCACTCAGGAAAAAAGTGAAAAGTTAAAAGTTAAAAATGAAGAGCTGCCTGAAATAGAAGAAAATAAAAAAGCTCCAAATGAAGAAGTTACAAGTACTCAAGAAGATAATGGAAATATCCATGAAAAAACACTCGGAAGTATCTTAAATATAAATTGGGACGAACTGAAAAAAGCAAAAGCAAAAGTTACCATTACTATAGATTTTGGAGATTAAAATGGATGGAAGTATTTTAGTAGTATCTGGTCCCAGCGGAAGCGGAAAAACAAGTCTGGCGAGAAGCGCATGTGAAGAGCTTCAAAAAAAGGCGTATTTTAGTATTTCATCTACAACACGTTCTATGAGAAAAGGGGAAATTGACGGTGTTGATTATTTTTTTGTAAGTAAAGAAGAATTTTTAAAAGACATTGAAGAGGGTTATTTTCTGGAATGGGCGGAAGTTCACGGAAATTTTTACGGAACGAGCAAAAGACAGATTGACAAAGCTTTAAGTGAAGGTAAAATAGTGTTTTTGGATATTGATGTTCAGGGATATGAAAATGTAAAAAAATTATATCCAAATATTACAACCGGCGTATTTATAACTACAAAAGATATGAATACATTGATAAAAAGACTTGAAAAAAGAGGAACTGAAACAAAAGAATCCCTTGAAATAAGACTTATTAATGCATTAAATGAAATGAAAAAAATAGATGAATATGATTATCTTTTAATAAACAATGAATTCGATGAATCCAAAGAATTTTTAAAAGCTGTTGCAATTGCGTCTCTTATAAAAAGAAGCAAATATAATGTAAATGAATTTATAAACGAGTGGAAAGGAAATGAATGAAGAAAAAAGTTGCAGATATTTTTAAAAAACATTTAGGTGAAAATCCTTCTATTAACAAACCGAAACAAAAAGATTTTGGTCATTTTGCCGTACCTGTTTTTAAATATGCAAAAGAAAATAAAATAAACCCGAACGAATTTGCAAAAAGCCTTTGTGAAAAATTGAGAGGATGTGCTGAATTTGAAAAAGTTGAAGCACTGAGCGGATTTGTAAATCTTAAACTCAGCGATAAATTTTTGGATGAATTTGCAAATAAGGTTTTAGAAGAAAAAGAAAATTTTGGCAGAGGTCAAAAACAAGAGAGGATTTTGCTTGAATATATTTCCGCAAATCCGACAGGCCCATTACACATAGGTCATGCAAGAGGCGCCATTTACGGGGATTCTATCGCCAGAATAGGAAGACATATAGGTTATAAAATAGATACCGAATATTATGTAAATGACGCTGGCCGACAGATTACACTTCTTGGGCTTTCTGTTTATTTGACGGCAAGGGAAATTTTAGGTTTTGATGTGACCTGGCCCGAAGAGTATTATAAAGGTGATTATATAAAAGATTTGGCATCTGAGGCTATAAAAGAATTTGGCAAAGATTATTTCACAAACAAAGAAAACAGTTTTAATGATGAAAAGCTCAATATGTGGGCAAAGGATAAAATGTTGAATGAAATAAAAAAAGATATCGCTTCTTTAAATGTTACCCCTTTTGATAAGTGGGTAAGTGAAAAAGAATTATATAAATATTGGGATGAAGTTAAAAATATTTTAGAAAAAAACTCTGCTTTGTATGAAAAAGAAGGTAAAATTTGGATAAAATCAAGTGAATTTAAAGATGAAAAAGACAGAGTCGTGGTAAGGGAAGATGGAAGACCTACCTATTTAGCCGGGGATATAATTTATCACTGGGATAAATTTAAAAGAAATTATGACAGATACATAAATATCTGGGGAGCGGACCATCACGGATATATAGCAAGGGTAAAAGCGGCAATTAAATTTTTGGGGTTTGATTCGGATAAACTTGAAATACTACTTTCCCAGATGGTAAAACTTTTAAAAGGCGGCAAACCTTATAAAATGAGTAAAAGGGCCGGGAATTTTATTTTGGTAAGAGATGTTGTGGAAGATGTGGGGGCGGATGCCCTGCGTTTTATCTTTCTGACTAAAAAAGCGGATACACATCTTGAGTTTGATGTTGAGGATTTGAAAAAAGAAGACAGTTCGAATCCAAATTATTATGTAAATTATGCCCATGCAAGAATCCGTTCTATTTTTAGAAATAAAAATATGGATTATAACGATGTAAAAAATATAGAACTTAAAAATTTGGAAGAAGATGAAAAAGAACTTCTGTTTTTTGCCTTGACTTTGCCTTATGTTTTAGAAGATGCGTTTATCAACAGGGAACCTCACAGACTGACAAATTATCTAATAGATTTGGCAAGTGAATTTCATAAATTTTATAATAAAAATAAAGTTATTGGAAGTGAGAGGGAAGAAATCAGGCTAAAAATTTTGGCGGTTGTAGGAATTATTATAAAACTGGGGCTTTCACTTCTCGGGATAAATGCAAAAGAGAAAATGTAAATAGTGAAAATGGTGAGTAGTGAGTAGTGAAAAAAAGGTAATTGAATATGAAAGCTATGATTAGCAAATGTATGTTGGGTGAGCCCTGCAGATATGACGGGAAATCAAAACCTTTAAATGATGAAAAATTAGAAAAATTAAATGAAAATTATGAGCTGATTCCTTTTTGTCCGGAGGCTTTTTCTCTTCCGACCCCCCGTCCCGCAGCCAGATTTATAGGGGATAAAATTGTGGATATAAACGGAGTTGATAAAACAGAAGCTTTTTTAAAAGGGGCAAATGAGGCTCTTAGAATTTGCAGGGAAGAGGGAATTAAAATTTTTATAGGAAAAGAAAAGTCTCCAAGCTGCGGTATTAAAAAAACAAGTGCCTATATAAACGGGTGTGAATGCATGTGCAATGCACCGGGATTAACTTCTAAAATTTTAAAAGAAAACGGAATTGAATTAATCAGCGAATGGGAAATATAGCGATTTTCGGGGGCAGCTTTGACCCTGTTCATTTGGGGCATGTTGAAGTTGCCAAAAAAGTATTAAAAGAGCTTGATATAGATAAACTTATAATAATGCCAAATTATTTAAATCCACTTAAAAAAAATTTTCATGCGCCGGCTGAGCTTAGGGTTAAATGGCTGAAAAAGCTTTTTGGAAACAATCCAAAAGTAGAGATAAGCGATTTTGAAATAAAACAAAATCGTCCTGTTTATTCAATAGAAACAATTAAAAAATTTAAGCCGAAATATTTTATTATAGGAAGCGATAATTTAAAAACACTCGGCAAATGGAAAAATATTGATGAAATTTTAAAAAAAACCCATCTGGTGGTTGCTAAAAGAGGAAAAGTTGATTTAGATTTGCTTAAGAAGTATAATATTAAAAAAGTTTTAGATGTTAACGTTCCAATCAGTTCCACGGAAATTAGAAACTGTAATTTCAAATATTTACCAAAAATAATAGAAAATGAAATAAAGGAGTTTTATGGACAGAATTGCAAAAATTAAAGATTTATTGGAAGAGAAAAAAGCACTTGATGTTATGGAATATGACTTAAGAGATAAGGATTATTTTGTGGATTATGTAATTGTGGCCACTGCTATGGCCGATAAACACGCTCAGGCACTGCTTGATTATCTTAAAAAAACTTTAAAACCGATGGGCGAAACATTTCTGGGGGTTGATGAAAGTAATGACTGGATTGCCATCGATTTAGGGGATATTTTAATTCATTTAATGAGTGAAGAATACAGGGCAAGATATCAGATGGATAAATTTCTTAAAGATTTAAAATTAAAAATGAGGCAATAAATGAAAATTGCAATTAACGGAATAGGAAGAATCGGAAGAAGTGTTTTAAGGGTTGCGTTAAATAAAAATATAGAAATAGTTGCTATTAATGATTTAATGGATATTAATCTAGCCGCATATTTAATTAAATATGATACAACAAGGGGAATGTTAGAAAGAGACGTTGAAGTTATTGATAAAAATACTTTAAAAATAGGTGAAAATATTATAAATTACTCTCAAGAAAAAAATCCTCTTAATATACCTTTTGATGAAGCGGATGTTGTTCTTGAATGCACAGGTAAATTTTTAAGTTCAAATCTTGCAAAAGGACATTTAAAAGGAAATGTAAAAAAAGTAATTATTTCAGCCCCGGCAAATGATAACACCCCGACTTATGTATTGGGGGTGAATTACAGAGAATATAAAGGTGAAAATATTATTTCAAACGCTTCCTGTACTACAAACTGTCTTGGGCCTGTTGCAAAAATTATTGATGAGAAATTTGGAATAAAAAAAGGTTTTATGAGCACCATTCATTCTTATACGATGGACCAAAAACTGCTTGATGCTCCAAATATACGTGATATAAGACGCTCACGCGCTGCGGCGGAAAATATTATCCCAACATTTACTGGCGCTGCAAAAGCAATTTATAAAGTTTTACCAAATTTAAAAGGTAAACTTGACGGGGTTAGTGTAAGGGTTCCTGTTGCCAATGTTTCACTTATGGATTTGACGCTTGAATTAAATAGAGAAACCACAAAAGAAGAAATAAACGAAGTTATAAAATTTCATTCACTTACCGATTTAAAAGGTATTTTAGAAGTGGATGAAGAGTATAAAGTAAGCTCTGATATAAATTCAAACCCGGCAAGCTCTATTGTCGCCCTTGATTTGACAAAAGTAAATTTAAATTTAGTAAAAATTTTTAGCTGGTATGATAATGAATGGGGATATTCAAACAGAATGATTGAAATGGCGGAATACATATATAAATGGTAAATGTAAAATGAAAAATGTTAAATTAAATTAAATGTATGTTAAAATTTTATAAAAAGGAGTGAGATGAAATTAAATTCACCGAAAGATTTAAATCTAAAAGAAGGAAACAGTGTTTTTTTAAGATGTGATTTTAATGTACCGTTGGATGAATTCGGCAATATAACGGATGACAGAAGAATAAGAATGGCGCTTCCGACTATCAGATATTTAATTGACCACGGGTGTAAAATAGTAATAGGCTCCCATCTTGGAAGGCCAAAAGGCGAATTTAATGAAAAATATTCCCTGAAACCTGTTGCAAAAAGACTTTCTAAGCTTCTGGATAAAGAAGTTATTATGGCTAATGATGTTGTTGGACCTGATGCAAAAAGTAAGGCCTCTAATTTAAATATCGGAGAAGTTTTACTGCTTGAGAATTTGAGATTTGATCCGAGAGAAACCAAAAACGATGAGGGATTTGCAAAAGAACTTTTCAAATACGGCGAATTTTACATAAACGATGCATTCGGAGTCAGCCACAGGGCGCATGCAAGTGTCGAGGCAATTACAAGGTTTTATGACAATTTACACAGAGCGGCGGGATTTTTACTTTTAAAAGAAATCAATTTCTTTTATAAACTGCTTAAAAAGCCTGTAAGGCCGTTTGTAGCGGTTGTAGGGGGAAGTAAAGTAAGCGGAAAACTTCAGGCACTTATTAATCTGCTTGAAAAAGTGGATAAAATGATAATAGGCGGGGGAATGGCCTTTACATTTTTAAAGGCGCTCGGATATGATATAGGAAAAAGTTTGGTGGAAGAGGATTTGATAGATGAAGCTTTAAAAATTATGTCTGAAGCCAAAAAACTCGGGGTTAAATTTTATCTGCCGGTTGATATAGT
The DNA here is from genome assembly GCF_000523315.1 of Lebetimonas sp. JS032. Taxonomy (NCBI): domain Bacteria; kingdom Pseudomonadati; phylum Campylobacterota; class Epsilonproteobacteria; order Nautiliales; family Nautiliaceae; genus Lebetimonas; species Lebetimonas sp. JS032. Next base: position 505,110 of record NZ_ATHS01000001.1, on the reverse strand, counting down.
GGTAGCCGATAAATTTGCTGAAGATGCAATGGTTAAATATGTCCCATCCCAGGAAATTCCGGACGGTTGGATGGGGCTTGATATAGGACCTGCAAGTGTTAGGCTTTTTGGAGAGGTACTTTGGGATGCCCAGACAATTTTGTGGAACGGACCTATGGGTGTATATGAGATGGATAAATTTGCAAGGGGAACGTTTAAAATTTCCCATGAAATTGCAAGAAGTCACGGAATTAAAGTGGTGGGCGGCGGAGATACCGCAGATGCGGTTGCCAGAGCCGGAGATGATGAAGAAATGACATTTATTTCTACCGGTGGAGGAGCGAGTCTGGAACTTCTTGAAGGCAAAAAACTTCCTGCAATTGCAGCATTGGAGATAAAATGATAGTAGCAGCAAATTTTAAAACAAATAAAACAAGAAAAGAGACAAAAAGATATTTAAAAGAACTTGGAAAAATAAAATTTAACGGGGTAAAAGTTGCCGTTTTTCCTCCTCAGAGTGCTTTATTTGAAGACAAAGTCGTTGGTGCCCAAAATGCATATCCTACAGTAAGCGGTGCATATACCGGGGAAATCGGTTTAGAGCAGCTTAATGAATTTAATATAAAAAGAATCCTTATAGGCCACAGCGAGAGAAGGCATATTTTAGGTGAAAGCCAGGAATTTATAGCAAAAAAATTTGATTTTTTTAAAAATCATAATTTTGAAATATTTTACTGTATTGGCGAACCGCTTGAAATTAGAAAAAAAGGAATAGAAGCAGTTGTAGAATACTTAAAAGAGCAGCTTATAGGAATAGATTTAGAATATGAAAAATTAATAGTTGCATATGAGCCTGTTTGGGCGATAGGCACAGGGGTCAGTGCAAAACTAGAACAAATCCAAGAAACTCATAAAGAAATCAGAAAATTTACCAAAAGGCCGATTCTATACGGCGGAAGTGTGAAATTAAGTAACATTGAAGATATTTTAAAAATCGAAAATGTGGACGGGGTTTTGGTCGGAAGTGCAAGTCTGGATGTTGAAGTGTTTAAACAGATGATACAAAAAACAAAGGAGAGTAAATGAGTCTAATGCAGGGAAAAAAAGGTTTAGTTGTAGGTGTGGCAAACAACCGCTCGATTGCATACGGGATTGCAAAAGCTTGTAAATCGCAAGGGGCTGAAATAATTCTTACTTACCAAAATGATAAATTAAAATCAAGGGTTGAAAAAGTTGCAAACGAACTTGATGTTAAAAATATTTATCCTCTTGATGTTACAAAAGAAGAAGAGTTAATTAGTTTAAAAGAAAATATTGAAAAAGATTACGGAAAAATTGATTTTTTGGTCCATTCTGTAGCTTTTGCCCCAAGGGAGGCTCTTGACGGAAAATTTATCGATACAAAAAAAGATGCTTTTAACATAGCAATGGAAATCAGTGTCTATTCATTAATAGAGCTTGTTCAAAAAATGGAGCCAATATTAAATGACGGGGCAAGTATTTTGACATTAACTTACCTTGGAAGCACAAGATATATTCCACATTATAATGTAATGGGTGTGGCAAAAGCTGCACTTGAGGCAAGCGTAAGATATTTAGCAGTGGATTTAGGGGAGAGAAAAATTAGAATAAACGCCTTAAGCGCAGGGCCTATTAAAACACTTGCGGCAAGCGGAATAGGAGATTTTAGCGAAATACTTAAATATAATGAAAAAAATTCTCCATTAATGAAAAATGTTACAATTGATGAAGTCGGAAATTCCGGAATGTATTTACTAAGTGAGCTTTCAAGCGGAGTAACGGGAGAAGTGCATTTTGTTGACAGCGGATATAATATAATGGGTATGCCAAGATATGGTGAGTAGTGAGTGGTGAGTGGTGAAAATGTTGGAAAAAGTTATGAGTGTTAGAAAATTTGTTAATAAAATGTTAACATATTTGAAAATTTTTCAAAAAAATACCAAAATTATTTGATTTTTTTTAAATTTGACGTTATAATTGTGAGACAAAAAAATTAATTAAAGGAGAGAGAAGATGCTAAAAAAATTATCTTTAGCGGCTTTAGTGGCAATGGGTTCAATGAGTGTTGCAAGTGCAACTCCTCTAACAGATGCAATCAAAGGTGTGAGTCTTAACGGATTTATGAGAATCAGATATTATTATCATCAAGATAAAACAAATACAGCTACAACTGATTACAACAGATGGAGAACAAATGCTAAATTAGTATTTGGTATTCCTGTTGCAGAAAATATGAAAATCGTTTGGAGGGTTCATGCACAAACAAATGTATTAGATAAAGCTTCTTCAAATGTTTCTACAGCTGGAACAACTGGATTGGGAGATAGCTTATTCTACTTAAACTATGCAAACAACGGATTAATTGCTAATGTGGGTGTTGTTCCTCTTGGTTCATTACCGTTTGCTTCAAGCGATCCATATACAACTGCTCACGGTGCAGGTGTAGTTGCAATGTATAATGCAGGAAATGGATTAACAGTAGCTGGTGGATGGGTTGATCATATCTTTAATGCTAATGGAACAGTTGATCAAGGTAATTTAAATCTTCCAATCAGTGCAGCAACAAATAATGGGGCAAAAGATGTTTATACAGCCGGTGCTATTTATGCAAACGATGCATTCGGAAGTGCTCAGGTTTGGGATTATCATATAACAGATGCTGTTAAAAACGCATTTATTGTGATGACAAACTTAAACTTCTTAAAAGATTATGGTGTTGGAATTAAAGCTGATTTTGCTACTTCAAAATTAGATGATAAATCATTAGGTTTAACAAATGTAAGTAATCATAATTATTTCAATATAGCATTAAATGCAAATGTTTCAGGAATTAATGGTGAGGTTGGATACGCTTCAACTAACGATAAAGCCGGAGTAATTGCTACAAGTGACTATGCTGTAATTGGACAAGTTCCAGCAGAATTAAGATATAATGTAGCAAACTTAACTGATGTAGATGTATGGTATGCAAAAGCTGGATATAATATAAATGAAAAAACAAATGTTTGGGCTTCATATGTAAGTATTAATCAAAGTAACGGTAAAAATGCCGGAACTATAAATGCAACCAAAAATGTTGACAGTAATGAATTTGATGTTGGCGGAGGATATAAATTCAATAAAAAATTCGGTGTTTCAGCATATTATGCTAATTTAAATTATAACGGTGATGGAAATAATTTAGGAAATCCTGACCAACAAGAAGTTAGAGCGCAATTTATTTACAGTTTCTAATTTCTTGCCCTTTTGGGCTTTTATTTAATAAAAAAAGTGACAGACATAATTTGTTAAAATTTAAAGGCTGATTTTGGCAAAAATTGATGAAATAAAAGAAGAAATAAATTTTTTAAAAGTATGGCTTAGTATATTAATTGTTACAGTATTAGGAATGGTTGGATGGGGTATTTCAAATATAGGAAAGGTAAGTAATATATTATTAATTTTAGATGTTGTTGGTATAATTATTTTGTCATTTATAATTGTGTTAATAAATTATGCTATAATTAAAAAAATTAAGAGTTTAAAGGATTTATAATATGGAATTGCTTTTTATTTTAGCATTGATAGTTTTTATAATTTCAATAGCATTTAGTGCTTTTAAAGCCACTAAAATATAATGAAATAATCAGCTAGATTTAAAATCTGTATAATTTCATAATATTTAGAAATAGTGACAGACACAAAAATAAATTGAAAATATGTTTCATTTATGATAAAATTCATTAAAAAAGAAGGTTAATGAGATTAAAAAAAGAAGAAATTAAAATTATTAAAAATATTATTAGATTATATGATAAAAAAGCTAAAATTTATATTTTTGGAAGCAGAATTGATGATAGAAAAAAAGGAGGAGATATTGATATTTTTGTACTTTCCGATAAAATAAATTTTAAAATAAAACAAAAAATAAAAATAAAATTTTTTTTATTATTTGGGGATAGAAAAATTGATTTAATTATAACTAACAATATAAATAAAAGTGCTTTTTACAGATTTATAACAAATAACGGAGTTGAAATTTGAAAGATGTTTTATGTGAAAATGTAAAGATGCTTCTAAAGTCAAAATATTGGCTTGAAAAGTCATTTGAAAAAGTTTCTAAAATTGATTTAAACGAAGAAGAATATGAACTTTTTGAAGCATTGGCAAACAGATTTGGAAGATGTGTTGATATTTTAATAAATAGAGTTTTAAGAAGTTTGGATTTAGTTGAATTGGAAGATATTAATAAAAAACTTGATATTGTAATTAGAGCGGAAAAAAGGGGTTTTGTTGATAATTATGAATTATTAATAGAGATGAAAAATTTAAGAAATGAACTTGTAAATGAGTATATTGAAGAAGAATTAGAAGAAATTTTTATTGAAATTTTAGAATATACTCCAAAATTATTTGATATTATTAATAAAACTTTAGACTATATAAAAAAAGAAGGTTATTGTGATAGTATATAGCAAAAGAGTAGTTGAATATATTATAAAAAAACATCCAGAAATAGTAAAAGAAATTTTAATAAGTAAAAAAAAATCTAAAAATGAACTAAAAAAATTTAAAAATTTTAGAATTAAATTTATAGACAATAAATTAGCACAAAAACTCTCCCATAATCAAAATCATCAAGGATACTTTGCAAAAATAGATTTTACTCCAAATGAATATGAAATAACAGGTGAAAAAATAGTTGTTTTGGATAATATTACAGATATGGGAAATATTGGAAATATAGTTAGAACTTCTTATGCTCTAGGTATAGATTTAGTTATAATAACTGGAATTAAAGAGCTTAAATGGCCAAATATTATTCGCGCAAGTGCTGGTGCAGCAATTGATATGAGGATAATTTCTTTTTTTAATATACTGGAACTGCTTAATATTTTAAAAACAAAAGATTATAAAATTATTGGTGCCGATATGAATGGAAAATGCAGGGTTGATACACCTGATAAAACAGCTTTGGTTTTGGGAAGCGAAGGAGAGGGCTTAAGCAAAAGGGTAAAAGAAAAATTAGATGATATAATTACAATTGAAATGAAAAGGGATTTTGATTCGCTCAACGTTGCAAGTGCCGCTGCAATATTAATAGATAGGATTAGCAATGAATGCAGATGAGTTTTTTGAAAATCATTCAATAGATGAAATAAATCAAAAATTTCACCTATTTCGCTCAGATTTATTAAAAACAGAGAATTTGATAAACTGCCAAGGGTAAAATTTATAGGATTTGTTAGACTTATCGAGTTGATTTGGGTGAACTGATTGAGGAGTATGAAAATTATTATAATGAAAATAAAAAAGATGATGTTGATACTGAAAAAGTTATTTATGGGTTTTAATAATAATTTTATTTGTATTAAGCGCTTTTTTATATTTCAGCTTTATAAAATCAAAAACAAATATTAAAACCGCCGAAATTAACAACAGTGAAAAAAACGAGGTTTTGGAAAATAACATTACAGAGAATAATGAAACATTCAAAAACAGTGTGAGCGAAAAAACAATACAGAAAAATATTGAAAATAATGAATCAAATGTTTCTTTAAATACCGCCGAGATAAAAAAATTGCCAAAGAATACAATATTACAATTATTCCAAATGAAAAAGTATGGTTCAGGGCAATAAACATTGACAACAATAAAAGTGTGGAATTTCTTACAACCAATCCTAAAATATTAAAGGGAAATTATTATATTAAATTTGGGCATGGAAATTTAACTATTATTTATAATGATAAAAACATTACGCCGAATACAAAAAAAATTCTCAGGATTCTTTTAAAAAACGGAAAATTTGAATATTTGAAAAAACCAAACAGGTTTGAAAAATGAAAAAACTGATTTTTTTAATAGGAATTGTTTTATTTGCCAAAAATATGTATATAGTCAATTTAATAGGTGAGAGAGAATACAAAAATTATGAAAAACTTTTAAACAGTATTGACACTAATTTATCCCTGAAAGACACGGTAAAAAAACTTGAAAATCTGGGGCTTGTAAATCTTTTTTTTGATAAACCGAAAATTATAAACACTGAGTTTGATTTTCAAAACAGCAATCCTGTTCTGGAAGCTAAAATTTTATATAAAACACTGAATTTAATGGGTTATTATTATTTTTACCCTTCACATATTTCCTTAATAAACGGAAATTATACTCTAAATATAGAAATGAAAACAAATCATTATATCAATCCTCTGATTTTTATAAACACTCTAAAAAATTACGGATGCAAAGTGAAAAATATAATAAAAAACAAAAATATTATATAGACTGTGAAAATGCTTATCTGCCGGCTTTTCCTTTAACAGGCGAAGAAAAAAAACTTATTAATGCAAAAGGAGAATACTGGGTAAACCCAAACGGATTTAAAAAAATAAAAATAGTTACTTCAAAATTTGACAATTGGTATCCTTATATTGTTTTTATATAATTTCATATAAAAAAACATTTAAAAGTATGGCGGTAGATATACCGGAATATACAGCGTATATAAAAATAAAAGACAACTTTTCGAAAATTAATTTTAAAAGAGGTATCTTAATTAAAGGAATAAAATGAATCATTTTGAAAGAATAGAAAGACTTCCAAATTATATTTTTGCCGTAATAAACGAGCTTAAACTCCAAGCACGCAGGGCGGGGGAAGATATTATCGATTTTTCAATGGGAAATCCCGACGGTCCTACTCCAAAACCGATTGTTGATAAACTTGTTGAAGCGGCAAGAAAGCCTAAAAATCACAGATATTCAGTCAGTAAAGGTATTTATAAATTAAGAGAAGCCGTCTGTAATTGGTATGCAAGAAGATATAATGTGACCCTTAATCCCGAAACAGAAGCTGTTGTGACAATGGGCAGCAAAGAAGGTTATGTCCATTTGACCCAGGCCGTTACAAACGTGGGGGATGTGGCCATTGTGCCCGATCCAACTTACCCAATTCATTCATATGCCTTTATGCTTGCTGGGGCAAGTGTCAGAAAAGTAAAACTTACATACAATAAAGAGTATGAATTAAATGAAGACGATTTTTTTGCCCAGTTGAAACAGGCCATGATAGAATCAGTGCCTAAACCTAAATTTTTGGTTTTAAATTTTCCACATAATCCCACAACGGTAACTGTAAATAAAGATTTTTGGCAAAAGGCGGTTGATTTTGCAAAAAGTGAAGGACTTTATATTATAAGCGACATTGCATATGCGGATATTACGTTTGACGGATATAAAACGCCGTCTGTTTTCGAGGCCAATGGAGCCAAAGAAGTTGCGGTTGAGAGTTTTACCCTCTCAAAAAGTTACAATATGGCTGGATGGAGAGTGGGCTTTATGGTAGGAAATCCTGTGCTTATAGGCGCTCTTCAAAAATATAAATCATGGATTGATTATGGAATGTTTACACCTATTCAGGTGGCTGCAACAGTGGCACTCAGGGATTATACACATTTGGTCAAAGATGTGGTTGAAACATATGAAAAAAGAAGAGAAGTCCTGATTGAAAGTTTTGCAAATGCGGGATGGGAGATAGAAAAACCGAGAGCCACAATGTTTGTTTGGGCTAAAATTCCAGAAGTTGCAAGGCATTTAGGAAGTTTAGAGTTTTCCAAAAGGCTTTTAACGGAAGCCCATATTGCGCTTAGCCCTGGAATAGGATTTGGGGCTTACGGGGACGAGTATGTAAGAATTGCTTTAATTGAAAATGAAAAAAGAATTCGACAGGCCGCTATTTAAAGGAAAGCAATGGTTAAAATCGGGATAGTGGGTCTTGGAACTGTCGGAAGCAGTGTTGTTAAGGTTTTGACATAATAACATCAAGGGCGGGGAAAGAAATAATTCCCGTAAGGGGGGAGATGTTGATATTGAACTTACCGATGATTATAAAAAAGTTACAAGAGATAAAAATATTGATATAGTTGTGGAATTAATGGGGGGAGTAGAAGAAGCTTATGAAGTGGTTAGTGATGCCTTAAAACATAATAAGGCGGTTGTCAGCGCAAACAAGGCACTTCTCGCTTATCACAGATTCGAGCTTCAGAAATTGGCTAAAACACCGTTTGAATATGAAGCGAGTGTGGCGGGCGGAATTCCTATAATTAAAGCATTAAGAGACGGACTCAGTGCAAATCATATTGATGAAATTCAGGGTATTATAAACGGTACGTGCAATTATATTTTAACCGAAATGAAAAAAGGCAGGGATTATCATGAAGTTTTAAAAGAAGCCCAGAAGCTTGGCTATGCAGAAGCCGACCCCACTTTTGACGTCGGCGGTTTTGACACTGCCCATAAACTTTTAATCCTGGCAAGTATCGCCTATAATATTGATGCAAAACCGGAAGATATTTTAATTGAGGGAATAGAAAATATAAATTTAACAGATATTGAATTTGCCAGGGAATTTGATTATGAAATAAAACTTCTCGGAATTGCCAAAAAAATAGATAACGAAGTGGAACTCAGGGTTCATCCGACACTTATTCCAAAAAATAAAATGATTGCAAAGGTTGGGGGTGTTATGAACGCCGTCAGTGTAATAGGCGATGTTGTCGGAGAAAGCGTATATTACGGTCCCGGAGCCGGAGGAAATGCAACAGCGAGTGCCGTAATCAGTGATATAATAGAAATTGTCAGAGGCCAAAACAAACCTATGCTCGGATACAAAAGACCTCTTGAAATTGAAAAATTAACTTTAAAAACTCCTGATGAAATTGAAACAAAGTATTATTTAAGAATTGCAGTAAACGATGAAATTGGAGTACTTGAGAAAATTGCGCATATTCTGGCAAAAAACGATATTTCGGTTGAAAGTTTTCTCCTTTTTGCAACCCATAAGTCTCTTGAAAAAAATATAAAAAAAGCAGTGGTCGAAATAGAAAAAGAAGAATTTGTATTAAAACCGATTAATTATATCAGAATAGAAGAATGATAAATAAACTGAGAAAAATCTTTCTTTTTTTTAACGTAAAAGACGAACTTTTAAAAGAAATTGCCTCTTTTTGCTTAATAAAAAAGTATACTAAAAATGAAATAATATTTTTTGAAGGGGAAAAAAGAAATAAATTTTTTGCAATAATAAAAGGTCATATTTTAATGTATGATTCAAATGAAAAAGGGGATGTTATACCTAAAAACCAGTTTGGCTGCGGAGATGTTTTCGGGCTTATTTCTCAGATACAAAACAGGCCTTATTGTCTTAGCGCAGTAGCTCAAAGCGAAAGTGATTTGATAGAAATAGATTTTTCAAATTTTTCAAAATATATTTCAAAACCCCCTTTCAGCGACAGAATCATAAAAATGCTCAGTAATCAGATTTTACAGGAAGTGGAATTTAATAAACTTCAAAAATATGATGCAACAAAAAGGGTTATTTTGAAAAAATATATGCTGGCAAAAGAACTCGGCATGAGCCCGGAGACTCTCAGCAGAATTTTAAGCAGGCTCAAAAATGACGGAATTATATGTTATTGTGAAAAATCAATAAAAGTAACGGATAAAGAAAAATTAAGGGATATTATAAATGGTAGCGTTTCATATACACAGTGATTATTCGCTTTTACATTCAACCATTAAAATAAAAGAGCTTGTTAAAAAAGCAAAAGAGTATGGATACAAAACGCTTGGAATAACAGAACTTGACAATATGTTCAGCGCAATTGAATTTTATGAAGAATGCAAAAAATTTGAAATAAAACCGATTATAGGAAGCGAAGTAATTATAAAAAGAGATGATGTTTTTTCAAGAATGATTCTGCTTAAAACCGGCTATGATAATTTAATGTATTTAAGCTCAATTGCCTATTTGTATTATTATAAAAAAGTTCCTTTTATCCCTTTTGAAGAACTAATTAAAAATCAGCAGGGTCTTATTACAGTTTTTCCGATGATGGAGAGTGAAATAGGTTTTCATCTGAATCTGTTTGATGAAGATAATGTTTTAAAAGGTGCCGGCGGATTGGAAAAGGCAAAGGAAATTATAAAAATTTATAAAAACAGTTTAAATGAAATCTTTTTGGAAATAAGGCGTGATTCTTTTAAAGAAAGACTTGTTGAAAATGATTTTTTAACCATTTCAAATGAATTTGATATACCTATTCTTGCAAGCAGTAATATTTTTTATCTTCAAAAAGGGGATTATATCTATAAAGACGCACTTGAATGCATAGAAAACAATAAACTCTTTGACGATTTGCACAGAAAATTCGAAGTAAGAGAAAATTATTTTCCTTCCCCTGAAGAATTTGAAAAAAAATTTGCCGATTTACCGGAGGCTATTGAAAATACGGACAGACTGTCCGAGGGTATTAATCTGGAAATTCCTCTTGGGAATCCTACACCCCCTACATTTAAATTTACAAAAGAATATGCTTCCAAAGAAGGGTTAAATTTTGAAAAAGATGTGGAATATTTTGAATATAAATGCCGTGAAGGTTTAAAAGAAAGATTGAAACAGATTCCAAAAGAGCTGCATAAAAAATATGAAGATAGGCTCGAATATGAAATTGACATTATTAAAAAAATGAAATTTCCCGGTTATATGCTGATTGTCTGGGATTTTGTAAGAGAGGCTAAAAGAAGAAAAATTCCTGTGGGCCCCGGAAGGGGAAGTGCAGCCGGAAGCCTGGTCGCATATTCGCTAAAAATAACAAATTTAGACCCCATCAGGTATCAGCTTTTGTTTGAGAGGTTTTTAAATCCCCAGAGGGTTTCAATGCCGGATATCGATATGGATTTTTGTCAGGAAAGAAGAGGGGAGATTATCGAATATGTAAGGGAAAAATACGGCAAGGTAAATGTGGCCCAGGTGGTAACTTTCGGTTCACTTCTTGCAAAAGGAGTGCTCCGTGATGTTGCAAGAATTTTCGGAATAAAATATGACGAAGCGGATAAATTTGTAAAACTGATTCCGGACCAGCTCGGTATCACGCTTGACAAATCCCTTGATATTGAACCTAAAATAAAAGATATTATTACAGAAGAGCCGTTATATAACAGATTATATTCTTTCGGAAGAAAGCTTGAAGGTTTAAAAAGAAATACGGGTATGCATGCCGCCGGAGTGGTAATCAGCGATGAAGAGCTTTGGAAAAAATCCCCTTTATACAGGCCCTCAGAAAATGATGATACGATTGTAACGCAGTATTCACTGAATTATCTTGAGCCTGTGGATTTGATTAAATTCGACTTTTTAGGATTAAAAACGTTAACGGTAATAGACAGGGCTATTAAAAATATAAAAATGAACAAAAACACAGATGTGGATATAGATAATTTAAATCTGGAAGATGAAAATATATTTAAATTAATCCAATCGGGTAAAACTCTGGGTCTGTTTCAGATAGAATCGGACGGTATGAGGGATTTGGCAAAAAGATTAAAACCTACTACATTCGAAGATATTATAGCTATGCTTGCCCTTTACCGCCCCGGACCAATGGAGAGCGGAATGCTTGATGATTATATAGAAAGAAAACACGGAAAATGATGAATTCGAAACAGCCCTAAAGCCTATTTTGGAACCTACATACGGTGTTATTGTTTATCAGGAACAGGTTATGCAGATAGTTCAGGCAATAGGCGGATTCAGTTTGGGGGAAGCGGATATCATAAGAAGGGCGATGGGAAAGAAAAAAGCGGATGTTATGGCCAAATATTCGGAAGAATTTGCAACCCGTGCAGCCCAGAGGGGTTTTTCTTATGAAAATGCCAAAAATCTGTTTAATTTAATAGAAAAATTTGCAGGTTACGGATTTAACAAATCACATTCGGCCGCTTACGCATATATTACATATCAGACTTCTTTTTTAAAAGCATATTATCCCGCAGAATTTTTTGCGGCACTTTTAACCTATGAAGCGGATAATACCGATAAAATTGCTAAATATATAGAAGAAGCCAAATCACTCAATATAGAGATTCTACCTCCTAATGTAAATAAATCAAATGCCGAGTTTACCCCTACAGGTGAAAAAATTTTATTTGGGCTCAGTGCGATAAAAGGGGTCGGCAGCAAAGCTATTGAAAGTATTACTCAAAACAGGCCGTTTAGCGATTTAAATGACTTTATTTTAAAAATCGATACAGGCAAAGTAAATAAAAAAGTGCTTGAACAGCTTGTGAAATCAGGGGCAATGGATGATTTCGGTTATTCAAGAAAAGCCCTTTTAAATGCAATTGAAGATATGTTGGAATATAAAAAAAGGGTGCAGGAGAGAAAAAATGCCATGCATCATGCAAATTCATTATTTGCTGATATGGAAGATGAGGAAATTGAAGAAAAATTGGAAATCCCAAAATTAGCCGAATTTGATATTAAAACACTTCTTGAAGGCGAATATGAAACACTTGGGTTTTATGTATCGGCACATCCTCTTGACCCTTTTAAAAAAGAAATAGAAAAGCTTGATTATAACCTTTCAAGCGATATAGAGGAAATTATAGGAAAAGAAGCGCTTTTTGTAGGTAAAATTGATACTATGAAAGTTAGAATTTCAAAAAGAGGCAATAAATTTGCAATTGCAACTTTAATGGATTTTCACGGTAAAATAGATATTATGATATTTGAAAGGGATTTAGAACATCTTGAAAAATTAAATCTTGATGAACCTTTGGCAATCAAGGCACATGTGGATAAGGTTGCCGATTATTTAAGAATTACCTGTAAAAAAATTCTTCCATTAAAAGAAGCGGAAAATGAAAAAGGTGCAAAAAAAGAACAGATATGTGTTATAGAAAAGGAAATTGGTAAAAATTATGAGGAAGATTTGATAAAAATTTATAATGAAATTATAAAAAATCCAGGAGAAAAAAGAGCTGTTTTACTTTTAAAAACTCCTTTTGGATTCAGTTTAAAAGTAAATACAAATCTAAGAACCTCAATTAATTAAATCAATTCTTTTATCTTTTCTTTAAAATTACACAAAAACATTGGAAATTCACTATCAACTTTACTTAAATCCACATATTCCCTAAAAAAAGTATCTATATCTATTCCTTTTTGCATTCCAAGAGAAAAACCTTTAAACATCTCTTTAAGTTTTGGAGAATCAATAAGTTCGATTAAATTTTCGCAGTAGCTTATCCCTTCCTCATACATTTTTTCTTTATAATATCCTACAATATTATCAAACAGTGTAACTAAAACAAATAATTCTTCTTCGTTGGAAACATCGAACTTTTCATTGTTTGCCATTTTTTGCTGATAATATAAAAAGCTTTCGTTAAAAGCTTTTTCAAATTCTTCCCGGGCTTTTTGGATATCGTTTTTGCTTAAGGCGTTTCTGAATTCAATATAATGTGTTTTTACTGACATATTTGTCCTTTTTTGAAATTTTAACATTTTATTTGCTTTTTTTTTCAAACAGTGTTATAATGTCACTGCAAATTTAATTTTAGGAAAAGAAACATGAAAACACTTTACGTAGGAAACATTAACTATCAAGCAACTGAAGAAGATTTAAAACCTTTATTCGCAGAATATGGGGAAGTAGTTTCAGTTAAGATTATTAATGACAGAGAAACAGGTAGAAGCAAAGGATTTGGATTCGTTGAAATGGAAAGCGGAGCCGACACAGCTGTAGAAGAACTTGACGGCAAAGAATTCCAAGGCAGAAGACTTAGAGTAAACGAAGCTAGACCAAGAGCTCCAAGAGGAGAATAATTTCTTCTCTTTAATACCTTAAAGAAAAAGTGTCTGTCACTATATTGGTAGCATGTAAAATCTTTTTTTATTTTTGATTAAATTTTATTTGCTTAATATCTGTTTTTGATTTTCTGAAAAATTAACAATCATAATAATATTAAAATTGATAATTATTCTGACAATTTCGCAATGGGTGAATAGTGAGTCGTGAAAAGTTATTAGTAATTTATAATTAGTAACTGTTCAATAATTGTAAAATTATTTATGGGGATTGGCATAATTATTTCTCTATGTTATATTATTTTTATATTTATATTTTTCAAAAATTTGTAAAAGAATGTTAATTTTTGGTAAAATGTTAAAAAATTAAAAGGAGAAATAATGGCATTATTTGATGAAGTAAAAGAAGTAATAGTTGAGCAGTTAAATGTAAGCCCAGAAGAAGTTAAACCGGAAGCGAGATTCGTAGAAGATTTGGGTGCTGACAGCTTAGACGTAGTTGAAATGATTATGGCTTTGGAAGAAAAATTCGAAATTGAAATTCCGGACAGCGAAGCTGAAAAAATCCAGACTGTCCAAGACGTAGTTGATTATATAGAAAAAGCTAAAAACTCTTAATTTCCCCTCTCTTTTTGAGAGTGGTAAGTAATAAATAAATTTTTTATTTATTACCTACTACTTTAAAAGGATGTCTATGAGAATAGTTGTAACTGGTATAGGAATGATAAATTCGGTTGGTTTAAACAAAAATGAGAGTTTTGATAATATAATTTCCGGAAAAACAGGTGTTGGGAGAATTACGCATTTTGACCCTGACGGTTATGCTTCTCAGGTTGCAGGGGAAGTTAAAGGATTCGATCCTAAAACCATAATGAATCCGAAAGATGTAAAAAAAGCTGACAGGTTTATTCATTTTGGACTTGCCGCTGCCAAAGAGGCCATGGCCGACAGCGGGCTTGAAAGTTATAATGAGAATAGATTCGGTGTGAGTGCGGCAAGCGGAATAGGTGGACTTCCGGTGATTGAAAAAGCGAGTGTTATTGTAGAAACGAGGGGTCCAAGAAGGATTTCCCCGTTTTTTATTCCAAGTGCACTTGTTAATATGCTTGGTGGATTTGTTTCCATTGAATATAAATTAAAAGGTCCAAATCTCGCAAATGTAACCGCTTGTGCGGCGGGAACCCATGCCATTACTCAGGCTGTTAAAACAATGAAAGCCGGAATGGCAGATAAAATGATGGTTGTTGCAGGCGAAGCCTGTATATGTCCTGTCGGGGTAGGCGGATTTTCAGCAATGAAAGCGCTTTCAACAAGAAATGATGAACCGGAAAAATCATCACGTCCGTTTGATGCACAAAGAGACGGTTTTGTAATGGGTGAAGGCGGAGCTTGTTTAATATTGGAAAAATATGAAGATGCAATTGAAAGAGGCGCTAAAATATATGCAGAAATTATGGGAATAGGGGAAAGTGCAGATGCAAATCATATCACCACTCCTGCCCCTGGGGGAGAAGGTGCATACAGAGCCATGAAAATGGCTTATGAAATGGCGGGAGAGCCAAAAGTAGATTATATCAATGCCCACGGAACTTCTACTAAATATAATGATTTATACGAAACAATGGCTATTAAAGCATTGTTTGGAGGAAAAGAAAAATGTCCTCCGGTTAGTTCAACAAAAGGCGCCACAGGCCATTGTTTAGGAGCTGCGGGAACAATAGAAGCTGTTATTACGCTTATGGCAATGGAAAAAAACATTTTACCTCCTACTGTTAATTATGAAGAACCGGATCCGGAATGTGATTTGGATTACGTACCTAACGTGGCAAGAGAAGGCGAAATTAATGTAGCTATGAGCAATTCTTTTGGATTTGGCGGAACAAACGGCGTTGTAATTTTTAAAAAGGTATAATTTGGCAAGTTTGGATTTTGGAAGAGATTAAATCTCAGATAGATATTTCAAAAATAAAAGGCGATATACATGCAGCCGAAACACTCGAGAAAGAACTTAAAAAAGAGATAGAAAACCTAACTCCATATCAAAAGCTTCAACTTGCCCGTCATCCTGACAGGCCGCATGCTGAGGATATAATAAATCTTATTATGAATGAAAAATACGAACTTCACGGAGACAGGGAATTTAGAGACGACCCGGCAATTGTATGTTATATAGGTAAAATCAGTGATGTTGAATGTGTGGTAATAGGAGAAGAAAAAGGTAGAAATACAAAAGAAAAAATAACAAGAAATTTTGGTATGCCCCATCCCGAAGGATACAGAAAGGCTCTCAGGGTCGCAAAATTAGCTGAAAAATTTAATTTACCTATACTTTTTTTAATAGATACCCCAGGGGCATTTCCGGGTATAGGGGCAGAAGAAAGAGGACAAAGCGAAGCAATTGCAAAAAATTTATTTGAACTCAGCAGAATTAAAACACCTACCGTTTCTATTGTTATAGGGGAAGGCGGAAGCGGAGGCGCACTTGCTATAGGTGTGGCAGACAAATTTGCAATGCTTAAATATTCAGTTTTCAGTGTAATATCTCCTGAAGGATGTGCAGCAATTTTGTGGGGTGACGGAAGCAAAGCAGAAACAGCTACAAAAGCACTTAAAATTTCTGCTCAGGAACTTAAAAAATTAGGTCTTGTAGATGATATTATTGATGAACCTCTTGAGGGTGCCCACAGAGATTATAAAACTACCGCTGATAACATAAAGGAATATTTTCTCAAAAACATAAAAAATTTGAAAGAACTCTCAACTGACGAATTATTACAACAAAGATTTGAAAAATATTTAAACTACGGTTCTTTTGAAACATCTGCCAAATAACAACAAAAAACAAGGATTAAAAAATGAGAAAATTAATTTTAAGTGTTTTAACTTTCGGTTGCCAATAATATTAATTTACAGATAAGCAATTCTACTGCTGCAATAGGCACAGAAAGCGGAATAATAGACAATAATATAAAAGCCAGGGCGCAGTTTATATATAACAATAATTCTAATAAACACAATTTTTTTTCGGCAGGTGTTAAAGCCGAAGGAAATTTAATAGGTATGGAATATCAAAATATCAAATTTTCTGTAATAATAGATGCAGTCCATACTAAAAGCAATACCGCAATACCTGTGGGAATAGGAATTTTTACGTATTTACCCAATGTTTCTTTGCCTGTATATGTAAAAGCAGAAGGTGAATACGCTCCAAAAATATTAAGTTTTGACGAAGCCGACAGATTTAGCAGAATAGATGCGCAAATCGGATATTTTCCAATAGATAATGCCCAAATTTTTCTTGGTTATAGAGATATAAGTTTTAATCAGAATTATAACAACTCTATTTATGGAGGAATAGGTTACAATTTTTAAGAAGATGGAATTAATCCTCCCATCTTCTTCTAAAACCGAACCCCCTTCCGTAGCCACGGCCCAATTCTCTGCCTCTGCATCCGTAACCACGTCCAAATCCGGCCCCTCTTCCGTATCCGTATCCTCTTTGCTCATCTCTTTCATCAAATGCTCTGTTTCCAAAACCTCTTCCGTAACCGTATCCTCTGCCGTATCCGAAACCTCTTCCATATCCGAAACCTCTTCCATATCCTCTTTCAAATTCTCTCATATCTTCCTCCTTAATTTGATTTAATGCGTTTTCGATATTTTTTTCATCAGTTTCATAAGGAATAATTCCCTCTCGTTCAAGATTTACTCCCATACCTTCACCAAATTCATGTGATACCAGAACATTGACTCCGGCTTCTGCCAATAGTGGAGGTATGAGCCTGCCTGTACCAAGGCCTCTTTGATGTTCTTTTGTTCCTTTTAAATTAATATGTTCTTCCTGAATTGTTTTCATAACAGGGTTTTCAATATAAGTTCTTTCTCCTATTTTTGTATCTACAATCAAGAAACCTTTACAAAGTCCAATATGACTTGCTATAGTTTCTTTATTGTTTGTTGGAAATGCTATTTTCATTTTTCACTCCTTAAAAGTTTTCTATTTCTATTGCTTTGCCTTCAAGTAAGGCAGAAGCTATTTTTTTTCTTGCATTGTTTAAAATTCTGCTGAATGTCGGTCTGGAAATTTCCATCTCTTTTGCCGCATCTTCTTGATACATTTCATTATAATCGGCAAGTCTGATGGCTTCAATTTCATCTCTGGATAAATTAATATATTCCAAATTATGTCCCGGCATTCCGCAGGGTTTAAAACAGTTATGATGAAATTTACCTCTTATTCTTCTTCTGATTTTTTTAGGCAATTTAAATCCTTTAGAACATATGTTCAATACAATTATAATACTTTTTTGAACATATGTCAAGAAAAATTATTTAGATTTGTTAATTCTTTTTAATTCTTTAGCTAAATATTTAGCCGTATAACTGACATCCTGATATTTTTCTATTATTTCTTTTATTGTTCCGGCTGCTATTACTTTTCCTCCTTTGCTTCCCCCCTCAGGTCCCATATCTATTATATAATCGGCGTTTTTTATAAAATCAAGATTATGCTCGATTACAATGACACTGTTTCCTAAATCTACCAAGTGTGATAAAACTTTCATTAAATTATCTATATCCGCAAAATGTAAACCGGTTGTGGGTTCATCCAGAATATAAAGGGTGTTTCCGGTATCTCTTCTGCTTAATTCTTTTGCCAGTTTTATTCTCTGGGCTTCTCCGCCGCTTAGTGTTGTGGCGTTTTGTCCAAGGGTTATATATCCAAGCCCCACATCTTTGAGAGTCTTTAGTTTTTGTTTGATTTTAGGAATTTTTTCAAAAAATTCATAAGCCTCATCCACACTCATTTCAAGTATATCCGCAATGGATTTCTCCCTGTATTTAATTTCAAGTGTCTGATCGTTGTATCTTTTGCCTTTGCATGCTTCACAGGTTACCATTATATCGGGTAAAAAATGCATTTCTATTTTTATCTGTCCCTCACCTTTACAAACTTCACATCTCCCTCCTTTTACATTGAAACTGAATCTGCCCGGAGTGTAACCGCGTAGCTTGGCTTCGGGAGTTAAGGAAAAAAGTGCCCTTATATCATCAAAAACACCCGTATAAGTTGCTGGATTGCTTCTTGGTGTTCTGCCTATCGGGCTTTGGTCAAGATATATGACTTTATCAAGCTGTTCGAGGCCTTTTATTTCCACTCCTTTTACTTTTTGTATCTTTTTTGCATGATTTAATATTTCTTTTGCCACAGGAAGAAGTGTCTGAAGTATAAGAGAACTTTTCCCGCTGCCGCTTACACCTGTAACACATACAAGGTTCCTTAAAGGAATTTTAGTGTTTAAATTTTTAATATTGTGTATATTGACATTTTTAATTTTTAGCCATTCATTTTGGGGGCGGTTTTTTTGATAATTTATATCTTTTTCATATCTTAAATACTGTGCTGTTAATGTATTGGTTTTTATAAGTTTGTCCGCATTTCCCGCAAAAATAACTTCTCCTCCGTTTTTTCCTGCATTTGGACCTATATCTACGATGAAATCCGCATTTAAAATTGTTTCCCTGTCATGCTCTACCACAATAACGGTGTTTCCCCTGTCTCTTAAATTTTTCAGTGTATTGATAAGTTTTAAAGTATCTCTTTCGTGAAGGCCGATGCTCGGTTCATCCAATACATACAGCACCCCGGTCAGTCCGCTTCCTATCTGGCTGGCGATTCTGATTCTCTGGCTTTCGCCACCGCTTATTGTTCTTGCATCCCTGCTCAGTGTTAAATATCCAAGCCCCACATCCACTAAAAAAAAGAGTCTTTCTTTTATCTCTTTTAAAATAGGTTCGGATATTTTTTTATCTTTGTCGGATAAATATTCAAAATTTTTTTTATTGCTGAAAAATTTATATGCTTCCTCTATCGGCATAGAAATAATCTCAGCAATTGTTTTTCCGGCTACTTTTACCGCCAGGCTTTCCGGTTTAAGTCTATATCCAAGGCATACCGGACAGGTGCTTTCGCTCATTATTTCGCTTATATCGTCTTTGTAGGTATCGAGCGCTATTTGTCTGAGTCCGGGCCATGGTTTGGAAATGGTGTGTTTTGCGTAAATAAATGTAATGTCATAAGCGGTGCCGTTTAAAATCAGTTTTTTTTGAAGCTCGTCAAGTTCGTAAAAACTTTTATTCATATCTATTCCCACTTCTTTGCAAAATGCTTTAAAAAACTCCTGGTAATATTTTTTATTAAAACCCCATATTAGAGGAATTGCACCTTTATTTAAAGGTCTATCTTTTATTACTTTTTCAATATCGAGTGAATAAACAACCCCAAGTCCGTCGCATTTCGGGCATGCACCTTTGGGGGAATTGAAAGAAAAAGAAGTAGGCTCAAGCTCTTCAAAACTGACTTTACATTTAAAACATGCCTTATGTTCGCTGTAATGAATAAAATCTTTTTCCATTCCTAATTCTTTGGCGTTAAGTATTTCTATTTCGACTTCCCCGAAACTTTTATTCAGCGCTTTTTCAACAGCTTCGGCTATTCTTGCTTTGTTTTCTTCTTTTATGATAACCCTGTCAATTACCGCTTTGATTGTATGTTTTAAGTTCAACTTCCTCATCAAGCCTGATGAGAACTCCGTCTATATAAGCCCTGATTATTCCATCATGCCTTAATTTTTCTTTAATTATTGGGGCATAAATTATAAGTTTTGCCCCTTTTGGCAGTTTTAAAATTTCGTTAATGATGTCCTGGGGAGTCATTTTAGTTATTTTTTTACCGCATATATGACAGTGCTGAATCCCTATTCTTGCATATAAAAGTCTCAGATAATCATAAATTTCCGTAACAGTTCCCACGGTTGAGCGCGGGTTTTTTGAGGTTGTCTTCTGGTCTATTGCAATAGCCGGGGTGAGCCCTTCTATTTTATCCACATCCGGTTTTCCGGCCTGTTCCAAAAACTGTCTTGCATAAGAGCTTAAACTCTCAATATATCTTCTTTGGCCCTCGGCATAGAGAGTGTCAAATGCAAGAGTTGATTTTCCGCTTCCGGAAAGACCTGTAAAAACAATGAGCTTGTTTTTAGGTATTTCTAAATTTATATTTTTTAAATTGTTTTCCCTGGCACCTATAACTTTTATTTTATCCATTAATCTCCTTTAAAATATGGTGAGTAGTGAATTGTGAGCCCGCCCGGCCGCTTGAAAAGCGGCAGGGTAGTGAGTAGTGAATTATGAATTATTAAAATTTATAAATTACTCATCTCATAACTCAAAACTCATAACTCATAATTCATAACTCATAATTTAAAATTATCCTATTTCTATACTCCATACGGCAAATAAAAATACAAACATTTCAGTGGCATACAGTTTCCATTTCGGCTGTATTTTATAAAGCTGGTCTTTTATTTCAATATATTCAGAATATGTAAGTGTAGAAAACATTCTTTTTATCACCGTGTCGAGATAATCATCCTTATCGTCTGTTTTGAGCGAAATAAATATATGCCTGTATATCATAAAAGTTTCCAATGTTGCAAGTATGATTAACGCAATGTCTATTTTGTGCAACAATGCCATTTCTATAATTATAATTTCAAATATATAAAAAATAATTATATATCCCAAAAAAGGATTATGGTTTTTTAGATAATAAAGTGCAAAAAGTTTATCGGATGCACTTTTTATTTTAAAGCTTTCCAAAATATAAATTCTAAAAACAATAAGTAAAAAAACTATAATTTCCGCTACTAATTTAATATCCATTAAAATCCTTAAAAATAAAGTTTGTATATCATAGAAACAAATACCCCTATATACCAGATTAAGAGTAATTTTTTATGATGTTTGGGATGAAGTTTGTGATATAATTTTATACCAAAAAAAGTACCGATTAAGCTTGCAATACCTATTGAAAATCCGACTTTATAATCAATATGGCCGGCAAGGGACTGTGAAATAAATCCCGAAACGGAAGAAAATACCACAAAAAAGAGACTAAGACTTACTGTTGTTTTTAATTTGTATTTTAAAAAACCTACAAGTATCGGGGTTATTAAAATAGCCCCTCCTACTCCGACGCTTATTGCTATCGTTCCAACAAATATTCCGATAAAAAAAAGCTTTTTGTTGTCTATCGGAGGCTCGTGCTGAGGCTCTTCGACGGTTATAAAAAACCTGATTATTGCAATAAAAACAAGCATTAAAAAAATTATACCCAAAATTTCTTTGGGCGTATATTTTACTATAATTCCGCTGAGCATTGCCCCGAGCGCACCGCCTAATCCAAGGGAAATACCGTTTTTTATTTTAAGAAGCCCTTTTTTGTAATTAAGATAGCTTCCAAAAATAGAGCTCATCATCATCTGTATAACACTGATTCCTATTGCTTCTTTTAATTCAAATCCCAAAAATAAAAGAGCGGGCACCAAAATAGTCCCTCCACCAATTCCAAAAAATCCGCTTGCAAAGCCTGTAAATATTCCTATTAGGATAGCACTTATCAAAATCAGCCTTTTTTTGATAAAATTATATCCAAAAGGGAAAGATATGATTGAAATTATAAAAGAAGCCGTAAAAAACTATTTAAATTCGCTAAACACTGAATTTGATGAATGTGGCGGAGAGAAAATAAACGGATTTGTCAGTAAAATAGAAATTGACGGGCATAAAAAAGCCGATATTTATATAGTTGTGCCTGCCGAAAAGCTTGATATGGTTTCTTTATACTGGTTCGGAGATAAAAATTACGACCCGAAAGATTTAACTAATGAAATTGCAAATCTGATAGTGGGAAATGCCAAAATTATTGCCGGAAAGAAAAAAATAAATTTTAATATATCTACCCCTGAGTTTCTAGGAAAATTTAATAAAAATATTGAATATGACGATGTGTTGGCGTTTAAATACAAAACGGTATGTTTTTATATTCTGTTTAAGGAAAAATAATGCAAAATCCAAATGAAGAGAGAATTTATGAATTAATTCCGGATTACGGCCATTTATTGGATACCGAGGTTTTGTTTGAAAGTGATTTGGGAAGAGTGGAAATGAGTTTAAGGGAAATATTAAACCTTCAAAAAGGGAGTGTAATAGATTTAAACAAACCCGCCGGGGAAAGTGCAGAAGTTTATATAAACGGCAGGATAATAGGAAAAGGCGAAGTAATGGTTTATGAAAAAAATCTTGCCATAAGAATAAACGAGGTTTTGGATGCGAATTCTTTGGTATATTATCTGACAAAGGAAAAATAGTGAAAAAAATAATTATTTTATTTTTGGCGTGTTTAATTTACGGGGCAAATCTGATTGACGTTAATTTTTTTGAAAACAAAAATATGCTGGATATTCTTTTTTCTCTCGATTCCAAATTCGACGGTAAAATTATAAAACTTGCACAAAACAAATTTTTAATAAAAAATATAAAAACCGATAATGCAGTAGAAAAAAATTTTAATAATTTTTTTGTAAAATCTGTTATTATAACTCCGGTAAAAAATTCTGTTGAAGTGGAAATAGCTTCAAAAAAAAAGTATAATGTAAATGTGGCGCTTACGCCGGACGGTTACGGAATAAGGTTTAGAATTCAATCTTTAAAACCTCTTCAGACAAATCTGCCCACCATGCCAAAAGAAAATTTTTCTTTTACGAGGTATATTATTGTAGTTACAATTTTAATAATTTTGGCTATAATCCTGCTTTATTTAAAAAAAAGAGGATTTTCGTCAAAATTACCGGCTTTAAAAAATGATATGAAAGTTCTTTCACAAAAATTTATTGATGCCAAAAACAAAGTTGTTTTGTTTGAATATCAGAATAAAAAATATTTAATGCTTATCGGAAACACCAATATACTTTTGGATGTTTTTGAGAAAAATTTTAAAGCCCCGAAAAATGAGGCTGAATTTGATGAAATGTTAAAACTGAACAACAAAATAAATGATATAGAAAAATATATAAAAACTGCAGACAATATAAAGGAGTTAGATGAAACAATTTGATTGTGTAGTTGTCGGTGGAGGCCATGCGGGAATAGAAGCTGCCGCAGCTGCGGCGAAAATGGGTAAAAGAACCCTTCTTTTAAGTATGCTTGTAGAGCAGATTGGAGCTCCGAGCTGTAATCCGGCAATTGGAGGACTTGCAAAAGGGCATCTTGTTAAAGAAATAGACGCACTTGGGGGGCTTATGCCCCTTGCCACCGACAATGCCGGAATTCAGTTTAGAATTTTAAATGAAAACAGAGGCCCCGCTGTCAGGGGAAGCAGAGCCCAAATTGATATGGACAGATACAGAATTTGGATGAGAACCGCCCTGCTTAATACCCCCAATCTTGAAATAGCCCAGGAAATTGTGGATGAAATAATAGTAAAAAACGGAAAAGTCGTAGGCGTTAAAACAAATTTATTAAATGTTTATAAGACAAAAACACTGATTTTAACCACCGGAACGTTTATGAGGGGGATAATGCATTTCGGCCCTGTAAAACTCGAAGGAGGCAGATTTCATGAACTTCCTGCAAAAAAAATATCAAAATCACTTGAAAATCTGGGTTTTAAACTGGAAAGGTTAAAAACAGGTACTACTGCAAGAATTGATGCAAGAAGTATCGATTTTTCTAAAATGGAACTGCAAGAAGGTGATGAAAATCCAAAACCGTTTTCATTCAGAACAGACAAAAAAACATTTAATCCTAAGCAGCTCCCATGTTACATAACATATACAAATGAAACAACACACGATATTATTAAAAGCAATTTCTACAGAGCTCCTCTTTTTACCGGCCAGATTGAAGGAATAGGGCCTAGATACTGCCCCAGTATTGAGGATAAACTGAATAAATTTCCGGATAAAGAACGACACCATGTATTTATAGAACCTCAGACAAGAGAAGCGACAGAATATTATTTAAACGGTCTTTCAACTTCGCTTCCTATGGATGTGCAGGATGCGTTTATCCATTCAATTTCGGGACTTGAAAATGCAAAAATAGTAAGATACGGCTATGCCATAGAGTATGACTTTATTCAGCCTACAAACCTTAAGCATTCCTTGGAAACAAAAGAGATTGAAGGACTGTTTTTTGCAGGACAGATTAACGGAACCACCGGTTATGAAGAGGCGGCGGCACAGGGGGTGATGGCCGGAATTAACGCTGCGCTTAAAGTTGAAGGGAAAGAACCGATAATTTTCAGAAGAGATGAGGCATATATAGGAGTATTGATAGACGATTTGGTTACAAAAGGAACAAATGAACCTTACAGAATGTTTACAAGCAGAAGTGAATACAGACTCTTACTAAGAGAAGATAATGCGATGCTAAGACTTGCAGATTATGGGTATGAGCTTGGTCTTCTTGAGCTGAAAACATATGAGAAGGTATTAAAACTAAGAGAAGAAATAAAAAAAGGCCTAAAAATATTAAATGAAA
Source organism: Lebetimonas sp. JS032 (assembly GCF_000523315.1). Classification (NCBI taxonomy): domain Bacteria; kingdom Pseudomonadati; phylum Campylobacterota; class Epsilonproteobacteria; order Nautiliales; family Nautiliaceae; genus Lebetimonas; species Lebetimonas sp. JS032. Next base: position 480,099 of record NZ_ATHS01000001.1, on the reverse strand, counting down.
CATTCGTGACTCCAAACAAAGGAATAAATACAAAACTTGAAGAACTTGGAGAAGAGAAAATACAAAACAAAATGGAAATAAGAAAAATAGTCGCAAGACATACGTTTACAAAAGAGAAACTTCTTAAAATGTTTCCTGAGTTCGCTTTTTTAAGTGATGAAGCGCTTGAGCAGATTTTGATTCAGGCAAGATATCACCATTATATTGAAAGGCAAAAAGCACAGATTGATAAAATGAAAGAAATGTTAAAAGTTAAAATTCCGGAAGATTTTGAATATAAAGGGATTCCCGGTCTAAGCAGGGAAATAGTTGAAAAACTTGAAAAACACAGACCCGTCACTCTTTTTCAGGCAAGCGAAATAAGCGGGGTTACACCTGCCGCTATCGATATAATACATATGTATATCAATATGAGGAAAAAAAAATGAATTATATTTATGTTTATACGGCTGATGGAAAAAAATTTGAAAGAATTGATAAAGCCGCTTTAATAGCTAATAATTTGGATAAATTTGTTTTTGGTGTAAATGATATTGAAGCAATAGCTTATTTAAAAGAAAAATATAATTTTAAAGCTATGAATATAGATGCTGTTATTGATATTTTAAATGTCTGCGGCGCAGATGATAATATATATTTGTGTACGCCTGAGGATAAAACTGTAATTAAGGCAAATTTTAAAAATGTTAAGGAGTTTTGTAATGAATAATAATGAAAAACCGTTTAATTTCTGGCTCTTTATGGGCGGAATTTTTATAGCGCTTTTGGTTTTAACATCTATTGTAATCGGTGTTCCCTATCTTCTTTCAAAATAATAGAAAATTTACTTCCTTTTTTCTTTTCGCTTTGGATTTTTAATTTAAAATTGTGCATATTGATAATTTTTTTTGTTATATAAAGTCCCAGCCCCAGGGAATTGTCCCAGTCGTTTTTTGCAATTCTGTAAAATTTCTGTGTTATTAAATCTATTTTGTCTTTTTCTATGCCTACTCCTTTGTCTGTTATTTCTAAAAAATTTTCATTTAAATCTATAATAACTTTCTCTTTTGAATATTTCAGGGCGTTTGAAATAAGGTTTGAAACGGCGATATCTATCAGATTTTTATCTGCTTTTATTATTACAGGCTTTAAATTTAAAACCAGCCTTTCTTCATCAAACGATTTTATCAGCTCTTTTATTGAATTGTCTAATTTTACTTCTTTAAAATTTGGTTTTAATTTCTGATTTTCTATTTTTGTAACTAAATATAACCTGTCTATTAAATTTGTAAGTCTTAGTGAGTTTTTATGTATTTTTTCGAGAAATTTTTGATTTGTGTTTACATCAAGTCTGTTATTTAAGATAGTTTCGATATAACCGTTGATTATTGATATGGGATTTTTAAATTCATGGGAAATTGCTGAAATGATATCGTCTTTAAATTCATTTTGAATTTTTAGTTTTTTATTTTCGAGTTTTATTTTTTTAAGCTGTTTTTTTAATTTTTCTATCTCTTTTTTTTCGTTTTTACAAACAAATTTTTTAATTTTTACTTTTAAATTTCTCATTATACATTATCCATTTTATATTATTTTAATGTGTATCCGATTCCTCTTTTTGACTCTATTAAATCAATTTTATGGTTTAATCTGTTAATGGAGACATTTACGCTTTTTTCATTTATTTCTAAAAGTTCAGCTATTTCATCTTTGGAAATTACTCTTTTTGGATTTTCAAAAAATATTTTTAACAGTTTAAATTCTGATTTTGTTAAATCGACTGTTTCATTATCTATCAGTAAATTTTTATTTATTAAATCAAGTTTGTAATTTTTATATGATAAGAAATTGCTCTTTTTATTGTGTCTTTTTAAAACGGCTTTAATTCTTGCAATCAGTTCTTTTATGGAAAACGGTTTTTTAATATAGTCATCCGCACCCTTTTCAAAGCCCTCCAATACATCTTCTTCAGCTGTTTTTGCGGTTAAAAAAATAACGGGAATATTGAAACCCTCGTCTTTTAAATTTTTAACAAATTCGCTTCCTTCAATATCCGGCAAATTTCTGTCCACTATTAAAAGGTCAGGATTTTCCTCTATAATAAAATCTCTTACTTTTTTTGTATTTAAAAATCCTACTGCATCAAATCCAGCTTTTATTAAATTAAATTCCAGTAAATCAAGTAAATCCTCTTCATCTTCTATTAGGGCAATTTTTATCAAAAATCCATTCCTTCTTTTGCAAAAAGCAGATATTTTGTAATTGTTTTTACGCTGTCTGTAATTCTTTCAAGTCTTTTTGCAACATTCATAATTTTTAAAATTTCATCTATATTTTCTTTTGATTTTATCTCTTTAAACAGTTCTTTGTATATTTCATCGGCAATTTTTTCCTGGGAAATAATTGTTGAATATGCATCTTCAATAGTATCCCCCTTTATGGCAAGTTTAAGCGTTTCAAGCGATGTTATGGCACTTTGGTGAAGTGCGTCAATTTTTTCGTTTTTAAAATCGTATTTTTTAATAAAATATTTGATTGAGCGTTTTATTTTGTTTAAAAAAGGGGTGATTTTAAGTATTGCTATCGCTTCTCGTAAAAATTCACCCTGCGGATGGAGAAGGGCAATGAATTTTATAACTTCGTCATCAAGGTCTTTCAGGTCAATAAGGAAAAAATCATCTTTTATCTCTTTTTCTTTAAGTGTGGTGCTTAAAATTTCAACTGTTTTTTCAAATAATTTTTCTATTTTATTTAGTTCTTTTTCAAATTTTGAAAGCATTTTAAATCCTTTGTTATATATTTATGTATAATTATATAATAATGTAAAAAAAATTTTGTTATCAAAATGTTATTTTATTTTTTTATAATTTCAAGACAAAAAAATTAAGGAGAGAGAATGTTAAAAAAATTGGCTTTTGGAGCATTACTTGGTGCAAGCGCATTTGCATGGACAATTAACGGTACTGGATCTTCATTTCAATATCCGGTAAACAAAGCGTGGATAAAAGGTTTTTATTCTGAAACTTCAAACAGGGTAAACTATACAGCAACAGGAAGCGGGACCGGTATTAAAGAAATAGAGGCAAGACATGTCGATTTCGGCGGAACAGACAAACCTTTGACTCCCAGGACATTGAGAAAATATCATTTGGCACAGTTTCCTACTGTAATAGGGGGAATTACACTTGCATACAATATTCCTGGTGTTCACAGTTTAAAACTAAGCGAAATTGCAATAGAGGGTATAGCCCTTGGAAGCATTCAATACTGGGACAACCCTTGGATAGTAAAATACAATCCGAATGAAAAACTGCCTCATAAAAAAATTATTTTTGTTCACAGAAGCGACAAATCAGGAACAACTTTTAACTTTACATATTATCTAAGTAAATTAAGCACAACCTGGTTTCATCATTTCGGTGTTCATAAAGCAGTTAACTGGCCTACCGACGCACAGGGCAGAGGTGTCGCAGGAAAAGGAAACTTCGGTGTAAGTACTGCTATTAAAACAAATCCATATTCAATAGGTTATGTTGATTATGCGGATGCTGTTAAAAACGGGTTAAATTTGGCAGAAGTTCAGGGAAAAGACGGGGCATTTTATGCGGCAACTCCGGCAAATTTTGCAAAAGGTGCGGCTTACGGAGGATTTTCACCTAAAAATGATTTTTTTAAATTGATTGCTTATCCTAAAAAAGGTTATCCGATTTTAGCCCCTACATTTGATTTAGTTCATTATGATAATCCAAAAACAGCTAAAAGGGTTACATCATTTTTCTCTTATGCATACGACCATGACGAAGTTGCTTCTAAACTTGGATATATTCCGCTTCCAAGCAGTGTAAAAGCGTTGGTTAAAAAATACTGGGCTGAAAAAGGAATTTCTCCGGAAAAATAAAAAAAGGACTTTAAATCCTTTTTATTTTTTTCTATAATTTTAGTTAAAAAGGCCATATATGGAATTTCTTTTCAGAAAATTAACTTCAATAAGCGCCACGGTTATTTTATTAATCCTTTCAGCTATTTTTATTGTTTTGTTTATTTATGCAAAACCCGCCATTAAAGAATACGGACTGCATTTTCTGGTTGATCCGAGATGGGGTGTAACTATTCAAATACCTGTAAAAAACAGTGCAACTGTTCAAAACAGTACTAATTCCAATGCTTCTGTATCTGTGGGAAATAATCAAGACAATTCAGACAATATGTCCGATTCCGATAATGTTGATGCGTCTCTCGGTCTTGGCGGGGATGATGTTGACAGTGCAATATCAGGCGGAGGAGAAAATAGCCAAAATTATAAAACAAAAGAAATTTACGGCGGATTGATACCTATTGTAGGAACTATTCTATCAACTATTATAGCTATGCTTTTTGCGGTTCCTGTTGCAATGGGTATTGCTATATTTTTAAGCGAGATTGCTATGCCGATGCTTGCCAAACCGGTTGGAATAGCAATAGAACTTCTTGCTGCAATACCGAGTATTATTTACGGTATGTGGGGTCTTTTTTATTTTGGTCCTTTTATTTCACATATTTTCGGAGGTCCGAGCGTCAATTTACTGGTGGCCGGACTGGTGCTTGGCGTTATGATAATTCCATTTATGGCTTCTTTAACGCGTGACAGTATGAATACAACTCCCGATGTATTGAAAGAATCCGCTTATGCTCTGGGGGCTACAAAATTTGAAGTAATTAAAGATGTGATTTTTCCTTATGCAAAAAGCGGAATAATAGGAAGTATTATTTTAGCCCTAGGAAGGGCTCTTGGTGAGACAATGGCTGTTGCGTTTGTAATAGGGGGAGTATTTAACTATCCTAAAAAACTTACCGACCCGACGGTTTCCATCCCTGTGGTTTTGGCAAACTCTTTTTCAGAAAGCAGCGGTATGAGTCTGGCGGCTCTTTTTTATTTATCACTTGTTTTATTTGTTGTATCTTTTATAGTGATAGTAACAGCAAAATTTTATTTTTTAAGGAAAAATAAATGAGACTTATAATTAATAAATTAATTCTTTTGCTTTCAACTCTTGCTGCAATTTTAGGGCTTGTTTTTTTATTTTGGATATTAATTACATTGACAATTAAAGGTGTCAAATCGCTTGATTTGTATATTTTTACTCACGATTTGGTTGATAACGGTCTTAGAAATCTTTTTATCGGGCAGTTTATTTTAGCTTTTATTGCTGTAATAATCGGAGTTCCTATCGGAATGTTAGCTGGAATTTATCTGCAGGAGTATTCTTTTGGGAATAAATATGCCCAGTTTATAAGAAATTTAAGTGATGTTATGATGAGTGCGCCTTCCATTGTTATAGGCGTATTTGTTTATGCAATCGTTGTAAATCCCATGGGTCATATGAACGGATGGGCTGGTGCAATTGCCCTTGCCATTATGATGCTTCCTATTGTTGTAAGAACAACCGATGATATGCTGGGGCTCGTTCCAAAAGAGCTAAGGGAAGCCGGAGTGGCAATAGGTGCACCGAAATATAAGGTGATTTTTGATATAGTAATAAAAGCTGCAAAAATTGGTATAATGACAGGACTTTTACTTGCATTTGCAAGGATTGCCGGGGAAACTGCGCCACTACTTTTTACAAGCGGAAACAGTGCTTATTTTACACTTAATTTAAATGAGGAGTTTCCAAGTCTGACTGTTGCTATTTACAATCTTGCAACAATGCCGGATAAACATTTGGTGGATATTGCTTGGGCGGGCGCTTTTTTACTTACCATTTTTGTTTTAATTGTTAATCTGCTTGGAAGATATGTTATCAGAGAAAGGAAAAAATAATGATAAAAGTAATGGATGTCAAAAATTTTTATTTTACTTACGCCGGGGCGGAAAAACAGACCCTTAAAAATATAAATATGCAAATTTATGAAAAAAAAATAACGGCTATGATTGGGCCTAGCGGATGCGGAAAATCCACCCTTTTAAGAAGTTTTAACAGAATTCACGATTTATATCCGGGTAATAAATATGAAGGTGAAATTTTACTTAAAAACAAAGAAACTAATAAAATGGAAAATATTTTAGAATTTAAAAAAGAAAATGAACTTATAGCTCTTCGTCAAAGAGTAGGTATGATTTTTCAAAAACCCACTCCTTTTCCGATGAGTGTTTATGATAATATTGCTTACGGTCTTAAACTTATGGGTAAAAAACAAAACCTTGATGAAAAAGTGGAAGAGGCCTTAAAAGGCGCCGCTTTATGGGAGGAAGTAAAAGACAGATTAAAAGATGATGCAAGGGGCCTCAGCGGAGGTCAGCAGCAAAGACTCTGCATTGCAAGGGCTATTGCAGTTGAACCAGAGGTTTTATTGATGGATGAGCCTACAAGTGCGCTCGATCCGATTTCTACTGTAGCTATTGAAGAACTTGTAACAAAACTTAAAGATACTGTAACTATTGTAATAGTGACTCATAATATGCAGCAAGCAAGCAGGGTCAGTGATTATACCGCTTATATGTATTTGGGCGAACTTATTGAATTTGGAACTACCGAGCAGATATTCCTTTCACCTAAACAAAAACATACAGCCGATTATATTGCAGGAAAATTCGGATAAGATTTATAGATTAACCGGCAATAATTAGTATAATGTTAAAAAAGGTTTTAAATGAATATTGTTTTTATGGGAAGCCCCGATTATGCGGTAAAAATACTTGATAATTTAAACAAATATTTTGATGTCTTGGCGGTTTATACCCAGCCTGACAAACCTGTCGGCAGAAAAAAAATATTAACTCCGACGCCTGTTAAAAAATATGCCCTAAAACATAGTATACCGGTTTTTACACCAACAAAACTTAATGCTCATGATTTAAAAAATTTTAAGCCCGATTTTATTGTGGTGGCTGCTTACGGTATAATATTAAAAAAAGATGTTTTGGAAATTGCCCCATGTATTAATCTGCATGCATCTTTACTTCCAAAATACAGGGGTGCGAGTCCTATTCAAAGTGCTGTATTAAACGGGGATAAATATACGGGTGTTACTTCAATGCTTATGGATGAAGGGCTTGACACCGGCAATATACTGGCATGGGATTATACAGAAGTTAAAAATAAATCAAGTATAGATTTGTTTGATGAACTGGCGGATATTGCAGCAAATCAAATTATTTACACTATTAAAAATTTTAATAATATAAAACCGCTCCCTCAAATAGATGCATTGAGCTCTTATTCTCCTAAAATAAAAAAAGAAGACGGTTTTGTTGATTTCAGCTCAGCCCTTATTATAGACAGAAAATACAGGGCATTCCAGCCCTGGCCCGGGATATTTTGTGAAAAGTTTAAAATAAATGAAATGAAACTTATTGATATTGATTCAGAAAATGAAAAAGGCAAAATAATTAAGATTGATAATAAAGGCGTTGTTGTCGGATGTAAAAGGGGTAAAATTAAACTTATTAAAATTCAGGTTCCCGGTAAAAAAGAAGTAAAAGCGGTTGATTATATCAATGGAAAAAGACTTAAAATAGGAGACAATATGTTAAGTGAGTTGTGAGTTGTGAGCTTGCCCGGCCGCTTGTAAAGCGGCGGGGTGGTGAGTAAACAATTTGCCAAGAAACCAAGAGAGAAGTGGAAAGTGAAAAGTGTAAAATGAAAATGGGCGAAAATGAGCAATGCGAAAAATGGAGAATTGTAAATGTTGTATGGGAGATAATATATTTTAATAAGATTGATTCAACCCAGAAATATTTGATTGAAAATATAGATAAATACAAACTGCCTGTTTGTGTTTGGAGCGAATATCAGACAGAAGGGATTGGAAGCAGGGGAAACAGATGGCTGGGGGAGAGGGGAAATTTGTTTTTTTCATTTGCCCTAAAGAATAATCTTAATATTCCGATTCAGAGTCTTTCGATTTTTTTTGCTTTTGTAATGAAAAAAACATTGGAAAATTTTGGTTTAAATTTGTTTATGAAGTGGCCAAATGATTTATATACAAAAGATTTAAAAAAAGTTTGCGGGGTTTTAAGCCAATTTAAAAAAGATATTTTAACAGTAGGTATAGGAGTTAATACAAAAAAATCACCCTCAAATAATTTTGCCGGTTTGGATTTGAAAATAAAAAATGATAAAATTCTAAAAGGCTTTTTGAAAAACATATATAATTACAGCTGGGAAGAAATTATTAATGAGTATCAAAAAGAATTTGAAAAAACTAAAAATTTATTTGATATAGATGGAATCTTAGAGGATGATGGAAGTTTGAAAATAAAAAATAAAAGGGTTTATTCAAGAAGATGATAGAAATAATTTCTGTAGCGAATCAAAAAGGGGGCGTTGGTAAAACCACCACCGCTGTAAATTTGGCGGCATCTATTGCAATAAATGAAAAAAAAGTTCTTTTGATAGATGCTGATCCTCAGGCAAATACAACATCATCTCTCGGTTTTTATAAAAGCGATTATGAATTTAACCTTTATCATGTGTTAATAGGCTCCAAATCTATAAATGAAGTAATATTAAATACCAAAATTTCAACTCTTGATTTAATTCCTTCCAACATAGGACTTATAGGGATTGAAAGAGAATTTGACGATTTAGAAGATAAAGAATTAGTTTTAAAGAAAAAATTAAAAGAAATTAAAAATAATTACGATTATATAATTATAGATACACCTCCCACACTCGGAATTATTACAATAAACGCGCTTTCCGCCAGCGACAGTGTGATTATTCCTGTCCAGACAGAATATTTTGCGCTTGAAGGACTGGGGCAGCTTTTACAAACCATAAAACTTTTAAGAAGAACCAAAAATCCGAAGCTTGAAATTAAAGGGATTCTTCCTACTATGTACACAAAATCCAATAATCTTTCAAAACAGGTTTTGCATGATATAATCAAACATTTCAGAGACAATATGTTTAAAAGTGATAATAAATTTATAGTAATACCGAGAAATGTCCGTCTTGCAGAAGCTCCGAGTTTTGGTATGCCTGTAATTACATATGATATTAAAAGCTCAGGCGCCCTTGCTTATGAACTGTTGGCAAAATCCATCCTGGAGAAAAACAGATGAAAAGACTGGGTAAAGGGCTTGGAGCTATCTTAGAAGACGTGGAGGCCGGGTATTTAAAAGATCTGCCGGATGAGGGTTTAAAAGAAATTGAAGTAGAAAAAATAAAACCCAATCCATTTCAGCCAAGAAAAGAATTTGATGAAAAATCTATTGAAGAACTTGCACTTTCTATTGACAGATACGGACTTTTACAGCCTATAGTAGTTATAAAAAACGAAGATAATTACATTTTAATAGCCGGAGAGAGGAGACTGAGGGCTTTTAAAAAACTTGGCAAAACAGAAATAAAAGCTTTGATATTGGATTTGGACATTAATGAACTAAGGGAATATGCTTTAATTGAAAATATACAAAGAGAAGATTTAAATCCTGTTGAAATAGCCAAATCATTGCAAAATTTAATGAGCGAACACGGTTACACCCATGAAGAGCTTGCAAAAATTGTTTCAAAAAGCAGAAGTTATGTGACAAATTTATTAAGACTTTTGAGCTTACCCGAATTTGTTCAGGAAAAAATAAAAAATAACGAAATCAGTGTCGGACATGCAAAAATTATGTCTAATTTAAATAAAGAAGAATTGGAAGAAGTTATAAATGAAATTAATAATAAAAAGTTAAATGTAAGAGAAACGGAAAAACTCGTTAATAAAATAAAAAACAAAGAAACAATACTACCAGAAGTTACAAAGTTGGCCGATAATTTAAAAAAATTAGGCATAAAAGTAGAAATAGGGAATAAATTTATTAAAATTATGTGGAAAAATGAAAAAGATATTGAAAAATTAAAAAAATTAATTGAAATAATAAGTTAAAATTATGTTAAAATTTCAAAAAAGGAGAATTAATGCTTGAACTGAATATCTGGTTGATGGTCGGTGTAGCTGTTATTTTTTTAATTACGCTTTATTTGTTAAACGAATGGCTTTTTAAACCATTGATTAATTTTATGGAAGAAAGAGAAATTAAACTTGCCGAACAGATGAAAATGATTAATGTCAATTCCGAAGAAACAGAAAAACTGGAAAATGAGATTAAAGAAATTTTAAAGAAAGCAAAAACTGAGGCCGGTAAAATAAGAGAAGAAGCAAGAGCAAAAGCTTTAGCCCTCTCAGAAGAGCAAAAAGCTCAAAAACAGGCTCAAATAGAAGAAGCAAAAGCAAAACTTGCTGAAGAAATTGAAATTGAAAAAGAGAAAATTTTGAATGAACTCTTAAAAGGAAAAGATGAAATTAAAACAATACTTGAAAATAAAATAAGGAATGTGGCATGAAAAAAATATCCTTTTTAACATTGATTTTAAGTGTGTTTTCATTTGCAGCGGAAGGCGGGATAAGTTCAACCGATTTTATTCCAAGAACGATTAACTTTTTAATTTTTGTTGCAATTTTATGGTATTTGGTCGGAAACAGGGCTGTTGATTTTTTTAAAAAAAGAAAAGAAAATATAGCTTCAAGATTTCAGGAAGTTGAAAATAAATTAAGAGAAGCCAAAGTTAAAAAAGAAGAATTGGAAGCAAAACTTGAAGAAGCTAAAATAACAGCCAAAGAGATAATTGAAAATTCAAAAAACGAAGCTGTTGTTATCTCCAATAAAATTATGGAAGATACAAAAGGTGAACTTGCGGCAATGGATAAACTGTTTGAAGTTTATAAAGAGAGTGAACTCAGAAAAGCCAAAAAAGATGTTGTTAAATCATTTATGAATGAAATCTTTAAAGATATACATATAAGCAGTGAAGACGCTGCAAAACTTATTTTAAAGGCTGCATAATGATAGTTGAAAAATATACAAAAGCTCTTATGGCTTCTTTAAACAAAGAAGAACAAAAAGAAATATTTGAAGCTTTAAAAAAACTGGCTTTTTTAAGCAAAAACCCAAAATTTATGCTTATATTGAAATCTCCCCTTTTAAGTACAGAAGAAAAATTGAAATTTATACAAACTGTTACAGAATGTGAAAATAAAAAATTTATTAATTTTGTTAGAATTTTAAATGAAAATAAAAGAATAGACATAATTAAAGATATTTTTAAAAATTACCATGCCAAGCTTTCAATTTCCAATAATACTTTCGACGGAACCGCGGAAGGTCATATAAGTGGAGAAACTCTAAAAGCGCTTGAAGATAAACTTTCTTCAAAATTTAATGCTGCAATAAAACTTAGTTTAAAGGAAAAAGATATTAACGGAATTAAAGTTTTTGTTGATGTGTTGAATGTTGAAGTTTCCATAGACGAAAACAGAATTAAACAAGATATAATTACAGATATATTAAAAGCAATCTAAAAGAAAGGAGTATATGTGGTACAAGAAATCACTTCAATAATAAAAGAGAGAATCGAAAATTTCGATTTGAAAGTAGATGTTGAAGAAGTAGGTAAAGTTATTTATTCAGCTGACGGTATTGCTAAAGTTTACGGTCTTACAAATGTTATGGCTGGTGAAATGGTTGAATTTGAAACCGGTGAAAAAGGTATGGTGTTCAACCTTGAAGCAGACAATGTAGGTGTCGTTGTTCTCGGAAGTGGAACAGATATTACCGAAGGAAGCTCTGTAAAAAGACTTGGAAGATTAATTTCCGTGCCGGTTGGGGATGCGCTTATCGGTAGAGTTGTAAATGCTTTGGGTGAGCCGATTGACGGAAAAGGGCCTGTTGAAGCTGCCGAATACAGATATGTAGAAGAAAAAGCGCCTGGAATTATGGCAAGAAAATCTGTTCACGAACCGCTTCAAACAGGTTTAAAAGCAATTGATGCCTTGGTACCGATTGGAAGGGGACAAAGAGAACTTATAATCGGGGACAGACAAACGGGTAAAACCACTGTTGCGATTGATACTATAATCAACCAAAAGGGTCAGGATGTTGTTTGTATTTATGTTGCGGTAGGTCAGAAACAATCAACTGTTGCAAATATAGTAAGAACACTTGAAGAACACGGTGCTATGGAATACACAATTGTTGTAAACGCAAGTGCAAGTGAAGCTGCGTCTCTTAAATTTTTGGCACCTTATGCAGGTGTTACAATGGGAGAATATTTCAGAGACAACGGAAAACACGGATTGATTGTATATGACGATTTAAGCAAACATGCGGATGCATACAGAGAAATGTCACTTTTACTTAGAAGACCACCGGGAAGGGAAGCATATCCTGGGGATGTATTTTATTTGCATTCAAGACTTCTTGAAAGAGCTGCGAAATTAAGCGATAAATTAGGAGCGGGAAGTTTAACAGCTTTGCCTATTATTGAAACAAAAGGCGGGGATGTTGCGGCATACATTCCGACAAATGTAATTTCAATTACAGACGGACAAATTTTCCTTGAAACAGATTTATTCAATAAAGGTATAAGACCTGCAATTAATGTCGGTTTATCAGTCTCAAGGGTTGGAGGAGCCGCTCAGATTAAGGCGATGAAACAGGTTGCCGGTACATTAAGACTGGATTTGGCTCAATACAGAGAACTTGAGGCATTTGCACAATTCGCAAGTGATTTGGATGAAGCGAGCAGAAAACAGTTAGAGCGTGGACAAAGATTGGTTGAAATTCTAAAACAGCCTGCTAACCAGCCTTTACCGGTAGAAAAACAGGTCGTAATTATTTATGCGGGAACAAAAGGGTATCTTGATGATATTTCTGTAAGAAGTATAAGAAAATTTGAAGATGAGCTTTATCCGTTTGTAGAAGCAAAATATCCTCAGATTTTTGAAAATATCAGAAGTAAAAAACTTCTTGATGCCGAAACAGAAGAGATATTGAAAAAAGCCCTAGAAGAATTTAAAACTCAGTTTGAGGGATAATAAATGGCAACCTTAAAAGAATTAAAACAAAAAATAAGCAGTGTTAAAAATACTCAAAAAACAACCAGGGCGATGAAGCTGGTTTCCACCGCTAAATTAAAAAGAGCGGAAGAAGCGTTGATTCGCTCAAGGGAATATGCCAAAAAGATAGATGAAGTAATGCATGAAATATCATCTAAACTCAGCGCAGTTAAGGATGTTATCGATTTAAGGGCATTTGCAAAAGTAAACACTCAAAAAATCGATTTAATTGTCATTACCGCCGATAAAGGTCTTTGTGGAGGATTTAATATCCATACAATCAAGGAAACCTTAAATCTTATAAAAGAATTAAAAGAAAAAAAAGTTAAAATCAGACTAAAGGTAATAGGGAAAAAGGCGATTGAATATTTTAAATTTATGGGAATAGAAATGAGTGAGGAAATTATAGGCCTCAGTTCCGCCCCTGATTACGAAAAGGCTAAAGAAATTATAGAAACGAGTTATCATGACTTTATTCAAAACAATATAGATAACATTATACTTGTTCATAACGGATATGTGAACAAACTGACTCAAAAAGTAGAAGTAAAAGAACTTTTACCAATTGAAGTGGAAGAAGAAGAAAGCAATGTTTATCTTGAGGTTGAACCAGATCAGGATTACGAAATTATTTTAGAGACATTAGTCAAACAGTATTTGGAATATTCACTTTATTTTGCTTTGCTTGATTCTCTTGCTGCGGAACACAGTGCCAGAATGCAGGCAATGGATGCGGCAACAAACAATGCAAAAGATATGGTTCATCAATTGACACTTCAGTTTAATAAAGTCAGACAGGAAAATGTTACAAGAGAATTGATTGAAATAGTGACTGCTATTGAAGCAATGAAAAAATAAAGGAGTAATATGGAAGGTAAAGTTTTACAAGTCTTAGGTCCTGTAGTTGATGTAGAATTTGAAGAAAATCTACCGGCTATTAACGAGGCTTTATATGTAGAGTTTGAAGCAGAAGGTAAAAAGAAAAAAGTGGTATTGGAAGTCGCCGCTCAAATAGGAGACAATATCGTAAGAACAGTTGCAATGGATTTGACTGACGGGCTTGTCAGAGGTACAAAAGTGGTTTCAACAGGTGCACCTATATCTGTTCCTGTAGGTGAAGTAGTGCTTGGAAGAATCTTTAATGTTACCGGTGATGTGATTGATGAAGGTGAACCGGTCCCTGCGGATGCGCCAAGATGGTCTATTCACAGAAGCGCTCCTGCGTTTGAAGACCAGTCAACAAAAATGGAAATTTTTGAAACAGGTATTAAAGTTGTGGATTTGTTATGCCCTTATATGAAAGGTGGTAAAACAGGTCTGTTCGGTGGTGCAGGTGTCGGTAAAACAGTTATTATTATGGAACTTATCCATAATGTTGCATATAAACACAGCGGTTATTCAGTATTTGCCGGAGTAGGCGAAAGAACAAGGGAAGGAAACGACCTCTATAACGAAATGAAAGAAAGCGGCGTTTTGGATAAAGTTGCTTTGTGCTACGGTCAGATGAACGAACCTCCAGGATGTAGAAACAGGGTTGCTATGAGCGGTCTTACTATGGCTGAATATTTCAGAGACGAAGAGCACAGGGATGTATTGATGTTTATCGACAATATTTTCAGATTTGCCCAAGCGGGTGCGGAAATGTCAGCGCTTCTTGGAAGAATTCCAAGTGCGGTTGGTTATCAGCCTACACTTGCAACAGAAATGGGAAGACTGCAAGAAAGAATTACATCAACTAAAAACGGTTCAATTACATCTATCCAGGCAGTATATGTACCTGCTGACGACTTGACAGACCCGGCGCCTGCAAATGTATTTGCACACTTGGATGCGACAACCGTTCTTAACAGAAAAATTGCTGAAAAAGGTATTTATCCGGCAGTTGATCCGCTTGATTCAACAAGTAGAATTCTTGACCCTCAAATTGTCGGAGAAGAACATTATAAAGTAGCAAGAGAAGTTCAGGAAGTATTGCAAAAATATAAAGATCTTCAAGATATTATTGCAATTTTGGGTATGGATGAACTTAGTGAAGAAGATAAATTAATTGTTGCAAGAGCCAGAAAAATTGAAAAATTCCTATCTCAGCCGTTCTTTGTAGCTAAAGTATTTACAGGTGCAGACGGTAGATATGTAGAACATGATAAAACTATTGCAGGATTTAAAGAAATTCTTGAAGGAAAAGTTGACGATTTACCTGAAAATGCGTTCTATATGGTGGGAGATTTAGACGAAGCTAAGGAAAAAGCCGAAAAAATGAAGGCTAAATAAAGGTAAAATATGAAAGTAGAAATTGTAACACCTCTTGGCAAAGTTTATGAAGGTGAAGTTAAAGAAGCATATTTCCCCGGAATAGAAGGGGAATTCGGTGTATTGGACAATCATGCACCGCTTGTTACTTCTCTTCATCCCGGAATTATCACTTTAATTAAACCTGACGGTAAAAAAGAGATTATCGCTATTGATAAAGGATATGTTGAAGTAGCCCCCGATCATACCAATGTTTTAATTTCATCTGCCGTTCCTGTTACGGGACCCGATGAAAGTGAAATTGCCAAAAAAATGGAAGAGGCTAAAAAACTTCTAAAAGAAGCTATTTCAAGTGACGCTCTTTACGCAGATGTTGAAGCAAAGATAGAGAATGCTATTAGATAAGGTTCTTAGCAATCCTGTAAACATCGTTGTTTTGGGATGGCTGGGAATTTATCTTTTTTTTGTTTTTTTTGTTTTTTTTTATAAATATTTAACTTTGTCTTCCTGGATAAAAAATGAAGAGGAATCTTTAAATTCTTTGCTTATGAGTAATAATTTTTCTATTAAATCTTCTTTAAAAAGCTGTATTGAAAATTCAAAAGAGATAAATAAATATTCTTTTGACGCATGTATTGAAGCAGCCAAAAAAAAGGCAAGCAGTTTTATAGTTTTTTTAAGTATTGTTGCATCTACAGCCCCTTTTATCGGACTTTTCGGAACTGTAATAGGTATACTTGACGCTTTTAATTCTATGGAAAAGGTTACCACTATCAATATGATTGCACCTTCTATTGCAGATGCCTTAATTGCAACGGCCGTTGGTATAATTACCGCTGTTCCCGCTTACAGTTTTCATCAGATTCTCTCTAAAAAAATAGAAGATTTGGAAAGTATTTTAAAAATACAAAAGGATGTTTTCTTAGCAGATGAAAAAACCTGAACTTAATATTACTCCTTTTGTGGACATTATGCTTGTGTTGTTGGCAATTTTAATGGTTTCAGTCACCATGAACACATATCAGGAAAAAAGCGTTAATCTGCCAAAAGGAAGCAGAACATCACCGGCTGTGAAAAAAGCGGCCATTAATATAGTTATTAATAAAAATTTAAAAGTTTATGTCAATAAGGAAGAATTACCGTTTAAAGATTTTTTGGAAAATTTCAATTTAAAATACGGAAATTTTAATAAAAACGCTTTAGTTTATATTGCGGCAGATAAAGATATAAAATATAAAGATTTTATGAAAATATATGCGGCTGTTGTTAAAACAGGCTTTACACAAATAGGGCTTCTTACCCAATGAGAATCTTTGTATCTTTTTTTCTCACATTAATTGTATATTCTATAATTATCTTTTTTTTTGTGCTTATTTTTAATCAACCCAAGAAAAAAAAAGAAGTTTTAATACATACCGCAATTGTAGTTCCTGCAAATAAAAAATCTATTATAAACACTCCTAAAAGTACTGTCAAAAAGCAGATTAATAAACAAAAAAATAAACCGGTAAAAAAAATTGTAAAAAAAATAAAAAAAGGTTCAATTTCAGCTTTTACAAAAGGCGGAAAAAATATAAAAATTAACGATATTTTCAAAACAGTTAATTATAATGTCGATACAGAAAAAATAAAACGTAAATCACAGCTTGATATGAGCAGGTATAAAGGGATTGAAGAAGAATTAAAAAAAGTGAAAACCATTAATTTTAATGTTTCTTTAATCGGGGGAGGGGGAAATTTAAGTGATAAAGAAATTGAAAATTTAATAGTTAAAAAGCTCTCTCCTCTTTGGAATAACATTTCCAATATAATCGGAGAATATGCTAAAATAAACATTGTATTTGACGGCAGTAAAACCAATGCTTATATATTAGAAAGTAATCTGGATGAAAACAGACAGCGGGAATTGATTGGGGAGATAGAAAAATTAACATTTGATAAAAAATTTGATATTACGGTAAAATTTATAACAAAGGCCAATAAATGATTAAAAAATTACTATTATGTTTTATATTTGCAATATCACTTTTTGCAAATGAAATTGTAATTACAAAATATCTGCAAAATAAGCCTCATATATCGATAGAATTCAGAGGAGATAAAAATGTTTTTAAAATTCTTAAAATGGATTTAAATGTGCTTGATCATTTTAATTACTCTTTTAATGACAATAACACTTCTTTTAAATTTGATTTTGAATATAAAAATAAAACATTAAAAGTAAAATATATAAACAACAATAATATTGTTTTAACCAAAATTTATAAATCAAATACATATGCGTTTTTCCCTTTTTTGGTACATAAAGCCGTATATGATTTAAACAGATATTTTAATCTGCCCGATGCAAAATTTTTAATCAGAAAAGTTGTTTATTCCATGCTTGTTGCGCCAAAAGAAGCAAATATTTATATATCCGATTATACGCTTTCTTATAAAAAAAGATTGATTAGTGGAGGGCTCAATATTTTCCCTAAATGGGCGGATAAAAAACAAAGCACAATTTATTATACAAAACTCGGAAGATATGCCGTAATATATAAATATAATATTTATACCGGGAAAAAAGAAAAAATTTTAACTTCACCGGGCCTTGCAATTGTATCTGATGTAAAAGGAAATAAAATTTTATTGACATTGGCCCCTGAAGGGCTCCCGGATGTTTATGAATATGATATAAACACTAAAAAATTAATAAGGCTTACAACATATTCTGGTATAGATGTAAGCGGCAAATTTTGGGGAGATAATTATGATAAAATAGTATTTGTAAGTGACAGATACGGTATACCCCTTGTTTTTTCAAAAGATTTAAAAAGCGGGAATGTATCGAGAGTTTTGTATCAGGGTAAAAATCAAATAGGTGTTGATACATATAAAAATTATCTGGTTGTGAGTGTAAGAGAAACAAACAACGCTTTTAAAAGCAATACATTTAATCTTTTTTTGATTAATAAAGATGATGACAGCTTAAAAAGACTTACATTCGGCGGTCAGAATATGTATGCCAATTTTTCAGTGGATGGAAATTCAATAATGTTTATAAAAAGAGAGAATTTTTTCAGTAAAATTGGTATAATACGTTTAAATGAAAACAAGGTTTTTTATTATAAGTTGCCAAAAATATTACAATCATTTGACTGGTAAAGGAGAAAAAATGAAAAAAAAATTATTGGTAGGTGTAGCAGCGGCAGTTTTGTTTTTAGCAGGATGTTCTAAACAGCCGAGTTTGGAAAATGCCCAAAATGTAAATACCGGGGCACAGTCACAGCAAACAGAACAAAATGTAAATGCAAATGCAAATGCTTCAGAGCAAAATGCGAGTGTAAATACCGAAAATGCAAACGTTGAAGAAGAAACATTGGGAGGAGCAAAAGTTAGTGCACAAAACGCAAATGAAGAATTTGCAAAAAAACTCTCAGGTATAGTAATTTATTTTGATTTTGACAAATACAATATAAGAGCTGACCAGTGGCCGAAAGTGGAAAAATTAGCTGAACTTATTAAAAGCAATCCATCTAATTACACTATAAGAATTGAAGGTAACTGTGACGAATGGGGAACAGAAGAATATAATTACGCTTTAGGGTTAAAAAGGGCAAACAGTGTAAAAAATGCGCTTATAAAACTTGGTGTTGATCCTAAAAAATTAACTGTAATAAGTTATGGTGAATTAAATCCGGTATGTACAGCTCATGCCAAATGGTGCTGGAGATTAAACAGAAGGGATAATTTTACTTATCTTCCATAATTTAGATACAATTCCTTTAAAAAGGAATTGTATGAAAAAACTTCTTTTTTTACTTCCGTTATTATTATTTGCAGATGTTAACCCTTTTAATGCTGGTAATTTAAATTCTCCCAATCCTTACGGTTTAACACCTGATGAAAAAGCTATATTAAATAATAAAAAATCAATAAACAACGTACTGAAAAATATAAATTCATTAAAAAATGAGTTAAAAAAAATAAAAAACGAATTTACACAAAAATTTGTCCAATATGACGAAACTATTAACGATTTGAAAGACAAATCCCAGGCAATCAAGACAATGCTTGATGAAATAGATTTATTAAATAACAATATGGTTAATATAAAAAAGCGTATATCAAATCTTGAGGCCAATATCAGCGGTATGGAAAACAATATTACTGTATTAAACAACAATTATTCCAAATTAAAAGAGAGTATAAATGAAATAGTGAAAATACAAAATCAGAATTTTAAATACTTAACATCTTCTATTCAGGATATTTTAAATCAGATAAAAAAACAAAATATTTCACCTAAAGCTGCATATAAAAAAGCAAAAAAATTATATTTTTCAGGTAAATTAAAGAAGGCTAAAAATTTGTTTTTAATATCACTGAATTCAAATTATATGCCGGCGACCAGCAGCTTTTATCTGGGTGAAATATCTTTTAAAAACAAAAATTATAAAGATGCTTTGGCATTTTATAAAAAAAGTATAACCCTTTATCCTAAAAAAACCTCTTTTACCGATAAGCTTTTATATCATACAGGTATAAGTTTTGAAAAACTCGGAATGAAAAAAGAGGCTTTGCTTACATTTGAAAAACTGATTAATGATTTTAAAAATTCAAAATATTTAAAGTTGGCAAAAAAAGAGTTGGAAAAATTGAAATAATATGTTATACTGCTTAAAAATAATAAAGGAACATTATGGCAGAAGTTTATTCAATAGAATATACAGTGAAAAATAAAGAAGGTGAAGTTGTTGATACCAATAAAGGACAGGCTCCGCTCGAATTTGTAGCAGGAAAAGGACAAATTATTCCTGGTCTTGAAAAAGAAATAGTAAATATGCAAGCCGGAGAAGAAAAAAGCGTAACTGTACCTGCGGGTGAAGCTTACGGGGAAAGAAACGAAGAAGCTGTTCAAACTCTTCCAAGAGAACAATTCGAAGGAATTGAACTTCAAAAAGGAATGACACTTTACGGTCAATCTCCTGACGGGCAAACTATTGCGGTAACAGTAAAAGATTTCGACGATCAAAATGTTACAATAGATTATAATCATCCGTTAGCGGGAGAAGATTTATATTTTGACGTAAAAGTTGTAGGTAAAAGAGATGCAACAGCAGACGAAGCTTTAACAGGTCAGGTCGGCGGAAATGCGTGTGAATGTGGGGAAGGATGCGGATGCCATTAGGCTGCCGCTCTTTTTATATTAATTAGTGTCTGACGCTATTATGTAAGAGAAATAATATTTATTAATTTAATTAATTCTTCTTTTATTTTTTATATCGTGCACTGAGCTGTTAATTTTTATCTTTGAAGTAATTTTTATATATTACTTCCATTTAATCAGTTCCTTCATTTTTCACTTTTCACTTTGTTATAATTATATAAAAAAAGGAATGAAATGAAACTCGCTCTTTTATTCCCGGGACAGGGCAGCCAGTTTATTGGAATGGGAAAAGATTTTTATGAAAATTCAGAAAAAGCCCGTGAAATGTTTGAAATTGCAAGCGATGCAATAAAAATTGATTTTAAAAAACTGATGTTTGAGGAAAATGATGAAATTAATAAAACCGAATTCACCCAGCCGGCAATTTTATTGTATTCAGCAATAGCTTTTAAACTTTTTGAGCAAAACAGGGATTTTACTTATAATTTTTCTCTTGGACATTCATTGGGCGAATTTAGTGCACTTTTCAGTGCCGGCGCCTTTAATTTGGCTGATGCCATTAAATTAGTGCACAGTAGAGGCAAATTAATGAATGCGGCCTTTAAAGATAAAATCGGGAGTATGATGGTGGTTTTGGGGCTTGATGACAATGCAGTGGAAGAAGTATGTAAAAAATCAGGCTTACAGGTGTGGCCTGCAAATTATAACAGTGACGGTCAAATTGTAATAGCCGGAATCAGAGATGATTTAATTCAATTGGAAGGAGTTTTAAAAGAAAAAGGTGCTAAAAGGGTAATGCTTCTTAATATGAGCGTGGCAAGTCACTGTCCATTGCTTGAAAGTGCAACCGAACCTTTAAGGGAATTATTGGGAGAATCATTGAAAAATGAATTTAAAGATGTTGTAAGCAATGTAACTGCAAAAAAATATAATACTAAACAAAAAGCGTTGGAAGTTTTACCGATTCAGCTTACAAAGCCTGTTTTATATAAACAGTCAATCAAAAATTATGAAGATGAAACAGACTTTTTTGTAGAATTCGGAGGAAAAGTTTTAATGGGTATAAACAGAAAAATTACAAAGAAAAAAACATATCCTATTACAGATATGGTGAGTCTTGAGAAGGTGTTGGCGTTATGAAAATAGCACTTGCACAGATAAAACCGAAACTAAGCCCCGATAATTTAAATAAACACATTGAATATGTAAATAAAACGGATGCCGATTTAATTATTTTCCCGGAACTCAGTATGAACGGATATAAAATAAAAGACGCCCTGCTTGAAGATGCTTTTAATGTAGATTTTTTTAAAAGGCTTCAATTTAATAAAGATGTGGTATTGGGGGCTGCTTTAAAAATAGACAGCAGAATATATAATAGTGCCGTTTATTTGGAAAAAGAATTAATAATTCATAATAAAAAATATCTGCCAACTTACGGGGTGTTTGAAGAAGGCAGATTTTTCTTCAGAGGAGATGATTTTAAATATTTTAATACTAAATTTGGGAAAACTGTTATGTTTATATGCGAAGATGTATTTAGCGGCGATGCAATTGATTTTGTGGCAAAAGAGAAACCGGATTTAATTATTGTAATTTCAGCTTCCCCCGCAAGGGAATTTAAAGAAAAAAAACTGTTAATTGAAGAACAGTGGGAAAGTATTTTAAAAACAATGGCTATTTTAAGCGGTGGATATGTTGCTTTTTGCAATCGTGTAGGATTTGAAGACGGTCTTGGATTTTGGGGGGGAAGCAGGGTTGTTAATCCAAAGGGCGAAATTGAGATAAAAGCGGAATATTTTGAAGAAGAATTGATTGAATGCGAATTAAACAATAAACTTACTTTTACCCAAAAATATTTTTTAAGGAAAAACTGATGGTAGCTATTATGTGTGCTATGAGGGAGGAACTTGAGCCTATTTTAAAATATTTAAAATTAAAAGAAGTTGTAGAATACGCAAATAATAAGTTTTATATTGCCAAATTTAGAAATATTAATTTGGTTTTGGCTTATTCTAAAATAGGCAAAGTAAATGCCGCTTTAACCGCCGCTGTTTTAATAGAAAAATTCAATGCCGAAATTTTACTTTTCAGCGGTGTTGCAGGTGTAATTGAACGGGATTTGAAAATAGGGGATTTAATTATTGCCACAAAAACATGCCAGCATGATATTGATTTAACTGTGTTTGGTTATGAACCGGGTTTTATTCCTGAGAGTCAGGTTTTTTTTGACTGTGATGAAGAATTAAATAATATTGCTAAAAAAGTTGCAAGAAATTTAAATATAAAATTAAAAGAAGGAATTATTGCAAGCGGAGATCAGTTTATCCATTCACGTGAGCGTAAAGAGTGGATTGCCAAAACATTTAAAGCAAGTGCCATTGAAATGGAAGGCGGGGCGGTAGGATGTGTATGTTTTAATGAAAATGTTCCTTTTTTTATGTTAAGGGCCATAAGTGACAGCGCAGAAGAAGGTGCCGGGGTTGATTTTGATAAATTTTTAGAAGATAGCAGCAAAGTTAGCGCCAAATTTTTGATAGAAATGCTGAAAGTTATGGAAGATTGAAAATGAGCGAAAATGAACAAAGCGAATAAAGCTCACCTGGCCGTTTGAAAAACGGCCATGGTGGAAAATGGAAAATGGGATTTGCTCCTTGAAAGCGGTCATAGTGAAAAAAGTAAAATTAAAAAAGGAATTTTATGAAAAATAAATTAGTTGTAATGTTTTTGACTCTTTTGATAATGATGGCAATAACGCCTTTTATTTTTTCAAAACTTATGAATTCAAAATTTGACACCATGCTTTTGAGCTTGCAACAGCAACAGGGGATAAAAATAAAAGAAATTAAAAATAAAAGCGGATATTTAAAAACAGACAGGATTTTTTTGGTGGATATTCCTGGTAAAAAACTGAATAATAATTTTATTAAAGATTTATATTTTAAAGTGGAAACAACATTTAACAATCTGCCTGTTACAAAAGTTAATTTTAAAGGTGTTTTGGAAAAAATTGATTTAAATGATAAAGCAGACGAAGCCAAAATAAACACTTTATTTGACAAAAAAATCAAATTTTTTGCAACTACTCCTAATTTTAAGGTTTATACTTATAAATTTGAAGATATAAATTTGCCGTTTAACCACATAAATGCTGGGGTTAAAGATATTAAAGGAATTCTTGAATACAGTGAAATTGTCAATAATAAATTAAATATTGGTGATGTGTATTTAAAAATGAAAAATGTGTTGTTGGAAATTAAAAATATCAAAAACAGCTCATTTTATAAAAAAGACAATTTTAAAAGTGAAAATAATTTTAATGTGTTTTTAAATTTTGGAAAAAACAGGTTTCAAATAGAAAACATTCATACCCTTACTAATACAGATTTTAAAGAAAAAACAAATATAATAAGCAAATTTTCTTTTGATAAATTTATAAGCGATTATTTAAATATAAACCAATTTATGTTAAATGTAAATATTTCAAAATTAGATACGAAATCATTAATTTCAATTGCAAATACAAATGATGTCAATATAACTAAAGAATTGACACTTGAACTTTTAAAAAAAGGATTTGAAATTAATTTAAATTCCAAGATTAAAAATATTGAGGTTACAAAAAAAGATTTGGGATATTTTTTGATTGATGCCGATTTAAAAATAAAACCTGATAATAATCTGCAAAAAGATTTAGAGGAAAATAATTTAAGTTTTTTAAATTCCCATATTTATTACGAGAGTTCGCCAGAAATAGCCACAGTTCTTATGAATTTATTTCCTAAAAGCGCATTTGTTTTTGCTCTTGCCAATAAAAAGGGCGGAAAAGTTATACTTAATATAAATTTGAAAAATTCAAAACTGTTTGTCAATGGGGAAGAAATTAAGTGAATCCCATAAAAGATATATTTTTTTCTAAAAAAGTTACAAAATTTGTAGGGCGTGTTCAGGGGGAGTTTGAGCTTATTAAATCGGGCGATAAGGTTTTAGTGGCATTTAGCGGAGGAAAAGATTCTTTTGTATTACTTCATGTGTTAAAAAGAATGCAGCTTATTGCACCTTTTAATTTTGATTTGGCTGCTGTTACTATAGATGCAGGGAGTGGAATAGATTATACCCCTTTGAAAGAGCATTGTGAAAAATTCGGAATTGAATATATCTGGTATAAAACACCTATTTTTGAAATTTTGGAAGAAAAAAAGCGTCCCGGGTCGTCTCCCTGTAGTTTTTGTGCAAGAATGAGAAGAGGTGCACTTTATACAAAAGCAAAAGAGCTTGGATATAATAAATTGGCTTTAGGGCATCATTTTGACGATGCGGTGGAAACTTTTTTTATGGGACTTTTTTATAACGGTATAATGCGTTCAATGCCTCCAAAATATAGAGCTTATACAGGGCTTGATGTAATCAGGCCTATGATAAAAGTTCGGGAAAAATGGATAGAATATATGGCAAATAAAAATAATTTTCCAATAATCAGTGGAGAAGAGAGCTGTCTTGCATTTAAAGCAAGTGACGGCAAAGAACCGTATGCAAGGGAAAAAATAAAAAACTGGCTTAAAGTTATGGAAAAAGAAAATCCAAAACTCTTTCAAAGACTTGAGAGCGCATTTTCAAATATAGACTGTGATACTTTTTTTATGAAGGAATATTTAAAATGAGGGTATTGCTTGGAATTAGTGGAGGGGTGGACAGTGCTGTAAGTGCTTATCTTTTAAAACAAAAAGGTTATGAAGTAATCGGCATATATATGAAAATGCATAAACTCAATCATTCTCAAAATTTAAAAAAAATAGAAAAATTATCTAAAAAAATCGGATTTGAATATTTTGTTGAGGACGTGGAGGAAGAATTTAAAAAAGAAGTGTATGAATATTTTGTAAAAAGTTATGAAGAAGGTTCTACCCCCAATCCCTGTGCTATGTGTAATATAAAAATAAAATTTGGAATTTTTATGAAATTTTTGGAAAAATATAAATGCGAGAAAGCGGCGACAGGGCATTATGTAAGAAACGACGGGAAATTTCTATATGAAGCAAAAGATAAAAACAAAGACCAAAGTTATTTTTTATTCGGTATAAAAAAAGAAGTGCTTCCCAAACTTATTTTTCCTTTGGGAAATTACAGCAAAGATGAAATAAAAGCAATTGCAAAAGAAATAGGACTTGATGAATTTGCGTCCCAGAAAGAATCTCAGGATATCTGTTTTATAGACACGAATTATATAGATGTTCTTAAAAATCATTTCAAACCCGAAAAAAAAGGAACGGTGATAGACAAAAAAGGCAAAAAAATAGGGTACCACAGGGGTTATGCTTTTTATACCATAGGTCAGAGAAAAGGCTTTAATTTATTTAAATCACACAAGCCCCAGTATGTTATCGGCATTGATTCAAAAATGAACAAACTGATTGTAGGCGATAAAGCGGATTTGGAAAAAAGAGTGGTTTTTTTAAAAGGTGTAAATTTATTTGTAGAAAAAAATGAATTTGCAGCTCTTTCAAAAGTCAGATACCGAGCCCCAAAATTACCTTCTGTTGTAAAGATGGAAACAAAAAGCAAAGCAGTGGTTAAATTTCTTGAACCTGCAATTGGAGTTGCAAAAGGTCAGGCGTGTGTATTTTATGATGGAGAAAAACTTCTCGGCGGTGGATGGATAAGAGGGGCGAAGAGATAGTGAGTGGTGAGTTGTGAATGGTGAATAGTGAATGTAGGAAAAAATTTTGGTAACATTTCAATAACAAAATGAAGGAGAGAAAAATGAAATTTAAACTTTTCAGCGGAACAGCCAATCCGAAAGTCGCTCAGGATATAGCCGATTATTTAGACAGGCCGCTCAGTAAAATTACTGTTAACAGATTCAGCGACGGGGAAATCAATGTCCAAATAGGTGAAAGTGTAAGGGGAATTGACTGTTTTATTGTTCAGCCGACATGTGCTCCGGCAAATGATAATTTAATGGAACTTCTTATTATTACAGATGCCATGAGAAGGGCCAGTGCAAACAGTATTACCGCAATTATCCCTTATTTCGGTTATGCGAGACAGGACAGAAAAGCCGCTCCTAGGGTTCCAATCAGTGCAAAGCTTGTTGCAAATATGATGGAAAAAGCAGGAATTGACAGAGTTGTTACAATTGACCTGCATGCTGGTCAAATTCAGGGCTTTTTTGATATACCTGTGGATAATTTATACGGAAGTATTCTCTTTTTTGAATATTTTAAAGAAAAACATTTAAAAAATCCTATAATTGCCTCTCCTGATATAGGCGGTGTTGCAAGAGCCAGATATTTTGCAAGTAAATTGGGTCTTGATATGGTAATAGTTGATAAAAGAAGGGAAAAAGCCAATGTAAGCGAAGTTATGAATATTATAGGCGATGTTAAAGGCAAAGACGTAATTTTAATAGACGATATGATTGACACTGCCGGAACCATCTGCCATGCCGCAAAAGCACTTAAGGAAAAAGGTGCAGTTTCCGTAATGGCTTTTGCAACCCACGGTGTACTTAGCGGTCCCGCAATTGACAGAATAAAAAATTCTGTTTTGGATGAAGTTATAATAAGTGACACAATACCTTTCAAAAAAACCTGTAAAAAAATAAAAATTCTTTCAACAGCAAAACTTTTCGCAGAGGTGATAAGAAGAATCGTATACAATGAAAGTGTAAACAAACTTTTTAGTTAATGTATACTGTTAAAAATCTAAGTGCGGCAAGCATTGAAATAAAAAATTCAAAATTTCACTCTTTTCTTGTCTCTTACAATGAAATTGAAAAAAAACTTGAAGAGCTTAAAAATATCCATAAAAAAGCAAATCATTTTGTAACAGCTTTTAGATATTTAAATAAAAGCAATCAGATTATAGAACATTCAAATGATGACAAAGAGCCAAGAGGAAGCGCGGGCAGGCCCACTCTCAAAGTACTTCAGGGATATGATTTGATAAATGTAGGGGTTATTACGATAAGATATTTCGGAGGGATATTGCTCGGTGTGGGAAACCTTGCGAGGGCATACAGCGACGTAGCAAAAAATGCTGTTTTAAATGCTAAAATTATTGAATACAAAGATATTTTTGAATATACTTTCGAAGTTGATTATGATAAAATAAAAAAAATAGAATATTTAATTAAAAAATTCAATATTTTTGTAATTGAGAGGGGTTTTGGAACAGAGGGGATTGAATATATAATAAGAGACGATATTGAAAAAATTAATCTTATAAAGGAAAACCTGTGAAAAAATTATTTTTACTGTTAATATTTTTAAGTTCCCTTTTTGCAATTTCTGAAAATAATATTTTGGCACTCAGTTGGCAAAACGGATTTTGCAGGGTTCATCCAAAAAATCCTGTGTGTTTGACAAGGAAAAGAGGGGATTATTCGCTGACGCATTTTAGTGTGCACGGGCTTTGGCCGAAAAAAGAATATTGTTCTTACAAACCTATGAATCTGGATAAAAATTTTATGAAAATTTTGATTAAATATATGCCCGGGGCAGAATTTTCTCTTGCAAAGCATGAATGGAAAAAACATGGAACCTGTTTTGGAAGCGATGCTAAAACATATTTTACTACGGCCATTAAATTAGATCAGCAGTTTAATGAAACATTTATTCAGCAGTTTTTTGTAATGCATATGGGAAGCAGCGTATCTTTGGCAAGAATAAGATGGATATTCGGGCAGGTTTTCGGAAAAAGCAATTCAAGAAAATTTCAGCTTGTTTGCAAAAACGGATTTATTACGGAAATCAGGATTAATTTAAGAGGCAATCCCGTTAAGGAAGATTTATATGAACTTATAGACAATGCTAAAGATATGCATAAAAAGCAGTGTCAAAGAGGTGTTATAGCTTTTCCGTAAAAACAGTGTTAAAACAATTTAATATATCCGATATATAAAATTCCAGCCATAATTCCCCCAAAAATTCCGGCGACAATATCATCTCCCATTACTCCGAGTCCGCCGGGGGCTTTTTTATCTATCTTCCCTATAATGGAAGGCTTGCTTATATCCAATAACCTAAAAGAAACAAATGCTAAAAATAATTTAATTAACGTGTCTTTTTCTAAATCCCCAAACATCCCGATTGAAATCAAAACTCCTGCAAATTCGTCAATCACAATTCTTTTGTCATCGTGTATCCCGCCCGCTTTTTCATAATCGTTTGTAAATCTAACTCCTGTAATGCTAAAAAATATTATTAAAAGCCAAATTGTTATGTAAGGATTTGGAAAAAATTTTATTATTATATACGCTAAAATTGTAGCTGCAAAACTTCCCCAGGTTCCCGGCGCTTTTGGCAAAAGTCCACTAAAAAAACCTGTTAACATAAACCATTTAAATGTATTAAATTTCATTAAACTCCTTTTAATTTATTTTTTACAACTCACTACTCACAATTCACTATTTACTATTATGTAAGTGAACTTGTCTGATAAAGTTTCATTAAAGAAATATAAAAATCTTCATCGCTGCTCTCTTCAATAAGCCCTTTATTAGGTGAAATGTCGTAAAACAGTTTTTCAAGGTTTTTAAATCTGTTTGGAAACATATTCGCCAAAAATTTGGCGCTGATTTCTTTTCTCATAAGAATAGTGGGAGGCATAAGACCGGTTTTCAAGAGTTCAAAAATAGAATCACTGTGATAGCTGATATGGTGATGACTTCCGTGCGGGCATGAATTTACGCTTACAATTGTTTTGCAAACATTACAATAAACATATTCGTTAATAGTTTTTGCTTCTATTTCCAAATTCATAGAATCAAAAATACTTTTTAAATGGTCTGCCTGATAATATATTCCAAGTCCTTTGTGTGTCTGGCCCATTATGAATTTATTGCAACCGAAGTTTTTTGCAATTATGGCATCCAGTATCGCTTCGTTTACCCCGGAAAATATATACGTGTTCACCAAAGGAATAATTATTATTTTGTCTTTTGGAAAGTATGTTTTCACCAAATATTTTAACGTATCAAACCTTAATTTATAAGGCACCTCTTCTTCTTGTATGTTTTTTACTAAAAAGACTATTAATAAATCATTTCTTTCAATCGCCTGGCGCATTATTTTTTCGTGCACCCTGTGAACAGGTTTTGCATGCATGGTCATACCTACTACATTTGTTTTATTTTTTATAAATTCTTTTACATAATCTATTTTTTTCTTTATTCCGTAATCTTCGACCCAAAACTTTCCTGCAATTGCATATTTACCGAGCCTTTTTAATGTTTTTGCTATTTGCGGGTAATTTTTATAATCTTTACTTCCGTAAATAATTTCTACTCTTTTTAGCGGGTCAATTTCATAAATTTCTTCAACGTTAATTTCTCCTATTTTTCTGTTGTTGTAAAAAAGTTCTATTTTTTTCGGATTATTTTTTAAAACCTCTTCGTTTCTTTTTCCCGCAGGTGCGAGTATAAAAGAAAAAGGAACGGATTTCCCTTTATATTTTTTTTCATTATTTGTAGTTTCGGCTTCTTTTTTATTCATCAATTTATCTATAGGCGATAGCAATCGGGCCTGAACCATTGCAAGTGTATAATATGCCTCTTTGTCTATAAAAATTTTATTTTTGTTTGAAAATGCCATATTTTTTCCTTTTTTCCCATAAACTTTTTCTGCTTATTCCAAGTTTTTTGCTGAGCTCCGTATCGGGGAATTTATGCTGGTGATTGTTAATTACAAATTTGATATATTCTTCTATGGAAAGAATTTCATCATTTAAAAAGATTTTTTTAGGATAATCGATATCCAATTCATTAAATTCGTCCAAAATATTATCAAAATCTTTACTGACGGATATAATGAC
Organism: Lebetimonas sp. JS032; assembly: GCF_000523315.1. Classification (NCBI taxonomy): domain Bacteria; kingdom Pseudomonadati; phylum Campylobacterota; class Epsilonproteobacteria; order Nautiliales; family Nautiliaceae; genus Lebetimonas; species Lebetimonas sp. JS032. Next base: position 450,041 of record NZ_ATHS01000001.1, on the reverse strand, counting down.
TTTTCTTTTAAAAAAAAGATTAGGTAAATTCTGCCAGTTTTTTTCTATATTAAAACAGTAATAAATAGTATTAGTATTTAAGAAATCTTTTTCATCGCTTTTATTCAAATCAATTATTTTAATGGGAAGATTCTCTTTTTTTGCTATTTCAAACACTATTTTATCCACGGCTCTGATAAAATTTGTTTTTATAAGAAGCGGGTAAGATATGTTTTTGGGAAGTGTTATTTCAATATCTTTTAGTAAATATTCAATAAAATTACTATAACATGTTGTTTTACTTTTTAGGTAATAAAATTCTTTTAAATGGTTTATTTTTCTTATAAGCTCTTCTATTGAAAAAGGCTTTTGAATATAATCGTCCGCACCGAGTTCAATTGGCTGGGTAACATTTGAATGAGTTACATAAGGGGCTAAAAGAATAATTATTTTTTCTTTCTGGTTTGAAATAAAATTTTTTAAATTTCCCTGAAGATTGGTGTTTACCAAAAATATATCGGCATTTGAATTTGCCGCTTCGTCGTAAGAAGCAAAAATTTCACATTTTGCATTTAATTTTTCGCTTAAATTATTCTGAATACTTTGAGCCAGGTATAATTCATTTTCCACAATTGTAATCTTCATACCAGTCCTTATATGTTAATGTGGCTGTAGAAATAACGGCTATTCCTTCGCCTCTGCCGGTAAATCCCATTTTTTCGTTTGTAGTTGCTTTTACGTTTACAGGCGCTCTTAAAAGTTTTGAGAGATTTTTGGCTATTTTTGTTTTATAATTTTGCAGTTTCGGCTTTTCGGCTATGATGGAAATATCGGCATTTATAATTTCAAAACCTGTTTTATTTAAAATTTCAATTATTTCTTTTAACAAATTAACCGAAGAGGCGTTTTTGTATTTTTCATCATTGTCCGGGAAAAATTCCCCGATATCTCCGTATCCGGCAGCTCCAAGGAGTGCATCAATAAGCGAATGTATTACCACATCACCGTCACTGTGGGCTTTTAATCCGTAATCTACGTCTATTGGAATTCCTCCAAGCAGCATTTTTTTATTTTTTATAAATTTATGGGTATCATACCCGTTTCCTGTTAAAAAAACTTTTTTTGGAGGTTTTAGACATGGAAGATTTAAATCTTTAAAATATGTGATTTTTCTGCTTTCTTCACTTCCGTCAATATATAAAATTTTTCCGCCTATATGTTCTATCAAAGCTCTTTCGTCTGTGAATATTTTATCACACTGAATCGCCTTTTTTAAAATTTCGCTAACACTTAGCTGAGGTGTTTGAATAAGTTTTATGCTGTTTCTGTCAATTGTTTTATTTTCAAATACAACAGTGTCCACCGGTTTTAAAAAAGGCACTATACAATCGGCTTTTTCTTTGTTTTTTATTAAATTTAAAATAATTTCTTTTGGAATACACGCTCTTGCCACATCCGTAACCATTACATAAGGTGTTTTTACTTCTTTTAAAGCGTTTTGAAGGCTTAACTGTCTTTCTTTATCTCCTTTTACTATTTTATAATCGCTCAGTTTTTTATAAAGCCTTATTTCATCAGGATTTGCCGTAATAATCGTGTCTTTAAAATTATAAAAACTGTTTAACCGTTCAGCTACAAACAGCCAGAGGGGTTTTGAATTAATTCTTATCCACTGTTTTTTTACGGTATAATTAAATCTTGTGGAATTGCCTGCGCTTAAAATTATTAAAGTAACACTCAAATGTTTCCTTTTGTAAATATGTTACGAAATTATACAAAAAAATGTTACAAATGGTAAATGGTGAGTAGTGAGTGGTGAGTTCCAAGAAGCCAAGAAGCCAAGTTTCAAGTGAAAAATTGAAAAATTAAGCTTATTTTAAGGTTTTTTTTGTAAAAAGTATTTAAAATAAAATAAAGGAAATTTATGAGAAGAAAATGGTTGGAAAAACGAAAAAAAGATAAAATAAAAACTCAAATGTATTACGCAAAAAAAGGCATTATAACTGAAGAGATGGAATATGTGGCCGAAATTGAAAATCTTCCCGCCGAATTAATAAGAAGCGAGGTGGCAAGAGGAAGGCTGATAATCCCTTCAAATATAAATCATAAGCATTTAAAACCTATGGCAATAGGAAGAGTCAGCAAAACAAAGGTAAATTCAAATATCGGGGCGAGCGCCTTGGCAAGCGATGTAAATGAAGAGGTGAGAAAACTTCAAACTTCCGTGAAATACGGGGCTGATACCGTTATGGATTTGACGGCGGGGGCTAAAAATATGGATGAAATTAGAGTTGCCATTATTAACGCCTCACCGGTTCCTATCGGAACTGTCCCTATGTATCAGATTATTGATGAAATCGGTGATGTTGAAAAACTGACTTACGATGATATTTTAAGAGTGCTTGAAAAACAGGCTAAGCAGGGGGTCAGTTATTTTACCATTCATGCGGGGCTGCTTCTCAGGCATATGCCTCTTATTGCAAAAAGAAAAATGGGAATAGTCAGCAGGGGCGGCAGTTTAACCGCATCATGGATGTTAAAACACCATAAGGAAAACCCTTTTTATACCGTTTTTGATGAAATACTCGATATTTGCCGTGAATACGACGTTTCACTTTCTTTGGGAGACGGTTTAAGACCCGGATGTCTGTATGACGCAAGCGACGAAGCTCAGCTTGAAGAGCTTAAAACATTGGGAGAGCTTACACTTAAAGCCTGGGATAAAGATGTTCAGGTTATGATAGAAGGTCCCGGGCATGTGCCTATTAATGAAATAGAAAGAAATGTGAGATTGGAGCAGATTTACTGCCACGAAGCACCTTTTTATGTATTGGGGCCGCTTGTGCTTGATATCGGTGCGGGGTATGACCATATCGGAAGTGCAATAGGTGCCGCAATGGCTGCATGGTATGGGGTGAGTATGCTCTGTTATGTAACCCCAAAAGAACATTTGGGACTTCCGAATGAAAAAGATGTGCGTGAGGGAATGATGGCATATAAAATTGCAGCACATTCGGCTGATATAGCAAGAAAAATACCTTATGCACGGAAAAAAGACGATGCAATAAGCGATGCAAGATATCATTTTGATTGGAATAAACAATTTGAATTAGCACTTGATCCAGAAAGGGCGAGGGAATATCACGATGAAACACTTCCGCAGGAGGTATTTAAAGAAGCAGAATTCTGTTCTATGTGCGGGCCTAAATTTTGCTCTTACAAAGTAACCCAGGAAGCAATGAGAGAATTTAACTGGGACGAGTTTAAAAAAGAAGCGATGGAAAAAATAAAGAGTGAGAATAGTAATTAGTGAGTAGTGAGTAGTGAGTAGTGATAGTAAAATATGGTTGACAAAATTAAAAAAAAGTAATATAAACAATCAAAAATCATAATTTAAGGAGTTGAAGTGAAAGAAAAAATTAAAGAAGCTTTAAAAAAAGTTGTATATCCAGGTTTTAAAAAATCGGTTGTTGATTTTGGATTTGTAAAAGATATAGAAGTCAGTGATGATAATAAAAAAGCAATTATTACATATCAGATACCATCAACCGATGATGAAATAGCAAAAAAACTTAATGATGCAACAGTTGAGGTTTTAAAAGAAGCAGGAATTGAAGCCACAACTCAGATAATAAGGCCTAAAAAACCAAGGGAAACATCAAGCAGGGGCGTTAATAAAATGCCAAGCGTCAAAAGTTTTGTAATGGTTTCATCCGGAAAAGGAGGTGTGGGAAAAACAACCACATCTGTAAATTTAGCTTTGGCTTTGGCTAAAGAAGGGAAAAAAGTAGGAATACTCGATGGTGATATTTACGGCCCAAATGTTGCAAGAATGCTTGGAATGCAGGACAGAAAACCGGAAGTTGTTGGAAATAAAGTTAAACCTTTTGATGTATACGGAATAGAATTTATGTCTATGGCAAATCTGCTTCCGGAAGGAAAGGCTTTAATGTGGAGAGGTGCAATGCTTGTTAAGGCGCTTCAGCAGTTTATGGAAGATGTGGCATGGGGAGAGCTTGACATAGTGGTAATTGATATGCCTCCGGGAACAGGTGATGCTCAAATGACTATGGCTCAGCAGGTTCCTGTAACTGCAGGTGTAGCGGTAACTACTCCTCAGACAGTGGCGGTTGATGATGCAAAAAGAAGTTTTGATATGTTTAAACAGCTTCATATTCCAATTGCAGGTGTTATTGAAAATATGAGCGGATTTATATGTCCGAACTGCGGAATGGAATATGATATTTTTGGAAAAGGTGCGGCCGCTACTTTAGCAAAAGATTATGATACCAAAGTTTTAGGCCAGATTCCGATTGAGCCGGAAATAAGAGAAGGCGGGGATATGGGGAAACCTATACTTATTAACAGGCCTGAGAGTGAAAGTGCAAAAAGATTTCAAAAAGCAGCAAAAGAACTTATTGAATTTATTGATTATGTATTAGAGGAAGATATGGCCGGAAATGAAATGATTCAGCCTATTTACGGAGTAAACGGGGCTCCAAGTGCTTGCAGTATGCATTAAACTCTTTAGCCTTTTTAAGGCTTTTTAAATTTATAAAAAAGGTTTAAAATTGTTTAGTAAAATAAAAAAAATTTATGAATCGAAAAATTTATCCACGCCTTTTGAAAAAGCTCTCGAAATATACAATAAAACCCCTAAATTTAAAATAAATGAAAATGTGTATGATTTTAACGATGACTGGAATGACGATGTTCATTATTTGATGAGACTTATAGCAACCGAAAAATTAAAAGAGGTTTTTGACGCACTTAAAATCGATGTGAACGACCCGAATGTCGCTGAAAATTTAAAAGAGGGAAATATTGGGACGGCAGGAAGAATCATTAAAATGTGGAGCGGGACTGATACAAAAGACGACAGGGAATTAATGGGCGGAAGATTCAATAAACCCGTCAGACTTGCCAAATTTCCAAATGAAATAAGTTCTGATTTTGAAAATCCAATAATAAAAGAAGTTGATTTAACGGCGGTCTGCAGTCATCATTTTGCCCCGTTTTCTACAAAATTTAATAATGCAAAGGTAATAATTTCTTACATTCCAAAAGAATATGTTTTAGGAATTTCAAAACTTCAAAGAGTGGTCAGGTTTATTGCCCAGCGCGGCTGGCTTCAGGAAGATTTGACAAAAGCAATCTATAAAGAAATTTCAGATACGGCTAAAACAGAGGATGTTTATGTAAAACTGAAAAACATAAAACATTCCTGCGAATTCCTTAGAGGTGCCCTAAGCGATGCGGACGGATTTACAACGGAATATTTCGGGGGAAAATTCAGAAAAAATAGGGAACTTTTGGATTTTGTAAGAAATTATTAATATAAAGGCAATTGATGAACCTCAAGATTTTCACAACCTCGCGTCAAATAAGAAAATGGCTTGAAGATAAGGATAATCAGTTTCTGGATAAATTTTATACGTTAGGGGAATTTTTAGGTAAAATAGTTGTGGTTGAGGGTAGAAAATTCATTGATGAGGATTTAAGAAAAAAATATCTTTTTGAAGCAATTAAAAATGTAGATATTGAAAAACTCGGAATAAGCAGGGAATTTATAAATTTTTTTGATGACAGCAGTTTTATTTTTTCTTTTTTTAACGAGCTGTTTTTAGAAGATGTGGATATTGATAATGTAATTTTAAGCGATGTTTATTTAGATTATGCCGAACATTTGGAAATTTTAAAGGAAATTAGAAAAAATTATAAAAATTTAATTGAAAAAGACGGATATACAGATAAGTTTTTAATTGAGGATTTTAGAATAAACAAAGGCCTGCTTGAAGGTATTGATAAAATTGAGATGGTGTTAGACGGCTATCTTAGCAAGTTTGATTTAAAAGTTTTGGAAAAAATTAAAATTCCTGTTGAAATTACTTTCAGTGTAGACAGATTCAATAAAATACTGATTGAAAAATCATTAAAAATCGCAGCCCCTGAAGGTTATATTTATAAACTTGATTTTCATAACAGTAAACTTCAAAAACTGGATAAAAAAATCAATTCACCTGAGATTGAAATTGCTTATTTTTCTGAAAGATTAAATCAGGTGAATTTTGTATTTGCAAAAATTTCTCAAATGGTTAATGAGGGAATTGAACCTGAAAAAATAGCAGTAATTTTGCCTGATGAAGAATTCAGCGAATATTTGAAACTGTTTGATGAATATAAAAATCTCAATTTTGCAATGGGGGAGAGTTTTACAAAAAGCAATTTATATATATTATTAAAATCAATTTATGAATTTATAACTTCAAATAGTGATATTGCTTTTAAAAAATGCAAAGATTACCTTGAGGCTTTTGAAAAAAAAGAGCTGAGTGATTTTATAAAAAAAACCGCTGCCAATAAAGAATTAAAGATTATAGACGAAGAACTTTTCAAACTTGAAAAGTTTAAAAATATGTTTGAAAATAAAAAAGACTTTTTGTTTTTTGTACTGGAGAGATTTAAAAATTTAAAGATTGATGATGTTTACAGCGGAAAAGTTACCTCTATGGGTGTGTTAGAGAGCAGAGGAATGGAATTTGACGGGGTGATAATAGTTGATTTTAATGAAGATATTGTACCCAGGGTAAATGAAAGTGATCTGTTCTTGAATACTTTTATAAGACGCCAGGCAAAACTTCCCACAAGAAACGACAGGGAAAATCTGCAAAAACATTATTATTATCAATTAATAAACAGTGCAAAAAAAGTGGCAATAAGTTATGTAAAAAACGAAGAAAAATCGCCAAGCCGGTTTTTATATGAGCTTGGATTTTCTTTGGGAAAAAACGGAGATGAAAAATACAGGGAAATTGCTTTTAAATATTCCAAACCAAAAGAAATTACAAAATATTCAGATGAATTTGAAATATTATATCCTTTATATCCGACTCAGTTGAAAAATCTTGTGGAATGTCCGAAAAAATATTATTTTTCCAAAATACTGGGAATATTTAACGAAAAAGATGAAGAGGAGTTTTTTGGAAATATTTTTCATGAAGCGGTTGCCGACATTGTTAGAAATAAAAAGTTAAAAATGGAAAATGATAAAGATTATTTTGATATTTTAATGAAAGAAATTACAAAAAGAATAAACAATAAAAAATTGCTTTTTGACGTATTGGTAAAATGGGAAGATAATATTAAAACTTTTTGCAAAATAGATTTTGATCAGATGAAATATTCAAAAAACGAAACAGAGGCTACAAAAAAATTTATTTTTGAAGGCAAAGAGCTGGCTTGCAGGGTGGACAGAATTGATTATAAAGAAAATGAAATAATTTTAATAGACTATAAAACTTCTTCCAAGGCAGGGGAAAATGAAGAATATATTTATGATTTTCAAACAACGTTTTATTTTCTTTGGGCCAAACAAAACTATCCAGATAAAAATATAAAAACTGTAATTTGGGATTTGGGAAGCGAAAAACCGGGTAAAATTGAAGGTGTCGTGAAAATGGAAGAACTGAAGGAGGTTTTAAATAATCTTCCTAAAAAAATAAAAGCCGCCGAGGACATTATTTATACAGATAAAAACGGAAAAGAAAAAACAAAAAAAGCACTCAGTATCTGTAAATACTGCGATTATAAAATAGCCTGCGGAAGAGATTAAAATAAAAGTGAGTGGTGAATAGTGAATGGTGAACGGTGAAAGAAAGGAAAAGAAATGAAAAAATTATTAAGTGTTGAGGCGAGTGCGGGAAGCGGTAAGACATTCAGGCTTGCAAACAGATATATTGCACTTCTTAATTTAGATAATCCTGTAAATATTATTGCCATCACTTTTACAAACAAAGCCGCCAATGAAATGAAAGAGAGGATTGTTAAGTTTTTAAACCTGCTTAAAAAAAGTGATGATAAATTAGATGAAAAAAAAAGAAAAGAGAAAAAAAATATTATTGAAATGATATGTAACGAGTTGGGAATAAATGAAAACGATTTGTTAAGTAAGACAGATATTTTAATTAAAAAATTTCTTACAAACGATGTAAATATTCAGACAATTGATTCGTTTATAAATAAAATCTTAAGAAAATTCAGCTTTTTTGCCGGATTTAGAAGTAATTTCGATGTGGGAGATATTGACAGGGAGATAATTTTTAAAGAATTTTTAAAAGATTTAAAAACAGATGAATTTAAGTTATTAATCGATATAGCCAAAAAAGAGGAAAAATTTTCTTCATTATTAAATCTTTTTGAAGATTTGTATGAAAAAGACAAAGAATTAAAAAAATTAAAAATTGAAAATGGAGAATGGAAAATTGATGAGGTTTTAAAAGAAATTGAAGAGATAAAAAATAAATTTATTTTAGCAACACAAGAGTGTAAACAAGTAAATAATTTTTTTAGAAAAAATATTTACGAAATGTTAAAAGTAAAAACAATTCCTTCTTTTTTGGATATTGGAAGTTTAGAAAAAGTAAGAGGATTTAAGAAATGTTATGAACCTTGGATGGATGATGAATTTAATAAATTATTAGAAAATATAAAACATTATTTTAATTTAAAAGAAAAAATTTTTTTTAAAAACCTGTTTTATTTTTATGAGAAATACAAAAATTTAAAATTCAAAATCAAAAAAGAGGAAAACATTGTTTCATTTAAAGATATTGAACATTTGGTATATTTTCTTTTAAGGGAAAATCCCGTTGATAAAGATTTTTTGTATTTCAGGCTCGATTCAAAAATAAACCATATATTAATGGATGAATTTCAGGATACATCAACATCGCAGTGGGAAATATTTGAGCCGCTTGTGGATGAGATTGCAAGCGGGGTTGGAAGGAAAGAAAACAGAAGTTTTTTTTATGTGGGGGATATAAAACAGGCCATTTACAGGTTCAGGGGCGGAAGAAAAGAGCTTTTTAGCGAGGTTGCCAAAAGATACAGAGCCAACGGGCTTGAGGTTGAAAAATTAAAAGTAAACTACAGAAGTGCAAAAAATATAGTCGATTTTGTAAACAGCAAATTTAATTTGGGAGAAGAAGCAAACAGAGATGAAAAGGGATATGTGGAGGTGGATGAAATTAAAGAAGATGCGTTTGAGGGCGTATATGAAAAAATAAAGTTTTTAAATGAAAACGGGGTAAAGGACAAAGATATAGCGGTACTCGTATATACAAATGACGATATTTTAGCTTTATCTGAATTTTTAGAAGATAAAGGTAAAAGAGTAGTTACCGCAAAAAAAGCAAAAGTAATTTCACAACCCAGTGCAAAAGCAATAATTTCCCTTATGAAATACCTAAATGACAATACCCAAAAAATAGAAAAATTAAATTTTCTCTCATTAATAGGAAAAAAATACAGCGATGAAGTGATAAAAATAGATAAAGACAGGCCGATTAAAATGATAAAAAAAATTATTGATAAATATGATTTAACAGATGAAGCAAGTTTAAAACTTTTATATCACTCCTCGAAATATGACACTTTAGAAGACTTTGTGAGCGAGATTGATAATTATAAAGACGAACTTCCGTATAAAGAATTTGACGGGATTACCGTTATAACTATTCACAAAAGCAAAGGGCTTGAATTTGACAATGTAATAGTGCTTGACAGACTATCAAAAGAAAACAGTGACAGAAGCAATATTCTGTTTTATTACGAAAATGCGAAATTAAAAGATATTAAACTTAAAATTGCAAACAGGGAATATATTGATGATGAATATAAAAGAATAAAAAACGTAGAAAGCCGATTGACTCTTGAAGATAAAAAAAATGTGGAATATGTGGCATTTACAAGGGCTAAAAATTCATTAATAATTCTCAAAAAAAATGAAAAATCGGCATTTGTAACTGAACTAAATAAAGAGGTGAGAGGAGAAGTTATTCCTTCAAATGATGAAAAAGACCAAAATGAGATAAAACCTCTGAGGATTAATTTAAAAAATTACGGAAAACAGGAACTAAAAGTAGATGAAGAAGAGTACAAACCAAACGATTATGAAGCTATATTTTTTGGTAATGCTTTGCATTATTCTTTTGAATGCAGTGATATTGAAGCGGTAAATAATATTTACGGTGATTTTTGCGATATAGATGAAGTTGAAAAACTATATAAAAAATCAAAAGAAAAACTAAAAAACGGCAAAAAAGAGTTGCCTTTTATTTATGAAAAACAGGTTGGAAGAATAGATTTATTAGTTGAAACAGATGAAGGGTTTGAGATAATTGATTATAAATCCACAAAACCAAAAGATGAAAACGGTTATTTAAATCAGGTAAGACATTATATGGAAGTTGTAGAAAAATTTACAGGCAAAAATGCAAAAGGGTATCTTTTTTATGTAGATGAGCAGGAATTTAGGGAGGTGGATAAAAATGGAAAATGAAAAAGGAAAAATGGAAAATTAAGAAAATAAGTAAAGATGATATAATAAAAGCTATTGAAAAATATAAAAACGGTGCAAGTTAGTAAAAAAGAATTAAAGTTGTAAAATTTAAATAATAAAAAACATCCATATTGATTAAGGAGTTTTGATGTGTATGCCCAGATATTTTGGAAAAAAAACGGTTGACGGAAAAGTCATAGAAAAGAAAAAAGAAAATGCAAAAAATGAAAAAAAGAATGTAAAAAGTAAAAATATAAATCAGGCAAGCGTGGAATTTGAAGATGAAGATACTGACAAGCGCGATTGAGCCGAGTGCAAACCTTCATTTAAAAGAAGTTTTAAAAAAACTGGATGAAAAAAATATAAATTGTGAAATAGAAGGTGTATTTGATAAAAGTTTGGGAGAGCCAGTAATTGACAGCAATGAATTTAATGTAATGGGGTTTTTTGATGTATTGCCAAAAATAAAGTTAGCTAAAAAAACAATTGAAAAATTAACTGATATGAGTGAAAGCGCTGATAAGATTTTGCTAATTGATGCCCCTTCTTTTAATTTAAGACTTGCAAAGGCAATTAAAGAGAAATATCCTAAAAAAGAGATAATTTATTATATTCTGCCAAAGGTGTGGGCCTGGAAAAAAGGAAGGATTAAAGAGGTAAATAGATTTGTGGATAAAAAGGCTTATATTTTCCCTTTTGAAAAAGAATACTGGTCTGATGGAATATATGTGGGAAACCCATTACTTGATGAAATAACTGAATTCAGAGACGAACAAGAATACGGGAATGTTGCGTTTTTGCCGGGAAGCAGGAAAAGTGAAATAAAATCATTAATGCCGGTTTTTAGAAATTTAGCCAAAAAAATTGATAAAAACAAAATTTTGGTGGTTCATCCTGTATATAAAAACAAAATTAATGAAATTTACGGCGATGTAAGTGAATTTAAAATAGAATTTGATACTCACGAAGCCCTTTTAAAAAGTGATTTTGCTTATATCTGCTCAGGTACCGCAACGCTTGAAGCGGCAATAATTGGAACTCCTTTTGTTTTAATGTATAAAGCAAGGGAGATTGAATATTTAATTGCAAAAATGTTTGTTAAACTAAATTATGTAGGTTTAGCAAATATTATTTTTGAAAAAGAGAATTTAGGGGAGTTTCATAAAGAATATCTTCAAAAATTTGATATTAATGAGCTTTTGAAAGATTATAAAACGAGCAATTTAGAAGAATTTCAAAAAAAATCGAAAAAATTAAGGGAACTTTTGAAATATGGCAGTTCTAAGAGAGTTGTTGAATTATTAACTGAATAAATTTGATATAATTTCTATAAAAAAGGTTGTAGATGAAAGAACCTATGACCAAATACGGTTTTGAAAAATTAGCAAAAGAACTTGATTATTTAAAAACAATTGCAAGACCGGAAGTCGCAAAAGAAATTGATGCGGCAAGAGAGCTTGGGGATTTGAAAGAAAATGCGGAATATCATGCGGCAAAAGAAAAACAGTCCCATATAGAAAGAAGAATAGCAGAACTGAGTGATATTTTAAGCAGGGCTGTGGTAGTGGATCCTAAAGAGCATGCTCACAACAGGGTGGCATTTGGAAGCACTGTTTATTTAATAGATCTGGACAGTGACGAAGAGGTAAAATATACAATAGTGGGAGGCCCTGAATCCAATCCTGAAAAAGGATTAATTTCTTATAATTCCCCGCTTGCAAAGGCATTAATAGGAAAAGAAGTAGGGGATGAGGTTGAAGTTAATCTTCCGGGAGGAATTAAAGCATATGAAATAGATAAAATATGTTATGAAGATATCTGCTTTAGTTAATGAAAAATTGAAAATGTAAAATGAGGGAAAAATATGGTTTTAAAAGTTAAGAAATTGAGTAATGAAGCAATAATTCCTGAATACAAAAGCGAAGAGGCAGCCGGATTTGATTTGCATTCTGTTGAAGATATTATAATAAAGCCTGGAGAGAGAAGATTAATAAAAACCGCTCTGGCGTTTGAAATAGAAAGAGGATATGAAATTCAAATCAGGCCAAGGAGCGGGCTGGCGTATAAGCACGGAATTACGGTTTTAAATACACCTGGCACCATCGATTCTGATTACAGAGGAGAGATAAAAGTTTTGCTTATAAATTTAAGTGATGAAGAATTTAAAATAAAAAAAGGTGAAAGAATGGCACAGGCTGTAGTTGCACCGGTGGTTCAGGCTAAAATAGTTGAAGTTGATGATTTAAATGATACAAAAAGAGGCAGTGGCGGATTTGGAAGCACGGGAAAATAAAATGGAGAATGAATAATGGATAATGCAAAATTAAGTAAAGAATATATTTTAAGAAAGCTTGATAAAATTAAACCTGTTTTAAGAAAGAAATATTCAGTAAAAAAAATAGGTATTTTTGGAAGTTTTGCAAATGAAAATTTTAGAAAAGATAGTGATATAGATTTTTATGTTGAATTTGAAGAAAAAAACTTTGATAATGTAACTGGAGTTCTTTTGTTTTTAGAAAAGTTTTTCAAAAAAAAGATTGATATAGTTTATCCTCATAAAAACGCTAAATTTTTAGAAAATATTAAAAAAGAAGTAATTTATGGATAAATCTGATACAAATAAACTTTTAGATTTTATTCTTGAGAGTATTAGGCATATTAGATTTAGATTTCAGCCTATTTCTTGTAGTGATGATTTTTTAAAAAATGAAGAAAATTTAATGAGATTAGACAGTATTTCTATGAGACTTCAAGCAATAGGAGAAGCAGTTAAAAATATTTATAAAAAAAATGATAAGCTGTTATTAAAAGTAAATGATAAAAAATATTGGTCAAAAATTATTAGAACAAGAGAAATACTTTCACATCATTATATTGATGTTGATTCAGAAATAATTTATGAAATATGTGCTAATAAATTAGCTGAACTTGAAAAGTTAATAAGAAAATTAAAGGAACTAAATGATTAAAACGGCTATTGTAGGGGCGAGCGGATATACAGGAATTGAACTTATAAAAATTTTACTTAATCATCCTCATTTTGAAATAAAAGGCCTTTTTGGAAGTGAAGGGGGAGATAGAATAGAAGATATTTATCCTGCTCTAAAAGGTGTGTTTGAATCTGAAATTGAAAAATTAGATATTGAAAAATTAAAAAGTTTTGATTTGGTGTTTTTAGCGGTACCTCATAAAACAGCTATGGCAATTGTTAAAGAAATTTATGGATATACAAAAATTGTTGATTTTTCAGCTGATTACAGACTTAATCAAAAAAATTATGAAGATTTTTACTGTTCTCACATAAACCCAGAGAATTTAGAAAATTCGGCTTATGGACTTCCTGAAATATTTAGGGATTATATTAAAAAAGTGTCTCTTGTGGCAAATCCGGGATGTTATCCCACAGCAACCATTCTGGGGCTTTATCCGTTTTTGGATTATATTGAAAAAGATGTGTTTGTAGATGCTAAAAGCGGGGTCAGCGGGGCCGGAAAAGGGCTAAAATCTACAACCCATTTTGTAAAAGACAATGAAAATTTTTTCGCTTATAATCCGGTTAAACACCGCCACAGTATAGAAATAGCTGAAAAAACCGGCCTTAATGTAACATTTGTGCCTCAGCTTTTGCCTATTACAAGGGGTATGCAAATCAGTATTTATGCCAAACTGAAAAAAGATATAAACCCGATGGAAGTTTTAAAAGAAGTTTATAAAAATGAAGAATTTATAAGAGTAAGAAACAACCCGGTGGAAATAAAAAATGTGGCTGGAACCCATTTTTGCGATATTTTTGCCATGAAAAACAAAAATATGCTTTTTATCAACAGTGTAATTGACAATTTATTAAGAGGAGCCTCTTCCCAGGCTGTTGCAAATGCAAATCTGCTTTTTGATTTGCCTGAAAATACGGCACTTCCCAAAATAGCTTATGTACCATAAATATAGTGAGTAGTGAGTGGTGAGTAGTGAGAATAAAAGAGATTGATATAAAAAACGGGGCTGTTTTTATAGCCGATTCGCATTATAAAAAAGGTGATAAGAGCTTTTTAAATTTTTTAAATTTTTTAGTTAAAAAAAATCCTCCTCAGGTTTTTTTTATGGGGGATATTTTTCATCTTCTTTTGCCTTTTGAATATTTAAAAAAATACAATCAAGAAGCGATTGAACTTATTAATAAATTATCTAAAAAAACAGAAGTTTATTATATCTACGGAAATCACGATTTTTGTATTGATGAATTTTTCCCCGCGGTTACTTTTGCAGATGCGTTTACAGACATTGAAAAATCTGTTTATTTATCTCACGGGGATTTGGATAACGAAAGCTTTTTTTATAAATTGTATTCAATGATAATAAGAAATAAAATAACGCTTAATTTGATTCATATACTGAGTTTTAATTTTATAAATAACTGGCTGTTTAAAAAATTTTTGAATAAGAAAATAAAATGTCAAAAAATAGATTTAAATTTAAATATTGCTAAAAAATATGATTATATAATCATAGGGCATTATCATATTTCCAAAAGTATCTCTTCAATAAAGATTCTTCCGTCTTTTTTTTGCAGCGGAAAATATAATATAATACAATTAGATAACAAAATAACATTTAAGGAATTAAATTATGGCCGATGACAAAATATTAAAAGCCGGCTCAAACGAACTGGAGCTTGTCGATTTCAGACTGTTTAAAAAAGATGCAGACGGTAAAATATATGAAGGAATTTACGGTATAAATGTCGCTAAAGTCAGAGAAATAATTAAAATGCCCGAACTTACCGAATTGCCCGGCAGTGAAGATTTTGTTGAGGGAATTTTTGATTTGAGGGGAGTGGTTGTCCCTGTAGTCAATCTTGCCAAATGGATGGGGATAAAAGAGCCTAATGAAAACGAAGCTCCTATAAAAAAAAGAGTAATTATTGCTGAATTTAACAATATGCTTATAGGTTTTATTGTTCATGATGCAAAAAGGATAAGAAGAATTTCATGGGCGGATATAGAACCTGCAAGTTTTGGAGTTGGGCAGGGAAAACTTGATAAAAGTAAAATAACAGGAATTACAAAACTTGAAAACGGTGAAATAATGCTTATTTTGGATTTGGAAAGCATTGTTGAAGAAATGGGGCTTTTTGAAGCAAATCTGGAATTTGAAACAGATAAAATAGAAAAATTTTCCGGTCTTGTGCTTTTAGTAGACGATTCTCTTACCGCAAGAAAAATGGAAAAAGAAGCATTGGAAAAAATGGGATTTGATGTTATTGAAGCTAAAAACGGTGAGGAAGGGCTTCAGAAATTAGAAGAGCTTTATTCTGTATACGGCGATAATTTAAAAGAAAAATTAAAACTTATTTTAAGTGATGTTGAAATGCCGAAAATGGACGGGTATCATATGGCTGCTAAAATTCATAACGATTCAAGATTTAAAAATATCCCTTTAATATTCTCTTCTTCAATTTCGGACGCATTTTCAGACGAGAGGGGGAAAGCCGTCGGTGCTGAAGGCTATCTTGTCAAATTCGATCCGAGTAAATTTTATAAATCTATAGCAGATGTGCTTAAAAATTCAAATAAGGAATAAAAATGGATGATATTCAGGAATTATTGGAAGATTTTTTAATAGAAGCTTTCGAAATGATAGAAGAGATGGACCAGGATTTGATTGAGCTTGAAAATAATCCGGATGATTTGGATTTACTTAATAAAATATTCAGGGTTGCCCATACCATTAAAGGAAGCAGCGGTTTTTTAAATTTTGAAAAACTGGCTCATTTAACCCATCATATGGAAGCTGTTCTTGATAAGGCGAGAAAAGGGGAACTTAAGATAACGCCGGATATTATGGATGTTATTTTGGAATCAGTTGATTTGATGAAAGCAATTCTTGAATATATAAGGGACAACGGGGATGACAGTTCACCTGAAATAGATATTGACGAAGTGGTTAAAAAACTTGATGCAATTGCAAATGGAAAAAGTTTAGGCGGTGAAAACAGTGAAAATGTAAGTAGTGAAAGCAGTGAAAATGGTAAAAATGAAAAAAAAGAAGGAAATGCTGTAGGTAATATTAATCTGGACGAAATTACACTTGAAAATGCGGATGAACTTGATTTGGATTCTCTCTCTCCGGAAGAGCTTGACGCAGTGTTAGAGCATTTGGTGAAACTTAGAAACTCTGAAGGAAATAAAGAAGAAAAAACCGAAGAAAAAAAAGAGGAAAAAAATATTCCGGCTCAAAAACAGGAAACAAAACCTGCAAAGCCACAGGAAACCAAACCTTCAGTTTCAAAGAAAAAAGAGATTAAAAAAATTTCTACCGCCGAACAGACAATCAGAGTTGATGTAAAAAGGCTTGACCAGCTTATGAATTTAATCGGAGAACTTGTTTTAGCAAAAAACAGGCTTATTAAAATTTATAACGACGTGGAAGAAAGATATGAAGGCGAAAAATTTTTAGAAGAACTTAATCAAGTGGTCTCAAGTATATCAATTGTTACAACCGATTTACAAATAGCAGTTATGAAGACAAGAATGCTTCCTATTGGAAAAGTGTTTAATAAATTTCCCCGCCTGGTAAGAGACCTTTCCCGTGAGCTTGGTAAAAAAGTGAGGTTAATTATTGAAGGTGAAGAAACAGAGCTTGATAAATCCATTATAGAAGAAATCGGTGACCCTCTGGTGCATATGATTAGAAATTCCATTGACCATGGAATTGAAGAGCCTGAAAAAAGAAAAGCAAAAGGAAAACCCGAAGAAGGCACAGTTTGGCTTAAAGCATATAACGAAGGTAATATGATTGTAATTGAAATAAAAGATGACGGTGCCGGAATGGACCCTGATGCTTTAAAACAAAAAGCTATAGAAAAAGGGCTTATTACTTCCCAGGAAGCTGAAAATATGAGCGATAAAGAAGCGTTTATGCTTATTTTTAAACCCGGCTTTTCAACTGCTGCTAAAGTTACATCAGTTTCCGGCCGCGGTGTGGGAATGGATGTTGTAAAAACAAATATTGAAAAATTAAACGGTATTATAGAAGTGGATTCAATCCCAGGTAAAGGCACAACCTTTAAACTTAAAATTCCTCTAACCCTTGCTATTATTCAGGCATTGCTGGTAGCCAGTCAGGAAGAGCTTTTCGCCGTACCTCTTTCAAATGTAATCGAAACCGTTAGAATTGTCGAAGAAGATATTTATACAATTGAAGGAAAAAGTGTATTGAAACTGCGAGATGAAATACTGCCTCTTGTTAATATGGCTGATGTTTTTAAAATAGAAAAAGTTCTTGAACCGGATAAATATTTATATGTGGTAATTTTGGGTCTTGGAGCGACAAAAATAGGTTTGATAGTTGACAGTTTTATTGGCCAGGAAGAAATAGTTATTAAATCACTGGGGGAATTTTTAAAAGGAATTCCGGGAATTGCAGGTGCGACAATCAGAGGTGACGGCAAGGTTACATTGATTCTTGATGTGGGCAGTTTAATGAAACTTGCAAAAGAAACACATAACAGGGTTAATGCCACAGCGGCTATCGGAGAAAGTAAAAAGAAAAAGGAAAAACCCGAAGATTATGTTGTAATGATAATAGATGATTCACCGATGGACAGAAAAATAATGAAACAATCACTTGAGCCTCTCGGAGTACAGGTTATAGAAGCCAAAGACGGTATGGAAGCTCTTGAAAAACTCAAAAAAAACGATATCGATGCTATGCTTATAGATATAGAAATGCCGAGAATGGACGGATATACACTGGCTCAGGAAATCAGAAAATACAATAAATACAGAAAACTGCCTTTAATAGCGGTGACAAGCAGAACTACAAAATCGGACAGGGTCAGAGGGGTTGAGGTGGGAATGAATGAATATATCACCAAACCGTACACACCGGAATATTTGCAAAATGTAGTCAGAAGAAATTTGGGATTATAAGGATAATAAATGGGCAGATTAAACGAAATATTAAAACAGCAGAAAAAAGCTTTAGGGAGCGATGAAGAAAAAAATGTATTGGATGATTATATTCAGGTTGTGGGATTTATAGTTGGAGAAGAGGAATTTGCAGTACCTATTTTATCCATTCAGGAAATTATCAAACCTATAGAATGGACCAAAGTCCCTTTTACTCCCCCTTATGTTTTAGGGGTGTTTAATTTAAGAGGCAATGTTTTGCCTCTGATAGATTTGAGAATAAAATTCAATACCGCCGCTGAGCCGGAAATAGATCCGGATGCCACAAGATTTATTGTAATGAAAATAAAAAACGAAGATGTCGCTTTTATAATAGACAGGCTTACCTCAGCCCTGAGAATTCCCAAAAAAAATATTGCGCCGCCTCCGAGCACCTATGAAAATGATGATGAAATCATAGAAGGTATCGGCAGAATGGATGACGGAAGAATTGTTACAATATTAAAAGTTGATAATTTAGTAAAAAAAGAGGAAATAGTGGGAAATAACGGTTAATCTTTTAAATAAACCGTATCGTTTAATAAAATAAAAAGCTCTCCTAAAAGTTCTTTTTGCTCTTCTCCGTTTAAACTGCTTTTTTTAATTTTGCTTTTTAACAGATGCTCTATTTCATCTATTTCATAATCCAAATCTATTAAAATATCCCTTATTTTTTGAGTTCTTTCAAGAAAATCTATTTTGTAATTTCCGTTTTCATCAAAAGTTATAACCGCTTCGTTGGTATAGCTGAACAGATTATGTTTCATTCCTAAAATTTCCTGATAAGCTCCAACCAAAAAGAATGCAAGATAATAATTTTCTTTGTTTAAATCTACATCATGCAGATAAAGAGGCGTTTCTTTATTAAAAGGTATTTCACCGTCACTGTCGCAGGTGATATCCCAAATTGTGGCACTTCTGTTTGGATTTATATTAAGTTTTGTTATAGGCATTAAAGGAAAGCGCTGTTTTAATCCCCAAAAATCGGGAAGGCTTTGAAAAATGGAAAAGTTTGCTAAATATTTTTCCTGTATTTTTTCATTTATCGCTTTTAATTCTTTATTTTTAAATCCCCTGTATGTCGCAAAAACAATTGCTTTTTTTATTATTAAATTAACCAGAATTTCCGCATTGCTTCTGTCTGTTAAATCTATTATTCCCAAATCAAAGAGTGTTAAGAGGCTTTCAAAATGATCAAGTGCATCATGAAAATATTCTATATAATTAGTTTCATTTATCAGTTTGAATAAATCGAGAAGTTCTTCAATCAAATCCGGATTTTTTTCTTTGAGTCTAAGGGCTTTTTCATTATACTCCTGGGAAAAAAGTTCAATTACAGGCGCTATAAGCACTGTTGAGGGGGAAGCGATAAAACGGCCGCTTTCTGTATAAATGTCCGGCATAGGGACATTTTTTTTAGAAGCAATTTCTTTTAACAGATATATTACATCATTGCTGAATTCTCTGATGGAATAATTTCTGTCCCTTTTATGTTCCCACTGGGAATATTCTATTGCCAAACCTCCGCCTATATTAATGGCGCTTAAATTAACTGAGCCCATTTTTCTGAGGTCTGCATAAATATTTCCGGCTTCCCTTATTGCCTTTTTAAGGGGTCCTATGTCATTTATCTGGCTTCCTATATGAAAATGAATCATTTTAATTTTGTCGATAAGATTTTCTTTTTTCAGTATTTCAACAGCTTCAATAATTTCAGTGGAATTAAGCCCGAATTTTGATTCATATCCCCCTGATTTTGCCCATATTCCCACTCCGCTTGTATGAAGCCTTATTCTGATTCCTATAAATACCGGTACTTTTTTATATTCACGGCTTACTTCCAAAATGGAATTGAGCTCGTTAAGCCCTTCTATGGTAATAGTTACGTTATAACCCATAAATCCGGCAATAAACGCAAGTCGTATCATTTCTCTGTCTTTAAAACCGTTTATGGTAATGGGATAATTTTTATTATTGTAAGTCATTGCCAGAATAAGCTCCGCCTTACTTCCGGCTTCAAGGCCGTAATTATAATTTTTGGCTATTTTAATTAAAGGTTTTACAAATGTAGGAAACTGATTGACTTTTAGGGGAAATACAGCTTTAAATTCACCTTTGTAATCAAATTCTTTTATGGCCTGATTGAAATTTTGGTAAAGTGAATTTATCTGTTTTCTTATTAAATGCGGAAAACGAAGTAAAATAGGGCCTTTTATACCCTGAGCTTCAAGGTCTTTTACTATATCAATAAGTGCCGGCTGGTTTGCATAATTTATTCTCAGTCTGTCATTGTCTATAAAAAAATTATTTTCACCCCAAATATTTAGGCCGTAATCCATAAAAAATCCTTTTAATTAAAAGTTAAAAGTTTACTTGGCAACTTGACTACTCACCACTAACCACCCCGCCGTTTTTCAAACGGCCGGGCAGGCTCACAACTCACTACTCACTATTTTATAGTTCTTTTTCAAAAAATTTTCCGCTTTTTAATTCGTCTTCCCCCACAATCAGGGCTTTTTTATAGTTTCCTTTATCCGCAGCTTTTAAATGCGCTTTAAGTGATTTTATTTTAACTTCTGCAAATACTTTTTCTTCTCTTCTAAGTTCGTTTGCTTTTTTTAATATAAAAGGGAGAGCCTCCTGAATTAATGCACCCATATAGATACCGTTTCTTTCGCTGTTTATATAAATCAAATCCATAATCCTTTCAATTCCTATCGCAAATCCGACACCGGGAGTCGGTTTTCCTCCAAGCATTTCAACCAGTCTGTCATATCTTCCGCCGCCGCAAATTGCACTTTGAGCACCGATACTGTTACTTATAAATTCAAATGTTGTTTTTGTGTAATAATCAAGACCTCTTACTAAGTGTTTATCTATTTCAAAAGGTATTTTTAAAGCGTTTAGCCCTTCTTTTAATTTTTCAAAATCACTCAAACAGTTTTCGCACAGATTGTCTGTAATTTTCGGAGCGTTTTTTAAAATCGTCTGGCATGAAGAGTTTTTACAATCAAGTGTACGAATCGGATTTTGGTTTATTCTTCTTTGGCAGTCTTCGCATAATTTGTCTTTGTTTTTTTCAAGAAATGAAACTAATTTGTTTTTATATTCAGGCATGCATTTTTCACAGCCAAGAGAATTTATTTTTAATGTAAAATCGATGTTTAATTTTTTAAAAATATCGGCTGCAACGGCGATTATTAAAACATCTTCATATACGCTTGATTCTCCGAAACTTTCGATTCCGAACTGGTGAAATTCTCTGAGTCTTCCTTTTTGGGGCCTTTCGTATCTAAACATAGGGCCGAAATACCAAAATCTTTTAGGAGTTTGCACTCTGTCAAATTTATGCTCGATAAAACTTCTTACAACCCCTGCGGTGCCTTCGGGACGGAGACATACATCATTTCCGCCCCTGTCTTTAAACTCGTACATTTCTTTGTTTACAATATCACTGCTTTCCCCGACACTTCTTTTAAAAAGTCCGGTTTCTTCCAAAATAGGCGTTTCTATATATCCGTATCCGTAACTTTCGGCGACTTCTCTTGCTGTGTCGTAAATTTTTAAAAATCTTTTATCTTCGATAATATCTTTCATGCCTCTTAGAGCTTTAATCATCAATAGCCTTTTTATTGAAATTTTATCTAAAATTTTATATTTATAGATGAAGAAACAGCCGGTTTTAATTTGAAGTCATAATCTTTTGAAATTAAAAAATAAGGCATTAATTCCAGATATATATATTTTTTATTAAAAAGTGTTTTTCTGAAATTTATAAATAACTTATGATAATAAATAAAAGGATTATTATCAGTGCTTCCCCCGATTTCATATCCATAAGAAGAGATAAATTTTCTTTTGAAATTAGAAACAGAAAAATTTAAAGAATAATATTTTGTCGGGAAATTTTCTTTATCTGTAGAAATATTTAAATTGGCTCCAAAAATGTTTTTTAAATATTTGAAATAGGCAAAATTGATATTTTCTTCCCAATAATTTTCAAACGGATAATAATTTATTTTATTTGATATTCCAAATTCATTGTTTAAATAAGTTTTTTTATATTCGATTATGTTTTGAAAGAAAAAAATTCTGTGTTTTTTTATTCTTATAAACGGCCTTAATTTAAAAATGATTGACGAATACTCTTTTTTTTTGGCATTGTTTACATTTTTATTTTTTGTTTTAATTTTTTTTACAAAAAATTCGGGCAGTTTAATATTTATACCCACAGAAGCCGAAGGTGTTTTTTGAGTTAATGTATCTTCATAAATTCTTATATTTACAAATGATGTCTCCGTTGAAATTTTTAAAAAGTCCGGTACAAAATAATTTATTTTGTCAATAAAATTTTTTTTATAGCCTACTATTATTTTATGGGTTGAATTAGTGTCATTGATACTGCCGGCGAATAAATTGACTATAATTACAAACAATATAAACTTTTTCATAATCAAATTATATCAAAGGTGATAAATGAATATACTTTTTATAGGTGATATTGTGGGAAAGCCGGGCAGAAAAACGGTAAAAAAATATCTGCCGCTTATAAAAGAAACAGAAAATATTGACTATGTAATAGGAAATTATGAAAATATTACCCATGGATTTGGAATTACAGTTAAAACATATGAAGAGATGAAAAAAGCAGGTATTGATGTTTTCACGGGCGGAAACCATACGTTTGATAAGAAAAAAGATGCACTTACACTTCTTAGTGAAGAAAAAATCCTAAGGCCGCTTAATTATTTTGAAGCACCGGGCAGATGGTATTATGAAGATGAAAATATAATTGTCATAAGTGCTATGGGGAATTTTACGATGCCTTACGGAAAAAACCCTTTTATTGAGATTAAAAATTTTGTAGATAATTTAAAAGAAGAAAAATTTGTTTTTATAGATTTTCATGCAGAAGCCACTGCTGAAAAAAGAACTCTTTTTCATCTGCTAAAAGGAAAAGTTGGAGCGATTATCGGAACCCATACACATATAGGAACCGATGATTTACAAATAAATGATGGGACTTGTTATTTAACGGATATAGGGCTTAGCGGATGCAGGGATAATGTAATAGGCATAAAAGAAAACGCCCCTATTATGAACTCTCTCACAGGGCTTAAGCATAATTTTGACGTGCCTAAGAAATGCAAAACAATTTTTCAGGCGGTTGTTATTAATACGGATGCTAAAAAATCGATTTCAGCCAAAAAATATAAAGCTTTTGATGATGGAGAACTTATTGTAACGCAGGAAGCGAAAGTAGTGAGTAGTGAGTTGGGAGTTGTGAGTTGTGAGTAGTGAGTTGGGAGTTGACAAGTTGCCAAGTTCCAAGTAGCCAAGTTTCAAGTGAAAAGTGAAAAATGAGCGCAAATGAGTAAAGCGAATTAAGCTCATCTGGCTGCTTGAAAAGCGGCCATGATGAAAAGTGAAAAGTGAAAAATGAGCGAAAATGAGCAAAGCGAATTAAGCTCACCTGGCTGCTTGAAAAGCGGCCATGGTGGAAAATGGAGGAGAGATGGAATTTAGCAATTCATATGAACTGTTAGAAGAACTTAGAAAAAAAGAGCTGTTAAAAAATAAGCCAAAATACTGGTGGCCTAATGTAGGTACTTTTGAAGTGGTGGTAGGGGCGGTTTTAACGCAAAATACTAAATGGGAGAATGTTGAAAAAGCGTTAAATCAGTTAAAAATGAAAAGTGAGCTTTGCTCATCTGGCCGCTTTTCAAGCGGCCGTGATGGAGAATGGAGAATTGAAGAAGTGGCAAGTTTTGAGCCTTCTTATTTGGCTGAGCTTATTAAATCTGCCGGATTTTACAATCAAAAAGCAAAAAGACTGATAGCACTTTCAAGAAATATTTTAAGAGATTTTGGTGATTTTGAAAATTTTAAAGAAAATGTAACCCGTGAGTGGCTTTTAAGCCAAAAAGGAATAGGATTCGAAACGGCTGACAGTATATTATGCTATGCCTGTTTCAAAGAAACTATGGTTATGGATGCATACACAAAAAGACTCCTTAAGAAAAAAGGCTTTGAGTTTGAAAGTTATGATGATATGAAAGAGTGGTTTGAGCGGGGAGTGGAAGAAAACTGGGGTAAATTGGCTGAAATTTATGAAAACGATTTGAATTTGTGTTATGCAAGGTTTCATGGTAAAATAGTGGAGTTTATGAAAAATGGATAAACTTTTTTTTAACGGGGTTGAAATAAAATATAAAATAATAAAAAAGCCTATAAAGCATATTTATTTAAGAATTTATGATTCTCATGTGGAGGTTAGTGCAAACAGATTTGTGTCAAATGATTTTGTAAAAAAGTCCATTTTAAAGCATATTGACCACATAATTGAAAAACAAAAAAATGTGAATTATTATTATCTTTTTGGAAAAAAATATATAAAAAACGGAATTGACGAAAAAGAAATCTATAAAAATAAACTGCCTGAAGTTATTTTGCCGATTGTTTATAAGTATGCTAATAAAATGAATCTGCATCCTGCTAAAATATCTTTTAGATTCAATAAAACAAGATGGGGAAGCTGCAGTTATAAAAATTCCGTCAGTTTTAATTATTTTCTTGCAAAACTTCCTATAGAGCTGATTGAATATGTTGTTGTGCATGAACTAGCCCATATTAAACATAAAAATCACGGCAGGAATTTTTGGACTTTGGTTGAAAAGTATCTGCCGGGCGTCAAAATCAGACGTAAAAATTTGAGAAAATTTGAAAAAATAATTTAAGGAGACGGGATGAAAGAAATTTATTTAATTGTTATTTTAATTGTTGTTTTAGCTTTTGTGGCTATAGGCTTTATGTATTATGTGATGAATAAAACAAAATCGGAAAATGAAAAAGTCAAAGCCGAGTTTGAAGAATTGAATAAAATATACGGACAAACAAAAGAGAATTTTCAAAATCATATGGCTCAGGCAGCCGTTATGCAAAAAGAGATTGAAAATTTAGAAGAAAAAATAAAAGAATATGAAAATCTAAAAACAGAATATGAAAAATTAAGAAACGAAAAAAACAGACTTTCTGAAGAAAAATCGGCTTTCAGTGAAAAACTTTCGTTTTTGGAAGAGATAAAAGAAAAATATGACGCTCTTTTGAAAGAAAACCAAAAAGACAAAGCGTTAATAAAAGAACTTCAGACAAAGCTAAATGAAGAGCAAAAAGCTTACGAAGAAAAACTCTCAATTATCAAAAAAAGCGAAGAAGAGTTAAAAACGGCTTTTGAAAATGTTGCAAATAAAATTTTAGAAGAAAATGCCAAAAAACTTTCAAACGACGGTATTAAAAATTTTGAAAATATATTAAATCCTCTTAACAATAATTTAAAAGATTTTAAAGAAAGAGTAAATAAACTGTATGAAAGTGAAATTAAAAACATATCTTCACTTTTTAATGAACTTAAGAATTTGAAAGAATTAAACCAGCAGCTAAGCCAGGATGCAAATAATCTGACAAAAGCCTTAAAAGGGGATGTTAAAAAGGTTGGAAACTGGGGTGAGGTTGTGCTTGAGAGAATACTTGAAATGAGCGGTTTAAGGGAAGGGGAAGAGTTTAAAAGGGAAGTGGTGTTTAAAGACGGAAATAAAATATTAAGACCGGATGTGGTGGTATATCTTCCAAATGAAAGAATTGTCATAATAGATTCAAAAGTCTCTTTAAATGCATATGACGAATATGTTGGGGGAAAAGAAGAAGCGCTTAAAAATCATCTGATTTCGGTAAAAAGACACATTGACACACTGGCCGAAAAAAAATATGAATCCCTAAATCATAATTCACTTGATTTTATTTTAATGTTTGTACCGATTGAAGGGGCTTTGATGCTGGCACTTGAAAATGAGCCGGGTTTATTTGAATATGCATTTAAAAAAAGGATAATTTTAACATCTCCTACTACCCTTTTGGCTGCTCTTAGAAGTATTGAAGTTTCCTGGAGATACGAAAAACAGGCAAAAAACATTGCCGAAGTTGTTAAATCTGCCGAAAACTTATACGATAAAATAAGAGGTTTTATAGAAGATTTTGAAAAAGTGGGAGACTCAATAGACAAAGCCGGCAAATCTTTTGAAAGCGCAAAAAACAAACTGATTACCGGAAGGGGAAATGTAATTTCACAAATCAGCAGATTAAAAGACAAAGCGGGGATTAAACCTAAAAAAGAGTTGCCGAAAGATTATGTTGAAATTGCAAAAATAGAAAGTGAAAAATGAAAAAAAGATTTACATACTGGATAGTTTTGTTTTTAGCCGATTTAGGAGTTTGCTTTTTTGCCCCGAGATTAATTGAAAAAAATCTGTTTTTAGAAATTTTAGGGGTTTTGTTTATAATTTATGCCGTTGTCTTAAATTCGATTGCAGGAAGAACACTAAAACTTTACGGGCATAAGGAAAAATCAGAAAAATTTTCCCCTCCGGATAAATTTGTTAATATTGGAATTTTCAGCTGTATGAGACATCCCGGGCAGTTCGGAAATATGTTTTTGATGGTAGGAGTTGCTTTTTTAAGCTCTAAATTAATTGCTATTTTATTTTCAGGCTGGCTTGTATTTTTAGGGGCTATGTTTATTTTGTTTGTGGAAGAGAGCGAAGCTATTAAAAAATTTGGCGAAAATTATTGCAAATATATTGCAAAAACACCTCCATTTAGATTTTCACTTAAGTGCTTGAAAATGGGGATTGAGGTTATCAGAAATAAACCTTTTGTAAAATATTGAATAATCTATCCCTTTCTTTTTGAATATCTTCATTGCAATTATTTAGATTTATTAATAAATTTTTTGCTTTTTTGAAATTTTTTATTTTCAAATACATAACGGCCAAATCGTATTTTATAACACAGCTTTTTGGGTATTTAATTGAAAGTTTTTGCATTTTATTTAATAAATTTTTTGTTTCGGACGGGTTTTTGTTTATTGTATCTATAATATTTTCAAATGTTTTTTTATCAAAATGTTTCATACTTATATCCGCATTGTCAAATAATTTTGCACTGAAAGTAATATAATGGGGGGCTATATCTTCTATAAAATTAGAGGCTGTATCATATGCAAGGGTGATGGCTTTTTGATTAAAATCTAAATATGCTTTATATTCTTTTGTTTCATTTGGGTAAATTTCTTTTATATTTTGACACGCGTCGTCTATTGATAATTTTTTATAGGTTTTTGAAAAAAGTAAATTACTGTTTTTATCTTTTATGTTTAATTTGGTTTTAAGAGTAATTTCTTTTTTTTCGCATTTTATTGTGGTAAATTCAGATTTACAATATATCCGTTCTTTATAAATAAAGTTATTAATTAAAATATAATTACCGTTTTGATAGCTGTTTTTTCTGATATTTTTAAAATTTTTTAAAGAATAATGAATCGGGTTTGAATAGTTGCAGAAAAATCTGCCTCCTATTTCCCTACAGGGATAAAGGGTTACTTTACATCTGTTGTTTTTATAGATTATTTTTACTTTTTTGTAATAAAAAATATCATTTTTGTTTATTTTTTCTGTTCCGCTCAAAACAGATTTGTAATTTGTTGGATTTATATGAAAATAGTCTGGTTTTATATTATTAACAACTTTTATTTTTTGAATAATTTTGTCTTTAAGGTCTGTTTTGTCATTTTGAATTTTATCTATTTTTATAAATCTTATTTTTTCGTTTTGTATTTCATTGGGTTTTGCAACTGCATAAATATTTATCTGCTTTTCGCTACAAGCGGTAAAAAATATTAAAAACAGTAAAAATATTAATTTCCCATTTTTCATTATCCATTTTACATTCATTTAAGCTCCCCCCACCTTTTTCCAAAACTAATTCCTACTTTTAAAGGTACTTTTAGTTTTACAACATTTTCCATTATTTTTTTATATTCTTCGGCTTCACTTTCATCTTCTATTTCAAAAATAAGTTCGTCGTGGATTTGAAGAATCATTTTTGCACTTGGGTTAAAATTTTTAATATCAAGCATTGCTTTTTTAATAATATCTGCCGCACTTCCCTGAAAAATTGTATTAACCGCTTCTCTTTCAAACATTGCCAATGTCCGCGCGTTTGCACTTGCAAAATCGAAAAATCTTCTTCTTTTAAAAAGTGTTTCCACGAATCCATTATCCCTTGCATTTATTTTGATTTTTTCCAGAAAATCTTTTACTGTAGGGAATGATGAAAAATATTTTTCTATAAATTCTTTTGCCTCTTTTATGGAAACATTTATGGTTTCACTGAGCTTTTTAGGCCCCATTCCGTAGATTAGACCGAAATTTATAGATTTTGCAATACTTCTTGTGGTTCCTATAATATCGGCTGTTTTCTGGTGTATGTCGGCATTTTCCAAAAAAGCTTTTATCATTGAAGAATCTTCACTGAAATGTGCAAGGAGTCTAAGTTCAATTTGGGAATAATCAAGGCTTACAAAAAGCTTATCTGTATAAAAAGCGTTTCTTATGTTTATTTCGGTTGATGTCGGGATGTTTTGAAGATTTGGATTTTTGCTTGAAAGTCTTCCCGTGGATGTTCCTGTCTGAAGAAAATTGGTGTAAATTTTATGGAATTTGTCTTTTTTTGCATGCTCGCTCAGCGGTATTATATATGTTGAAAGTAATTTGTCAAATTTTCTGTATTCAAGCAGTTTTTCTATTATAGGATGAGCGGATTTTAATGATTTTAACACTTTTTCATCGGTGGAAAATCCGGTTTTTGTTTTTCTTTTTGCAGGAAGTTTCAAGGTTTCAAAAAGTATGTATCCAAGCTGTTTAGGACTTTTTATATTAAATTCGCTTCCCGCAAGAGAATAAATCTCTTTGGTAAGGGAGTCTAATTTTTCGGTTATTTTTTTCTGGAGTTTATTCATATATTCTATATCAAGTTTTATCCCCTCGTTTTCCATATCAATTAACAAATTTATAAATTGCCACTCAATTTCTTCCAAATCCCATTTAACTTCTTTCCATAATTTTTCTTTTAGTTTATGATACAGTTTTAATGTTATAAAAGCATCTTCGGCGGCATATTTGCAGGCACTTTGGATGTCTATATTTGAGAAATTTTGATTTTTTCCCACAACTTCCTTAAATTTTATATTTGTATGCTCAAGATATCTTTTCGCAACACTGTCAAGCCCTACCGGAGAATCGGGGTCAATTATCCAGGCAAGAATCATTGTGTCGGCAAACGGGGCGGGGGTGTCAATTCCGTATTTTCTCAACATTTTAAAATCAAATTTTAAATTGTGCCCTATTATTTTTTTGGATAATAATTTTTTAATCGCTTCAATTGCTTTATTTTCGGGTATCTGTTTGGTAACCCCAAGATAATTATGATTCACAGGCACATAATAGGCCTCATTTTCCCTAAAGGCAAAACTGAATCCGACTATATTGGGATTTTCAAGAGAATCGGTTTCTGTATCGAATGCCACAATTTCATCTTTAATTGAATCAATCATCTCAAAGAGCTCTTTTTCATTTTCTATTAAAACGGCGTTAAATTCAATTCTTTTTATCTCGGGTGCTTTAGTTTTAACAAAAAGGCCGTCTTTTTTTACTCTGTCCACTATGCTTTGAATATCAAGATCTATAAGTTTGTCGGCCACTTTCAAAACAGGGTTTATTTCAGGGTATTTAAATTCTTCTAAATTTATATTTTCAAACAAATCTGTTTTTAAGGTTACAAGCTTTCTACTTAAAAATGCACTCTCTTTTCCATCAAGGAGTCTTTTTTTTACAGCCCCTTTTATTTCATCAATATAGGCGTATATATTTTCAAGCGTATGATATTCGTTTATGAGTTTTGAGGCTGTTTTTACTCCTATTCCTCTGACTCCGGGGACATTATCGCTTGAATCTCCGACTAATGCCTGAAAATCTTTAAAATCTTTTGGATAAACCCCGAATTTTTTAAAACATTCAACTTCGTTTATTTCTGTTTTTTTAATTGGGTCAAAAATCACTATTTTATCATCGTCAATCAACTGATACATATCCTTATCATGGCTTACTATTTTTACTTTTATCCCGTTTTTAGCTGCTGTTTTGGCTAAGCTTGCAATTAAATCGTCACTTTCAAATCCGGGTTTTTCTATCATCTTAAAACCCATTTCCTTAATTAAATCTATGGCAATCGGAAGCTGGGCTTTAAGTTCCTCAGGTGCTTCCGGACGGTTTGCCTTATAATCTTTATAAAGTTCTTTTCTAAAAGTTTCTTTTTCTTTTGAATCGAGTGTAAATACCACATAATCGGTTGGAAAATCACGCCCGAGGCTTGCTATAAAATTCATAAATCCTGTAATCATTCCTGTAGGAATGCCTTTTTTGCTTTTAAGCGGAGGCAGGGCGTAAAAATTTCTAAATAAAAATCCGAATGTGTCAATAATTGTAAGTGTGGTCATAAATTGCCTTTTTTGTTAAAATATTAGCATAATTTTAAAGGATGGGTTTTGGAAGCAATAAAAAGACTGGTTATAAAAACAGCTATAAATAAGATTAAATATATTGGAAACAGTAAATTCTGTGTGGTGGATGAAGAAAATACATTAAGAATATATTCTATTGAAGATTATAAACTTGTTGGAGGATTTAGGATAAAACTTCCTAAAAATAGACCTTTGGAAAACGGTGTGGATATTTCTGAGAATGGCAAATATTTGGCGATTGCCGTTGACGGAAAGAAAAAAACATCTGTCTGGGATATAGAGAATAAAAAACAGCTTTTTTTGCTTGGATGGCATAAAGGAAATGTATTAAGCGTAAGTTTTGATAAAGAGGAAAAATATATTTTAACAGGCGGAGAAGACGGCAGGGCATATTTATGGTCAATATCTACCGGAAAAATGGTAGGGGCACTTCCTCCGCATGCCGATTATATACTTTCAACCGATTTCAGCCTGAATTCTTTGTGGGCTGCCACAGGAAGTTATGACAGAAGCATAACTATTACAAACATTGCGTCAATGGATTTGTCTTTCAGAAAAAAATCACACAGAGGCGCTGTTACAAAGCTTAAATTTATCCCCAATCAACAGATGATAAGCGGAGATAAAACAGGGGAATTGATTGTATGGAATTATGCAAAAGGAAAAGTCTTAAAAAGGCTGCCCAATATGACCGATCAGATTGTTGATTTATGCATAGATAAAAATGGCAGGTTTCTTTTTGTTGTTTCCACTGATAAAAAAGTGGCTTTATATTCTCTGGAAAACTATGAACTGATAACAAATGAATTTATTAAACTCCCTTCATCTCCAAGTTCTATAGAATATATTAAAGATAAAAATTATCTGCTTGTAGGAACACTCGATGGGGATATATACATTTATGATTTACTTTCAGAAGAGAGGGAACTAAGGTCGTTAATTTCTTCCAAAAAATATTCTATGGCTTATGAGCTTATAAACAAAAATCCTTTTTTACAGTCTACAAACGCATATAAGCTGCTTGAAAACGAATGGAATAAAACATTAAATATAGCTCATAAATTTTTGGAAAAAGGTGATATCGAAAGTGCAAAAGAGCTTTTTAAACCTTTTGCGGATATCCCTGTAAAAAGAGCTATCATACAAAATTTGCTTAGGGATTTCAGGGAATTTGACAAATTTAAAAATGCGGTGTTTACCTTAAAATATCCTTTGGCATATTCTCTGGCCAATCAGTATCCTTCATTTAAAGATACAATTTATTATAAAAAAATGGAAGACGACTGGAAAAAAGTTTTTGATTTGGCAAAAGAGGCAATGTTAAAAGAAAACAATATTGAAAAAGCAAGAGATTTATTAAAACCTTTTAGGGGAGTTTCTCAAAAAACACCGTTAATTCAGGCTCTTTTTAATGAAAAGCAGCTCTATAATTTATTAAAAGAAAAACTGGCAAAAAAAGATTTTAAAGAGTTTTTTATTTTAGTTAAAAGATTTCCGTTTTTAACAGAAACAGAAGAGTATAAAAGAGCAATAAATTTTGCTAAAACACTTGATCGGAATATTCAGATTTTATTAAAAGACGGAGATTATAAAAAAGTTTTATCTTACGCCGGGATTTTGGAAAATTTCCCCGGATATGAAGAAAAAGCAGATGAATATAAAGATAAAGCAAAAATTTTGATGGATTTTCAAAGACTGCTTGCATCAAAAGATTATCACGCAATTTTTGAATATGTAAAAATGTATCCGTTTTTGGAAGATGTAAATGATTTTAAAGAGATTCAAAACGAAATAAAAGAAAAACTGGCAATTGCGGAAAAATTTGCCGCAAAAGGCGATATCGAAGCTATTTTAAATACCGTGGGGAATTTATTTAAAATTAAAGAATATTCCCTCAGAATCGCCAATTTAATAAAAAGTGCGTATTTACAGCAGATTATTTATCTTTTGGCTTTAAAATTAAAAGGTGAAAAAGTTGACGAAAAAATAATCAGGGCTTTTAAAAGATATATAAATTTGTTCGGTTTTGATTTGGAAATAGGGGATATGATAGAAAAAGCCAAAAAATTGAAAATAAATGTTGATTTAAGCGGAGTAAGTGAAGGGAATATAAATAATTTAATATATAAAAATCTGCCTTTTAGAATTTACGAATAAGTTTTAAATCGCTTTTTTTATTTATATTAATTAATTCTTTATTGTTAATTTTTATTTTTTTGGGATTTATTTTAAAAAGTCTCAAATCTGTTTTAATCGATTCTTTTATTTTCGGCAGCATTGTATAATCATAATATCCGATTAAGGGATTTTGTGAAGCTGTAGCGTGTGAAAAAAGGAGCTTTTTTATTGATTTTTCAGATATTAAAGGGGTGTCAACACTTAAAACAAAAACTTTTTTTTCTTTTTTTATAATTTCTTCCAAAGCAAAAATTGGAGCGTATATTTTAGATTTTTCTATAAAAAAAGGGTAATTTTTAAATTTTTTGTTTTTTGCCACAAAACAGACCTTTTTAAATATTTTTTTACATTTATCAAATTGAATTTTATAAAAAAGTTTTGATTTATCCTCACCGAACCTGCTCGATTTTCCACCCACTAAAATAAAACATGTAATATATATTTCTCTTTTCACTACTCACTACTCACTATTCACTTCTTTTAAATTCCCCCGATTTTCCACCGGCTTTATAATCTAAATGAATATTTGTTATTTCCATACTTCTGTCTATTGCTTTTGCCATATCATAAATAGCAAGAAGCCCGATACTTACGGCAGTTAGGGCTTCCATTTCAATACCGGTTTTTGAAGTGGTTTTTGCGGTTGCAATTAGTTTAAACCCGTTTTCAATTTCTTCTACATCCACATCTATTCCGTCTATTAAAATATTATGACACATCGGAATTAATTCGCTTGTTTTTTTACCGCCCATAATTGCAGCTATTATTGCTGTTTGCAAAACCGCACCTTTTTTTGTTTTTTCTTCCAAAATAGCTTTTTTTGTTTCTTTTTGCATATGTATTTCACCGCTTGCCGTAGCCACTCTTTTTGTAACTTTTTTTTCTCCCACATCCACCATTTTGGGATTATGTTTTTCGTTTATATGTGTCAGTTTCATAATTTTCCTTTTAAAAATTTTTTAATATTATAATGTAAAATCGACCATGTTATGCTTCCCAGAATAAAACCCGGGACAAAAGAGAGTTTTAAAATATTTAAAATTATTAAAGTTATTAATAAAGAAACTATCAGGGGAATTAAATCTTTCATTTTGGCCTTTTTGAGAATTATAATATATTTATTTTCTTTTGTATTGTTTTTTTATTAAATTTAAAAAATCAGCATACTTCCACCAGTTCATTTGCCAAAGCTTCGGCCTGTTCTAAAACGGTCTTTGTTGCAAGTTTTTGCATATCTGGTGGATATCCATATTTTCTCAAAGTTCTTTTGATAATAACTTTTAGTTTTGCTCTTGCACTTTCTCTTATAGCCCAGTCTATTGTAGTGTTTTGTTTTACTTTTTGAAATAAAACCACAGCAAGCTCTTTTAGTTTTTCTTTTCCCATAAGCTCTCTTGCACTCTCATTTTCCGCAACCGCACAGTAAAATGCATACTCATAAGGAGTTAATCCCATCTCCTGCGGTTCTTTATCGCTTTGTTTTATTTCTTTTGCCAAATGTATGAGCTCATCAATAACCTCAGCGGCGGTTAGGAGTCTGTTGTTATATTTTCTTACCAGCTCTTCTAAAGATTCTTTCAAAGTTTTACTTTTTACAATATTGGCTTTTATCCTGCCTTTAATTTCATCATTAATAAGTTTTTTTAATGTTTCAATGGCTAAATTTTTATGCTTCATTCCTTTTATTTCTTCTAAAAACTCGTCGGATAAAATTGAAATATCCGGCTTTTTAAGTCCCGCTGCATCAAATATATCAATAACTCCGTTTGAAGATACCGCTTTATCTACTATCTGTTTGATTGCCGTTTCATAGTCAAAACCATTATTATTGTCAGTATTAAATTTAACAAGTCTTGACTTTACAGCCTGAAAAAATGCCACTTCATCTTTTATGTTCATCGCTTCCTTATGCGGCACGGCTATTGCAAATGCTTTTGATAATGCGCTAACTGCATCAACAAATCTTTTTTTGCCGTTTTCAAGCCCAAGTATAAAATCTTCAGCTTCAAGGATAATATTTAATCTCTCTTTCGTATCAGTACTAAAATATCTTTGATATTCAAACCCATACAGCATATCCCTTACAACTTCTAATTTTTCAAGCATCACTTTTACGGCTTCCTCTTGTAGTTTTGCAGGCTCTCCTTTGCCACCGCTGTCACTGTAAAAAGACAAAGCTTCCTTTAAATCGCTTGCAATTCCTATATAATCAACTATAAGTCCGCCTGTTTTATCTTTATAAACTCTGTTTACCCTTGCAATAGCCTGCATAAGAGTATGGCCTTTCATAGGTTTGTCTATATACATTGTATGAAGGCAAGGCACATCAAAGCCTGTAAGCCACATATCTACAACAATTACAAGTTTTAGCTCATCCTCTGGATCTTTAAATCTCTCAGCGAGCGTTCTTCTTTCTTCTTTTGTTAAATAAAATCTTGCAATTTTCGGCTCATCTGACGATGAAGTAGTCATTACAACTTTTATTTTTCCTTTTTTTAGCTCATCACTGTGCCACTCGGGGCGCAGTTTGATGATTTCATCATAAAGGTTTGCCGCAATTTGCCGAGTCATGGTAACTATCATACCTTTTCCATCCATTACTTCAAGACGGCTTTCAAAATGATTCACAATATCTTTAGCTATTTCTTTTATTCTTGGCTTAGCCCCGACCAACGCTTCAAGTTTAGAATATTTTGCTTTTGCTTTTTCAACTTCGCTAAGTCCGTTTTCCAGCTCTTGCTCATACTCTTCTATCAGTTTTTTACCTTCATCTGTTAAATCTATCTTGACAAGCCTGCTTTCATAATATATAGGCACCGTTGCTCCATCTTCAACAGCATTTGCAATATCATAAATATCTATATAGTTTCCAAATACAGCTGGTGTGTTTTTGTCTGTTTTTTCAATCGGTGTTCCCGTAAAGGCGATATAAGTTGCATTTGGGAGGGCATCTCTTAGATATTTTGCAAATCCGTATTTTATCTCACCGCTTTTTTTATCCACTTTACCTCTAAAACCATATTGAGTTCTGTGTGCTTCATCAACAATTACGATGATATTGTCTCTATTAGACAAAGTTTCATAAACATTTCCCTCTTCAGGCCAGAATTTATGAATTGTTGTAAATACAACGCCGCCGCTTTCTACTTTTAACAGCTTCTTTAACTCCTCTCTGCTTTTTGCCTGCACAGGCTCTTGCCTTAGGAGTTTTGAAGCTGAAGCAAAAGTGTTAAAAAGCTGATCGTCAAGGTCGTTTCTGTCTGTAATAACCACAATTGTCGGGTTATTAATAGTCTGAATGATTTTTCCGGCATAAAAAAGCATAGAAAGAGATTTGCCAGAGCCCTGGGTATGCCAGACAACACCCGCTTTTTTGTCTCCTTCTTTTTGTTCTTTTACATCGGGCAATCCATACATTGCAGGCGGCTCTTTTACTATAAAACATTGATTTTGACCAATCGCTCTAAGGGTTGATTTAATGGCTTTATTTACTGCATAATATTGATGATATGCCGCAATTTTTTTTACAGTCTGGATGGTAATTTGTCCGTTAGTTTCTTTTTTTGATTTTTCAAAAAGTATAAAATACCTTATGTAATCAATAAGAGTTTCTTTATTCAAAAGTCCATATATCAGTGTTTCAAGCTGGCTTATCAAATGTGAAGCTTCTTTTTTACCATCAGCACTTTTCCATGTCATAAATCTATCATACCCAGCAGATAAACTCCCCATTTTTGCTTCAAGTCCATCAGATATTATTAAAATTTCATTGTATGTAAAAAGTGAGGGAATGGTTTTTTTATAAGTTTGAAGCTGGTTATAGGCTGATTTTATAGTGGCGTTTTCATCTGTTGGATTTTTTAGCTCCATCACAATAAGCGGCAGTCCGTTTATAAATATTACAATATCAGGCCTTTTGTTTTTATGGTTTTCTATAACTGTAAATTGATTTACTACTAAAAAATCGTTATTTTCTGGATTTTTAAAATCAATAAGCCAAACAATATCGCCTTTTTCAATACCGTCTTTTTGATATGTAACTTTTATACCATCTGTTAGCATTCTGTGGAAAATTTCATTATTTGTTATTAAATCTGGTGTATGAATTTCCGTTAGCTGTTTTATGGCATCATCAATGGCACTTTGAGGCAATTCCGGATTAAATCTTCTTATGGCATTTCTTAATCTTTCAAACAAAATCACATTTTCAAAAGATTCTCTCAGTGGATTTTCACCATCTGGAGCAATATCCCCGCCGTAAAGATAGTCATATCCCTGGGATTTTAGAAGGTCTATGGTGAAGTTTTCAATTTCTGTTTCAGAAATTGAATTATGAAGGCTGAATTTTGAAGTATGAAAATTATTGTTTTTTATCATTTTTAAAACCTTTTTTAGTGTTAACGATAATTTTTGTAATTACAGATATTACTTCATTTGTTTCTTTTATAAGATATTCCAAATCTTTATTATGTAAAATTTTGGAAGTTTTTAATAATCTGAGCCAATATAAACTCTCTCTTGCTTCTTTTTGTGCAATGCTATATTTATGTATAAAATCGGCTTTACTTTCTCCTGACTGGGCTTCTTGAATGTTCGCACCTATACTTGTTGCAGACCTTAAATACTGTTTTCCAATAATCCAACCTGCACTATTTTTTTGAGATTGTAATTTGTTGTAAATTTCAATTGCTTTTAGAGCATATTGGAAAGTTCTATCTTTTATATCAAAAACTTTTTTCATATTCCCTTTCATTCTTCATCCTTCATCCTTCATCCTTCCATTCTTCATCCTTCATCCTTCATCCTTCATCCTTCATCCTCACTTCCCCGCTTATGAGTTTTGGTAAAAGTATGTCTCGCAATTTTTCAAGGGTGCGGATTTGGTTATTATTAATTTCAATTTTATTATACAATTTTTCAATAATTTTTCCTTTTTCAATTTGGAGAGGTAAAGGTGGTATGATTATATCAATATTTCTAATTGATTGAATTGTCAAATTGACTTGAACTCCGCTATTAGCTTTAGTACGAAGTATTGCTATATTTTCTTTATCTTTTAGTTGTAAATATAATAAATAATTATTTATTAATTTTTTATTATCTTTTAAGGATATTCTTGCTACACGCTGATTAAGAACATAATGATTATTTTTATCAACCATTGCTGGTACTCCTAAAATGACAACATTATCTTTCATATCAGTCATTGCTATTACAATATCTCCTTTATTAAGAATATATTTTTCAAATTTTTTATCTCTTGGAATATAATTATGTTTTGGATTTGTTTTTAATCCGCCATTTTTATCAATATGTCCCATTTTTAATACTTCTAAATGTTCAGGTTGATATTCAACATAGTCTTTACTTTTAAAAGCAAACCCATTTTTTACTTCTGCAATTTCTTCTAATGAAACTATTTCCCAATCCTCTTTTGCGTCTTCTATAAACCATTTTCTAAAAAGTGTCTCGGTCATTTTTTCAAGTGTTTGGTTTTGGCGGTTAAGTAGGTCAATTTTATCGTCAAGAGATGAAAGCACAGAGGCTATGGCTTTTTGTTCGGGGAGAGGTGGGAGAAGAATTTCCTGAGAATAAGCTGTGTTTCTGTTTAGACCAGGAACAGCACTGTCTTCATTTAATTCATCTAACTTCAAATAAATGAGCAAATAATACATAAAATCAAAATCGTAATTTTCATTTGGTAAAATATAATAACAAGTATCAATTGGATAAAAAGGAACTTTTGCTTTATAAACTTTCCCTATTGTTCCTTTTCTACCAACAATAATTCCTTTTGATTTTACTAAAGCTTCATTATGCCATCCAGTAATACCAGCAGAACTGTAAACAGGTATATTTCCTTTAATTCGATTTTTTTCAGGAAGAGATTTTCCGTAATTAAATACAGCAACCTCTCCCAACTTAACCCTTTTCCACCCATTAGGCAATTTTTCACTCATCCCTTAAATCTCCTTTTTATCCTTCATCCTTCATCCTTCATCCTTCATCCTTCATCCTTCATCCTTCATCCTTCATCCTTCATCCTTCATCCTTCATCCTTCATCCTTCACCCTTCACAATTCATCCTTCTTTAAAACATAATAAGTGCTTCTACCTTTCCCTTGCCTTTGAATAAGATTTTTTTCGACTAATGATGTTAATGTTTCATATGCTTTAGTGTTTTGAACATTAAGAATTTCAGTTGCTTTCTTTCTCGTGATTTTTCCATTATCTAAAAGATAAAGTAATATCTTCTTTTCTTCCAATGTTAATCGTTCGTAATCGTTCGTAATCGTTCGTAATCGTTCGTAATTGTCCGCAATCGGTCGTAATCGGTCGTAATTGGTCGCGGATTCTGTTGAAACACTCTTTTGGGTTTCTGGACGGTAGTTTACTTTTCTAAATGTTATTCTAAATGAAATTCCGGGCTCGCTCCACTCAAACCTAATTTCAGGATATTTTTTTAACTCTTTGGCAATCAATCTTAATCCATTTCCCCACTGCTCTATTATTCCAAGTTTTTTAAAGACTAAAGCAAGCACTCTGTTTCTAATATCAGACTGGCCAGATTCCATATCATCAAAATCGATAGTGGGCATTAGTTTACCCGGACTAGTAATTTCAATCTTATCATCAAATATGGCAATTTTTATATCTTTTCCTGTTAAAGAATAATCACGATGAATAACTGCATTTCTTATTGCTTCACGAATTGCAATAACTGGATATTCCCATCTGTCTTTTCTATAAACTCCCTCATATGTTGAGCCTTGAGAAATGTGTCTAAGAACAAATTTATATGCTTCTTCTGCCTGAAAACTTATAGGCTCATTAATGCTCTTCTGGTCTATAAAATCTCCGGGTATTGTTCCTTTAAATCTTGCGCATTCTATTTTTGCGTAGGGAAAACGTACATTTCTTATTTCATCATTAGAAAGCAGTAAAAATGCATTTGTGGGAAATTCTCTGTTTTGGTCTGAAATTATAAGATTTAATTTTTTTAAAATGGTTTTGGTGAGCTTTTCACCTGTGATTTGTTCAAACTGTTTTGAAAACAGAGAAAAATTCAATTCATCAATAGTTTTTGAATATACCGGAAGCGAATCAAAAGAAATGCCCTGTTTTTCTCTTTCTAACTCTTCTATCATATCGTTATTAGCAAGCCTGTTTGAAGAACCGACTCTAATATATGTTCCTTTTTCTTTTCCTTTGCTTTTAAGATAATAAGGCGGGTTATTACCTTTGTAAATTTTAATTTTAACAACATATTTTCCATTATGATTTACAAATGAAATTTCAGGCAAAATAAGAGGATAGCAGTTATCATGGATAACATTGCTTATTATTTCTTCTATTTTTAATAAATCTTCTTCAGGCACTCCAATTACCTCTCTTGGATTATCTTTTATACCTATATATATTTCACCTCCGGCATCATTGGCAAAAGATACAACAGTTTTGCATAAATCAGATTTATTAGGAAGAGTTTCTTTAAATTCAAGTTTTCTATTTTCCGGCTGTTTTAAAATTTTTTCTAATTTCACTTTTACCCTTCATATCTATCTTTGCCAAATTCTCTAATATCAATTTATTGAGCTTCTCTTCTTCAGCTAACTGCTCTAAAAACTGGGCTTTTAATTTATTAAACCTTTCTTCAAAATCAAAATCATCCTCTTCTTGGGCAAGTCCCACATAACGCCCGGGTGTTAATACATAATCAAGCTCTCTTACCTCTTCAATGGTAGCGGATTTGCAAAATCCTTTTATATCTTCATAGTTTTTATCTTCTTTTTGCCATTTATGGTAAGTGTCTGCTATTTTTTTAATATCTTCCTTGGTTAAAATTCTCTGTCTTCTGTTGATAAGCTTGCCCATATCCCTTGCATCAATAAATAGTATCTGTTTTTTTCTTGTAGTTTTATTTTTTCTCAAAAACCATAAAGATGCCGGAATTTGCGTATTTAAAAATAGTTTTGCAGGTAAATTTACAATACAATCTACAATATCATCTTCAATCATATTTTTTCTTATCTCATATTCTGCACTCTGTTTTGTAGTAAGTGCTCCTTTTGCTAAGACAAAGCCAGCTTTTCCATGAGGTGCAAGGTGAAAGATGAAGTGTTGAATCCATGCATAGTTTGCGTTGCCAGCAGGCGGCACGCCATATTTCCATCTTGCATCTTTTCTTAAAAGCTCTCCGCTCCAGTCGCTGTCGTTAAAGGGAGGATTTGCTATGACAAAATCGGACTTTAAGTCTTTGTGGGCATCGTTTAGAAAAGAGCCTTCTGGATTCCATTTTACCTGTGAGCTGTCAATACCTCTAATTGCAAGATTCATTTTACAAAGCCGCCAGGTTGTCTGGTTGCTCTCCTGCCCGTAAATGGATATATCGTTGATTTTTCCTTGATGTTCCTGCACAAATTTTTCTGATTGCACAAACATCCCGCCACTTCCACAGCATGGGTCAAACACTCTTCCACGGTATGGTTCAAGCATCTCAACTAAAAGCTCAACAACACTTCTTGGAGTATAGAATTGACCGCCTTTTTTTCCTTCAGCAAGCGCAAATTCCCCTAAAAAATATTCAAACACATGCCCTAAAATATCTGAAGTTTTTTCTTTTGCCTCGTTTATTGCAATATTGCTAAATAAATCAATTAATCCCCCAAGAGCAATAGGGTCAATATTCCCCCTTGCATAAACCTTTGGTAAAACACCTTTAAGAGAAGGGTTAATTTTTTCTATAAGTTCCATTGCATTATCTATTATCTTTCCTATTTCCGGATTTTTTGCTCTTTCTTTTA
Source organism: Lebetimonas sp. JS032 (assembly GCF_000523315.1). Lineage (NCBI taxonomy): Bacteria > Pseudomonadati > Campylobacterota > Epsilonproteobacteria > Nautiliales > Nautiliaceae > Lebetimonas > Lebetimonas sp. JS032. The sequence goes on along the minus strand of NZ_ATHS01000001.1, from coordinate 408,383 downwards.
AATAGCTCCATCTGGCTTCAGGAGGAATAAAAAAGACATTTTCGGCTTTGTATTCGTCTATATCTTCGGGGTCTGCTCCTTCGTATTCACCTTCTCCTTTTTTGAGTTTTTCATACAAATCCTCAAATGCTTCTGATATGTAGCGTAAAAATATAAGCCCTAAAACCACATGCTTATATTCTGCCGCATCAATATTTTTCCTCAGTTTATCGGCCGCTTTCCATAAGCTTTGCTCAAAAGTTTCACTGTTTTTTTTCTTTGCCATTATAAAATTCCTTTTTGTTGCAAACTTATAAATCCATTTTTACTAAAAATTATATGGTCTAACAGTTCAATTCCGAGAATTTTGCCGCTTTGTTTTAATTTTTGAGTAATAAATATGTCTTCTTTGCTTGGAGTAAGATTTCCTGATGGATGGTTATGCGCTACAATAATACTTGCACATCTATTTTCAACTGCAGGTGCAAACACCTCTCTTGGATGTATAAGAGTTTGATTTAACGTGCCTATGGTTATAACTCTTTTTTCACAAATCCTGTTTGCCCCGTCAAGATAGATCGCTATAAAATATTCCTGTTTTTTATCATAGAATTCTTTCAGTTCTTCATAAATATCTTTAGCTGAGGTGACAGTTTTATATTGTTTTAAAAGATATCTTTTTGAGAGTTCTATTGCACTTATTATCTGAGAGGCTTTTGCAATACCAAGCCCGTGGATTTGAAGAAGTTTTTCTATGTTGATTTCATCAAAGTCATTTTTTAAAATTTTTACAATTTCCCGTGAAAGTTTAATAACATCTTTTCCTTTAACACCGCTTCCAAGCAATACGGCAACCAGCTCATAATCTTTAAGAGCCTTTGCCCCTTTTTCCAAAAGTTTTTCTCTTGGCTTTTCAAATTTTTCAAGCTCTTTAATTTTTTTCATTGTATACCCAATATGCCTTTTTTGTAATATTTTATAAGTATAGCAAAAAAGGGCTTGGCGGTAATATTTTTATCAATGTAGTTTTAGATATTTATATTTAATCATTGTCTTATTTTTTAATTTCACATTTTTTTCTCTTAAATGTTTAATATGCTCAACTTTTTTAATTAATTCTTTTATCATATCATATTCTTCCGAATCTTTTCCGGCTTCTTTTAGAATATGCTCTCTTCTTTTTTTTAAAATTTCAAGCCATTCGTCTATTATTTCATCCGGAATATCACATTTTTCAGCATCTTTTTCTTCTTTTTCTATCAGCCAGTCTGCAAGTTTTGCTAAAAGTGTATGCATTTTTTCTCCTTAAACCAAATGATAATAATGTAAAATGGAATAAATAATTTTTATATCCAGCAAAATTAAAATAATAGCAATCAGTTTTTTAACCTGCTGCGGAGTTAAGCGGTAATGCATTATTTTATCACCTAAATATCCTCCTAAAATTGCGGCTGCACTTACATTTAAAAGCATAATCCAGTCTATATGTGTAATGCTTAAGTACATAAAAAATCCGCTGAGCGTTGAAAACGGAAGGACAAAACTTACCATATAAGCGGACACTTTTGCATCAAATCCGAGTAAAATCAAAGCAGGTAAAATTAAACTCCCTCCACCTACTCCCATAAGTCCGGATAAAAACCCGACACTTAAACCCAAAGCAACCATTACCCACTGTTTGGTATAATGAAATTTGGCCACTTTTTTCTTTTTAAACATTAAAAATACAGCTAATATAATAAATAAAGCCAGAAGAATTTTTACATAAACAGGCGGGATAAATTTGCTTGAATATGCGCCGATAGGCGCCCCTATAATTGAAGAAATTGCAAGAGGAAGAGTGGCTCTTATATCAAGAACTCCCCTTAAAAAGTTCATAATACTGGCAGTAATTGTGCTCATTGAATTTATAAAAAGCCCGAAAGCCTTTGCCACATTTAAAGGAAGTCCAAGTGAATTAAAAAGGGGTACTAAAACAATGGCCGAACCGACCCCTCCCGTTGCAAATATTGTGGAAAATATTAAAGTTAAAATAAAATAAGTTCCATAATAGATTAATTCATTCATTTCTTTCCTTTAACAGTTTTTCAAAAATTTCTTTTATTTCTTCTGCCTGAATTAAACCTTCAAACAGAATTTTTCCATTCATTTTAATGCAGGGGTCATTTCCTCATCCTTCTTCAATTGCTTGCATAGTATCGTGATGGTAAAAAACCTGTAAACGCAAAGGCAGATGTTTTAAAGTACACATAATTCTTTTTGAAATTTTAAGAGTTTCTAATTTACTTCCGTAAATATGCAAAACAAAAAGAGGCCACTCTTTATGAACCTCGTGTAATATTTCTCCTTCATTTAGAGGATAACAAGCATTTTGCATTAATCAACTTTAAGCTCTTTTGCCTTTCCGCCTTTAAAAGCTTTCATAAGTTCAAGCAGACCTTCTGCTAAAAATTTTGCATTGTATCCTTTTTCCTTTAGAAAAGCCGCTGCAAAAGCAGCTCTGCTGTTTTCAGGACATGCTGTTACAATAAGTTTATCTTTTGGAAGTTCGTTTAGTCTGTTTTCAAGCTCATTTGCCGGAATATCAATTGCAAATGGTAAATTCCAAACTTTTTTCTCAAAAGGCATTCTTATATCAATTAATACAGCATTTTCTTCATTGAATTCTTTTTTAAACTTTTCAAGTGAAATTCTAATTTCTTTTTGACCTTTTGGTGTAGCGTATTTTGTCATTTTGTTCTCCTTACTTACTAGTTAGTAAGCGAATTATAACTCATTTTTTTTAATTCTGCAAGAAAAAGAAGAATTGTTTTTCTAATTTTTCATCAATTTCTTCAAATATATTTGTTTTTTTATTATCGGGGTCTGTTGCGTATGAAATCATTGGAACATATACAAGTGTAAGAAGAGTTCCTATTAAAAGTCCGCCAATTGCAACATCTGCAAGAGGTGAGAGTCTCTCAAGCCCTACGGCTTGTTCAAGAGCAATAGGGATCATTCCGGCAATTGTACCAAAAGCAGTCATCATAACTGGTCTAAATCTAACTCTAATAGCTTGAAGTGCAGCTTCAAATGGGCGATTTCCTTCTTTTTTATACTCTTTGTAAAAATCAATTAGTAATACCGCATTTTTAATAATAATACCAAATAAAAGTAAAATACCAACAAGACTTGGCATACAGGATGGTTTATGCATAATCAGCATTCCCCAAGCAGCTCCAATCATAGAAAGAGGTAATACTAAAATCATAATAAATGCAAGTCTAAATGATTCATAAACTACGCTTAAAGTTAGAATTAATACAATTATACCAATAGCAATTGCTTTAATCATTCTTGAAAATGAATCTTTCATCTCTTTTATGTCACCGGTCTGTTCGTAATTTTTGATTCCCGCTTTATGTAATATATTATCAGCGTTAGCTGTAATTTTACTGACAGGTCTTTTAGCTCTGTATCCTTCCACATCAATTGAGTAGAGTAATCCGTCTCTTGTAATTTTATTGTATGTAAAATTAGGTTTAATTTCGGCTATTTCTTTTAGAGGAATAACCCCTTTTGGTGTACTGATTAGTAAATATTTTAAACTTTCAGGATTTTCATAATTTTTATTAAATCTAATTCTTACAAACTGTACATTCATACTGCTGAGATCTGAGTTTATGGTTACCACTTTATCATTTAGAGCAATTTGTGAAATTACCTGAAGGGGCGTTATTCCGTAACTTAAAGCTTTGTTTTTGTCAATTTTAATGACAGCCTCCTGCATATCCCTGTCCCAGCTTGTTTTTATAGTTGTAAGACCTTTTATTTGATAAAACAGTTTTTCTACCTTGTGTGCAATTTCTGGTAAGTTTTCGTAATTTTCACTTCTAATTTCTACATCAAGTGGTGCGTTAATAGTTGAAAGTGCTGTTGCTCCAAAATCAAATACCGCTAATTTTTTAATACCTTGAAGCTGTGCTAAATGTTTTCTAATTTTATCTTCAAGCTGCCAGATTGTTTTTTTTCTCTCAAATCTGTTAACTGCGGTAATAGTCATACTTACACTATTACCAGCTCCTCCTCCGCCAAGAGATAAAACACCTTTTTCAGTTCCGATTGAAACTGAACTTCTCTCAAGCCAAGGTTGTTTATCTAGCCAAGCAAAAAATGGTGCCAATCTTTTTTTTGTTTCATCTGCATTTATATTATTTGAAAATTCAAGACTTACTTTCATAATACCTGTATCCATTGGAGGCATAACATCTCTTCCGATTGTTGGCATAATGTTTTTAAGGCTTATCATTAATGTGAGTACTGCCGCCGCCATAATAAGCATTCTTCTAAGAGGATAAAATTTTCCGTTTGAAAATTTAATAATTCCAAGATAAGGAATTATAAGTTTACCTATTGTTTTTTGATAGAGCATTTCAAAAAATTGTTCTATTTTTGTTTTAGAAAATCCGTTTTTATATAAAAGAATTGATAGTTTTGGAATAAATGTAACAGATAAAAACCAGCTGATAAGAAGCGCTATAATCAATGTTTCAATTAACGGTCTGAATATTTTTTGTGGGAAACCTCCAACAAACATTAATGGAAATGTAATTGCAATTGTAGAAATTGTTCCTGCAAAAATTGGCTTTAAAACTTCTTTTGTTCCGTGATAAATGGCATCTTTTAAATTTTCTTTCTCTTCAAGGTGTCTTTCTATATTTTCAAGCACAACAACCGCATCGTCTGTTAGCATTCCGAGGGCCAATATAATAGCGGTGTAAATTACGATGTTTAATCCCTGACCCGTTAGGTAAAGAAAAGCAATTGTTCCAAAAAATACCATCGGAATTGAAAAACCGGCTGCAATAATTGCCCTGAAATTTCCAAGGAAAAAGAGTAATACTAAAAGTGTGTAAATAATTGCATCACGTAAAGCTTCTAGCATATTAGTATTTGCGGTTTCAACAAGCTCTACCTGTGTATCTGCTATTTTTACACCGATATTTGGATATTCTTTTTCAATTTGTTTCATTATTTTCCTTGCGGCCATTGCTGTATCAAGAACACTGCCGCCAGGAGCCCTCTGAACTGAAATTGCAATTGATGGTTTGTCATCCCCTATATATCCGCTGTTATTTGTTTGATACGTCCATTTAATATCGGCTATATCTTTTAATTTAATATTTGGTAAAATAAAGCTATCTTTTAGCTCTTTTACATCATCTTTTTCACCGTAAAAACTTAAAGTTAAAAATCCGTCTTTGCTTTTTATAAAACCGATAGGCAAATCTTTATTTGTAGCTCTAATAATATTTATTATTTTATCAAGTGTTAGGTTATATTTTTTCATTTTTTTAGGGTCAAGTTTTATCATAATAGAGCTTTGAAATCCACCAAAAACTTCTACATTTCCAATATTAGGAGAAGATAATAGTTTTGGTTTTATGTAGCTTTCAGCTATTTTTCTAATTTCAGCTAAATTAATAGAATTGTTTTTTGGATACAAAGCAAATACATCAACAGGAAGTGTAAAATCTCCTACTAAATATATTGCAGGTGTAGCATTTGGTGGTAATTTATCTTTTATACGGTTTAGTGCATTATTTACATCAACTGCTGCTGCCTGGAGTCCTTTTTTATAATCAAATACAACATGAACTATTGAGAAATTTGGAACATTTGTGGATTTAATTTCATATACATTACTAAGCGTTCCCATCTCTTCTTCAATAGGTTTTGATACCATTGTTGCAACTACGCTTGGAGTTGCACCGGGGACGGTTGTGAATATTACAACTTCAGGTCTGTTTGCATCAGGAAAAAGATTTTTTGGCATTTTAATAAGCCCTAAAACCCCAAATACAAACATTCCTATAATTATCGCGGTTAATAGGTAACCTCTTTTATAAAAAAATTCAAACATTTCCTATCCTTTACACTTTATACTTTTCATCATGGCCGCTTTTCAAGCAGCCAGGTGAGCAAAGCTCACTTTTCACTTTGAACTTGGTTTCTTGACAATTTTCACTACTCACTGCTCACCACTCACCACTCACCACTCACCACTCACTACTCACTACTCACTATTTTTATAGGGTATCCTGCTTTAATTCTCAATAAAATATCAGGTTTTGCTTCTATTACAGATGAAGAAATATTTTCTTTTATTGCCACACCTTCAGTCCCTTGGGCTAAAATATGAATTTCTTTAATTTGAGCTTTATTTCCATTTGGAATAAATACATAATTTTTACCGTTAATACTAAGTATTGCATCATAAGGCAATATTGTTGCATTTCCATTGAAGCTTACAAGTTTAATTTTTACTTTTTCTCCCAAGATTAAATCAGGGTCGTTTACATCAATTTTATAAGCAGGAACTCCGTTAAATGTGGAATGAAGTGGAATTAAATTATACATTTTATTTTTATAAATAGCTTTTTTGAAATTGTCCGGTACCGCTATAAACAGATAATTTCCTTTGGCTGAAGCGATTGTTAAAAGCGGTTTTCCGGGGAAAGCATTATCACCTTTATTTACAAATTTTTGAGCAATAATACCATTAATTGGGGATTTTATTTCGGTATACTCTAAATCATTTAAAATTGCTTTTTTTTGAGCTTTTAAAGAATGTAAAGTGTTTTTATCTGCTGCAATCTGAGCTTTTAAACCTGCAATTTTACTCTCTTCTGCTTGATATTGTTCAATACTTGCCATTTTTACATTTAAAAGAGCTTTTGTTCTTTTATGAGTAGCAATTAAATTTTTAAGCGTTACATATTCTGCATTTAGTTTATCTTTAATTGATTTGATTTTTTCATTTGTGGCTTTAAGAGAAGCTTTTAAATGTGAATCATCTATTTTTGCAACTGTTTGACCTTTTGTTACATATCCTCCAAGATTTGCAATACATTTAATTTTCCCTGCAAATTTTGTTGTAACTGTAACTTGCGAATTATTTTTAACTAATGCTAAATACGGATATGTTAATGTAGCCTGATTCTTAGGATTAACAGTTTTTACAACGATTGGATAAATTTTTGCTGCTGCTAATTTCGCATCCTCGGCTTTTCTTTTTTTAACCAGTTTTACTCCACCTATTACCAAACCTATTGTAATTAATATTACAACACTCCAAGCAATTATTTTTTTCATTTGAATATCCTTTCTAAGTTATTTCCGTAAATAAATGCTAAGTTAGCAATTAATGAATTTTTTGTAGCAATTAAGTTTGCTAAATTTGCTTTTGCCAAGGCCAGATTGTTTTCATATTTTAAATAATCATCTACTGTCATTCTATTTAATTTAAAAGCAACTTTTGCTCCTTTTAATAGCTCTTCCCTTATTTCAATTGAATCTTGTGCTAAAGAAATTGATTTTTTAATCTCTTTAAGAGATGATGTTATTTTTAAAACATTTGCATTTAAATCTTTTATTGTTTTTTGAATTGTTAGGGCATTTTTTAGTTTTTCTATTTTAGCTTTTTGTACCTCGGCACTGTTTTTTCTGTTAAAAATATTCCAGTTTATATAAATTCCTGCACTTGCATAGTTTAGTGCTAAATGCTCGTCATTATTATATGCATTTGCAAATGCTCTAAATCCTTTGATTTGAAGCATAAGTTTTGGCCAGAATGAATCTTTTGCTGTTTTTACATCATATTCACTTGCTTTTAAATTTTCTTTTAAAGGTTTTAGCGCTAAAAAGCTTTGTTTATTTATATTTGAGTCTATTTCAATTGGTAACGGTTTATTTAATTTAATTTTTGTTAACTGATAAATTTCAGAAATTATTTCATCAATTTGCATATTAAGGCCTGAAATTTTGATGTTTATCTGATTTAGGGCATCTTTTAATCTTAGAGCGTTAAATGCCGGAATTCTGCCTACATTGACGCCCACTTTAATTGCGTCTAAAGTTGTTTGTATTGAATTTTTTTCATCATTTAGGGCATTTTTTAATTTTATTAAATAATTATATTTGCTAAGCACAGTTATTAAAAGACTTTCTCTTTTTAAAAGATTAATTTTTGCTTTGTATTTGGTTGCAATTAAAAGATGGGAAATTTTATCTTTTGTATCATAGATGCTTTTTACAAAAATTGGCATATTTGCAATAAATCCTATTTTTTGAATGTTTTGAGAAAACCAGTAACCTCCATGCTGCATTCCAATTTCTTGTGATTTAGTTGGAGGAAGCGGCTTTATATTGGTTGGAGATGAAAAATGCTCACTACTTGCAAAAAGAGAAATGTTCGGATATAAACTGCTTGTAATTTCTTTTTTGATAACTTTTGTTTGTCTTGTCAGTAAATTGTCAATTTTTGTATCCGGTGTTTTTTTGATTGCATTAAAAAGTTCGTTTAAGTTAGCTGCGTTTAAGGAAATTGCCAAAATTAATCCGAAAGATAATTTTTTCATTGTTTAGCCTTTATGTAGTTTGTTATTGTTAAAATTAATTCATTTTTTAAATTAAATTCAGGAGAAATTTCACAACACGTTATAAGAGATGTTATTTTTTTTCTTATTTCTATAGTATTTAAATATGTTGTAAAAGATGAAATAATTAAATTTTGAATAAAAAAAGGATTTATATTTGTGCCTTTTAATATTTTGTTTAAAGCCTGTATCATTTTGCTTATTATAGAAACTGATTCTTCGTTTAAATTTCTAAATTCACATGATATTTCTTTTGAAAGCAGCTTTGCCAGGAGAGGCTCTTTTTTAAAAAAATTATCCAATGTGTCAATATAATGTTCTAAGTCTTTAAAAATATCGCCCGAGATGTTAAATTCCAATTTTGAAAAATAATAAATAAAAATTGCATTATATAAATCATTTTTATTTTTAAAATGATAATAAAGTGCAGGTTTTGTAATATTAAGCTCTTCAGCTATGTCCTGCATAGACGTGTTTTTATATCCGTTAAGGGCAAAATGTTTAAGTCCAGTTTTAATAATTTTTTGTTTCATTTGTTTCCTTACTTACTAATAAGTAAATTGAATTATAAAATTTTTTTGCTAAAATGTCAATAAAAAAGGAATAAAATGAAAAAAATAATTTCTGTTTTGGCAATTGTCTCAGTTATGTTTGCGGCAAACAGCGATGATATAAATAAAAAACTTGATTTAATACTTCAAAAGATGAATATGCTTGAAAAAAAAGTTGACCAGAGGGATAAAGAAATTGAAAGTTTAAAAAAAGAGTTAAATCAATCTCAACAAAAAATTCAAGAGCAGGTTCAAAAACAGCAGGAAACTCAAAAAAAAGAGCTTGAAAATAAATTGGTGCTTAACAGCTGTAAAAATATAAAAGTAAGTAATTTCTCTTACAAATATAATGGCGATGTAATTCCTTATTATACTCTTACATATACGCTTACGAATAAATATCCTAAAAAAATTGTTCATTTAAAAGGTGATTTAATTATTGAAGATAAAGACGAGGTTAAAATTCTGCAGGATTATATAGACAGAGATGTGGATTTAGCCCCCGGACAAAGCATTACAATAAAAAAAGTCCATACGGTTACAAATGATATGGAAAAAAATCTTGCAGGGGAAAAACCTGAAAATTTAAAACTTATTTTTGAAGTAATAAGGGCTGATTTGGCTGACGGAGGAAGGGTTGAGTGCGGAATTTTTTAACAGACTTTTTCTCCGCTTAAAATATTAAGCTCATCACAGCTGAAACCGGCTTTTAGCCTTGCGGCCACATTTAAATCTTTTTTCTTCCAGTCTTTAAAAAAGTTATCCACTATTTGAAAATATGTTTGTACGGGTTTTAAATTTTCTTTTTCACAAGAGAATTTAAACCATTTATCGCCTTTTTTTACATGTGGGATTTCCTCTTTTAAAATAATTTTAAGCACTGCAATTACTTCTTGTGCAAAAGGGTCGTTATATTTTTGCACTCTACGGATTATCTTTTCATTAGCATCAAGCCCGTTTGCCTCATACCATCTCGGAATTACGGCCATACGTGAAATCAAATCCTGGGTTTTCTGAGCGGCTTCGAACAGTGAATTGTGAACGGGAAAATCCCCGTATTTATGCCCTGTTTTTTCTAATAAATTATTTATGAGTCTAAAATGCCTTATTTCATCAGCGGCAACTTCCAGCCAGTCTTTATAAAATTCAACCGGTAAATTTCTAAACCTGTAACAGGCGTCAAGTGCCAGATCAATGGCTGAATATTCAATATGAATTAAAGCATGAAGCAATACCGCTTTTTTTTCATCTGTTTCAAATCCTCTTCTTCTTGGCACATTGGCGGGAGGGACAATTTTGCAGAGTGTTGCGTAACTTGGTTTTTCAAAAAATTTCGGTTTTTCTTTTGATTCGGGATTAACGTTAATTTCTTTTATTAATTTTTCTTTTTCATTGGCATCAGTTGAAATTATAGCTTTTTCCAAAATGGAATACATTTAAAAACCTTTTTATAAATTATAGCATTTTTTTATTTTTTATGTTACAATCCGCTATATAATATTATATATAAGGCTAATTATGTTAATAGATTCGTTTAACAGGACAATAGACTATATACGGGTTTCGGTTACAAGCAGGTGTAATTTCAGGTGTCTTTACTGTATGCCGAATACCCCTTTTGAATGGATACCACATGAAAATGTTATGAGGTATGAAGAAATGTTTGAATTTTTACGCCTTGCCATTGATGAAGGTGTTAAAAAAATAAGAATAACAGGCGGTGAGCCTTTGGTCAGGAAAGATTTGGATAAATTTGTAAAAATGCTCCATGATTATAAACCGGAGCTTGATTTGGCCATAACCACGAACGGATATTATCTGAAAAAATATGCTAAAAGATTAAAAGATGCCGGGCTTAAAAGAGTTAATATTTCAATAGATTCCCTAAAACCTGAAGTTGCCAAAAAAATAGCTCAAAGAGACTGCTTGAATAATGTTTTAGAAGGAATTGACGAGGCAATAAAGGTTGGCTTTCAAGTGAAATTAAATACAGTGGTTATGAAGGGAATTAACGATAATGAAATTTTAGATTTGCTGGAATTTGCAAAAAATAAAAATGTGATAATCAGATTTATTGAGTTTATGGAAAACGAAAGGGCATATCCCGGAATTAAAAGGGTGGATTCAAAAGAGGTTTTGGAAAAAATAAGAAGCAGATATTCTTTTAAAGAACTTCCGAAAAAAAACGAGGCGAGTAAAAATTTTATGTTGGAGGATGGTAATATATTCGGTATTATAGAGCCTCACAATGAAGAATTTTGTAAAAGCTGTAACAGAATTAGGCTTACTGCTGAAGGATATTTGATACCATGTCTTTTCTTTACTGAAAGTTATAATATTAAAGAAGCCATAAGAGAGGGAAACATACAAAAAGCGGCCGAAATTTTAAGGGATGTTGTAAAAAATAAGCCGGAAAAAAATGACTGGCAGGAAGAAAAAATAAGTGACAGGGCGTTTTGGGAGACAGGAGGGTGATTAAATAGTGATTGGTGAAAATAGTGAGTGGTGAAAATGGTGAGTAGTGAAAATGGTGAGTGGTGAATTGTGAGTCTGCCCGGCCGCTTATAAAGCGGCGTGGTGGTGAGTTGTTAGTAGTCAAGTACCAAGTTGCCAAGAAGCCAATAAAGTTAAAAATGGAAAATTAAGGGGGAAAATGGAAAATATAAAAAAAGCCGCAGAAGCTATAAAAAAATCAAGCCATATATTAATAACAGCCGGGGCCGGGATGGGGGTTGATAGTGGTTTGCCTGATTTTAGAGGAAAAGAAGGATTTTGGAGAGCTTATCCTATAGCAAAAAATCTTGGACTTTCATTTGAAGCTTTGGCAAATCCAAAATGGTTTGATATTAATCCAAAACTAGCATGGGCTTTTTATGGTCATAGACTCAAAATGTATAGAGAAACCACGCCGCATGAAGGCTTTAATATTTTACTAAATCTTCCGCAGGATAAATTTGTTTTTACTTCAAATGTTGACTCTCAGTTTCAAAAAGCCGGATTTAGCGAACTTAAAATTGTAGAAATTCACGGCAGTATTCATTATTTGCAATGCACTAAACCGTGCAGCAGTGAAATTTGGGAAAACAATGAAAATATTGAAATTGATGAAGAAAAGTTTGAAGCTTTAAACTTTCCTAAATGCAAAAATTGTGGCATAATAGCAAGACCGAATATTTTAATGTTTGGAGATTTCAGATTTATTGAAAAAAGAGTAAATCTTCAGATTGCCAGATTTGAATATTGGCTTCAAAGGGTTGATAATCTGGTTATTATTGAAATAGGGGCCGGAAGTGAAGTGCCTACCGTTAGAAATATGAGCGAAAAAGTAAAAAACAGCTTTGGCGCTACTCTTATCAGAATAAATCCGCTTGAGAGTCACGGGGCTGATATTGAGATTAAAAAAGGCGCTCTTGATGCGCTAAAAAAAATCAGAAAATATTTATAAAGGAAAATTTATGAAAAAAATTTTTTTATTTTTAATTGCAGTATTTTCTTTTGGTTTTAACCTGAATCAAAATTACAGTTGTGAAACACTCGGTTTTGCGTTTAAAAAAAACGGGAAAATATTTAATGTGCCCAATGATGTAAAAACAAATAAACAGATTAGAAAAGATTTGAAGAACTTATACAAAATAGATATAAAACCCTTAAATAATTCTTTGTTTTTAAAAATAGGTGATAAAAACGACACACTGCCTTATATACAGACTATAAAAAACCAGTTTGACGTTTATGTAACAAAAGATAAACAGGTAATTGTTTTCGCAGATAAAAACGTTTCACAAATCGCATTAAAAATACCTTCCCAGCAGATAGTCATATATTATCAGTGTAAATAAAAATTGTTACTTTTTAGATAAAAAATAAAGTTTTTTTTAAAACTTTATTAAATTTATTTTTAATTTTTGTATAATATCCCAAGGGGATAAAAATGAAAGAAAAATTGGAAAATTTTTTTGCCAAACTAATTCTTGGAAAAAACGAGCATTTGGATTTCATTGATTACATAAAAAAAACATATAAAAATATCATACATTCCCAGGTTATGAAAGTGGATATGCTTTCAATTTTGTTTTTTGTCGGTAAATGGCTCCCGTTTGCCATTGCTATCGGTATTACTACAGGTGTAATAGCCTCTTTTATGGATTTGTTGATAGTTCATATAAACAAATATCTTAATACCAATATAATTTATTTATTTATTTATCCTTTTTTGGTTTCTGTTATTACCGGATTTGCCCTAAACCAGGATTCAAAAATAGGGGGACCTGGAATAGGTTTTGCCGTTTTACATCTAAAAACCCCTCTTTATTTAAAGGTTAAAACTCTTTTATTAAAACTTATAGTTTCTATTTTCACCTTATCCGGAGGGTTTATCGCGGGAAGGGAAGGGCCTTCTTTTTTCCTGGGGGTAGGTTTAGGAGAGTGGCTTGGCAAAGCATACGGATTTTCAAGAAAATTTAAAAATATGCTTGGTTTAATCGGAGGGGGCGCCTTTACAGGGGCATTACTGAAAGCGCCCCTTGGAAGTTCAATTTTTGCAATGGAGCTTGAAAATACTTATGATTTTGATTACAGGCCTTTTGTGCCTATGATTGTTGCATCCATTACGAGTTATCTGACTTTTTCATTTTTCAGGGGTAATCACGCATTTATCAATTTGGTTAAAAAGCCTATTTGGTATTTAAATGATATTCCGTATATTATATTAATGGGAATTGTAATTTCAATAATTATTTATGTTTATACAATAACTTTTCATTTTCTTCAAAAAACATCAAGGATAATTCCTGTCAACAGAAGACCGTTAATCGGAACGCTTATTTCAATTCCTTTTTTGATAGGAATTTATTATTCCACCAATAATATCGATATACTCTCTGCTCCTGCGAATATGGAAATTCTCTCAAATTTAGCCCAGAATCATTTTACAATAAAAATGGACATTGCCTTTATTTTATATACAATAGTTATAACATCTTTTACTCTGGCTTTTGGAATTCCCGGCGGTCTTGTTTTGCCTGTTTTGATAATAGGTGCTGCAGTGGGTAATATTTTCGGAAATTATTTTCCAGATGAAATTGCTATGTTTACACTGGCCGGTATGGGGGCTGCTTTGAGTGCGGCTGCAAAAACACCGCTTGCCGCAATTGTAATGATTACGGAAATGAGTCATGATGATGTTGTGATACCTATGACGGCGGCTGTTATTACAAGTTATCTTACAAGTTTCGGTTACAGTCTCTATCTTGGACTTGAAAATCCTTTCAGAGGGGATTTGAAATCACTACATTCTCATATGAAAAACAAAAATGCTTAAAAATACGGGGCATTTTTTTATAATTCCTCTTCTTTTGGGGGCAATAGGCGGTTTTTCAGCTATTTTATTCAGGTGGCTGATAAAAATTTTTACATTTTTAAATGATAAACTGAACATTTTTCAAACCCATTATTTTTATTTGATTTCTGTTCCTTTTTTGTTTTTTATATCAGATTATTTGGTAAAAAAATTTAAAATATCTTCTGAAAATGTCACGCTTGAGCTTATTGCAAAAAAGGTGATTCTTTTAAAAGGTAAATTTTCCAAAATAAAAGGCTTTTTGGTTCTGTTTTTAACAAGCGTAAGCATAGGATTCGGTGTGCCTGTCGGAAGGGAAGGCCCTATAGCAAAAATGGGAGGACTTTTGAGCGAAGTTTTTTTGGAAAAACTGAAAATAGAGAAAATAAATTTTCCTATTTATCTGGGAGCCGCCATTGCTTCCGCCATTGCCGCAACATTTAATGCACCGATAGCCGGGGCGCTTTTGGGGCTTGAAATAATAATCGGTAAAATAAATTCATATGTTATTATCCCCCTTATTGTTTCGGTTGTAACCGCAACCTTTATTTCAAGGGAGTTTATAGGTAATTTTGCGGCTTTTATTGTCCCTCATTTACATTGGAATGAGGAATATGTCATATTTGTGCCTTTTGAGGCGGTTTTTATTGCTTTGTTGTGTCTTGTAATTATAAAGGGTCTTGAATATTTAAGAATTTTTAAGTTAAAAAACAGGCATTACTGGCACAGATATATTGTTTTTTCAGGTTTTGCTGTAGGGATGATTGTTGCATTTGTCCCGGAAAGTGCCGGAGTGGGATATGAACATATTACCGCACTTTTAAATAATAATAATTATTCACTTGATTATATCTTAATAATTTTTCTCGCAAAAACGGCAGGGCTTATTTTAAGTATAGGAAGCGGGCTTTTTGGAGGAATAATGTCTCCGAGTATTTTTATAGGTTCATTCGGAGGCTTCTGGTTTGGAGATATTTTTACAAAATACGGGATAGATCCGAGAATTTTTGCGGTGGTGGGGGCTTCTTCAATGCTTGCCGGAATTACAAAAACACCTCTTAGAAGTTCAATTATTATAACCGAACTTACCCATTCTTATCAGTTGATTTTGCCTATTTTGGTGGCTTCAAGCATCAGCGTTTATTTAATTTCATGTTTTCAGGGAGATTCTTTTTTTAAAAGGGCATTGCTTCAAAAAGGTATAGATATTGATAATAAAGATATTTATAACTTTTTAAAAAACTGTAAACTGGAAAAATATTTAGTGAAAATAAATCCCCTAAAAGAAAATCTCTCAGTATATATGGCTTCAAAAATTTTAAAAAAAAGCAGGTATGCAATTTTGCCTATAGTAGATGAAGAGGAAAAATTAATAGGCATAGTTACCCTTACAGATATAAGAAAAAGTGTCCTGCTGCATAAAAAAAACATAAAAATAAAAGACATAATGACCAGGGAACCTTTTTGTATAAAAGAAAATCCGTCTATGGAAGAGTTGATTAAAGCGATAAGCCTTATAGGAAACAGATTTGTTCCGTTTGTTGATAAAAATGGGAAATATCTTGGGTTTATTGATTTAAGAAAACTTGTAAAAGAGCTCTCGACCGCTAATTCGGCATACTATTTGAAATAAAAATTTATTTTTAGTATAATTTCGTTTCAATGCCTCCTTGCTCCAAGCTAAGGGGCTAAATTAGCCAGAAGGAGAATTAATGCTCAGACATTATGAAACAATGTTTATTTTAAAACCGACATTAACGGACGAAGACAAGGAAAAAAACCTTCAAAATATTCAGGATGTAATTTCTAAAGAAGGTGGAGAAGTTGTTGCTATGGATAAAATAGGAATCAGACAGTTGGCATATCCTATTAAAAAGTTTGAAAGAGGAGATTATTATATAATTTATTACAAAGCTCCATCAGGCGCAATGCTTGAACTTGAAAGACAAATGAGATATAACGAAGATTTGTTAAGATTTATGACAGTTAAATATGAAAATAAAAAAGAAATAAAACGTTTCGAAGAAATGGCAAAAAATGTACAATAAAATTATCCTTGTAGGGAATTTGACAAGAGACGTTGAACTCAGATATTCCCCTGCAGGGACGGCAATAGCGAAATTCGGAATTGCAACAAACAGAACATATAAAGACAGTGTGAGCGGAGAAAACAAAAAAGAAGTTATGTTTATAGATGTCACTGTTTTTGGTAGAAGCGCGGAAATAGCCAATCAATATTTAAGAAAAGGCTCTAAAGTATTAGTTGAGGGAAGATTGGTATTAGACCAGTGGGTTGACAGCAGCGGACAAAAAAGAAGCAAACATTCTGTAGTTGCTGAAAAAATACAGTTTATGGAAACAAAAGCGGAAGCTGAGAGAAACAGAAATTATGAAAATTCTTATCAAGCTCCTCAGCCGCAAGCACCTAAAGAACATTCACAGCCTAAACAAAACAAAGATATACCGTCAATAGATATTGACGAAGACGAAATACCATTTTAAAGGATAGATAATGGCACAGGATCCAAAGAAAAAATACGGAAAAAAAAGATGTAAATATTGTGAAATGAAAGTAGATTATATCGGATACAAAGATATTGACTTAATTAAATATTCTTTGTCTGAAAGATATAAAATTATGCCAAGAAGATTAACAGGTACCTGTAAAAAACATCAGGATATGGTTCAAAAAGCCATTAAAAGAGCAAGACAAGTGGCGTTAATCCCTTATGTAGTTGACAGAAAAAGAGTTGTCGAAAATCCGTTTGAGGCCATCAAACCTCTTAAAGCCAAATAATTCCCCCTTTTTCGGGGCTTATTTATGGCTACAGTTTATTTAAACAAAAAAAATCTTTTTTTTAACCTCGATAAAATTTCAAAAATAAATCCTAATATACTTGCCGTAATTAAAGACAATGCTTACGGACACGGAATAATTACTTTTTCAAAAATGCTAAATGAATACGGTATTAAAAAAGTCTGTGTTAAAAACAATTCTGAAGCCGAAATGGTAAAAAGCTTTTTTGAAGAAGTAATTGTATTTTACCCCGGTACTAACAGAAATGCGAAAAATATTTCTTACGGAATTAATTCAGTAATTCAGCTTAAAAAAAACCGTCACCCTTATATTCATTTAAAAATTGATACAGGAATGCACAGAAACGGAATTTTAACGGATGAGTTAAATGAGGCTTTAAATATTATAAAAGAAAAAAATTTTGAATTAAGAGGCGTTTTTTCCCATTTTTGCTGTGCGGATGAAATTGGGAACGATACATTTATACAACTTAAGAGATTTGAAGAAATAAGAAAAAAAGTTATTAATTTTTGTGAAAAAAACAGTTTAAAAATACCGTATTTTCATTTAGCAAATTCAGCCGCTTTAGACAAACTGCCTTATACTTTTGATTATGTACGTCCCGGAATTGCAATGTACGGTGGAATTGAAGGGTTTAAACCAGTTATGAAATTAGTTGCAAAAACAATTTCAAAAAGAAAAATTTTTTCGCTTCAGGGTGTGGGATATAATAAAAAATTTATGAGTGATAAAAATATAACGGTTTCAACCGTTGATGTGGGATACGGTGACGGACTGCCTTGTTTCACAGAGGGGTGCAAATTAAAAAACACAAATGCACTTGGAAAAATTTCTATGGATTCCATGATAGTTGAAGGTGATTTTGACGAAGTGGTTGTGTTTGATGATGTGAAAGAGTTTGTTAAAAATTTTGACACTATAACTTATGATATTTTAGTGAAAATTTCCCCGAGAATAAAAAGAGAAGTTATAAATAGTGAGTTGTGAGTGGTGAGTAGTGAGTGGTGAGAAGAGTAAAAGGCAATAAATGAAAGCAATAAGTGTAACCCAGCTTAACAATCAGATAAAATCCGTTGTTGATTCTCATTTTGAAATAGTTTATGTCGAAGGGGAAGTGAGCAAAGCTGTTTATCATAATTCAGGGCATCTCTATTTTACACTAAAAGATGAAAATTCTTCTATAAACTGTGCAATGTGGAGAAGTAATCTTTCAAGAATGAAATTTAAACTCACTGAGGGTGAAAAAGTCCTGGTTTACGGAGCTGTAAATATTTATGTTCCCAGAGGGGAATACAAACTAATAGCTCAAAGTATTACCCCAAGCGGAATAGGGGCGCTGCAAAAAGCTTATGAACAGTTAAAAGAAGAATTAAAAAACCTCGGATATTTTGATGAAAAAAATAAAAAACCGCTTCCGAAATTTCCAAAAAGAATAGCAATTGTTACTTCAAGAACGGCGGCGGCTTTGCAGGATATGCTGAGGATTGCAAAAAAAAGATGGCTTTTAAGTGAATTTTATCTTTTTAATACTTTGGTTCAGGGGGATGGCGCCCCTGGCGATATTGCAATGAAAATAAAAATGGCGGATGAATATATTTTTGATGACGGAAAAGGTTTTGATTTAATAATACTCGGAAGAGGAGGCGGAAGCCGTGAAGATTTATGGGCTTTTAATGAAAGAATTGTGGCTGATGCGATATTTAAGGCAAAAACACCGGTAATTTCAGGGGTAGGACATGAGATTGATTATTTAATAAGTGATTTTGTGGCGGACAAAAGAGCCGCAACTCCTTCGAACGCCATGGAAATTGCACTTCCTGATAAAAATGAAATTTTACTTTCAATTGATGAAATGATGGAAAGTTTTAATTATAAAATAAATCAGATTCTGCAAAAAAAAGAAAAAATACTTATTCATACAAAAGAGCTTTTTATATCAAATTCACCTGTTAAAAAATTTGATATGAGGCTTGATGAAATAAGGGTTTTACAAAAAAATTTTTATATTTTAACGGATGGAATTTTAAGAAAAAAAGAGAATGATTTTATAAATCTTCAAAAAAGTATGATTCTTTCTTCTCCGCTTAGAAAAATAGAAGAATTTGAAAAAGAAATAAATTTGTTGAAAAATCAGTTAAAAAACAAAATGAATGAAATAATTTATTTTAAAGAAAAAGAATTAAACTCCGTTAAAAACGCATATGAAAGAATGAATCCGAAAAACAGAGAAAAAGAAGGTTTTGCACAGGTTAGGATAGGGGATAAAAAAGTTTCTTTAAACTGTATAAAAAAAGATGATGAATTTTATGTTGAAAATGCCACAACTTCAATTCTTTCAAAAGCGCTTAAGATAGTAAGCGGTGGGCAGTAAAACTGTATAAATAAAAAAATTTATTCATAAATGTATAAATTTTATTCAATAATATGATTATTAAATGGAACTATTTTTGATAAAATCTTTAAAAAAAGGAATAAAATGTTAAAGATTTTAGAAGAAGTTTCAAACAGACACAAAAAAATTAATAAAATTGAAAAAATAAAAGAAACCTCAACTCCTTTTGAAGCTCTTGAAAGACTGAAAAATAACAAATTATTACCGGAAGACAGAAATTTTTTTCTAAAATGTTTTGGGGCTTTTTATAAAAAAAATACAGATGATTATATGCTAAGAGTAAGAATCCAAGACGGAGAATTAACTCCGATAAAAGCTCTTAAAATTGGAGAAATTGCTAAAAAATACGGAAATAATTATATAGACCTTACTACAAGAGCCCAGCTTGAGCTTAGATATATTAAAGAAGAAAATCTTTATAAAGTATTGAATGAACTTGAAAGTGTGGGAGTAATAACCTATCAGACAGGAGTTGATAATTTCAGGGGTATTTTAACCGACCCAATGGCAGGAATTTCTAAAAGCTCGGTAATAGATGATAGGATTTTAAGAGAAAAATTAGAAGAAGAGTTTTTAAAAAAAGAAGTATGCACGCTTCCTAGAAAATTCAATATTGGTATTTGTGGAAATTTTAAGAACACTTCAAACGTATTTACCCAGGATTTGGGATTTGCACTTGCTAAAAGCGGAGGAAAATACGGATTTAGGGTTTTTATGGGCGGTAGAGTCGGTATGATGGGAATTGATTCTAAAATTTTTGTAGATATTAACGAGGCTGTTTTGTTATTTAGGGGAATTAAAGAAATTTATAAAAAATATGGATTTAGAGACAACAGAAATAAAAACCGCTTTGCATTTTTAATTAGAGAAGTCGGAATTGAAAATTTCATAAAAGCATTAGAAGAATATTTAGATTATAAATTTGTTAAGACAAGTGAGCTTTTAACAGATATTAAAATAAATTATTTCCTAAAAGAAGAACTTGTTTCAGGAAAATATGCATATAAATTTATAGTTCCTTCTGGAATTTTTAGCGGAAGTGATATGATTGAAGCAGCAAGAATTGCAAAAGGTGTCAGAGGTGTGATTAAATTAACATTTGACCAAAACTTTTATATTACTGAAGTATCCGGTATTGTTGAAAAAAGTTCATTATATAAAAAATATGCTCCAAATCCATATTTTAACAATCTCGTAGCATGTGCAGGTATAAAAACATGCTCTTTTGGGGTAATTGAAAATAAACACGATGCTATAAATTTGGCAAACAGGCTTAATGATTTAGTGCCGATTGATGGAATTGTTAAATTTCACTGGTCTGCATGTGTTAAAGGTTGCGGGATTCACGGGGTTGGAGATTTTGGATTTGTAGGCGCAAAAGTTAAAAAAGATTCCGGTATAGTCCCGGGTGTAGAAATTTATGTGGGAGGAAATTCTAAAAAAGAAGGCAAAAAAGTTTTAAAAGTTGCATTGGATGAACTTGAAAAATATATTATTCCTATGATGAAACTTTATAAAGGTAGTGAACTGCCTTATGAAGAGTGGTATAAAGAAACTAATATGAGCGAGTGGGCAGTAGGATTTATTATGAAATTCAATGCTAAACATTTTGAGTTTTTACCAACCCTGCCTCTCAAATCAAATAAAATTGAATATTTTGAAATAAAAGAAATTGGAGATAAGCTATTTTATCAAATAACAAAAACACACGCATTTGACAATCTATTCAATCCGCTACAAGTTAAAAGCTTAAAAGAATTTGGATATAAAGGCGGAATTTATGAAATTATTGATAATATGGTAAGCGGGAAATATCAGGTATGGAGTGAGGTGATAGATGAAATTTAAAAGTGTTTGCAGTTATTGTGGCGTTGGATGCGGATTTGAGATTAAAAACAGAATAAAACCTCTAAAAGATTATCCTGCAAATAGAGGGCTTATATGCAAAAAAGGAAGTCTTGAAGATAAAGTTGTAAATAATAGAATCTTAAAACCACTATTTCGTAAAAATAAAAATGAAGAGTTTAAAGAAATAAGCTATGAAGAAGCAATAAAAATCATTACAGATAAAATAAAAGCTTCAACTCCTGAGAAAATCGGATTTTATCTCTCAGGCCAGCTTTTAAATGAAGATTATTATATAGCAAACAAACTTGGTAAAGGATTTATAAATACAGCAAATGTTGATACTAATTCAAGAACATGTATGGCAAGCGCTGTTGTAGGATATAAAAAAACAATAGGAAGCGATTATGTGCCTTTAACTATGGAAGATGCTATTAATTCAGATTTATATATTGTAGCCGGAGGCAATATTGCAGAAGCGCATGTTGTATTTTTCAATAGAATTAAAAGAGCTAAAAAAAATGGATTAAAAGTAGTAGTAATTGATCCAAGATTTACAAAAACGGCAAAAATAGCTGATTTGTATATTGATATAAATGTGGGTGGGGATATTTATCTATTTTTAGCTCTTGCTAAAAAGTTTTTAGATGAAGGAATGGTTGATTTTGAGTTTTTAAAAGAAAAAGTTAATTTTAATGATGAATATTTTGAAGAACTAAAAAAAGTAGATATTGATAAATATTTAAAACTTGCCGGGGTTAGCAAAGATAAGTTTGAAAAATTAGCTGAGATGTGGAGAGAAAATGAAAATATTGTCGGAAGCTGGACAATGGGGCTTAATCAAAGCAGCGAGGGGGTTGAAAAAAATATTGCTTTTATAAATCTTTTTATATTAACAGGTAAAATGTTTAAAGATTTAAACGGTCCTTTATCTCTAACCGGTCAGCCTAATGCTATGGGAGGAAGAGAAGTCGGGGGACTTGCTACAACCTTAGCTGTTCATTTAGATTATACTCCTGAGAATGTAAAAAAAGTAGAAGAATTTTGGAAAACTGAAAATATTCCAAATAAACCTGGTCTAACTGCTGATGAAATGGTAAAAAAAGGCAAATTAAAAGTCTTAATTGTAGCTCATACAGACCCTGTGTATCACTTGCCAAATAGAAGCGAAACTGAGAAAGCTTTTAGTGAAATTGATTTAGTAGTTGAACTAAATGCATATAAAGGAAGTGAAACGAGCAAATTTGCTAATTTGATAATTCCGGTTGCTCCTTGGGGAGAAAAGGAAGGTACTCAGACTAATTTGGATAGATTAATTACTTTGCAAATGCCTTTTAGAAAAAAACAGACAAAACAGGACTGGGAAGTTTTTGCTAATATAGCAAAAGCTCTTGGATTTAGCGGATTTGATTTTAATTCAGGTAAAGAAGTGTTTAACGAGTATAAAGAGATGACAAGACTAAGCCCTGATATGAACGTTTATGAGTGTGATTATGAAAAATTAAAAGAAAAGCCTTTTAGATGGGGAGAAAATTTAAAAGAAGCTTTAACACCTAATAAAAAAGCAAATCTTTTATGGGTTGAAAAACAAAACAGAAGCTTAAAACCTGATAGTAAATATCCGTTTTTACTAATTACTACACGCCATGAAAACCACTGGCATAGTATGACAAAAACAGGACAGGTTATAAAAGATGAAGTTGAATTTGTAGAAATTAATGAAGAGGATATGAAAGATTTAGGAATTGCAGAAGGTGATTTAGTTAATATTGAATCTAAATTTGGAAAAGTTACATTGAAAGTCAAAAAAAGTAAAATAAAAAAAGGAGTTGTGGCAATTCTAATGCATTATAGAAAAGTTAATTTCCTAACTAACCCTATTTTAGATCCGGTCAGTAAAGAGCCGGACTACAACCATACTCCTGTAAATATAAGAAAAATTTAAATTTTTTAAGGAGGGCAAAAAGGAGGAATAGAATGGATATTATTCGTCTTCTTTTGCAAATTTTTGATATAAGAATTCGAGTATGGCTTCTCTGCATCTGATATATTCAGGGTCTTCCTGAAGAGCAACCCTGTCTCTTGGGCGAGGGAGATTTACTTCAAGGATTTCACCAATAGTGGCAGCAGGTCCGTTTGTCATCATAACAACCCTGTCACTTAAAAGTACAGCTTCATCAACATCGTGTGTAATGATAATAACTGTATTTTTAACGTTTTGCTGAATTCTCATTAAATGATCTTGTAAATTTGCTCTTGTTAATGAATCAAGTGCACCAAAAGGCTCATCCATAAGCAATACTTTCGGTCTTACTGCAATTGCTCTTGCAATACCGACCCTTTGTTTCATACCGCCTGAAATTTCATCGGGATATTTGTCTTTTGCCTGAGTTAAATGTACCATGTCAATAAATTTTTCCACTCTTTCTTTTAATTCATTTTTTGATAAATCAGGCATTACTTTTTTTACCGCCATTTCAATATTTTTATAAACACTAAGCCAAGGAAGAAGAGAATGGTTTTGAAAAACCACCGCCCTGTCAGGTCCCGGGCCTTTTATTTCTTTGTTTTCTAAAATTACATTACCTTTTGTCTGAGGCTCAAGCTGTGAAATTACATTAAGCAATGTTGATTTACCACAGCCGCTGTGCCCAATGATTGAGACTATTTCATTTTTTTTGATAGTTAAGTTTATATCAGTTATGGCCACATAATCTTCTTTTCCCGGAATAGGAAATCTTTTTTCAATATTTTCTAAAATTAAATAATTTTCAATACTCATTACGCTCTCCCTCTTTTTCTGTAATCAAAAAAGTCTGCTATTTTACCCATGATGGTATCTAATATCCATCCAACAATCCCAACTATGATAATTCCAATAATAATATGCGGATAATTTAGATTATTGTATTCATCCCAAATCCAAAAACCGATACCAGTTCCACCTGTTAGCATTTCGGCAGCGACAATTACAATCCATGCTATACCAAGGGATAGTCTCATTCCCGTAAAAATATAAGGTACCGATACAGGAAGCATAATTTTATACACCATTTCTATCGGTGAAAATTTAAGTACTCTTGCAACATTGATATAATCTTTATTTACACTCTGAACCCCCAAAACCGTATTGGAAATAATCGGCCATATTGATGTAATAAAAATTGTTGCAATTGCCGTTGGGTTAATTGCCTGAAAAATTAATAAAAACAGTGGAAGCCAGGCAAGCGGAGACACCGGCTTTAATATTTGAATATAAGGATTTAGGGCATAATAAAATTTTTTACTCATTCCAATCATAAAACCGATTGGAACACCTATTATTATCGCCAGGATAAATCCTCCAAACACTCTTTCCAAAGAGGCTAACACCTGCCAAAAAATACCCTTATCCTCATCAGAATTTATATAAAAAGGATCAGTTAAAACCCCTTTTACAACTTCTCCGTCAACATTTCCCCCAAATGCTGCAATCCAGACATCTTTTGGGCCCGGTAAATTCTCAATATTGGCTGAAAGGGCATCCCAAACCCCTATTATTGCAATAAATGTAAGTATTGGCAAAATTATTTTTACAACCCAATTCACTTTTTTCATCTAAAACCTTTATTTTTTTGTTACATATTTAGGGTCTGCACATCCGGCTACACCATATGGGCATTCATATTTTGGCTGAACTGTTTTAAGGCTTCCTTCCCAAGTATTTACTTTTTTAAGCTCATTTTCACTAACTGCCGGATGTTTTACTTTGAAGCTGTAAATATATTCAACAGCTTTGTTCGGGTCAAATACTTTTCCATCCATACCATAAATTTATTATATTTATCAATTCCGTCTACTTTCCATGGACTTGGTGGCAGTTTATAACCAACTTCTTTTGCAACTTCTGAGAACAGTTTCGGTTTATAAACTGATTCAATTACTTTTTTCATATCAACAGGTCTTTTTAACTGTCCCCATCTATACATTTGAGTTATAAACCACATTCCGTGTGAATAAAACGGATATGCGGCATAATAATTTGCAAATACGTTAAACATTGGATTTGGCTCTGACTTATGCCCGGCTACATATTGGAATGTTCCTGTCATTGATTTTTCAAGAACTTTTACAGGTGCATAAACATATTGTTTTTTACTTAAAATTTTTGCAGCTTCTTTTCTGTGTTTCCAACTTTCATCAAGCCACATTTGGGCTTCAATAATAGCTTTCATTACAGCTTTTGTAGTTTTTGGATATTTTTTTACAAAATCTGCTCTAGCTTGCAAAACTTTTTCAGGATTGTTATTCCAGATATCATAGTTTGTAACTAAGGCACTGCCTTTTCTTGCCATAACTATTCTTTCATTCCAAGGTTCACCAACACAATAACCTTGAATATTTCCTGCAATTAAGTTTTGAGGCATTGTTGGAGGCGGGAATGGTTTTAATTTTGTATCGCTGTCTGGGTCTATTCCGCTTGTTCCCATCCAGTATCTAATTTCATAATTATGAGTTGAGTATGGTCCTACCATACCAAATACAAGTGGTTTATAATTTTTCCCTTCTTTTTGTTTTAAGTAATCAATATATTTTTTAAGTGGTTCGCTTCCTACCGGTCTTTTATATTTATCAAGACCAAATTTAACCATTTCTTTTACCAGTTTATTACCAAAAGTAATAGCATTTCCATTATAATCTAAGCTTAAAAGTGCAACTAAATGGGCATGTCCCATAAGTCCAAGAGTTGCAGCAATTGGCATACCAGCAAGAGCATGTGAAAAATCATATTGTCCATTAATTACTTTTTGCTGAATTCCAGGCCATCCTGCGCCCTCTTTTACTAATTTAACTTTTAGTCCTTCTTTTTTAAAGAAACCTTTCTCTTTTGCAATTACAATTGGTGCACAGTCAGTTAGTGCAATAAATCCAATTGTTACTTTTTTCTTTTCCACATCTGCAAGCAGTGTTGAAGCGAATACCGACACCCCAAGTCCGATTGTTAATAATTTTTTAAGTTTCATAAAATCTCCTTTTAAATTTATACAGACGAATTTTAACAATAAAAAGATAAAAATAGTATTAATATATTGTATAAAAATTAATCAGTAAAATTAAAAAATTTATACATTTTATAAATAAACTTAAAAAAACATTCCGATATAATCCATTAAAATTAAAGGAAGAAAATGCTTATCAATTTAAAAATTAAAAAAGCTTTAATTATAGGTGCAGGAAAAGTTGCTAAACAAAAGGCTGATGTTTTAAATAAGTGTTACGTAGAGTTTGATGTAATAGCAAAAGAAAAAATAGATGAATTTAATTATCCTGTAAAAATAAAAGAATTTGAAATAAGCGATTTAAATAATTATGATATAGTTATTGATGCAACGGGTAATGAAGAAATAACTAAAAAATTAGTTAAAAATAAAAAATTTTTATTAAATGTGGTTGATAAGCCGAAATTTTGTGATTTTTATTTCGGAAGTATCGCTAAAAAGGATGATTTAGAAGTCTGTGTAAGTTCAAATGGCAAAAGTCCGAGACTGACTCAGGTAATAAGAGACAGGGTTGAGAGGATTTTACCCGATAGTTTTGAAATAGACAGAAGTAAAGATTATGAAACAATAAAAAACGAAACTTCAAAAGTATTTTTAATAGGATGCGGAAGCGGCGATACAGATTTACTGACCATCAGAGCCTATAACACTTTAAAAACACTTGATGTGGCTTTGTATGACCATTTAATAAATCCTGAAATTTTGGACTTACTGCCTAAAGCTTGCGAAAAAATCTATGTAGGAAAAATTAAAGGAAAACACTCAAGAAAACAAGAAGAAATAAACGAATTTATTTTAAAGTACGCTAAAAATGGAAAAATAGTAGGAAGATTAAAATCGGGTCATCCTTTTATTTACGGTAGAGGTGCTGAAGAATTAGAAGCAATTACTAAAGAAGGTATAAATGTTGAAGTGGTAGAGGGTCTGAGCAGTGCAATATCAGCTCCCACTTTTGCAGGAATTCCGCTAACAATCAGAGGAAAAAAAGATACTGTTTTAATAGTGTCAGCTCATTTAAGAGGAAAAAGAATAAATCTTGAGTGGATTGAGGAACTTAGAAAAGATAATTTAAGAATAGTGGTTTTAATGGGTCTAAGCCGTTCGAGACACATTCAAAAAAAAGCTCTTGAGATTGGAATAGACCCGTTAAAAAAAGTTGCAATAATAAATTCGCTTAAAAAACAGGTTGTAAAAACAACCCTTGAAAATCTTGTTAAAAAAGCAAAAGAAATAGAAAAACCGGCCGTTATTGTATTCTAAGGGTTTAAACTTACATCTTTTTTGCCGATATGGAATAAAGATTGCTTGATAATATAAAAAAAATGAGACCTTGGAAGGTTAAAAATGAGAGTTACCCAGTTTACAATGTATAATAATTTTTTAATTAATCAGCAAAGAACATTAAGTGAGCTTAATAAAACCACTACGGAATTATCAACCGGTAAAAAAATTCAAAATATGGATGACAATCCAACTGTTTTTGTAAATGATTTAAAATTTCAGGAGAGACTTAACACATTTACCCAGATTAAAAATTCCGCCAATTTTGCCAAGACATTTGCAAATGAAACAGACACTACAATGAACGATATTGTAACAACACTCGATTCGTTTAAAACAAAACTGTTAAATGCGGCAAACGATACAAATGACAAAACAAGCCGTGAAGCAATAGCAGATGAACTTGAAGGAGAGCTTAATCATTTAAAGGATTTGGCAAACACCTCAATTGACGGAAAATATATCTTCAGCGGCAGTATGTTTAATACAAAGCCTGTTAATGACGAATTAAAATATCAGGGAAACGGCGAAAGTGTGAAGGCATTTTTGGGTGCGGGCGTCGAGAGGGAGTATAATATTGACGGAAAGAGCCTGTTTTTAGGAAGGGATAATGATTATAATAAACATTTAAGCTTAAATATTCCCCAGTTTGACAAAATGAAAGCCAATCCCCAGTTTGTAGTAAGAGGAAGTGACGGAAAACTTTATATTGACAAACATATAAAAGAGCATAATCAAATACCCGATTCTGACAGTGTTGCCCAAAATATCCCCGTTAGTGCAGATAGCGAAATTAGAATGCTAAGCGGTGTAGAGGATAATTATGATTCGGCTACAAAAACATATTCTGACGGAACAAGTTATTTTTATATAAAAGGGAAAAATCCGCAGGGTGAAACGATAAATTCAAAAATTGCATTAAAAAACAGCGAAAAGGTTTCTACACTTTTGGAAAAAATAGGGGAACTTTACGGAAATACCCAAACTACTAAAAAAGTTGATGTAAGCATCAATAAAATGGGTGAAATTCAGATAAAAGACGTAAATAGCGGAAAATTAATTACGGATTTTTATATGGTTGCAAGCGACAGGGATGAAAATTCACTTGAAGATGTGGTTAAAAATGGGGATTATATTGTCGAATTTCAAAAAAGTAATTTTAATTCAATCAGAAATCTTGATACAATAAAAGCAAACAACGCTTATTTTGATAACAGAATTTTTAAATTTGGAAGTATTTTTAGATTGATTGATAATTCTAGAGACGCTTTACCTTCTGATTTAATTCAAAATATAATAGGCTCAAAAGCAATTAGAAGCGGTGATGGGTCTATTCAGACAATAGACCATTTGACATTAAGAGGGACAGATACAAACGGAAACAGTGTAAATGCTACTTTAAATATTACATCAACTACCACTATGCACGATTTAATAGACAAAATAAAAAGTAATTTTGGAGATGTTGACGTAAAAATAGAAAAAGGGGAATTGATAATAACAGATAATTCTTTAACAAATAAAAATGACACCTCCAAATTTTCTGTTTCAATAGAGGCAGATGACAGCAGCGGAAACAAACTTCAGGCATTCAGAAGTAAAGACGCAGTTAATTTTGATAAGTTATTTATGGGGAAAAACGGTAATTTAATAGAAGGTAATAAAACTCAAATTATAAAAGATTATAAAACATATATAAAAGACGGGGTTATTTATAAAATTGAAAATCCTGATGCCCAAGGAATTGCTACTGATGATACAAGTTTAACGGATGTTATGGGAACTGATGAAATGCCACAAACGCTTGAAATTAGGTTTAGAGATAAAAACGGAGATTTTAATACAGCAAAAATAGTTCTTCAAGACAGTGAAGACAGCGACGGGCATTTGAGTTATTTTGAAATAAACGGCAGTAAATACGATATTTTCGATTCCCAGGGCAATAAAACACCGGCACACGATATTATAACCACCTATTCACAAACCGACCCTAATAACTGTAAAATATGTCAAAAAGAAAAAAGAGTAAAAGGATTTACATTCAGACAGCTCGGTGATGTTATTTCAATGATTACAAGCGGAAATGTTCCGGCTAATAATGATGAAAGTGATTATTTCACTGCACTTGACAATGCAAAAAAAGAAGTCAAAAGCGGTATGGAAAACGGCCATTTTTATGTAAAGGATTTAAATAACAATCCTTCAAAAATTGATATTTCTATTTTTGATGAAAATAACAATGTTTCTTTTCAGGCCAATGACGCAATTACAATAGATAGCGCAAAAGTGGATTTTTTCGGTATGTTGCAAAATGCAATTAATGCCGTAAAAAACGGAACTAATTATCCGGACGGAAATTCGGATAATCCCAGAAATTTTGGAATTCAGGGTGCAATTGAAGAGATTGATCATTTGAGTGATCATGTAAGAAAGCTTCATGCAAAAATAGGTGCTGTAAGCAATGAATTTGATATGAGTATCGAAAGAGTCGATGCATTAACGATTCATACTAAAACGCTTCAATCAAAAAATATAGATACCGACATAGGCGAAGCTACAATGAGGCTAAATTCACTTAAAACTTCATATCAGGCACTGCTTGCCTCTATTGCAAAGGTTAATGATTTGACGCTACTTAATTATTTAAGGTAAAATTGCGTTTAAAAAGGCTGGTTTTGCGAAAAAGTTTATATTTATTGTTATTTGCGTTTTTTGTTTATTTTTTTCTTTCTACAATTTTTCCTTCTTTTTCATATGTAGGTAAATTCGGTTCGTTTCTTGGAAAAACCAATTTAGTGCTTTTTGGATATATAGCCTATATTTTTCCTCTTTTGTTAATTTATGTTTTATATGCTTTTTATAAAGAAAAGTTTGATTTTGATTTTTCTCTAAAAATTTTAGGAGGAATTTTTATTTTTTTTGCTTTACTTTTAATACAATATGAAATTTTTGATAAAGGGATAATTGCAAAACTGTTTATTTTTTCTTTGCAAAAATACATAGGGATATTTGGCATTTGGATTTTAATATTGGTAATGTTTGCCTGGGGAGTGTTTTTGATTTTTGAAGATAAAATATTAAACTTAATGGAAAATGATAAAAATAGTGAAAATGTGAAAATGAGTGCAAATGAGCAAAGCGAATCAAGCTCACCTGGCCGTTTGAAAAACGGCTATGGTGGAAAATGTATAATGGACAATGAAGAAGAAAATAGTAGCCAAGTTGCCAAGAAGCAAGAACCAAGTACCAAGGACCAAGTTTCAAGTGAAGAAATTGAAAATGAGATAAAAATTGAGAATGGGCTTTTGGATGAAGAAAATGATTTTGAAGAGGAAAAAGAGATAATTGAAAATGAAGCAAGTAGTAGCCAAGAAGCCAAGAAGCCAAGTGAAGAGATTGAAAGTAAAAAAGAAAATGAAAAAGAGAAAAATGTAACTAAAGTTGAAGTTTTAGAAGATACCAAAAAATTGCTCTCCCAGATTGAAACGGGTAAAAGGGATTTGCCTAAAAACTGGAAATTTCCTCCAATGGATTTTTTGGCAAAACCTAAAAATGAGAAAAAAGTAATAAACGAAGCAGAAATTGATAAAAAAATTAAAATATTGATTGAAAAGCTTAAACAGTTTAAAATAGAAGGCGATGTTGTAAGATATTATGTCGGACCTGTGGTTACCACATTTGAATTTAAGCCTCTTCCGCATATAAAAGTAAGTAAAATTTTGGCTTTGCAGGATGATTTGGCTATGGCGCTTAAAGCCCAGTCAATCAGGATTCAGGCTCCAATTCCCGGGAAAGATGTGGTGGGGATTGAAATACCAAATGATAAAATGCAGACAATTTATTTAAGGGAAATTCTTGAAAGTTCTATATTTAAAAGGGCAAAATCCCCTCTGACCATAGCTTTGGGCAAGGATATAGTAGGGGAACCTTTTGTAACCGATTTAAAAAGACTTCCGCATTTATTGATAGCAGGAACGACCGGCAGCGGTAAAAGTGTGGGAATTAACGCTATGATTTTATCCCTTTTATACAGAAACTCTCCCGATGAGCTTAAATTTGTAATGATTGACCCGAAAATGCTTGAATTTTCCATTTATAACGATATTCCGCATTTACTGACGCCTGTAATTACGGAATCTAAAAAAGCTATAGTGGCTCTTAACGCTATGGTGAAGGAAATGGAAAGACGCTATAAGCTGATGGCTAAAATGAGGGTTAAAAATATTGAGGGGTTTAATCAAAAAGTAAAAGAAAAACTGCCGTATATTGTTATAATTATAGATGAATTAGCCGATTTAATGATGACAAGCGGAAAAGATGTGGAATATTCCATTGCCAGACTCGCACAAATGGCAAGGGCGAGCGGAATACATTTGATAGTTGCTACCCAGCGCCCGAGTGTAGATGTTGTAACAGGGCTTATTAAAGCAAATTTGCCAAGCAGAATCAGCTTTAAAGTAGGGCAGAAAATTGACAGCAAGGTTATTCTTGACCAATTTGGCGCTGAAAGTTTATTAGGGCGTGGGGATATGCTTTTTACGCCTCCGGGAATTACAGGCTTAATAAGACTTCATGCCCCTTTTGCCAGTGAAGAGGAAATTGAAAAAGTTGTGGAATTCTTAAAAAAACAAAGAGAGCCTGAATATGACGTAAGCTTTTTGAATACCCTTGACGAAGAGAGTGAAATGCTTGAAAATATCGATGATCTGGATGAATTATTTGATGAAGCGAAAGAAATAGTATTAAAAGAAAAAAGAACAAGCATAAGTTATCTTCAAAGAAGACTAAATATTGGGTATAATAGAGCAGCTAATTTAATTGAACAGATGGAAAAAATGGGGATACTCTCCAAACCTAACAGTAAAGGACAAAGAGAAATTTTAAAAGGGAGATAATATGAAAAGATTAATTATTTTGGGAAGCTTGGTGTTTTTATTCGCAGGATGTGCAGATAAACCGTTGGCAACAAATGTTGTTGATTTGGCCGGTAATCAAAAAGTGGCGGGATGGAAAGATAAAAATGAAACTGCTTTAAAAAAAGTAAAAACTGTATGTAAAGAAAAAGTTGTGTATAAAAGTGAAAATGTAAAAGATTCCGACGGAGACGGTGTTATAGATAAATTTGACAAATGCCCCAACACACCGAAAGGACTGGCAGTTGACCATAATGGATGTCCTATAATTGCAACATTAAGAATTAATTTTGATTTTGACAAGGCAGATGTAAAAAAAATATATTATAAAGATATTCAAAAAATCGCCCTTGCTATAAAATCCAATTCTAAGATTAAAAAAATTGAAGTTGCCGGACATACTGATAATATTGGTTCAAAAGAGTATAATAAAAAATTGTCTTTGAGAAGAGCAAAGGCTGTGGCTGAATTATTGATAAAATTCGGTGTAAACCCTAAAATGATTGTTGTAAAAGGATGTGGAGAAGATTATCCTTTAGTTCCAAATACAACTTCAACAAACAGGGCATTAAACAGAAGAGTGGAAATTATAAATATTACAAATTAATTTCCTCTCCGTTTATGTATAAATAATCCACTTCATTTGTATGTAAAATAATTTGAAGAAACAAATTATCAATATCATTAACCCTCTCAGGTAATTTGAAACTTATTAAATCCGCATCTTTTGTTGGTTCAATACTGCCGTTATTAAGTCCCAAAGATTTCGCCGCATTAATTGTTACCGCTTTTAATAAATCTTTTGCAAGATATTTTGGATGAAGTTCAACTTGCATAAGCAGGGCGGCTCTAATTTCTTTAAAAAGGTTAAGTGAATAATTTGAGCTTTTTCCGTCTGTTGCAACCGAATAATCTATTAATTTGTTTTTAACATTTTCCAAATTAAGTAATCCGGTATTTAAAAGTCTGTTTGATATGGGGCAATGTGATATAAATCCTTTTATATTGCTTATTTCTTCTAATTCTTTTTCATTGGCATGAACACAGTGTATAAAAGTTGTTTTGGTATCTTTAAATTTTTGTATAAATTCAATCGGTTTTATCAGCGGATGTGAGAGTTTAAAATTCTGCTCGAAAAAAAGTTTGAATTCCCCTTTGGCCTGATCAAGCCAAAGTCTTTCTGCCTTGCTTTCCATAAAATGGGTTTGCATGACCATTTCTTCTTTTTTAGCAATATCTATAACTTTATCCATTAAAACAGGATGGACTGAATAGGGGGAGTGAACAGAAATGCCTGTTTTAAATTTCTCGTTTTCATATTCTCTGCTGTTTTCAAGGCGTGCTAAAAAATCTTGATACAGTATATCCGCAACAGCAGGGTTTGAACCTATAATTTCATTGAAATAAACAACTTTTAATGGTTGTTTGGTTAAATATTTTAAATCGTTTCCACTTGAACTTATTTCCCCGAAAGCACATATTCCGCTTTTTTTCATTTCATTTATTGAATCTTTATAACATTTGGAATTGCATCCTGTAAAAAGATTTTCTCTGTTTTGAATGACAGAATTTAGCCAGGTAATAAAATCTCCATATTTTAGTGTGGTTTTGTTTGAAGAAAATTCTAAATGGGTATGATTGTTGATAAGTGCAGGCATTAAAACCGAATTTTTACCTAAATAAACAGCGGGAGTTTCATCTAAATTATATCCGACTTTTATTATTTTTTTCTCAAACAATACTTCGGCATTTAAAAGAATTTCATTTTTTTCATTAAAAGTTAATACATAATCAGCTTTAAGTTTAAGCAAAATTGTTCCTTTTTATTAAGTTAAAGCAAATTATATGCCAAATTTTAATATAATTACAATAAAAAAGGAGATTTTATGAAAATTAAAGTAATACACGGACCAAATATGAATATGTTGGGAATCAGGGAAGTAAATATTTACGGGCCTATGAAACTTGAAGACATCAATAAAAATATGGAGGTTGTAGCCAAACAAAACGGATTTGAAATTGAATTTTATCAATCAAATCACGAAGGTGATATTGTGGATTCAATTCAGGAATCTGTTAGTGATAAAACAGACGGGATTATAATTAATCCCGCCGCTTTAACTCATTATTCTGTTGCAATAAGAGATGCTGTCAGTGCTCTTAGAAATATTCCTATACCTGTGATTGAGGTTCATATGAGCAACATTCAATCAAGAGAAGATTTTAGAAAAAAATCCCTTATTTCGGATGTTGCAGCCGGAACGGTAAGCGGGTTCGGACCTTTTAGTTATCATTTAGGCTTGCTTGCAATGATGCAGATTTTAAATGAAATTAAAATGGCAAAAGAAGCGCAAAAAAGAGTGAATGGTGAAAGTGGTGAGTAGTGAGTGGTAAAAATGGAAAATTTTATATTAAATAAAGAAAATGAAATTTATTATGAATGCGGTTATTCAAACGATAACTGCATTTTACTTTCAGTTGACGGAGAAAAATATTTAATAACAGACGGGAGATATACCCTTGAGGCCAAAAAAGCAAAAGCCGAAGTTATTGAAGAGAGAAATTTAATAAAAAAAGCAAGAGAAATTATTCTTAAAAAAAGGGTTAAAAAACTAATTATAGACCCGCTTAACTGGTCAAAAGAGGAATATGATTATTTATCAGCGGCTGTGAAACTTAAAAATGATAAAAATTATTCACATAAAAAGAGAATGATAAAAAAACAAAATGAACTTGAAATAATTAAAAAAGCGGTGAAACTTGGTGCAAAAGCTTTTGATGAATTTTCTAAAGCAATTGAAAGCGGTATTGATGAATATGAACTTTCATACAGATTTAAAGAAAAACTAACCTGTAGGGGGAAAAGAGAACTCAGTTTTGCTCCGATAGTGGCAATTAATGAAAATGCCGCAAAACCCCATGCA
The DNA here is from genome assembly GCF_000523315.1 of Lebetimonas sp. JS032. Lineage (NCBI taxonomy): Bacteria > Pseudomonadati > Campylobacterota > Epsilonproteobacteria > Nautiliales > Nautiliaceae > Lebetimonas > Lebetimonas sp. JS032. Next base: position 372,886 of record NZ_ATHS01000001.1, on the reverse strand, counting down.
AAACTTACAAATAAAAAACTTAAAAAAAATGATTTGCTTTTACTTGATGCGGGAATCAAATATAAAAGATATTGTTCTGACAGAACAAGAACCGTTTCAATAAATAAGAATATATCGATGGGTAAATTTCAAAAATTTAAAAACCAAAAAATGCAAAAAATATATGATATTGTTCTAAAAGCTCAGGAAAAAGCTATTAAAGCCGTAAAAATAGGCGAAAAAATTTCCGCTCTTGATAAAATAGCCAGAAAAGTTATAGAAAATTCCGGATACGGGAAATATTTTGTCCATTCCCTTGGGCATGGGGTAGGGCTTGATATTCACGAATGGCCTTTTGTTAATTCAAGAAATGATATAATTATTCAAGAAGGTATGGTTTTTACAATAGAGCCGGGCATATATCTGCCAAATGAATTTGGTGTAAGAATAGAGGACATGGTTATGATTGATTTTAACGGTAAAACCAAGGTGTTAAGCGAAAATGTGTAAATTATAAATAGTGGATTGTATTAAAAAAGGAGGGGGAAATGAGCATTGGTAAAATTAGAAGTATTCTTTATAAAACAGCTAAATATTTAGGCGATATTAACGCAATAAAAAGAGCTATAAAAAAAGGAGATTTTACTCCTGTCATCAAAAGAATAATAAGAAGAATATACGGATATATTGTAGGGAGGGGAATGCCAAGATAAGTTAAAAATGAAAAATGTAAAATGGAGAATGGAAAATGAGCGCAAATGAGCAAAGCGAATTAAATTCACCCGGCTATCAAAAGCGGCCACGGTGGATAATGAAAAATTAAAAATGGAAAATTAAGAATGAATGTAAGGTTTAAATTTAATGACAACAGAAAAATTATAAAAACTACATTTTATCCGGACAGTTATAAAAAAAGCAATAAAAAAAACATTGCTTTAATTGGAATTGGCTGTAATATCGGAAACTGCATAAGAAGATTCAAAAAACTTTATCTGTTTTTATCAAACCATCCCAAAATAGATATTATAAAAACTTCAATAATTTATAAAAACCCCCCTTTTGGATATTTGGCTCAAAATGATTTTTATAATACCATTATGATAATAAAAACAAATTTTTCTCCAATTGAGCTTTTAAATTTTTTGTTATATGTGGAAAAAAAATTCGGAAGAGTTAGAGCATTTAAAAATGCACCAAGAACGTTGGATTTGGATATAATTATATTTAATGAAATAAAAATTAATACAAAAAAATTAATTTTACCGCATCCTTTTTTCAAAAAAAGGGATTCGGTGTTAATTCCACTTATTTTAAAGGATTAAATTGAAGTTAAAAACATATACGGCTGAAAGTTATACCGAGGCTTTGAAAAAAGTAAAAGAAGAGGTGGGGGATGACGCTGTAATTGTTTCAAGCAAAGAAATTAAGAAAAAAACCCTTACAAGCCCGGGTCTGTATGAAATTGTTGTAGCTGTTGAAGAATCCAATATCAGGCCCAGAAAACCGATGAGTGATAAAGAACATGCACAAGAGGTTATGTTAAAACTTTCAAGTGCGGCAAAAGAAATATCTTCTATCTCAAAAAAAGAAAATAAAGAAATTATAAATCAGCCGAATTTAACGCCAAAAAAAAATGACGAAATAATTGAACTTAAAAAACAGGTTACAAAAATAAGTGACACATTAAAATTTTTACAGGCGAGTATGTGGAAAATTGCAAATAAAAGTGAATTACAGTTGCCTCCCGAATTCAGTGAAATATACGCACTTTCACGTGCAAGTGGAATTAATGAAAAACATTTGGACGAAATAATGAAACTTACAATAAAATATATGCCTTTAAAAATGAGAAAAAATTCCCAAACGATAAAAAGATATTTTTATACACTTCTTAAAAAAATGATACCTGTAAGAATGGAAAGGGAAATAACTCCTCCACATAAAAAAATTATGATGTTTGTGGGGCCTACCGGGGTTGGTAAAACCACAACCATTGCAAAACTGGCTGCCAGATTTGCTTACAAACTTTCCAAACGCCATAAAGTTGGGATAATAACATTAGATACATACAGAATAGGAGCGGTTGAGCAATTAATGACTTATGCAAAAATGATGAGACTTCCTATAGAAACAGTGGTGGACCCGAGCGATTTTTCACTGGCTCTTGAAAGTCTGCGGCATAATGAATATATATTAATTGACACGGTAGGAAGCAGCCAGCATGATAAAGAAAAAATTGAAAAATTATCAAATTTTTTAAAAGTGGATACGTTTGCCGAAATTAATATAAATTTGGTTCTTTCAGCTGTAACTAAATATGATGATTTACTGGATATTTATAAAAATTTTTCAATTTTGCCTATCGATACACTTGTTTTCACCAAACTTGATGAAACAAAAAATTATGGAAATATTTTTTCTCTTTTAATTGAAACAAAAAAACCTGTCAGTTATTTTTCGACAGGACAGGAAGTTCCGGACGATTTAACACAGGCCGGGGCCGATTATTTGCTTAAAGGTATTTTAAATAAGGAGTTTAATTGAAAACTCAAGCCGATAAACTCAAAGAACTGGTTCAAGAAAGAAATACCAAACCCTCAAATGTTCATTTTATAGCGATAACCAGTGGAAAAGGAGGTGTGGGGAAAAGTACAATTACAGCAAATTTGGGTTATGCCCTGCATAAATTGGGGTTTAAAGTTGCTCTTTTTGATGCTGATATAGGCTTAGCTAATCTGGATGTAATATTAAAAGTTAAAAGTGATAAAAACATATATAATGTACTTAAAAATGAATGCTCCTTAAAAGATATTATTGTTGAAATTGAAAAGGATTTTATTTTAATCCCGGGAAAAAGTGGTGAAGAAATAATGGATTTTGCAGATGAAGTTACCCTCAGTAAATTTTTCTCTGAATTTGAAATATTAAATGGTTACGATTTTTTTATTATTGATACGGGTGCGGGAATAGATAAAAAAGTTCAAATGTTCCTTGAGGCAAGCGATGATATTATTGTAGTTACGGTGCCTGAGCCTGCCGCCATTACCGATGCATATGCCATGATAAAACTGATAAGTGAAAAAAAAGATAAAATTTTTATGTTTTTAAATGAGGTTAACAGCGAAAAAGAAGCAATTAATATATTTTCAAAAATAAACAATGTGGCCAAACATAATTTAAAAAAAGATTTAAGACTTCAAATGATAGGATATTTAAAAAAAGATAAAATAATTACCAACTGTTCTATAAACAGGGCTCTTTTTACAAAGCAGGAGCCTTATTCGTTTTCCAGCGAACAGATATATAATATTGCAAAAAAACTGGCAAAAATTTCGGAACGAAAAGTGCTTAAAACTGAAAATAAAGGAATCGGAAGATTTTTTAAAAAGATATTTTCTCAGTTTTAAAGGAAATAAATGAAAGCGGAAAATTTTATCTATTTTTCTACTGTAAGCGGTTTTTTTATTGCTGTAATATTCGGAATATTGAAAAATTTTGATGTATATAATTTTTTTTGGTTTGTGATTATCACAACATCTGCTTTTTATATTCTTTCTTTGGCAAGTGTTTCTTTTTTTATCAAATATACAATGCTTTCAAAATATATTATTTTTAATAAAAACGAAATAGAAAAAATTGTTAATTCCCAGATAAAAGAACTTGAAAAAAAAGAGGATATTATTTATGAAAATTATAAATTTTTAAAAAAATTTGAAGAAGAAGAACTAAAAATTCTAAAGAAGAAACATGTGTAATCCTTACGAACAGACATTAAAAGAATACAGGGATTCTCTGGCGGTTAATTATATGCCCGCGGTAAAGGCAATGGCGGCAAGACTTAAAGAAAGACTGCCAGGCAGTATTGATTTTAATGATCTGGTTTCAATCGGGCTTGAAGAACTTGTGAAATTATCAAAAAGATATGACCCTAAAATGAATGATAATTTTTGGGGATATGCACAAAAAAGGGTTTACGGGGCAATGCTCGATTTTTTAAGAAGTCTTGATACCATAAGCAGGGCTGAGAGAAAACTTGTAAAAGAAATTGATAAAATTACGGAGAATTATATGTCCAGATTCGGAACTGCCCCAAGTGACGAATATTTGGCCGAAGTTTTAAACGAAAGTATAGAAAAAATAAAAAAAGCAAAAAAAGCGGGAGAAATATATAATGTAATGCCAATTGAAGAGCAGCTAAATTATTTTGAAAATATTTCTAAAAAAGTTGAAGAGGAAGAATTAATTGATATAATTAAGAAAGTTTTAAAAGAGTTGGGCGAAAAAGAACAGCTTGTGATTCAACTTTATTATTTTGAAGAGCTTTCATTAAGAGAAATAAGTGATATATTAAATGTATCCGAAAGCAGAATTTCCCAGATACACTCGCATGTTATAAGAAAAATAAGGAAAAAATTAAATGGCTGAATTATTATCGCAGGAAGAAATTGATGCGCTTTTAGAAGTTGTTCAGGAAGAAAACGTGGCACCTGAGGAGCTTGAAAAAGCTCCTGATATACTAGAACAGCGCCAAATTACTTTATATGATTTTAAAAGGCCAAACAGGGTCAGTAAAGAGCAGCTCCGTTCTTTAAGAGCGATACATGACAAAATGGCCAGAAATCTTGCAAGTGATATTTCCGCACTTATGAGAAGTATTGTTGAAATCCAGCTTCATTCTGTCGACCAGATGACTTATGGTGAATTTTTAATGTCACTGCCAAGTCCGACGTCGTTTAACGTTTTTTCTTTAAAACCGCTTGACGGAAAAGGTGTAATTGAAATTAACCCTTCAATTGTTTTCCCTATGATAGACAGGTTACTCGGAGGGGGCGGTTCTTCTTATGAATCTAACAGGGAATTTACTGATATAGAACTCAGTCTGCTTGATCAGATTTTAAGGGTTATTACACAAAATATGAAAGAGGCCTGGTCGCCTATAATGGAACTTTTTCCGGTAATAGAAGCAAAAGAATCAAGTCCCAATGTTGTTCAGATTGTTGCCCAGAATGAAATTGTTGTTATGATTGTTATGGAAATTGTCATCGGTCATACAAGCGGAATGATGAATATTTGTTATCCTGTTATTTCTATTGAATCCCTTCTTCCAAAACTCGCAAACAGAGATTTAATGCTAAGCGGGACAACAGGCAGAAAAAGTAGAAATACGGAACTGAGAGCTCTTATAAGAGGGGCAAAAATAGAGCTCGAGGCAATACTCGGATATGCTTATATGAGTATGAAGGAAATTATTGATTTGGAAGTCGGTGATATAATAAAGCTAAACAGGCCGGCCAATGATACAGTTGTTGTTAAAGTGGACGGCAGAGAAAAATTTATTGCAGATTTTGGGGTCAGCAGATACAGAAGAAGTATCAAAATCAAACACATTTTAAAAACCGAGCATGATGAGGTAAAAGAGATTTTGGAAAAACTTGAACAAATGAGAAAAGAAAAAATAGAAAATATAACATCAGGGGAGAAAAATGAATAATTTTATAGATATTTTGATAAATGAAATAAAATCTGTGGTGGAGGGGTTAATAGGAATAGCTCCTGATGTAATTTTGAAAGAAGAAAAACATAAAGTAGATATTGAGCCTCCTTATGCAAAAATAACTCTGCAGTCCAAAGAAGGTGAATTGGCAGTTATTATACCTCCGGAAATTGCCACAATTCTCGGAGATTTAATGCTTGCAGGTGAGGGAGAGGCGAAAAGTGAAATGAATGAAGACGATTTGGATGCTATAAAAGAAATTGTATCCAATATATTCGGATCACTTTCAACAACACTTGAAGCACAGGAAAATCTGCCTAAATTAAAATTTCAGATTAAAGATGTTACTTTTAATCAGGAAAAAGAAAAATTTGATTATGCAGATGACATCGTTTTAAATTGTTCTATAAAAGATATAAAAAAAGAGTGTCATATTCTTTTGGATGATAAAATATATGCTCTTATCAGAGGTAAAAAAACACATATTGAAGAAAAAAAAGAGACAGATAAAACCAAGCCTCTTCCAGAGGTTAAAAATTTGGAAATGCTTTTAGATGTAAAATTACAGCTTCGTGTGAGGATTGGAACAAAGGTTATGCTTTTAAAAGATGTTGTTTCTATGGATATAGGCTCAATCGTTGAACTTAACCAGCTTGCAAACGAACCGCTTGAAATTTTGATAGAGGATAAAAAAATAGGTGAAGGAGAAGTTGTAATCGTTGACGGAAACTTCGGAATTCAGATTACTTCTATAGGGACAAAAGAAGAGAGACTCAATACTCTTAAGAAATAGTGAAAATGGTGAGTAGTGAGTTGTGAAAATTGACAAAATAGTTTTGTTTTGATATTTTGCTGTTAAAAAAGGTACGCGGTGTTTAAATTCAGTGAATTTTCGGATATGTGTATAAAATGTGGAAAGTGTATTCCGGGATGTACTATTCATGGAATAAATCCTGACGAAGCCACATCTCCTAGGGGTTTTTTGGATCTCTTGAAGGGTGTGGAAGAAAGAGAAATTGAGCTTGATAAAAATGCAAAAGATATTTTTGAAAGCTGTTTTTTGTGTAACCAGTGTGTGGAAATATGTCCTAATTCTATTCCCACCGATTTTATGATAGAAAATATTAGAGCCGAAATTGCCGAAAAATTTGGAATAGCCTGGTTTAAAAGAGCATTTTTTTATCTTTTGAAAAACAGATGGGCTTATGATTTGGTAAGCAGGCTCGGTTTTTATTTTCAGACATGCGGGTTTAAGATTGAGCAGGAAAAAAACGCAATGCGCTCCCGCTTTTCCATACCTCTTTTACATAAAGGAAGATTACTCCCTTATTTTAAGAAAAAACCTTTTTTAAAAAAATATCCAGAAAGGATAAAAGCACAAAATCCTCAAAAAAAAGTTGCTATATTTATCGGATGTATGGCCAATTACAATTATACCGAGGTTGGCGATGCCCTGATAAAAGTGCTTAAATTTTTGAATGTTGATATTTTTATCCCTAAAAAGCAGCTTTGCTGCGGGGCACCGGCTTATTTTACGGGTGATTTTAAAACAGTAAAAGAACTTGTAGAATATAATATTACATATTTTGAAACTTTCATTGATGAGGTTGATGCCATTATTGTCCCGGAAGCCACCTGTACAGCAATGTTAAAAAAAGATTATGAAGAATTTATAACATACCATATGCCGGAGTGGCTGGAAAGGCATAAAAAAATAAAATCCAAAATTTTTGGAACCACCGAATGGTTTTATAAATATACCGATTTAAAAGAAAGGCTTGCAAAACTTCCAAAAGAAAAAGAAAAAATCACATATCATGATGCGTGTCATTTCGGTAAGGTGTTTAATATAAGAAAAGAACCGAGAGCTCTTATAAGTCAAAATTATCAGATAAATGAAATGGAAAATCCTGATATGTGCTGCGGATTTGGCGGTATTACAATTCAGAGTGAAAAATTTCATCTGGCAAGAAAAGAAGGGTTGAAAAAAGCCGAAATGATTAAAAAGGTAGACGCTGAAATTGTAAGTGCTGAATGCAGTGCTTGCAGAATGCAGATAACCGAGCATCTTGATAAAGTGGGGGATAATAAAAAATTTATGCATCCTATCGAACTTATTGCCAAGTCAATAGAAAACGGTGAAAATAGTGAGTAGTGAGTAGTGAAAAGAATGGAAAATGAATAATTTAATAAATTTCTGGCAGCATATCTACTCTCATATAAATCCTGTTGCCCTTAATATAGGCCCTTTTCATATTCACTGGTATGCAATTATGTATATAACAGCACTTGTTTTGGGTTATTATTTGGGGATTAAATTCGGCGAAAAAATGGGTTTTAGTAAAAAGATAATAGACGAATATTTTATATGGGCTGAAATAGGAATTATTTTGGGTGCGAGATTCGGATATGTTTTATTTTATATGCCAGGAGATAACAGTTATTATCTCCTTCATCCCTGGGAGATGTTTAATCCTTTTGAGGGCGGAAAATTTGTGGGAATTGCAGGAATGAGTTATCACGGGGCGGTAATAGGATTTGTTCTCGCCACTTTGATTTTTGTAAAAGTTAAAAAAGTTGATTTATGGAAATTGGTTGATGTTGTGGCTCTCGCCGTTCCGCTTGCATATATTTTCGGAAGACTCGGCAATTTTTTAAACGAAAGAATAGTCGGCAGGATTACCGATGTTCCCTGGGGGGTTTATATAGACGGTGCTTTAAGGCATCCTATCGGTTTATATGAGGCTTTTTTTGAAGGACTGGTTAGTTTTATAATTATTTATTGGTTTTACAAAAAATTTTACAAATGCAAAGGGGAATTGATAGCTTTGTATTTAATTACATATGGCGTTTTCAGAAGTCTGTGTGAATTTTGGCGCCAGCCGGACCCTCAGCTTGGATTTATTGTCGGCCATATAACGATGGGACAGATTTTAAGCTCTTTTTTGGTTATAATTGGTTTTATAATTTTTTATTACAGGAGAAAAAAATGCAAAAATTAGCAATTGTGGGGGGAGGTATAAGCGGGTTAAGCCTTGCATATTATCTTCAGAATGATTATGAAATAACTGTTTTTGAAAAAGATAAATGGGGCGGAAAAGCCTATACGCAAAAAGTTGGGAATTATCTTTTTGAAGAAGGTGTAAACGGGTTTTTAAATAATTCTCCCAAAACGCTTGAATTATGTGAAAAAATAGGCATAAAACCTATAAAAGCCGATGAAAATGCAAAAATCAGATATATTTATGATGATAAACTGATTAAACTTCCTTCAAAACCTATTGAATTTTTAACAAGTGATATAATGAGCCTGAAAGGGAAAATCAGGATTTTGAAAGAATTTTTTATAAAACCCGTATGTGACAGGGAAGAGAGTGTAAAAGAATTTGCAATCAGAAGACTCGGCAAAGAATTTTATAGAAAAATGATGATACCTATGCTGGCCGGCATATACGCCTCTACTCCTGAAATGACTTCTATGAATGCCGCTTTTCCCAAACTGAAAAAAGTTGAATGTGAATACGGTTCTCTTTTTAAAGGTATGATTAAATTAAAAAGGGGAGGGGAACCTACGGGGGAACTTCATTCATTTGAATACGGAATGAGTGAATTTATTAATAAACTAAAAGAAAAAACAAAAGCAAATTTTGTAATTAAAGAAATAAAAGATGTAGATGAACTGAAAGATTTTGATAAAATTGTAATAGCTACGGAGGCTTATTCGGCATCAGAAATTTTAAAAAAATATGAAAAACTTTCAGATTTGTTAAAAAAAATCCCTTATAACCCTGTTGCTATTGTCGGACTTGATTTTGAGAGTGTTACACCTAAATCTTTCGGTATTTTAACTATAAAAAATAAAACACTCGGTATATTGATGGACAAATATATTTTTCCAAACAGAAACGGAATCAGGGCAATGCTGGGCGGAGCCAGGTATTCTGAAATTAAAGATTTAAATAAAGAAGAAATAATTAAAACAGCGCTTGATGATATATATGAAATTATCAAAAATGCTAATCCGAAAATAACGTGGTTAAAGCTTCATAAAAACGCAATTCCAAATTATTCCCTTGGTCATCAGAAATTAGTTAAAGATATATTCACCGAAGCAGAAAAATTTAATATTTATTTAACAGGCAATGCTTATAATGGCATCAGTTTTAACGACTGTATTAAAAATTCCTATGAACTTGCTGAAAGGTTAAAGAAATGAAAAAATTGTTTTTGATTTTTTTATTTTTGACTTCTATTTTTGCAGATGGAATTCATTGGGTAAAAAATTATAAGAATGCATTTGAGTTGGCTAAAAAGGAGCATAAACTTCTAATGGTCGATATTTCCGTTCATCATTGTCCTCCATGCTGGTATATGGCAAATATTGTATATAAATACAAACCTGTAATTGATTATATAAACAAAAATTTTATACCTATATTTATTTATGCCGATACAGACAGGGTTCCCATTGAGTTTTCAATTTATTTTACGGGTGCGGCTCCCAATGTATTGTTGATTACACCGGATGATAAGCTTTATTACAGAATTTTCGGTTCAAGACCGGCTAAAGTTTTTCTTGAAGTTTTAAAACAGTATAACGAAAAATATCAAAAAGGCAAATAATGGAAAATATGGTTTATTCTCTGTTTGATTATTTTGACAAGATGCCATTTATCGTAAGTTTTATTGCAGGTGTTCTTTCATTTTTTTCTCCCTGTGTATTGCCTCTTGTGCCGATTTATTTTTTTTATATAACAGGAATAAGTGCAAAAGAAATTGAACAGAGGAATTTAAATAAAAAAGAAAGACTTAAAATTTTAATTAATTCCTTTTTGTTTATTTTGGGTTTTGCTTTGGTGTTTGTTTTAATAGGTGCAGCGGCGGCAAATTTAATAGGCAATATATTTGCGAATAAATGGTTAAATGTAATTGCAGGAATTGTAATAATTATTTTCGGGTTTAATATAGGAGGATTTATTAAATTTAAAATTTTTCAGTATGAAAAAAGATTAAATCTGCAAAATGCAGGAAGTTTTTTACTTGGGGTTTCCTTTGCATTTGGATGGACACCATGTATTGGCCCAATATTTGGCACAATTGTTGGAATGGCGGCAACCGACCCGGCAAAAAGTGTTTCTATGATGATTGTTTATTCTCTCGGGCTTGCTCTTCCGTTTTTACTTATGGCTATTTTTACCGTTTGGAGTATCAGATTTATACAAAAAGCAAAAAATTATATGGGTTTAATTGAAAAAGCAAGCGGAATTTTGTTAATATTAGTAGGTATTTATTTTATTTATAAAGGAATTAGATAAGTTAAATAAGGAGAAACAATGGATGCTGTAAAAGAATATTGGAGTGATAAAACTTTTTTACTCGGGATGTTTTTATGTATAATAGGAACCCTTTTGGGAGCTGTAGGAGTAGTGGCGCCTGCGGTTTTGATAGAACTAACGGGTATTATTTTGATGATTGTGGTAATATATAAAATTGATAGAAAAAATGAAATTACCTACTAATTAAAAAATATTAAGATATATTTTAAAAATTTATCCAAAAGTAACATTAATTTAATAATTATTAAATATAATTTCAACCTATTATTAAAAATAAAGGGTTAATATGAAAAAATTATTCGCATTTATAGGATTAGCCGGATTTTTATTTGCAGGTGATAACTGTGCAATGTGTCATAACGGCGGTATGGCTAAAAAACTTGATACTTTAACACCGGCTCAAATCGAAGCAAAAATGAAAGAATTTAAAGCCGGAAAAGGTAATCCTATGATGGTTAATGTTGCAAAAGGTTTAAAAGAAGCCGATATTAAAAGAGTTGCTAAAGAATTTGGTAAAAAATAAAATAGAAATTCCAAAACAAATATTTTATTTGTTTTGGAAAATTAATATAAAATAATTTAATAAATAAAACTTTATATTTTTATGGTTGGCAATAATAAGTGCCAGGCACTTTAAATTGTATTATTGAAAACAATGCCCAAAAAGGGCAGAAAAATTATTCGTGAGTAACAACTGGCATTGGAGGTTCGTTTTCAAGAACTTTTTTAGCGCTTCCGTATTTTTTAAGCATTCTCATTCTGTAGTTGTAAATATCTTGCATTTCTCTGATATCTTGCATTACTTGGAAAACACCATGCCAATGAGCATAATCTGGGCTTCCCATTGCCGCACCTTGTCTCATTCTTCTACCTTCATGGTGCCATAGATAATAATATAATTTAAAGAATGGATCGCTCCATACATCAGATTTGATAAGTCCTTTAGCTTTAAGTTCTTTTAACATTTTATTTGCTGCATTGAAATAATTATTGTAATTTTTAACTTGGGCATCTACTCTTTGGAAGTAGTTATTTATAAATGTGGCTTCGTGGCAGGTTGCACATACTTGTTTCATTTGAGCTCTTGCTGCTTCTGGTCCTTCAGGGTTACCGGCTTTTGGATTACCTCTTAATATTGTTTTTCCAGGTATAATTTTTCCTCCACCGTTCCAGAATGCCCATCCTGCGCTTTCTGTACCACCAGTTCTTAAGAAACTTTTTGGTGCCCATAGGTTCCATTTAAGTCTTAATGATACATTGTGAGTTGCTTTAAGCCCGTTGATTGAACTCATATGACATGTAAAACATGTTGGTGCTCTTAAAGTTTTGCCAGGAATTTGTTCTCCTGTTTTAAAATTATAAAATTGATGATTTGTTTCAAAAATATGGCCATGAACACTTGAATCAAATATTTCTTTATCCGGATGGTCAGGTCCTAAGTGACAGTTTTCGCAAGCTGCCGGTTGTCTCGCTTCTGCTGCTGAGAATGTATGTCTGCTGTGGCATGCTACACAGTTTCCAACACCTCCGTCAGGATAAAGTGAAGCCATACCATCATTTGGCCAAGTTGCTGGATCAGGTCTTCCTTCTTTATCTAATTTAATAGTTGTTCCGTGGCATTGAATACATATGTTTGCAACGCCTAAATCAGCCTGTCTTGGATTATTTTGATTTGAAGTAAATACAGAATTGTCTTTTCTGATTCCCGCAGCCATTTTTGCTGCACTGTAACCGTTTAATGAAGGATGTTTTCCTTTCATATATTCATAGTTGTATGCAAGTTTATTCATCAAAAATCCGTGTTTGCTCATATTGGCTGCTAACCATTGAGCTGCCGCTCTCGCATGTCCTGAATTTAAAAATTCTTTAACTTCTTTGGCGTGACATTTTGCACATGTCACAGAAGATACCGCAATTTGAACTGTCCAGTTTTTTCCTTGGAATGGGTGAGCTTTAAATGCTGTTGGATAATTTTTTGGTACAACGTGGCATTGCACACATCCGACACCCATTTTCGCGTGTTTTGAATGTTGCCAGTCGGCTACGATTCCAGGATCTTGAGCTTTATGACACATTAAACACTGTTGATTTGTCACTGCAGGATTTGGTTTGAAATTTTTAAGTTTTACATAATTTGGATTAGAATCCAAACTGTTTGCAGCAAATGCTACTGTTGTTAGCGCTGCAATGCTAACTCCGGCTGAAAGTGCCTTTTTCATTTTGTCTCCTTTGAGTTTATTTTTACTCTTCAGTATTGTATTATAAAAAAGTGTCCAAAAAGTGCCAAAATTAACTTTTTATTAAATTAATATTTATTTTTCAAACTTCCTTTATAATTTATTTCTTCGGCTTTTTTTTCTGTATTAAGCTCTTTTACAGTTTGATTAATGTCAATATTTTTTCTTAATTTGTCCAACTCTTCTTCATTATAACTCATATGCATATTAGCACTTATTATAAAAGGCATATTTTCTATACTTGTTACTTTAGATATTTCTTCTTCCACGCTTTCGCCTTCAACAGTTACTATTATTATTCCTTTTTCTTTTTCACCGAAATGCACATCACATAAATCACTTTCCATCAAATTCATATAAACCGCATCATAATGTTCAGGTTTTGTTTTGACTATTATGCTTGATATATTCATTTATTCTCCTTTAATTTCCAAATTATAACTTCTGCGGGTGAGAAACTTATAATTTCATTATTGTTTATATATTTTAATCCGTTTAAAGCCATTGTGTGTCCTTTTAATATTTTTATAAGTTTATTGTTCATATCAAACAGTGCAATATCGTTATTTTCATCATATTGAATGGCATAATATTTTAAATTTGGAGAAATTCCTGCAGCATACGGTAAAAATTTTACTTTATTTTCAATAGGAAAATTATCATATTTTAAATTATAAATACTTACCCTTCTGTCTTCACTTGCGTTTAATATTAAATATTTTTGAAAATCAACACTTAATGTTTTTGCTTTGTTAAATCCCCCTATAGTTTTAATTATCCTCGCATTTTTCACATCAATAATTGTTACAATACCGCTTTCATCTCCAAATGCAGCCAAAGATTTATTATTGTTTAATTTAAAAGTTGAAAATACATAATTTCCTATCTGTTTATGATAAGTTTCTTTTTTGGTATTTAAATTAAATAAAATTGCTTCATCTGCCAGTGTTGCAATCAATATTTTATTATTTGTTATGTATTTTGCTTCTATTAAATTCTCTTTTGTAGAAAATATTTTTGTTAATTTTTTGTTTTTAAAATTATATAAATAAATAATTTTTATGCCTTTTTCCCCTTGCGCCAAAATCAGTAAATTCTTATTATCCGGAGAAATATCGAGTGAATATATCGGCATAGGGATAAGTTCACCCATGAAATCATGAATTTTAGGCAGCGTAATTTTATCTATATCCTTTAATGTTTTAAAATTTTTAACAATTATTTCACCGTTTTCAAGTCCTGATATTAAATAGTTTTGATTAAATGTAAGTTTTGAAATATAGCTTGGATAAACAATTTTTTCATATCCAAACAGATTTATAATCATAAACAATAAAATTATTAATTTTTTCATTTTTATCCTTTATTTAATAATGATTTCTATTGAATCGTTTGGACAGACACCTATGCAAAAACCGCATCCGTTGCATTTTTTCAAATCTATTACGGGATTAAACATTTCTTTATAAATTATGGCATTTTTTTCACAAATATCTTGACAGGAATAACATATTATATTGTTCCAGGCAAGACATTTTTTATAATTTATTAAAAACTGTGCGTTTATTTTATCCTTTTTATACTCTAATTTTAAAACTTTTCCGCATGCTCTCGCACATTCATCGCAAAAGGTACATCCGTTAAATGCAAAATTTAAAACAGGAATGTCGTTATTTAATTCTATAATTTTTTCAGGACAGGAGTTAACGCATGCTTTTTCATCACATTCTATACAGGTTAAAAAATCTTCTTTTTTTTCATAATAAGGGGGATAAATAAAAGATTTAGGAGAAGAAATTCTCCTGAAAAAATTTCTTTTCGATCTATTTATCATTTTATTCCTGCACTTGGTTTTAAACTTTCAAATTTGTTTTCAACGACAGGATTTACTTTTGCCTGAGGAACGTGACATTGCGTACAGTTATATCTGCTTCCTGCGACTTTTTGAACATGTTTGTCACCATCAAAATTATCAACAAAATGATCTTTTGGCATAGGGATAATTCCCATGGCTTTTGCAGGTGCTGGCATATGACAGTTTAAACACATATTTCTTTTGATAGTAATTGGCACCATTCCGCTAACGCTGTGAGGTATCATAGGAGGTGCTGTTATAAAAGATTTTTTATAAAGTTTTACCTGTCCTGGAACCGGTGCCTGATTATTGTATTTTACAACAGGTAAATTTTCACTTCCTGAATTTAATGATGTTTTTCTTATACCTGTAATTTTTACTGTTTTTTCAGATGCTGTGTTTTTTTGTGTATTTGCATTTTGACATCCTGTAAATACAGCCACAGCAACTAAAGAACTAATTATGAGTTTTTTCATTTTTTTCTCCTTTTATGTAATTTCTAATAGAAAATTTTAGTGCATTATCTTTGCACACTTCAATGCATCTTCCGCAGTTTGAACACTCAATTCCTGAAATGAAATCGCTTTTTTTACCAATTACAGGTGCAAGAACCTGAGGTTCAGGACATATCGTTAAACAGTTTCCGCAATTGGTACAGTTATCTTTATTGTGTTTAACCCTGATTAAGCTTTTAACACCTATTATGGAATAAGTAGCTCCTAAGGGGCATACATGTCCGCACCAACCGTTTTTTAAAACAAAAGCATCAAATAAAAATATGGCTATCAGCCATACCCATCCAAATCCAAGAGAAAATGCAACACCTCTTGTAAAAATACCGATAGGAGAGATAAATTCAAATGCCGCTGCACCGCTTAGCATAGATACGATTAATAAAATTCCGGCAAACCAGTATCTGAAATTTTTAATTTTCATAGCACTGATTAGATTATCTTTTTCGTGATGTGTTTTTCTTCTAAGCCATGCGGCCAAATCTGTTATCATATTTACCGGGCATACCCAGCTGCAAAATGCTCTTCCTCCAATAAGTCCGTAAAAAAGAGTAATAATAATAACTCCAACAATCATATTTGTACTTATCATAGCACCTGCAAAAAGCATTTGTAAAAATGCATAAGGGTCAGTTAAAGGAATTTTGCCAAAAATTTTAGATAAACTTAAATTTCCAACAAGTATTTTCCATCCGTATGTATTAGCGCCAAAATATAAAAATAAAATTGTAAGCTGGGATATACGTCGTAAAATTAGATATTTATTTTTAATTATTGATTCCATTTTATACCTTGATTTAAGTTATTTAATGGATTTTTTTCACTCCAAGGTGTTTTTGTCGTTGTTTTTGTTGATGCGTTTTTAACTCTTTGTTGGTCTTTTTTGCTCCATCCTTTGACGTATCTGTCTCCCGCTTTCCCAAGAAAAACTTCTCTTGGGAATATTTTAATGGCTGCTTTTTCAGTAACACATGCTCTTTCGCACATTCCGCAACCTGTGCAATATTCTTCGTGAACAACAGGAATTCTGTATGCATGTTCACCTGTTCTTTTATTTTGTTTCCATTCAATTGTAATAGCTTTATCCATTTCCGGACATGCCCTGTAACATGCGGTACATTGAAGTCCCCAGAATGCAATACAACTGCTAGAATCTATTACTGCAACTCCCATTTTTGCATAATCTATTGCTACTTCACCTTTATCGTTTTTACATTTTTCCGGTGTTAATGCACCTGTTGGGCATGCATGCATGCAAGGAATATCATCACACATAAAACACGGACCCGTCCTTGCTATAAAAAAAGGTGTACCGATTGGAGCATTGTCTCCGGGGCTTGCCAATTTTAAGGTATCAATTTCCTCTCCATTTACTATCATTTTATTTTCTCTGTTTTTACATGCTTCAACGCATTGGCCGCATCTTATGCATGTTTTTATAAAATCTCTCTCTTCCAATGCCCCAGGCGGCCTCAGGGTTAAAGGTTTTGCTTTGTCTTCTTCAACAAATGCTCCAACAACAACTCCAGCGACAGCAGACGCAGCTGCTGCCTGAGCCATTTGAGTTAAAAAGTGCCTTCTATCCAATTTTTGCCTTTATGCTTTATATATTTTAACTGCTGCTTTTTTATAGTCAGTCTCTTTACTCATAGGACAAGTTGCATCTAAACAAACTTTATTGATTAATATTTTTTCATCAAACCAAGGAAGCATCACAAGGCCTCTTGGAGGTTTGTTTCTACCTCTTGTTTCAATTCTTGCTTTTACTTTTCCACGTCTGCTTTCAATTACAACCAAATCAAATCTTTGTAAACCTAGAGCTTTGGCATCTTTTGGATTCATATAACAGAGTGCTTCTGGCATTGCTCTATATAATTCAGGAACCCTCATAGTCATAGTCCCAGTGTGCCATTGTTCTAGAACTCTTCCAGTACATAACCAGAATTTATAACCTTCAGTATCATATTTAGGATCTTCCGGGTGAACCATAAACGGTCTGAAGAAAATTTTTGCTTTATTCGGTAAATGAACTTTACCCATAGAAGCAATAGGGTGTTGTAAGTTACCTCTTTTAATTGTTTTTAATAGTGGTCCGTAAAATGCAAATTTTTCACCAGGTTTTGCAAATTTTCTTGCATATGGGTCATATTCAGTGTTAAATCTCCATTTTGTCTCTTTTCCGTTAACAACCGGCCATCTTAGACCTCTTACTTTTTGATATGTGTCAAAATCAGCTAAGTCGTGACCTCTTCCCATACCGAATAATCTATATTCTTCCCACATTGCTTTTTGAATAAAGAAACCGTATCCATTAAACGGTTTACCGTCAGTTCCGATAATTTCTCTACCGTCATTTGCTGCTTCAGTGTTTGGATGAAGTTTTCCTGTTTGAGGATTTTTAGCAATTGGGTCTGGCCATGGGAAGTTTTTGCGGTATTCTTCTCTGTTGAACAATACATCAAATAATGTATCATCTGGAGAATATCCCATTCTTTTAGCTTCTTCTAATATGTCTGGTAAAACAGTTCCATCTGGAAGTTTCCATTTGTGCCATACTTCTTTTAATTTAAATCTTTTTGCAAATTCTGTCATTTGCCATAAATCTGGCATTGCTATTCCCGGAGCTACAACCTGTTGTCTCCAGTGTTGTGTTCTTCTTTCTGCATTACCGTAAGCCCCCCATTTTTCATAAATCATAGCACTAGGCAATACTAAATCTGCCACTCTTGCAGATACTCCAGGATAACTGTCTGATACGATAATAAAGTTATCCATAGTTCTTGCCGCTTTTATCCAATGGTTTGCGTTTGCAGTATCTTGCCAAGGATTACATACCATAGTCCATGACCATTTAAGGTTACCAGATTCAAGTTCTCTCATCATTTTTACGAAATGGAAACCTACTTTTGGATTAATTGTCCCTTCTGGAATTTTCCATAATTTTTCAGTTATTTTTCTGTGTTTTGGATTTGCTACAAGTAAGTCTGCTGGGAGTCTGTGGGCAAATGTTCCAACTTCTCTAGCTGTACCACATGCACTTGGCTGACCGGTTAGAGAAAATGCTCCGCTTCCTGGAATTGATTGTTTTCCAAGAAGTAAATGAACCATATACACAATTTCGTTAATCCAGCTACCTCTTACATGTTGATTGAATCCCATTGTCCAGAAAGATACTACTTTTCTGTTTGGGTCAATATATAAATCAGCTAATTTTTTTAGTTTTGCTTTAAAACTTTCAATGCTTTCGTCAGGGTCTCCTTTTGCAACACTTGCCACATAATCAAGTGTATAAGGTTCAACCGCTTTTTTAAATTCATCAAAAGTTATTTCCCAATGGAAAAACGGTGCATGTCCTTTTCTGTGTTTCATTTCCATTATATCACCGGCTTTCCATTTACCTATTGCGCTAAGTGCCACTGCTTCTTCATCAGTTACCACTTTTGCAGCCTGTTTTTTAATTGTTTGCATTTCTTTGTTTGAATAGTCTAATTTTTGAGCAACACTTGGTTCTCTCATACCATAACCGGTATCAACCGTTCCTGTTGCAAAGATTGTGTATTTTTTTACAAAATCCCAATTTACTGCATTTCTATGGAGAATTTCTCTACCTATATAGTTCATAATTGCTAAATCTGTATTAGGTCTAAAAATTATTTCCATATCTGCAAGATTTGAACATCTGTTTCTGTAAGTAGAAAGATTAACTACTTTATATTTATCAGGATTGTTTAATTTCGCATCACTAACTCTACTCCAAAGAATCGGATGCATTTCGGCCATATTTGCACCCCAGGTTATTACTGTGTCGGTAAGTTCTATATCATCATAACATCCTGCCGGTTCGTCAATACCGAATGTTTGATAAAATCCGACAACGGCACTTGCCATACAGTGTCTTGCATTAGGATCAAGATTATTACTTCTCCATCCACCTTTTACCAATTTACTTGATACATATCCTTCTTCAATTGTATATTGACCGGAACCGAAAATTCCTACACTTGTTGGTCCGTATTTATTGTAATATTTTTTGAATTGTTTTTCCATTTCATCAAATGCCCTTTTCCAGCTGACCGGTCTAAACGGGGCATTTTTGCTGAAATTTCCATTTTCATCAAGCCTTAGTAGCGGCTGAGTTAGTCTGTCTGCACCATACATAATTTTTGCATTAAAATAACCTTTAATACAGTTAATACCCCTGTTTACTGGAGCTTCAGGGTCACCTTTTACAGCAACGATTTTTCCTCCTTTTGTAGCAACCATAATACCGCATCCGGTTCCACAGAAACGGCATACGGCTTTATCCCATTGCCATCCTTCTTCACTTGTTTCGGCCTGTGCTTTTAATTCTTCCGGAACAGTAATTCCAGCTGCACTAGCCGCTGCCACTGCGGCAGTTGTTTTTAAAAAATCTCTTCTTGTCATTGACATAAGCACTCCTTTTTCGCTTTTTAACACTAAAATGATACAACTTATTGATAAAAATGTTTTATATTTTTATAATAAATTTAATTTTAAGGCACTTTATAGGCACATTTACGGCACTTTATAGGCACTTTTTATGATAAAATTAAATAAATTTTTAAAGAAGGAAAAAAATGAAAATATTATTGGTTGAAGATGATGAATTTATAGGTGAGAGTATAAAAGAATATTTTGAAATGAATGGTAGTAAGGTCGATTATTATTCAACTCCCAAAGGGGCACTTGAAAAGATTTATCCCGAGCATTATGATATATATTTATTGGATATAAATATGCCCAAAATGAACGGATATGAATTTTATAAGGAATTAAAAAATTATTCTTCTTCAACACCGGTGATTTTTATAACCGCTTATTCAGATGTAGAACATATTGAAAAAGCCTTTAATATCGGTGCTGCCGATTATATAAAAAAACCTTTTGATTTAAAAGAGCTTGAAGTGAGAATCAAAAGGCTTGTTTTCAAAAAAACGGACAGGATAAAAATTACAGCAAATTATTCATTTGATATAAAAAAATTAAAACTTTTTTATAATGGTAAAGAAGTGGAACTTACCCCCAATGAAAAATATTTCTTAGAAATTTTGGTTAAAAATATTAATAATGTTGTAGATTCCGAAACAATTAAAGATTATGTCTGGGAAGAAAAAGTTATTTGTGAGAATACTTTAAGAACACAGGTTAAAAAATTAAGGAGCAAATTAAAAGAAAATTTTATTAAAAATGTAAGAGGATGCGGATATAAAATTGAAAAAAAACAGTGAATTTAAGTTTGATTTAACAATAGCCTTTGCTTTATTTGCCTTTTTGATAATTATTGTTGTTATATATATAAGTATATATTTTTTTACAAACATAGAAAATGAAAATTTTCAGCAGAATGTTATTTTATATGTCAAAAATTTGGTAAAAGACTATAAAATAAAAAAACAAAAAGCTGTAAATAAGGCTGTTGCAATATCAAAAAGTCCATTAATTTCAAGTGAATTTAATATTAATGAAAATCTGCTTTTTGGGATTTTTAAACTTATCCTTTCAAGTGATGACAATATATATAAAATTTCTCTTATACAAAACAATAAAAATATTTATTGTAAAAAAAATAATTCTATAGTGTGTTCAATAAATCAATCACAAAAACCGAAATTAAAAACTTTGATTTTAAAAGAAAATATAAAAAATCATAATGTTGTTTTTAATATTTCGGTGCCTCTTAAAAATAAAGTTTTAAATATTGTTTATAAATATAAAAATATTTTTGAAAAATATAACGATATGTTTAACATTATAGTTATAGATAAAAAAGGAAAAATCTATTACAGCGATTTTACAAATGCCAAATATATATATGACATATACGGATACCCTGTTGTAGATTTAATGAAAAAATCCCAGGGGTTTATAAGTAATGATATTTATGTGCTGAATTTTAATGACAAATATAACGTTATTTTTTTACAGAACAAGAAATTAATTCGTGAAACAAGTGAAATCTCCAAAAAACTGGCAATTGTTATGATGATTTTATCTGTTTTTGTCGCAGTTCCTCTCGGAATATTCTTTTCAAGACCTTTATACAATTATTATAACGAACTTGATAAAAAAATAAATAAAGAAGTGGCAAAAGTAAAAGAGAATGAGCAGCTTTTAATGCAACAGTCCAAACTTGCGGCTTTGGGAGAGATGCTTGGAAATATTGCGCATCAGTGGAGGCACCCTTTAACACATCTTTCGCTGCTTATTCAAAATATTGAAATAGCATATAAAAAAAATAAAATAGATGAAAAATATATCCAAAATTTTAAAAATAAGGCAATTAAACAGATAGAATACATGTCTAAAACGATAGACGATTTCAGGAACTTTTTTAAAGAAGATAAAGAAAGAAAAGAATTTAATGTTAATGAATCTGTTAAAGAAGTTCTGTTTTTATTGGAAGGAAGACTTAAAAATTACAATATCGATGTGGAATTAATTGAAAAAAAAGAAAAAAACATTATAGGATTTAAAAATGAATTTTTACAGGTAATTATGAATATTTTAAATAATGCAATAGACGTTTTGAATGAAAGGAATATAAAAAATAAAAAGATTTGGATTAAAATAGATGATAATTTAGAAATAGAGGATAATGCGGGGGGTATAAGAAAAGATATAATGGATAAAATTTTTGAACCTTATTTTACAACCAAATTTCAGTCCCAGGGAACGGGTATAGGGCTTTATATGAGTAAAATTATTATTACAAAACATTTTAACGGTAATTTGAATGCTTATAATTCAAATAACGGAGCGGTTTTTGTTATAAAAATTTAAAAAGCACTTTTTAAGCACGAAATTTATATATAATATCAATAAAAAAAAGGAAATCAATGAAAAAAGCTACAATCGGCGCATTAATAATAGGTGCTATTATCGGAATTGGAATTTCTTATTTTGCAGCGGTGATGGTGGATGTTACAGGAACACCTCAGTTTTGTGCAAGCTGTCATGAAATGAAACCGGAAGTTAGCAGTTTTGAATTCAGTGTGCATGGAGGAAATAACCCTTATGGATTTTCAGCTCATCACTGTACTGATTGTCACCTCTCTCATGCAAGTATAATTTCTTATTTGGTTACAAAAGGAATTAGCGGTACAAGAGATGCAATGGCACATTTTGGATTAATTAAAAAAGTTGATTTTAAAGAAAATTTTTGGGAAATGCATCATTATGTATATGATAATGCATGTCTTCACTGTCATAAGGGAATAGAAGAGCTAAAAGATAAAAACCACGTTGTCGGACTTGATGATAATATTCAAAAAATTCATAAAATTTATTATTGGAATGTTAAGGAAAATGGCAAAAAAGTCAGCTGTGTAAAATGCCATAACGATTATACAATGCCTAATTTTGCCCATCCTAATCTTTTAGAAAATTTATCTTCCGAGAAATCGGAATAATTTCTTTTTTATATACTTAATCAGTATTCATATAATTTTTTTGTTACAATACAGAAAAAAAGGAAATTAAATGAAAAAATGGTTGTTTTTAATTGTTGCTGTTTTTGCTTTTGCGTTTGAATGGAGCGGAAAAGTCAATTGGGCAATGGGTTTTAATGCGGCAAAAAATGTTGCCTCCCAAGAGCATAAACTGATTATGGTTGATGTATCACTTACAAACTGCCCCCCATGCAGGTATCTTGCTGCAAATGTTTATACAAATGATAAAGTGGCCGGTTTTATTAATAAAAATTTTGTTCCGGTGTTTTATCTGGCGGATCAGGATAATTTGCCTTTGATAGTTCAAAATTATTTTACAGGTTCAACCCCTACAATATTATTTATCAAACCAAACGGGGAACTTTATTACAGGATGATAGGCGCGAGACCTCCTCAAACGTTTTTAAAAATTCTTCAGTATGTAAATCAAAAATATAAGGCTGGTAAATGATAAAAAAAATATACAATTTTTTCTTTTCTATTGAATTAGCGGTGGTTCTTTCTTTGATATTTATAGTTGCGATGGGGGCTGCAACCTTTTTGAAAACGGATCTTGAAGCCTGGCAGTATGTTTACGGGACCAAATGGTTTGAACTTATTATGTGGCTTCTTGGAATTAATTTAACAGGGGTAATGTTCAGATATAAAACTTATAAAAAGACTCCTATATTCCTTCTTCATCTCTCGGTAATTGTTATTTTACTCGGAGCCGGGATTACAAGATATTTCGGATATGAGGGAAATCTACATTTAAGAAACGGGCAAAGTGCAAATCAAATAACCGTTATTAAAAACAGGGCTAAACCTACGGATATTTATGTAAAAAAACTGGGATTTACCGTAAGACTTGATAAATTTGTTTTAAAGCATTATCCGGGAAGTATGCAGCCTAGCAGTTATGACAGTTATGTAACAATAATAGATGGTAATAAAAAATTTCATTATCATATTTATATGAATCATATTTTAGTTTATAAAGGATATAGGTTTTATCAGGCAAGTTATGATCCGGACGGAGGCGGAAGTATACTTTCAGTCAATCACGACCCCGGAATGTATATGACATATTTTGGTTATCTGTTAATGGCAATAGGCTTTTTAATAAGTATGCTTTATAAAAAAAGCAGATTTCAAATCACCGTTAAAAAATTAAAAACAGGGGGTCTTTTTTCATTGCTGTTATTTTTAGCATTTCCCCACTCGGCGAATGCTTTTGATATTGATTCTTATATACAAAAATCCAAATCCGTTGAACCTGTATGGGAGAGAATTTTGGTGCAAAAAAGCGGAAGAATTGAGCCTATGGATACGCTGGATTTGGATATAGCCCATAAAATTGCAAGAAAATATAAATTAATGGGAATGGATTATAATCAGCTAGTTATGGGAATGCTGGCGTTTCCAGAAAAGTTTCAAAAACTGCCCCTTATTTATATAGGTCATCCTAAAATAAGAAAACTCTTGCATATAAAAGGTAAATACGCTCCTTATATAGATTTCTTTTTACCTAACGGGAATTTTAAATTTACAAAAGAGGTGAATAAGGCTTTTGATACACCAGATATTCAAAAAACACAGTTAGACAGGGAATGGATAAAAATAAACGAAAGGGTTTATGTATCCTTTATGGTTTACACTGCCCAGATTTTTAAAATTTTTCCAACACCGAATTCAAAAAAAATGAATAATACCTGGTTTTCGCCTTATCAGATAGAAGAGAGTGTAACAAAGGGGATGATGGATCCTTTCAGTGCCAGGGCTTATTTAAACAGCTTTAATTCGCTGGTAAAGAATATAAAAGAATTTAATTTAAACGGAGTAAAAAAAGCTTCTAATGAAATATATGAATTTCAAAAAACATATACACCCGATATACTTCCTTCCAAAAACAGAATAGAATGGGAAATTAAATACAATCATTTACAAATTTTTCCTATGCTTATAGGAATTTATTCAACACTTGGGCTCATTATTATAATTTTAGGATTTATTGAAGTTTTAAGACTTAAAAAATATCAGAAAACCGAACTTATTTTTGTGACTTTGGGTGCACTGGCTCTTTTACTTCATACATTTAATATGGGGCTTAGATGGTATGTAGCAGGGCATGCCCCCTGGTCTGATGCATATGAATCAATTATATTTATCGCATGGGGCGCCGCTTTTGCATCACTTGTTTTCTTTAGAAAATCAATGCTCGCACTTGGTGCCGGCCTTTTTGTAGCAGGTATGTTTATGATGGTTGCGCATTTAAATAATATAGATCCTCAAATTACAAATCTTGTTCCGGTATTAAAATCATACTGGCTTTTGGTTCATGTGGCGGTGATTACCTCTAGTTACGGATTTCTAGCAGTCGGAGCGATGCTGGGTCTTCTTAATCTTGTTTTGTTTGCTATTAACAAAGAAAAACTTAAAAAACAAATTAAGGAATTCAATAATATCATTTATATCGCTTTATATATAGGTTTGGCTTTGCTCAGTGTCGGAACATTTCTTGGCGCTGTCTGGGCAAATGAAAGCTGGGGAAGATATTGGAGCTGGGATCCGAAAGAAACATGGAGTTTAATCTCAATGGTTGTTTACGCACTTGTTATTCATGCTAAAATGATGCCAAAACTCAGAGGTGAATTTATTTTTTCATTATTGGCGTTTTTGAGCTTTTTCTTTATTTTAATGACATATTTCGGAGTAAATTTCTATATTGCCCAGGGACTTCACAGTTATGGTCAGGAAGTGGTAAACGGATACGGGTGGATTAATATTATTTTTGCCGGAATGGGTGCCTGGTTTGCAGTGGTGATTTTAGGGCTTGGAATGGAGCTGTATCAAAAAATAAACAAGCCGCTTAAAATAGAAAAAAACGAATATTCGCCAAAGACTTAAAATGTATTTTATAATAAGTTTTAATTACAGAAATTCTGATATAGGCTTAAGGGGAAGACTTTCCAATTTGACACTGGAAGATTTTACAGATTTTAAAGAAGTTATGATTCTCAGCACCTGTAACAGATTCGAAGTCTTTTTTGATCAAAAAAGAGATTTGAATGAGCTGTTTGAAAAAGCTTTTTCAAAGGTAATTACAAAAGAAGAATTTACCAGTGCCGAAATTTATGAAGGTAGAGATGCCATAAGGCATACTTTCAGGGTTGCTGCAAGTCTGGATTCGATGGTTGTAGGCGAAGCCCAGATTACCGGGCAGCTTAAGGAAGCTTTTTTAAAAGCTTATGAAAAACATTATATGACGCAGGATTTGACAAGACTTATTCATTTTTCTTTTAAATGTGCAAAAAAAGTCAGAAATCAGACACAAATTTCAGAAGAACCTATTTCTGTGGCATCTATTGCCGTAAAAAAAGCAAAAGACAGACTCGATAATTTAAGCGGTTATTCCGCTGTTGTTGTGGGAGTGGGTGATACCTCCAAAATTGTATGCAAAAATTTGATAAAAGAAGGCGTTAATATAATTTTGGTAAATAGAACAATTGAAAACGCATTTGTCCTTAAAGAGGAATTGGGGGAAGATGTAAATATAGATGTACACCCTTTGGAAAAACTGCCAAAACTTATAAACAACTACAGGCTTCTTTTTTCAGCTACTTCATCAAAAGATCCAATTATAAAAAAAGAATATATAAAAAATACCAATTATTTAAGAATCTGGTTTGATTTGGCAATTCCCTGCGATATAGAAACAATAGAAAATGAAGCCATAGAAATAATTAAAGTCGATGATTTGAAAAATATATCAGAAAAAAATTTGAAAAAAAGAAAAAAAGAACTTGTTTTTGCAAATGATTTAATAGAAAAATGCGTTGTTGAATTTTATAAATATCTTCAGTCAGTATCAATTGAACCGGTTATAAAATTCTTGCAGACCAAATCAAAAGAATGTGCCGATTTGGCCTTGAATAATGCTATAAAGAAAAAATATGTGCCTGAAGAATACGAAAAAGAGATAGAAAAAGTTTTACATAACGCTTTTAAAAGATTTTTACATAATCCTAATATCACTCTTAGAAAAATGGCAGATTCTCCGGAAGCAGATATTTTGGTTTCGGCAATAAAAAGACTTTTCGGAATAAAAGGTGAATTTTTAGATATAAACAAATGTGATTATCATATGGATAAGGGAATACTTAAATAGTGATTTGTGGGTGGTGACTAGTGAGTAGTGAAAAATAATGAAAGGAATAAGATGATTTTTATTGATGCATGTTTTGGAAAAGAAACTTCATATACACCAGTTTGGATGATGAGACAGGCCGGCAGGTATTTGCCTGAATATATGGAAATAAGAAAAAAAGTAGGTAATTTTTTGGATATGACAAAAAATCCTGAAATTGCCGCTGAAGTTACCATCCAGCCTGTAAAAAGGCTTGATGTGGACGCTGCTATTTTATTTAGCGATATACTTAATCTTCCAATGGAAATGGGTTTACCTCTAAGATTCGAAAAAGGTGTTGGTCCCGTTTTTGACAAAACTATAGATTCTGAAGAAGACATAGACAGACTTGATTCTAATGCGGATAAAAAAATATCTTATGTGTATGAAGCGGTAAAAATAATAAGAAGTGAACTCAGTAAAGAAAAAGCTTTAATTGGATTTTGCGGGAGTCCCTGGACAATTGCCACATATATGGTGGAAGGAAAAGGAAGTAAACAATATGCAAAAATAAAAAGAATGGTTTATACAAATCCTATGATGCTTCATAGACTATTAGCTTTTAACACCAGAGAATTAATTGAATATCTTTCAAATCAGATTGAATCCGGAGCGAACGCCGTAATGGTTTTTGACAGCTGGGGCGGTGCGCTTGAGAGGGATAAATTTTTTGAATTTTCCTGGAATTATATGAAAACAATTTCAAAAGAATTAAAAGAAAAATATCTAAATATACCCGTTATTTTGTTTTCTAAAGGTGTAGGTTTATATATGGGTGATATGGACGGGGATTTTGATGTATTGGGGGTTGACTGGAACACTCCTATAGATTACGTGTTAGGTATTTTTAAAGACAATTATACGCTCCAGGGAAATATGGAGCCGACGCGTCTTTATTCAAAAAGTGCAACAAAAGAGGCTGTTGAAAAAATTGCTAATACAATGCAAGGACACAGGCATATATTCAATTTGGGGCACGGAATTTTACCGGATGTGCCTGTGGATAATGCTAAATATTTTGTGGATTTATGTAAAGAAATTACGTTAAAAAGAGGATGAAGGATTTAGGAATAAGGATTAAGAAAAATAAAATGTACAGTGAAAAAGGAGAATAAATGAATTTAAGAAGATTAAGACTTAATGCTAATATCAGGGATTTGGTAAGGGAAAACTATATTACAAAAAATGATTTAATTATGCCTGTTTTTATAAAAGAGGGGCTTGATGGTAAAAATGAAATTCCTTCAATGCCGGGAATTTATCAAAACGGGGAAAATGCTTTTTTGGATGAAATAAATGAGTGTATAAACCTTGGAATAAAAGCCGTAATTTTGTTTGGAATCCCAAAACTAAAAGATTCATGCGGAAGCGATGCTTTAAGCGAAGAAGGGCTGATTGCAAGAAGTGTAAGAAAAGCCAAAGAAATGTTTGGAAATAAAATAGCCATTATTACAGATTTATGTTTTTGTGAATTTACAGATCACGGGCACTGTGGAATAATTAACCCGAAACTAAAAACTGTTGATAACGAGGCGACTCTTGAAATCAGCGCAAAACAGGCACTAATTCATGCCAAGGCGGGTGCAGATATGATAGCACCGAGCGGTATGATGGATGATATTGTTATTACTTTAAGAGATGCTCTTGATAATAACGGTTTTTCACATATTCCGATTATGAGTTATTCAACCAAATTTGCAAGCGCATTTTACGGACCGTTCAGGGATGCGGCCGAGAGTGCACCTGTCGCAAACGAATATCTTCCAAAAAATAGAAAAACATATCAAATGGATACGGCAAACGCAAGGGAGGCTCTGCTTGAAAGCTTAATAGATGAAGCTCAGGGTGCTGATATTCTAATGGTAAAACCGGCTCTTAGCTTTATGGATATTATAAAAACGGTTAAAGAAAATACACTGAAACCTCTTTGTGTTTATAATGTGAGCGGAGAATATTCCATGGTAAAAGCGGCAAGTATGAACGGTTGGATGGATTATGAAGCATTAATGATGGAAATTTTAACCGGATTTAAACGAGCAGGGGCCGATATGATTATAAGTTATCACAGTAAAGATGCGGCTAAAATATTAAATGGATAATGGAAGATGAAGAATATAAAATTAAAAAATTGTATAATTTGCAAAAAAATTAAAGGATGTAAATGAAATTAATAATTGCAACCAGAGGTAGTAAGCTGGCTCTTTGGCAGGCTGAATGGGTAAAGAAAAGGCTTGAAAATCTGGGTCATGAGGTAAGTTTAAAAATTGTGACCACTACAGGGGATAAAATTTTAGATAAGCCTTTAACTGAAATTGGAGGAAAAGGACTTTTTATTAAAGAGGTTGAAGAAGCCCTTTTAAGAGGAGAAGCCCAGATTGCTGTACATTCTCTTAAAGATTTTCCAACCGAGTATGACAGGGAACATTTTACTCTTGCCGCCGTTCCTAAAAGAGAAGCAGTTGAAGATGTTTTTTTAAGTGAAACATTTGAAACACTTGCTGATTTACCTTTTAATGCGGTTGTAGGAACCAGTTCAATTAGACGTGCTATGCAGATTAAAGCTTTCAGAGATGATTTAATAATCAGTGATTTAAGAGGAAATGTTGATACAAGAATCAATAAATTAAAAAACGGTGAATATGACGGAATAATTTTGGCTCATGCCGGAATCAAAAGACTCGGGCTTAAAAAATCTGTTAAATATTTAGAAATTATTGATACAGATTTAATTATTCCGGCAATGGGGCAGGGGGCACTTGGAATTGAAACTGTAAATGATGAAAAAGTAATCGCAGCCGTTAAGCCGCTCCATGATTTAAGAACATTTGTGGAAGTCAGTATAGAAAGGGATTTTGTCGATACTTTGAATATGGGATGCCATGCACCTGTGGGAGTAAATGCAAAAATAATGCCTGATGATTCCATTAAAATAAAAGGAATTCTTGAAAGAAATGGTAAGTTAATAAAAAAAGAGGTTGTTATTGCCTTTGACAAATGGGAAAATGCAGGGAAAGAGTTTGCAGGGGAATTTAAATAAATAGTGAGTAGTGAGTAGTGAGTTGTGATAAGTTGCCAAGATGCCAAATAGCCAAGTTCCAAGTGAAAAGGTAAAAAATGATAAATGAAAAAATAGATTTTGAAAAACTCTCCAAATATTCAAGACACGCACCGAGATATACATCATATCCGACAGCGGTTGAGTTTAAGGATTTAAAGCCTGAAGATATTATAAATGAATTTAAAAGTGATAAACCTGTAAGTCTTTATTTTCATCTGCCGTTTTGCAGGAGCGCCTGTTATTTTTGCGGATGCAATGTTGTATATACTTCAAAAGCAGACAAAAGAAAAAGATATATTGAATATTTAAATAAAGAGCTTGAAATATTAAGTGAATATCTTGATACAGGCAGAATTGTCAGACAGCTTCATTTTGGAGGGGGAACACCCACATTTTTCACCCCTGATGAATTAGAAGAAGTTTATAAACTGATTTATAAATATTTTAAAAATTTTGAGAGTGATGCAGAAATAAGTGTGGAAATTGACCCAAGATTTTTTTCTAAATCTCATATGGATGTTATGAAAAAATTCGGGGTAAACAGAATCAGCTTCGGAGTTCAGGATTTTAATGAGGCGACTCAAAAAGCGGTAAACAGAATTCAGCCTTTTGAAATAACCAAAGAAGCAGTTGACATTGCAAGGGGTGCAGGAATAAAATCGATAAATATCGATTTAATTTACGGCCTTCCTTATCAAAGCTTAGAAACATTTAAGAAAACGCTTGAACTCGTTATTAAGTTAAATCCTGACAGAGTTGCAGTGTTTAATTATGCTCACGTTCCATGGCTAAAAAAAGGTATGAGAAAGATAGACGAAACTACCCTTCCGGCCCCTGAAGAAAAACTAAAAATTTTCAAATATGTAATAGATTTTTTTGAAAATAACGGATATATAATGGTTGGGATGGACCATTTTGCAAAGCCTGAGGATGAACTGTTTAAAGCTATTGAAAAAGGAGAACTTCACAGAAATTTTCAGGGATATACCACAAAAGGCGGGGCTGATTTAATAGGAGTCGGCCTTACTTCCATCAGTGAAAGTGAAAATGCATATTTCCAAAATTATAAAGATTTGAAAAATTATGAAAAAGCAATTGATGAAGGAAAACTCCCGACATTCAAGGGTGTAATATTAAATGAAGAGGATAAAATCAGAAAATATATAATAATGGAAATGATGGCAAATTTCAGCTTTGATATAAAAAGATTTGAAGAAAAATTTGGTATTAATTTTTTTGATAAATTTAAAAATGAAATAAATGAACTGCAGGAATTTGTGAACGGGGGACTTGTTGAAATTGACAAGAATAAAATAAAAGTCAGCAGGACGGGGAGTCTGCTTATTAGAAATATAGTGCTGCCTTTTGATGAATATTTTAAAAAAATGAAAAATCAAAAAGTATTTTCAAAATCTGTATAAATTAGGAGAGAAGAAAATGGATAAAAAATTAAAAATTTCAATAGGAAATCTGCCTTTAAAAAAAATAGATGTGGATATTTTTTTGCATCCGGTAAAATATAAAGATTCAATAACTTATGAACCGATGGCTGAAGAAGCGGTTATTGCTTTAATTGCCAAACATTTTACCTATGAAAAAGTGCCTGAAAGGGTAAAAAATTATTTTGACGATATGGATGACGGGTATTTAATGAGTGAAAGTAATTTTGATGAATATGATTTGAAAAAACTTGAAATAGGTGAAATAATTGTGGGTAGAGATGTTTTATTGCATCCAAAATATGAAAATATAAAAAATTTTTTAGCAATTCTTAGAGATTTTGGAGGGTTTAAAATTAGTGGAATAGAACTTCCTGAGTTTTTTAAACCAAGCGACCTTATTTTAGCTGAAATTGTAGAAACCGAAAAAACTTTTGAATATAATTTAGAAGAAATTGACGGGCTTCCAAGTTTTGACGGAAGTGTGGTTTATGCGTGCGATGACAATTTTGTTATAAGGGCTAATGAACTTTTATGCTCTCATCAGTTTATTATTGCAAACAGAATTAAATCTTTTAAAGTTGAGGTTGACGGAGAGGTTAAAGAAATTAAAAAACTTCCGGAACTTAAAGGGACGTTTGGAATAATTTATAAAAAAGTTGATGAGTATCCCTTTTTAAGAGTTAGTATTAAAAATTTGGTATAATAATATAAAAAAAGGCTTAATATGAGCTTTAATCCCCCGACCTATACATACTTTGATTATAAAAACTGGAAAGGTGACTGGGAATTAATTGAAGGATATCCTTTTGCAATGGCACCAAGTCCTGTAAGTAAGCATCAATTGTTAATGAGCAGGTTAGTTCAATATTTTAATAATGGATTAGAAAAGTGTGAGTGTGAGAGTTATCCAGAGCTTGACTGGATTATTGATGAAAAAACAGTTGTAAGGCCGGATATTGCAATTTATTGCGAAGAAATAGAAAAATATCCAAAAACAGCTCCAAAAATTGTAGTAGAAATTGTTTCTGATTCAACAGCAAATAAAGATGAGGAGATTAAATTTAAACTTTATGAAAGAGAAAAAGTTGAATATTATATTTTGGTTTATCCAGATTTTGAAAAGGTAAGAATATTTAAGCTAAAGAATTCAAAATTTGATAAAGTTTATGAAGGAGATAAAAAATTTAAGTTTGATATTTGTGATATAGAGATTGATTTTGGTAAAATATTTAAAAAAAGGGGGTAAAAATGGCAAAAATATGTGTTCCTTTGGCTAACGGGTTTGAAGAAATTGAAGCAACCTCACTTATTGACGTAATGAGAAGAGGGGGGCTTGATGTAATTGTTGCCGGTGTCGGCGGGGATGTGATTTACGGAGCCCATAATATAAGGGTAATTCCAGATACAAAAATAGAACTTATAAATGCAGATGAGCTGGATTTAATCGTATTACCGGGCGGACTTCCGGGTGCAATTAATCTGGCAAATGATGAGAGTGTTCAAAAACTTTTAAAAGAAATGGATGAAAAAGGAAAATATGTGGGTGCTATATGTGCAGGTCCGTATGCACTTAAAACCGCCGGAGTTTTAAAAGAGAGATACACAGCATATCCCGGATGGGAAGGAAATATAAGAAAAGAAGGATATGTAAGTAATGCTAAAGTTGTAGAGGATAAAAATGTTTTGACAAGTAAAGGTCCTGGAACAGCTATGTGTTTTGGTCTTGAAATTGTTAAAAAATTTGCAGGTGAGGAAGTTTATAATCAGTTAAAGGCAGGATTATTGGCTGATTTTTGTTAAGGAGTTTAAAATGAGGGGAATTGAAGCATTGGATTATTTTCTTGAAAGCTGGCATGGAAAAATACGTGAATTTGATGAATACAGAGAATTTGACGCATTAATTGAATATGTTTTTGGAAATGAGAGAAAATTTTTTGATTCAAAAGTCGTAATAGAGAGGTTTTTTGAGAGGAAAATTTATTTTGATTTAAAAGAAGAAGTAAATGAATTTATTCCTGAAGAGATTGAATATGATCCGATGAGCGGTAATTTATATATAAAAAGAAATCTGTTTGAAATAAAAATCGCCCCAAGAATTTATTAATAATTTTTGGGGTTAAATAACTTAATTATTTTATCTCCTATTTCACTTATGATTGTTGCAAAAATGACTAAAAAACCACCTGATATTTGAAATAAGGTTAATTTTTCTCCATACATAATTCCAAAAAATGCAGCCGTAACCGGCTCTAAAGCGAAAATAACCGCTGTTTTTGTCGGAGATGTGTATTTTTGGGCATAAGTTTGAACGAAAAAAGCAAATACCGTTGCAAAAAACGAAGTAATAAAAAGTGCGAAAATCACAAGGGGTGTGATTTTTATCTTGTGAGATTCAAACGGTACAAATACTAAACTTAACAGTGCAACAACTAAAAATTGAAAAGTTACCAGTGTATAAATATTGTATTTTTTAGAAAAAACATCTGTTACGCTTACATGCATACCGAAAAATATTGCACACAAAAGAGGATAAATTTCATAAACATTAAAAATTAGTTTTCCGCTTAGTGTTAATAGATATAATCCTATAACTGCAATTATAACTCCGATGATGGAATATATTTTAATGTTTCTTTTAAACAGCAGAAAAGAAAATATCGGGGTAAATACCACAAATAACGCTGTTATGAAGGCAACAATATTTGAAGGTACAAAATTAAGAGAATATGTCTGTGCGGCATAAGCTATAAAATTCAAAAATCCCAGAATACAAGCAGCAAGAATATCTTCTTTTTTTAAAGTAATTTTTTTATAAAAAATCAAAAGCATTAATAAAAATGCCAAAAAAAATCTGGCAAAAAGAAAAGAGAACGTTGGTAAATCTTCTATTGTCTTTTTCATTAGAATAAAAGTGGAGCCCCAGAAAAAGGCTGTTAAAATTAATAAAAAATCAGAATATTTTGCAAATATTCTATCCACTAAATTCCGCCCTGCGCTTTCATTCTTTTTTCGAGTTTATGTCCGATAAAACTCAAAATTGAAGTTAACATCAAATAAAGAACAGCTACCGTGAGCCATACTTCGAATGGAGAAAATGTGTTTGCAACAATTTCTCTTCCCACTTTTGTAAGGTCTGTAATGGATATAACCGATACAAGTGAACTGTCTTTTATTAATGAGATAAGCTCACCTATAAGAGCCGGAAGTGCTTTTTTTAAGGCCTGCGGCAGAATAATCAGATACATTTTCTGAAACGGTGTAAACCCGAGCGACATTGCCGCTTCGTGTTGTCCTTTATCAACCGCCTGAATTGCGCCTCTTAAAATTTCTGCAATGTAAGCCCCGTAAAAAATAGATAAACTCATTACACCCGCCCAAAATCTCGGAAGTGCAAAAATAGTTGCCACTATAAAATAAAAAATAAACAGCTGCACCAAAAGAGGCGTTCCGCGGATTACAGTGACATAAAAACTGCCTATATAATCAAGTGCCGGGATGCCGCTTAGTCTGATTATTGCTATTATAAGTCCGATTAAAAAAGCGAAAAGCATTGAAATAATTGAAATTTTAATAGTTACCCAAATTCCTAAAATAAAAGGACCCGGTTTTAATTTTTCTTTATATGCAAATTCATCATCCTGAAATAAATATTCACCATTTTTAAATTGTAATTTATAACCATTTATATCAAACTGATAAATTTTTTTATTTTCGCAGATTATTACAGTTTTATTTTGTTTTATCTGAAGCTTTCCGTCACATGGAGCTGTAAGAGGAATTTTAGCATTATATACAAAATATTTGGGAATCATATCCCATTTCCATGTATAATTTATTTTGCTTGCAGCGTTATATAAAAAATATCCTACCAACACATAAAAAAGAGAGGCTAAAAGTAAGCCTGTTTCTTTTTTTTTTAATATTGACTTTTTCATTGAACGCTTTTTAACCAATCAGTATGTCTAAACCATTTGTTGTACAGTTTTTCATAAGTTCCGTCATGTTTGATTTGTCTTAAGAAATTGTTTAACCAGTTTAGAAAATCAGGGTCTCCGTGATTTATTGCAAATCCTAAAGGTTCATATGTTAAATCCTGATTAAGAAAAATAAGTTTCCCTTTTCCTTTATCCGCCATAAATAGTTCATTGTAAGGTTTATCGTATATAAATGCATCGGCTCTGTTGTTTAATACTTCCTGAACGGCTGCGCTTTCTGAATCAAATGTTTTGATTGTGGCGTGTTTAAATAATTTTCTTGCCGCAATTTCTCCAGTAGTACCAAGTTTGGTTGTAATTACCATACCTTTTTTATCTAAATCTTTATAACTTTTTACACCTTTGTGTTTTTTATTTACAAGAAGCGTTTGACCGACTAAAAAGTATGGATTTGTAAATGCCACTTTTAAGTTTCTTTTTTGGGTAATGGTCATACCTGACATTATGATATCACATTTATTGGTAATAAGTGCAGAAATGATGCCGTCCCATGCTGTCGGAACAAGTTTTAGTTTTACACCCATATCTTTAGTCATTTTTTTTGCAACATCAACATCAAAACCGATTATTCTTCCGTGTTTGTCTCTCATTTCAAAAGGAACATAACCCGGCTCCAGACAGACTCTAAGAACTCCTTTTTTTACAACCTGATTTAAAGTGGATTTTTGCCAAAGATTAAAATCGGCAGCAAAAACCATTGATACCAAAGCTAAAACCGTAAATAGTAATTTTTTCATTTTTATCTCCTTTTAATGATGTAAGATTT
This sequence comes from Lebetimonas sp. JS032, assembly GCF_000523315.1. Taxonomy (NCBI): domain Bacteria; kingdom Pseudomonadati; phylum Campylobacterota; class Epsilonproteobacteria; order Nautiliales; family Nautiliaceae; genus Lebetimonas; species Lebetimonas sp. JS032. Next base: position 336,578 of record NZ_ATHS01000001.1, on the reverse strand, counting down.
CGCTTAAGAATTTTTTTGCCCTGTCTGTTTGAGGGGTGTTGAAAAATTCTTCAGGCGTATTTTCTTCTACTATCTGGCCTGCATCCATAAATACAATTCTGTCACTCACTTCCCTTGCAAATCCCATTTCATGGGTTACACACACAATTGTATAATTTTCTTTTGCGAGTTCCTTCATAACATCAAGTACTTCACCTATCATTTCCGGGTCCAGTGCACTTGTCGGTTCGTCAAAAAGAATAATTTTAGGCTTCATTGCAATTGTCCTTGCAATTGCAACCCTTTGTTTCTGACCTCCGCTAAGTTCACTTGGGTATTTGTTTGCCTGATGAGGAATTTTAACCCTCTCAAGCAGGCTCATAGCAAGTTCTTCGGCTTCTTTTTTTTGCATTTTTTTTACTTTAACCGGAGCCAAAGTAATATTTTCGAGTATTGTCAAATGCGGAAAAAGATTAAAATGCTGAAAAACCATTCCAACTTCCTGACGGAGTTTGTTTATATTTGTTTTTTTGTGATATAAATCTTTTCCGTCAATAATTATTTTTCCGCTGTCAATATCTTCTAGTCTGTTTATACATCTGATAAGTGTAGATTTTCCGCTTCCGCTCGGTCCGCAGACTACTACAACTTCTCCTTTTTTTACGTCGAAATTTACACCCTTTAGGGCGTGGAAATTTCCATAATATTTTTCAATATCTTTCATCTGAATGATTTTGTCATTATCCATCTATGCTCCTATGCGTTAAGCTGTTTTTCAACTTTTTTTTCTAAATGATGAGAAAATTTACTCATACTGAATGCTATACTGAAATATACCAACGCTACAAAAGAAAATACTTCAAAACTGATATAAAGTCTGTTATTGATAATTGTTGCAGCCCTGAAAAATTCAATTACGCCTATTGTATAAGCAAGAGACGTATCTTTAAAAAGTGCAACAAACTGTGATACAAACGCCGGTATCATTTTTCTGTATGCCTGAGGTAGAATTATATAAAAAAATGTCTGAAAATTATTCATTCCAAGAGATTTTGCAGCTTCAAACTGTCCTTTTGGGATGGAATTTATACCGGCTCTTACTATTTCGGCAACATAAGCACTTGTAAATATGGTAAATGCAATTATCGCCGCAACGGTAGGTGACACATGTGCCTGAGTGTGAAAAAAGCTCATTGAAAATACCGGTATTGCAAAAAATACCCAGAATATAACCATAAGCAGCGGGGTTGCCCTTACTATTTCAATATATAAAATCGATGGTATTTTAATTAATTTAATACTAGACCATCTCGCGATTCCAAAAATTGAACCAAGTATAAAGCTTAAAATTATTGAAACAATAGCCAAAATAAAAGTTAAGGCAAGTCCTCCAATTTCCCCAGGTCTTCCAAAAAACAGAAATCTTAAGTTATCTTTTGTAAAAAGTTCTTCGTAATGGGTCTCAGGGTATGCAAGCATTTGAAAAATTTTAAGCAGCGCAGCAATTACAATAATATTGAAAATCCAAAATACTATTTTATGTGTTTTGAAATAATTTTCTATGTTTTTAAGCATTTTTTACGCCTTTTGAAAATTTTATTTCTATGAGATTCATTATAAACGAAGTGCTCAAAGTTAAAATAATATAAAGGATTGTAACTGCTGTCGCCGCTTCAAAGCCTCTAAAAGTTTCAGCATCTATTTGTTGCGTTGAAAAAGTAAGCTCCGCCACACCTATTGTCATAGCTAAAGAAGAATTTTTTATTAAATTTAAAAACTGGCTTGTAAGAGGTGGAATGATAATTCTGACAGCCTGAGGATATATTACATACCACATTACCTGAAATCTGTTCATTCCAAGAGATCTTGCAGCTTCAAACTGCCCTTTTGGAATGGAACGTATCCCCGCTTTTACCACTTCCGCTATATAAGCGCCCGTATATAAAATAAGCGCTAAAAGGGCTGAAAAAAATGCATCCACGTCATTTATATGTAAAAAATCCCCCCATGTATTTAAAAACGGAAAAATTTGTGAAAGAGTGAAAGTAAAATATATAAAAAACATTTGTACAATTAAAGGAATGTTCCTGAAACTTTCAACATAATAACTTGAAATAAGACTCAGCCAAAAGCTTTTGGAAGCTCTTCCGATTCCTACGATAGAACCAATTATAAAGCTGAAAAAAATTCCTAAAACCGAAAGTTTTATTGTAGTAATTAATCCATTTATTAGCAGCTGCTTATATTCAATTAACACATGCCAGTCAAATTCATAACCCATTATTTACCTTTATCCCGAAAAAGGGAGAAATTATTTAGGCCAAACTTCAGGAAGTCTGTTTGGTTTTGTTCCGAACCATTTTATATAAAGTTTTTGATAAGTTCCGTCCCTTACAGCATCTTGGATTGCAAAATTTACCGCATCTCTGAAGTTTGATTCATTTTCTCTGACTCCCATTCCGTAAGGTTCGAAAGTAAATGTTCCGCCTACAACTTTGAATGCACCGTGTGAATTTTTAGCCTGGGTTACACACCATGTATAATCTGTTGAAACCGCATCGACTTTTCCTCTTTTTAATGCCATAACAGCCTGAGGATATTCCTGGAAATATACAAGTTTAACTTTTGGATTTACTCTTTTTAAATTGTCTCCGCTTGTAGCCCCCTGAATTACCCCGACTTTTTTACCGCTTAAATCATGATAGTTTTTAATTGTGGAATCTTTTCTAACCATAATTGACTGACCGTCAAAATAATAACTGATTGTAAAATCTATCGGTAAATCTCTTTTTACTTTGTGGGTCATACTGGCAGCTGCAATATCTACAGTCCCGCTTTGAACCATTGGAATTCTTGTTTTTGAAGTAACCTGTGTAAATACAGGTTTCACACCGAGTTTTTTTGCAATGTATTTAACCAAATCTATATCAAAACCTACAACCTGACCTTTTTCGTTTACATAACCAAACGGTGGAAAGTCATATTTCACTCCTGCTTTTAATACACCTCTTTTTTGAACATCTTGGAGTAAATCAGCATTTAAACCGCTAAAAATTACTCCTAAAAGTACAAACAGGGCAAGTATTTTTTTCATTTTTTGCTCCTTTGAATTTTTTTTTCAAATCATTATAACAAAACAATGACAAATAAAAGAAATTTTTTTGCATATATTTTAATCAATTATTGTTTATATAAGTATTTATAATTAAGGCCGGGTAATTAAAAAGAAGTGTGTTAAAATATTAAACGGTAAAAAAAGAAAAATTTTAATCTCTTAATAAAGATGTAATATATTCTATATTTAGACTGTTTTGATGAACCTGCGCTAAAACAGAGGCATTTAATTTTATTTTTTCATTTTGCATATCCATAACTTTTTTGGCCATATCCGGTTCATTTTGAGCTTTAGCTGCAGATTCTGATACTATATTTTGTGACAGATTATTGACTTTGTCTCTCAAAGCATTTTGGGCCGCTCCGATACTTGAAAATGCACTGTTTAATGATTTTTCAAATTCATCGAGATTGTCAACATCAAAATTTGGCATGGAAGTATTTATATTAATTTCGTTAAACTGAAAACTTCCAAAAACATTTTTATTGTTATATGTTGTATTTTCTAAAGTATTATTTATATTTTTGGTATATTTTTGAATTTGGGAATCGATTATGTTTAAATTATCATTACTGAGTGCGGCATTGTTTAATGCAGCCTGAAGTGTTTTTATATCGTGTAAATTATCCCTGATTGAATTTAAAGCCCCGTTTGCAATTTGTGTAAAACCAATCGCCTCATTATAATTATTAATTTCCTGTAAATTGGAATCAATATCGTTTTGGAATACATCATTTACAAATTTGTTTACTGTTTCTTCTACATTTGGATTGGATATTTTATCTAAATCTTTTTGAATTTTTTGTAAATGGTTGTTTATATGGTTTTGTGTTAGGTTTTGAACTTTCATTTCCCACTCCTTTATAATTGATTATATCATATTTTTGATAAAATGTTAAATAATTTTAAAGGATATAAATGATTGAGATTCGTCATTTGAAAAAAACATTTGGCAAAAAAGAGGTATTAAAAGATATAAACCTTGATATAGCTGAAGGGAAAATTACATATATTTTGGGAATGTCCGGTCAGGGAAAATCCACCATTATCAAGCATATAGTGGGGCTTCTTAAACCAACAGGCGGAGAAATTTTAGTAGATGGAGTGGATGTGGCAAAAGCGGATATAAAAACACTGTATGAAATAAGAAAAAAGGTCGGTTTTACTTTTCAGGAAGGTGCACTTTTTGACAGTATGAATATTTTTGACAATGTGGCTTTTCCTTTGGTTGAACACACAAAATTATCCAAAAAAGAGATAGAAAAAAAGGTATTTCAAACACTCGAAATGGTTGGACTTGAAGCAAAAAGGGTTGCATATTTATATCCACACGAACTAAGCGGGGGAATGAGAAAAAGAGCGGCTACGGCAAGAGCAATTATAATGGAGCCCAAGTATATTCTTTATGATGAACCTACAAGCGGGCTTGATCCAATTATCAGTGATAAAATTACAAGAATGATAGAAAGTCTTACAAGAAAACATAATATGACCAGTGTTGTTATTTCACATGATTTAAAAGAAACTTTTAAAAGTGCCGATTTTATAGCATTGCTTTTTAACGGTGAGATTATTGAATTCGGCGATGTAGAGGAATTTAAAAATTCAAAAAATCCGGTTGTACAGGCTTTTATAGAAGGTGATAGTGAAAAATACGAAACAATGGCGGATGGAATTTAATTAAATAAAAAAGGAAACAAATGAAAAAGATGCTTATTTTTTTAGCAAGTATACTTTTGGCTTATGATGCAAAAGTTCTGCCTTTTGATGAATTTGATATAAAAGCAAGTGTAAGCGGGGAGGTGATATTTGCAGACAAAAATTTTGAAGCCGAAAACGTAAATAACAAAACAATTGTAAAATTGGACGATTATCAGGAAAAAGTTAATAAAACCAATTTAAAAACCCAAATTAAATTGTTAAAAAATGAAATAAAAAAAACCAAAGAAGCTTTAAAAAGAAAAGAAAAAACCTATTTAAAATATAAAGATCTTAAAACAAAATCCCAAATAGAAAAAGATTTAAAGTTTTATGATTATATAAACACATATAATCAGCTTATCAATTTAAAATTAAGCTTAAGCAGCGATATGGCAAATCTTAAAAAAACAGAGGATTTAATTAATAAAAAAAACATCAAAGCAAACGGATATGTCTACGAAATTTATGTAAACAGGGGTGATTATCTTACACCCGGAAGACTGGTGGCAAAAGTGTATGATACAAGCAGGGAAAAACTTTATATTTATGTGCCTGTTGATAAAATAAATTCGATAAAAACTAAAAGAATTTATATTAACAATAAATTAAGCAGTTTTAAAATTACTAAAATCTGGCATGTGCCGGATGAAAAATTTGTAACGAGCTATAAAGTAGAATTAGTTGGAAAAGGTTTAAAATTCGGAGATATTGTGGATGTCGAATTTAAAAAAGAGTAGGGGAATGTGTATCCGGATTTTTCAGACTGTCTGAATCTATTATTTCTCCTATCTCATCTATATCCAGATAATCCGGATATTCTACTTCTATTCCGAAATCGTTATAAAAAACAGCTTTATCCCCCCTTATTTCATCGAATTCTAAAATTTCGTTTTCTACTGTTTTAATTAATATTCCCTTTTTAAGTTCATAAACTTTTCTCAATTCCATTCCTTGATTACATTTTCAAAAACACGTGATAGTTTTATAACTTCATTTTTACCTGTTCTTTCATTTGGTGCATGGATTGTATCGTTTTTTACTCCAAATTCTACTGTTTTTACCCCATTTTTGGCAAAAAATCTTGCATCGCTTGTTCCGCCTGCGGTAGAGTGTTTTGGAGTGAGTCCTGTAATTTTTTGAATGGATTTATCCAGATTTTTCACAACTTTTGTATTAGGGTCGGTTATAAAAGGCTCAGCGCTTTGTTTGAGCTCCAGGGTGTAATTCATATCTTTAAAATATTTATGAATAAAATTTTTAACATCTTCTTTTGTGGTATGGGTATTGTTTCTTACGTTAAACATCATTTTAAGCTTACCCGGAGTTACGTTTGTAACTTCCATACCGGCTCTGATATCCGTTACAACAAATTTACTCGGAATAAAAAATTCATCTCCGCTGTCTAAATCGGCCCCGGCGATTTTATGAAGCACCTGTGCGACTTTATGAATCGGATTGACTGATTTTTCCGGATAAGCCGCATGCCCCTGAAGCCCTGTTTTTTTTAAAACCCCGTTAATACTTCCCCTTCTTCCTATTTTTATGGCATCTCCGAATTCTTTTTCACAGGTTGGCTCAGCCACTATAGCATAATCTGGAATTAAATTTTTTTCTTTTAATATTTCAAGCATATATTTTGTGCCCCAGATGGCATCGCCTTCTTCGTCGCTTGTAATCAGTGCGCTTAATGTGCCGTTAAAATTTTTGACATTTTTAAGCGCCCAAAGAAAAGCCGCAACACCGCTTTTCATATCCTGTGCGCCTCTTGCAAAAATATAGCCGTCTTTTTCAGTCGGAGTAAACGGGTCTGTATTCCAACCATCACCCGGAGGCACTACATCAATATGCCCTGCAAAACATAGATGGTCTCCCTCTGTGAATTTTTTATATAAAAAGAGATTTTTAACCCCCTCTTTTTCATTCTCAATCACTTCAAAATCATTTAAATAATTTTTTATAAACTCCATTGCACTGTCGTCATTTGGAGTTATTGATTTAAAACTTAAAAGTTTTTTAAATAGTTCTGTTACATCCACTTTTTTTCCTTTTTGTTTTAATAATAGCAAATTTTGTGTAAAAAATAAACTAAATCAAATGATTAAAAATTTTTAGATAAAACTTATATAAAGATTTATTAAATATGTGTTATAATATATTAAACCAGTATTAAAAGGAGAGGGTGTGAAAGAAATATTAAAAGAAATTGACTCTCTAAAAAAGAAAATAATCGACATCAGACGCCACCTTCATATGTATCCCGACCTTTCACACAAAGAAAAACCGACACGTGATTATATTAAAGGTATTTTAGAAAGTAAAGGAATTAAATGTAAAACTTTTAAAGACCACTATGGAATGGTTTGTGATATTGTTGTCGATGAAAACAGGCCTTTTTTGGCATTCAGGGCGGATATGGACGCTCTTCCTATACAAGAAGCAAATGATGTTTCTTATAAATCAAGAAAAGACGGTATTATGCATGCCTGTGGACATGACGGGCACAGTGCAGTTTTGGCAGGATTACTTATTGCTTTAAACAGACATAAAGATAAACTCCCTATAAATATAAGAGGAATATTTCAGCACAGTGAAGAAGATACCGAGGGAGGTAGTGAAGATTTGATACGAGACGGGGCATTGGAAAATGTAAAGGCAATATTTGGGCTTCATATGTATCCATATTTAAATACAGGTGAAATTGGTTATAAATATGGGGAAATGATGGCAAGTGCCGATACGTTTGAGATTGAAATTTTTGGGAAAAGCTCACATGGGGCAAGACCTCATGAAGGGGTTGATGTGCTTTTAACCGGTGCACTTGCTATCAATTCAATAAACCATATTATTTCAAGAAGAATCGATCCTCTCCATCCCGCTGTTATTTCCATGGGTACTGTTAAAGGTGGAAAAGCTCCGAATGTGATATGTGATTATGTGAAAATGACCGGAACGGTTAGAACCCTTAACGATAAAGTTAGAAATTCCATAAAAAAGATGATGGAAGATGCGATTAAGGGAATTTGTTTTGCGATGGGGGCTGATTATAAGTTTCATTATTTTTTTGGAAATCCCGAACTTATAAACGATGATAAAATGGTAGATATTGTCATAAAATCTGCAAAAGAAACAGGTGCAAAACCGTTTGATTTGAAACAGCCGGTAATGGGAGGGGAAGATTTTGCCAATTATTTAAAAATTGTTAAGGGGGCATTTTTCAGACTCGGATGCTGCAGTAGGGAAAAAAATATAGGATGTGTTCCGCAACATCATCCAAAATTTGATATAGACGAAGATTCATTGCCGTTAGGGGCAAAGGTTATGGCAAATTTAGTGAAAGAATTTAAAAATGAGAGTTAGTAATATATTTTCACCTTTATTTGTAAAACAGGAAAAACTTTTTGTCAATATAAGGGATTTTAAAAAAGAAGATGCAAACGGGATAGTTGAATTAATTAGAAAAAATTACGCAGACACTTATTATAGAAAAGGTTTTTATGATGCCAATATGTGGATAAAAGCATACAATGAAAAAAGATTAATCCCTATAATTGCCGAATATCAGGGAAAAATAGTAGGTCAGTTTTCTTTAATACTCAATGACAAATACAATGCGGAAATCGGTATTGCCGTAGTTCACCCTGATTTTAAAGGAAGAGGTATTATGAATCAGATGTTTGATTATTTGATTAAAAAAGCAAAAAGTATAAAACTTTATGCAATATACGGCGAGGCCATTATGTTTCATCCTTTCTCACAAAAGGCGAATTTATCCCACTCAATGGTTGAAACGGCCCTTCATTTTGGGGAAGTCGCTCATTGGATATCTCAAAAAGAATTTAAATTTGAAAAAAGAAGCGGTGTTTTGATTTCTTATCTTTTATTTAAAAAAGAAAAAAGAAATTATTATCTTCCCGAAATTTATAAAAAAATAATGCTTGAGAGAATCAAAAAATTAAAAATTACCGTTACAAAAACAAAAATTAAAAGAATAAAACCGAAACTTGAGTTAAAAGTAAAAAAAATATTAAAAATTGCAATTATCAGAGCAGACAGTCGGGTTAAAAATTTTGAAAAAAAATTTAATTTTATTTTTTCAAAAGCAAAAATAAAAGCGGATATGATATATCTTGATATTAATCTTCATTCCCATTATGTAGAAAAAATAGTTGAATTTGCAAGTAAAAAGGGATTTTTTTATAGCGGTATACTTTTTTATAGGTACGATGGAATGGATTATTTAAGACTTCAGTTTGAAAACAGGCATAAAATAGAAGAGAAATTAAATGTCTGTTATTCTAAATATTGTAAAAAACTGACAAAATTTATTTTAAAAGATAAAAAAAGGGTAAATAAATTAAATTGATTAAGTTTTTTAATCAACAGGGTTTTCGTAATAAACATATGTCTCGTAATTTGTTATTTCAAAATATAATTTTTTCTTTTCGTTGGGGTCAACTTTATAATTAAAATTTTTATCAAGATATCCGTATCCGAACCTGTAAGGTCTTGGTTTGTTGTCATCAGTCCCGTGAGCAGTTGTAAGTTTGTCCACTTTTAAAAATCTCATTACGACCCTGCCTCCGGAATAAATATCCACAACACCGTTTACTCCTGTAAAATTTTGAATGGAATGTCCCAATTTATTTTGCTGTTCCTGGGTGCATCCTGAAATTATCAAAATTAAAAAAAATCCTAATATTTTTTTCATTGAAATCCTTTTTTTTAAAAATTATAGCATATTATAAGTTTAGTGATATAAACTAAAGAAACTTGAAATTTAAAATAAATTTTGATATAATCAGTATACATAATGCAAAATATGATACAATAAACACAAAAAGAGGATGGATGATTAAAAATTATGAGGAATATAAAAAAGCTGTCCAGCTTTTAAAAAAATATTCATATTATTATTATGTTTTGGATAATCCTTTAGTTACAGATGAAGAATATGATAAATTATACCATGAAGTTGAAAAATACGAAAAAGCGCACCCTGATGAAACAGACCCGGCTTCTCCTACACAAAGGGTCGGCGATGTGGTACTTGAGGGATTTGAAAAGGCCAAACATATAACAAGAATGTGGTCTATGGAAGATGTGTTCAGTGAATCTGAATTTAAAGACTGGTTAAACAGGGTGAATAAATTAATTGATGAGTATTATACTTTATACATAGAACCAAAATTTGACGGAGCCAGTTTAAATCTGGTTTATAATAACGGGGAATTGGTTAGAGCAGAAACAAGAGGCGATGGTGATATCGGGGAGAATGTCACGTTAAATGCAAAAACTATAAACTCCATACCTTTAAAGATAAATTATAAAGGACTTATTGAAATACGGGGGGAAGTTTTAATAAAAAAAGAGGATTTTGATAAATTAAATGAAGAGAGAGTTAAAAAAGGCGAAAGCACTTTTGCAAATCCGAGAAATGCGGCGGCAGGAAGTCTAAGACAGCTTGACCCTAAAATTACGGCAAGCAGACATCTGTTGTTTCAACCCTGGGGTGTGGGATATCCTGTTGAAATATTAAATTCCACGGAGGTGGAAAACGACAGGTATGAAAACGATAAAAAAATGTTTTTTGATAAATTTAAAACATATAAAAATTTAATGGATTTTGTTTATTCCCTCGGATTTAGGGAACCCCCTAAAAGGGGGGAGTGCAAAAAAGACGAAATTGAATGCATTCAGAAAAAATATAACAAATTTGTTAAAATCAGGGATGATTTGCCTGTAATGCTTGATGGTATGGTTGTTAAAGTGAATGAGCTTAATTTACTTGAAAAATTAGGTTACACCCAAAAATATCCAAGATGGATGGTCGCATATAAGTTTCCTGCCGTTGAAAAAGAGACAATTTTAAAAGATGTTGTTATTCAGGTCGGAAGAACCGGCGTTTTAACCCCGGTTGCCGTTTTGGAACCTGTTGAAATAGGCGGGGTTATAGTAGAGAGGGCCACTCTTCATAATTTTGATGAAATTGAAAGAATGGATATCAGAATAGGTGATCATGTAATAGTAATCAGAAGCGGGGATGTTATCCCTAAAATTACCAAAGTTTTGGCATGGAAAAGAAGCGGAAATGAAAAGAAAATAAGTAGACCCACACATTGTCCCGTATGCGGAAGCGAGGTACTTGATGAAGGGGCTCTGATTAAATGTCAAAATCTTTCCTGCCCGGCAAGGGTTGTGAATACTATAATTTATTTTGCGAGTAAAAACTGTATGGACATAGAGGGGCTGGGAGAGAGCGTAGCAAAACTTTTATATGAAAAAGGGCTTGTAAAAGATATAAGGGATTTATATAAACTTAAAGTTGAAGAACTTGAAAGGCTCCCTGGTTTTGCAAGAAAAAAAGCCGAGAATTTGATAAACGCAATTAAAAAAACAAAAGGGACTGAATGCTGGAGATTTGTAAATGCTCTCGGAATTGAACATATAGGAGAAGTTGCAAGCAAAAAAATTTGCGAAAAATTCGGGGTCGGTTTTTATAAACACGACCCTTTAGAATTTATGCATATAGATGGTTTTGGGCCTGAGATGGTAAAATCTATTGAAGAATATGTAAAAGTAAATAAAGAAAAAATTGAAGAGCTTATAGAATTAATTCAGCCTAAAAGCCCCGAAGCTAAAGAGATTAAAGAATCTCCTTTTCTTGGCAAAACAGTAGTTTTAACAGGAGCTATGAAAAAACCGAGAAATGAGATAAAAGAACTTTTTGAATCTCTTGGGGCACATGTAAGCAGCAGTGTAAGCAAAAGAACAGATTATGTAATTTACGGCGAAGATGCGGGGAGTAAATTTGATAAGGCTAAAAAACTTGGCGTTACCCTTCTTCCCGAAGATGAAATGTGGAAAATGATAGGAGAGCAAAATGCCGACTAAAGTTTTGGTAGAAGATGATTTGGAGATTATTACCCCAAAACTTTATAAAGTTATATTGCTTAATGACGATTACACAACTTTTGATTTTGTAATAGAAATATTACGTTCAGTTTTTAATAAAAGTGAAGACGAAGCTATAAACATTACGCTCAAAGTGGATAGGGAAGGCAGCGCTGTTGTGGGTATTTATCCTTATGAGATAGCCCAGATGAAAGTAGATAAAGTTCATACCCTTGCGCGTTCATCCGGCTATCCATTGAGGGCAAAAATAGAGGAGGTATAAATGCAGATAACTGAAAATTTAAAAAATATATTTAACGAAATAATAAATGAAGCTAAAAGAAGACAAAACGAATATATAACAATAGACCATGCTTTTTATATTTTATTGAAAGATAAAAACATAAGAAATTTACTTGAAGATGTAGGGGTTGATGTTGATTATATAAGAAGGGGGCTTGATTATTATCTTGACAGATATATTGAAAAAGCCCCTGTGGTTGTAACGCCCACAGAAACCCTTTCTTTTCACAAAGCAACCGAAAGAATGATAAAGCATATTCAGGGAATTAAAAAAACCGTTGCCGATGAAATCGACTTTTTTATTGCACTTCTTGAAGATGAAACAAGTTATGCAAATCAGCTTTTAAAAGAATTTGGAATAGAAAGAGTCGAAATAGTCGAATATGTAACAGAAACAAAAGAGGAAAAGAATGAGCCAAAAGTATTGGGGGAATTTACAACCGAACTTGTAAAAGAAGCCAAAGAATTTGATGATGTAATAGGCAGGGAAAAAGAAATAAACAGGATTATGCAAATCTTAGTTAGACGTAAAAAAAATAATCCTGTTTTAGTAGGAGAACCCGGAGTGGGTAAAACTGCAATTGTTGAAGGTCTCGCCAAAAAGATAGCTTTTAACCAGGTTCCAAAAGAGCTTAAAAATAAAAAAATTTATTCTCTCGATATGGGGAGTTTGATAGCGGGTACCAAATACAGAGGTGAATTTGAAAAAAGAATGAAACTTATTTTAAACGAACTTAAAAAAGAAAAAGAGCCTATTTTGTTTATAGATGAAATACATATGATTGTAGGTGCGGGTGCTGCTGGCGGCAGCAATATGGATGTTGCAAATCTTCTTAAACCGGCACTTGCAAGAGGTGAAATAAGATGCATTGGGGCTACTACTTACGAAGAATTTAAAAACCATTTTGAAAAAGACAGAGCCTTAAACAGAAGATTTCAAAAGATAGATATAAAAGAGCCGTCTGTTGAAGACACAGTAAAAATACTTGAAGGTTTAAAATCAAGATATGAGGAGTTTCATAAAGTTAGATATTCAAAAGAAGCAATAAAAAGTGCGGCAATTTTAGCTAAAAAATATTTAAGAGAAAAATATCTCCCCGACAGTGCAATAGATTTAATAGATGAAGCCGGTGCAAAATATAAATTAAAGGGCAAAAAATTAATTACAAAAAACGATATCGAAACAATAATCGCCAGTATCGCCAATATTCCAAAAGAGAGTGCAACGAGTAATGAAATAGAAAAACTTAAAAATCTCGAAAACAGTTTAAAATCAAAAGTTTTCGGACAAGAGGCGGCTATAAAAGAGCTTGTTAAGGTAATTAAAAGAAAAAAAGCAGGATTAACCCGCGAAGATAAACCGATAGGAAGCTTTCTGTTTGTAGGACCTACAGGTGTTGGTAAAACAGAAGTAGCAAAACAGCTTGCAAATATACTCGGTATTAATTTTATAAGATTCGATATGAGCGAATATCAGGAAAAGCATTCAGTCGCCAAATTAATCGGTTCACCTCCCGGATATGTGGGATATGAAAAAGGAGGAATACTTACAGAAACCATAAGAAAACACCCTCACAGTGTATTACTTTTGGATGAAATAGAAAAAGCGCATCCTGATATAGTGCAGATTCTTTTGCAGGTTATGGATAATGCGACTTTGAGCGATAATGACGGCAGAAAAGCTGATTTTAGAAATGTTGTTTTGATAATGACAAGCAATTTGGGTGTTGGTGAGGGAAATAATCTTGGATTTATGCAGGAATTCAGTGAATTTAAAGAAGATGCAATAAACAGATTTTTTGCACCTGAATTTTTAAACAGGCTTGATGCCATAGTGAGATTTAAACCTTTAAGCAAAGAAAATGTATTAATGGTGGTAGATAAGTTTATTAATGAGCTTCAGGATAAATTAAATGCCAAAAAAGTAAAATTAACTCTTACAAAAAGGGCTAAAGCCGCACTTGCTAAAAAAGGATATTCCCCTAAAATGGGGGCAAGGCCTCTTGCAAGGGTGATTGAGGAAAATATAGTAGAGCCTTTGAGCGAAGAGATTTTATTTGGGGAGCTTAAAAACGGAGGAGTGGCAAGATTTGATTATATAAAAGATAAATTCAGTTTAAAAGTTAAAAAATAGTGAGTTGTGAATTGTGAGTTTTGAATTATGAATTATAAATTATGAATTTAAAAAGTAAAATAAAGGTTAAAAATATATGATTAAAGTTAGGGAATGTCCTCCTTTATATCTTCTTGATGATTTCACTTTTCCTTCCCCTTATGAAAAATTTGATGAAGGATTTGTAGGGGCAAGTTATGATTTACACCCCAAAAGACTGCTTGAAGGTTATTCAAGAGGTTTTTTCCCATGGTATCAGGATGAGGACGGGCTTTTTCACTGGTATGTATTAAATAAAAGGCTTATTTTAAAAGTCGATGAGGTAAAAATTACTAAAAAATTAGCTCAAAAACTCAGGAGCTCAAAATGGGAATTTAAAATAAATTCAAAATTTGAGGATGTAATCAGAAATTGTGCAAATGTAAAAAGAAAGCAAAGCGGAACCTGGATAAATGATCCATTTATAGAAGCTTATACCAAATTACATGAACTCGGATTTGCCCTTTCGGTTGAAAGTTATTATGAGGGGGAATTAGTTGGGGGTTTTTACGGGGTTGCAATAAATAAATATTTCAGCGGTGAGAGTATGTTTCATATAAAACCCGATGCAAGTAAGTTAGCTTTAATTTATTTTTGTAATTTTTTAAAAGATAACGGAATTGAATTTATTGACTGCCAGGTCCCAAGTGCCCATCTTCAACGAATGGGGGCAAAAATATATGAAAAAAAAGAATTTATTCCAATGATTCAAAAAACAAGCGGGATTTTAAATCTCTAATTTTCCCGCCACTTTCCCTATAATATTAATCTCCTCAGGACTTACAGTTTCTTTTGGATAGATTTTATTGTCTGAGATGATTTCAATTTCCCCTGTGCTTTTTAAATTTATTCTTTTTACAAAAACTCCGACATTTGTGGAAATTACGAAAATTCCCCCGTTTATGATGTTTTTGTCATTTCTGTCTATAAATATAATATTGCCGTCTTTTAAAGTAGGCTCCATTGAATCACCGATTACGTTTATTGCATCTAAATTTTTATTTAGTATTTTTTTGTCAATATATAAAATTTCATAATTTTCATCAAAGTTTATTGCCCCGCCGCCCGCACTTGCATTTATATCTTTAAAATACCTAATCTCAGAGAATTTTTCTGTCTCGGTTGCTATTGCATCAATGCTCTGGTCAAACAAAAGCCAGTTTATTGAAATTTTCCTTTTAGCACAAAAAAGAGCTATTTCTTTAAAAGGGATTTTATTTCTTTTTTTAAGTATGGATAAATTCTCAGGTGTAATGCCAAGAACGTTTGCCACATCTTTATTTAAAACTTTTCTATCTCCCACTTCATTTGAAATTATATCTTTAATTTTTTCTATTATTTTTTCAAAATCCATTTCAGTCCTTAACAATTTGTTAATTTATTGAAGTATATTTTATCAAAATGTTAATATTTTGTAAATAAATTAAAGGATTAAGGATGAAAATACACCTTGATTTAGACGCTTTTTTTGTATCGGCCCACATAAGTGTTGATTCAACTTTATTGAATAAACCCTGCGTTGTAGTAAAAAGAAATGACAAAGAAATTTTCAGTGAAAAAGCAAATGTTTATAATTTAAACAAAGGTGCTTTTACTTCGGAAATTATAATAAGCAAAAAAAAGCCTGATAAAAGCTATTTTTTAGAAAATGGCAAAATTAGGGGGATTGTGGTTACTGCAAGTTATGAAGCAAGAGAGCTTGGAATAAAAACAGGTATGACCTTAAAAGAAGCTCTTATCATTTATCCTAATTTAGAGGTTATTTTACCTGATTATAAACTTTATCATTTGCTTTCATACAAATTAAAACTTTTTTTAAAAAGAAAAATTCCGGCAGTGGAACAATATAGCATTGATGAATTTTTCGGGGATTTGGCAGGCTGGATCGAAGATGAAAAAATTGAAGGATTTTTAAAAAATCTTCAAAAAGAAATTTATGAAAAATTTAAACTTCCGATTTCCATAGGTGCGGCAAAAAGCAAATGGATTGCAAAACTCGCCACAAATTACGCAAAACCATACGGTATAAAAACAGTAAGAAATATTGATAAATTTATTAAAAATGTTCCAATAGAGAAATTTCCGGGAATCGGCAAAAGAATAGAAAAAAGACTGAAAGAAAAAGGAATTACAACTTTAGGAGATGTAAAAAACAATAAAAAATATTTTTATTCGTGGGGAAAAAACGGCGTAGTTTTATATAACAGAGTTTGTGGCAGGGATAATGAAGAGGTAAAAGAGAGGGAAAATAGAAAAAGTATAGGTATCTCAAGAAGGTTTGATCCGATTTATGATAGGAGCGAAGCTGTAAGAAGAGTTGAAATTTTATGCAGATATTTGTCTTTTTTAATTACTAAAAACAGACTTAATCCCACTTTTTATTACTTAAAAATAAAATATAAATATTCAAAGCCCCAAAAAGCCCATATAAATATTGAAAGGATTTTTAATGAACTTTTGTTAAAGGAAATTATGACCACTCTTTTTTATACGGCCGATAATAAAGAGGATTATATTGTTTCTATTGCCTTAAGTGTCGGAAAATTTAAAAAAACAAGCAATTTGTTTGATTATGAAAAAGATAAAAAAATGGAAAAATTAAACAGGGCGGTTTATAAATTAAGAAGTAAATTCGGGCTCTCAGCCGTTGTGACGGCGGGGGAAAAAATTATTTAAAAAAATTAACGTTTGAGATTATTTACAGTCTGGAGCATTTCATCACTTGTAACTATCGCTTTACTAGCGGCGTCATAAGCTCTCTGTCCTGTAATTAAATCTGTCATTTCATCGACCAGCTGGACATTGCTCATTTCCAAAAATCCCTGTCTAATCTCACCCGTGCCGTCCTCCCCGGGAGTTGTAACAATAGGGTCTCCCGAAGCAGAGGTGTTTATATATAAATTGCTTCCAAGTGAATGAAGACCTGCAGGATTTATAAATTTTGCAAGCTGAATTTGCCCGATTTGCTGCATTTGCGTCTGTCCTGCTTCCAATATACTGACTGTTCCGTCTGTTCCCACAGAAACCTGAACGGTGTCGGCCGGCAGTGTAATACCGGGAATTAATTTATATCCGTCGCTTGTTACGATATTCCCGTCTTTGTCGAGTTTAAAAGCTCCGTCTCTTGTATATGCTATTCTTCCGTCAGGCAGTTGAATTTGGAAAAAACCGTCTCCCTGGATTGCCAAATCCAGGTTATTTCCTGTTTCTTTAAAATTTCCCTGTGTAAAAATCTTACTGATGGCTGTAGGTCTGACCCCAAGCCCTACGCTTATTCCGGTTGGTGACTGGGTGTCTGTTGAAGTTGCTGTGCCTGCATATTCCATTGTCTGATAAAACAGATCTGCAAATTCGGCCCGTTGTTTTTTATATCCTATTGTATTAACATTTGAAATATTGTTTGAAACAACATCTATTTGTGTTTGTTGTGCCAACATTCCCGTAGCTGCCGAATAAAGACTTCTTAGCATATTAATTCCTTAATTTTTTTATTAAAAAGCAAAAATCATTCCAATTTCACTACTCACAACTCACTACTCACTATTCACAACTCACTAATTTTATCCTCTTACATTTGCAAGTTTTTCAATAGCATCACGGTTTAAATCATCCATAAATGTTGTCATAATTTTTTGATAGCTTTCAACCATTCTATTTGTATCAATTAAATCTGTCATTTCTTTAACCGGATTTACATTTGACTTTTCCAAAAATCCCTGTAAAACACTGTTTTTTGAATCTATTGTTGCAGTATCCGGAATAAAATCGAATAAATTGTTTCCTATTTTTTTGAGTGTGTTTAAATTATTTATTTTTACTATTTTTAATGTGGCGATTAACTGTTTGTTTTGGTAAATATTGCCGTTTTGGCATATTTTAATCGGATATGATGTATTAAGCTGTATAGGTTTATTTTTATTGTTTAATACTTTAAATCCGTCTTTTGTAACCAAATATCCGTTTGAATCAAGTGAAAAATTTCCGGCACGGGTCAGTTTTTCCCCATCAGGCGTATTTACTGAAAAAAATGCATTTTTTTCTTTGAGAGCCAAATCAAGAGGATTCCCCGTCTTTTGAAGATTGCCTATATCGAATTTGGTATATTCTTCTACAACAACAGGAACTTTATTAAGCGCCCTGTTTAAAAATTTTGCCGCTTCTTTTGTATTGTTTTCAAGTGGAAGATTGTCTCTTTTTTCATTAAATATTCTTTCATAATCGCCGATTATAATATCGTCTTGTTTAAAACCCGAAGTGTTTATATTTGCCAGGTTGTTTGATATTACATTAAGACGATTAAATTGTGTAACCATACCGCCGGTTGCGCCGTAATAACCGTTAATCATTGATTAACCTTTTTTTTGTATAATGAAAGCAAATAGCGTTCCGTTCATTTATTATATAATTACAGATTATTATTCAAGGAGAAAATTAATGGCATTACCTAAAGAGCTTGAAAAGTTATTTAAAGAAAACAAAAAAGGCGTTATTACTTATGAAAAGATAGTCAGTATTTTACCAAAAACTCCTACAAAATCTCAAACTAAAGAAATTCTGACAAAAACGAAAGAAAACAATATCAAATTAATGACTGCGGCAGAAGTCGCCAAACTTAAAAATCTTGAAGATGTTGTAAAAAATGAAGAAGAGAGAGAAAGAAAAAAAGAAGAGCTGGCGGAGGATATCTTAAAAGATAAAGAGCTTCTCGAATGGAGCCGTTCCGATTCCCCCGTTAGGATGTATCTGAGAGAAATGGGTCATATTCCGCTTTTGGATAAAGATGAAGAAGTGGAAATTTTCAGAAGAATCCAGCTCGGGGAAGAGATAATTCTTGATGCGATATGCTCAATCCCTTTTTTGATTGATTTGGTGTTAAAATATAAAGAGCCTTTACTTAACAGGGAAAGAAGGGTAAAAGAACTTTTTAAAAATTTTGTTGACGAAGAAGAGGTTGAAGACGAAGATACAAAAGAGGGAAAAAGAAATAAAAAAATATCCATCAGGGAAAAAAGAATAAACGAACTTTTTAAAAATCTGGAAAAAGCAAAAAAAGAGTGGGAAAAAGTTTTAGACGAATACGACCAGGTAATAAACGCCACCAATATGGATGAGCTTGAAAGGCTTCAGAAAATTTTGACGCTTACGTTTAAAAAGAAAAAAGTAAAACTCGCATTAAACGAACTTGGATATACTTCCAAACTTATCAATGAAATAGTAAAAACTGTTGAAACTGCCTTAAAAGGCGATAAAGATTTTGAAAAAGAACTTAAGAAAAAAGAATACAGACTGCCTCTTTTTAACGAGCAGCTGAGAAAACTCCACAGGGAAATATTAAGTAAAATCACTTCTCTTAGCAAAGAGGATATTGCGGCTATGGTTCCGGAACACACAATGGTTAATATTTATATGGATATAAAAAAATTAGTTGAAGCGAAAAAGGCAAGCGACAATACATTCGGAATGGAACCTGAAAAACTTGAAGTAATACTTGAACAGTTAAAAAGAGGTAAAAAAATTGCCATAGAAGCAAAAGAAAAGATGGCCAGGGCTAATTTAAGATTAGTTGTCAGTATTGCCAAAAAATACACCAACAGAGGGCTTCCTTTTCTTGATTTGATTCAGGAAGGAAATATAGGGCTTATGAAAGCCATTGATAAATTTGAATTTGAAAAAGGATATAAATTTTCGACATATGCAACCTGGTGGATAAGGCAGGCAATTTCACGTGCCATTGCCGATCAGGCTAGAACTGTGAGAATTCCTATCCATATGATAGAAAACATCAATCAGATTAATAAAATAATCAGAAAACATGTTCAGGAAAACGGAAAAGAGCCTACCCTTGAAATTATTTCTAAAGATATGAAAATGCCGATAGAAAAGGTAAAACAGATTCTAAAAATTTCAAAAGAACCGATTTCCCTTGAAGCTCCGGTCGGAGAAGAGGAAGACGGAAAGTTCGGAGATTTTATAGAAGACAAAACCTTTATTAACCCTTATGAAGAAGTGGTTCACGAAGATTTGAGAAAACATATTGATGAAATTCTTTCTCAGCTTAATGACAGGGAAAGAGAAGTTATAAAAATGAGATTCGGTCTTATGCCCGATAAAAGTGAAAGAACGCTTGAAGAAATTGGAAAAGCGCTTAATGTAACCCGTGAAAGGGTCAGGCAGATTGAGAGCAGTGCTATTAAAAAACTGCGCCATCCAAATATAGGTAAACTTCTTAAAAATTATATTGAAAGCTAAATAAATGGTGAAAATGGTGAATAGTGAAAAATCTGCCCGGCCGCTTGCAAAGCGGCGGGGTGGTGAGTAGTGAGAATGGAGAATGTAAAATGGAAAACAGTAAATGGAAATTGATTGAAAACTTCTTAGTTAAATTTATTTATGAAGAAATAACGAAAACAGGATTGAAAAAAGGAATCTGCGGCATTAGCGGCGGGATTGATTCAGCCGTTGTGGCAGTTTTGGCTAAAAAAGCATTAGGTGATAATTTCAAAGCTTTTATGCTTCCAAGCCAGTTTTCTTCCCCTTCAAGTATAGAAGATGCAAAAACATTATGTAAAAAATTTGATATAGAATATGAAATAATATCTATTGCTCCACTTCTTGATGCCTATCCTATAGATGATAAAGTAAGACTTGGAAATTTTTCTGCAAGAATGAGGATGGCTGTTTTATATGACAAAAGTGCCGAACTTAAGGCATTAGTAATCGGTACAAGTAACAAAAGCGAATTAATGCTGGGTTATGGAACATTGTACGGAGATTTGGCAAGTGCACTTAATCCGATAGGGGATTTGTATAAAACGGAAATTTTTGAGTTTGCAAAATATTTAGGTGTGCCTGAAGCTATTATAAATAAACCTCCGAGTGCGGATTTGTGGAAAGGCCAGAGTGACGAAAAAGAACTTGGGTATTCATATGCTGAGATTGACCCTGTTTTAATGGAGTTTGTGGATAACAGGGCTACGAAAGAAGAGCTTTTGGAAAAATTTGATAAAGATTTGGTGGAATTTGTAATAAACAAAATTTATAAAAACCAGTTTAAAAGAAAAATGCCTATTATTGCAAAACTTAAATCAAGAACTGTGGGCCATGATTTTTTATATGAAAGAGATGTCAGATTATAAATTTATGTTATAATTTGTAAAAAAGGTTAAAAATGGCATATAAATTGGAAAATGGCAAAATAAAAAGGGTTTCTCTTCCTAAAAAATTATCTAAAAAAAATGAAGAATTATTAGAAAAATATTGGGAAAAAACTCCGGCTTTTGAAAATAAAATTCTAAAAAAATTTAGTATAAAAACAATAAATGGTAATTAAATTTATTAAATATCAAAAAATAAATAAATCTTTTATAAGTTTTTTTAAAGATGAAATTTTTAATAATAGGGAATATGAGTTTTTAAAAAAACTAATTAATGATACTAATAAAAATAAAAGTACAGTTTATGTGTTAGAAATTGAAAATAAAAAAGCAGGTTTAATAGGTTTAACATTTGATAGGGTAGCTAATTCACCTGTTATAAGTATTGATTACATTTTTGTGGCAAAATCTTATAGAGGTAAAAAAATAAAGAAATTAAGTAATAAAAAAATATCTGAAATATTAATTTATTATGCTATTGAATTAGGTAAAAAAATTAAAGATTATGTTAGTGTAAGATATTTAGCTTTATATCCTGATATGCAAAATATTAATTTAACAAAATATTATTTATCTATTTTTCCAAATACTTTTAAATTAAAAGAAAATAAAGAAATATGGATTTTATTAAAAATATGAGAATTTTTACTTTTTTCGAAGAAATGTATTATGAACCAAAATGGTATCATTGGCCGGTAATCGTTTCTCTTTTACCAGTTTCATTTCTTTATATGATAATAGCACATTTTAAATTTCCCAGAAAATATACAGATATGGGTATACCCGTTATTTCGGTGGGTAATATAATTGTGGGAGGCAGCGGAAAAACCCCGATAACGATAGCAATAGCAAATTATTTGAAAGAAAAAAAAGTCGCTGTGATTTTAAGGGGATATAAAAGACTCTCAAGCGGATTGGTTATAGTTAAAGATTTTAATGAAATACTTGTTCCTGTTGAAATTAGCGGAGATGAGGCGATGGAAATAGCTACTTCCACAAAAGCCGCCGTTATAGTGAGTGAAGAGAGGAAAAAGGCAATTGAAAAAGCTAAAAAAATAGGGGCCGAAGTTGTCATTCTGGATGACGGATTTGACAAACCTTTTGAAAAATTAAATATTGTAATAGATAAAAAATTAAAAAATCCTTTTGTTTTGCCGGCAGGAGGATACAGATATCCAAGAGTTGCACTTAAATTTGCGGATATTATTTTAAAAGAAAATATCGATTTTAAAAGAAATGTTGAAAAAGTGAACGGGGATGTTCTAATTTCAGCTATATCAAATCCAAAAAGACTTTTAAAATATGTTGATGTAAAAGAATACAAATTTTTTCCCGACCATTACTGCTTTAAGAATAAAGATATAAACGAGTTTAAAGATAAAAAAATAGTTACTACAAAAAAAGATTATGTAAAATTGAAACAATTCGGTTTTAATCTGAAAGTTATTCAAATGAATTTGGAATTAAACCAAAATATTTTAAAGCAAATAGACGAATATTTGTTAAAATTTCATAAAAAAGGTAAATAATGGAAATAAAAGAGCAGTTAAAACAGGACGAGCAGTTATTGGTTCAGGTTTTTAAACTTGAAAAATTTATAAAAAAATATAAAAAACATTTAATTATTGCTGCGGTAATTTTAATTGTTTATGTAATCTGGCAGGCTTCTTACAATTATATTAAAACCCAGGAGCTTATTAAAACAAACAATGCTTTTGATGAACTTATTGTTAACCCTGATAATAAAAAAGCACTTGAAACATTGAAGGAAAATAAAAAACTCTATGAACTTTATCTTTTAAGGGAAGGTAAAAATCTTAATAAAATTTCAACCCCCGAACTTAAAGAATTTGCGGCATATAAAACGGCTATGCTAAAAGGGGATATTAAGACCTTGGAGAATTATTTATTAAATCCCGATTATAAAGTTTTAAAAGATGCCGTAAGGGTTGCTTTAATCAGGGCATATCTGGCAAAGGGAAACAGAAAAAGAGCGCTTGAAATAAGCAATGATATCAAACCAAATTCAAAATTTGCTGATATTGCAAAATATCTTTTACATTACGGGATAATAAAATGAAAAAATATTTACTATTAGCGGCTTTAATTTTTGCGGGCTGTTCAACAAAACATTTTGAACCCGAAAAAGTATATAATAAAAATTTAAATATAAATACCCAGGATAAAAAACTGGCCGAATACACATATAAACATTTAACGTTTGTAAAAACAAAAGGTTTTTTTAAAGAAAAAAAAGAATATTTTGATGAAAACAATAAAAGTTTGGGAAGTTTTGTAAAAATAAACGACGATTTGGCCGTAAACGGGGATAAACTGTTAATAATTTCTCAAAAAAGAGTAATTAAAATGCCTCAGCTTATATATTCAGCCACTAAAAAAGGCGCTCTAATTGCGGTAGTGTTTGAAGATAACGAATACGGTATTTATGATTTGGATAAAAAGGCTCTTGTATTTAAAAATTCAGATGACGGAATGATTGAAGCCAGATACATACATGCAAGCCCGGTTTTTTATAATGATTTGGTTTTGTTCCCGCTTCTCAGCGGAAATGTGGCTGTTGTGGATTTGACTAAAAAACGTTTTATTAGAAACTTGATTGTTTCACAAAAAAATATTAACGATAATGTAATTTATCTTAAAATAGTAAATGACAAACTGTTTATGGCTACCCCTCATAATTTAACTTTATTTAATCCAAATTTTTTAATTCATTACAACGACGATATAAAATATGTAATAAATTTGGGAAATTATTTATATGTTTTTACAATAGACGGCAGAATAGTAAAATTGGATTTAAATCTTAAAAAAATTAAAGAAATCAAACTTCCATATGCTTCTTTTTCACTTCCAGGCGTATGCAGGGGTAAAATTTATACGGTTGAGCATGAAGATTATTTAATCGAAATAGATGAAAATTTAAATTATAAAGTGTATGAAGGTGATTTTGATACAGATTCTCCTTTAAAAATTCAAAACTGTAAGATTTATAATAAAAACAAGGTGTTTTTTATTGAGTAGATATCTTGAAGCTTTTTTAGAATATCTTTTGATAAATAAAGGTGTGAGTAAAAACACCTATGATGCTTATAAAAGAGATTTAATGCAGTTTGAAGAATTTATTAAAAAGCCAATTATTGAGGCTGAAAGCGGCGATGTAATTAGGTTTTTATCTGAAATTGAAAATAAAAGAAGTTTAAACAGAAAATTAAGTGCTATTAACTCTTTTTTTGATTTTGCATATAAAAGAAATTTTGTTGATGAAAAATTTAAAATAAAACAGGCCAAACTCCCAAAAACCCTTCCTAAATTTTTGAATAAAGAAGAAATTTTAAATTCAATATCGCATATAAATTCCCAATCTTCATGGTTTGAGCTCAGAGACAGGGCTTTGATTTTGTTTTTGTATGCCACTGGGCTTAGAATAAGCGAAGCTTTAAATATAAAAACAGGTGATATAGAAGGCGGCTGGGTAAAAGTAGAAATGGCAAAAGGTGAAAAACAAAGGATAGTGCCAATAGCGGATGCTGCTTTAAATACACTTAATGAATATTTACATAAAAGACCCTGCGTCAATGAATTTGTTTTTGTAAATAAAAACTGTGATAAATTAAGCAGAATATCCGCATTTAACATTACCAAAAAATATCTGAATGTATCTCCTCATGTACTCAGACATTCATTTGCCACAGCACTTGTGTTGGGCGGGGCGGATTTAAGGGTTGTTCAGGAACTGCTCGGCCACGCCTCTCTTAACACCACCCAGATATACACACATATTCAAAAAGAAAATCTTAAAGATACAGTGTTAAAATATCATCCGTTGGAAGAAATAGAATAAAGTGAGTTGTGAATGAAAAACATTGTGGATATCTTGAGAAAAAATAAAATAATCTGTAAAAAACTACAAAAAATTGATTTAAATACAAGAAAAAAAATTAATGCTTATTTCGGGGTCAATTTAAAAAATGAATATTGTGTGATTTTTGAAATAATGAAAAAAAGCAGGTTTTTAAATAAAGATTATGAAGAGTTGATAAATTTTTTGCCGGAAATTAATTTTAGATATAAAAAAAAGATTTTAATTTTACATTCTCCGATCTGTTCTAAAGTAAAAGAAAGAATGAAAGAGTGGAAAATAATTAATAGTGAGTAGTGAGTTGTGAGTTGTGAAATGAATAATGGAAAATGGAAAATGGAAAATGGAAAATGGATATTGGCTGATATAGGTAATACTCATTATCACATATGGGATAAAGGGAAAATATATGATTTAAAAGAGTCTAAAAAATTTGATGGTAAAATCTATTATATAAGTGTAAATGAGACAAAAGAAAAAGAATTTTTAAATTTAAATCCAAAAGCCGTAAATCTAAAAAATTATGTAAAATTTGACACTGATTATAAAAATCTGGGAATTGATAGAATAATGGCCTCTTTAAGTATCAAAACCGGAACTGTAATAGATGCCGGAAGTGCTGTAACAGTTGATTTTATGAAAAATGGCAGACACTTGGGGGGAGTGATTTTCCCGGGAATTTTTGCATATAAAAAAGCTTTTGTTACAATTTCAGATAAGTTAAATAAAAATTTGATAAAACCTGCGAATTTTCCTTCTTCCACCGAAGAAGCCTTATGGTGCGGAAGTATTGGAAGTATTAAATGCATTGTGGAAAAATATAATATAAACCCGGTTTATTTAACAGGGGGAGACGGTAAATATTTATCCGAATTCATAAACGGAATTTATATTAAGGATTTGGTTTTTAGGGGAATGAAAAAAGTAATAATTGAAAATGGAGAAGAAAAATGAAAAATAAAGGTAATAAATGAAAATAGCATTGCCAAAAGGCAGAATTGCCGAGGAAGTTTTGGATATTTTTAAGAGTATTTTTAACGAAAAATTTGAATTTGAAAACAGAAAACTGGTTTTTGAAAAAAGCGGATTTAAATTTATGAATGTAAGAAACTGGGATGTTGCAACATATGTTGAAAAACAGGCCGCAGATATAGGAGTGGTCGGATATGATGTAATAACAGAATTAGATTCGGATGTATTGGAACTTTTTGATTTGGGGCTTGGAAAATGCAGGGTTTCAGTTGCCGGAATAAAAGGGGATGAGAGTTATAAAAATAAAACACAAATTATTGTGGCAAGTAAACTTGTAAATATTGCAAAAAATTATTTTAACCAAAAAGGAATTCCCGCTAAAATTATCAAACTTAACGGTTCTATCGAATTGGCACCTCTTGTAGGGCTTAGCGATGTAATAGTTGATATTGTCCAAACCGGTGGTACTTTAAGGGAAAACGGAATGGAAGAAAAAGAAATTATAATGTATTCGTCTGCAAGACTGATTGCCAATAAAAATTCTTTTATCGAAAAGAAAAAAGAGATTTTGGATTTGGTTGAAAGAGTAAAGGAAATATATGGCGCTTGAACTTTATTCCAAAGTTGAAGAGCTGTTTTTAGATAAAGAAGCGGCACTGATTTTGTGGACTAAATTTATTGATATTTTTAAAGACCTCGGAATAAATGAAATTTTGGATATAGGATGCGGGGGAGGGGATTTTTGTTTATTGGCCAAAGAAAACGGCATTAATGCAAAAGGGATTGATTTAAGCAAAGCACAGGTTAAAAAGGCGGTAAAAAAAGGGTGTGAGTGTGAGGCGGTTGATATCTGTAAATTAGATAAAACTTATCATTCAGCTTCAGCCGTTTTTGATGTTGTCAATTATTTAAAAGAAGATGAATTAAAAAGATTTTTTGAATGTGTCGAAAAAAAAATAGAAAAATATTTCATTTTTGATATCAATACATTTTACGCCATGGAGGATTTGGCTGTCGGTACTTTAAAAGCTGAAAGTGATGATAAATTCGGTGTTTTATATTCTGAATTTGAAGAAAATAAATTAATTACAGAAATTACACTTTTTGAAAAAAAGGACAGCTGTTATAAAAAAGAACAAAATTATATAACCCAATATTATTACAGTGTGGAAGATTTGGAAAAAAATACAAATTTAAAACCCAAAGATATAATTCCGATTTCGCTTTACGGAAGCGAAGAGGCGGAAAAACTGATTTTGGTTTTTGAAAAATAGGCATTAACTAAATGCTAAAAATAACTACAAAGATAAAAATATTACAGCTCAGAGCTCCATTTTGACGCAGAGCTCAAATTTTGCTAAAAATTGCAAACAGCTACGCAGGCCCTAAGGGCTCGGTGCAATTTTTTTAACGCAAAATTTTCTCTAAATTCCACTACGCTGTCATATTTTTACTTTTCCGTTATTGAGTCAGTGCCCAAAAATAATCATCTTGCTTTAAAATTGTCTTTACTGACACAAAAATCTGTTACAAAACATTTTTCACATTTTGGGTTTTTTGCCGTGCATAAATACCTTCCGAATAATACGAAAGCCTGATGAAGCTCGTTTAAATCGGTTTTAAAAGCTTTAACTAAATCTTTTTCTGTCTCTTTTACCGTTTTTGCATCTGTAATTCCTAACCTGTGTACAACTCTGAAAACATGGGTGTCCACCGCCATTCTGTTTTCATTGTCAAGTTCTATTAAAAAAACATTTGCCGTTTTGTTTCCGACTCCCGGTAGTTTTATCAATTTGGAGTGGTCATGCGGAATAACCCCTCCGTATTCTTCTTTTACTTTTTTTGCCATTGCTATTAAATTTTTGGCTTTGTTATTAAAAAACGAGCAGGATTTTATTATTTCTTTTACATCTTCAAGTTTGGCATCGGCAAGGCTTTTTATATCGGGGTATTTTTTAAATAAAGCGGGTGTTATCATATTGACTCTTTTATCTGTACATTGTGCGGAAAGGATAATATCAACCAACAGTTCATAATCGTTATGATAAACAAGCTCTGTTTTGCTTCCTTTATATTTTTTTAAAAATCTTTTTTTTATCTCTTCAAGCTCTTCAGGTGTTCTCAGTACCATATAATCCCTTTTTTTTATAGTATAATAACAAATATTTTAGTAAAGGAGTATAATGGCTGGACATAATAAATGGTCAAAAGTAAAACATGTTAAAGCAAAAGAGGATGCTAAAAAAAGCAAAATTTTTACTAAACACGTAAGAGCGATTATGACAGCGGCAAGAAGCGGAGGGGGTAATCCTGAGCATAACCCCGCTTTAAGACTGGCGATAGACAGGGCGAGGGCGGATGCAATGCCTATGAGCAATATTCAAAGGGCTATTGACAAAGCCACAGGTAATCTTGACGGCGTAACTTTAAGCGAAGTTACTTATGAAGGTTACGGACCGGGCGGTGTGGCCATTATGGTTGAATGTCTTACAGATAATAAAAACAGAACCGTGGCTGCAATCAGGCATGCTTTTAAAAAAGCCGGGGGTACGCTTGGAACAAGTGGAAGCGTTGCATGGATGTTTGAAAAAAAAGGTGTAATTGTGGTTAACAGAAGTGACAGGGATGATGAAGTTATGGAAAAGGCAATCGAATCAGGGGCAGAAGATATTAAAGAAATGGAAGATATTTTGGTTATAGAAACCGCCCCAGAAGATTTTAACGCTGTTTTGGAAGCGGTAAATGAAATAGACGGAATTGAAATACTTGAAAGCAATGTCCAACTTGTTGCAACAAATGAAAGCGATGTAGATGACGAAACGGCTGAAAAAGTGGAAAATCTTATTGATGCTTTGGAAGAACTTGATGATGTGCAGGATGTTATACACAATATGGCATAAAATAGTATAATGCTAAATGATAAATGCTAAATTTTAAATAAAAAAATTAAGGAGAATTTATTATGAAAAAATTAATTAGTATTGGTTTGGTTGCAGGTGCATTAATGGCATTTCCCGGAATGCAGGGTAAAGGTATGATGGGGGCCGGACTTCAGGGAGCACCTATCAAAGGTCTTAAAAACTCAACCGTATTAGCAACTCTTAACGGTAAGAAAATAACAGTAAAAGATATAAATATTTATTTGCAGGGAATTACAGGGGATAAAAGAATAAGGCTTCAAGACCTTCCGGCTCAGCATGTTAAACAGTTTGTTAATCAGTATATTGAGACTCTTGAATTATATCCTAAAGCGAAAAAAGTTGAAAAACTGCCTCAGTTTAAAGCTCTTGAGAAGAAAATGGCAATAGAATTTTGGCTAAAAAGTAAATTGGATGCTATAAAAATAAGCGATTCGGAAGCTAAAAATTTTTATGAAAAAAATAAAGATATTTATTTTAAAACAACACCAAAAGTTAAAGCAAGACATATTTTGGTAAAAGATGAAAAAACCGCTGAAAAATTAATTAATGAATTAAAAGGGCTTAAAGGAAAAGCTCTTGAAGAAAAATTTGCTGAGCTTGCCAAAAAATACTCAACCGGGCCTACCAAAGTAAACGGCGGTGAACTTGGATGGTTTAATCCAAAACAGATGGTTGCTCCTTTTGCCGAAGCTGTAAAAAGCCTCAAACCGGGACAAATCACTTTAAAACCGGTTCATACAAGATTTGGATGGCATGTAATTTTAGTGGAAGATAAAAATAATAATGCTTATATTCCTTTTGATAAAGTTAAAGCCCAAATAATCGGCTATTTAAAAAGAGTTAAACTTCAAAAAGAACTTCAAAAATTAAAAGCAAGTTATAAAGTTAAATATTCAATTCCACAAAAATAAAGGAGGGGTACAATGTTTAGTGAATTTAAACCTGGTGTTTTAAGTGGAAGCGAAGCTGCAAAATTGCTTGATATATGCAAGGATAAAGGTTTTGCCCTTCCCGCTATTAATGTTGTAGGGACAAATTCTGTTAATGCGGTAATGGAAGCGGCAAAAGACGTCAATATGCCTATAATTATTCAGTTCAGTAACGGCGGTGCGCATTTTTTTGCAGGTAAAGGGCTTGATAACGAAGGGCAAAAAGCCGCAGTGCTTGGAGCAATAGCAGGGGCAAAACATATTCGCACTCTTGCGCAATCTTATGGAATCAGAGTGATTTTACATACAGACCACGCGGCAAGAAAGCTTCTTCCTTGGATTGACGGACTAATAGAAGCAAATAAAGAGCATTTTGAAAAATACGGAAAAGCGCTTTTTAGTTCTCATATGCTAGATCTTAGCGAAGAACCGCTTGAAGAAAATGTTGCAACATCTAAAGAATATCTAAAAAAATTAAGCGCACTTGATATTATGCTTGAAATTGAATTAGGTGTGACAGGCGGGGAAGAAGACGGGGTTGATAATAGCGGAATTGAAAATTCCAGACTCTACACTCAGCCTGAAGATGTTGCCTATGCTTATAAAGAATTAAGTGAAATAAGTGACCTTTTCACAATTGCGGCAAGTTTTGGAAATGTTCACGGTGTTTATAAACCGGGACATGTTAAGTTAGAACCGGTTATTCTTAAAAATTCTCAGGAATATGTAAAAGAAAAATTTAATCTTGATGCAGATAAACCAATCAGGTTTGTGTTCCACGGAGGAAGCGGAAGCGAACTAAGTAAAATACATGAAGCAATAGATTATGGTGTTGTAAAAATGAATATAGATACAGATACCCAATGGGCGTTCTGGTCTGGAGTAAAAGCATATATTGAAAAATATCACGATTACTTACAGTCTCAAGTGGGTAATCCTGAAGGTGACGATAAACCTAACAAAAAATATTATGACCCGAGAAAATGGTTAAGAGAGGGCGAAAAATCTATGAAAGAAAGAGTAATTAAAGCTTATAAAGACCTAAGAGCTATTTAAGCTCTTTACAATCTCTCTCAAGCAGATTTTTATACATTTCATCAAATATATATTTATGTACAAAGAAGAAAAAGTACCAGTAAATATATGAATAAGCACTTGTTGGTAAGAAATAGGCTGTTAGAGAAAATTTGAAATGTTCTTCATCAATTTTTTTAATTTCCCCTTGAAGCCAACCAACACCTGGCATTTTCATAGTTGATTTAAATCTTATTAATTTATGTGTTGGTGTGTCTTTTAGTGCTGTTACTACCCAAAAATCAAATTTATCACCTACTTTTAACCTTTCAGGTTTTATCATTCTGACACCAAGACCCCTGCCGCCAAGTAATCTATCAATAAAAGCCCTTACTTTCCACATCCATTGGGGGGAAAAATATCCGCAGTTTTTGTAACTGAGGCTTTTTAAATTATAAAAGACTTTTTTAACTTTTTCTTTTGGGATTACATTGCTTACCACTTCTGTTAAGAGTTTATGATTTTTAAGTGCGGTTGAAAACTGTTTCATTTTGAATATATTGAATACGGAATATTCATAAGGTGTATTCCACATACATTCAAGCTCGCCTTTATTTCTTCTTTCACTTGCAAGTCTTATTGCCGTTGAAAAATCGGTTGGATTTGGAATAATATCGGATTTTTCTTTAACTAATGCATTAGAATAGAGGCTTTCAACCAGGGGTTTTATAAAATGCTTTTCAATTCCGCTTATTCTTGAGAGAATAAATGAAATTAATTCAAAATTTTTAAGCAGTTTGTCTTCTAAGAATTTAGGAAGTTTTATTGTTTTTATATTTTTATTTAAAATCTCTTTGGCGTATCTTTTTACCATTTCTGAATAGGATAAAATTTCATCCGAAGCAACCTCTATAATTTTATTGTAATATTTGGAATTATCCAAAACTTTTATTAAAGCCTCAATTACGTCATCCGCAAATGTAATTTGACATTTTCCTTCGTTTTTAAAATATGGAATTGCCGGTAAAATTTCAGCAGCGCTTCTTATAAGCTCAAAACTCATAGATCCCGCCCCTACAATAATTCCGGCTCTGATTTCCGTAACGTTTGGGTGATATTTTCTTAAAAAATTACCAGTATCCTGTCTTGAAATTAGATGTTTTGAAGTGTTTGGATTGTCTCTTTCCCCGAAGCCCCCGAGGTATATAATCTGTTTTACCCCGGCTTCTTTTGCCGCACATGCAACAATTGAAGCTAAATCATTATCTTTTTTTCTGTAATCCTGTTTTGTCTCACTAAGAGAATGGATTAAATAATAGGCAATATCAACGCCTTTTAAATTTTCAACCAGTTCTTTGTAATAAGAAGCCGAAATAATCTGTTCTACAATGCAGATATTTGGTTTATATCCGTTAAATACAGGAGAGTGGTTTATATATTCTAAATTTCTTTTGTTTCTTGAAAAAAGAACTAACTGATAATCAAGGTTATACAAAGCTCTTGTTAATTTTTTACCAATATATCCGTTGCTTCCAAATATAGCTATTCTTGGTTTCATATTCATCTTTTTGTAAAATTGTATCAAAAAGGATATTTTATGCAAAACTCTCCAATAACGCCTTTTGAATTTAGAGGTAAATTTTTTCATATAAAAAGGGACGATTTACTTAGGCCGTTTGAGGGTAATAAGGCAAGAAAATTTTATTATTTTTATAAAAATGAGTTTCCTGAAATTAAAAGGGTAATATCTTTCGGTTCTAATCAGTCAAACGCTTTTGCCTCCCTTAGCCGTTTATGCAAAATCAAAGGCTGGGAATTTATCTATTTTACAAATCATATTCCGGCATATTTAAAGCAAAATCCTGAAGGAAACTATTTGGAAAGTCTGAAAAACGACGCAAAAATAATTGAAATAAATTTAAGGGGTGATGCGTTAAGAGAATACGTTTTGAATTTAAAAGATAAAAACACGTTGATTATAGAAGAGGGCGGAAGAATCAGGGAAAGTGAAGAGGGTATTAAAATACTGGCTGATGAAATAAACGAATACGCAAAAAAAAATAATTTAAAAGTTTTTTTGCCAAGCGGCACAGGAACCACGGCATATTTTTTGGCAAAACATCTGGATGTAGAGGTTTTAACTCTGCCGTGTGTCGGAGATGAAAAGTATTTAAAAAAACAGTTTTGTATGCTCGGAGGAGGAAAAATACCTACAATTTTATCTCCGAGGAAAAAATACCATTTTGGAAAACTTTATAAAAACTTATTTGAAATATGGAATGAGCTTAAAAATGCTGGGATTGAGTTTGATTTGTTATACGACCCGATAGGATGGGAAAGTGTTGAATATTATAATTTAAACAATATTTTATATATTCATCAGGGAGGATTAAAAGGAAATATAAGTATGCTTAGCCGTTATAAAAGGAAATATAAAATATAAAATTTTTTTATATTTCTTGTAAATGAGTGTTCATTTAGGTATAATTTATTTTAATTTAATTTCAAGGAGCTATAATGGGTTGGATAGTCTTTTTTAATATAGTTACTCCCTGGATTCTGGCGTTTTTTATTTTTTATGCCAAAAATGGCAAAGTAACAAATTTTTTAACATTTCTGACATTACCTCTGCTTATTATATTTGCATTTCTTGCTTATATCAACCATGCATATTCTCTGATTTCAACCCCCGAATTCCTGGATTATCTTATCGGTATATATGATTTCGGACTTTTGGGATATTTTTTATACCAGGGGATTGTCAAAAAATCCTTTTTGGTAACATCTTTGGCAATAATTCAAATTCTTTTTTTAATAATTGTATTATTAATGAAAAATTATTCAGACACTCCTGATATTTTTGTGGATAATTTAACAAAATTATTTTATTTTATTGTTGCTTTGGTCGGTGTTCCTATTGCTATATATGCCACAAAATATATGGAATATGACGAAAAAGAAAAACATAAATTTGTGGCTATTATAATATGGTTTTTGGGTGTTATGAATTTTGCTGTAAGCGTTAATAATATTGAATGGTTTTTTGCCCTGTTTGAAACAACCACACTTGCTTCATTTATTTTAATAGGTTTCAGAAAAGATGAGGAAGCCACTAATAATGCTGTTTTGGCTTTATGGATGAACCAGATAGGCGGTGTTGCAATTTTAATTTCTTTGATGATTTTTATTCATGTAAACGGAATTTATCATTTTAGTGATTTGTTAAATCATCCCGCATCTGTTTCTTTGGCGGGTCTTGGATTCTTGTCTCTCAGTGCGCTTGTCAAAGGTGCCCAGATGCCGTTTCATAAATGGCTTCTCGGTGCAATGGTGGCGCCGACTCCTGTAAGTGCAATACTTCATTCCGCTACAATGGTAAAAATCGCCCCTTTTTTAATTTTAAGAATTTCTCCCATTATCAAAGGGACACTTTTGGCAAAACTGTTAATAATAGCCACAGGATATGTTTTTGTGGTGGCTGCGATAATTGCTCTGACACAGAATAATTTTAAGAGAATACTTGCTTATTCAACAATATCCCTGCTTGGTCTTATGATGCTCTCAGCCGCAGTAGGTACTCCGGTTGCAGTGGTTGCAAGTTTGATTCTTATTATTTTTCATGCGTTTGCAAAAGGATTTTTATTCATTGAAGCCGGTATTCTTGAGAAATCGTTTCAGATAAAATATATAGAACAGATGAGAAGACTGATTGAAAAAGCTCCCCTTACACTTATGTTTTTATTTTTCGGATTTTTAAATATGACATTTGTGCCTTTTGGTACTTTTATAGGAAAATGGTTAATGATTGAGGAAGCAAGTAATTTTTTAAGTCACGGGAGTTATATGATATTGATTTTATATGTAGGTGCCGGAAGTGCTTTTTTAAGCGTATTGTATATGAAAGTTCTTGGAGTCAGCGTTAGAAAAACCCACGGAATTTCAAATATTAAATTTATTTCGCTTCCTAAAAGATTTAATTTTATATCAATTTGGTATTATTTTTGGCTTCTTGCCCTCGGACTTTTTATTGCGCCTTTTATAGCCGATTTTGTCGTTCCCGTGGCAAACAGCATAACAGGGGCGAATGCAGCTGTTACTTCCGATCATTTAACTTTATATGTGGGTAATTCCACGCTTTATTTTTGGCAGATTTTAGGAGCTATGGTAATACTTACACTGATTCACGCCCTGCCTTATCTTGTTAAATTTAAGGTAGACACAGTTCATCCTTATAACTGCGGTGAAGTTTTTCCAAAGTATATAGGTACATTTAATTTTGAATGTATTAAAAAATATGAAAATATTCTTATAGCATTTTCAATAGCTTTATTTATTTTAGTTGTAGTTCTCGGAGGAGGTTTGTTATGATTTGGTTAATATTTGCCATTTTGGCTCCTGTTATCGGAGGATTTGTTTTTGGAATTGAAAGGAAAGTTAAAGCCAGAATACAAGGAAGAATGGGGCCTCCACTTATGCAGCCGTTTTATGATTTTGCAAAACTTATGGATAAAAAACCTATGATGATACATTCTCTTCACGCTTTAATGGGAATAATGTATTTTGTGGCAGAATGGTTTGCTCTGTTTGTACTGTTTTTGGGAAATGATTTATTAATAGCTGTATTTTTCCATGTTTTGGCTGTTTTGGCTCTCGTAATAGGTGCAAGCAGTGTAAGAAGTTCATATTCTGCACTGGGAGCGTTAAGGGAGCTTATGCATATGATAAGTTATGAGCCATTTATGGTGTTAATGGCGGTGGCTTTTTATTTAGTAAGCGGAAGTTTTAATTTTAAAGATATTTTAAATTCTCAAGCCCCTGTTTATCAGCTTCCTCTTGTTTTTCTCTCATTTTTATTAATTATTCCTATGATGCTTCAAAAATCACCGTTTGATATTGCGGAAGCCCATCAGGAAATTATAGGAGGTCCGGAAATAGAATACAGCGGCCCTTTTTACGAAGCAATATATACAGGTAAGTGGATAGAATATATTTATGTGTTTTTCTTTGTATTTTTATTTGGAGGAAGTAATTATATTTTAGGATCAATTCTGGTTATTTTTGCTTTTTTATTTGTAAATATACTTGATAATTCCACTGCAAGACTTGATTTTAGAAAAATGGTTAAATTTTCATGGGTTGTTTTAATCCCTCTTGCCGCACTCAATATTATTTTATTAGCTTTATGGAGGTAGTTATGGGTTTATTTGGTAAATACAGAAAAAAATCACCGTGGATTTTACATTACAACACCGGCGGATGTAACGGCTGCGATATAGAAATTTTAGCGGCTCTTGCCCCGAAATTCGATATTGAAAGATTTGGAGCGTTAAATAAAGGAAATCCTAAACAGGCTGATATTTTACTGGTGACAGGTCCTGTTACAAAAAACTGCAAAGATGTTTTAAGAAGGCTGTATCTTGAAATGCCTGAACCCAAGGTAGTTGTGGCGATGGGCGCATGTGCGCACGGAGGCGGAATTTTTAGAAATTTTTACCATGTTGAAAACGGGGTGGATAATATTATTCCCGTTGATGTCTGGATTCCCGGATGTGCCCCGAGGGCGGAAGCTTTGATTGACGGAATTGTTGAAGCTATTGAAATCTGGCAGACTAAATCAAAAGAAAAGGAATATATGAGAAATCATGGGGAAATTTATGAGAAATTAGGAGTTAATAATGACGATTAATCCACAAATTACAATAAAAGAAGTTACACTTGAAAATGTAACAGAAGAGATTAAAAATTTTTATGACGAAAATATCTGGCATTATATAACCGTAAATGCCACAGATTTAGGCGGAAAACTGCAGATTGACTGGCTTTTTTCCAAATATAAAGAAAAAAATATTATTCAAATTTTCAGAATTCCGGAAGTTAGTTATGATGCAAAAATACCAAGTATTGTAAATATTATTCCGTCAGCCTGGCTTAGCGAATGGGAACTTGCAGATTTATTCGGACTTGATGTGGAAAATGCGGCGAAGGGTGTATTTATTGCACCTGATGCGCCTAAAGCACCTCTTAGAAAGGACAGCTCATGGGAAAAATAGTAATTCCTTTTGGTTCTCAACATGTAGCTTTGCCAGAGCCGATTAGTTTTTTATTTGAAACCCAAAATGAAATTATTACGAAAGTAGAAGCCCATATAGGATATGTTCACAGAGGTATAGAAAAAGCCGCCATTACAAAATTTGAATATAATCAATTACCTTATCTTACGGCAAGGGTATGCGGTCTTTGTTCTATTACCCATGCAGGGGCGGTTGTTCATGGATTGGAAAAGTTGATGAATGTGGAAGTTAATAAAAGAATAGATTATTTAAGAATGCTTGTAGTTGAACTCGACAGAATTCATTCACATATGCTTGCAAACGGACATGTGGCCGAGGTGGTGGGTTATGAAAATCTCTTTATGCAGACATTCAGGGCAAGAGAAGATGTTATGGATATTCTCGAGAGAATTACCGGAAACAGGGTTCAGTACGATTATCAGGTAATAGGTGGTGTCAGCAGGGATATTGATTTGGAAATAGTTGAATTTGCAAAGAAAAAACTAAAAAAATTAAAAGAAAATGTTTTAAAAGTAATGGATTTTAACGACAGCGATTATACATTTGGTCTTAAAACAAAAGGGGTAGGGGTCATTTCCAAAGAAATGGCTGCCAAATATAATATTGCGGGTCCTATTGCAAGGGCCAGTGGGCTTGAAACCGATGCAAGGGTTGAATTTGATTATCTTCCTTTTGAAGAAGTCGGGTATAAAATGCAGTTAAGAAGAGAGGGTGATGTGTGGGCCAGAAATATGGTGAGGTTTGATGAGGTTTTAAATTCAATTGAAATGTGTGAAAACATATTGGATAACCTGCCTGAAGGTGAATATAAAGTCAAAGTAAAAGGCAGACCGAACGGAGAAACTGTGGTGAGGGTTGAGGCACCTAGGGGTGAGTGTTTTTATTATTTAAAAGGCAGCAATAAAAAAGTAATGGACAGGGTTAGAATAAGAGTGCCTACATATGCAAATATCCCGATTTTAAAAAAGCTGTTTTTAGGTGCCAAATATTCCGATGCCCAGGCAATTGTGCTCAGTTTTGATCCTTGTATGAGCTGTACGGCAAGATAAAGGAGCAATAATGGTAAAAATGTTTATTGAATCAATGAAAAACCTTGTCTCAAAACCAGAAACAATAAAATATCCGTTCGAGCCTTCCCCTGAACCTAAAGGATACAGAGGTTTAATTATTTACAATGAAGAGCACTGTATTTTTTGCGATAAATGTGAAAATATCTGTCCTCCCGGAGCAATTAAATTTGAAGTGGTAGATGTTAAAAGCGGAAAAAAGCAATACAATTATAATCCTTATTTATGTATTTACTGCGGAGCCTGTATAAGTGTATGTCCAAAAGTAAATGAAGCTCTTATGCAGTCTGAAAAAAGAATGCCTCCTTTGGGACGTGTAGTTTATAAAGAAGAAGGGCTTGGCTATTTTATAAAAGAAATAGATAATCCTAAAGAGCTGGAAAAAAAATGGGGAGAGTTGGAAGCGAGGGCTAAAGAATCAAGGGAAAAACTTTCAGTTTATAAAAAACAGCAAAGATTAAAAAAACAGGCTGCAAAAAAAGAAGCTTCTTCTTTATTTTCTTCTTTTTTATTAAATTCTTACAAGTTATTTAAGTGATTTTTTTATTGACACTAATTATTTTTAGAGTTATAATATGAATATCTGTTCAAAAAGGATGGGAAATGAAAATAGCTTTTTTTGAAATAAAGGAAGAAGAAAAAGAGTTTTTTAAGCAAAATTTAAAAAATATTGATGTGGAAGCGTTTTTTTACAAAGAAACTGTCAATGAGGCAAAAAGATATGATTTTGATGTGATAAGTGTTTTTGTCCATTCTAAAATTGATAAAAATATTTTGGATGAATTTCCTAATTTAAAATATATACAAACCCGCTCAACAGGATATGACCATATTGATTTGGTTGAATGTTATAAAAGGGGAATAAAAGTAAGTAATGTAAGAGGATATGCCGGTCCTGCCGTAGGGGAATTTGCTTACGGACTGTTGCTTGAAGCAAATAGAAAACTTTATATTGCAATAAACAGGCTGAAAAACGGCAATTTGAATTATAAAGATTTAAAAGGTACGGAAATTGAGGGTAAAAATATAGGTATTTTAGGATTAGGTACTATTGGTTTACAAATTGCAAAAATAGCAAGAGGATTTGGTGCTGAAATATTCGGTTTTTCAAGAACAAAAAAAGAGATATATGATAAGCTAGGTATTAATTTTTGCACATTTGATGAAGTTTTGGAAAATAGTGATTTTTTATTTATTGCCCTTCCTTTGACTCCTAATACAAAAAATTTGATTAATAAAAACAATATTTCAAAATTTAAAGGCAGTGTAATTATAAATCCGGCAAGAGCCGAAATTATTGAAAAAGAAGTTTATGAAACTTTTGACGGTATTATTGCCGCAGATGTATTGCCCGATTGGAATTTGAGCAAAAAAGAAAATATTATTGCAACCCCTCATATGGCTTATTATACAAAAGAAGCTCTTTTTAGAATAATGCAAATAAGTCTTGATAATTTAATGGACTTTTTAACCGGAAAAATACCGCGATATTGCTTAAAAGAAGCCTGTAAAAAGGATTACAAGGAGTGTAAATGAAGAAATTGATTCTTTTTATAGGAGCTGTTTTATTTGCATGCAGCAGTGATTGTATAGAATGTCATCCAAAATTAAAGAAAATGGAAAATAATCCCCAAAACAGATATTACAAAGAACATCATTTTTTAAAAAGCTGTACAAAATGCCATCCAAACCATCCTCAAAAAGGAATGGATAAATGCGGTGCCGACTGTTTTGAGTGTCACAGCAGGGAAAAACTTATTCATACGCCTATTCCGGAGCATCAAAAATTAAATACCTGTACGAAGTGTCACAAAGACAGTGTAAATGATATTTTAAATATTCCTAAAAACCCTATTATAAATAAATAATTTTATAAAAATATGAAAAATAAGCCAAATTCTATTGACATAAAGTATAATTTTTCTTATAATTTCAGTCCACAAAGGCAATTGACCCGTTAGCTCAGTCGGTAGAGCATCTGCCTTTTAAGCAGAGGGCCGTTGGTTCGAATCCAACACGGGTCACCATTGTCCCCATCGTCTAGAGGTCTAGGACACCGCCCTTTCACGGCGGCGACACGGGTTCGACTCCCGTTGGGGACGCCATGGGTCGCTTAGCTCAGTTGGGAGAGCACCAGCCTTACAAGCTGGGGGTCGCAGGTTCGAGCCCTGCAGCGACCACCATATATTTTATCATACGGAGCCGTAGTTTAGCTGGTTAGAATGCCGGCCTGTCACGCCGGAGGTCGCGGGTTCGAGTCCCGTCGGCTCCGCCACTATTTAACGGATAATGGGAGATTAAAAATTGTATTTAATAGTGACTGACACTTAAAATTTGATATCAAAGTATATTATAAAAATTCTATTAATAATATAATTTAAAATAATTAACTAATTATTTTTATCTTTGTAGTTTTTTTTATTATCTACATTTAATTAGAGTCATTTTTTTCAGCAAAAAATATTTTCTCCTAAAATTTTATACGTGTCTATTTTATAAAAATTTTTCAATTCTTTGTAAATATCAGGAAAATGTTTTTTTAAAATTGCCGGTCTTACAAAAAAATATTCACTCATAACTGCAAAAAATTCTGCTTTGTTTGTTGTGGCATATTTGTCAAGAAGATGATATTTTCCCAAAAATCTTCCTTTAATGGTGTTTTCTTTAAATTTTTCATATTCTTTAAACATTGTTTTTGCAAATTCTTTTATTTTACTTTCTTCCAAAGGGGGTATTCCGTCCATAGCTCCGTTGTTATAATCTATTTCATGTGCGAATTCGTGTATTATTACGTTTCTGTGACATTTCTGAATTTCTTTTTTTGCTTTGTCCCATACTATTATTACAGCGTCTTTTGTCGCTTCTCCTTCTATTAATATTTCTTCATTGGAGATGATATTTTCAATTTCTTTTTTGTGTAAAATGATTGTATTGGGATATATAAAAATATAATTTAAATTTGGATAACAGAAATATTTATAAGCTACAGTGGGCAGACATGCATAAAAAGCAATTTTTGTTTTTATTTCATCGGTTATATCTGTATAAATACCGAAAAATTTTTTTTCTTTTAAAAACCATTGAATTTTAAAATTTATAATTTTTTTTAGATTTTCAGGAAGTAATTTATAATATTTAATAGATTTTAAGATATTCAAAATTTTTTTGGGAGGAGGGTTTTTTTCAATTTTTTTTAACCATTTTTTGTATTTGATATATTCAATTATCTGAAAAAAAAGATAAATAAAAAAGAAAAACCATAAAAAAATTAGAAGATATTTAAAATTTTTCATCTAAGGATGGCTTCTATACCTTTAAATCCTGCGGCTGCCAATATTATACTTCCGATAACATTAAGTAAAATATATGAAAGTGATTCGAAAATAAGGCCGTTTTTTATAAGAAAAAAACTTTCAACCGCAAATGTTGAAAAGGTTGTAAATGCTCCCATCATCCCTGTGGTAAGGAGTGATTTCAAATGGGCGTTTTGTATGGCTCCGTATTGAATTAATGCTATAAATATTCCGAGTAAAAAACTTCCTATTAAGTTAACGCTTAATGTTCCGAAAGGGATATCATGTTTAAAAGCGCTGTTTACAAGTCCTGCGGTATAGGCTCTTAAAATTGCACCTATAAATCCTCCTATTCCAATAGCTAACATTGTGTCAATTTTCATAACTCTCCTTTAATTTAAAATTCAACATCAATATTCATTATCTAACATTTAACATTTATCATTCAACATTTTTTATATTCTTTATTTAATATTTCCTGCATTTTTTCTCTCATATCTTCATACCAGTTTGGATTGTCTTTTGGATAAAAAGATGGTAAAAAGATAACTTTTATTGTCTGTTTTTCCACCCTAAAGGGATTTTTTTTAAAAGCAAACGGTAAATTTATTATTACAAACGGCTGAACTTTTAAATTTAGTTTTTCAACCACCCCTTTGAGGCCTTTTTTAAATGGCAGTAATTTTTTAGGGTTTTTTTTATTTCTTGTGCCTTCCGGAAAAGCCGCTATTTTAAGATTTCTTTTAATTCTGTCTTTTATTTCTCTAATCATTTTGATTGTGGAAGCTTTATTGCTTCTGTCCACTAAAATCATATCTGTTTTTGTAAGCATATATTTAATAACAGGTATTTTGCCAAGTTCCGCTTTTGCAATCCATATTGTTTTTTCATCAATTACTGATTCAAATAATGCTATATCCAAATTGTGAGTATGATTTCCTAAAAATATATTGGCGTTTTTGTCAATTTCGCCTTCTATAATTACTTCTTTTGCAATCATATTTGTAAGAATGTGAGAACATTTTTTACGGTATTTAAGCTCATTTTTAGGATCGATTCCGCATAAAGCCCCTGTAATTAAAAGGCAAATGCCTGCTTTTATTAATTTTAAATAAGAGATAATACTATTTAAGATTTTCATTTTTTACCCATCCTGTTTTACCGTCGATTTTTATTTTTGTGTAATTTTTTTTGATATTTAAAATTTCAACTTTTGTATCCACTATAGGCGAATAAAAAACCGTTGAATTTTGTGTCGGTAAAATTCTGACTTTGGAATCTTTTTTTAATACCTTTTCTCCTTTTGGAAAAATGGAGATAATCAGGTAAATTGATAAAATAATCGGAATTATCAATAATAAAATTTTTTGATAAATTAAGAAAATTAATATAAAAAATGCAATTATAACTAAAATAAGAATGTTTACAGGGGTAAAAAACGTTTTTTCTTCCGGATTAATATCTGTTTGTGTACTTATTGTTTTTTCTTTTAAAATTATTGGTATAGATATTTTTTTATAATTTTGAATATCGGTATTAAAATAATAAAAAATAAAATTTTTGGTGTTTTTTGGTAAATAGGTAAAATAGGCGGCTTCGTTTTTATTAATCACAGTAAGATTTTCATCATTTGTTAATTTAAAATCTTCTAAATTTGCATTTTTTGTTTTAATAGTAAATGATAATAAAATTTTATTGTTTATATTGGTGGAAATAGGATTTATTATCTTTAAATTTTGTGCTGTTACATTACAAAATTTTGGAATATTTTCAACGGCTTTTGTTTTATATAATGAACTTAGATTTATGCTTTTGTTAACATCGCCGGATGTAATAAACAATGTATTGTTTCCGTCGTTTTTATATCTTAAATTTAATAAATAAACATAAGGATTAGGCTTTGTGTAATTTATTTCCCCTTTATTTAAAGAAAAATTCAAATCATTTATATTTGAAGTGATGAGTTTGGCCTTTAAATTAATAATCTGGTTTTTATAATAAAATTTTTGTAAATTGGGGTACGTAATTATTAAATTGCCTGCATATAAAAATAAAAAAGAAAATAAAAAAAAGATTATTCTCATTTTAGAGCAATATTAATATTGTTTTCTTTTGTAAACTGTTTAATATAAGCAAAAAATCTTCTTCTCTTTTTTCCGTAAAGGGTGATTTTTACATTGTTTTTTAATTTTAAGGGGTTAATCCATTTTCCATTGTGCATAACGCCAAAATGTAAATGGGGGCCGGTTGAGAGTCCGCTGTTTCCAAGATACCCTATAACTGTTCCCTGTTTGACCCATTTACCTACATATATTCCTTTTGGCCATCCGTGAAGGTGCGCATATAAAGTCATATATCCGTTTTTATGTCTTATTTCAACGCTTCTGCCATATCCCCTGATCCATCCTTTGTAAATTATTTTACCGTCGGCTACAGAGTGGATTGGTGTTCCTATTTTATTTACAAAATCAACACCGTCATGCATTCTCCATTTATGTAAAATAGGATGAAACCTCATTCCAAAAGGTGAAGAAATTCTGGTATATCTTAAAGGGGCTTTTAAAAACATTCCCCTAAGACTTCTTCCTTTTTCATCATAATATCTGTTATCAATAGGATTTAAAAATGCGTTAACGCTGTAAAATCTGTTTTTAATCTGTGCAAAAATAATTTTTACATCCCTGATTTCGGAAAACCTTTTCTTTTCATCGTAAATTATTGAAATTGTTGTTCCTTTTGGAAGTGTTCTAAAATTTATCCTGTCATTAAAAATATTAATTATTTTATTGGTTAAAATGCTTAAATGAGTGGCTTTATACAAATCATAACTTAAATAACTGTTTATTGTAACCTGAACTTCTTTTTCTTCTGTATTGTAAATTATAGGAATAATTTTGGTAAAGTATTTGTTGTTGTTTTTTATGATTTGCAGCTGCTTTTGTGAATTTATTGGAATCAGGGCTTCTTTAAAGTTGTTGTTTTCCCTTAATATAAAAATTGTTTCGTTTTTTGCAATATTTCTTACATATCTTTTAAGCTTTGCCGGTAAATTATAATAAATTGAATATGGAAGGCTGTTTTGTTTTAAAAATCCGTAAAATGTGGAAAATTTATTCCATTTTTGAATATCAATTCTATACGCTAAAATAAAAACCGGTATAAGTAAAAAAAGTAAT
The DNA here is from genome assembly GCF_000523315.1 of Lebetimonas sp. JS032. Classification (NCBI taxonomy): domain Bacteria; kingdom Pseudomonadati; phylum Campylobacterota; class Epsilonproteobacteria; order Nautiliales; family Nautiliaceae; genus Lebetimonas; species Lebetimonas sp. JS032. Next base: position 291,960 of record NZ_ATHS01000001.1, on the reverse strand, counting down.
AATTTTTTCATTTTAAGAATCCTTCAAGCATTTTTATACCGTTATTTCCTCCCAAAATACTTTCCATCGCCCTTTCCGGATGGGGCATAAGTCCGAATACGTTTTTATTTTCGTTACATATACCGGCTATGGAGTCGTCGCTTCCGTTTGGATTTAATTCTTTTCCGTCTTTATCACAGTATTTTAATATTACCTGCCCTTTATCATACATTTTTTTTAGAGTCTCGCTATCCACTTTATAATTGCCTTCCGCATGTGCTATAGGAATATTTATAATATCTCCGGCTTCAAAATTTTGTAAAAATTTATTTTCATTGTTTGTTATTTTTAAATGGTGAAATTTGGAAATAAAATGCAAATTCTCATTTCTTGTCATGGCACCAGGGAGTAAATGTGATTCAAGTAAAATTTGAAAACCGTTACAAATTCCAAGAACAAAGCCGCCTTTTTTTGCATACTCTGTTACATCATTCATTATAGGGGAAAATCTTGCAATTGCCCCACTTCTTAAATAATCTCCATAGCTGAATCCCCCGGGGAGTATTACCAAATCATAATTTTTTAATTTATCGGTATGCCAGATGAATTCAGCCTTGGCTCCTATTTTTTCAAAAGCCCATTTGGTGTCTCTGTCACAATTGGTACCCGGAAATACAACGACCCCCACTAACATTATTTAACCTCAATTTCATAATTTTCTATAACAGGGTTTGCCAACAGCTCATCCGCCATTTTTTTAGCTTCCTCTATTGCTTTTTCTTTGTTATCTGTATTTATGTTTAGTAAAATCTGTTTTCCGACCCTTACGTCTTCCACATTATTAAAGCCGAGCGTTTCAAGAGCATGCTTTACAGCTTTTCCCTGAGGGTCGAGCACCCCTTTTTTTAAATGAACATTTATGGCTATTTTCATTTTGCTTCCTTTAATCTTTCCAATATTTCACTGTATGCCTCTTTAATATCTCCCAAATCGAATCTAAATAAATCTTTATCCATTTTTTTACCTGTTTTTTTATCCCATAATCTGCAGCTGTCGGGTGTTATTTCATCAGCCAAAATAATATTTCCGTTTTTGTCTTTGCCGAATTCCACTTTAAAATCAACTAAAATAAGCCCGATTTTATCGAAAAATCCGGTTAAGAATTCATTTATTTTTCTGCCGTATTCTCTTAATATGTCAAGTTCTTTTCTATTATCTACCAAATTTAAAATCATTGCATGGTCGTCATTTATTAAAGGATCGTTTAATTCGTCATTTTTATAATAAAATTCTATTATGGTAAAAGGCAGTTTTTTACCTTCTTTAAGTCCAAGCCTTTTAGACAGGCTTCCTGCCGCAATGTTCCTGAGTACCACTTCTATTGGAATTATATCGACTTTTTTAACAAGCAGTTTAGTGTTGTCTATCTGTTTTATCAGATGTGTCGGTATTCCTTCTTTTTGTAAAGCTTCAAAAATCAGTGTGGTAATGGCACAGTTTAATTCTCCTTTTCCACTCTCGCTTGCCGCTTTTACACCGTTAAAAGCTGTCAGGGAATCTTTAAATTCACATATTACTTCATCCGGATTTTGCGCTTTGTATATTCTTTTTGCTTTTCCTTCATATAAAAGTTGCATTTATTCTCCTTATTTTTGATTCGCAATTATCAGTGCTTTTAAAATATTCGCCCCTGTAATCAGTTGTAAATCATTGTCTGTTTTTTTAATTTTTTGATTATATTTTGTTTTTTTAGGTTTAGTTTTATTTAGTTCAGCTCTTAAATGGTTTTTAAGTTCGGATTCTTTAATTAAACCTTCTTTGTTTTCATTAACTTTTTCTATTTTTGCAGGGTGAACTATAATATCCGGTATAACTCCTTTTGCCTGAATGGTTCTTCCGCTCGGAAGATAATATTTAGCTACCGTTAATCTTACCGCTTCATTTTTATTAACAGGAATAATCGCCTGAACGCTTCCTTTTCCAAAAGTGGTTTCTCCCACTATAACTGCTCTTTTTTTGTCTTGCAGTGCCCCGCTCACTATTTCACTTGCACTTGCGCTTCCCCCGTTAACGAGTACAACGATAGGAATGTTTTTGTATGTTCCGCTTGAGTGTGCATAAAATACCTGATTTTCACTTGGGACCCTTCCTTTTTGTGAAACTAAAACGCCTTTGTCGATAAATAAATCGAGCGTGCCCACAGCCTGGTTCAAAAGTCCGCCCGGATTGTTTCTTAAATCAATTATAATACCTTTTTTATGGTATTTTTTAAGATTTAGAAGGATTTTTTTAAGAGAACTTACAACATTTTTATCAAAGCTGCTGATTCTTATATATTCGATGGAAGGATAATTTTGCAGAGCATAAGCTTTAACCGATTTGATTTTAATAATTGCCCTTGTAATTGTTACATCAAATGTTTTTCCTTTTCTTACGACTGTAAGAGTTACTTTTGTACCAGGTTTTCCTCTTAATAAATTGACATCTTCGTCAAGTGTCAAATCAAGTGTTGCTTTGCCGTTTATTTTTAAAATAATGTCTCCGGCTTTTAGTCCCGCTTTATATGCCGGGGTGTCATCAATTGGTGATATAACTGTTAAAACACCGTTTTTTATGCCTATTACAATTCCTAAGCCTCCGAATTCGCCTGTTGTCTGAACTTTTAATTCCTGATAAGCCTTTTTGTCAAGATAGCTCGAATGTGGGTCAAGATTTGGTAAAAGACCTTTTAGTGCTTTATTAATTATAGTGGTTGTATTAAGTTCATCCACATAATATGCCTCTATAATATTTACCACTTTTACAAATTTTTCGTAAGCTGCGAGACGAGTTTCTTTGGTTTCTGCAAATAATGAAACCACCATAAAAACGGCTAAGATTAATTTTTTCATTAAAAAATTCCTTTTTTATGAAATTCTATTATAATTGGAAATAAATTTCAATGGCATAAAATAGTAAGTAGTGAAAATAGTGAGTAGTGAAAATAGTGAGTAGTGAAAATAGTGAGTAGTGAGTTGTGAGTAGATTAAAAAATTTATAAAAAAATGCATTAAAAACTTGACATAAACGCACTCAATTTGATATAATAACATTAACTAAAACTTTAAGGAGGAAGATAATGGAAAAATTATTCGAAAAATTAACAAATCAGATGATGGAATCAATTGAAAGCGGGCTAAGTCTGGCGCTTCATAATAAAAACCCTGAAGTGCATCCGTTGCATGTGGTATGGGGGCTTGTAACAAATACAAATACAGTGCTTAACCAGGCATTCAATAAAATGGGGGTGGATAAAACGGCAATAGAACTTGAATTAAAAAGCGCTGTTGACAGACTCCCAAAGGTAGACAATATTACAAAAGAATCTATTAAAATAGGAAGAGAATTAATCCAAAGTCTGCAAAACTCCGAAGCGCTTGCCACAAGATTTGGGGATAAATATATAGCTGTTGACACATGGCTTATTGCAAATATTGATTCATTTAAAGATACACTTGGTAAATTTGTAGATTTAATGGAACTTAAAAAAACACTTGAAGCAATAAGAGGAGAGAAAAAGATTGAGAGTAAAAGTGCGGATGAAAATCTTGATTCATTAAACAAATATGGAATTGACTTAACGGCAAAAGCAAGGGCGGGTGAACTTGACCCGGTAATCGGAAGAGACGAAGAAATAAACAGAATGATGCAGATTTTAATCAGAAAAACAAAAAATAATCCTATATTGCTCGGTGAACCTGGTGTCGGTAAAACGGCACTGGTCGAAGGTCTGGCCCAGAGAATTGTAAAAAAGGAAGTGCCTACAAGTTTACAAAACAGAAGATTGATTGCGCTTGATATGACGGCATTAATTGCAGGGGCAAAATACAGAGGTGAATTTGAAGACAGGCTAAAAGCGGTTGTTGATGAAGTAAAAGCAAATCCAGATGTAATTTTATTTATAGATGAAATTCATACAATTGTGGGGGCAGGTGCAAGCGAAGGAAGTATGGACGCGGCAAATATTTTAAAACCGGCACTTGCAAGAGGAGAGTTAAGAACCATAGGTGCGACAACTTTGAAAGAATACAGGAAATATTTTGAAAAAGATGCTGCGCTTCAAAGAAGATTCCAGCCTGTAATGGTCGATGAGCCGAGTGTAAATGAGGCAATCAGAATTTTAAGAGGTCTTAAAGAAAGATTAGAAGCCCACCATCAGGTATTGATTAAAGACGAAGCTTTGGTTGCGGCGGCAAAACTTACCGACAGATATATAAGTGACAGGTTTTTACCAGATAAGGCAATTGACGCAATTGACGAAGCTGCAGCTGAGATTAGAATGCAAATAGAAAGCGAACCGTTTGAACTTGCCAAAATAAAAAGAGAAATTGAGCAGATTATGGTGGAAAAAGAAGCTTTGCAGCTTGAGCTTGAAAGCAGCGTAAATAAAGAAAAAATAGAAAAAAGATTAAATGAAATAGAAAAAGAACTTGCAAACCTTGAAGAAGAAAAAAGAAAACTTGAAAGTAAATTTGAAGAAGAAAAAAGAGTATTAAAATCTATTGCCGAAACAAAAGAAGAAATTGAAAAACTAAAAACCCAGGCTGAAATTGCAAAAAGAGAAGGTGATTTTACAAAAGCTGCCGAAATTGAATACGGAAAAATTGTAGAACTCAGAAAAAAAGTGGAAGAACTTGAGAAAAAATGGGAAGAAATGCAAAAAGAGGGAACTCTTCTTAAAAATGCTGTAGATGAAGAAGCGGTTGCCGATGTTGTAAGCAAATGGACTGCAATTCCTGTAAATAAAATGCTTCAAAGCGAACTTGAAAAAATATTGCATATTGAAGACGAGCTTAAAAAATGGGTTGTCGGACAGGATGAGGCTATTAAAGCTGTTGCAAGGGCAATTAAGAGAAATAAAGCCGGGCTTGGCGATCCAAACAGACCGATAGGCAGCTTTATGTTCTTAGGACCGACAGGAGTTGGTAAAACAGAAACAGCAAAAACATTAGCAAGATTTTTGTTTGATGATGAAAAGGCAATGATAAGATTTGATATGAGCGAATATATGGATAAAATTTCTGTATCAAAACTAATCGGTGCCGCGCCTGGATATGTGGGATATGAAGAAGGCGGCCAGTTAACCGAAGCTGTGAGAAGAAAACCTTACAGTGTGGTATTGTTTGATGAGATTGAAAAAGCACATCCGGACGTGTTTAACATTCTTTTGCAGGTGCTTGATGACGGAAGGCTTACAGACAATAAAGGTGTGACGGTTGATTTTAAAAACACAATAATTATTCTAACAAGTAATATTGCAAGCGATATTATTATGGAAATAAAAGATGCTCAGGCCAGAAAAGAAGCTGTTTGGGCGGAACTAAAAAGAAGGATGAAACCTGAATTTTTAAACAGGCTTGATGATGTGGTTGTATTTAATCCTTTAGGAAAAGAACAGGTTAAACAGATTGTTGAAATACTTTTAAGAAAAATTACAACAAGACTTGCTAACAGGGATATTGAATTAATCTTAAGCGAAAGCGCAAAAGATTTTATTGCGGATGTCGGATTTGACCCGGTATTCGGTGCAAGACCTCTTAAAAGGGCAATGGCTGAAGTTATAGAAGATACATTGGCAGAACTTATTCTTGAAGGCAAAGTTAAAGATGGTGACAAAGTGGAATTTGATATAGACGGAGACTTTATAGTGGTTAAGGTAAACGGTACAGAAGCCGGCAGATATCATAAATAATTCTCAGCCCTTTCGGGCTTTTATTAATTAAAATTTAAAAAAGTATCAGACACTAAATATTTGAGTTTTTTGTTTTAATTTTTGTTATAATTTCCATCAAAAAGGTTAAAAAATGTATTTTTGGATTTATGGTATGCATATAATCTTATTTTTTAGTTACGGAGTCTTTTTTCTGCAGTTTATCAAATCTTTACAAAATGATTTAAAAGATAAATTTTTTTTTGGTGTTTTGAGCCTTGTTTTTATGTTGCTGGTTTTATTTGACGGGACAAAACTGATTTTATTAAACCCGGCGGCGGCAAAAACCGGTGTTTGGCTGCATGTGAAACTTACATTTTTTATAGCAGTTATGATAGAAAATATAATTTTATTTTATTTTTTAATAAAAAAGAAAAAATTTACATATAATTCTTATAATATTTTATACTGGATTAACTATTTTGTATTTATCATTATGATTGTTTTAGCCGTATTTAAATTTTTTTAAAGGAAATAAATGTTAAGATTTGCGCCGAGTCCAACAGGGGATATGCATATTGGAAACCTAAGGGTTGCCATTTTTAATTATATAGTTGCAAAACAGAGAAAAGAAAAATATCTTGTAAGAATTGAGGATACGGACAAAGAAAGAAATATCGAGGGAAAAGATAAAGAAATACTAGATATTCTAAATCTTTTTGGAATAAAATATGACCAGGTTGTTTATCAGTCCGGAAATTTTCATCTGCATGGGGAAATGGCAAACAGACTTTTAAAAGAAAAAAAAGCGTTTGCCTGTTTTTGCACGGAAGCTGATATTAATTTTGAAAGAGAAAAGGCAAAAATCGAAAAAAGACCTTACAGATATTCCGGTAAATGCGAATATTTAGATGAAAAAACACTCCAAAAATATATAAAAGAAAATAAAAAATATGTTGTAAGAATTAAAAAGCCCGATAAAAATATAAAATTTAAAGATTTAATAAAAGGAGAGATGGAATTTTCCCCGTTTGAAGTCGACAGTTTTATTATCCTCAGGGCCGATAAAACCCCTACATACAATTTCGCCTGTGCAATTGACGATATGATTTATGATATAACTCTCGTTATCAGGGGGGAAGACCATTTAAGCAATACACCAAAACAGATTCATATAAGACATTTAATCGGATATGATAAAAAAATAGAATATGCGCATTTGCCTATTATTTTAAATGCTGAGGGCAAAAAAATGAGCAAACGCGATAATGCAAGCAGTGTAAAATGGCTGCTTGACGAAGGCTTTTTACCCGAAGCCATTGCCAATTACCTGATATTGCTTGGAAACAGTTTCGAAAAAGAAATATTTACCCTTGAAGAGGCTGTGAAATTTTTTGATTTAACAAAAATTTCCCGTGCACCTGCTAAATTTGATATAGAAAAACTTAAATTTATAAATCAGCAGCATTTGAAAAAATTAACTGATTTATTTAAACTTTTTAAAGTAAATAAAATTTATGAAAATCTGCTTGAGATTTTAAGAGACGAAAGTTCTACTTTAAAAGAGATAAAAGAAAAATTTAATAAGATTTTTGAAAAAAGCGAAGATGAAGAGTTTAAACAGCAAAGAGAAATATTAAAAAAAGAGATTTTAGAAAATGAATTGGAAGAGAGTTATGATGATTTTAAAAAAAGAGTTATGAAAAACACATCTCTTAAAGGTAAAAAACTTTTTATGCCTTTGAGGGAACTTTTAATAAATGAAAAACACGGGGCGGAAATAAAAGATTTATATACAGCAATGTTGCAGTATCTTAAAGAAATAATAAAGAGGAGATAAAATGAATGCTATTTTAATATCGATTTTGCAGTTTATTAATTTAATAATAAGCATATATGTATGGGTCGTGATTATTGCCGCTTTGATAACCTGGGTGCAGCCAAATCCTTACAATCCGATTGTTCAGTTTTTGTGGAATGTAACGGAGCCTGTTTACAGATGGATTAGACGTTATATCCCTACTCGTTTCGGAGGGTTTGATATTGCACCGATTGTTTTAATATTGGCTTTGGAATTTTTGCAGATACTTATTAATAATATAATTATGAGCTTATGATAATTATTTTATTTATTCCTCTTTTTCTTTTTTCGCTGAATCTATCAAATATACTTGCACATCCAAAAAGTTATGTACGGGATTTTTATCTTACGGAATTTATGAAAGAGACAAATTCCACTGTTTTGGCTTATAAAGCATATAATTCCCTTTATAAACCAAAGCCTTTTTTACATTTAAAAATATTGGCTCAAAAAGATAAACTTTTTGAAAACATTTATAAATGTATAAATGTAAAAAAAGAATATTTAAACGATGTGGATGTTTCCTGTATTCAGGGCGGAGGGTTAACCCTAAAAACAATTTCAACGCTTGATAAAAAAACATTAATTAATTTGTATACTAAACTTGCAAATGGCAAAGTAAAAGAAGCCATAAAATGCTTTATTGATGATGATTTTTCCAAAATTTTCAAAAACAGGAATCTGGGCTATTATTTTATTTTGAATTTTCCGGACAAAAGAATTGATCAGTATATAAATAATTTTTCTATTTTTGAAGACAGTTATTTTTATATGTTTGTAAAAAGTGTTGTTTTAAACAATTTACCGAAACTTTCCGATTCTCTTTTAAAAATTAATTATAAGAATTTGGACAAAAAATCCAAATGGTGGCTTTTTTTAAATGCTATGAAATGCAATAAAGAGAAATTGGCACTAAATATCTTACAAAGCATGTCGAAAAATTCAAAAACAGATTTCTGGCTGTGGCGTTTAACAAATGAAAAAAAATATTTTAACGCCCTGCTTAAAAGGACAAGAATAGATTTTTATACACTTTTTGCATATGAAGAGGCGAATAAAAAATTTTTCATAAAAAATAAAATTATTTATAATTCTGTAAAATCCCCTGAGTACAATGAAAGTAACCCCTGGGATATTTTAAAATTTTTTGATGATTTTAAAAGGTCAAAAGATTTGTTTGCTTTTGCCAGAAAACTTGACAATAATGAAACGCTTGCTTTAAAGGCCTTGGTTTTGGACAAGGCTTTTAATTATAAAATTAATATATTTATAACACCCGATATTTATAATGATAAAAACATAAGTTTTAAATCGTTTGTTTATGCAATAGCCAGGCAGGAGAGCAGGTTTATTCCTTCAAGTGTAAGCAGAAGCTACGCACTCGGGACTATGCAGATAATGCCGTTTTTGGTAAGAGCTATGAAAGGAGATGTTTTCAGGCAGTTTAATTGCAGAGAAAATATAATATTAGGGGTAAAACATTTGAAATGGCTTTTTTCAAAACTTAAAGACCCTTTAATGGTTGCCTATGCTTATAACGGAGGAATAGGATTTGTAAAGAGAAAAGTAATTCCAAATTTTAAATACAGGGGGAAATATGAGCCTTTTTTGAGTATGGAATTAATTCCTTTAGATGAATCAAGAGAATATGGGAAAAAAGTTATAACCAATTATATTATTTATTCCCATATTTTCGGAGATAAAAATTTAACTTTGCATAAACTACTTAAAAAATGAGCTTAACCTCTCCCCAGTCTTTGCTTTTATATTCTAAAATATAAGGTTTGCCTGTATCTGGGAATTTTACTAAATAATAACTCATCCAGGAATTGTAAAAAGGGAAATTTTTATATAAAATAAATTTAGGTATTTTGGAGGAAATTTTAACAGGCTTTTGTCCGTTTAAACAAATTGAAAATTCCTGGTTTGTTAACTGATTATCAAAATCATTATAAATTCCTATTAAAAAAGCGGGGTTTTCGAATTTATTTTTATACAAGTTATTTAAATAAACCGCATCAATTAACGATTTTGTCTCTAGAGAATTAATATTTGGGCTCTTTGGGTATATTTTAGTGTTTTTTCATAAAAAGGGTCGTGTTTTAATGCCTGTTTGATAGAACATCCGCTAAAAAAAATCAATAACAGTATGAATAAAAATTTTTTCATTCCAAACTCCGTTTTATTATTGTTAATTTGTATTATAACATATTGATTAAATAAAAAAAATTGTGTAAAATGGAAAAAAACCAAAAGAGGCAAAAATGCGTTTTAATGTTATTGGAATAGGCGATTATAAAGGAAAATGTATTTATGACGAAGCGGAAGATGCTTTAATGGTTGATGAAGAAATAGTTCTTGATTTTAAAAAAAAATATAAAGATTATTTAAAATATACAAAATTTTTAATTAATTCAATCAGTGGGAGAGGGTGGCTTTCTTTTCAGTTTATTCCCGATGATTATGATGTCTTAAAAAGAAAATTTGCAATAATAACTGCTCATAATCCCAAAGGTCTTATTTTAAACGATTTTTTAAATTTTTTGAAAAATACCGAACTTGAAGTTATATTGAAAACATTTGGATATGAATATTTTTCGAGTGTGGGGGAGCTGTTTGATCACGGCGAATATTCTTTTATAGTTTATGATATAGAAAAAGACGACGCACTGAATATTGCAAAAGAGTTTGACCAGTATTCTTTTTTTTATAATTCGGGAGAATATATTTCAATTACAGAATGTGAAAGTAAAGAAGATTTGCTCAATTATAATTATATGATTCATTTTAAAGGAAATTAATGCACGATTTACAAAACAGAAAACTGACAACCGGAGAAAAAATGGGGGTAAGCGCAGCACTTATAATGTTTGTGGCTGTCGGTATGATTATGGGCGGAACCACGGCGGGCAATGACAATCTGGTTCTTGCAGGCGGTGGTGTTTTTAGTATAGGTGCAGCAATTGCTCTGTATTTGCTTTTTAAACACAAACCGAAGGACAAAGATTTTTAAATGTATAATCTGCAATAATTTCAGTTTTGAAATTATCTGCAAAGAATGCCAGAAAAAATATTTAAAGCCCGATATAAAAATAAAAAACAATACCGTAAGTTTTTACAGATATGACGAAATTGAATGGCTTGTCAAATACAAATATCACAGATTCGGAGACAGGGTTTTTAAAATTCTGGCCGAAAATTCATTTAAAATTTTTGCACAAAACATTAATGAAAAATTTTTTGTAATTCCTGTTGATGACAAGATAAAAAAAGGTTTTTCCCATACGGCAATACTTGCAAGATCAATGAAAAATAAATTTTTAACTCCTTTGTTTAACTCTTTACATTCCGCAAATAATGTTAAATATGCTGGAGAGTCTCTTGAATTTAGATTAAAAAATCCAAGAAATTTTAAATATTCAGGGCCTAAAAATATAGATGTCATTTTGGTCGATGATATAAAAACAACCGGCACTACCCTGAATGAGGCAAAAGAGGTTTTATCCCAATATGGGGTGAATGTATATTTGAGTATAGTACTGGCTGATTTGTCTTAAATTTTATAAAAATAATGATTTGCAAAAATAATTTTGTCAGTCTTTAAAGATTTTACTTTCCTTAATTTCTGCGTCTTTTTTGGTATAATATTAATTAAAAAAGGATTTAAATGCAGATAATTCCTGTAAGTATTGAAGAAACCCTTGCAAAAAGTTATTTAGAATATTCAATGAGTGTGATTGTGGGAAGGGCTTTGCCTGATGTAAGGGACGGTTTAAAGCCGGTTCACAGAAGAATACTGTATGCAATGTATAAAATGGGTATCAGTGCCAGTTCTCTATATAAAAAATCTGCAAGAATAGTCGGGGATGTAATAGGTAAATATCATCCCCACGGTGATAGTGCCGTATATGAAGCGCTTGTAAGAATGGCCCAGCCTTTTTCTATGAGAATGCCTTTGATTGACGGGCAGGGTAACTTCGGTAGTATTGACGGTGACAACGCCGCCGCTATGAGATATACAGAAGCGAGGCTTACCAAAATAGCCGAAGAGCTTCTTAAAGATATAGATAAAGATACCGTTGATTTTATTCCGAATTATGACGGCAGTGAAAAAGAACCTGTTGTTTTACCCGCCAGGTTTCCAAATCTCTTGGTAAACGGCAGCAGTGGTATTGCCGTCGGTATGGCTACAAATATTCCTCCGCATAATTTAAGTGAATTAATTGACGCATTGATTTATATGATAGATAATAAAAATGCAAAACTTGAGGATATTTTGAAATTTGTAAAAGGTCCGGATTTTCCTACAGGAGGCACAATTTTCGGTAAGAGTGGAATAATAGAGGCCTACAAAACAGGAAGGGGCTCTATTAAAATAAGGGCAAAACATCATATTGAACATAAAGGAAATAAAGAAGTAATAGTAATTGACGAACTTCCTTATCAGGTGAATAAAGCAAAACTGATAGAAAAAATCAGTGATTTGGTTAAAGATAAGGTGCTTGACGGAATAAGTGAAGTAAGAGATGAAAGCGACAGAGAGGGAATCAGGGTTGTAATAGAGCTTAAAAAAGACGCAATGAGCGAAATTATTTTAAATAATCTTTATAAGCATACACAAATGCAGGTCAGTTTTGGCGTGAATATGCTTGGAATTTATGACAAACAGCCAAAACTTTTTAACCTTTTTGAACTTCTTGATATTTTTATAAAACACAGAAAAACTGTTGTTATCAGAAGAACAATTTATGAACTTGAAGAAGCCAAAAGAAGGGCTCATATATTAGAAGGGCTTAGAATTGCACTCGCTAATATAGATGAAGTTGTAGAATTAATCAAAAAATCTGCCGATACAAAAGAAGCAAAAGCTAATTTAATAGACAGATTCGAACTCAGTGAAATCCAGGCCCAGGCGATTCTTGATATGAAACTCTCCCGCCTGACTTCTCTTGAAATTGAAAGACTTGAAAAAGAGTATAAAGAGTTAATGGAAAAAATTGAATATTTAAATTCGATTTTAAAAAGCGAAGAAGTTTTAAACGGTGTCATTAAAGACGAACTTCTTGAAATTAAGAAAAAATATCCTACCCCAAGACTAACCGATATTGTAGACGATTATGATGAAATAGATATAGAAGATTTAATTCCAAATGAAGAAATGGTGTTAACTATAACTCACAGAGGTTATGTAAAAAGGGTTCCTCTTAAAATATATGAAAGACAAAACAGAGGCGGTAAAGGCAAAAAAGCGCTTACAACATACGAGGATGATTTTATAGAGGATTTTTATGTCGCCAATGCGCATGATACATTGATGATTATTACCAACAAAGGTCAGCTTCACTGGCTGAAAGTTTATAAAATTCCTGAAGGAAGCAGAACCAGCAAAGGTAAAGCAATAGTTAATTTAATTAACCTTGACAAAGACGAACAGATTCAGACTATTATCAGAACAAGCGATTTTGATGAAAACAGATCTTTGGCATTTTTTACAAAAAACGGAATTGTTAAAAGAACAAATTTAAATGAATTTAAAAATGTAAGAAGTACAGGAGTCAGGGCAATTACGATAGATGAAAATGACGAACTTGTAACAGCTACAATTGTAGAGCCTGAGGATAAAGAGCTCTTTATTGTTACAAAGAAAGGACAGGCCATAAGATTTCCTGTGGATACTGTAAGGGAAATGGGGAGAGGGGCCAGAGGGGTTAAAGGTATTACCTTTAAAATTCAAGGCGATGAGGTGGTAGGCGCCCTTGCTCTTAAAGATGAGAATCAGGAAATTTTAAGCGTAAGTGAAAAAGGCTTTGGTAAAAGAAGCGAAGCCAACCTTTACAGATTAACCAACAGAGGCGGAAAAGGCGTAATTGCTATGAAGCTTACCAACAAAACAGGTGATTTGGTAGGTGTGGTGGCCACAGAAGAAAATCATGATTTGATGGTTTTAACAAGCAGCGGTAAAATGATCAGGGTCAGTATAGATTCAATATCCAAAACAGGTAAAAATACCCAGGGCGTAAGAATAGTAAAACTCGACAGTGGGGATAAAGTAGTCAGTATTGCCAAAACTCCAAGTGAAACTGATGAAATAGAAGAAGAAAATAATTAAAGTTTTTTCTTTTTTTTCCGATTTTGAAAACAAAAAGGTTAAAAATGATTAAAAAAATCATTCTTGCAGTGTCATTATTGTTTATAGGATGTGCAGGTACACAGGTGACAAATAAAAACACAGAGCCGGTTTCTAAAAAAGTTGCAGTAAATAAAGAATATAATGAAAATATTATTCTGAATAAACCCGAATCAAAAAAAAGTGACATACTCACTCTTTATGTAACTGGTGAAGGTGTTGCCCCAGTTGATGCCCTAAATGCCGCCCAGGCTAAAATTTTGGCAAGACGCGCGGCAATTGCGGATGCATACAGACAGCTTGCAGAAAAAATGTATGGTGTAAAAGTAAATGCAAAAGAAACTGTAAAAGATTTAATGCTTAAAAATTCAGATGTCAATACTTACGTTGAAGGTGTAATTAGAGGAGCCGATATTCAGGCGGAAAAATTTGAAGACGGGATTTATTATGTAACTATGAATTTAAAACTTGATGTAAGGATGTGGAATAAATTTATTAATAATAATTAGTTTCCCCCTTTTTCTTTTTGCCGATTATTATCTTTCTTTTCAATTAGTTTCAAATAATGCAACTGTAAAAAAGTATACTCTTAACTGTTCAAAAGCTTTAACTTTTTCAAATTCGCCCAAAAAACTGATTTTTTCCATTAAATCAGATGAAACAGATGCTTTAAAATTATGTAAAAAAGAAAAAGATAAAATAATTTTAAATCTAAGTTATATATATTCAAAAAATAATTATTTAAAACTTACTTTTCCTCCTAAAAGATTTGATATCATTATAAATAACGGAACTGCTTATTTTTATTTGAAAGAAGAATAATGAAATTTTTTGAGTTAAAAATAAATGTAAATTTAAAAACCCCTATACACTTTCAAAAATCACCCGAGGCTGTTTCAAAACTTATTGCCACTTCTTTGATTAGTTCAGGTTTTGAAAGACATAAAAATAATGAGCCTAAAAATTATGTTTTTTCAAATCTCGGAAAAGCTGACGCTAAAGGATTTTTTGAAAAAGGAAATATTTATTTCCGCTCTTTCGATGAAAACTTGGCTAAAAAGGTTTTAAATTCACTGTTTTTATATGAAGACAATATTTTTAAAGTTAAAGGTGTTGAATTTAAAAAAATAAAATATAAAAAGATAAATTATATGCTCTCACTTAATCCTGTTTTTGTAGTTATGAAAAACGGAGACTTTTGGACTTTTCAAAAAAACGGGGATTTAATAAATTTAATGAGTGCCCTTCAGGATAATTTAATAAGAAAATACGAAATGGTCTTTAATGAAAAATTAAAACCTGAAAATAATTTCATGGAATATATTCAAATAAAAAACAATAAACCCCAGACATTTTTTTATAAAGGGCTTAAATTTTTCGGCTGGAAGTTTTATATTGTACCAAGAAGTGACGAAGTCTTCCAAAAGCTGGCTTTCACGGCTCTTGGCACAGGTTTAGGGCACAAAAACAGTGCAGTTGGAGGGGGATTTTTGAAATGGGGATAAAAGTTTATGATAAACTTTTAAAGTTATTTTGTAAAGGTGTATTATGATTAAAGAAATAATAGATATTGGAAGAGTATCTAATAGACTAGGCTCAGTATTTACTTTTAAAGGTTTACCTGAATATTATGTAGAAATTATTTTAGAATGGAATGGTAAAGATTTTAAATATAATGATGAAAAAAGCAAAATTAGACATTTATCTGAAGATAAAGATTATGATAAATTGGGAAATGAATTATATTTAAAATATGGTGTTCATAGAGGTAAAAAAAGCAATATTTTATATATTTTTCCAAGCTCGTTTATATACGAGAATAAGGAAAAAACATTAGAACAAATTATTAATTTTTTAGTTATGGAAACAAAATACCATAAAGTATATGAAGAAATCAAAAAAAATTACTTTAAAGGGAAAAAAGTTTCTAAAAAAGATGCTGATAGAATAATTTATCCAGAAATTATAAAAATGTTAATTGATAATAAGATACCATTTTATCCAAGAATAACAAAATATTTTAAGGCTATTTTGTCTAATATTGATAAAATAGATGAATTAGCCAATTTAGCGAAATTAAAAATAAAATCAGAATTAAAAGGTAAAATAGAAACTAAAACAATAAACGAGCTATGTAAAAAAATTCCTATAATTATAACTATACAGAAAAATAACAAACAAATGTATTTTTATAAACATAGCCTTTTATTTAAAGTTTTTGAAAATATTGAATTTAACAATTCTGCAAAATTAATAAAAAAGAAAAACTCTTCAAATTGCAACATATATACAAATAAAAAAGCAAAGGCTTATCCAAGTGGGGGGTTTTATTATCCATTTTCTACTGATAAAAATAATGTGAAATACAATCTTAAAGATGACGAAAATCTCTTTTTGTTGTCAAAAGAAGCTTATATAGACTTTATGATTGGAAGAACTTTTTTAGAAACACATAACAACTTTTATTTTATGGGGTTATATAGTTATATTACTGCTACTAGTTTAAATGATAATGTATTAAAAAGTTTTCAAAATGATATAAAAGAGTCTAAATCAAATTTAGATGGATTAATAAATTTAATAGATAAAAATATTTCAAATCCAAATCGTTTTGATATTTTATTGAATTTTTATTTCTGGGAACCTGCAAAAACTGGGGGTGGTAAGGAAATAATAGAGTTTGTAAAAGATATTATTCCTTCACAATTAGTGTTAAAAATAAAATTATTTGAAAAATTAAAAGATTCTTATAAAACAAAATTTAATAAAACATTAAATATTAAGTGGCAACAGCATATTTATAATATTTTTTATAAAGATTCAAATAAAAAATTTAGAACCTCACTTTTTAGAAAAATCGCTTTGGGTGATAAAATAGATATAAATAGATTAATGATTGTTATGAATGAAAATATGCAATATAGCATTAGCAAATCTGAGGACAGTAAAGACAAATACTATTATGGCACAGTAATTAAACATTTGTTGTTTTTGAACTGGATTAATGAAATAAATAAAGGAGAAATCAAAATGAACAATGATGAAAAAAGCATAGATTTTTTTGTTGGTCAAACTTATGAAGAAAAACTAACCTACTTTTTAAATAATGCAAATTTAGTAAAAGATTCACCATCTATGAAACTTGGAGTTTGTGTTGGGCTAAGTTTACAAATACTTAGTTGGTCAATTAACGGTTATGATAAAAAAATTTTATCTTTTGTTGGTAAAAGAATTGAAAGAAATAATCTAAATTCAGTAGAAGCATTTATGAACGAAATTTTTGCAAAAACAAAATTTCATGAATATGAAGGATTGCAAAGTATAAATATAAAATTAGCAACAATGCAAATGATTCATTTAACTAATGTAACTTTTAATAAAGATGAATTTATATTTGGGCTATTTTTAGGAAATGAGTTATATAATAATGTAAAATCTGAACAAGATTCAAATCCACAAAATGAAGGAGAAAATAATGAGTGATATTAGAAAACTAAATAAAAGAGAATTTTTGTTTTTATATGATGCAAAAGATTGTATTCCAAATGGAGATCCATTTACAGGTGAACAAAGATATGATGAAGATACTCAAACTGCTTTAGTATCTGATGTAAGGTTAAAAAGATATATTCGTGACTTCATTGATAATAATTACGAAGATGAAACAGTTTTTTATTCTGATAAAAGTGGCAAAAAAACAACTGGTTCAAGAGCAGTGGAATTATCATCTGAAAAAATGGAAGTTGTAAAGAAAAGTAAAAAAACAGAAGAATTTGATATCGTAAAAAATTTAGAACAACTAAAAGAAAAATGTATAGATGTAAGATTGTTTGGTGTTGTAGTTGCTGGAAAAAATGATGAATATAATACTCAAGCAACAGGTGCAGTTCAATTTAAAATGTTTAACAGAACTCTAAATAAAGTTTACCTGCCAATAACTCAAAACACATCAATAATGGTAAGTAGTGAAGGAAATGCACAAGGAGCAATAGCAACATATAGTTATCTTCCTTATGGGCTTTTTTCTTGTGTAGGCTATTTTAACCCAACTACTGGTATAGAAAATAAAGTCAAAGAAGAAGATTTGAAAAAGATGAAAATAGCACTTTGGAATGAAATAAACAATAAAAATACTCGTTCAAAAAACTCTCAACAATCAAGGCTTTTGATTGAGATAGAATACAATGATGATTACTATAAAATCCCTGATATTGAGTATTCTATAAAGTTAAAAAATGAAAAAAAATTTAAATATAGAGAATTTGACGATATGAAAGATGATTTAAATTTTGATGAACTTATCAAATTTTTAAATAACTCAAAAGATTTGATAGAAAATGTAAAAATTTACATTGATACATTTTCTTTTGAAAAAGATTTTTTAAAAGTTGATAATGAACTAAAAGATAAAATAAAATATTTTGCTATTCAAGGTAAAACTATAAGTGAGCTTTAAAATGATAAAAGAGGTAATTAGTTTTAATTTAAATGGTGATTATGCACTTTTTAAAAAGCCTTTTGCAAACTCTCAGCCTCAATCATTTGTAATACCGCCTAAAACTGCAATTTTAGGAATGATTGGGGCTATAATGGGGTGGGGTAAAAATGAATATATAGAAAAATTACCATTTGAAAAATTTTTGTATTCAGTAAAATTATTGACCCCAAAAATTAAAAAAGATCTGATTGGAATTAATTTAATGCAAGGGAAAAGTGCAAAATTTACTTTTAATGAAAATCCATTAAGAAATCCTCCCCAAAGAGGACAGAGGAGTCCAACAAGATTTGAATTTTTAAAAGATATGGAATGGAAAATATTTTTAATTATTGATGATGATAAAATAAAAAAGGAATTAATTGATAGGTTAAAAAATAATAGATTTGTTTATAATCCATATCTTGGCTTACAATCTTTGTTTGCAAAAATTGAGTTTAGTGAAAAATTTGATGTTGAATTAGCAAAAAATATCAATAATAACTTATATACTTCATTTGAAAAGGATTTTATCAAATTTAAAATTAACAAACCGGTAACATTTTATAATGAATTAATTCCTGTTTATTTTAACCAAGATAGAAGTTTGCCAAGAACAAAAGAGATAATAAGTTTTGTTGGTGATTATGTAATAGAAATTACAAATAAAGATAAATTAAAAGGAAAATTGTATAAAGATGAAAAAGATAGACTCTATCAATTCTTTTAGTTTGATTTCTCATACTGAACCAGATAGAAAATTGATAGTTCACTTAAGAGAAGTTTATAAAAAAGCTAAAAAAAAATTTGATGAACTTGATATTAATTTTAAACTATTAAATATTTCAAAAGATGAGTTTAAACAATTGTTAAAAATAGCTTGTTATTGTCATGATTTTGGAAAAACTTCTATATATTTTCAAAATAAATTAAAAAAGGATAATTTAAGCATAAAAGAAAAAAAGCTTTCTGAACATGGTTTAATTTCTGCATTTTTTGGATATTTTGTTGCTATTAATGAATTTCAACTTGATGAAAGATTAGCTTCATTTGTATTTATGGCTATTAGGTATCATCATCTTAATTTAGATAATTCAGAAGAGATGCAAAAAGTTGATGAATTAGAAAAAATTTTAGAAATTTTTAAAGGTATAAAGAAAAATAGTAAAGAAGTAGATAGTATCTACTATAAACTTTTAAAATTAGAAAATATCACAGAAAAGTTTGAAAAATTTCTAAATGAATATAAAAATAGAGTTTTTATGGAAGATATTGATTATATAGACCCATATTTTTTTAGGTTTAAGGATTATAAAGATAATGATATTTTTATTTTTATGGTGCTTTTTTCATTACTCATTTATGCAGACAAAGAAGATGCAATTTTTAGAGATAACATTTTAAAAACTTTTGATGAATTGAGAATAGATTCTAATAAAGTTGAAAAATTTAAAAGCAATTATTTCAAAAATAAAAATAAAACTCCACTTGATAATATTAGAGAAAAAATTTACAAAAGTTTAATAAAAGAGTTTGAAAATAAAAATATTAGCTCTAATAAAATATTTTTTATAAAACTTCCAACAGGAGCAGGAAAAACACTTTTGCTTTATAAGCTTGCTATGATGATACAAGAAAAAGATAAAAATAAAAGAGTTTTTTATTTACTCCCATTTATCACATTGATAGAGCAGAATGCTTCTATCTTAAAAGAACTTTTAAATTTTATGGGATTTGATACAAATGATAATAGATTATTTTTAGAAAAGCATTCATTAAGTGGAGAATTTGAAATAAATGACAATAGTAGTGATGAATATGATATAGATAAAAAACAATTTTTATTAGATACATTAGAAAGTAATTTTATAGTTACATCTTTTCACCAGCTATTTTATGGAATTTTTAAAAGAAAAAATGCTCTCTTAAAAAGATTTCACCAATTTATCAATAGTGTTATTCTAATAGATGAGGTTCAATTAATCCCACTAAAACATATGTATACAATTACTAAATTTTTAAAATTTATGAGCGAAATTTTTAATTGTAAAATTATTGTCGCAAGTGCTACTTTTCCAAATATTAAAAAAGAGATTTTAAAAGATAGCTATACATTTAAAGAAATAAACGAGATATTAGAACAAAAAGAGATAGATAACTTTTTCAACAGATATGAAATAAATATAGATATTTCAAAAACATATTCACAAGATAGCTTATATGAAAAAATAGATCAAAAACTTAAAACAAATAAAGAGTTACTTTTTAGGGTAAATACTGTAAATATTGCAAATGATATATATGAATATCTTATGAAAATAGATAGTAATTATGCTAAAAATAACATATTTTTACTCACAAGTGCTGTTGCACCAATTGTTAGAAAATCTATTATCAAAAAAATAAAACAAAACTCAAAAAATGGTATAAAACAAATTGTTGTAGCAACCCAATTAATTCAAGCAGGTGTTGATATATCTTTAGAAGATGGCTTTGAAGAATTAGCACCACTTGATTTGATTATTCAATCAATGGGAAGAAGAAATAGAAGTGGAGAGAAACAAGAGATTGGAAAAGCTGATATAATCAAAATTGCAAGATTTATTAATAATAAAGAGTTTGAAGGTTATAAAATATACAATCAATTTGATATTAAACAAACTATAAATATACTTGATAAATACAAAAAGATTAATGAAAAAGATGTATATGAACAAAAAATTTTGGATAAATACTATAACTCACAACCCAATAATAAAATAATAGATAAAGATTTAAATGAATTAAATTTTAAAAATATTGATGAAAATTTTAAACTTATTCAAGAATCACCGCTTAGTTTTAGTTTTTTCATACCTTTAGATGATAAAGCTAAAAAATTATGGGAAAAATTAGTGGAATTAGATAAACGAAAAAGAGAAATAAAAAAAAAAATATGAAAGAGATTGAAAGCAAATATTCAAAAATTAAGAAAAATGTAAGTTTATATACGGTCAATCAAAATTTTTACTATTGGAAAGATAGTGATAAAGATATAGTTATTTCAACGATAAAAGAAAATTTTGAAAACGCACTTGGTATTTATCTATCCACAAATGAATTTTTTGACAAAGATACTGGTAGTTTAAAAATAGTTGAGTTTGTTAAAGATAGGGTTGAAGGGTTGTTTTGGTAGACCTCACGGGAACGCTAATCTCATACTACTTTATCTGCAAAACTAAACTTTGGCTTTTTTATAATAAAATAAATCTTGAAGATAACAGCGAAGATGTTAGAATTGGTAAGGTTTTGCACGAAATAGATGAAACAAAAGTAAATGAAGTTAGTTTCGAAAATATAAAAGTAGATAAAATCACAAAAGATTATGTAATTGAAGTAAAAAAGAGTGATTCTGATTTGGAAGCGGCAAAATGGCAATTGCTTTTTTATTTATACAGACTTAAACAAAAAGGAATTATAAAAAAAGGCAAGCTTGAAGTTTTTGAAAAGAGAAAACAAAACAAAAAAAGAATTGAAATAGAACTTAACGATGAAAATGAAAAAAGGCTTTTAGAAATAATAAAAGAGATTGAAAATCTGCTGAGTTTACCTATGCCTGAGCCTGTGTTTGAGAGTAAATGCAAAAAATGTGCTTATTATGAATTTTGTTTTTTGTGAGGGATAGGATGAAAACAAAATATATTTTTTCAATGGGTGAAATTAAAAGAAAAGATAATTCAATTGCTTTTAGAAATGAAAAGGGGTGGAAATATATTCCTGTTGAGGCGGTAAGGGAAATATATTTTATGAATGAAGTAAGTCTTAATTCAAAATTTTTGGATTTTTGCAGTAGGGCTGGGATAGTTTTGCATTTTTTTAATTATTTTGGAAATTACAGTGGGAGTTTTTATCCAAAAGAAAAGTATATTAGTGGAAATTTGACTATTAAACAGGTTAAAGCATATGAAAATGAAAGATTAATTATTGCAAAAGCGATTGTTTTAGGGATTAGTGAAAATATATATGAAGTTTTGTATCACTATTTCAGGCACGGTAAAAATGAACTTCAAGAATTTTTGAGATATTTAAGAGAGAATATTCCAAGGTTTATTGAAAAAGTGGATAATATCAATAAACTTTTATTTATCGAAGGAAATATATGGGCTGGGTTTTATGATAGTTTCAAATATTTTTTGCCTGAGGAATTTTTGTTTAATAAAAGGGTTAAAAGACCGCCTGATAATCCTATGAATGCTTTGATTTCTTTTGGCAATACCCTGCTTTATACTAAAACAGTAAGTGCAATTTATAAGACACATTTAGACCAGTCTATTAGCTTTCTGCATACTCCGAGTGAAAGCAGGTTTAGTCTGAGCCTTGATTTAAGCGAAGCATTTAAGCCCGTGATTGTTTTTAGAAGTATTTTTGATTTGGTAAACAGAAAAAAACTGAGAGTTGAAAAACATTTTGATAAAAAATTTAATTATGCCCTTTTAAATGAAGAAGGCAAAAAAATTTTTATAAGTGCTTTTGAGGAAAGACTAAATGAAAAATTTAAACATAAAACACTTAAAAGAATGGTGAGTTACAACAGTGCTATTAAGCTTGATGGGTACAAACTTATTAAATTTTTAATTCAAAATAAACCATTTAAACCTTTTAGCTTGAAGGAAAAGAGATGAAAAAAGATTATAAAGTTAATTATGTTTTTTTGATGTATGATATTGCTGATGAAGAGAGTGAAGCCGGAAAAAGAAGGGTGCATAAGGTTTTTAAAATCTGCAAAAAATATCTAAATCATCATCAAAAATCTGTTTTCAGAGGTGAAATATCGCCGAGTAATTTAATTAAACTTCAAAAAGAACTTAAAAAAGTCATAGATGAAGAACTTGATTTTATAACTTTAATAAAACTTAAAAATAAAGAGAGCTTTTTAGAAGATACAATTGGTAAAAAAGAGAATAATCTTTTTATCTGATTTCCAACCTTTTTTTCTTGACAATATTCTCAAATATCGATAAAATCGTAATTAGAAAAAGATTTTTGAAAATTTAATTTTTTTTTGAATTTGGTTGGAAAAACCCCAATTTTCGGGATATTACTTTTCAAAAAGCCCGAAATTTGATGCATTAAACCGATACAATTGGAGTATTGAAATCTATATTAAACCGATACAATTGGAGTATTGAAATAAGAAGATTAAACCGATACAATTGGAGTATTGAAATACTATTAAACCGATACAATTGGAGTATTGAAACTATTAAACCGATACAATTGGAGTATTGAAATTATTAAACCGATACAATTGGAGTATTGAAATTTTGTTTAATATTAAACCGATACAATTGGAGTATTGAAATAAAGATATAGACCCAACTACAAGGAATGATGGTACATTAAACCGATACAATTGGAGTATTGAAATATTTTAAGGGAGTTAGGGTATGAATAGAGTTAAAGTATTAAACCGATACAATTGGAGTATTGAAATTTTTCTAAAAGGCACTTATAAACCTTTTCTCTGTTATTAAACCGATACAATTGGAGTATTGAAATAAAACTGCTGAATTTAAAAACATAAAACTTAAAAATCCAATTAAACCGATACAATTGGAGTATTGAAATAGATTATTTTTAAGATAATTTGCTACTTCTTCACTTATTTATTAAACCGATACAATTGGAGTATTGAAATATACTCAAAGTCATACGCATAAACATACTCTTTCATAATTAAACCGATACAATTGGAGTATTGAAATAAAGAAGAAATTGCATCTTTACTTGATGCAAAAATCGAAGATTAAACCGATACAATTGGAGTATTGAAATAAGAATTCTCCATCTAAAATCTATGATTTAGGTGGAGAATTAAACCGATACAATTGGAGTATTGAAATATTACTGTTATCTCTTTACGTGTATACACACCTGCTTTATTAAACCGATACAATTGGAGTATTGAAATTTGAAAAAACAAATAAAGACTTGAATGTAACAATATTAAACCGATACAATTGGAGTATTGAAATAACTATATTCTAATAAAAAGTATAAAGTATATTATATTAAACCGATACAATTGGAGTATTGAAATTTTTTAATTTTTAAAACAATCAAAGGAGCAGTTATGATTAAACCGATACAATTGGAGTATTGAAATCCACTAAATAACAAATAATAAAAAGATGGATTAAGATTAAACCGATACAATTGGAGTATTGAAATTTCACTGCTTACTAAATGTCTTGCATAAAATCGCAAAATTAAACCGATACAATTGGAGTATTGAAATATTTATGCCATTTATCGCAAATCTTCCAAGCTCATATTTATTAAACCGATACAATTGGAGTATTGAAATAATTTAAAAAAAGCGATGATGAGGTAATCGAAACGATTAAACCGATACAATTGGAGTATTGAAATTTTTGTAAAAATTAAAAAATTTGAGTTTTTGCAATTATTAAACCGATACAATTGGAGTATTGAAATATAGTGCAATAAATGTGCTGGAAGAATTTGAAGAAATTAAACCGATACAATTGGAGTATTGAAATATAATTCAAAACTAAGATATTCAATTACCGCAAAACATTAAACCGATACAATTGGAGTATTGAAATATAATTCAAAACTAAGATATTCAATTACCGCAAAACATTAAACCGATACAATTGGAGTATTGAAATGTTTTATTAGTATCTGTTATTTTTTCTAAATTTTCGTATTAAACCGATACAATTGGAGTATTGAAATCGCCATACCAGAATTAAAAGTTAAAAAGTCTAATAGCATTAAACCGATACAATTGGAGTATTGAAATATACACAAGAAGTTATAAAGAATGGTATTTAGGATTATTAAACCGATACAATTGGAGTATTGAAATTCTAAAATAATTAATAGCTCAAGCGCTATATAATCAGATTAAACCGATACAATTGGAGTATTGAAATAGTGAACATTTAGTATCCAAAAACGGATATATGTGATTTTTATGCAAATTTAAATATGGGATTTGGTCGTGGGATAGTTCCAAAAGCGGAAATGAGGACTACACCGTTGCATCCTCACTGCAGATGTATTTATGCCCCGTATTACGGCAAAGTTACAGGCAAAAGGAAAAGCTGGAAACAAACCGTGCAGGATACAATGAATGAGTTTGACGAAAGAGAGCAGAGAGAAATACTCGGCACTTACGATATGCTGAACAGGTTTAAGCAGGGCGAAGATATTGAAAAGATTTTTAATACTATCAGACCGAAGTATCCGATAAGGAAATATGCGGATTTATTTAGCAATAGGAAATATAATTTTGAAAAAAGAAGAGAATTGGAAATTGAAAATAAAATTTTAAAAAGAGTGGAATTAATAAAAAATGTTAAAAAAGATTTTTATAAATTATGGATGAGTAAAGAGAAATTTAAAAATCATATAGTAAAAAGAAAAAATTTAGGACATATTACAAATGAAGAAGATTATATTTTGAAAACGTTAGATTGTATAATTGAAGCGGATACATATATTTTAGCAATTCATAAGAACAGTTGGGATAATTTGTGCTATAATAAAAAAGATAATTGGGTTGTTGTTTTTAATGAAAATGGTGAAATTATGACAAGTTATAAAATTAAGCCTGATGAGAAAAGTTTTGAAGAATTACATAAAGAAGTAGGCGGAGAAATTAGAAAAGGAAAAATAAATGAAAAAATTAAAAGAGCTTTTAAAAAGTTACAAGATAGATATAAAAACTTGGGAGAGTGATTTTGGAGAAGGACATCTATTTTTAGCTGATAGAGAGGCATTAATTCCTTTTGAAAACAAAAAAGAAGTTATAGAACTTGATAAAAAAGCATTAAAGATTATAGAAAAAGATAAAAGTCAAGGGAGTGATAAACTATTTTTAAAGAAATTGAAAGAAATTATTTTAAATAATCTTAACAAAAGAATAGCAGAAACCGCTTAAGTTTCCTTAAAACTGTCTTCCACTTCACTTGCAATAATCGCAAAATCTGCCGGGTCAATAGTGTTTAAATCGTTGCTTATTATTTGCATTGCTTTAAGTTTAAAATAAGTCGGAGAATTTACAAGTTCTTTCATTTCTTGTAATACCGTTATTTCTTTTTGCGTGTCGATTATGCTGAAAGTTTTAGGGTATGTTATTGTTATATCGTTATTTATTTCTAAATACTTGCAAACTATATCAAAAGCTCTGTTTTCAAGGTCGTTAAGTCTTAAAGCAAAATTAGATAAACTTGCGTTAAGCCCTTGGAATTTAATGTCAAGAAAAAGTAAAATCCTGATCCCCTTATTATGTGAAGTATTGAAATTGTAAAAGAGGCATTTAAAGATTGAAAGAACAAATGTTACTTTATAAAAATCTTATCATAGGTGTTGTATTAACAACATTCTAATTCGCAAACACTTAATGCAGCAAGTGCAGCTTCATCTTCGGCATCTTCAAACAGCTCTTCAAGATAAAATTTCTTAGAACATACAAAATATAAAACATCCTCTTTTTGTAAATTTTTATTTTCAGGTTTAAAATATGCTTCCGGAATTTGCGGAATATATTTTTCCCAGTATGCATTCATCATATTCGGCTGTTTTGTGATTCTTAACATGTGTCCGATAACATTGCATGCATTAGTAAAGCAATCTATATTGGCAAAGCTGGTATATCTTTCATCTATTCTCGGTTTTTTATCCATTTTCAATCCTTTTTTACACTTATTATCCAATAAATTCAGTATAATTATATATACAAAAAAAGAAATATTTTTGATAAATTGCGAAAAAAAAGGATAAAATTGGAACATGTTTCAGTAATTACTCTGCAATATGTTTTATTAATGTTAGAAAAACATTATAAAATAGACATCAATTTTTTATTAAAAGCTGTGGGAATTGATCGGAAGATTTTTACAAAGGAACATTCATATATAAAAAGCTCTAAATTGCGTTTTCTTTTTCAAAAGGCTTCACAACTTTGTGATGACCCTTTTTTAGCGCTTCATCTTGGAGAAGCTTCTTCCCCACAATCTTTAGGACTGCTTGGATATATGCTCAGCAATACCGCAACCGTAAGTGAAATGCTTGAAAAACTTTGTTATTATTCACATTTAGTAGGTAAAAACCTTGAGTTTATTCTTACAGAAACTAAAAAAGGTTACAAACTGGCCATTCATCTTTATAATAATCCTTTAGTTGCTTTAAACCGGTATCAAAGTGAAATTCATCTTGCTGCCGTAATTAGCCTTATAAGACAACTTTCGGCAGTGAATATTGAACCGGAATATGCCTATTTTCAACATAATGAGATAGAAGAACCGGAAGAGTATCATCGGCTTTTTGGAAAAAAGTTAATATTTAATGCCTATGAAAATGCCCTTGTGTTTTCAAAAGAGAAGCTTTGTGTTGAGCTGCAAACTCCAAATGAAGGGATGGTAAAATATTTTGAACAGCAGGCAAAGAAAATAATTGAAGACCTTTACGATAACTCTTGGCATACACGGACTGAAAAACAGATTCTGATACATATTGGAAATAATGGGATAAGTATAGAGTTTATAGCTAAAAAGTTATCAGTTTCTGTTAGAACTCTGCAAAATAATCTTAAAAAAGAAGGGTACTCTTATACAAAACTTCTTGAATCGGTGCGCAAAAAACTTGCTTTGCATTACCTGCACAATTTTAGTCTTGATATTGCCACAATCGCTCTGTACCTGGGTTATACGGAGATTAGTGTTTTTTCAAGGGCATTCAAAAAATGGTTTAATATGTCACCAAATCACTATCGGGCACAAATTCCGTATAATCTTGGACATGCTGCCGTGGAGACAGATTAAGAAGAGGTTTGGTTAACAGTTAAACTTTTTTATACTTCTCTTTAAAAAAATGAGTATATTAAAAAAGTAAACTTCTTATCCTGTTTATTTAATTTCATTTGACTACCTTTTAATTTTTCCTTATAATTTATAAAAATTAAAAAAAGGTTTTTAAGTGAAAATAGCTGTTGTTGAAGATGATATAAATATGAGAAAATCTCTCTCACTTGCACTTAAATCCGAAGGATATGAAGTCGTTGAATTTAGAAATGCTATTGACGCACTTAAAAAATTGAATGATTCAATAGATTTAATTATTTCTGATATTACAATGCCTAAAATGGATGGTATTGACTTTGCAAAAGAATTAAACGGTAAATATGAAGTAATTTTAATTACGGGAAACGCCACGTTAAACAGGGCGATTGAGGCATTAAGGCTCGGGGTTAAGGATTTTTTGACAAAGCCTTTTGAAATCGAGGATTTAATTGCGGCAATTGAGAGAAACCAAAAAGTTGTAACTAAAACAAAAGGTAAAAAAGCTGCGGTTAAACCATCTTTTATTGCCGAAGATGAAAAAACAAAAGAAGTTTTAAATATATCTAAAAAAGTGGCGCCTACAATGGCCAGTGTAATGCTTCTTGGCGAAAGCGGGGTCGGAAAAGAGGAATTTGCTAAATTTATTCACGAAAACAGCGGCAGGAGCGGTAAATTTATTGCAATTAATATGAGTGCAATTCCTGAAAATTTAATAGAAAGTGAGCTTTTCGGATACGAAAAAGGGGCTTTTACAGATGCTACCGCTTCAAAACCGGGACTTTTTGAACTGGCCCAGGGCGGGACACTTTTTTTAGATGAAATAGCTGAAATGCCTTTTAATCTTCAGGCAAAACTCCTTAGGGTGCTTCAGGAAAAAGAAATAAACAGGCTTGGAAGCACAAAACCGACTAAAATTGATGTAAGAATAATAAGTGCTACAAATCAAAATATTGATGAAATGATAAAAAACAATAAATTCAGGGAAGATTTATATTACAGGCTTGCTACAATTCCTGTCAAAATCCCACCGCTTAGAGAGAGAAAAAAAGATATAATTCCAATTGCAAAAGATATACTTAAAAAAACAATTAATGAATACGGTTTGGAAGAAAAAAATTTGAGCGATGAGGCAAAAGAAGCTCTTTTGAATTATGAATTCAGAGGAAATATAAGGGAGCTTATCAATATAATTGAAAGAGCGGCAATTTTAAGCGAAAAAGTTATAAAAAAAGAAAATTTATTTTTATTATAAGGAGAATTAATGTTTAACGTAGCAGTAGTAGGAGCGACAGGAGCGGTGGGAGAAGAGTTGTTAAGGGCTATAGAAGAATATGAAATACCTGTAAAAAAGCTTGTTCCCCTTGCAAGTGCAAGAAGTGTTGGAAAAGAGGTTGAATTTAAAGGTGATGTATTAAAAGTAAAAGAATTAACCTGTGATGTATTCAAAGAAGAAGAAATTGACATTGCTTTTTTTTCTGCGGGAGGGAGTGTGAGTGCAAAATTTGCACCGTGTGCAGCCGAAGCGGGGGCTGTTGTAATAGACAATACCAGTTATTTCAGGATGAATCCGGATGTTCCTTTGGTTGTACCTGAGGTGAATTCCGGGGATATTGCATTATGGAAAAAAACAGGAATTATCGCCAATCCCAACTGTTCGACTATTCAAATGGTGATTTCTCTTGCACCGCTGCATAAAGAATTTAATATAAATAGGGTGGATGTGGCCACTTATCAGGCTGTAAGCGGTGCCGGTAAAAAAGGTATGGAAGAGCTGCTGGAACAGATGAGGGCGGTTTTTAATTTCAAATTGGATAAAAAAGTGGAAGAAAGGGAAGTTTTTCAATATCAGATTGCACTTAATGTAATTCCCCATATAGATAAATTTATGGATAACGGTTTTACGAGAGAAGAGATGAAAATGGTAAATGAAACCAATAAAATATTACATTCTGATATTAAAGTGGCTGCAACCTGCGTGAGGGTTCCGGTTCTTAGAAGCCATAGTGAATCCATTAGTATTTATTGTGAAAAAGAAGTGTCTGTTGAAAAGGCAAGGGAAGTTTTGGCAAATTTTGAAGATGTAAAGGTAATAGACAATCCCGAAAAAAATGAATATCCTATGCCTGTAATTGCTACGGATACCGATTATGTGTATGTGGGAAGAATCAGAAAAGATTTATATGATGATAATATTCTTCATTTCTTTAATGTTGCAGATCAGTTAAGGGTTGGTGCTGCAACAAACGCCGTGAGAATTGCAAAAAAATGGATAGAAATGGAGAAATAATGGAAAAAAGAAATTTAATTGAAGCAGTTTTTGAAAGTACCCTTTGGAACAGCCGGATAATAGTAATACTGGCGGTAATTTTTGGAATGTTCGGTGCAATAGCTTTATTTGCGGTTGCGAGTTATGATGTCTGGGATATGGTGGTTGTGACTTATAAATTCTTTTTTGCGCATTATCATCCCCAAAATTTCCATTCACTGCTTATAGGAGGGCTTATAGGTGCTGTTGATTTGTATTTGATTGCGGTGGTGATGCTTTTATTCTCATTTGGGCTATATGAACTTTTTATTTCCAAAATTGATGATGCAGAAGGAAGTGAAACAGGAAGTAAAATTCTTGCAATTCACAGTTTAGATGAGCTTAAAGACAAACTCGGAAAAGTTGTCGTAATGGTGTTGATTGTAAGCTTTTTTAAAAAAGTAATTCATATGAATTTTTCAACACCCCTTGAAATGCTTTATCTTGCCGGCAGTATTTTAGCGTTAGCCCTTGCACTTTATTATATGCATAAAGGAGCTCATTAAAAAAATGTATAATGAAAAATGTATAATGAAAAATGGAAGTGAAATATGAAATATATATTCGGCCCTGTGGCCTCCCGCCGTTTTGGTATGAGCCTTGGAATTGATTTAAGCCCTGATAAAAAAAGATGTAATTTTGACTGCATATACTGTGAATTATCTCCGGCTAAACCGGTTAATAATTATGACAATCCTCCAAAAGTAGATGATATTTTTAATGAAGTAAAAGATGCAGTACAAAAATACCAGTTTGATGTATTGACTGTTACAAGTAACGGTGAACCCACTCTTTATCCTTATTTAGATGAACTTATCGGTAAATTAAAAACATTAAATAAAAAACTTTTAATTTTAAGTAATTCTTCCACCATTATGAAAAAAGAAACTCAAAATTCCTTAAAAAAACTTGATATTGTAAAACTTTCCCTTGATGCCGTAAGCCCAAATATTTTCAAAAAAATTGACAGACCAGCCAAAGGTATCGATATTCAAGAGATTATAAAAGGAATTATTGAATTTAGGAAAATTTACAAAAGTGAACTGATTATAGAAATTTTGGTGGTAAAAGGTATAAATGACAAAGATGAGGAATTTAAAAAATTAAACAAAGTTTTGGCGAATATTAAGCCGGATAGGGTAGATATATCCACAATAGACAGACCCCCTGCTTATAATGTTGAGGGTGTAAGTATAGAGAAACTTTTTGAACTTGCAGAAAATATTAAAAATCAAAATATTTTTATTCCAACAAGAGATAAAATTAATTATAAAATAGAAAATCTGACAAAAGAAGAACTTATTGAAACACTTAAAAAAAGACCTTTTAGTGAAAGTGATGTAAAAAATATTTTGGATGAGCATACTTTAAAAATTTTTAATGATTTGATTAAAGAAAATATGCTTGAAGAAATTTGGGTTGGCGGAGTAAAATTTTATAAGGCGTATGTATGAAAGAATTTTTTAATGTTTTTAAAATCCTTTTTGCAGTGGATGTGGGGATTATTGTTTTTTGTTTTTTGGAAAATAATTTGCTTTGGCTGTATAATACCCAGATTGCCTTTTTTTCGACTTCACTTATAATTTTAGGAAGTTTTCTCGGTTATGCCGGAATGGTTAAGCATAATCTTCAAAACGGCAATGTAGGAGAGGATATTTTAAAAAAATATGAAGACCCGCATAATATGGACGATGAAGAAGAGATTGAAGTTAAAAAATATAAAAAAAACAGATTAAAATGGTATGAGGCAATTTTACTTAATTTTAAAGGCGGAATGAATATCATCAGGATTTTAGGATATGTTTTTTTGGTTGCAGGATTTTTATATTTAAGCAAATCAAACAGATTTGATGTATTAAGTTTTCTTTTTGGCTTAAGTGTCGTACCTGCAGTAACATTTGCTTACCTGATTTTTTATAAAAAAAAATTTAATAATTAATCTGTACTGATTAAAAAAATTATTTTTAAAATAACTTTAAAGATAAAAATATGACAGCTCAATGCTTCATTTTGCTAAAGCACCACTTAAATTTTGCTAAAAATTGCAAACGCAAGCGCCCTGACGGGTTGAATGCAATTTTTTAAACGCAAAATTTTCACTAAATTCCGCAACGCTGTCATTTTTTTACTTTTTCGTTATATTTTTTTAGTTAATGCCAATTAATCTTTGTAGTAACAAAACTGAAATGGGCACAGAAAAACGTAAAATAGCTAATAAATGTGGTGATTCCTACAAAAATAGGAATTACTAATAAACTTATATTTGGATTTAATGCAATTGTAGGAAAAATATAAAATAAATAAGCAAATGAAAGAATTGAATAAATTATTAAAATACTTACAGACCAGATAAGATAAATTATAAAATATCTGAAATTGAATGTTCTTATCCAAAATCTAAAATCTACTAAAGAACTTATTATGGAAATAAAAGAGCCTTTAAAATCACTTTTATTCAAAGCTTCCCCTATTTTACCGAGAAAAATATAACTGAAAAAAAGTAAATAAATTAAATAAATTCCAAGCATAATCTGAGCAATGAAAGAAGCGTTTTCAAGATTTATTAAAAATGAATGCGGATCTGCCATTAGATACATGCTCCCGCTGAATTGTAAAATTATTACAAATAAAAAAGCCCAAAAAGAAATAATGATAAAATTACCTGTTAAAATTCCGATTGCGGTAGGGATAAAATGGAATAAAAAACTGCTTATCGGCTGAATTTTTAAATTATGGAAATATTCGTCTGTATTTTTTGTGTTGTTTACAAGATAAATTAAAAAACCGCCTATACTTAAATATATTATTTTTTCTAAAATAAATCCGATAATACTGATTACGGGATATGCTTCAATGAGCGTAAAAATTGATACAATCAAAATAACAAATAATAATTTTTGCCACTGCGCAAATGTTATAAAGGTATATTTGAAAACTTCTTTCATTTCTTTCCTTTTTGTTAGAATTCTATCAAAAAAGGAATATTTTGTGTGCAATATTTGGGATAATAGGCAGTTATGATTTAAAAAAAGTAAAGAAAGCCCTTGATTTGATGATTCACAGAGGCAGGGATTTTCAAAATATTGTTGAATTCAGAAGCGGTGTTTTCGGATTTAACCGTTTGGCAATTGAAAATGTAAATATCAATATGCAGCCTTTAAAAGTAGAAAACAGGATTTTTGTATTTAACGGCGAAATTTATAATTATAAAAATTTAATAAAAAAATATAATTTAAATGTAAAAACTGAAATAGAAGTAATTGCAAAGCTTTGGGAAAAATTTGGAGTGGATTTTGTGAAAAAAATTGAGGGTATGTTTGCAATTGCAGTTTATGACAAAAAGCTTTTTTTATTTAGAGACGAATTTGGTAAAAAGCCTCTTTATTTTACAAAAACAGGTATTTTTGCAAGTGAAATTAAAGCAATATTGCCTTTTACAGGGAAGAAATTAAATTTTAATGCATTGGCTGAGTATCTTGCATACAATT
Organism: Lebetimonas sp. JS032; assembly: GCF_000523315.1. Lineage (NCBI taxonomy): Bacteria > Pseudomonadati > Campylobacterota > Epsilonproteobacteria > Nautiliales > Nautiliaceae > Lebetimonas > Lebetimonas sp. JS032. The sequence goes on along the minus strand of NZ_ATHS01000001.1, from coordinate 258,186 downwards.
CTTCCATCGCTCCCAATACAATATATCAGGAAATTTATAAACTTCCGGCGGGTTGTTATTATGACGGAGAAATAAAAATATGGTACGACTTTGAAAGAGTGGAAAATGAGCCTTGCTCATCTGGCTGCTTGAAAAGCGGCCACGATGGAAAATGGAAAAAGGAAAATGTTTGTACAGAAGTTGAAAAATTGCTTATTAAAAGCATAAAAAAAAGGCTTCAGGGGGATGTTGAAATTGGTTCGCTTCTCAGCGGAGGGGTGGACAGCAGTCTTATCGGGGCAATTACTTCTAAATTCCAAAAGCTTAAAACTTTTTCCGTCGGTTATGATGGATATGATAATTATGATGAAAGAAATTATGCAAAAATTGCGGCAAAGCATATTAATTCAGAGCATTTTGAAGTGAATTTTACTAAAAATAATTTTTTTGAAAATTTTGAAAAAACTCTTTTTTATATGGACGAGCCGATTGCTGACAGTAGTTTTTTTGCCGCAAGGTTTCTTGCAAAACATATCCCGCTAAAAGTTGTTTTAAGCGGTGAGGGGAGTGACGAGCTGTTTTTGGGCTACAGAAGATATAAAGAATATGAAGGTTTTTTAAACGCATATCTGCCCAATAAAAAATGGCTTAAAAAATATCTTGAGAGGCATTATGAAGATATAAAAGAGTGGGAGGTTTTCAGGCGGTTTTTTGCAAATGAAGATGTTTTCAGGGGAATAAACGAAACTTTTTTTCAAAGGCAGATAAACAGGGTCTTGAAAGTCAGGGCAAAAGAGGTTGATTATAAACGGTTTTTAAAAGGGTGGGGCAGTTTTGATTTTACCTATTTTGATTTGAAAGTATGGATTGGAGAAGTTTTACTAAATAAACTTGATAAAATGTTTATGAGTAATACTATAGAGACAAGAAGCCCTTTTTTAGACAGGGACTTGGTGAATTTTGTGTTTTCTTTAGAAGAAAATTTAAGAGGAAGTGAAAAATGGATTATAAAAGAAATAGCCCAAAAATATCTGCCCGGAGAAATTGTTAACAGAAGAAAAAAGGGATTTGCTTTTCCTTTTCTGGAGTGGTTAAAAGAAGAAAACGAACTGAAAAAAATTGTTGATATAAATAGAAAAAATAAAATTTTTAACGAAGAATATTTAAAAGAAATTATAAAAACAGGCCATAAGAGATATAAACAGCATTTATGGAGTTTATATCTTTTCAGCAGATGGTATGAAAAGGAGTTTTTATGAAATAATTTCTTTCATTTTAATAATGGCTTCTTTTAATCCCATAAAAATGGAATTGGCGATAATGCTGTGACCTATATTCAGTTCGGTTATTTCGGGAATATCTGCAATTTCTTTTACATTCTGATAATTAAGTCCGTGCCCTGCGGCCACTTCCAAATCCAAATCTTTTGCTAATTTTGAAGCGTCTTTTATTAAATCAAGTTCAAGGTCTAATTCTTTTTTTAGTGTAATTCTATCCATTTGTTCAAAAACTTTATTAGGTGTATGATTTAAGTTGCTAAAAAGCGCCAAATGTAAATTTGCATATCTTCCTGTGTGAAATTCTATCATTTGGGCATTTAAATTTTTTGCTTTTTTAATCTGTTCAAAATCCGGGTCTATAAAAAGGGAAACTTCAATATCATTTTTATGTAATTTTTCTATGGCATTAATTATTCTTTTTTCATTTTTAAACAGATCAAGTCCGCCTTCCGTTGTAACCTCTTCTCTTTTTTCAGGCACTATTGTCGCTCTGTGGGGTTTTAAAGAGCATATTATATCTATAATTTCTTCATTAATACTGCATTCCATATTAACCGGTAAAAAACTGCTTTCAATTATTCTTTTAGCATCAAAATCGTTAATATGGCGCCTGTCTTCCCTTAAATGGGTTGTAACCTGGTCGGCTCCCGCTTCTTTTAAAATTTCAAGAGCCATTAGTGGGTCCGGTTCGTTTATTTTTCTGGCTTCTCTTAATGTTGCAATATGGTCTATATTTACTCCGAGTTTCATTTTATTCCTTTTTTGTTATAATTTTATCAAAAAGGAAGTATATGAAGTATTTTATCGGAACAGACCATGCGGGATTTGAAATAAAACCTTTTGTAATAGAGTATCTGCAAAAAAAAGGAATAGATGTAGAGGATTTGGGGTGTTATTCAAAAGAAAGCGTGGATTATCCTGATTATGCGCATAAAGTAGCCGAAGCGGTTTTGGCTAATCCCGGAACAAAAGGGATACTTATCTGTGGCAGCGGAATTGGAATGAGTCTGGCTGCAAATAAACATAAAGGTATTAGAGCCGCTCTTTGTCATGATTATTATACGGCTGAAATGGCAAAACGCCATAATGATGCCAATATTCTATGTTTCGGTGCCAGGATTGTAGGTTTGGGTGTAGCGGAATCTATTCTCGAAGCTTGGCTGACCCATGAATTTGAAGGCGGAAGACACGAAAGAAGGGTAAAAAAAATTGATATTTAACTGGATTTTTTTATCAATTACAATTTTAGTTATTTTATTTTTAATATTTAAAATGTTTTATTATAAACATTTGTGGGAAAAAACTAATGAAAACGAAAAATTATTGGAAGAAAATCTTTCAGAAGCGGAATTACTGATAAAAAAATATCAGATTCAGCTTCAAAGGGCCCTTGGAAATCTGTCTTTGCTTGAAGATGAAATTAATAAGTTAAAAAGTGATTTAAAAGCTGTAAAAAACAGAAATTCCCAATACAGAATAGAGAATGAGCAGCTTAAGAAAAAGATTAAAGACCTTGAAAATAAAATTGAAGCACTTTTATGATTTTTTTTTGGGTCTGAAAGCACTTTTACTTTCAATATAATCACCTCCGATTAAATCAACGGCATACGGAATTGCCGCCCATACCGCTTCTAAATTTTCTTTTATCGCTTTTGGGCTTCCCGGAAGATTTAAAATAAATGTGTTTTTGACAACCCCTGCAATTCCCCTGGCCAAAATTGAAGTCGGTACATATTTTAATGAATGCATTCTCATAAGTTCCCCAAATCCCGGCAGTTCTTTTTCTATTACTTCTTTTGTTGCTTCCGGTGTTACGTCCCTTGGTGAGGGCCCCGTGCCTCCTGTTGTCAAAATTAAAGAGCATTTAAGGGAAATTAATTCTTTTAAAGTGTTAACAATTTCATTAAACTCGTCGGGAATCAGTCTGTAAATAATTTCAAATTCATTTTGTATATTTTCATTTAAAAATTTTTCTATTTCTTTTCCGCTTTTGTCTTCATATATTCCGGCACTTGCCCTGTCGCTCATTGTAACAATACCAATTTTTAGCATAAAAAAACCTTTTTTATAAATTATATCAAAAGAAGATTAAATTATTTAACGAAAAAGAAAAAAAATGATAGCGTTGTGTAATTTAACGAAAATTTTGCGTTAAAAAAATTGCACTCAACCCGTAAGGGCTGCGTAGCTGTTTGCAATTTTTAGCAAAATTTGAGTGGTGCTTTAGCAAAATGAAGCATTGAGCTGTCATTTTTTTCTTTGAAGTTATTTTTAATTCATCTTTATAGGTTTTAAAAGAAGGGGAAAAAGAATTATTCGGCGTAGTAATCGATTCCTTCTTTTTCTTTTAGCATATTAATTAGGTGGTTTTTATATCCTTCTACCCATTTGTCTATATTGTCAACTTTTATTCTTGCAACGCCGGTTTCGAGTGCCGCTCTTGCAACTGCTACAGATTCGTCAACAAATACCCTTCTGTCAAACGGTTTAGGAAGGATATAACTTTTGCCAAATTTCAAATCAGCTCCGTTATATGCATCTTTTACATATTGAGGAACTTTCTTTTGAGCTAGATTGGCCAAAGCATGACAGGCTGCAATTTTCATTTCCATATTTACCGCTTTTGCGTGTGTGTCAAGCGCACCCCTGAATATGTAAGGGAATCCCAAAACATTGTTTATCTGGTTTGGATAATCGCTTCTTCCTGTTCCTATGATTAAATCATCTCTGACTTCCAGTGCAAGTTCGGGTTTGATTTCAGGGTCTGGATTTGCCATAACAAAAAGCATGGCGTTTGGATTTAGAGTTTTTACCATTTCCTGAGAAATACAGTTTGCAGCAGAGTTCCCAACCACCACATCTGCGCCTTTTAAGGCATCTGCAAGTGTAACTATATCTTCATCAACAGCCCAAGGCTCTTTATATTTATTTAAATCGGTTCTTCTTGTGGTAATTGCACCTCTTGAATCAACAAGAACTATGTTTTTAATTCCGAGAGCCGTATACATTTCAGCAGCGGCAAGTCCGGCGGCACCTGCACCTATAATTACTACTCTGAGCTCTTCTAATTTTTTGCCTGTAAGTTTTGCTCCGTTAATTATAGCCGCACCTGAAATGATTGCTGTTCCGTGTTGGTCATCGTGAAAGATTGGAATATCGCATTTTTCCTGAAGTTTTTTTTCTATATCAAAACATTTTGGAGCTTTAATATCCTCAAGATTTATTCCTCCGAATGTTGGCGCCATTGCCCAGCTTACATTAACAATTTCGTCAATGTCGTGAACCTGAAGTTCTATATCGAATGCGTCAACAAAAGCAAATTTTTTAAATAATACTGATTTCCCTTCCATTACAGGTTTACCTGCAACCGGTTTTAATGTTCCAAGCCCTAAAACCGCAGTAGAATCAGAAATTACCGCTACAAGGTTTGCTTTATTGGTATATTCGTATGCCAGGTTTTCATCTTTATCTATTTCAAGACATGGAATAGCAACTCCCGGGGTATATGCGATTGAAAGGTCTTTTGAATCTTTAACAGGTTTTGTAACTTCTATTGCAATTTTACCAGGGACCGGTTTTGCATGGTATTCTAAGGCTTCCTCTCTTGTAAAAGTTGGTCTATTTGCCATTTAATCTCCTTTTTTTGTACAATTATAGTTAAAAGTTACTATTCTTTACAACTATATATACTTTTTTATAAGATAATGTTACAAAAGGAAGCAGTATGATAATAGATACACATACTCATTTGGATAATGAAAAATTTATAAATGATATTGATGAAGTAATTAAAAGAGCAGAGGAAGCAGGGGTTAAAAAATTTATAATTCCGGCGGCAGATCCTAAAGATTTACCAAGGGCTGTTGATTTAGCCGAGAAATATTATGAAATTTATTTTGCCGTCGGGATACATCCTGTTGATATAGATAAATATGAAGAAAAACTGCTGCTTGAACATATAAATCATCCAAAATGCGTTGCGGTGGGGGAAATAGGACTTGATTATTATTGGGTAAAAGATGAACAGCAGCGTCTAAAACAAAGAGAAATGTTTCAGGCACAAATTGATATTGCAAAGGAATATGACAAACCTATAATTGTTCATGTAAGAGATGCAACAAGTGATACCCAAGAGATTATTGAAAATAACCCTGAAATAAAGGGGGTTTTTCACTGTTTTAACGCGGCTGAGCAGCTTTTAAGATTTTCTGATAGGTTTTATTACGGAATAGGCGGGGTTATTACATTTAAAAATGCTAAAAAACTTGTAAATGTGTTTCCAAAAATTCCAAAAGAAAAAGTGGTTATAGAAACAGATGCCCCATATCTCACACCTCATCCGTTTAGAGGTAAAAGAAACGAACCTATGTATACTGTTTATGTAAGGGATAAAATCAGTGAACTCTGGAATCTCAGTCCTGAAGAGGTTGAAAATATTACAACCAATAATGCTAAAAGGATTTTTAAATTATGAAAAAATTTTTAATTATTATAATAGCCGTTTTTTTGTATGGAGATTTATATACTAATAAAAATATTCAAATATTAAACAGTTTGGATATTGAAAACAGTTTTATAAACAATAAAAAATTAAATTATTTATATAAAATTTATTCAAAAAGGAAAAAAAGCTATTTTTTAAATCTTTTGGAAAACGGATATGATTATCTGCCTCTTATAAGAAATCAGATAATATCCTCCAAAATTCCAAAAGAGCTTATTTCTGTCGCATTTGCAGAAAGTTACTTGAATATAGACGCAAAGTCAAATAAAAGAGCCATAGGACTTTGGCAGTTTATGCCCGTTACCGCCAAAAGATTCGGACTCAGAATCAACGAATATGTCGATGAAAGAAAAGATGCTGTAAAATCCACAAAAGCGGCAATTAAATATTTGAAAAATTTGCATAAATTTTTTGGCAAATGGTATCTGGCCGTTATGGCTTATAATGCCGGGGAAGCCAGAATTGTAGAGGCCGTGGTAAGGGCAAAAGTGGATAAACTGTGTAAAAAACTGGGGAAAAAATGTAAAAGAGATAAAACAATTAAAAAATACAGAAAAATAATTAAAAATTATCAAAGACACGGAAGATATGCTTATGCCCCTCTTCATAAACTTTATTTGAAATTAAAAAAAGAGCCTTTAAGTCTGAACGGACTGTTAAAGTATCAAAGAGGTTTAAAAAGGCAGTATCTCCCTAAAGAAACAAGAAAATATATTTTAAAAATCCTGGCAATGTCTTTTTTGTTTAACAGTGATGAATTTATTAAATATTCGAATTCTTATCTTTTAAACAGCGGGGTAACGGCTTCGTGGGAAAAGGTTGAAGTGCCTCCCGGAACAAGCCTTATATATGTAAGCAGACTTTTACATGTTTCTTTAAAAGATTTAAGGGAACATAATTATCATCTGAATTATATTTTTACACCCCCTTATAAATATTATATTTATATTCCTTATGAAAAGCTTGCATATTTTAAGCTGCATTTTAATCCTAAAAAACATTTTTTTGTGTATAAAATAAAAAAAGGGGATACATTAGGTAAAATAGCAAAAAGATTTGATACTAAAATAAGACTTATCAGGGATTTTAATAAAATAGGAAAATTTTTGCATATAGGTCAGAAGCTTGTAATCCCTTTAAATTCCGTGTTTGTCAGTTATAAGGTTAAAAAAGGCGATTCTTTAAGAAAAATTGCCAGAAAATACGGCGTGAGTTTTAATAAAATTAAAAAAATTAACAATTTGAAATCTTCTTTAATAAGAATAGGAGAAGTGTTAAAAATTCCTCAGGAGTTTAAATGAAAAAAACAGTGTTTTTAATAGGGATAATTTTGCTTATTTTTACGGGTTGCAGCGAAAAAGAATATGAAACAGTGGTTTATCCGACACCCGGGGCTAAAAAGGCGACTCAAAAAGCTTATGCCGTAAACGGTAATGTTTATATTCCAAAAAAACATGTTCCAATCGGATGGACACAAACGGGGACAGCAAGCTGGTACGGACCTAATTTTCACGGAAAATATACAAGTGACGGTGAAATTTACAATATGTATGAATATAGCGCAGCCCATAAAACACTTCCTATGAACACAATGGTAAAAGTTACAAATTTAAACAACGGCAGAAGTGTAATTGTAAGGATAAACGACAGAGGCCCTTTCGTAAAAGGAAGAATTATAGATTTAAGTTATGCGGCAGCCAAAAAAATCGGAATAGATGCTACAGGAACCGCACCTGTAAGAGTGGAAGTTGTCGGTTTTAAAGGAAAAGATTATGTAAACGGATATATGATTCAAATCGGTGCTTTTCAAAGGTATGAGGGGGCTGAAATTACAGCTAAAAAATATAAAAATTTAGGTTATAATACGGTTATTAAAACTATAAACGGTTTAAACAAAGTTTTTATTACCGGATTTGAAAGTTACAACGAAGCCAAAAAATTTAAGCTTCAAAATAATATCAACGGATTTATTGTAGGAGATTAGATGACTGAAATAAAAAGAAAAACAAAAGAGACAAATATAGAAATCAGTGTTAACATAAACGGGAGCGGAAAATCTGAAATTTCCACGGGGATAGGTTTTTTTGACCATATGCTTGAAGCCTTCTCAAAACACAGCGGAATAGATATGAATATTTTCTGCGAAGGTGATATTTTTGTGGATTATCACCACAGTGTCGAAGATGTCGGAATTGTTTTAGGGCAGGCTTTAAATAAAGAAGTTTTTCCGATTAACAATATTGAAAGATTTTCAAATTCCGTGGCAATTCTTGATGAAGCCGCAGTTGAGGTTGCTATGGATATTTCAGGCAGACCTTATTTGGTTTATGAAATGCCAATAGACGGAGCAATAAAAGATTTTGATTTAGAACTTGTGGAAGAATTTTTTAAATCTTTGGTATTTAATTTTAAAATAAGTGCACATATAATTTATAAAAGAGGAACGAATAAACATCATATAGTCGAATCGGCTTTTAAAGCTTTTGCCCTGGCTCTTAGAAGGGCTCTTGAGTTTAGAGAAAGCGGAGTGCCTTCTACAAAAGGGGTTATATAAGTGAGTGGTGAGTTGTGAGTAGTGAGTAGTGAGTTGCCAAAAGCCAAGTTTAAAGTGAAAAATTAAAGGTAAATATATGATTGAATTGATAGTGCTTGATGTTGACGGGACTTTGACGGACGGGAAAATATATTACAGTGAAAGCGGGGATGAAATAAAGTCATTTAATACCAAAGACGGGTTGATGATAAAATCGTGGAACGCTTTGGGTAAAAAAAGTGCGATTATCACCGGCAGGGTTTCTAAAATTGTTGAAAGAAGGGCAAAAGAACTTGATATTACAATCGTAAGGCAGGGTATAAGAAATAAAGCGGATGAGCTTAAAAGAATAACAGATCATTTTGGAATAACATTGGATGAAGTGGCGGTTATAGGTGATGATATGAACGACTTTTCTATGTTAAAGCTTGTAAAAAGAACATTTGCCCCTTATGACGCTTCATCTTTTATTTATGAATATGTAAATTATCCTTTAAATAAAAAAGGCGGAGAAGGAGCCGTTGCGGAAATGATTGAAATTTTGTTAAAAGAAGAAAATTTATATAATAAATTTTTAGAATTATGGCAAAAATAATATTTTTTTTTCTTATATTATTTATAATGTTGTTTCCCGTTTTTATGTCTACGAAAACATATAAAAGTGTTAAACATAAAAACAATAATACACTGCCTTTAATCGAGGTTGCTAACGGAACATTTAAAAAATATAATTTTGTTTTGGAAATCAACGGAACTTTTAAAAAATTGAATATTTTTAAAAATTATTATGAATTCAATAACCTTTATGCCAATGATATAGTAAAACAAGAAAAATATTTTGCGAAATGGGCTTTAAAAAACAATAATGTTATTAAAGCTAAAAATGCGACTTATAAAAACAGTGATTATATCCTGCATTCCAAAAATGTAATTTATTATGAAGCAAAAAAAGCATTGAGTGGAAATGATTTTAATTTCACGTCCGGTAAAGCAAAAGGAAAAGGAAAATATTTTAAAATAGACAGAAATAAGAATATTTATGCTAAAAATATAATTTATTATATAAAGGTTAAAAAATGAAAAAATTAATAATTTTTTTAATGCTGGTTTTTTTACATGCGGATGATTTGAAAATTGTAAGCAAAACATTTAATTATTATCCTGATAAATTTTATTCGGATTTTAAAGGGGATGTAAACGCCACAAAAGGTATTGACAATATTTTGGCCGATGAAATAAAAGTTTATTTAAATAAAGACAAATCTTTAAAAGAATTAGTCGCTTTGGGGAGGGTTAAATTTATTTTGAATCTGGATAAAAACACCACTTATAAAGGATACTGCGATTATTTGGATTATAAAGTAAATTCCGGGGATATTATTTTAAAAGGTAATGCTTTTGTAAAGAAAACAGAAACTAATGAGAGCGTAAAAGGCGGATATATAAAATTGAATAAATTTTCAAAAAAAGCGGTTGTAAAAGGTGTAAACAAACCTGCGGTAATTATTATAAAGGTTAAAAAATGAAAGTGAAATTTTTAAAATCGGCCCCGAGTATAAAAGAGGCGATTGAGCCGAGTATGCTTGAAATAGCGCTTCTTGGGAGGAGTAATGTAGGCAAAAGCAGTTTTTTAAATGCTTTTTTAAACCAGAAAATAGCAAAAATATCTTCAACACCCGGAAAAACTCAGCTTATTAATTTTTTTGAAATTGAAGATGATGATAAAAAATTTATTTTAATTGATTTACCCGGATTCGGTTATGCAAAAGTTTCCAAATCGCTAAAAAAGGAGTGGGGTAAAAATCTGGATCAATTTTTAAAAAACAGATTTAATATAAAACTTTTTATCCATTTAAGGGACGCAAGACATCCGAATCTTGAAATAGATGAAAATGTAGATAATTATTTAAACTCATTTATAAGACCAGACCAGCAGATAATTACTGTTTTTACAAAAATAGACAAACTAAAACAAAGCGAAATTTCAAAACTTAAAAAAGATTATCCAAATGCTCTTTTGGTGTCCAATATAAAAAAAAGAGGGTTTGACAAAGTAAAAGAAAAAATTAATCAGATTTTATGGGGAAATTATAAAATGGAAAATGAAAAATGAAAAATGAAAAATTAAAAGATATTAAATTAGTAAAACCGAAGTTAAAAAATATAAAAGATATTCAGGAAGTTGTAAAAGAATATGTAGACGAGGGTATAATCTTAAAAAGAGATGATGACGAAGTTGCTACAAATATCCGTTCTTATGTTGTCGCTTACGATGGGAAAAAACCCGTAGGTGTAGGCGCACTTCATATTTTTTCCCCTTTTTTGGGGGAAATTCGTTCACTCGGGGTAAAAAAGAATTATCAGGGAAAAGGAATCGGTAAAGAAATAGTAAACACTTTATTAAAAGAAGCTAAAAGCTTAGGATTAAAAGAAGTTTTGGTGCTTACTTACAAAAAAGAATTTTTTGAAAAACTCGGTTTTGTGGAAATACCGAAAGAATCTATACCGGATAAAAAAATATGGGCGGATTGTATAAAATGCAAATTTTTTCCGAATTGCAACGAAACAGCACTTTTAACACATTTATAAAAATAATTTTAATATTTTTTATAAATTCTTTTAGTGCTCTTTTGCCTTTTTTTCCTATATTGATAGGATTTTTTTTATTTTGTGACGAATGGATTTTAGGAGTGGTTTATATAGGCTTTTTTTCAATTATTCATAATGTAAATATTTATTATTTATTATTTATTTATCTTTTTTTGAAGTTTTTTTTAGTAAATAAAATTATAGATTATATTAATCCTGAATATCAGGATGTTGTATTTGTCTTAATTGTGTATATTTTTTTATTTATCTATTTTGTTCAGTCTGTAAATATATATGTTTTGTTAATGTATATGCTGTTCAATTATTCATTTGATATTTTATTAATCAAGGTTTTTAAGTGCGAAGCAAAATCGTTATAACATTTATTTTTCTGTTTTTTTTAATTCTTATATACAGGATTTATGATTTAAGCATTCTTTCTTATTGCAAATATAATAAACTTGCAAAGGAAAACAAAGAAAAAACTATATTGCTGCCGCCTGTAAGGGGAATTATTTTTGACAGATTCAATAAGCCGGTAGCTTTTAATAAATTAAGATTCGATATTGCTTTAAAACCGCATTTAAAAGAAAATATATTAAAAGAAAAAATTGATTTTTTAAAACAGCTTGTTCCGGATATTAATGAAACAAAGCTTATTAAAACATATAAAATGTATGATTCTTTATATAATCACAAACCTGTGACGATTCTTGAATATATGGATGAAAACACTATTTATAAAATAGAGCCTTTTTTGTCAATAGACGAGGATTTTTATATTTTGCCAAGTTACTTAAGGGAATATCCGTATAAGGAAATTTTGGCTAATGTTTTGGGATATGTTTCCCGTGCAAATATTAACGATTTAAAAAACAACACTGTGATATCACTTACCCAAATCAGCGGTAAAAGAGGAGTGGAAAAATATTATGACAATATTTTGCAAGGAGAGGCGGGAGAAAAAAAAGTTATTGTAAACGCAAGAAACATAATATTAAAAACACTGAGTGTCAAAAAACCTGTTACTCATAATATTACTTTAAGTATAGATACAAATCTGCAAACGTTTATTTACAATTTATTAAAAAAAGAACATAAACGAGGTGCTGCGGTTGTGGTAATGAAAACAAACGGAGAAATTTTGGCACTTGTTTCATATCCTTCGTATGATGACAATCTTTTTGTAAAAGGCATAAGTGTAGATAAATGGAATAAACTTTTATTTGACATATATAATCCCCTTTTAAATAAACCCGTTAGCGGTCTTTATCCTCCGGGTTCCATTGTCAAACCCGCTGAAGGGTTAATTGCTGCCGCAAGCGGGAAATGGAATCCGTGGAAAAAAATAGAATGTCCCGGGTATATTGAAATAGGGGGAAGAAAATTCAGAGACTGGAAGCCTTCAGGCCATGGAAAAACAGATTTGATAAAAGCGATAAAAAGAAGTGTCGATACATATTATTATCAGCTCGGTTTAAAAATAGGAATAGACTATTTGTCCAAAAATCTTAAAAAAATGGGATTTGGCAAAAAAACGGGAATTGACTTGCCTAATGAAAAAACAGGTATTGTTCCAGATAAAAAATGGAAGGTAAATAAATATCACCAACCGTGGTTTATAGGGGAAACATTAAATGCTGTTATAGGGCAGGGATATTTTTTGGCCACTCCTTTGCAAGTTGCTGTAAATACCGCTTTGATTGCAAGTGGAAAATTGCCAAAACCTTTTTTGGTTGAAAAAATAGACAATAATATTAAAAAGCCGGTTTTAAAAGATGTTTTAAGTAAAAAAGAAAAAAGAAGTTTATGGATAATAAGAAAAGGAATGTGGGAAGTTTGTAATTCCCCGGGGGGAACAGCCACAAGACATATTCATACCCCTTTTCAAATAGCAGGGAAAACAGGTACGGCACAGGTTTATTCTATCCCCCAGGCTGTTAAAAAAAGAAAAAGAGAAGACGAACTTGCTTATTTTAAACGTTCTCATGCATGGCTGAGCACTTACGGACCTTACAGAAAACCGCAGTTTGTGGTAACAGTTTTAATAGAACACGGGGGGCACGGAGGCTCAGCTGCGGGAGATATTGTAAGTAAAATTTATACCTGGCTTTATAAAAAAGGATACATAAAATAGTGAGTGGTGAGTGGTGAGTAGTGAGTAGTGTAAAATGTAAAATGAAAAATTAATAAAAATCAAATTATATACTTAGAAAACTCTTTTTTATCTTTTTTTTCTCCAAGATATTTTTTGTTCCCTATTAATATTTCTCCTTTTTCAAATTTTGTATAACTTACCATCATATCACTTGCAAGCTGTTTTATATCCTGGGATGTGTTTTTTTGGATAAGACCGACAGGGCCAGGGAAATTATTGCATGTCATTATTTCGAACAAGTCTCCTTTGTAGTTTTTAAGTACAGGATTTTCGTCTTTGTTTCTTGATATAATTATTTTATATCCGTTTATGTTAAAATGTCTTCCTACTTTTAAAATATCTATTTCTTTTGAGCTAAATCCAAGACTGTTTTTTAAGTCAATAACTCTTTTTGAAAAATTTGCATCGGTAAGCAGGCATCCGCCGCCAGGAGATTCTATAAAATCCTCGATATTGTATTTTTTAGCAAGTTCAAGCTGCACTCTCCTTTCCCTGCCACTTATACCCAAAAGTTTTTCCCTCTCAACCCATCCTTTTATTTCAGCAATGGTAGGAGGCAGTAATTTTGCACTTAGCGGTCTTAAAATAAGCCCTTTTGCACCTGAAAGGTTTGTAACAGCATTCATTGCAGGAAGTCTCTGGCTCATAGGCCTTTGCCCAACCACTTCACCGTTTATTATAAATTTTGCATCTATTTTTTCCATAATATTTTTAGCAACTTTAATCATATTCGCATGGCAGTCGATACACGGGTTAAGATTTTTGCCATATCCGTATTTAGGGGAAAAAAGTATATTTTTGATATATTCGTCTTTTATGTCTTCAATATGTAATTTTACATTTAATTTTTCAGAAGCCCTTTTTAAAAATTCAATTTTTTCTTTGTTTGTTTCAAATCCTATATCAATATAAAGTGCTTCTACCGTAATGTTTTGTTTTTGAATAAGTTTTATAGCAAGGGCTGAATCAAGCCCCCCGCTAAAGAGTGCTATCGCTTTCAACAAGCTCTCCTTTTTTAAGTTGCTGAAGTTTTAAATTAAAAATTTTTAATTTATGCATTTTTTCATTTGGGGTTAAGTTTTTATCTGATTTTATTTTTAGAACTTTTTCCTGATAATAAGGAATTAAAAGTTTTCTGATTTGATTTTTTAACGCTTCGAAAGAAAGAATTTTAACTTCATCTCTTAAAACTATATCGAGCAAATCTGGATTTTTGAAATCTTCGGCATATACAAGCTGCAATTCATTTTTGTGGGTTTTAAAAACGTCTACGCTTAAATATTCAACAATTTCATCCATTATACCGGGGTTTTCATAGAGTGTTTTTATAATGCTTGCTTCTGCTATATCCAGTTTTTTATTTTGGTTTTCAGGTTTTTTGTTTGTTTTTATATAAAAAAGTCTCTGGTTTATTTGTAACAGCTGGGATGTTGTTAAGATAAAATCTTCTTTTAAAATTTCCGGTAATTTTATTATATATTCTTTTAATTCATTAAGACATTTTTGTTTTTGAACGGCATTTTTTATATCATATTTTTGTATAGTGTTTTCAATTATAAAATCTTTAAAATTTATACTTTTATTTATATAATTTTCTAAATTTTCGCCGTTTTTAACAATATCGGCAGGGTCTTTGCCCCCTTCAAGCAAAATAACCTTTCCCTCGAAAAATTCTCTATAAAGCATTTTGGCCGCTTTCAAAGCCGCATTAATTCCTGCACTGTCGCTGTCATATAAAATATTTGTTTTTGCATTTAATTTTTTTAAAATCGGAAGATGTTCCAAGGTAAGTGCCGTTCCAAGCGTTGCAACTGCATTTTCATATCCCGCCTGATGCAGCATTATCACATCCATATATCCTTCCACTATTATTATTTCTTTTTTTCTTAAAATATGTTCCCTTGCAAAATTAAGCCCGTAAAGTATTTTTGATTTGTTAAAAATTTTTGTGTTTGTAAAGTTTATATATTTTGCGGGATGATTTGTTATGGTTCTTCCCCCGAAAGCTATTATTTTATTGCTTGAAGAAAAAATGGGGAATGTTATTCTCTCAATCAGACGAGGATATTCGTTGTTTACAAGAACGCCAAGTTCATTTAAAGCCTTAAAATCTAATTTGGCGTTTTTAAAATATTTTATCTGTGTTGTTGAATCGGGTGCGAATCCGAGGGAAAATTTTTCTATGGTTGAATCTTTTAAGCCTCTTTCTTTTAGATATTCAAGAGCTGTTTTGTTTTTATATAAATTTGAAATGTAATAATTATTAACCGATTCTAAAATGTCAATTTTTATAAACGATTTTGATGATGTGTAATCAAGTTTAAAATTGTACATACTTGCAAGTTTTTCTATAGCTTCCGGATAAGAGAGTTTTTCCATATCCATTACGAATTTTATGGCATCGCCGCTTGCACCGCATCCGAAACAGTGGTATATCTGTTTGGCGGGACTTACTACGAATGAAGGGGTTTTTTCCGAATGAAAAGGACAAAGGGCTTTATAGTTGCTTCCTTCTTTTTTTAACTGGATATAATTTCCTATAACATCTACAATATCTATGATACTTTTTAAATTTTCTATCGATTCGTTTTTTATCATAATGGAATTATAATAAAATAATGTATAATTGAAGATAATTTTTAACTTTACATTTTTAATTTTTCATTTATTTAAGGATTAAATATGCGTGACCCTCTGTTTCAGATTATTTTATTTATAATAATTATACTTTTAAGCTCTCTAATAACTATAGCCATCGGAAGGTTTAGGGAATATTTAAAAGAACAGAAACTTCATAATTTTTTAAAAGATTTTGAATATTTGGAAATTGAAAATGTTAAACTTGATTATTCTTCTGTTGAAGCGCTTATTTTGCTTGCCCGTGCTTATAAAAAAGAGGGGGATTATGAAAAAGCGTTAAAAATTTATCTGTGGATAAATAAAAATGTAAAAAGTGTTGAAATATTAAAAGAAATAACAGCTCTTTATGTAAAAGCCGGTTTTTTGGAAAAAGCAAAAACCGTTGCATATCAGATTCTTCAAATCAGGCCAAGGGATAAAGAAACGCTTAAAACTCTTTTAATAATAGACGAAAAACTCGGCAATTATAAAGAAACGGTAGATATTATAGAAATATTTGAAGAACTTGGTGTCAATCTGGAAAAAGAAAAAGCAAACGCAGTTTTGAATTATCTTAAACTTGGAAGCTGTAAAGAATTTTGCAAAGAATTTAAAAATATAGATGATGTTTATAAAAAATATCCTTTTATTAAAAGGGAATATATTTCATATTTATTACAAACAAATCCTAAAAAAGCCTATGAATTAATTGATGATAAAGAGATTTATAATTTTTTTGATTTAATTTTTTACAGGAGTGATATACCAAAAAAATTTAAAGAAAACGGTAAATGGAAAATTACTGAATTTACACCTTTTGAAATTAAAGTTTTAAATTATCTTCCAAAAGATTTTGCCACTTTGGAATTTGAGTATGTTTGTAAAAACTGTAAAAAAACTTTTCCTCTTTATTCCAAAAGATGTCCCAACTGTAATGAACTTTTCAGTGAAGAAGTTATATTTAATTTAACCGAGCAAAGAAATCTTAAGAATATAGAGCTTTAGGCATACCTGTAAGCCGGGTTCTGTTTTGGAGGCTATTTATCTTTGCGCACACTTTGCAGTGCCGCTTGAGCGAAGGGTAAATATGCAAGGCTTTACCATCCCTTCTTGCTGCGGAGTGGGTTTACCGGCGGAATGTATTGCTACATTCCCGGTGAGCTCTTACCTCACCTTTTCACCCTTGCCTGTGGGATTAACCCCATCGGCGGTTTGATTTCTGTGGCACTTTCCCTCGCCTTTCGGCGGCAGCCTGTTAGGCTGACTCCTGCCTTGCCGCAGCCCGGACTTTCCTCCTTTTGGGCAGCCTCCCGGTATGCCAGCTCCATCAAAAATCCAAGAACTTGAACTTTTGGTGGAGCTGTGGGGAATCGAACCCCAGTCCGCCAGTAGAGTACCCCAAGCGCCTACACGCTTAGTTTATTGGTTTTACTTCTTTCCAAGGCCCAACAAACAAAGCCTTTTTGGAAAGAGGGATGCTAAAGTTTCGAAATAAAGGCCGCATCCGAAGCCTTTATTTCTATCCACACTTTACTCTTCGTCCGAGGCTGTGGCAAACCTCACCGGACGAAGGCGCCCGAATTAATGATTAGGCAGCAGCTCTTGCTACTGCTGGGCTATAATTTGTGTTATTTACTGCGTTTATTTTTAATGAGCCGTTTTAGTGCTTACTCAGGCACGCGTGCAGCTTAGGGCTTTCTACCCACGTCGAAATCCGTGTCAGCCCCAGTAAAAATAAGTTATAAGTTAAAAGTGTAAAGTTAAAAATATATTATAAAACATTTCATTTTGCACTTTAATTTTTCATTTTCAACTTACATTTACTGCGGCTGACAGTAAAATTATATCAATTTTTCCTTAAAAAATCAAGTCCTTTTTAAGAAAAGTTTAAGTTTTAATTTAATAAAAGTATTATAACTAAAAAGTAAGACAAACGCTCAGGAATTAATTATTTCTTTTATATTTTTTGCCGTTTTTGAAATGTTTTTTATTTTTTCACTGTTTTTAAGCGAATCGTCTAAAAGAATTTTTATAAAAGCGCTTCCTACAATTACCCCGTCAACGCCTTTTGCTTTTTCTTTGGCTGTTTTTTCATTAACACCGAACCCTATAAATAAAGGGGTTGAAGTGATGTTTTTTATGTATTCAATAATTTCTTTTAAATCTTCCTGTTTTGCGGCACCTGTAATTCCGGCATATGCCACGAGATATATAAATTCTTTTGGGTTTTTAAGAATTTTTTTGATTCTTTCTTTAGAATCGGTTGGTGCCACAAAGGAAATTAAAGGGAATTTACTCTCATAATATTGTGCTTCTTCGAACGGCAGGTCCGGAATGATAAAACCTTTGATATTTGCCTCTTTTGCTTTTTTTACCATAAAATCATAACCTTTATGATAAAAATTATTAAAATATCCCATCCAATAGGTATCTATTTTATTTCCTGTTTTTTCACCTACTTCAAACAAATCGTCCATTTTAAAACCGTTTTCCAATGCCCTTTTATCAGCTTCCTGAATTATTGGACCGTCAGCTACGGGGTCTGAAAAGGGAATGCCGAGTTCAATTCCATCCACCCCGTTTTCTTTTAAAGAGTTTATTAAATCAATGGTGAAATTTTTATCCGGATAAGCGCAGGTTATATATGCTATGAGTTTTTTCATTCTTTTCCTTTGTGATATAATTATATGAAATTATATCAAAAGGCAGGTAATGAAAAATACTATTTCAAAATTACAAAAAAAAGAAAAACTTACTATGATTACCGCTTATGATGCTCTTTTTGCAAAAATTTTTGATGATATTGCAGATATTATTTTGGTGGGAGACAGTTTAAATATGTCTTTTATGGGAGAAAACGATACATTGACAGCTACAATGGAGCAGATGATATATCATACCAAAGCCGTGTGCAACGGGGCAAAAAAAGCTTTTATTGTATGCGATATGCCATTTGGAAGTTATTCTACACCCAATAAAGCGCTTGAAAACGCAATAAGGGTTTATAAAGAGACAAAAGCGGATGCCGTTAAACTTGAAGGTGGAGCTGAAAAAGCGGATACCGTTAAATTATTGACAAATAACGCCATAGCTGTGGTGGGGCATATAGGTTTAATGCCTCAGTTTAGCAGAAGTGAAGGTGGGTATAAAGTAAAGGGAAAAGACGAAATTTCCCGCCAAAAGCTGCTTGAAGATGCCAAAGCAATAGAAGAGGCTGGTGCGGTTATGCTTGTAATCGAAGGAGTAAAAGAAGAAGTCGCAAAAGAAATAACTGAGATAATAAAAATTCCTACAATTGGAATAGGCGCAGGGAGATATACGACCGGCCAGGTTTTAGTCTGGTCTGATATGCTTGGATTTTTTGAAAGCTTTAAACCTAAATTTGTAAGACGTTATTTAAACGGGGCTGAGATGGTTAGAGTTGCTGTCAAAAAATATGTAGATGATGTTAAAAATTCCAGATTTCCGGGCGTTGAAGAGATTTATTAATGAGAATAGTCGAAATAGAAAAAGTAAGTTTTGAAGAAACATACGAAAAATCATTAAGACCTAAAAATTTTGATGAATATATAGGTCAGGAACAGATTAAAAAAAATTTAAAAGTTTTTATTGAAGCGGCTAAAAAAAGAAGCGAAACGGTTGATCATATTCTTTTTTTCGGCCCTCCCGGACTTGGTAAAACAACTTTGGCCAATATTATTGCAAACGAAATGAATTCGAGTATTAAAACAATAGCCGCTCCAATGCTTGAAAAAAGTGGAGATTTGGCGGCAATTTTAACTAATCTTGAAGACGGTGACATTCTGTTTATAGATGAAATTCACAGATTAAAATCTACAATCGAAGAAGTTTTATATTCAGCCATGGAAGATTTCAGGCTTGATATTGTAATAGGAAGCGGACCTGCGGCTCAAAGCATTAAAATTGATGTCGCAAAATTTACTCTTATCGGGGCCACTACAAGAGCCGGAATGCTGAGTAATCCTTTAAGGGACAGGTTTGGAATGAGCTTCAGACTTAATTTTTACAATGTTGAAGAATTAAGCCTTATTGTTAAACTTGCAAGTAAAAAACTGAATATCGGTATAAATAACGATGCCGCAGTTGAAATAGCCAAACGTTCGCGGGGAACCCCGAGAATTGCCTTAAGGCTGCTTAAAAGGGTAAGAGATTTTGCCGAAGTGGAAAATAAAAAAACAATAGATAAAAATATTGCCGATTTTGCACTTGACGCTTTGGGAATTAACGAATACGGATTTGACGAACTTGATATCAGATTTTTAAGTTTGCTGGCCGAGGCTAAAAAACCTCTGGGACTTTCAACTATCTCTGCGGCTTTAAGTGAAGATGCGGATACAATAGAAGAGGTAATTGAACCTTTTTTAATTGCAAACGGATTTATAGAAAAAACGCCAAAAGGCAGAATTGCAACAAGAAAAACATATGAAATTTTAAATTTTACGCCTTGCAGTCTATTTTAGGGGGAAAAATGAAAATTTTGGGAATTCTTACATTAATTATAGGTTATTTTGTATATCTCACATATAAACCGTATTTACTTGATATTGCAATAGCTTCTCTTATGGCTGTGGCTTTTGGAAAAGTTATATATTTTATTTCATTAAAAATTAAAAATAAATATTTAGTAAGTACAATAGTTACATTTATTTTTGCTTTTTTGATTTTCGGGCCTATTTTATATTTTATTTTCAAAGCGGGAAGTGTTATAACCCAAATAGATATAAATGAAATAAAAGATATTTTGACTAAAGCTCAGAATCTTATTCATTATCTTCCATCATTTATGCAAGATGAAGTAAAAACTTATATTAATCCGGAGCATATTACTCAAATTTATAATACCATTATGCCTTTTGTAGGAACAATTACAGCAAAAAGCGCCGTGTTTTTAAAAGATGCGTTTTTGATAGTTATATTTTTCTTTTTTGCCGTTTTATACGGAAAAGAAACACTTTTGTTTTTACAAAAGATAATACCTCTTGAAAATGAAAAGCTTGAAAAAATATTTTTCGGAACAAGCGAAGTTATGAGTATAGTTTTTTATTCCACTGTTTTAACGGCATTATTAGAGGGTGTATTGTTCGGATTTATTGTAAGTATATACGGGCTTAACTTTATATTTTTTACAGTTATGTATGCTTTTGCATCACTTATTCCTGTTGTAGGCGGTATTTTGATGTGGGGGCCTGTAAGTTTATATTTATATGCTCAGGGAAACAGTGAGGGAGCGTTAATAGTTGCAATATATTCTGTGGCTATGATTTCCGTTATAGCGGATACATTTATAAAACCGATAATTATAGATAATGTAAAAAAATTGTTTAAAGGGGAATTTGAAGTAAATTCACTCCTTATATTCTTTTCTATTCTTGCCGGGCTTTCATCTTTCGGGCTTTGGGGCATCATAATAGGACCTGCCGTAACCGCGATGTTTTTGTCAATAATTAGATTTTATGAGAAAATTGAGTAAAATAGACTAAATTTTCCTAAATATTTTATATAAAAAACTTGACAATATAAAATTTATTTTGTATAATAATACTGTCAATTAAACATAAAGAGTGACAAAATGAAAAATAAGGTTGAGTTAGTTTTAGAGGAGTTAATAAAAAATTATTTAAAAGAGGAATCTCCAATAAGCTCAACTAAACTGAAAGAAAAAGCAAATTTGCCTTTTTCAGCTTCTAGTATAAGAAGCTATTTGCAGAAATTAAAAGAATCAGGATTGATAGAAAAAGAGCATTTGGCAAGCGGTTCCAAACCTTCCCAAAAAGCCTTAAAAGCTTTTTGGAGAGAATATTTTGAGGAATTTGATCCGGATTTTAACAAGCTGGAAGAAAAAATAGAGTTTAATAATCTTTATTTTACGGCTAAGATCTTTGAAAATGAGTTGCTAAAAAAGGTTTATAAATATCATAAATTTATAATTCTTGAATTTGAAAAAAACGAACTGATATTTAAATATGATGAAAATATCTTTAATTTTTTAAAATCACTTGAGGGTGTATATATCACTCAGATTGAATCATATTTGTATCATTTAAATTTAACTGAATTAATTAAAAAAATTGATTCTGTATATGAATATTTATGTTATAATCAAAAAAGATTATTTGAATTTTCTCAAATAATTGATATTAAACCTTTTATAAATTTCGAATTTGAAAAAATTCGAAAAGGTTTAAATTTTATGAACAGCATACTTATATATAAAGATTTGAAAAAAGTTGAAGACAAATGGTATGAATATATATTGATAGGCGATATATATTCAAATTTTTTGAACCTGTTCAGTGAAGGAGGGGCTGATGAACAAAAATGAAAAGTTAAAAATGGAAAATGAAAAAAATAATCAAAAAAACCAAGAACAAAATGAAAAGCAGCAAATTGATGTGGAAGCTTTGAGAAAAGAAAATGAAGAATTAAAGCAAAAGCTCGATGAAGCACTCAGGGCTTATGCAAAATGTGAAAACGATAAAAAAATCATTAAAAAAGAAACAGATGCACTGATAGAATATGCATATGAAAAATTTGCAAAAGATTTACTGCCGGTAGTTGATTCGCTCGAGCTTGCAATTGTTCATGCCGGTGATATAGAAAATAAAGAAGAAGCTTTCGATAAACTTGTCGAAGGCGTGGAGCTAACACTTAAAAAAATGCTTGATACATTTAAAAACCACGGAATAGAGCCTGTTGAGCATGATGAATTTAATCCTGAAATTCATCAGGCGATTCAGCATGTTCAAAGTGAAGAGCATGAAGACGGTGCAATAGTGGATATTTATCAAAAAGGTTATAAATTAAAAGACAGACTTATAAGACCATCAATGGTTACAATAAATAAAAAATCTTAAGGAGGGAAAAATGGCAAAAGTAATAGGAATAGATTTAGGTACAACAAACTCAGCAATGGCATACTATGACGGAAAAGATGCAAAAATTATACCAAATAAAGAAGGTAGAAACACAACCCCATCAGTAGTGGCTTTTACAGACAAAGGCGAAGTGTTGGTGGGTGAACCTGCCAAAAGACAGGCAATTACAAATCCGGAAAGAACCATTTATTCAGTAAAAAGAATTATGGGTATGATGTGTAATGAGCCAAAAGCCCAGGAAGCTAAAAAACACGTTCAATATAAAATTGTGGATAAAAACGGAGCTTGTGCGGTGGAAGTGGACGGAAAAGTATATACTCCGCAAGAAATTAGTGCAAAAATTTTAATGAAACTTAAAAAAGACGCAGAAGAATTCTTTGGAGAAGAAGTAACAGAAGCTGTAATTACAGTACCTGCATACTTTAATGACTCACAAAGAAAAGCGACTCAAGAAGCTGGAAAAATTGCAGGACTTAATGTGTTGAGAATTATCAACGAACCTACAGCTGCGGCGCTTGCCTATGGACTTGACAAAAAAGGTGAAGAAAAAATTCTTGTATATGACCTTGGAGGGGGTACATTTGACGTAACAGTGCTTGAAATCGGCGATGGCACATTCCAGGTACTTTCAACAGACGGTAACGCATTTTTGGGTGGTGATGATTTTGACCAAAGAATTATGGAATGGTTGATTAGCGAATTTAAAGCAGAGAGCGGAATTGATTTAAGCAATGATAAAATGGCTCTTCAAAGGTTAAAAGATGCAGCGGAAAATGCTAAAAAAGAATTATCAAGTAAAGAAGAAACTGAAATAAATTTACCGTTTATTACAGCAGATCAGACAGGGCCAAAACATTTGGTTAAAAAACTGACAAGAGCAAAATTTGAAGCGATGATTGACGATTTGTTGGCTGAAACATTAAAACATATTGATACTGCGTTAAACGATGCAGGACTCAGCAAAAACGAAATCAATGAAATTGTAATGGTTGGAGGAAGTACAAGAATTCCAAAAGTCCAACAACTGGTAAGCGAATATTTTAACGGTAAAAAACTTAATAAATCTGTAAACCCTGATGAAGTGGTTGCACTTGGTGCGGCAATTCAGGGAGGAGTTCTTAAAGGCGAAGTAAAAGATGTATTGTTACTTGACGTTACACCGTTAAGTCTTGGTATTGAAACACTCGGTGGGGTAATGACAAAAATTATTGAAAAAGGTACAACAATACCTGTTAGAAAATCACAAATTTTCAGCACAGCTGAAGATAACCAGACAGCGGTTACTATTCATGTATTGCAAGGTGAGGCAGAACTTGCAAAAGACAATAAATCACTTGGACAATTCAATCTTGAAGGAATTCCGCCAGCACCAAGAGGTGTGCCGCAAATAGAAGTTACATTTGATATAGACGCAAACGGTGTATTGAATGTTAGCGCAAAAGACAAAACAAGCGGAAAAGAACAAAAAATTACAATTACAGGAAGTTCAACTTTAAATGAAGAAGAAATTCAAAGAATGATTAGAGAAGCTGAAGAAGCAAATAAAAAAGAAAAAGCAAGAATTGAAGCTATAAAAGCAAGAAATGAACTTGACGCTGTTGCATATCAGGCTGAAAAATTCATAAAAGACAATAAAGATAAACTTGGTGACATAAGTGCACTTGAAGCTAAAATCAAAGAAGCAAAAGAACTTATTCAGGCACAAAGCGAAGACAAAGCAAAAATTGACAGCTTAAAAGCTGAGCTTGAAGCCCAGTTGCAAAAAGCGGCTCAGAATATGGCGGCAAGCGGACAGGCTCAAGGTGGAGCACAACAGAATCAACAACAAAATAAAGGCGGGGACGACGACGTAATAGATGCAGAGGTTGAATAATCCTCTGCTTTTTTTATTTTAAAATTAAGTGTCTGTCACTGTAATTAGTATATATTTTTTATTATTTAATATAAAAAGCATAATTTACTCAGTGCCTAATTTTAAATTTAAAACTGATTAAATAATATGAAATAAAAAGTACCCTTAATCAGGAGGCTGTGTAGCTATTTGCCTTTTGGCTTTTTTGTAGTAAAAAATTTGTTCTCTTCCCCCGTATATTTAATTAATGCATTAATTTTTACATTATGGATTAATGTTGTTGAGCGGAATTTGTTTCATTAACTTCATTAACAATTTTAAATTCTTTAATGGCAATTATATTGTTACCGTCATAAATACTTACTCTCCAATTACCTGTAAAAAAAGGTCTGATTTTTATGTTTGAATATGTTCTCCATCTTAGGCCTTTGTATATAGGAAGTTGTATATCGGCATACAGCTTCCATATGTCATTAACATTTTTTTCCCATACAAAATCTATCAGTCTATTCTCCTCTATATTTGTAAATTTTGCAAATGCAAAAACTTTTTTATCTTTTGTGGTAAATACATCGGTTATTTCAACAGGTGTGAGATTTTTTACATTCTTGCATGTTGTAAACTGTTTTAAATTATATGAAAACGCAAAAACAGCAAAAAACATAAAAGCAATTTTTTTCATTTTATATCTCCAATATTAAACTTACAGGTCCTTCATTATTTATTATTACATTCATTTCGGCTCCGAATTTACCGCTTTTACAGGTGCAGTAATTATTCAATTCATTTAACATTTTATCATAAAATTGCTGTGCCAATTCTTTTTTCATAGCATATTGAAAATTGGGTTTTGTCCCTTTTTTGGTAACTCCGGCTATGGTAAAGTTTGGAATTAAAAGTATTTCTCCGTCAATATCTAAAATGCTTTTTGAAAAATTTTCAAATATTCTTAAGGTTGCAATTTTTTTTGCCATTTTATAAATATTTTCTTCTGTATCGGTTGATTCAAATCCGATTAAAACATTTAGTCCTTTATTTATTTCACTAATTAATTTATTTTCAACAAAAACGGCAGAATAATTAACTCTTTGAATTATTGCTTTCATTAATTAATTCCTTTAAAAAATTTATTGTGTTTTCATTATCATTTGGGCATTCAACCACTTTATAATTTTTTATACCAATTTCTTCTGCAAGGTATTTATACTCAATTTTAAGTTCTAAATCTGTTTCTGAATTGTCTATCATAAATGAAATGGGATAAATTAAAACATTTTCATTTTTATATTTTTTAAGCTTTTCGTGTAAATAAGGTTTTAGCCATTCACTCGGTCCGAATCTTGACTGATATGCTAAGTTTATAGATTTAAATTCAGGTAATAATTTTTTTAAAATATTTACATGCTCATTTACTTCTTTTTCGTATGAATCACCTTTTTTTATGATACTTTTTGGAAGTCCGTGGGCTGAAAATATTAAATTCCAATTTTTAGGATTATCAATTGAATTTAAAATATTTGCTTTAATTATTTCATTAAATTTTTCATTTTTATAAAAAGGTTTTATTATTTTATATGGAATTTTTAAATTAAGCTCTTTTATTTCATCAACACTACTTTGGTATGTTGTAAAAGAGTAGTGTGGATAAAGTGGTAAAAAGATAATTTCTTCATATTTTTGTAAATCTAAATCTTTTAAATTTGGTTTTGTGTATCGCATGGAATACAAAACATCAAAACTGCTGTTTTTAAGTTTTTTAGATATTTGTTCAGTAATTTTATAAATTCTGCTGCCGCCGATTTTTTCATAATTTTTCCATACTTTTTTATATCTTATATTTGAAATAAGGGGCGCAAGAAAATATCTCAAAGGCGAGTTTATTATTCTTTTATCCATAAACATATTAAATAAAAATTCTTTAAGTTCTTTTTCACTTCTTGCCCCTCCCATATTCATCAAAACTACCGCTTTCATTTTATTTCCAGATATTTGTTTATTTCTAAGCCGAATCCTTTCAAAGAATTAAATTCGCTTTTTTTGTGTGAAAACAGATTTAAATTTTTTATTCCAAGGTTTTTGAGTATTTGAGCCCCTATTCCGAACTCTTTATTTTTATCATTTGAATTTGAATTGATAAAAACAATAACACCAGAATTATATTTAATATAATCTAATATTTTATTATATTCATCTATAAGTTTTTCATTTAAAATAAAATCTACATTGTTCATAACAGGATAAAATTTTACATTTGTAGTTTCTTTTGGATTGTTTGCTAGTACATAATGTCTATTGCCTAAATGGTCAATAAAAGTTATTTTTTCAAAATCAACACCTTGAATAGTTATTTTTTCTTTTTTTTCAATATTAACCAAACTTTCAAACTGTAGTCTGTATTCTACAATATCTGAAATATATACTATTGTTAAATTGTGCTTTTTAGCAAATTCTTTCAAATCTCCTCTTCTGGCCATTGTTCCGTCTTCTTTCATTATCTCACAAATTACCGCTACGGGGTAAACCCCGGCCAGACGGCAAATATCTACACTTCCTTCTGTATGGCCGGTTCTGACTAGTACCCCTCCGTCTTTTGCAATTAACGGGAAAATATGCCCCGGGCGCACAAAATCGTCTGGTTTTGAAACAGGTGAGCTTAATTTTTTTATAGTCATATCTCTTTCATATGCACTGATTCCAGTTTTGGTTTCTTTTGCATCCACGCTTATTGTAAAGGCTGTTGAAAAATTCTCTTTATTTTGCGGAACCATGGGGGTTAAATCAAGATTATCAGCTATTTCTTTTGTTAAAGATACACAGATTAAACCTTTGGCCTTGCTTGCCAGAAAATTTACTTTTTGGGGAGTTGAAAATACTCCAGCATATACCAAATCCCCTTCATTTTCCCTGTCTTCATCATCAATCATTATAATGATATTGCCTTTTTGAATTTCTTCTATTGCTTTTTTTACTCTTTCAATTGAATCCATTAATTGCCTTTTTATGAAATTTTACTATAAAGGCCGCTAAATGTAATAAAAAGTCTTATTGCATTCATCATTGCCAGATACTGATTATAATTTCTGTCACCTTTGAGGTGTAAAAGTTCTACTTTAAGTTCTTTTTTGTTTGCCACGCCTATATATACAGTTCCCACTGGTTTTTGAGGCGTCCCTCCTGTAGGTCCGGCTATTCCGCTAACGGCCAGGGCATAATCCGCCTTAGAAATTTCAAGTGCCCCGAGGAGCATTTCTTTTACTGTTTGTTCGCTTACAGCGCCGTATTTTTCAAGTGTCAGCTCTTCAACCCCAAGCCATTCGTGTTTTATTCTGTTTGCATAAGTCACAACGCTTCCGTCAAAACAGTTGCTGCTTCCTGAAATTTTTGTTAGAGTGCTTGCAATAAGCCCTCCTGTACAGCTTTCTGCGAATGTTATTTTTTTAGGAGGCAGATTGTTTACAATATGCTCGAATATATTTCCGAAAACAGTATACGGAACAGTGCTTAAAATTTCCTTTTTTATATTAAAATCAATAGGTTCGGTGTAAATTTTTATTATTCCCGCTTCTTCGAAAATAACGGGGTTTATTTTATAGGCGTTAAAAACAGGCTCCAACAGCAGTTTCGCACTCTCTATATCCAGATTAAATATGTTTATTTCTTCATATTCCGGGGATATTATTAAAATTTCAGGTATTTGGTCTTTTAATAATATTATATTTATTTGATAATAAAAATCAATTAAGAAGGAATTTTTAGAATATTTTGCCATTTCAGGAACCAAAAAATTATCTTTTACCACTAAATTTTGATTTGTAAGGTTTGCAAATATTTTGGCTACAAGAGGATAAGAATTTTCATCTGTGACAATTATTGTTTCTTTTTGGGGCTTAAAATTAATATCGAATTTATCTAAAAACGTAAGTTTGTCATAATCAATTTTTTTTAAAAGTTCATCTCTTAGATTTTTTTTAAATTTCCATGCTTTTCCCACGAAAAAAACTTCCATTGTTTATCCTTTTGTTATAATTAAGATATTGTATCAAAAAGGAGAAAAAAATGAAAAAAAACAATTTGCCTGAATATACCTTGCCTAAAGAGAAAGTGTTTAAAAAAAACGGAAAATTGAAGGATAAATTTTATGAAAAAGAACTTTTAAATCTTCAAATAGAGCTTGTAAAACTTCAGACATGGATTCAAAAACATCAAAAAAGAATGCTAATAGTTTTTGAAGGAATGGATACCGCGGGAAAAGACGGAACAATAAAAAGAATACTTGAACATTTAAATCCAAGGTTTGCCAGAAGCGTGGCTCTTGATAAACCAAGCAATAAAGAAAAGAGTGAATGGTATTTTCAGAGATATGTACCTCATTTTCCGGCCGGTGGAGAAA
The DNA here is from genome assembly GCF_000523315.1 of Lebetimonas sp. JS032. Lineage (NCBI taxonomy): Bacteria > Pseudomonadati > Campylobacterota > Epsilonproteobacteria > Nautiliales > Nautiliaceae > Lebetimonas > Lebetimonas sp. JS032. Next base: position 229,386 of record NZ_ATHS01000001.1, on the reverse strand, counting down.
TGGTATTTTTTAATAGAAGCTGGTACAACAGGGCAGGGGTTGAAGTTATTTTCGGATTTTGTACTCATGAGGAATATTTAAGATTTATCCGTCAGTGTCCGAGATTTGAAGAACTTATAGTAGATGATGGAATAAAATTTTTTAAATATTATTTAAACATCAGCAAGGAGGAAATGTATAAAAGATTAAAATCACGTGAAACGGATCCGCTAAAAAAATGGAAACTCTCAACACTTGACTGGAAAAGTTATGAGCATTATGATGAATATCAAAAATTAAAAGATGATATGTTTGCCGCAAGCTCAACTCCTTATGCACCATGGGTTATAGTTGATGCAAATGATAAAAAAAGAGCAAGAATTAATATAATAAGGGATATTATCTCCCAGTTTGATTATGATGATAAAGATTATTTTTTTCTGCCTGATCCTACTATTGTGAAATTTGTTTCGCATATTGAATAAAATGGAAAGTTAAAGATTAAAAGTGAAAAATTGTAGATAATTTATTTTTCATTTTGCACTTTTCATTTTTCACTTAACATTTATGGTATAATACTTCGCAAAAAAAGGAAACTTTAATGGATTATAAAGAAACTCTTCTTTTGCCCAAGACTACATTTCCCATGCGCGGAAATTTACCTCAAAACGAACCAAAAAGATATAAAAAATGGTTTAGTGAAAATGTTTATGAAAAAATGAAACAAAACAGACAAGGCAATGAAAGATTTAATCTTCATGACGGTCCCCCTTATGCAAACGGTCATATTCATATAGGGCATGCTTTAAATAAAATTCTAAAAGATATAATCAATAAATTTTATTATTTTCAGGGTTTTGATATAAGATATGTACCCGGTTGGGACTGTCACGGCCTTCCTATTGAGCAGCAGGTTGAAAAGAAAATCGGAAGGGCAAAAAAAGAAAATCTTCCTAAAACAAAAATAAGGGAACTTTGCCGGACTCATGCCGCCAAATTTATAGAAATACAAAAAGAAGAATTTAAGGCTCTCGGTGTTATAGGAGATTGGGAAAATCCTTATAAGACGATGGATTTTGCTTTTGAAGCAGATATTTATAAAGCATTAAGCGAAATAGCAAAAAAAGGGCTTTTAGTAGAAAGAAGCAAGCCTGTTTTTTGGTGTATGCATGATGAAACAGCACTTGCTGAAGCTGAGGTCGAATATGAAGAAAAGCAAGATTATTCCATTTATGTTACATTTCCTCTAAGCAAAGAGGCAAACAAAACTCTTGGAACTAAACATGCCAAAATAATAATCTGGACAACAACACCTTGGACACTTCCGGCAAATATGGGAATAGCTCTTTCTCCTGAAGTTAAATATGTTTTGACAAGCGATGATTTTATAGTCGCCAAACCTCTTTATGAGACATTAAGAAGTGAAGATGTTGTAAGAGGGGATATTGTAAAAGAATTTGATTCGAAAGAACTTGAAGGTTTAAAAGCAATAAATCCCTTAAACAACAGAACTTCTGTGATTTTACTCGGAGAACATGTGACAATGGACGGCGGAACAGGCTGCGTTCATACGGCTCCGGGGCACGGGGAAGAAGATTATAAAGTATGGTTAAAATACGGATATTCGGATATATTACAGCCGGTTGACAGTGAAGGTAAATATTCAAAAACTTTAGAAACTGAAAAACTTTTGGGAGATAAATCAAGCGAATTTGTAGGAATGCATATATTCGAGGCAAATGAAAAAATTTTGGAACTGCTTGGTGAGAATTTAATAAAATCCTCTAAATTTACCCACTCTTATCCTCATTGCTGGAGATGTCACAATCCTGTTATTTTCAGGGCGACAAAACAGTTTTTTATAGCAATGGATAAGACTTACGAAGGTAATACACTAAGAAACAAAGCCCTAAAAGAAATTGAAAATATTGAATTTACCCCAAAAACCGGTAAAAACAGATTAACATCAATGCTCAGCAACAGACCTGACTGGTGTATTTCACGACAAAGAGACTGGGGAGTGCCAATTGCGTTTTTTAGAAATAAAGAAACAGGTGAGCTAATAATAGACGATGAAATTATTGAAAATATTTATAGTATTTTTAAAGTAAAAGGTGCCGATGCCTGGTATGAAATGAGCATAGAGGAACTTTTACCTGAAAATAAAAAAGAAATGGCGCCTAAACTTGAAAAAATAGATGATATTTTGGATGTTTGGTTTGACAGCGGCTCTACATGGTTTGCAGTGCTTAAATCAGGCAGATACGATGCTGGTAATTATCCGGCGAGTATGTATCTTGAAGGAAGCGACCAGCACAGGGGCTGGTTCCAAAGTTCATTGCTTGTTTCAACCGCAGTTGAAAATAAAGCACCGTATAAATCAATTTTAACACACGGATTTACTGTTGATGAAAACGGTGAAAAAATGAGCAAATCAAAAGGGAATGTTGTTGCACCTAGTGAAGTTGCCAAAAAATACGGAACCGAAATCCTGAGGTTATGGGTTGCGAGCAGTGATTACAGCGGAGATATAAAACTTGGGGAAAATATATTAAAACAGGTTTCTGAACAATACAGAAAGCTGAGAAATACAATAAGATTTTTACTTGCCAATGTTAATGATTTGGAAGAAATAAATCTAAGTGCTCCCTCAAATATAGATAAATGGATATTAAACAGGGCTAAAAATGTGTTTGATGAGGTTATATATCTGTTTAACAAATATGATTTTTCGAAAGCTCTTAATATTTTAAATAATTTTATAGTTACCGAGCTTAGCGCAATATATCTTGATGTTTGTAAAGACAGACTCTATTGTGAGGCTAAAGATTCTCCTAAAAGAAGAAATTCCCAGAGTGCTATGGCTTTAATAGCAAGAGGTCTTGTTTCTATTTTGGCACCTGTTCTTACATATACAATGGATGAAGCGGTTGAGCATGCACCTAATGTTATAAAAGAAGACGCAAAGGATGTATTTGATTTTGTATATACCCCTTTGGCAGATGTGGAAAATCCTATAAGTGATGAAATTCTCGAAATAAGAAGAAGATTTTTTGAACTTGTTGATAAACTTAAAAAAGAAAAAGTTATAAAAGATACTCTTGAACTTGCCATTGAAACGAATTATGTGGAATTAATAAATGAAGAAATGGCTGATTTTTTTGTTGTTAGTATGATTGGTGATGAAATAGAAGGAGAGGAATTTGGCGAATTTCATACAAAAGATGAGCAGTTTGTTATAAAAATTAAAAAATCTCCTCTGCATAAATGCCCAAGATGCTGGAGATATTTAGCAAAAGAAGAAGGCGGGCTTTGTGTTAGATGCAATAAGGTTATAAATGGATAAACCTGTTCCTTCATGGCTTGTTGCTTTAACTGCAATTTTTTTGGCGGTAGGGAGTTATTTAATATATTTGTGGCTTAAAAATTTAAAGGAGAATAAATGATAACACTGAAAGAAGCTTTAACATTACCTAAAGAAGAGATAAAGGAAATTAAAAAAGATATAAGGAAAAAAGCGAAAGAAAAAAAAGAGCTCGGTGGGTATATTGAACAGTTTTTAGGTACTGATTTAAATGAATTGGGAGACGGAATTCCTGTTGCAATAAAAGACAATATAAACGTAAAAGGCTGGGAAATTACGTGTGCGTCTAAAATTTTAAAAGGTTATGTGGCCCCTTATAATGCAACAGTAATTGAAAAAATGCTAAATAACGGACTAAGTCCTTTTGGTAAAACAAATATGGATGAATTTGCAATGGGAAGTTCTACAGAAACAAGCACTTACGGAAAAACATTAAATCCCAATAATCCAAACAGGGTTCCTGGCGGAAGCAGCGGGGGAAGTGCCGCAGTAGTCGGTGCCAATCTTGCAATTGCCGCTCTTGGAAGTGATACCGGAGGTTCAATTCGTCAGCCTGCCGCATTTTGTGGGGTTGTGGGCATGAAGCCTACTTACGGAAGAGTTAGCAGATACGGGCTCACGGCTTTTTCAAGCAGTCTTGACCAAATCGGGCCGATTACACAAAATGTTGAAGATGCCGCAATTTTATACAATATTATTGCCGGGTATGACAAACATGATTCTACGAGTGCACCAGTTGAGAATAAAAAAATAGAATTTAATGAAAACAGAAAATTAAAAATAGCGGTAATTGATAATTATATAGATGAAGCAAGCGAAGAGATAAAGAAAGCTATTTTTGATGTAATAAACACTCTTGAAAAAGAAGGTCATACAATTATTCATAAGAGTCTGATGAATTCCAAAATAGATGTGGCAACTTATTATGTAGTGGCAACGGCCGAAGCAAGCTCAAATCTTGCGAGATTTGACGGTATGAGATACGGAAACAGAATTGAAGGAAAAGATTTAAAACAGACTTACAAATTGACAAGAGCACAGTTTGGAGAAGAAGTAAAAAGAAGAATCATGCTCGGAACATTCGTTCTTTCAAGCGGATATTATGACGCTTATTATCTAAAAGCCCAAAAAGTAAGACATATCATTAAAAACGAATATGACAAATTATTCAGCGAGGCTGATTTGGTTTTGATACCTGTCACACCGACAACGGCATTTGAATTTAATTCTAAAAAAGACCCGCTTGAAATGTATTTAAGCGATATTTATACAATAAGCGTGAATCTGGCAGGCGTTCCTGCTATATCACTTCCAATTGCAAAAGATAAAGACAATATGCCGATCGGTATGCAACTAATTGCTAAACATTTTGACGAGCAGACTCTTTTTGACGGTGCAAAAATTGTTGAAAACATTGTAAAGGATAGTAAATGAGAATAAAATATAAAGCTCTGACTTTTGAAGATGTACTTTTAGTCCCACAGTATTCTAATGTTTTGCCTAAAGAAGTGAATTTAAAAACAAGATTTACAAGAAATGTATCTTTAAATATTCCTATTGTTTCTGCTGCGATGGATACTGTTACAGAAGCAAGAGCCGCAATTGCATTGGCTAGACTTGGAGGAATAGGGGTAATTCATAAAAATATGGATATTGAGACTCAGGCGAAAGAAATAATTAAAGTTAAAAAAAGTGAAAGCGGTATTATAATAGACCCTGTCAAAGTTTACCCTGAAGACACTATTGCCAAAGCTCTTGAAATTATGGCAACATATAAAATTTCTGGCGTGCCTGTGGTTGATAAAAATGATAAACTGCTCGGTATTCTTACAAACAGAGACCTTAGATTTGAACAAAATTATAATAGATTGGTAAAAGATCTTATGACTCCTATGCCGTTAATTACCGCAAGAGAGGGAATAACATTAGAGCAAGCAGAACAAATCCTGCATAAAAATAAAATTGAAAAACTTCCTATTGTGGATGAAGACGGTTATTTAAAAGGGCTTATTACCATTAAAGATATCCAAAAGAAAAAAGATTATCCAAATGCAAACAAAGATAAATATGGAAGATTAAGAGTGGCTGCTGCGGTTGGGGTCGGAAATGGAATTGAAAGAGCCGCCGCGCTTGTAGGAGCCGGCGTTGATGTAATCGTTGTAGATTCGGCCCACGGTCATTCTCAGGGTATTTTAGATTTGGTTAGTGATATCAAAAAAAGATTTGATGTTGATGTGGTGGCCGGGAATGTAGCTACGGCAGGGGCAACAAGAGATTTAATTGCAGCGGGGGCCGACGGTGTAAAAGTAGGAATAGGTCCGGGAAGTATATGTACAACAAGGATAGTCGCAGGCGTAGGGGTTCCTCAAATCAGTGCGATTGATGAATGTGCGGCTGCTGCGGCAGAATTTGATGTACCTGTAATAGCGGACGGAGGTATTAAATATTCGGGAGATATCGCAAAAGCCTTGGCAGTCGGTGCAAGCTGTGTAATGATTGGAAGCTTACTCGCAGGTACGGAAGAAAGTCCAGGTGAAACTATTATGTATCAGGGAAGACAGTATAAAGCATACAGAGGTATGGGAAGTATCGGTGCTATGCAAAAAGGAAGCAATGACAGATATTTTCAGGAGGGAACAGCGGCTGATAAGTTGGTTCCTGAAGGAATTGAAGGTATGGTTCCATACAGAGGGAAAATTGCCGATGTAATTCACCAGTTGATTGGTGGTCTTAGGTCTTCTATGGGATACTGCGGTGCAAAAAATATACCGACTTTCTGGGAAAGGGCTGAATTTGTGGAAATTACAAGTGCCGGTCTTAAAGAATCACATGTGCATGATGTAACTATTACAAAAGAAGCTCCTAATTATCACCAATAATTTTCTTTTTTCTTCATTAACTTTCCATTTACCTTTCTTTTTTATCATTTTAAAAAATTAAGGAGTTGTTATGTTGATAAATGAAATGGTTATTGATGAAAATAATATGGGATTTATTCCATCTCTTGGTATTACCTTTCAGTTAAATGATACAGCAAAAAGAATTATTGAGCTAATTAAAGAAGGTAAAAATAAAGATGAAATAATATCTATTATTTCATCTGAAACTAATAAAGATTGGAGAGAAGTTTATATTGATGTTAATGATTTTTTTCAAAAATTAAAAATTTATGGGCTAATCAATGAAAATAGCAATTAGTGGATTAAATAACACTGACAATCCAGCTCCTGGTATAGGAGTTGCCAAAAGTTTAAAAGATAAATATAAATTAATTGGCTTAAGTTATGACCCAAATGAGCCGGGAGTTTATCAGGATTTATTTGAAAAAGTTTATTTAATGCCTTATCCAACTCTTGGTTATGAAGAGTTTGAAAACAGAATCAGATATATTAAGGAAAAATCTGATATTAATGTTTTAATACCAAACTTAGATGCTGAACTACCTTTATATATTAAATATCAGAAAAACATTGAAGAATTGGGATTAAAAACATTTTTACCAACCCTTAAACAGTTTGAAATGAGAGATAAATCAAAACTTAGCGAATTTTGTAAAAAACTTGGTGTTAAACATCCTAAAACTATTAAAATTTTATCTCTTGATGATTTAATTATAGCTACAAAAGAATTAGGTTTTCCTGTAATGGTTAAAGGAAATTATTACAAAGCCTATAAGGCTTATAATTTGGATGAGGCAATTGAATATTTTTACAAAATTTCAAATGAATGGGGATTTCCTCTTTTGGCACAGGAAGTCATTAACGGAATTGAAATTAATTATGTAGGAATTAGTAACTATGAACTCAAAGGCGGGGTTGCTATTAAAAAATTAACCACAACAGATTTAGGGAAAGTTTGGAGTGCTGTTAGTATTAAAAATGAAAAACTTTTAAATTTGGCAATAGAATTTTCTAAAAACTGGAGAGGGGCTTTTGAACTTGAAGCAATGGTTTTTGAAAATGAAATTTACTTAATTGAGATAAATCCAAGATTTCCTGCATGGGTGTATTTTGCTACTGATTTAGGAGTTAATCTTCCTCAGATATTAATAGAATTAATAAATGGTAAAAATGTTAAACAAAATTTGGAATATCCTCTTGAAAAAATGTATATAAGATATGTGGAAGAAAAGAGTGTAGATTTTAATAAATTTTTAACACTTATGAATAAAAAAGAACTTTAAGGAGAAAAAAATGAATTATGAAAAACCGACAATAAACAGAGTTGATTTTGCACTTGCAAGTAAATATGGTTCACCTCTTAAATCTCAAAAAATAAGAAGTGAAATAGATGGAGTAAAAGTTAGGGATTTAGTTGAAAAATTTGGCTCACCACTATTTGTTTTTAGTCAGAGGGTTATTGAAGATAAATATTTAGAGTTTAAAGAAGCTTTTTCGAGTAGATATCCAGAAGTTGAGTTTTGGTGGAGTTATAAAACTAATTATTTAGATGCAATATGTAAAATTTATCATAAACTTGGAAGTAAGGCTGAAGTTGTAAGTGAGTTTGAATATCAAAAAGCAAGAAGAAACGGGATTGAAGGGAAAGATATTATTTTTAACGGCCCATATAAGCCAAAAGAGGCTTTAAGAGTTGCTGTTAAAGAGGGTGCTAAAATTCATATAGACCATTTGTATGAAATAAATGATTTAGAAGATATTGCAGATGAACTTGGAATTAATATTCCTGTGGCTATAAGATGTAATATGGATACTGGGATTTATCCTCAATGGTCAAGATTTGGATTTAATATAGACAATGGTGAAGCATATGAAGCAATAAAAAGAATATATAAAGGAAAAAAACTTTATTTAATTGGTCTTCATGCTCACATAGGAACATTTATGTTAAGTGCAAATGCTTATGCCAATGAAGTTAGAAAACTTATGAATTTAAAACAAAAAGTTGAAAATGATTTTGGTTATGAAATTGAATATATTGACATTGGAGGAGGATTTGCAAGTAGAAATAGACTAAAAGGAGTATATCAGTCTCCAGAAGTAATTGTACCAAGTGCAGATGAGTATGCAGAAGCCATTACAAACGCAATTTATGAATTTAATGAAAAAAAACTTCCAAAACTTTATTTAGAAACTGGAAGAGCATTAATTGATGAAGCAGGTTATTTATTAACTTCTGTTTTTGCAAGTAAAAGAATGCCTGATGGCAAAAAAAGTTATATTGTTGATGCTGGAGTAAATTTACTATATACAGCATTTTGGTATAATTTTGATATAGCTCTTGATAAAAGATATGAAGGTTTAAATGAACCAAGCCAAATTAACGGTCCTCTTTGTATGAATATAGATGTAATAGCGGAAAATATAATGTTGCCTCCACTTGAAAGAGGAAGTGTGTTAAGTATTTGGCCGGTTGGTGCATATAATTACACTCAGTCAATGCAATTTATCAGATATCGTCCAAGAGTTGTACTTATAGACAAGAATTCTAATATTCATTTAATAAGAAAAGCTGATGATTTGGATTATGTTGTTGAAAAAGAGATTATTCCGGATTATTTAAAATAGGAAAAAAATGGATTTAAAAATATTATTTAAGCCTTATATCTCTATTCTCTTTTTAAGAGATGTAAAAGCAGCAGTAATATTGTTTTTTCTTTCTTTTTTACTGCCAAGTGTAGGTATATTAGGATTAGTTGCCATTATTTCTACTATAATTTTTGCAGAATTAATTAATATAAGAGAAGAATATATTAAATATGGTTTTTATTTATACAACTCTTTGCTTGTTGGAATGGGGGTTGGATTTTATTTTGATGTAAGTATTGCCACTATTTTATTGACGTTTATATTATCAATACTGACTTTTTTAATTTCTTTTTCTTTAAATAGAATTTTTATAAAATATTCACTTCCTATTCTTTCTTTTCCTTTTGCAATAGTGAGTATGTTTTTTTATTTAGCGAGCTTTAAATATACAACACTTGTTAATAATATTTTAAACCATACGCCTGTTTTTGATGTTAATTTTCCTTTTTTAAAAGAATATTTCATTTCTATGGGGACAATATTTTTTTTACCTTTTGAAGCGGCTGGTGTAGTTATAAGTTTATTAATTTTAATTTATTCTAGAATTTTATTTTTTCTTTCAATAATCGGTTTTTATGCAGGAGTTATTTTCCATTCTTTTTTTGTAAATAAATATGAAGCATTAAATTCTGCATATAATTTTAATTTTATATTAATTGCAATGGCTATAGGGGGTGTTTTTTTACTTCCAACATTTAAAAATTATCTTATTGCAATTTTGTCTGTTATTGTTTCAGTTGTTGTTGTTGATGCTATGCAAGTATTTTTTCAGTTATATTCACTTCCGGTTTATACACTTCCTTTTAATTTTATAACAATAATGGTGATTTTGCTTTTATATAGTGTAGGGTATGTTTATTTTAATTATTCAATAAAAGGGACACCTGAAAAATCTTTAATTTCTTTTTTGAGTTCTACATTCAGGTTTGGAGGCAACGATATTAAAATTCATTTGCCATTTTCAGGAAAATGGAGCGTTTATCAGGCATTTGATGGGGAATGGACCCATAAAGGGAAATGGAAATACGCATATGATTTTGTAATTAAAAAAAACGGAAAATCCTATAGAAATGATGGTCTTTTTTTAGAAGATTATTTTGCTTTTTCTCAAGATGTTTTATCTCCTGTTAATGGATATGTTGTTGCCAAAAGAGATGATTTAAAAGACAACATCATTGGAGAGGTAGATAGGGTTAATAATTGGGGGAATTATGTAATTATAAAAAGTGATTTAGGTTTTTTTGTAGAAATATCCCATTTAATGCAGTATTCTGCAAAAGTTAATGTCGGAGATTATGTGAAAGTTGGAGATATTATAGGAAAATGTGGAAACAGCGGTTATTCCCCAGAACCTCACATACATATTCAGGTTCAAAAGTACGGAGTTTTAGGAAGTGAAACATTACCTTTTAAATTTTTTGATTATATAAAAAATAACAAACTCTATTTTTATTCTCTGCCTAAAAAAGATGATGAAATAGAAGCTACGATTTTAGATAAGTCTATGAAATTAAGGTTTAATTTTATTTTAGATGATATCTACAAATTTAAAGATAATAACGGAAATATAATTGAATTTACTGTAAAAATGAATGACAAAGGGGAATTTTACCTGTTTGATGGTAAAAACAAACTGTTTTTTTATATGCAGGGTAAACTGTTTTATTTTTATGTGTATGATGGAAAAGATTCATATCTTAAGGAAATTTTTAAATTAGTTCCAAAAATTCCTCTTATTAATAAAAATATAAATTATGAAGATATATTACCGATAGACATAAGGCTTAATAAATTTAAATTAATTTTAATTGAATTTTTGTTACCATTTAATTTTAAATTTTTCTTAAAAAAAGATAGTTATTTTAAAGAAAATTTGTGTGTAAAGTCTTCTTTTGGTGAAGTTTATTTTTCATTTTATGAAAAAGGTTTTGAAAAGATTAAGAGTAAAAATTTTGAGTTAAGGAGAGTTTATGAAAAAATGGATTATGTTAATAATAGTTAGTTTAAATCTATTTGCTTTAAATATAAAAGATATTTATTATAAATCTTATAATTATGAAAAAATGGGGGATTATAAAGATGCTATAAAAGTATTAATTCCTTTATATAAAAAATATCCTAATGGATACACTTTAAATTTAAGACTAGGATATCTCTTTTTTTTAAATAAAAATTATAATAATTCAATAAAGCATTATACAAAAGCCTCATTAATATTACCTTATTCTATTGAACCGCTTTTAGGTTTAGCAAGAGTTTATTTATATATGGGAAAATATGATAAAACAATTGAATATTCAGAGCTTATAATAAAAAAAGATTATTATAACTTTTATGCAAATTATTATTTGGCAAATGCTTTATATTATAAGAAAGATTTTAAATCATCTTTGTCTGTTGCAAATAAAATGTTAACACTCTATCCAACAAATGTATTGTTTTTAACACAACTTGGGTTAATATATGAAATGTTGGATAAACAAAAAGCAAAAGAGATATTTAAAAATGTAATTATTTTAGATCCCAATAATATAATTGCAAAAAAATATTTAAAATGAATATATTGAATTATTCTTTTTTTGAAACAAATGAATTTAATTTTAAACAAGTTTATGATAATGAAACATTTTTCAATGAGGTAAATTTTAAACATTATGATGTTATTTTAGCTGATTTTTCAAATTACAGGGAAATTGAAAAAATAAAAAATTTTTATAATGGATATATAATTTTTTTAAATTATGTATGTGATGAATTATATTATAAAAAAGCTCTGTATATTGGTGATTTTTGTTATTTATACAGTGAATATGAAAAAATTATTTTAAGACTTAAATATTTAAGAAATAAAATTTCAAAAAAAGAGGTAATAAAATTTGGAAAGTTTATTTATAATTTTAAAACAAAACATTTATATCATAAAAACATTTTAATAGAGTTAACAAAAGCTGAAACAGAAATTATTGATTTTTTATTAAGCAATAAAAACAGATACATTTCAAAAATTGAATTGATTGAAAATTGTGATTATATAGAAAATATTGATTCAATAAAAGTTATAATTTCAAACCTGAGAAAAAAAGGTATTGATATTATAAATAAAAAAAATTTAGGTTATAAAATAAAATAAAGGAGCAAAAATGAAAAAAATACTTTTTTTATCAAGTGTTGCAGTTTTAAGTTTTGCATATAATTCATCTGTTGTTATGCCATATGGAAATTATATTAATTATAGCGGTTCTACATCAAAAGATAAAGCAAAATTAGGAGGAATTTATTATAGCTATTATAAATGGCCTGTGAAATTTGAAATTGATGGGGAATATTTAAATATTGATTATAAAAACAATATTCCAGACTGGTTACAAAAAGATTTAACATTAAAAATTAATTTTTATTATAAAAGTAATTGGTTATTTAATGCAGGAGTGCATAATTTTTGGGTGAAACAGTATGATAAATATCATTATAATAAAGTACTTTTTGGAGGAATTGATTATTACAAATATTTACAATATAATATTGGAGTTGATTATTATTTTTCTGATTATAAAGATTTTAATGTTAAACAAATTACTCCAAAAGTAGGGTTTAATTTTGGTAATTACTATTCAAATATTGGTAGTTTTTACGTGGAAGGAAAATATAATAATATTCATATTTCAAAAGATGGTATTGCACCTAAAAAAAATTACAATAACTTTGATTTGAAATTACAAAATTTTAAAGGTCCTTGGACAACAACATTAAAAACTACATTTGGTAAATTTGCCTATAAAATCGCAAATGATGGTTTTGTTGTTTATAATACCGGAGACGAATATAAAAATGGTTATGGAATAGATATAAATTACAATTTCAAAAAAGTTAATAATATTAAAGTTTCATTTGAAAGAGATAAATTTGATGATAATGGGGATTCTTATTCAAATATTTATGTGTTGTCATATTCAAGAGCTTTTTAAAAAAGCTCTTTTACTATCTCAAACCTGTTTGCGGTCATAATATGAATTTTTGGATGTTTTTTCCTTAAATTTTTAAATAAATTTCTGCTGAGTTCCAGTCCAACTTTATATTCTTCATCTTCGCTGATGTTATGTGCTTTTATTAATTTTTCTATCCAAGAATCAGGCACATAAATGCCTGGAACATGAGAATGCAAAAACTGGGCAGTTTTTAATTTTGTTATAGGAAAAAAACCGAAAACGATATCAAATTTTGCTCTTTCATCATTAAATTCATTTCTTATTTTATCTCTTATTTCAAGTAATTTATTAGCAATTTCCATGTCATAAACAGGCTGGGTAATTATTCCCAAAGCATAATGTTTAACTTTTTTATAAATTTTTTTTTCTATTGAAATGAAATTTTTTGCATATGAATTGCTTACTGCAAAAGGATTTACAGGTTTTGGCTTTATTTTAAATTCTTTACCCGCATAATCCATTCCGCTGTTAAATGCCCTTATTATTTCAAGAAGTTTTATACTGCTTCCTTCCACAACCGCTTTTGCGTTGGGTTGATCCGACATTTTGGCCGGGTCGCCTGTTAGTGCCAAAATATTTGTAACATTTAAATCGTTTGCCCCAAGTAAATCGCTTTGAAGCGCTATAATGTTTCTGTCTCTCATGCTCATTGTTGCAATAACTTTTTTATTAAAAGTTTGCTGAATTTTAAAAGCTGCTATAATTGAATTGTATTTTAGTCTGCTTAAAGGGCAGTCTGTTGTGGTAAATCCGTCTACATATTTATATGCCTCTGTATGTTTTAATTTTTCTATCATAGGATCAATTGTCGGTAATTTAGGCGGAGTTGTTTCAAGCGTTAAAAAACTCTCACTAAATAATTTTTCTTTCATTAACAGCCTTTTTTAAGAAATTTTATCAAATTTGTTATAATTTTTAAAAAAGTAAAAAAATGGAAATAAAAATAAATTACTGGATAGATAAAAAAAATAAAAGTTTTTTGGGAAAAGGGAGGATAAGATTATTAAAATTAATTGATAAATACGGTTCTATTTCAAAAGCCGCAAAAGAGATGAAAATGAGTTATAAGGCGGCTTGGGATGCAATAGATATCATTAATTCTTTATCTAAAAAAGAAGTAGTGGAAAAACAAAGTGGAGGAAAAGGCGGAGGAGGAACATATTTGACAGATTACGGAAAAAAACTTATTAAAAATTTTGAAAATTTACAAAAAGAAATTAATGAATTTAAAAAAAAGATAAATGAAAAATATAACGATAAATTTTGATAAAATTTCTTAAAAAAGGCTGTTAATGATATTAATGATTGATAATTATGATTCTTTTACTTACAATATAGTTCAGTATTGTCTGGAATTAGGGGCCAATTTGAAGATAATCAGAAACGATGAAATGAATATAGAAGAAATTAAAAAATTAAATCCGGAAAAAATAATCATTTCCCCGGGCCCTTCGACTCCAAAAGAAGCCGGAGTCAGTGTGGAAGTTATAAAGAAAATAGATAAACCGATTCTTGGTGTATGTCTCGGGCATCAGTCAATTGCATATGCGTTTGGAGCAAAAATAATAAGGGCTAAAAATCTAATGCATGGAAAAACAAGCGATATTGAAATAACTTTATATGATGATATATATGAGAATATTCCCGAAAAATTTAGGGTTACGAGATACCATTCACTTGTGGTGGATGAAAAAACTCTGCCGGAATTTATTATACCTACGTCTTATTCTCTTGATGATAATGAAGTAATGTCTCTGAGGGTAAAAAATAAACCAATTTTCGGAGTTCAGTATCATCCGGAATCGATTATGAGTGAACACGGAAAAGAAATAATCAACAATTTTCTTAAATTATGAAATTTCTGCCCATTATAATTTTTTATCTTTTTTTGTTTTTATACAGCGTTGAATTTTTATCATTTTCTTTTGTTGAAATAGACAGTATTAATCATTTTCCTTTTTTAAAAAACATTTTACATCTCTCTTCTGATTTATTTGGGAAAAACGATTATGCGTTGCGTTTTCCTTCATTATTTACAGGATTTTTGAGTGTTGTTATTTTTTATAATATAGCAAAATTAAAATTGAAAACAAAAAGAGAAATAATTTATACAACTTATATTTTTATGTTAATTCCGGGAATGATAATATCTTCTGTGATAGTCAATAAATCTGTGTATTTGATTTTTTTAAGTCTGTTATTCATTTACAGTTATGAAAAATTCAGAAATTTTTCTTATATCCTGTTGATTTTGTATGTTTTTGTTGACAAAAGTTTAATTTCATTATATCTGGCGCTCATTTTTTATTCTATTTATAAAAGAGATACAAAACTGCTTATTTTTAGTCTGATTTTATTGGCTTTTAATGCAAATTACTTTGAATATAAAATACACGGCAGACCGAAAGGTTATTTTTTAGATCTATTCGGTACATATTTTTTAATTTTTTCGCCTTTTATATTTGTCTATTTTTTGTATGCATTATATAAAAATATTTTTTATAAAAAAGATTTAATATATTTTATTTCCGCAACGGCTTTTTTTGTTTCTCTGATTTTATCTTTCAGACAGAAAATAAAAATAGACGATTATGCACCATATACGTTAGGATTTGTTGTCAATATGGTAAATGTTTTTTTAAAATCTTATAAAGTCAGACTTCCACGATTCAGAACATTTTATAAAATATTATTTGTTGTTTTATTTACATCTTTAATAATGCTTGATATATCTTTGTTTTTTAATAAATATACGCCAGCAAAAAAATTAAGCTACAGCTTTTATTTCCCCAAAAATCTGGCTGAAATTTTAAAAAAAGAAAAAATATATAGTATGAGCTGCAATAATGAAAAATTATCTGAAATTTTGGAGTTTTACGGTATTAAAAAAGGTGATAAATATAAATTGATTTACAGTAAAAATAAAAACAGCGTTTCGATTTTTCACAAAAATAAGATAATTTTAAAAATAAATGTTTCAAAATTAAACACTATTTAAGAAAAATATTTCAATATATATTATTTAAACACAAATATTTTTTATAAATGATACAATTTTTAAAATAAAATTCAAGGAGTATTAATGGCTCAAAAACCTATTCGTGAATATGACGGAAAAAAACTTTTTAAACAAAATTGGGAAAAGTATTTCAGCGGATTATATTATCCGTTTGAAAGTGTATTGGTTACCAGTGGAGACGAGTTAAGAGAATTGGCCAAAAAAGAAGAATATTCATGGTTAAATGAAAAACCTTTAGTTGCAAAACCTGATATGCTTTTTGGTAAGAGAGGCAAAAACAATTTAGTTTTATTTAAAGTTAATAAACCGGGAGATGTTACCCTTGAAGATGCGGCTAAATGGATAGATGAAAAAGCTTCTCACGATGTAACTTTGCTTAGTGGGCAAAAAGGAAGACTTACCCATTTTATAGTTGAACCTTTTACACCGCACACTGAAGATGAAGAATATTATATAGCTGCTACCACGTTAGATGCCTACCATGATGTGTTGTATTTAAGTGCCCACGGAGGAATGGAAGTAGAAGAAAACTGGGATAAAGTTACTGAAATTAAAATCCCGATAGATATGGATGAAGCAAATTTAGAGCATTTAATAAGGGCAAATATTCCGGCTGACATTCCGGAAGAAAACAAAGAAAGATTTGTAACTTTTGCTGAGCAGTTTTATAAATTCTTTAGAGATTTAAACTTTGCGTATTTAGAAATAAATCCGTTAGTATTGCAAGGAAATAATATTTATATTTTAGATTTAGTCGCAAGATTGGACGATACAGCTGGATTTTTAATGAAAGATAAATGGGGGAATATTGAATTTCCTACGCCATTTGGTATGCCTGAAAAATCTCCTGAGGAAAAAGCAATAGCCGAAGCAGATGCAAAAAGCGGTGCTTCATTAAAACTTACTATTTTAAATCCGATGGGAAGAATTTGGACACTTGTTGCAGGCGGAGGAGCTTCAGTGGTTTATGCGGATACTATTGCAGATTTGGCCGGTGGAGTTAATGAATTAGCAAATTACGGTGAATATTCAGGTGGTCCTACTACTGATGAAACAAGATTTTATACTGAGACTGTTCTTGATTTAATGACAAGAGAAAAAGATCCTCAGGGTAGAGATAAAATTTTAATAATTGGTGGAGCTATTGCAAACTTTACAGATGTAGCCAAAACATTTACAGGTATTATCCAGGCATTTAACAAATATGCAGATAAAATGAAAGATGTAGGTGTCAGAATTTATGTAAGAAGAGGCGGACCGAATTATGAAAAAGGTCTTAAAGATATAAAAGCGGCGGCTGAAAAACTTGGACTTCCAATTAAAGTTTTCGGACCTGAAACACATATTACAGATATTGTTAGAATGGCACTTGAAGATGACAAAAAAGGAGCTGAATAATGAGTAATGCACTATTTACAAGGGATACACAGGCAATATTTTGGAATAACAATAAATCAGCAATTCAAAGAATGCTTGATTATGATTATGTAATTAAAAGGGAAAAACCGTCTGTTGCGGCTATTGTGGCTCCAACAAGTTCTAATAAATTTGAGAAATTCTTTTTTGGAACAGATGAAGTAATGATTCCTGTTTACAGAACTACTGCTGAAGCTGTGAAAAATCATTCAAATGCAGATGTTTTGCTTAATTTTGGTTCATTTAGAACTGCTTATGATGTAACAAATGAAGCTCTTGATATGAATCAATTCAGGGTAATAATGATTACTGCAGAGGGAATTCCGGAAAGACTTGCAAGGCTTATGAATAAAAAAGCAAGAGAAAAAGGTGTAATAATAATAGGGCCTGCGACTGTAGGTGCTATTGTTCCTGGAGCTTTTAAAGTTGCAAATATCGGTGGAACCATTGAAAATATTGTAAAATCTAAACTTCACAGACCTGGAAGTGCCGGACTAGTAACAAGAAGTGGTGGTTTATTTAATGAACTTTCAAATATTATAGCTCTAAATGCAGACGGAATTGCCGAAGGTGTTGCTATAGGTGGTGACAGATTCGTAGGAAGCGTGTTTATCGACCATTTACTTAGAATGGAAAAAAATCCTCAAGTTAAATATATGATATTACTTGGTGAAGTAGGTGGGAGAGAAGAATATAAAGTAATCGAAGCAATAAAAGAAGGCAAAATTACTAAACCGGTTATCGGATGGTGTATAGGTACTATTGCAAAATATTTCAGCAGTGGGGTACAATTTGGACATGCCGGAGCCAGTGCAAATGCCCAGGCTGAAACTGCTGAAGCTAAAAACAGAGCAATGAAAGAGGCTGGAATTCACGTTCCAGATAACTTTAACGATTTACCTCTTGTAATAAAAGGTGTATATGAAGAATTAAAAGGAAAAGGTGTTATTGAAGAAATTAAAGAACCTAATGTTCCGCCTGTTCCTGAAGATTATTCAAAAGCTCTTGCTGCAGGAAAAATTAGAAAACCAAGAAATTTTGTTTGTACAATCAGTGACGATAGGGGAGAAGAAGCTGTTTATGCAGGTATTCCTATTAGTTCTGTGGCTACTCCTGATACAGGTTACAGCATAGGTGATGTTATTTCACTTCTTTGGTTCAAAAAAAGATATCCTAAATGGGCCACTAATTTTATAGAAACTGTCATTAAAACAGTAGCAGACCACGGTCCTGCCGTAAGTGGTGCGCATAATGCCAAAGTTACAGCAAGGGCTGGAAAAAGCGTTGTTGAATCACTTGTAACAGGTCTTCTTACAATTGGACCAAGATTTGGTGGTGCAATTGACGGAGCAGCAAAATATTTCAAATATGCATATGACAATTCAATGAATCCTAAAGAATTTGTAAATTATATGAAAAAACAGGGTATTCCAATTCCAGGAATTGGGCATAGAATTAAATCTGTAAGAAACCCTGATAAAAGAGTGGAAGGTCTTAAAAAATATGCAGCCGAATTTTTCCCTGCAACACCGCTTCTTGATTTTGCTTTGGAAGTAGAAAAAGAAACAACTTCCAAAAAAGAAAACTTAATTTTAAATGTTGACGGAACGATCGGTATCTTAATGGTTGACATGTGGAGAGCATTAGGATATACTGAAGAAGAAATTAACGAATTTATTGAAAGCGGGACTTTGAATGCATTCTTTATTCTTGGAAGAAGTATCGGATTTATCGGTCATGTCCTTGATGAAAAAAGATTACAAATGCCAATGTACAGACATCCGTGGGATGATATTCTTTACCAGGTTGAAAAAGCCGAAGAAATTAAATAACAGGAGTTTAACTCCTTCTTTTACCCTTATTGAACTTCTGATTGTCATAATTATAATAGGAATTATTATATCTTCTGTTTCTTTTAATTTAACTCCGGATAAATTTAATCTTGCTGTCGATAATTTAATAAAATATATTCGTTTTACACAATCGCTTGCTTTAAAAGATGATAAATATCAACCATTTTCAAGTAATAAAAACAGTAATTATGAAAATAATTTAAGTCGTTATTGGTATAAA
>NZ_ATHS01000001.1:0-207500 GCF_000523315.1 Lebetimonas sp. JS032 | reverse complement strand
GAGGTCAGGGGTTCGACTCCCCTTGTCTCCACCATGCAAGAGTAGCCTGTAAAGTAGCTAAAGGCTGTTATACAGACTGCGTGCTTGCACGGGAGGGGCGTAAAGCAAACGACAACTGCTTGTCGTTTGTAGCCCCGCACGGTGATTGCGATGTGCGAAAGAAGTGAGCACAGCAATACGCCAGTAGGAGGTCAGGGGAAGGGCTCCCCTTGTCTCCACCAGCAAGAGAGATTATGAATGATGAATTAAAAATGTAAATTCAATATTTAAAATTCAACATTCAACATTAATAAAATGTAGAATGGAGAATGAGAGACATTTTCCATTGTACATTTTAGTACGAGAGATAATTGAAAATTAGTTGTTAAAAGTCTTGTCCACGCCGCGAGAAAGCTACTAAGGGCGAGCGGTGGATGCCTAGGTTGGCAGAGGCGAAGAAGGACGTGCCAGGCTGCGAAAAGCCAGGGGGAGCTGTCAAGGAGCGTTGATCCCTGGATATCCGAATGGGGCAACCCGGCCAGTTGAGAGACTGGTCACCCACGTAAGTGGGGGCGAACCCGGGGAAGTGAAACATCTCAGTACCCGGAGGAGAGGAAATCAAACGAGATTCCCAAAGTAGCGGCGAGCGAAATGGGATTAGCCCGTCTTAGTGTAGCCGGTATTTTAGGGGAGTTACCTGGAAAGGTAAGCCACAGAGGGTGAAAGCCCGGTACCCAAAAAGATACCGGTGGGACTAAGCTAAGACCTAGCGAGTAGCTCGGGACACGTGTTATCCTGAGTGAAGATGGGAGGACCACCTTCCAAGGCTAAATACTCCTGCCAGACCGATAGTGCACAAGTACCGTGAGGGAAAGGTGAAAAGAACCCCAGTGAGGGGAGTGAAATAGAACCTGAAACCGTTTGCCTACAATCATTCGGAGCCCTATTGTCTTCGGACAAGGGTGACGGACTGCCTTTTGCATAATGAGCCTGCGAGTTGTGGTTACTGGCGAGGTTAACCCGAGAGGGGGAGCCGAAGCGAAAGCGAGTCTTAACAGGGCGATAAAGTCAGTAGCTGCAGACCCGAAGCTGAGTGATCTATCCATGGGCAGGTTGAAGCGGGTGTAAGAGCCCGTGGAGGACCGAACCGGTAGGCGTTGAAAAGCCTTCGGATGACCTGTGGATAGGGGTGAAAGGCCAATCAAACTCAGTGATAGCTGGTTCTCTCCGAAATGCATTTAGGTGCAGCGTTAAGAGGTAGCCATAGGGGGTAGAGCACTGATAGGGCTAGGGCGGCCCACAGCTGTACCAAACCCTGTCAAACTCCGAATACCTATGGTGTAATCTTAGCAGTGAGGCGTAGGGTGATAAAATCCTATGTCGAGAGGGGAACAACCCAGACTACCGACTAAGGTCCCAAAGTTAAACTTAAGTGGAAAAGGAGGTTTTCCTGCTTAAACAACCAGGAGGTTGGCTTAGAAGCAGCCATCCTTTAAAGAAAGCGTAACAGCTCACTGGTCGAGCGGGGAGGCGCCGAAAATATAACGGGGCTAAAAGTTTACACCGAAGTCGTAGATTCTTACTTTGTAAGAGTGGTAGGAGAGCGTTGATGAGAGCGTAGAAGCCGTACCGGTAAGGAGCGGTGGAGCGTCATCAAGTGAGCATGCAGGCATGAGTAGCGATAAAATGGGTGAGAATCCCATTCGCCGAAAGCCCAAGGTTTCCTACACGATGTTCGTCAGTGTAGGGTTAGTCGGGGCCTAAGATGAGGCCGAAAGGCGTAGTCGATGGGGAAACGGTTAATATTCCGTTACCTACTAACAATGAGCCGAAGGGGGGACGCTTGGGGTTAACCGAGGTCACTGATGGAATAGTGGTTCGAAGGGTGTAGGGTGAAGAGTAGGCAAATCCGCTCTTCAATAGCCCGAGACCCGACAGGCCTCCAAAGCTCTTCGGAGCGGAGGGGGAATCGGAGATGCCCTGAGCCGAGAAAAGCCTCTAAGGCGATTGAGTTGTTAGTAGCCCGTACCGTAAACCGACACAGGTGGGCGGGATGAGTATTCTAAGGCGCGTGGAAGAACCCTCTCTAAGGAACTCGGCAAACTGACACCGTAACTTCGGGATAAGGTGTGCCCCGAGTAGGTGAAGCTCCTTGCGAGTGGAGCCGAAAGGGGTCGCAGCACAGCGCTCTTGTCGACTGTTTACCAAAAACACAGCACTCTGCTAACTCGTAAGAGGAGGTATAGGGTGTGACGCCTGCCCGGTGCCGGAAGGTTAAGGGGATCCGTTAGCCATAAGGCGAAGCGGTGAACTGAAGCCCCGGTAAACGGCGGCCGTAACTATAACGGTCCTAAGGTAGCGAAATTCCTTGTCGGTTAAATACCGACCTGCATGAATGGCGTAACGAATGAGGGGCTGTCTCAGAGAGGGATCCAGTGAAATTGTAGTGGAGGTGAAAATTCCTCCTACCCGCGGCAAGACGGAAAGACCCCGTGGACCTTTACTACAGCTTGGCATTGTAGGTGGGATATCCATGTGCAGGATAGGTGGGAGGCTGAGAAGCCAGGGCGCCAGCTCTGGTGGAGCCGATCTTGAGATACCACCCTTGGATATCCTGCCTACTAACCCGCAGGAGTAATCCTTCTGGGGGACAGTGCCTGGCGGGTAGTTTGACTGGGGCGGTCGCCTCCTAAAGAGTAACGGAGGCTCACAAAGGTTGGCTCAAGGCGGTTGGAAATCGTCTGAAGAGTGTAAAGGCACAAGCCAGCCTGACTGCGAGAGAGACACCTCGAGCAGAGACGAAAGTCGGTCTTAGTGATCCGGTGGTTCTGAGTGGAAGGGCCATCGCTCAAAGGATAAAAGGTACCCCGGGGATAACAGGCTGATCTCCCCCGAGAGCTCACATCGACGGGGAGGTTTGGCACCTCGATGTCGGCTCATCGCATCCTGGGGCTGGAGCAGGTCCCAAGGGTATGGCTGTTCGCCATTTAAAGCGGTACGCGAGCTGGGTTCAGAACGTCGTGAGACAGTTCGGTCCCTATCTGCCGTGGGCGCAGGAAGGTTGAGGAGAGCTAACCCTAGTACGAGAGGACCGGGTTGGACGAGCCACTGGTGTACCAGTTGTCCTGCCAAGGGCAGCGCTGGGTAGCCAAGCTCGGAAGGGATAACCGCTGAAAGCATCTAAGCGGGAAGCCCACTCCAAGATGAGCCTTCCCATGAGGGTGCAGGAAGACTACCTGCTTGATAGGCTGGGGGTGTAAGCCCTGCGAGGGGTTGAGCTGACCAGTACTAATAACCCGAATGGCTTTTAAGCGGACGTGAGACAAGACTTTTAACAGCTAATTTTTAATTTATAAGATAATATATTTAAGCTTAGTGGGCAAAGCGGAGGGGAAACACCCTGTCCCATTCCGAACCAGGAAGTTAAGCCCTCCAGCGCTGATGATACTGCACCCTGCGGGTGTGGGAAAGTAGGTCCCCGCTAAGCTTTAATATGTTATCTTCTTTATCATTAATCCTTTTTTATTGTTTACTATCATTTTGGGTCTGGCACCTTTGATATGCAGAGTCTAATATTCATTATCTCATTTATTTCCAACTTTCCAGGACAGTATTTTAATTTATTTATATTAATTAATTTATGTTTTATTTTCCTTTATGTTTAGGTACTGACTAAATAACAAAAAAGTTAAAATATAACAGAGTTGCGGAATTTAACAAAATTTGAGTGGTGCTTTAGCAAAATGAAGCATTGAGCTGTAATATTTTTATCTTTGAAGTTATTTTAAAATATTTACATTTAGTCAGTCCCTATGTTTATAATGATTTTATATAATTAATTAAATTTGATAAAATTCTTTAAAAAAGGACAAATTTTGGTAAATTTATTGGTAGGTTTATTTGGTCTTTATATTTTTGTAAAAATTATTATAGAAATAAAAGAAGTTTTTTATATTAAAAAAGTTTTTCCTGAAATTGTTTCATTTATGAATGTAGAAGAGTATAAAAATTCTGCATTTTATGCTATTTATAAACACACTCTTAATATTTTTAACGCATTAATAAGTATGTTTTTGGTTGTATTTTGGATGAGTGGGGGATTGTTTATTATAAATTTTTTACTTTACAAAAATACATTGCTTAGTGAACTGGAAATTTTATTTGTTTTTTTTGCGGTAAATTATCTTTTAACACTTCCTATAAATATATGGGAAAAACATATTGATAAAAAATTTGGTTTTAATGTAGCACCTTGGAAACTTTTTTTTGTGGATGAAGTTAAAAAAATAGTCCTGTTTTTAATTTTAGGTGGGGCATTTTTTGCAGGGTTGATTTATTTTATAGAACATTTTAAAAACTGGTGGATTATAGGGTTTGGTTTTACATTTTTGGTAGTAATTTTAATAAATGTTTTATATCCTATATTTGCAAGTATTTTTAATAAATTTGAGCCGTTACAAGACGAAGAACTTAGAACCGATATTGAAAATATGATGGAAAAAGTCGGGTTTAAAAGCAACGGTATTTTTGTAATGGATGCAAGCAAAAGAGATACAAGACTTAATGCCTATTTTGCAGGGCTTGGCAAAAGTAAAAGAGTTGTTTTATTTGATACGCTTTTAAAAAAACTGAATAAAAATGAGATTTTGGCAGTGCTCGGACATGAACTTGGGCATTTTAAACACAAAGATATATTAAAAAATATTGCGGTTGTTGGAGTTATGCTTTTTATAATTTTTGCAGTTTTTGGGAATTTACCTGATAATCTGTTTAAAGAGATTCATGTACCTAAAAATGGGGTAAATATAATTATTTTGGCATTATTATTTATGGATATGATTATGTTTATATTGCAGCCTTTTGTTAATTTAATAAGCAGACAAAATGAATTTGGTGCAGATGAAATGGGAAGTGAATTGGTTAGCAAAAAAGACTTGGCAAGCGCTCTTAAAAAGTTGGTTGCAGAAAACAAACATTTTCCGCATGTAAGCAAACTATATTCATTTATTTATTATTCACATCCACCGATTTTAGAGAGGTTAGAGAAACTTGAAAAGGAAGATAAAGTATGAGTTTTTCATATAAAACTATAAAAGGTAAAATGTTTTGTGAAGATTTTTTTTCTTTATATGATAATTTTTTAAAACAAAACTATAAAAATAAATTTCAATTAATTATTACTTCTCCTCCTTTTCCTTTAAATAATAAAAAAAAGTATGGAAATTTAAAAGGGGAAAAATATTTAAATTGGTTTGAATCTCTTGCACCTATTTTTGAAGATTTGTTAAAGGAAGATGGTTCTTTAGTAATTGAAATTGGAAATTCGTGGGAAGAGAAAAGACCAGTTCATTCTTTATTACCTTTTGAAGCTTTATTAAGATTAGTAAAAAATGAAAAAGCAAATTTAAGGCTTATTCAGGAATTTATAGTATATAATCCTTCAAGATTACCATCTCCAGCACAATGGGTAACAGTAAATAGAATTCGCACTATTGATAGTTATACAAGAATTTGGTGGATAGCAAAAAGCGATTTTCCAAAAGCAGATAATAGAAAAGTTTTAAGACCTTATAGTAAAAGTATGAAAAATTTATTAAAAAGAAAAAATTATAATTCAGGAAAAAGACCATCAGAACATAATATAAGCGAAAAAAGTTTTCTTAAAAATAATGGGGGAAGTATTTCTCATAATTTGTTTGAATTAGAGCCATTGGATGAAAATAGAGAAGTTAGATTGCCTTATAATGTATTAAGTTTTTCTAATACATCGTCTAATGATTCTTTTTTAAAAAAATGTAGAGAACTTGGCATTACACCTCATCCAGCCAGAATGCATCCAGGTATAGTTTCTTTTTTTGTAGAATTTTTGACTGATGAAGAAGATTTGATATTAGATCCATTTGCAGGCAGTAATACTACAGGATTTGTAGCAGAAAAGCTTAATAGAAGATGGATAAGTTGTGAGTTAAAAAAGGAATATGTTGAGCAATCTAAACTAAGGTTTGAAAACATAATAAAGGAATAAACAATGAGTATAAGTAGTTTATTTGATAAATTAGATGAAATTGTTTCAATTGACATTTTAAAAGAGGGCAATAAAGAAGAATTTTTTGTTGGAAATCCATTTTATATAGACTATGAAACTATTAAATTATTAACTTGTGATTTTTGGAAATGTAATGTAAAAGGTATTCCAAAAGGGTGTTTTCTTTTAGCTTTTTATAAAGGTGAAGCAGAAAAAGAAAATAAAGAGGCTTTATTATTAAGAGTTATAAATCCAACAAAATTGCCGATGGATAATGATATTATCACTACTATGATAGCATATTATAAAGAAGATAAAGATATAACAGGTAGAGAAGGTTCAAAAAAAGAGAGTAAATTAGACTCATATACAAGATATGAATTAAGTTTTTCTGGTATTGAATGTCGCATATTAGGAGTTTTTTATAAAGATAAAAAAGGAAAAGTAAGATTTGGAGCTGATATTGAGAATTATTATTCTCCAAATAATTATAAAGTTTATAAAGCTAATAGTGAGATTTTAAAGTTTATAGTAAATCAAGGAATGAAAGAATTTATTTATAATGAGAGTGAATCAGGAATATTTAAAATAGGTAATGTAAGATATTCTTCTACACAAAGGTTTCAACAAGAAGAATCAAAAGTTCCTGCTTATATTTCTTCTAAGGATTTTCTTGGAACAAGAACTGCTTTATTTGGTATGACTAGAACCGGTAAGTCGAATACGGTAAAAATGATTATAAAAGCAGTAAAAGAAATTTCTGAAAAAGCTATAAATAAGTATTTACCTAATGCTCCTATAGATTTATCAAAAGATGATGCTAAATCTTTTAATAATGAAGGTAAACCAAAATATAAAGTAGGTCAAATAATTTTTGACATAAATGGAGAATATGCAAATCCTAATTTACAGGATGAAGGAACAGCAATTTATGATGTATATAAAGAAGATGTTATAAGATATAGTGTTGTTGATAAGCCAAATTTTAAAGTATTAAAAATTAACTTTTTTGAAAATGTAAGATACCGCTTCAAAATTTGTGTAAGATAAATTAGAATAAGAAAAAAATAAAATGAAAGGATATATTATGAGAAAAGAAGCGGTATTAAATAATATAGATTTTAAAGAATTAAGCAAACAATGTAAAACTCAAGAAGATATATCAAAATTAACAAAAGAATTTATGAAGAATATGATAGAATATGCTAAAAGCAGAGATTGAAGAGTTCGTAGAGAATAATGATATTTCAAAGAATGGTTATTACTCAAAAACAGTTCGTAGTGACAGTGGAGAGATTGTAAAAAAAGGCCAAAGGACTATCAGTGGGATAGATGATAAGATAATAGCAATGTATGCGAGAGGGATGAGTTTAAGAGATATAGAAAAACAGGTAAAAGAGATGTATGATGTAGAAATGAGTGATAGCTTAATTTCAAGAATAATAGATAAAATAACTCCTGAAATAAGAGAGTGGCAAAATAGGACATTAGACCCCATATATCCAATAGTATATATGGATGCTATGGTGTTTAAAATAAAAGATGATAACGGTTTTTATAAAAACAAAGCATTACATTTTGTAATAGGAATAAATTTAGAAGGCAAAAAAGGAGTAGAGGATATTTTAATAGCTTCTGTTGACGGATTAAAAGATAGTACAAAGGTGTATTATTCATCAAATTAGATATTCAATGAAATATGTTGGTTCTAAGTACCAAAAAGAGTTTATGGCTGATTTAAAAAAAGTATATCAGGCAATATCCAAAGAACAGGCTGAAACTGAACTTGACAATATTGAAGAAAAATGGGGAGATAAATACCCATTAGCTGTTAATTCTTGGAAAAACAACTGGGAAGAATTATCAACTTACTTTGAGTATTCAGAACCTATTAGAAGGATTATTTACACTACCAATACTGTTGAAGGATTTAACAGACAAGTTAGAAAAATAACTAAAACGAAAGGAGGATTAAATGTAAAAGAGGGTTTTTCTTTAATTAAAAAATTTCTTGAAGAAAGTGGTGATAATAGTGATTATGTTAGAAGTTTTTTGTCAATAGATTTAACGAAACCAGATGATTATGATGAAAATCATAGTATAAAAACAAGATATGATAGAAAAATAGCAGCATATAAATGTATGTTGTATAAAGCAGGTTTTAAACCTTATAAAAATAAAATTAAGTTTCCAGGAAAGGAAAAAATTAATGAACTTGTAAAACCTAATAGTCCAATAAATCCATATAAAGAAATTTCATATGAAGAAGCTTGTATTTGGTTTGAAGAAGCTTGGAAAAATTATAATAAATGGGAGTTTTTTTCTAACTATAAGAAAAAAGAAGGAAAAGAATATTTTGATGAAGATATTCAATCGATTTTAAGAATGCTGACAAAGATTAATAAACCTGGTTCTAATAATTCAATTAGTGGTTTTTTAAAAATTAGACCAATGGCAAAATATCATACAAATACTTTGAAAGAATCTTTTGAATTAGAGATTCTAAAAAATCTTAGAAAAGGAAAAATAGTTATAATTGATTTATCGCAAGGAGATGAAGAAATTCAAAAAGTCTATTCTGAAAGGATTTGTGAATATATCTTTAATGATTCTATGAAAAGATTTACAGAATTAAAACCAAATAATTTTATTCAATTCTATTTTGAAGAAGCTCATAATTTGTTTCCAAAAAAAGAAGATAAAGATTTAACTCAAATTTATAATAGAATAGCAAAAGAGGGTGCTAAATTAAATCTTGGTATGATATATGCTACACAAGAAGTTAGTTCAATTAGTTCAAATATATTAAAAAATACGCAAAATTGGTTTATAGCACATTTAAATAATGAAGATGAGTTAAAAGAAATAAAAAAATTTTATGATTTTGAAGATTTTTTAAATTCTTTAAAAAAATTTAGTGTTGATACTGATAAAGGATTTGTAAGAATGAAATTATTATCTAATCCTTTTGTAATACCTGTGCAAATAGATAAATTTAAAAAAGAAAATCAAAATGGGTTATAAATGGGTTATAATAGTAGTGGAAAAAAACCTATAGAATTTGCAGGTAAAACAGGACATAGTGAATTTATAGATGAAGAAAGTAAAAAATTTTTATCACACTGTTATATACCTCAGCAAAAATTTGATTTAAATAATTTCAGTAATTTATTTAATGCTTTAGATGAAAAAGATAGCAATATAAAATATGTAATTGCAATAGATGGTGGATTGTCTTCCATAACAGCAAAAAAATTTCCAAGTTCAAAGTTAGTAGCTATAAAAATAGGGGCTTTATTTTTAGATTTAAAAAAAATTGAAAATTTAAAAGATAAAGAATTTATTTCACCAAAAGAAATAAATACCATAAAAGATGCTGCTAAATCAAAATTTATTTTACCTGTAAAGAATATAATGAATGATAATTATGAAAGTTTTACACATTTTGTTAGAAGTACAATTTTTAATTTTTTTAGTAAAGAAAATTTTAATCTTGCATCAGCTTTAAAGTGGTTAATTTTTAGAGAGTTTCGTGATATTCCTGAAAATGAGTGGAATTTAGCTACTCATCCTATAAATCCTAATATTAAAAATATAAAATTAAAAAGGTCAGAATTTGTAAATTTTGTAACAAATAATAATGGTGAAATTTATATTACAGATATTTTAAGACTTCATGAATTAATTGATGAAGATACCGGGGCGGAAGGAATTGTTAATTATCTTTTATCCGCTATTGAGCAATTATTAATGATATTTATTATTAAAGAAATATATACAAGAAATCCATCTAAGTTATCCGAATTTTTATTTATACTTGATAGACCTTTAGCATTTTTTGGACAGACTGCAAATTTACATAAACCTATGAGAGAGATGATAGTATATTTTTTATTAAAAGGAATTGAGTTAAATATTATAGGAATTGAAAAAAGTGGAGCTTTTGTTGAGCATGCAAAAATTTTAAGTGAAGAAAATGTTTTAAAAAAAGGAGAGTATATTTTACTTAGTAATGATTATATTTATAAAAATATATTGCCAAGATTATATAATGATGAAAATTTGTATGGAAGAACAACTTACTATGGAGGCAAAGTAATATTTAATTCTAAATATGAAAATATAAATGTATGTACTATACCAATTAAAAACTATGATAAAATAAAAAATCCTAATGTTGAAGATTTTGTTAATTTAAATGAGATATTGAATATAATACAAACTTTAAAATGCAATATGTATGAAAATTCAATTTTACCTATTGCATTAATAAATAATGCGGTATCAATTTCTAAATATCCTGGAGAAATTTCATTAAAAAGATTTTTTAAATCTATATTGAATTAATTTAGGGGCAAATATGAAAGTTTTAATTACAGGAATAAGTAGAGGAATAGGTTATGGATTGGTAAATGAATATCTTGAAAGAAGTGATGAAGTTTATGGGATTGGGAGAAGTTGTCCTTTTGACATTCCTTTTTATAAAATTGATTTAACAAATATTGAAAATTTATATAAAGCAGTTGAAGCATTTAACACTGATTTTGATTTAGTTATTTTAAATGCGGGGATATTGGGTGAAATTAAATTAATGAAAGAATGGAGTGTAAAAGAACTTAATGACATTTTCATGGTAAATGTGTGGGCTAATAAAGTTTTAATAGATTTGCTTGAAAAATGGGCTAAAAAAATTGTAATTATCAGCAGCGGTGCTGCAGTAAACGGAAATCCCGGGTGGGGAGGATATGCTCTTAGTAAGTGTGTTTTAAATATGATGGTAAGTATATATTCAAAAGAAATTAATACTCCTGTTTTTGCCGTAGCTCCAGGGGTAATTGATACAGATATGGTAAGAAAAGTAATTTCAGCTGAGAGGGAAAAATTTAGCTCAGTTGAGAGAGTTGATAAAAGTAAAATTGAATTAAATGAAGGCGTGAGAAAACTTGTTAAACTTTTTGATAATTTAGATAAATTTGAAAGCGGCAGTTTTATAGATATAAGAAATGTCGAGATTGATTGATACTGCAATTTTAGGAGGAGGGGCAAGCGGTCTTTTTCTGGGAAGTCTTTTAAAAAAGAATTATTTAGTTATTGAGCATAATAAAGAAATCGGAGCTAAAATACGAATCAGCGGCGGTGGAAAATGCAATATTACCAATAAAATAGTAACCGAAAATAATTACAGAGGCGATAAAGAGTTAGTTAGAAAAGTTTTAAAAAAATTTTCAAATAAAGATTTACTTAGTTGGCTGAAAAGAAATAATTTAGAAATAATTGAAGCTAAAAAAAATCAATATTTTTTTAAAAGCAGTGAAATATTACTTAATTTTTTTAAAAGAAATGTAAAAAAGATACTCAAAGCAGAAATTATTGAGGTTAAATTTGAAAAGGACAGATTTAAAATTCTTACTGATAAACAGTTTTTTTATGCTAAAAATGTGGTTGTGGCAACAGGGGGGATAAGCTATAAAAAACTTGGTGCAAGCGATATTGGATATAAAATAGCCAAAAATTTTGGACATACAATCACTCCTCTGCGTCCGGCGCTTGTTGGATTGACAGTGCAAAAAAGTGAAAGCTGGTTTAAGAATTTAAGCGGTATTTCATTTGAATCTGTTGTAAAAGCAGGTGAGAAAAAATTTAGGCAAAATATTCTTTTTTCTCACAGGGGACTTACCGGACCTGCAATATTAAATGCATCTTTATGGTGGGATAAAGGTAAAATAAGTATCGGTTTTTTAAAAAAAGATGTATTTACTTTTCTTAAAAACCCAAATAAACAAATTTCTACTCAGCTCCCACTCCCAAAGAGATTTGTAAAAGAGTTTTTAAACGCCCAAAATTTAGAAGATAAAAAAGTTAAATTATTAAGCAATGCTGAAAAAGAAAAACTTAAACTTTTAAATAATTATGCATTCGCCCCGGCCGGAACTTTTGGATTTGATAGAGCTGAAGTTACAAAAGGGGGAGTTGATACAAATGATTTAAATGAATTTTTGGAAAGTAAATTTCAAAAAGGACTTTATTTCGTAGGGGAGGTTTTAGATGTGACAGGTGAGCTTGGGGGATATAATTTTCAATGGGCTTTTAGCAGTGCTTACAGTGTTTATTTAAACTTAATAAAAAGGTTAACAATTGAGGATTAAAGATGTTATAAAATTTCCTGAGAGTGTTTATATTTTAGAAAAACTTTTAAACAAAGATAAAGCATGGCTTTTTTTGAATGATGATTTGAAAGTACCAGAAGAATTTTTTGAAATTCAGGAAAAAGTAAAAAACGGATATCCGATTGAATATATTTTTGAAGAGGTCTATTTTTACGGAGATAAATTTTATATTAGTGAGGGGGTTTTAATTCCAAGGGATGATACTGAGGTTGTGGTTGATAGGGCGATAGAATTTATAAAAAGTTGCCAAGTTGCCAAGTACCGAGTACCAAGTACCAAGTTTAAAGTAATTGACTGCTGCTCTGGAAGCGGGGTAATTGCAATTGAGATTAAAAAACACACAGGGGCTGAAGTGATAGCAACTGATATAAATGAAATCGCCATAGAAATTGCTAAAAAAAATGCAAAGCTACATAATGTAGAAATTGAGTTTAAAAAATGTGATTTATTTAATGAAAAAGCCGATTTACTTATTGCTAATCCTCCTTATGTGGAAAATTCTTATCCTAAACCAAATAAATTTGAACCTGATGAGGCATTTTATGGTGGGAGTGACGGGCTTGATATTATAAAAAAACTTATTAATAAAGCAATAGAATTTAAAATCCCTTATGCAATAATTGAGACAGGGTACAATCAAAAAGAACTTTTAAGTAAATTTTTAAAAGAAAAAGGGATAAAAAAATATGAGTTTTTTAAAGATTTAGCGAGGAATATTAGAGGGGTTGAAATTATTTTAAATGTAGATAATTAGCTATTCCATCAAGTAACATTTGAACTGAAAGGGCGATTAACAACATTCCCATAAGTTTTTCTGCAGCATTAAAAAATTTATATGGAATAAATTCAGCCAAATAGGTAAAAAATATAATTATAAATGATGTTAAAGCCCATGAGATGATAGAAGCAGTAAATAAAATATGAAAATTGTAACTGTTTGATAACAATAAAAGAACGGCAAGCAGTGACGGCCCGGCAATCATCGGAATGGCAATCGGTACTATTAATAAATCGGTTTTATCCGTATTTTCTGTTTCATTTGATGGAAAAATCATTTTTAATGCTATTAAGAATAAAATTATTCCGCCTGCAATTGAAACAGACGCTTCACTGAGTCCAAAAAGCTCTAAAATTTGCTTTCCAAATAATATGAAAATAAAAATTAAAAACAGTGATATTAATAATTCTCTTATAAGAATTTTAATTTTTATTTTTTTATCATAATTTTTTAATAAAGATATTAAAACCGGTAAATTGCCAAAAGGGTCCATTATTAAAAAAAGTGTAAGGGTTATTTTTACAATCATTTTATTATTTTTTTATTTAATTTTATATATTCAGGTTTTGTTTCAACACACTGCATAGCAGGTGATGTGCTTGTATTGTCTCTGAAAATAACAATACAATGCATTTTTGGAAATCCCTGAGTGTCAAATTCATAAACTCTCGGGTTGGCGCCGGTTGTTTCAATTGTATAAGAGATAGTATTAACAGTTTTTTTAAAAACCCCTACTATTGTGTTCCAGTTTATTGCCAAGGCAAAATTTGCAAAAATAATAATAGAAATTAATTTTTTCATAAAATTCCTTTTTGATATAATTATATATAAAAAAGGTAATAATGGATATTAATAAATTCCTTAATAAAAAAGGAAAACTTTTAACTGAAATATATTTTGAACTTCAAAAATATTATGATAATTTGTATCCAAATGCCGTTGTTTTAATGGAAGTCGGAACTTTTTTTGAAACATATGAAACAGATGGAATTGGAAAAGCAAGAGAAATAGCAAATATTTTAAATATTCAACTTACAAAAAAAAATAAATCAATACCCAATATTGATGTGAAAAATCCTTTAATGGCAGGTTTTCCAAATCATGCGCTTGACAGATATTTAGAAAAATTAATAGAAGAAAATAAATACACTCTGATTCTTATAAAACAAAAAGGCACACCTCCTAATGTAAAAAGATATCTTTCTGAAATAATTTCACCAGGGGTAAATTTAGAATATTCAAAAACGTATGAAAATTATGTAACTTCCATAATTGTCGAAAAATACAATGCTTTTCATGTGGGATATGCAAATATTGATATAAATACAGGAAAAAGTTACATATACGAAAACTATTCTACAAAAGATGATGTTAGCTTTGCCCTGGATGAACTGTTTAGACTTCTTCAGACATATAAATCAAACGAAATTATTTTAACTTTAAAAAATGTTGATTGTGATGAAATTGTGAATTATTTGGAACTTGACGGTAAAAATATAATTATAAACAGAACAAGAATGAACATAAATTATCAAAATGAAATTTTTAAAAGAGTTTATAAAATACATTCGCTTTTAACTCCCATTGAAATTATGAATTTGGAAAAATATCCGTTAATTACAGAATCTTTGGGTATTTTGCTTGAATTTGTCATTTCCCACAATAAAGATTTGATTAAACACATTAAATTTCCTGAACTTATAGAAGATGAAAAATTTGTATATTTAGGAAACAATCCCATCAAACAGCTTGAAATAGGTAAAGTCTTAAAATTAATAGATAAAACTAAAACCCCAATGGGAAAAAGGCTAATTAAAGAGAGGCTTTTTAATCCCATAAAAGATGAAGAAGAATTAAAAAAAAGGTATAAAGCCGTAAATTTTATGCTTAACAGGTTTAAGAAATTTGAAGAATTACTTAAAGACATATATGATCTGGAAAAAATAGACAGAAAAATAAAATTAAAACGACTTCATCCGTTTGAGCTAAGTTTTTTAGTGAGTTCCCTCAAATCATGCAGCGAAATTTATCTTCTGCTTAAAAAGAAATCTTTAAAAATCGATAATTTTTTAAATTATATTGAAAGGCATTTTGATTTAAACAAAATAAATGTAAATAATAGAACATATAAAAGAAAATTTTTTTAACGAGGGTATAAATAAAGAGCTTGATGAATTGAATAAAGAAAAAAAACATTATATTAATGAACTTGTAAAAATCAAAGAAGAAATAGAAAAATTGGGTGATGTAAAAGTAGAACTTTCTCAATTGGAGAAAGAAGGTTATTATTTGAGCCTGACAAAAACAAGATTTAATTTAATAAAAGATAAATTTTTAAATACGTTTACACAAATAAACGGTAAAAATGTTTTTTTTAAAGATTTTAGGATTAAAAATTTAACTAACAGTGTGAAAATTTCAGGAGAGATTATAGAAGAAATAAGTGATAAAATTATAACTCTTGATAATAAAATAATAAAAAAAACTACAAAATTATATTTAAAAAAATTGGATGAAATATCAAGGGAATTTGATGTTTTACAATCTCTTTCGGATGAAATCGCACAAATAGACGTAGCGGTCAGCAGTGCCAAGGTTGCAAAACAATTTAATTATTTTATGCCTAAAATTTCAAATATTAGACCAATTTTTAGGGATTTAAGGCATCCGTTAATAGAAGTGAATCAGGAAAACGGAATTTATATTCCAAACGATATAGATTTCAATGAATATGACGGAATGCTTTTGTATGGAATTAACAGCTCTGGAAAAAGCTCTCTTATGAAAAGTGTAGGAATAGCCATTTTTTTGGCTCAAAGCGGTTTTTTTGTCCCTGCCAAAATGGAATTTAAACCGATAAACGGAATTTTTACAAGAATTGAAGCAAAAGATAATCTCTCAAAAGGACTTTCTACATTTGCGGTAGAAATGCTTGAACTTAAAAATATTTTCAACAGAGCCGATTCTAATTCCATTGTTTTAGGTGATGAGATAGCACATGGAACAGAAACTTTATCTGCTATGTCCATTGTCGCAAGTGCTGTAATTAAGCTTGCAAAAAAGAATATAAATTTTTTATTTGCAACACATCTGCATCAGTTGATGGATTTAGAAGAAATAAAAAATTTGCCCAATGTCGTCGCCAGGCATTTGGAAGTTTATTTTGACGGTGAAAAATTAATATACGACAGAAAACTAAAAGAGGGGAGCGGTAGCAGCGTATACGGGCTTGAATTTGCAAAATCAATTTATTTGGACAGTGAATTTTTAAAAACTGCAGAAAATATAAGAAAAAAATTAAATGAAGAATACAGCGAACTTGAACTTTTAATAAAAAAAAGAAAAAGCAGATATAATAAAAAAGTAATTGTTACAACATGCGCAATATGCGGGGCACCGGTTGATGATGTACATCATATTTTCCCAAAAGAACAGGCAGAAAAAGGATTTATTGACCATGTCCCCGTAAATCATAAATTTAATTTAATTCCTCTTTGTAAAAAGCATCATAAAATGGTTCATGAAGGAAAAATAATAATAACCGGATTTGTAACCACTTCAAAAGGAATAGAACTTCATTGGGAAGAAAAAAATTAACCGTTGAAAATCTCAACGGCTTTTAGCATAAGTAAGCCTGCTTCGTTTACGCTGTTTCTTCCTAAATATTTGGCTTCTCTTGCAGCAATATATGCTTTTTCAAAGCTTTCTTTGCCAAGATTTGATTTTTTAACAGCTTCTTTTATATTTTCAGGAAGAATTCTTATTTTTTTCTCTTTTACATACATACTGCCAGTTTCAGCTATAGCTTTTACAACTCTGTAAATTGTCGGATTAATAGGCGCTCCAAATCCTTCAGGAACTGAGCTTATAGCTTCATCCATCATTTTTCCATATTCAGTTTCTATAATATGTCCATCAGGCAATACTTCAACAAATCCTTTTGCTTCTAATTTATCTATTGCTTCAAAAATTCTTGTTTTTTCTTCTTCACTTTTTCCTTTTAAAATATCTTCACATGCAATTCCGTTATTTGGAATTATTTTGAAAATATCCATTTCATATTTTGTCATAAATGGTAACTTTTTATGAGTTGCAATTTCTTCATACATCAAACCGGATTTTGTAGGTTCATATGTACCTAAAATTCTTTCACGTCTAGCCTCTTCAACCCATTCTCTGTTTGGTGCACTAAACATTTTATTTGAAATTGCCAAAGTTTTAACCGACCAGCTGTGGATCGCTCTTTCATCTTTTTGGTCTTGCAGTACTTTTTTGCCATCTTCTGTAACAAAATATACTGCTTTTCCTTTTTCATCAACACCTTCTTCTATTAATCCGAAAGCTTCCAATGAATATAAATATTCTCTTAAATCAAAATTTTCTTCAAACCATTTTTTCTCATTTTCTAAATCTGTAAATTTTTTGACAATTTCTTGTTTTTTCTTTGGCATTTCATCAAGTCTTCTGCCATATTTTTCAATCAATTTTTTATATTCTTTAATTTTTCTTTCTAATAATTGTGCTTTTATTTCATCAAATGTAGGTGTTTCTTCAGGATTTTCAGGGACTTTTTCCTCCCAGATTTTTTGAATTGTTTTTAGAGTTTGGATTTCTTCTTTTTCAATAGCAAATGTTTTTAGCGGTTTTTGAGTTTTATCTCTATAAATTCTATAAACTTTAAGTGCTTTTTCTCCAGCTTTTGTTAATTCGTCTATATTTGTAACATATCCAAGGGATTCAAGGTCTGTAAGTGAATCAATGTCAATTTCTTCGCCGTCAGCCACTTTTGCAATGTCTTCTAAAATTGATAAATCAAGTACACTTCCTTCACTTGCCTAACCACCGTAAGTTAATGTCTCTTTTACAGCCTGGCCAAGTTCTGTAAATGTAAAATATTCTCCAACTGGAATTGAATATGCTATAAGTCTCATAGCTTCAAGTAAATCTTTGTTATTCTCTTCAACAGGTAAAAAATGAGCGTCTGTTGGTCCTATAGGTGTTTTTCTGATATATTCAGCAAGTTTTGCATCTATTGCAAGTTCTGGGTTAATTACTTTGTATGCTTCATATAAATCTATTGCCTCCTGGGTTAATTCTCCGTTTTTGGCAAACCCTCTTTTTTCTAGTTCTTCATTAGTTATTTTTGTAGTTTTGTTTTTATTTTTAATACTTGCATCTATCATTGCAATTACTTCACTGCTAATCCATTTAAAATCATCTTTCCATTCATCAGTTGCTTGAATATTTTTTATTTTATTTAATACTTCAGCTACTATTGAACCTCCATATGTAAATTCTGCAACCGCCGGCATTGGAAATCTTATAATTCCGCTTAAGGTTAACTCTTTTAATGCTTCATTATTAAGTGTTTCATTTTTTATTGTTTTTGTATCTGATTTTAATAACTCTAAGATAATTTTTGCCGCATCTTTTTTATAATCATCTTTGCGCCTCCTGTTTTAATTTTTATAATTAAAGCAAATCAAAAAAACTTAGTCAATAATACTAAACTTAGATATAGATTTATACTTATGATTTTTATTAATCTAAATATTTATATGTTTTATAACTGTTTGTTTTTTTTAAATAATATTGCAGAAAAAGAAAAAAATTAATTTTCTTCTTTATAAGGATTTACAGCTTTTACTATCCAGATGGATAATCCGTAAAGAATTAAAAGAGGTGTGGCCATTGCAAGTTGGGAAAACAAGTCGGGAGGAGTTA
Organism: Lebetimonas sp. JS032; assembly: GCF_000523315.1. Lineage (NCBI taxonomy): Bacteria > Pseudomonadati > Campylobacterota > Epsilonproteobacteria > Nautiliales > Nautiliaceae > Lebetimonas > Lebetimonas sp. JS032. The sequence goes on along the minus strand of NZ_ATHS01000001.1, from coordinate 188,827 downwards.
AAACTGCCGCTACTATAAATATTATAACAACAGCATATCTGAAAAAATCCTTTAGCGTTTTATCTGTAATAAGTTCCAGTTTTGCCAGGAAATACGAAAGTACGGGAAGTTCAAACGCTATCCCAAAACCAATCATTATTTTAAGCGCGACACTCACATATTCGCTTATTTTTAGCATTGCAACAAAATTTTTACCGCCAAAATTGATTAATACCTTAAATCCGATAGGAAAAACTACAAAATATGCAAATGCAGCCCCCAAATAAAACATTATCGTACCGAATACAACAAACGGTAAAACCAGTTTTTTTTCATTGTCATAAAGTCCCGGGGCTATAAATTTCCATAATTGGTAAAGAATGACAGGTAAAGATGCAAAAAAAGCCGTATAGAGTGACACTCTTACTGCCGTCATAAATGGTTCCACCAGGTTGGTGAATATCATTTCTGAATTGCTGGAAGTATGTAAAACATCTGTTGCAGGTTTTGCCAAAATAACAAAAATATCTTTCCAAAAAAGAAAAGATAAAATAAAAAGTATGAAAAATACAACAACTATTTTAATAAGCCGGCTTCTAAGCTCAGCTATGTGAGGTGTTAATTCTTCAAGCATTTACATCTTTTTTTTCTGTTGTTTCAACCGTAGCGTCTTTAACATCAGCGTCTTTCTCTTCTATTTTTTCTACATCCTGATTTTCTTCTTTACCTTCACCTTCTTTTACCGCGTCTTTAAAATTTTTAATACCTTTGCCAAGACCGCTTGCCAGTTCCGGAATTTTTTTACCTCCAAAAAGCAGTAAAACAATTATTAAAATTACAATTATTTGCCAAGTTCCGATTCCCATAATAAATCCTTTTTGCAAAATTTTAGCATAAATTTACAAAAGTTTGATAAAATTTTGTAAAAATAAAGGAAAATTATGAAATTAGCTGTTTTTGATTTTGATTCAACATTGATGGACGGGGAAACAATAGATTTTTTGGCCGAACCGCTTGGGCTTAAAGATAAAGTGGCAGCAATTACCGAAATGGCTATGAAAGGTGAGCTTGATTTTTTTGAAAGTCTTGTAATGAGGGTAAAACTGCTTGAAGGTCTGGAAGAGCTAAAAGTTAATGAAATATGTCATAATCTTCCTTTTATGCCGGGGGCTGAAGAAACTATAAAAGCTTTAAAAAAAGACGATATTATAATAGTTGTTTTCAGCGGAGGTTTTAGAAATGCTACAAGTTATGCAAAAAAAGTTTTGGGATTTGATGCCGATTTTAGCAATACTCTTCATTCTAAAAACGGTATATTAACCGGTCTTGTTGGGGGAGAAATGATGTTTTCCCATTCAAAAGGGGAAATATTAAAGAGGATACAAAACATTTTAGGGGTTTCTTCTGATGAAACAATGGTTGTAGGGGATGGTGCGAATGATTTGAGTATGTTTAAATACGCAAAAACAAAAATTGCATTTTGTGCAAAAGAAATTTTGAAAAAAGAAGCAAATATTATAATAGAAGAAAAAGATTTAACAAAAATTTTGGAATTTATTTAAGGAGAGAATATGACGAGTATATGGGTGGATTATTTAGACAGGGAATTTTTGGAGAGTGAATTTAAAGAAATGGTTGAGAGCGGCTTGGTAAACGGTCTTACAAGCAATCCTTCGATTTTTGCAAATGCCATGAAAAAAAATATCTACAAAAATGATATAGAAAATTTAAAAGAGAACTCTTCAAAAGAAATTTATGAAGAAAACGCCGTTAAAGATATACAAAAAGCCTGCGATATATTAAAAGAAAATTTTGAAAATGATAACGACGGTTTTGCAAGTATTGAAGTTGACCCGAGACTTATTAACAATACAAAAGGCACAATAGATGAGGCTTTAAGACTGTATGATAAAATTGAGAGGGAAAATGTAATGATAAAAATTCCGGCAAATGAAACCGGATATAAAGCGATGGAAGAACTTGCAAAAAAAAATATAAATATAAACGCTACTCTTGTTTTTTCCCCGAATCAGGCGATGAGAGCTTTTGAAGCTATTGATAAAGGGAATGTAAAAGGGGTAATATCCGTTTTTGTAAGCAGATTTGACAGAAAATTAAATCCCGTTCTTGCTTCTTTAAATTTGGCGCAGGACAGAATCGGTTTTTTTAACGCTATAAAAATATATAATATGATAGAAAATGAAAAAAGTGAAAACATTAAAACACTTTTTGCATCAACAGGTGTAAAACAAAGCTATTTGCCTAAGGATTATTATGTGCAAAATTTATTTTTGCCAAATTCAGTATTAACATTGCCTCTTGATGTAATAGAAGCCATTAAGGATAAAGAACTTGAAGAATCATTTCATTTTCAGACAAAACATATAGATGCGTTTTTTGGGTTTTTGACACCTGCTGGAATTAATATGCAAAAAATTTATCAGGAATTATTTAACGAGGGTGTTGAAGCTTTTGAAAATGCATTTAATAGTATGCTTGATTCTATAAAGGAATAATATGACAAGAGAAGAACTGGTAAAATATCTTAATCTTTTGGTTTCAAAAGAAGGAAGTGATTTACATATCAAAGCGGGGGATGGGATAAGAATGAGAATTCAGGGAAAACTTGTTCCCGTTGAGAGTCCAAAACTAACAAGGGAAAGTATTGTTGAATTATTAAAAGAAATCTTAAGAAGCAGATTTGAGGAAATGGTTAGAAAAAAAGAGATAGATTTTAACTATAAATTGGATGAAAATTACCGTTTTAGGGGGAACGCTTTTTTTCAAATAGACGGACCGAGTCTTGTTTTTAGAACAATTCCAATAAATATACCGACCATTGAAGAGCTTAAACTTCCTCCTATCATAAAAAAATTTACTGAATCTGAAAGAGGTCTTGTTTTGGTAACAGGTGTTACAGGAAGCGGTAAATCCACTACACTTGCCGCAATGATAGACGAAATAAACCATAAAAAAGCAAAACATATTATTACTATAGAAGACCCTGTTGAATTTGTCCATAAAGATAAAAAATGTCTGATAAACCAAAGAAGTCTGGGTGAGGATACATTAAGCTTTTCCAATGCCCTAAGGGCTGCTTTAAGGGAAGACCCCGATATTATTTTGGTGGGGGAAATGAGGGATTTGGAAACTATGGAAATAGCACTTCATGCAGCTGAAACGGGCCATTTGGTTTTTTCGACACTTCATACACTGGATGCAAAAGAGACAATAAACAGGGTTATAGGTGTTTTTCCGCCAAGCGAACAGCATAGAATTAGAATGACGCTTGGAAGCGTACTTGAAGGGGTCATATCTCAAAGGCTTGTTCCTACTGTTGACGGAAAAAGAACGGCTGCAATGGAAATAATGATAAAAACCCCGAGGGTAAAAGAACTTATTTTCCAAGGAAGGGATGAAGAAATCAAGGACACTATTGAAGAAGGTAAAAATATTTACGGTACTCAGAGTTTTGACCAACATCTTGTTGATTTGGTTATCGAAGGAAGAGTTGATGAAAAAACGGCAATAGAATATGCATCAAGCAGGGATGATTTTCTTCTTAAACTCAGAAAAGCAAAACTTGAAAAAGGTTTAGAAGTGGTAAATGACGCGAAAATAGGTTTAAAAGATAGCAATTAATTGAATTTTTTGTTATAATTTCCTTTCAAAAAATTTAAGGAGTTAAAATGTTACAAGGAATTATCAGAGAGAGTACCTCAAAAAAAGAAACCAAAAAACTTAAGAGGGATGGTTATCTGATTGCAAACATTTATGGAAAAGGAATTGAAAACATAAATGCTGCATTCAAAATGGGTGATTTTATTAAATATATGAAAAATAAAGAACATTTAATTTTTCCTGTCAAATTAGGAGATAAAGAATTAAAAGTTGTTGTTCAGGAATATCAGAAACATCCTGTAACAGGAGAACTTTTGCATGTTGATTTGTTGGTTGCGCAAGAAGGTGTAAAATCATATTACCATGTTCCTATCAGAGTAAAAGGAACACCTGTAGGTTTAAAAAACAAAGGTGTTTTAATTTATCACAGAAGAAGAATCAAAGTTAAAGCGGCACCAGAAAATTTACCGGATTTTTTTGAGCTTGATATAAGCAATCTTGATGTTGGGGACAATATTTTAATAAGAGATATTAAAATGCCTGATGGAGTTGAATGTTTCTTAAATCCTTCTATTCCGGTAGTTGGAGTTATTAAAGCCAAATAATCTTCTTCCCTTTAGGGGAATAAAAAATAAAAGAAAAGTAAAAAATGAAACTTATTGTAGGACTTGGAAATCCCGGTAAAAAATATGAGCTTAATCGTCACAATGTTGGTTTTTTGGCGGTTGATTATCTTATAAACGAATTTAACGCCTACAAAAACGGTAATTTTAAGGGTGAACTTTTTAAATCAGAAGATTTTCTTTTTTTAAAACCCGCGACATATATGAATTTAAGCGGTGAAAGCGTAGTTTTGGTTAAAAACTTTTATAAATTGGACAATAAAAATATAATTGTCGTTCATGATGATCTGGATTTGAAACTGGGTGCGCTTAAATTTAAAAGAGCCGGTGGCAACGGCGGTCATAACGGATTAAAATCCATTGATAAATTTATAGGAAATGATTATTACAGAGTAAGAATTGGTATAGGCAGGCCTGAGAGAAAAGAAGAAGTTGTAAACTACGTGCTTAGCGATTTTAAAAATGATGAAGTAGAATGTGTTAAAAAGCTTTTTCCCGTGATTAAAGAAGCCGTAAAAGATATTGAAAATGCCGCTTCAAAATATACAAGGAAATCCTGTTAATGTTTTTTTTATATATTCTGAAAAAATTTTCCAAAAATTTTTTTCTGTTTTTATTCAGTCTTTCTTTTTTGTATCTTTTACTGGATTTAATAGGTAATTTTTCAAAACTGCCTCATTCTTCAAATTTGCTGATATTATATAGCGTGTATGTTATCAGTTACTCATTTGAAAATTTTTATCCTTTGGCTCTGATTTTTTCTTTTTTATATACTGTTTATCATTTTATAAAATTCAATACATTGGTTTCTTTTTATTCTTTGGGATTTTCTAAAAATAAAATATTGTTTGTGTTTTTAATTTTTTCTTTATCTGTTTATTTTATATTTATTGCTTTAGATAATACAAATTATGTTTATTTTAATCAAAAAGCTCAAAATATTCTGTTGAATAAAAAATTAAAAAAAGAAAATCTTTTTTTAAAATATAAAAACAGTATTGTGTATATAAAAGAATTAAAACCTCTTTTGAAAAAAGCTTACTGTGTTAAAATATTTACTTTGGAGGGGACGAAAGTAAAAAAAATTATAAATATAAAAGAAGCCGAATATAAAAACAATAAATGGATGGGAAACAATGTGACAATTGAAATGTTTGATAAAAACAGACTGATTATAAAAAAAGAAAACCATTTAAATGTTTTGACAGATTTTGAACCTCTTGTATTATCAAATTTGAAAAAACTGGAATCAATTTCGATAAAAGATGCTCTCTTGGCTATGAAAATTTTCAAAAGTATAAAATTAAATAAAATAATATCAATATTAATGTTCAAAATATTGACCCCCCTCAGTTTAATACTGTTTTTGATATATTTAATGTATAGTGCGCCTGTGCATCAGAGAATTTCTTCAATTTCATTTTTTTTGATAAAATCAGTTTTCTTTTCCGTATTTTTATGGGGGGCAAATTTACTTCTTTATAAATTTGTAAAACAGGGTGTGATAAACCCTTTTATTTTGACTTTGCCTCTGTTTTTTGTGTTAGTATTGGATATTTATGTTATTAAAAAGGAGAATTAATGAATTTTAAATATTTGGCAAAAAAATATAATACACCTGTGTATGTATATGATTTTAATTATTTTGGCGAGCAGTTCAACAAATTAAAAAAAGTTTTTAAAGCAAGAAAAAGTATTATAGCCTATGCTGTTAAAGCCAATTCGAACTTAAGTGTAATAAATCATTTTGCTTCTCTTGGAAGCGGGGCGGACTGTGTCAGTATAGGCGAAGTTAAAAGAGCTTTGCTTGCGGGAATAGATAAATACAAAATAATTTTCAGCGGCGTGGGAAAAAGGGATGATGAAATTGAGGAAGCACTAAATAAAGATATTTTGATGCTCAATATTGAAAGCGAGGCGGAATTAAAAAGAATTGAACAAATAGCAAAAAAACTTGGAAAAATTGCAAGAATTTCTATAAGGGTTAATCCGAATATAGACCCCAAAACACATCCATATATATCAACCGGCCTTCATGAAAATAAATTCGGTGTAGATATAGAAAGTGCCAAAAAACTTTATCTTTATGCCAAAAAAAGCAAATATTTAAATCCTGTGGGAATTCATTTTCATATAGGAAGCCAGCTTACCGATATTAATCCCATTAAAGAAGCAGCTGTTATTGTGTCTGATTTGCTCAGAAGCCTGAAAGCCGTAAATATAGATATTAAATTTTTTGATGTTGGAGGAGGACTTGGCATAAAATATAAAAATGAAAATTTAATAGAGCCTTACGATTATGCCCAGGCGGTTCTTTCTACCCTTAGCGGACTTGATGTAACTATTATATGCGAGCCTGGAAGATTTTTAGTTGGAAACGGGGGATGGTTTTTAACAAAAGTTTTATATGAAAAAAGAAATGGGGATAAAAGATTTGTAATTGTTGACGGGGCTATGAATGATTTAATAAGACCGAGCCTGTACGGGGCATATCATAAAATTGAGGTTTTAAATGAAAATAAAGAAAAAAGCAAGGCTAACATTGTGGGCCCGATTTGTGAGAGCGGAGATTTTTTTGCAAAAGATATAGAAATTGCCAAAACGGATCCCGGGGATTTGGTTTTAATACATTCTGCCGGGGCATATGGTTTTTCAATGAGCAGTAATTACAATACAAGACCCAGAGCAGCGGAAGTTGCGGTGATTAATGGGAAAGACAGGCTTATTAGAAGAAGGGAAACTTTTGAGGATTTAATAGCATGTGAAATTGATTATTTGAAGAAGTGAAAAATAGTGAATAGTAAGTGGTGAGCCTGCCCGGCCGCTTGCAAAGCGGCGGGGTTGTGAGTTTATAAGCGGCAGTATTGCTCCTTTTGGTAACAGTGAATTTGTTAAAATAATGAAAAAAAAATTTTAAAATTGATTTTGATAATCCTGATAATGTAATTTTGGGAATAAAAGTCTATTCTTCAGATGAAATTACAGATATTATTGAATATTTGATAAGAGGGGCCAATTTAATAGGAATGCATAAAACTTCACTTTACCGTAAAAACAATAAGCGTTATCCGGGACTCGGGGCAATTTTGGAAATGCTGAAATATGCCACAAACAAAAATTATGAGGTTGTTGGAAAACCAAGTTTAAATTTTTTTGAAGCTGCAAGAATTAAAATTTCTTTAAATTATGATAAAATTACCATAATTAGTGATGATTTGATAGGGGATTTGCTGCCGGCCGGTAAACTTGGTATGAAAACGGCTTTGGTTTTAAGCAGTAAAATTAAAAAGTCAGATGAAATAAATCAAAAAGTGGATTTTATAGCCGAAAATATTGGAGAATTTTTAAAAAGGAAAGAATTTTGGACTTAAAAAAATTAAGAGAAGAAATAGATAAAATTGATGATAACGTTTTAAAACTTCTTAATAAAAGAATGGAAATTGTCAAAAAAGTGGGAGAGATTAAAAATTCTTCCAATACCCCAGTATACAGGCCGGAAAGAGAAAAGGAAATAATAGAAAGATTAAACAGATTAAGCCAAGCACAAAACGGAATATTAAAAAAAGAACATATAGAGGCGATATTTTTGGAAATTTTTGCAATAAGCAGAACGCTTGAAAGAAGTGAAAGAATTGCTTTTTTAGGCCCTGTCGGCACATATACACATCAGGCGGCGGAACATAAATTCGGGGCGAACGCCAAATACCTGCCTTTGCTTAATATAGAAGCCGTATTTAAAGCCGTTCACAATAAAGAGGCTAAATACGGGGTTGTGCCTATCGAAAACAATACAGAAGGTGTTGTGGGTATAACTCTTGATTCACTTAAAAAATATAATGTAAAAATAGTTTCAGAGGTTTGTCTTGACATTCATCACTCTTTTGCTTCTGTTCAGGACGAACTTGCAAATATAAAAAGAGTGTATTCACATCCGCAGGGTTATAATCAGTGTCTTAATTTTCTTGAAACGCACGGACTTTTGGATGTTGAATTTATTCCAACCGAGTCAACGGCAAAAGCTGCTGAACTTGCAAGCAAAGATGAAAAAAGTGCTGCTATATGTTCAAAAATAGCGGCTAAACTTTATAATGTTCCTTTACTTTTTGAAAAAATAGAAGACAATCTGGCGAACAGAACAAGATTCATAATAATAAGCGATTTTAAAACTCAAAAAAGTGGAAATGACAAAACAAGTGTAATTGCAAAAACTTCCCATAAAACAGGGGCTTTGTTTAATTTGCTTAAAAAATTTAAAGATAAGAACATAAACCTTTTAAAAATAGAAAGCAGACCTAATAAAGACGATACATTTAATACATGGTTTTATATAGATTTTGAAGGGCATATAGAAGACGAAGCTGTTAAAAAATTAATAGAAGAGGAAAATATGCTTTGGCTTGGCAGTTATCTTAAGGAATGCTAAAATAGTGAGTGGTGAGCCTGTCCGCCGCTTGCAAAGCGGCGGGGTGGTGAGTTGTGAATAGGAAATATTGATAATAAAGGAAGAAAATGTTTGAAAATTTAAATAATTTAAAAACATATGAAGCTGGAAAGCCTATAGAATTGGTGGTGAGGGAATACGGTATAAAGCCTTCGGAAATAATAAAACTTGCAAGTAATGAAAATCCGTACGGTCCTCCCCCTATGGCGATAGAAGCTGTAAAAAAGACAGCTAAAAATATGCACAGATATCCTGATGACAGTTATTATGAATTAAAAGACGCTTTATCTGAAAGATTTGATATAAAAAATGAAAATATAATTATAGGGGCAGGAAGCGATCAAATCTTGGAATTTGCAATTCATGCGATACTGCCAAAAAAAGTTTTAATGGCGGGAATTACTTTTGCGATGTATGAAATTTATTCAAAACAGTTCGGGGCTGAAATATTAAAAACAAAATCAGATAAACATAATTTAGAAGAGTTTTATGAAATCTATAAACAACAAAATCCGGAAATTATATTTCTATGTATTCCTAATAATCCTTTGGGGGAATGTATAGATGCCAAAGATGTTTTTAGTTTTATAGAAAAAATAGATGATGATACTTTAATAATAATAGACGGGGCATATCAGGAATATGCCTCTTTCAAAGATAAAAACAAAGAAATAAAACCAAAAGAAATTTTAAAATATAAAAATGTACTATACACCGGAACTTTTTCAAAAGCCTACGGACTTGGCGGTATGAGGGTTGGATACGGAATTGCCAATGAATTTATTATAAAAAATCTTCATAAATTAAGACCCCCTTTTAATATTACCACGCTTTCGCTTAAAGCTGCCATAGAAGCTTTGAAAGATAAAGAATTTGTGAAAATGGGAATTGAGCTTAATTTTGAAGAAATGAAAAGATATGAAATTTTTGCAAAAGAAAATAATTTGAATTTTATTGAAAGTTATACAAATTTTATTGTTTTATTTTTAAAAAATTCTACATCAGTTGCAAATAATCTGCTAAAAAAAGGTATAATTGTAAGAGATATGGCCAGTTACGGCTTTGATGCAATAAGAATTACGATAGGTAAAAAAGAAGAAAATGAAAAAGTTTTAAATTTATTAAAAGGTTTGGTTAATTGAATTTTGAAGAATTATTTAAACAAATAATTGCTTTTAGCAAAAATTTAAATAGAAAACAGAAAATTGTTATCGGTATAACAATAGGCGCTTTTGTTTTATTGATTTCTTTTTTGGTTGTTTATAATTCTTCGACTTCTTTAAAAAAAGATAATTACAGTATTCTTTTTGAAAATTTAAAACCAAAAGACGCTGCTTTAATTGCCCAATATTTAGATAAGAAAAAAATTTCATATGTTATTCCAAGCGACGGTATTATAGAAGTTCCGAAAGACAAAGTGGAAAAACTAAGAATTGAAATTGCAGCTCAGGGCCTCCCGAAAGCGAGCAATGTAGGTTTTGAACTGTTTAATAAAAACAGTTTTGGGGCAACTGCTTTTGAAGAAAAAATTAAATACTTAAGAGCTCTTGAAGGAGAGCTTGCCAACACTGTTGAAGCAATAGATGCGGTGGAAGAAGCAAAAGTAAATATTGCACTTCCAAAAGAAAGTGTTTTTGTTTCCAAACAGACTCCTCCGAGTGCATCTGTAATGATTAAATTAAAGCCGAATATGATATTAACCCCTAAGCAGATTAAAGGTATTAAATATTTAGTTGCCGCCGCAGTTCCTAAACTTAAACCGGAAAATGTAAAAATTATAGACCAGTACGGGAATTTACTTGGTGAAAATGATGAATTAAGCTCTAATAATGAGCTTTTAAAAACGGAAATGTTATATAAAAAAAGACTTGAAAAAGAACTTGAAGATAAAATAACTTCCATTCTTGCCCCAATTGTGGGAGGAGATGATAAAATTGTGGCAAAAGTCAATCTGGATATTGATTTTTCCAAAGTAAAATCGCATTCGACCATTTATTCCCCGGACAATGTTGTAAGAAGCGAACAGACTGTAGATGAAGAAAAAATAGGATACGGAGAAAAAAAAGTAGGGGGAGTTCCCGGGGCAGTAAGTAATATCGGGCCGGTTCAGGGAAGTAAATCCAATCAGATCAAAAATAAATATACAAAAAGCGAAGACACAACCAATTATGAAATATCAACCACTATAAAAGATACAATAGCACCTCTTGCAAAGATAAAAAGGGTTACCGCAGCCGTAGTAGTGGACGGAAATTATAAAAAAGACAAAAACGGCAAAATTGTGTTTGTACCGTTGGATAAACTGGAACTAGCAAATATTAAAAATCTTGTTAAAAACACTATAGGTTTTGATCCAAAAAGAGGAGACAGTGTAAGCGTCAGCTGTTTTCAGTTTAATCATCTGAGTTCTCAAAAAAAATCATCAGTGGAAAATATAATGGACAATGTGCAAGTATATTTGGGACCCGTTGAAAATATAATAAAATATTTGATTTTGTTAATTATATTGTTTATTTTTTACAAAAAAGTAATTTCTCCTTTTTCCCAAAAAATGTTAGAAGTCAAATCGGGAGAAGAAGAAATTAAAAAACCTAAAAAAACACTTGAAATTGAGGAAGAGGAAGAAGAGAATACATATGATAAAATAAAAGAACTCAAAGAAAAAGTTGAAACACAGCTTGGAGTGTCTTCAAGTGTTGATGAAGAAGAATTAAAATATGATGTTTTGCTTGAAAGAATAACTAAAATGGTGGAGGATAAAACGCAAGATATAGCTAAAGTACTTGAAAATTTATTAAAAGAGGAAGAACATCAAAAAGGAATATAAATGGCTTTAACACCCCAGCAGCAGGCGATTTTAGATGAATTATCAATGCCAGAAAAAATAGCTATTTTATTGATTCAACTGGGCGAAGATTTAACAGCGCAGATTTTTTCTTATATGGATGTTGATTCAATTACTGAAATTAGTAAATATATAGCAACAGCGAAAGCTATTGATAAAGCAGTCGCCGCCGCTGTTTTAGAAGAATTTTATGTAATCTTTCAATCCAATCAATACATTGCAAGCGGAGGAATGGAATATGCAAAAGAAATTCTTTATAAAGCATTAGGCCCTGAAGAAGCCAAAAAAGTTTTGGATAAGCTTTCCAAATCCCTTCAAAGTGAGCAGACATTTGGTTTTTTACAAAAAGTAAAACCGCAGCAGCTTGCAGATTTTATTGTAAATGAACATCCTCAGACGATTGCTTTGATTTTGGCTCATATGGATCCAACCAGTGCGGCTGAAACTCTAAGTTATTTCCCTGATGAATTAAGAGCAGAGGTATTAATCAGAATGAGTAATTTAGGTGATATTTCTCCTCAGATAATTAAAAAAGTAAGTGCTATTCTTGAAACAAAACTTGAATCGCTTACAGGATACAAAGTGGAAATCGGAGGTGTAAGGTTTGTTGCTGAAATATTCAACAGGCTCGGTCAGAAAGCGGCTAAAGATACATTAAAATATATTGAACAGATTAATTCTGATCTGGCTGAAAAGATAAAAGAAAAAATGTTTACATTTGAAGATATACTTAAACTTGACAATATCGCTATAAGAGAAATTTTAAAAGAGGCAGATAAAAATACATTGATGATTGCCCTAAAAGGTGCACCTGAAGAGCTTAAGCAAAAATTTTTGTCCAATATGTCTCAACGTGCTTCCCAGGCTTTCGAAGAAGAAATGCAGTTTTTGGGACCAGTCAAGGTAAAAGATGTTGAAGCTGCACAGAGAAAGATAGTTGAGATTGTACAAAAACTTGCTGAAGAAGGTAAAATAGCAGTGGGTGCCGAGGAGGAGGTAATTGAGTAAAATAATTTCTAATGAAAATTCTAATAAACATATTGTCAAACCTTATAAATTTAAAGAATTAAATAATAATGAATCTGAAAAAACAACAATTGAAAAAAAAGATGAGCAAATTGAAAAAGAAGAAAATAATATGCAAAAAAATACGGAATCAAGCAATGAATTGATAGAAAGACTGCTTGCTAAAATTGAAGAGATGAGCAATAATATTGTAAATATTGAAAACAGTTTTCAAAATCAGTTAAATGAATGTAAAAAACAGGCGGATATTGAAAAACAAAAATCTTTTGAAGAAGGGTACAAAAAAGGAATCCGGGAGGGTAAAAAAGAGATTGAAGATACTTTTAGCGAAAAAATGAAATTATTGGAAACCTCAATCGAAAAAATAGACAAAATAAATGAAACGTTTGAAGAGAAAATAGTGTCTATTGAAAAAGAGCTTATTTCTGTAGCACTCGATATTGCAAAAGAGGTAATCCAAAAAGAAATCAGTGAAAATTCCAAAGAAATAGCATATAACTTGGCCAAATCTTTAATGGATGAGGTAAAAGATGCTACAAAAATAAAAATAAAAGTTAATCCAAAAGATGTCGAATTTCTAAAAAACAAAGATTTAAAAAATGTTGAAATTATTGAAGACCCCGCTATAAAAGAAGGCGGGGTTGTTATAATAAGCGATATAGGAAATATTGACGCAGAAATAATTAACAGGTTTAAAGCTATAAAAGAGTCGATTTTAGAGGAGAGAAACAATGAAAATTGATGTTAAAAAAATGAGTGTAGAAGAATTGAATGAATTAGCCAAGAAAATAAGAGAGAGGATACTTGATGTTGTTTCAAGAAAAGGGGGTCATTTAAGCTCCACACTTGGGGCTGTAGATTTAATTATAGGAATGCATTATGTTTTTGACGTTGAAAAAGACCCTTTTATTTTTGATGTTTCACATCAGGCATATGCACATAAACTCTTAACCGGCAGATGGGAAGAATTTGAGAGTTTAAGGCAGTTTGGGGGAATAAGCGGGTATACAAAACCAAGAGAAAGCAGATATGATTATTTCAGTGCCGGGCATTCGTCTACATCTATTTCAGTGGCACTTGGAGCTGCAAAAGCCATAAAATTAAAAAAAGAAGAAAGAATTCCTATAGTATTAATTGGCGACGGTGCTATGGGTGCTGGAATGGTGTATGAAGCAATGAATGAACTTGGCGATTTGAAACTTCCTGTTGTTATTATTTTAAATGACAATGAAATGAGCATAGGAAGACCTATAGGGGCAGTAAGTAAATATTTGACAAGATTGAAAGCAAAAAAACATTATCAGAATTTTAAAGACAAATTTAAAAAAATACTCAATTTTATGCCCGAAGATATAAAATTTACCGCTAAAAAAATGGAAGAGTTTTTCAGTGTTAACGGTATCTTTTTTGAAGAAATGGGGCTTGAATATATCGGCCCTATTGACGGGCACAATATTGAAGAAATAATAGAAACGTTAAAAATAGCAAAAGAGCTTAAAAAACCTGTTGTTGTCCATGCCAAAACGGTAAAAGGCAAGGGTTATAAACAGGCTGAAGGCTATTATGAACACTGGCACGGCGTATCTCCTTTTGATATAGCAACCGGTGAGCCTCTTAAAAAAAGCTCTCTTAACGCTACCAAGGTTTTTGCCGATGCTTTGCTTGAAATAGCCAAAAATGATGAAAAAGTGGTCGGTGTTACCGCCGCAATGCCGAGTGGAACAGGAATGAAAGAGTTAATGAAAGAATTTCCCGAAAGGTTTTGGGATGTGGGAATTGCAGAGCAGCATGCGGTAACTTCAATGGCTCCTATGGCAAAAGAAGGTTTTATTCCTTTTGTTGCAATTTATTCAACATTCTTACAAAGAGGATATGATCAGGTGATTCATGATGTTTGTCTTGATAATTATCCGGTTAGGTTCGCAATAGACAGGGCGGGAATTGTAGGAGCCGATGGGGAAACACATCAGGGTGTTTTTGATGTGGGGTATTTAAGAATAATTCCAAACATGACCCTTTTTGCACCAAGGGATTTTAATACATTAAGAAAGGCTGTGGAATTTGCCTATAAATTTAACAGCTCTCCTTGTGCGTTTAGATATCCGAGGGGGGCGTTTGAACTTGAAGATAAGATATTTGAACCAAAAGATTTTGAACTTGGAAAAGGCGAAATTCTAATAGACAGTGAAAATATTATGTTAATTGCTTACGGAAACGGTGTGGGGAAAGCTTATAGGGTTTATAAACTGTTAAAAGAAAAAGGAATAGATAGCGGAATAGTTGATTTAAGATTTGTAAAACCGTTTGATAAAGAGCTTTTAAGAAGTTTAGAAGCTAAAAAGTGGTATATAATCAGTGATAATGCAAAAGAAGGCGGAATTGCCGAAATGCTAAGCGAATTTTCAAATGAACAAAATTTGGATGTTGAAGTTGAAAGTTTTGAATATCCGGATATTTTTATTCCTCATGGGAATGTTAAAGAAGTTGAGAAATTTTTAGGTGTGGATGAAAATACTATTGTTAATGAAATTTTAAAAAAAATGTAGTATAATAAAAATGTAGTATAATAAATAAAAAAGGAGGGATGTATGAATATTCAGGATTTAGTTAAAATTGGCATAGGAAGTGTTTTTTTGGCAAAAGAGAAAATGGAAGAATTAATTGAAGAAGCTAAAAAGAGGGGAGAACTTAGCGAAAAAGAAGCCAGTGAACTTATAAATGAGATGAAAAAAGAATCCGAGCAAAAAATGGAAGAAATAAAAAGATTGATAAAAGAAGAAGTAAAAAAAGAATTATCCGAAATCGGAGTTGCAACAAAAGAAGATATTAAAAGAATTGAAGAAAAACTTGATAATTTGAATGTTAAAAAATAGTATTTATGAATTAAAAAGAACAAAAGATATAATTTTTGTTCTTGCAAAGTATGGATTTGGAGATATAATAGAGAGTTTAGGTGTTCCTGTACCTTTCAAAAAAAACAAGTCGAAATTATCCAGAAATGAAAGAATCAGAAAAGCAATAGAAGAGCTGGGCCCTACTTTTATAAAAATGGCCCAACTTCTTTCTTTGCGCCCGGATTTAATACCCATAGATTTAGCCAAAGAGTTTGAAAAACTTCAGGATAATGTCTCTTCTATGCCTTTTGAAAAAATAAAAAGTGTTATTGAGGAGGCATTAAATAAAAAAATAGAAGATTATTTTATAGGAGATTTTACTTTATTAGCCAGTGCATCAATTGGTCAGGTTTATAAAGCTGCTTTAAGAACAGGTGAAATTGTAGCTGTAAAAGTATTAAAACCTGGTATTGAGGATAAAATTTTATTAGATATTGCCATTTTGCAGAGACTGGCTGAAATTATAAGAAGCCGGCTTTTAATTTATGGAATAGACAGTGTCAGAATAGTGGAAGAATTTGCAAAATCTATAAAAAAAGAACTTGATTTTAATTTAGAATCTCTTAATATGAAAAGATTTAGCGCTAATTTTAAGGGCAATAATGATATAAAGATTCCAAAGCTCTATTTTTCTTCAAAAAAACTACTCGTTATGGAATATATTGATGGAATTAAAATTTCAGATATAAAAAAATTAAAAGAATCCGGTTATGATTTAAAAGAAATTACAAAAAAAGGTTTTGATTTAATATGTGAGCAGATTTTTTTACACAGATTTTTTCATGCCGACCCGCATCCGGGAAATTTAATGGTGTATAAGAATAAAATTGTATTTTTAGATTTTGGAATTATGGGAAGGCTGAGCGTTGAGGACAGGAAATATTTTATAGAACTTATTTACTATGTAATAAAAAATGAGGAAGAAAAAGCGGCTGAATATGTTTTAAAACTCTCTAAAGTTCCAAAAGAAATTGATGTCTCATCTTTTAAAAAAGAGGCGGCTGACATAATATCCACATATTTTTATTCTTCTTTGAAAAATATAGAATTAAAATCTTTAATGGAAGATTTGCTTAGAATTATGAACAGATATAAAATTTTTTTAAAAGAAGACAATTATTTACTTTTAAAATCTTTGGTGACGATGGAGGGGGTAGGTAAAAAATTATATCCTGAATTTAATGCCGCCGAGGAAATTAAGCCGTTTGTAATAAAAACATACAAAAAAATTTTTTCTGTTTTTAGTATTTTTAAAAAATCACATGAATTAAATCTTTCTATAATGGAATTTTTCCAAAAAACCCCTTCCAATATAAATGAAATAATAGATAAAGTTAAAAACGGCGAATTAAAAATAGAATTTGAACATGTCGGTTTAGATGAAATAGAAGAGAGTATGAAGAATTCTTTCAACAGACTCTCTTTAGCAGTTATTATAGCTTCTATTTTAATAGGCTCTTCAATGCTTTTATCTTTTTATGTTCCGCCTATGATTGGACATATTTCTATTTTAGGGCTTGGAGGATTTGTTTTTGCATTTGTTTTGGGGGTATTGCTGATTCTTGCCATTATAAAACAAAAATAATTTTGAAAAGTATAAATTATTAAAATGGTACCGGCGGTGGGACTCGAACCCACATGAGCAGAGCTCATCGGATTTTGAGTCCGACGCGTCTACCAGTTCCGCCACGCCGGCTTGGAGTGAAATTATATCAAAAAAAAGAAAAAAAAGAATTATTTGTTTAATAATTCTTTTAGTTTTTTCCCTACTTTGAATTTTACAGATTTAGTTTCAGGAATTTTGATTTCTTTTCCTGTTCCCGGCACCCTTGCTGTTCTTGGAGCTCTTGTGACACTTTCAAAGCTTCCAAATCCTATAAAACTAACTTTTTTTCCAGCTTTTAACGCTTCTTCAATTGTTTGAATAGTTGCATCTATTACTGCGTTAGTATCTTTTTTGCTTAAACCTGTTTTTTCAGCAACAGCTGCGATAAGTTCTGATTTTTTCATTTTTCCTCCTTAAATTAGTCTACAAAAAAATTTTACTCTTTTTTTTTATTAAAAATCAAGTGTTTAGGGCTTTTTTTGATATAATTTTGTAAAAAAAGGTAAAAAATGCTCTCTTGTGAGTTACCTACGGCAAAAAATGCCGATAAATCTATTTGCAGTGTATTAAAAAATTCAAAGATTATTGTTGTGGTCGGTCTTTCTCCAAAGCCTCACAGGGCTTCAAATCAGGTGGCAAAATATATGCAGGAAAACGGATATAAGATTATCCCTGTTTATCCCAGAGAAGATGAAATATTGGGAGAAAAAGTTTATAAAAGTTTGGAAGAGATAGATTTTGAGATTGATATTGTCGATATTTTCAGAAAAAGTGAAGACACCCCGCCGATAGTGGAAAAAGCCATCAAGCTTCCCGGGGTAAAATGTGTTTTTTTACAAGAAGGCATAAAAAATGAAAATTCAAAAAAAATAGCTGAGAATTCGGGAATTTTTTATGTGGAAGATAAATGTATTATGGTTGAACACAAAAGATGTAAAAATGAAGGATTATTATGATTGAACTCGGTAAAATAAAAGAAGCCCAAAAGAGGGTGAATAAGGTAATTTACAAAACGCCTTTTGCCTATGCCCCCACTCTTTCACAAAAAGTGGGAAACGAAATATATTTAAAAAAAGAAAACCTGCAAATTACAGGTGCGTTTAAGTTAAGAGGCGCATTTAATAAAATTGCCGCACTTGGGGATGAAAAGAGAAAAAAAGGAGTAATTGCCGCCAGTGCCGGGAATCATGCACAAGGGGTAGCGTATTCGGCGAGTTATTTTAATGTTCCTTCAGTTATAGTAATGCCTGAAGCCACTCCTCTTACAAAAGTAAGCGGTGTTAAAGAATACGGCGGTGAGGTTGTTTTAGCCGGAAACAATTATGATGAAGCATATGAATATGCTGTAAATTTGGCAAAAGAAAGAGAATTTGAATTTATTCACCCGTTTGCAGATTTTGATGTAATGGCGGGTCAGGGGACAATAGCCCTTGAAATGCTTGAAGAAATTCCGGATTTGGATTATATATTGGTTCCTATAGGAGGAGGAGGGTTAATCAGCGGTATAGCCTCTGCGGCAAAACAGATTAATCCTAAAATAAAAGTAATAGGCGTTACAGCGGCGGGTGCGCCTGCTATGAGACTCAGTTTTCTCAGCGGTTCTGTTCAGGACAGTGCTTTTGTAAAAACCATTGCAGACGGCATAGCCGTCAGAGACACTTCCCCTGTAACCTATAATATAATAAAAGAAGTAGTTGATGATATTGTGGAAGTGGATGATGAAGAAATAGCCAATGCAATTCTGTTTTTGATGGAAAGACAAAAAGTAGTTGTGGAAGGTGGGGGGGCAGTCGGTGTGGCTGCATTGTTACATCATAAAATAAATTTTAGTGCTCCAAAAAAAGTCGGAGTTGTAATAAGCGGCGGAAATATTGATGTAACAATGGTTAACTTAATTATAGAAAAAGGTCTTTTAAAATCACACAGAAAAATGAAATTGATAGTTACTTTAATAGATAAACCGGGTTCACTTATGAAACTGACTGAAATTTTAACCGAGCAAAAAGCAAATATTGTTCAAATAGGATATGACAGAACAGATCTTAATTTGGCAATTGGTGATGCAAATGTGACAATAGCACTTGAAACAAGAGGATTTGAACATCAGGAAGCTATTAAAAGGGCGCTTCACAAAAATAAATATAAATTTGTAATTCAATAAGGAGAATTAATGAAATATGAAGTAGTAATAGGATTGGAAGTTCACGTGCAGTTGAATACAAAAACCAAAATTTTCTGCAGTTGTGCAACAAGTTTCGGAGATGAACCTAATATAAATACTTGCCCCGTATGTCTCGGACTTCCGGGGGCTTTGCCTGTAATGAATAAAGAAGCCGTTAAAAAGGCTGTAATGTTTGGTAAAGCCGTTAATGCGACCATTAATAAAAAAAGTATTTTTGCAAGAAAAAATTATTTTTACCCTGATTTGCCAAAAGGATACCAAATAAGCCAGTTTGAAATTCCCATTGTTGAACACGGAGAGCTTTATATCGATGTGGACGGAAAAACCAAAAGAATAGGAATAACAAGGGCTCACCTGGAAGAAGATGCAGGTAAAAACATCCATGAAGGCGAATATTCTAAAGTAGATTTAAACAGATGCTCCACCCCTCTTTTAGAAATTGTAAGCGAACCGGATATGAGAAGCAGCGATGAAGCCATTGCATATCTTAAAAAACTCCATTCTGTTGTTAAATATTTAGGAATCAGCGATGCCAATATGCAAGAGGGAAGTTTCAGGTGTGATGCAAATGTATCAGTTAGACCTTTTAGGCAAAAAGAATTCGGCACAAGGGTTGAACTTAAAAATATAAACTCTTTCAGATTTATAAAGCAGGCGATTGAATATGAAATTGATAGGCAAATAGAAGCTTATGAATATAATGAATATGAAAAAGAAGTTGTTCAGGAAACCAGGCTTTTTGATTCTAAAACTGGTAAAACAAGAAGTATGAGAGGAAAAGAGGAAAGTGCGGATTACAGATATTTTCCAGACCCTGATTTACTTCCGCTTGAAGTGCCTGATGAGTTTTTTGATATTGAAATTCCAGAACTTCCGGATGAAAAGAAAGAGCGTTATATTAAAGAATTTAACTTAAAAGAATATGATGCGGGAGTACTTACAAGTGAGCCTGAACTTGCCAAATTTTTTGAAGAAATGGTTCAAAGGGGGGTTGAACCAAATGCTGCAAACAGATGGCTTGCAATTGAACTTTTGGGAAGACTTAATAAATTAAATATATCAATTGAAAATTCTCCTGTGCCTGCCGAAAAACTTTCACTTATTGCCATTAGGGAAAAAGAAGCTGTTATCAGTGGGGCAGGGGGTAAAAAAGTGCTTGATTTGTTAATGGAAGAAGATTTGGAAGTTGACGAGGCAATTGAAAAATTGGGACTTAAACAGGTAAGTGACGAAGGCGCTATTGAAAAAATAGTGGATGATGTTTTGGGCGCCAATGAAGATAAAGTTGCTGAATATAAAGGCGGAAAAGAAAAATTATTCGGCTTTTTTGTGGGACAGGTTATGAAAGCAAGTCGCGGTAAAGCAAATCCTCAGGTTGTAAATAAATTACTAAAAAGTAAGCTTTCTTGAAGAAAGAATCTAAGATAGTAAAAGCATTAGTTGCTTTTGCTTTTTATTTAGATGGCAGTGAAAAATATATAAAATTTAAAAGAAAAATTGACAGGCTTCTTAATGACACTTCTTATATAGGTAACAGAATATTTGATATTTTTATGCTAATTATGGTAAGTTTAAGCGTTGCCATACTCCTTTATGATATAAAACACAATGTAAATCCGTTTTTTGAAAAATTTGATTTTTATGTAATTACCACTATTTTTGTAATTGAATATATTTTTAGGGTCTGGGTTTATAATGATATTCATAAAATAATTTTGGAAGAATATGAGGAATCTAATTTCTTAGGCAGAAATTTTCATTTAAAAAATGTGTTAATAAAAATTATTAAAACAAAACTTGAATATATGAGCACACCTTTTGCAATTATAGATTTACTTGCCATTTTACCTGCTTTCAGAACCCTTAGAATCCTTAGAATTTTTGTAATATTCAGACTTATTAAAATATTAAGATATACAAAAAACGTCAATATATTTTTAGATGTTTTAAGAAGTAAAAAATTTGAATTGTTAATTGTATTATTGGCTGTTGTTTTTATTGTCTTTATCGGAGGCTCGGTTATCTATGTGTTTGAAGCTCATACAAATCCTGAAATAAAAAATCTGTTTGATTCATATTATTGGGCTTTAATTACTATATCTACCGTTGGTTACGGGGACATAACGCCGGTAACAAATGAAGGTAAAACTCTTACAATGCTATTAATTATTACTGGAGTCGGTATTATTTCATTTACCACTTCTATTATTGCAAGTGCATTTACCGAGAAATTACATGAATTAAAAAGTGAAAAAGTTTTCAGGGAGATTGAGCATTTTAATGAAATTTATTTAATCTGCGGTTTTTCGGATGAAGCAGAAATTTTAGGAGAAAAATTAATAAAAGAAAAAAAAGATTTTTTAATCGTCGATACTGATGAAAGCAGGGTTGAAAAAGCTGCATTAAAAGGATATGAGGCAGTTAAAGGAGATATTACCCAAAAAATTTTTTTGAAAAATCTCCATTTTAAAAAAATTACCAAAATTTTTGTATTGACAAACTCGGATGTTACAAACACATTTATAACCCTGACTTTAAGGGCATATTCAAAAGGGGCAAAAATTATTGCCCTTGCCAATGATGAAAAAAATATTTCCAAATTGGAAAAAGTCGGGGCTGATTATGTTGTTGTCCCTACCAAGGCCACTGCACTTCTTGCAAGTGTTTATATAGGGAGCCCCATTACATTTGCCGTAATTGATGCAATTTTAAGTGAAAAGAAAAATGCAATTATTGATGAAATAAAGGTTATAGAAAATTCAATACTTGATGGAAAACTGATAGGAGAGATTGATTTTGACAAATATAAAATATTGCTTTTCGGCGTTTTAAAAGACAAAGAATCCCAAATGCTTGAAAAAACTTTTTCTTTAACTAAAGGCCATTTTTATTTTAACCCGCCTTTTGATTTAAGACTTGAAGCCGGAGACATTATTGTTGTAATGGGATACAGTGTAAGTATAAATTATTTTAGATATCATATAGAAAAGAGTAGTTTATGAAAATAGCTATTTTCGGATTTGACAAATACGGGGAAAAAATCGCAGCCACATTAAAAAAATCCAATGTTATAATTGTTGTTTTTGATGAAAATGAAGAACAAAAAGCAAAAGAAAAATTTTTTGACGTAATTAAACTTAACGAAATCAATGATGAAGAGTTGCAAAAGATAGAAAATATAGAATATGCAATTTGTACATTAAAAGATGAGGAAAAAAATCTGTTTTTGGTGTTGTCTCTTAGAGAATTGTTTCCTGAATTAAAAATTGTTGTTAAAATAAGCAATAAAGAAAACGAATATAAATATAAATTGGCCGGTGCAAATAAATTATTGAACCCTTTTGATATTATAGCAAACAGAATAATGACTATTTTGAAAAAACCTTTAACATTAAAAGTTATAGAAGAAATTATTTTTAAAGATAATAAGCTCTCTTTTGCAGAAATTGAAATTCCGGAAAATTCTTTTTTGGAAGGTAAAGCAATAAAGGATGTGTATAAAGAGATAACAAGCATATATAATTTACTGATTATTGGAATAGTGGATAAAGAAATAAGTGAAAATGTTATATTTATAGTTAGAGGTATAAATCATATTTTAAACAAAGGTGATATTTTGGTGGCTGTGGGTGATACAGATGAAATAGATAGGTTTAAAAGAGATTTGGAAATATTTAAAGGGAGACAATGATAGGAATAATAGGAGCGGGAAGCTGGGGAAGCGCTTTGTATCATGCCATAAAACAAAAATATAAAGATGCTGTAATTACTTCGAGAAGAAAAAGAAATATAGAAAACTTTGTAAATATTGAAAAAGTTTTAGAAAATGAATATATAATTATTGTTATTGCAGCGCAGGCTATAAAAGATTTTTTAAAAAAATATGATTTGAGGGGTAAAAAAATTTTAGTTGCAAGTAAGGGAATAGATAAAGATGAGCTTAAATTTTTGAATGAAATTTTCGAACAATATATTGAAACTGAAAATTTAGCGTTTATATCAGGCCCCTCATTTGCAAAAGAGGTAAAGGAAAACAAACCTACCGCCCTTGTTATTGCTTCTAAAAATTTAAATTTGGCAAATGAATTTAAAAAATTTTTTCCGGATTTTTTAAAAATTTATATTGATGATGATGTTGAAGGCGTTGAGGTTGCAGGTGCATATAAAAATGTAATAGCAATTGCCGCAGGAATCTGCGAAGGGCTCAATCTCGGAAACAATGCAAAAGCCGCATTAATCAGCAGGGGTCTTGTTGAAATGGACAGATTTGGGGAGTTTTTCGGGGCCAGAAAAGACACCTTTTTAGGCGTTGCGGGGGCTGGGGATCTGTTTTTGAGTGCAAATTCCACAATGAGCAGAAACTACAGGGTAGGGCTTAATCTTGCTAAAAATAAACTGCTTAAAGATATTTTGGATGAACTCGGAGAAGTAGCCGAAGGAGTTTACACTACCGAAGCCATTTATAAATTAGCCCAAAAACATAATATTTACACACCTATTGCGAATGAAGTTTATAAAATAATTTATACCGGTAAAAAACCGGTGGAATCTTTAAAAGATTTGCTTATTTAGCTTTTTTTGCTGCATCTAATGCAATATAAAGCATAGCCCCTGTTGCCACTACACATAATACTAAAGCCATAAATCCGCTGAATCCCATAACGTCTCCTTTTTTTGTTTTAAAAATTATAACAAATTTAATATAATTATCAAAAAGGTTTTATGTGAGAGCAGATAAATTTTTGGTTTTAAAAGGATTTGTAACCTCACGAAACAAAGCAAGGGAGTTAATCAAAAACAATAAAATCAAAATAAATGGTAAAACAGTAAATAAAACTTCTTTTGAAGTAGATGAAAAGGATAAAATTGAAATTTTGGAAGAAAAGATTTATGTAAGCAGGGCAGCCCGGAAGCTTAAAAATTATTTGGAAAAATATAATATAACGTTTGACGGAAAAACAGTTTTGGATATAGGGGCAAGTACCGGGGGGTTTAGTGAGGTAAGTTTGGAAAAAGGTGCCCGAAAAATTGTAGCGGTTGATGTCGGGAGCAATCAGCTTGATAAAAAATTAAAACAAAATCCTAAAATTATTTGTTATGAAAAAACAGATTTCAGAAATTTTGAATATCCGGAAAAATTTGATTATATTGTAAGCGATGTAAGTTTTATTTCTTTAAATAAACTTATTGATAAAATAGATAAATATGCCAAAAAAGATATTATTTTGTTATTTAAGCCCCAATTTGAAGTTGGAATAGGAATAAAAAGAGATAAAAAAGGTGTTGTTTTGGATACAATTGCAATAGAAAAAGCAAGAAGAAAATTTGAAATCAATTGTAAGAATACAGGGTGGAAATTATTAAGAAGTGAAGAGAGTTCCGTTAGGGGAAAAGAAGGAAATATTGAATATATTTACCATTTTATAAAGGAAAATAATGATTAAAAGATATCCCACAAGAAAAATAAAAATAAGAGATGTTGAAATAGGAGGAGGTGCCCCGATTAGCGTTCAGTCAATGACTTATTCAAAAACAAAAGATATAAACTCAACACTTGAGCAGATAAACAGGCTCTATTTTGCAGGGGCCGATTTGGTAAGGGTTGCAGTGCTTGATGAAGAAGATGCAAAAGCCCTTAAAACTATTGTGGAAAAATCACCGCTTCCGGTTATTGCCGATATACATTTTAATTATAAATTAGGTCTTATAGCCTCAGAATATGTGGATGCTCTCAGGATTAATCCTGGAAATATAGGGGGAAAGACAAAAATAAAAGAAATTGTAAAAGCGTGTAAGCAAAGGAATCTGCCCATAAGAATAGGGGTAAATTCCGGCTCTTTGGAAGAACATCTGGAAAAAAAATACGGACAGAGTCCTAAAGCAATGGTTGAAAGTGCGCTTTGGCATATTAAATTTTTGGAAGATTTGGATTTTTTTGATATAAAAGTTTCACTTAAAGCAAGCGATGTTATAAGAACGGTCGAGGCTTATCGAATGTTAAGACCTTTAGTGGATTATCCTTTTCATTTGGGAGTGACGGAAGCAGGGACTAAATTCCATGCTACTATTAAAAGCGCTGCGGCATTTGGAGCACTTTTACTTGAAGGAATAGGGGATACATTAAGGGTTTCCATTACGGGTGAACTTGAAGAAGAGATTAGGGTGGGCCGTGCAATTTTACAGGATTTGGGACTTATTAAAGGAGTTAATATAGTTTCATGTCCTACGTGCGGAAGAATAGAAGTTGACCTGCCTCCTATTGTCGAAGAGGTTGAAAAAGCAACGAAAAATATAAAAGTGCCTCTTAATCTCTCTGTTATGGGCTGTGTTGTAAACGCTCTCGGTGAGGCAAAAGAAGCTGATTTGGCAATAGCCTGCGGAAAAGGATACGGTCTTATACTTAAAAAAGGTGAAATAATAGGGAAATATAAAGAAAAAGAACTGCTTCCTAAATTTTTGGAGGAGATAAATAAATATGTAAAGGAATGCAAATGAATACACCCGCTTTAATTTATGCAGTCGCTTTAACTATTGTTTCTTTGGCGGTTATTTTTATGATTATGGTAATTAAACCAAATAAGGTAACTAAAGAAAAGCTTGAAAAAATATTGAAAAAAGAAATAATTGAAAAACTAAAAAATGCTGAAAATGAAAAAGAAATGAAAGAAATTATAAGAAGTTTGGACAATAAAACAAAAATGAAATTAAAAACGCTTTTTGAATCTCAGGATGTAAGAGATGTTATAAACGGTGTAAAAGAACATTTTAAGGTTTAAATTTTTTTCTAAGCTCCGGATCCATTAATACATCGGCAATTTCAATATGTAAATCTGCTTTTTGGGGATTTGTAATTTTGTATTTTTCTTCGTTTTCAGATAAAATAATACCAATTTCGACAGGATTGTTTGTTGTTTTTAACTGATGAACCAAATCTGTATCGTGGGTTTGTATATAAATATCTTTTAACTGGATTGAACCCGGTGTGTCTTTGAAAGGATATGTGATTTTTACAACCATTTATAACCTTTTTTATAATTATAACATAAGGAGTAAAATTGGATTTATATAATTTGGATATTGAGAGGGGAATATTGAGTGCTGTTATTTTTGACGGAAAAGTATATGAAGATGTGGCGGCTATTTTAAGCCCTAAAGATTTTTACCTTCCTTTTCATCAATATCTTTTCGAAGCTATGGAAGAGTTGTATCATAAAGATATGCCTATTGATGAAATTTTTTTAAGGGATGTTTTAAATAAAAAAAACAAATTTGATGAAGAGCTTTTTTTAGAAATTTTGGGAACCGCCCCGATAGAAGCGGTAGAAATTTATGCAAAAGAGATAAAAGATTTATCGGTAAAAAGAGAGCTTATACATCTTTCAACAGAAATTAAAAAAACAGTTTTGCAAGAAGACAAAAGGGCTGTTGAAGAGGTTGAAGAGATTCAAAGTAAACTTTTCAGCATCGCAACATCCAATCTTTCCGGGGATTTTAAAGATTCAAACAAAATAATAAACGAAACTTTGGATTATATTAAAAAACAGGTATCAAAGCAAAATAAAATTGTAACAGGGCTTGATACCGGATTTGTTGAACTTAACAGAAAAACAAGCGGATTCGGAGAAGGCGATTTGATAATAATTGCCGCAAGGCCTTCTATGGGTAAAACGGCTTTTGCACTGAACCTGGCATTTAATGTATTAAGGCAGGATAGGGGGGTGGCAATTTTTTCTCTTGAAATGCCGGCGGAGCAGCTGATGCTTAGAATGATAAGTTCGGCAAGCGATATTCCCCTTCAGGATTTAAGAAGGGGGAATTTAAATGATGAAGAATGGTCCAAACTTACCGAGGTAAGTGATTATTTAAGCGAAAAACCTCTTTTTGTGGATGACGAGGGAAGTGTCAATATTCATACAATAAGGGCAAAACTCAGAAAATTAAAAGCTCAAAACAGAGATATTTCCCTTGCAATTGTAGATTATCTTCAGTTGATAAATTCAGATATTAAAGAAAGGCATTTGGCTATTGCGGAAATTAGCAGAAGTCTTAAACTTTTAGCGCGCGAACTTCAAATACCCATAATTGCCCTTTCCCAGCTAAACAGGGCACTTGAAAGCAGGCCTAACAAAAGACCGATGCTGAGTGATCTTAGAGAATCAGGCGCAATAGAACAGGACGCAGATATTATAATGTTTATTTATCGTGATGACGTATATAAAGCATTGGAAGCCAGACAGAAACAAAAAGAAGCAATTCAAAAAGGAAAAGCTGCGGAAGTGACATATAATGAAAAGGAAATAGAAGATGCGGAAATAATCATCGGAAAACAGAGAAACGGACCGACTGGCACCGTTGAAATGCTGTTTCATAAAAAATACACCAAATTTAGCGATAAATTAAGTAAGGTTAAAGAAGTTGAGCATACAGAAGCTCATATTGACATTCCTGCTATTTAGTTTTTTATTGTGTTTAAGAGGGGCTTTTTCTTATATTTTATATAAAAATTTTATTTCAAAAAAAGTGGTTAAAATAGACGGGTTTGTCGCAAATCAGTATAAAAAGAAAAATTACTATGTATTGAAGATAAAATCAAAAAATTTAACTTTTTATACAATAAACAGGGATGATTTAAAAAATCTTTTGAATGAAGATGTCTCTGTTAAAATTTTTACCAAACATATCTCTTTTAAAAATTATCTTTTCGGATTTTTTGCCCCAAGTTTTGATTTGAAATTAAAAGAACCTTCAAAAATTGAAAAATATGTTGAAAATCAGCATAAAAATATAAAAATAACAAATTTATACAAAGCTTTGTATTTTGGCAAATCTATTGATTTTAGCACAAGAAAAGACCTTTCGACTCTTGGAATAAGTCATCTTTTTGCCCTTAGCGGATTGCATCTGGGGTTTTTAAGCGCAATTTTGTTTTTTATGTTAAATCCTGTTTATAAATTTTTTCAAAGCCGTTTTTTTCCGTATAGAAACAGATATTTTGATTTGGGTATTTTTATTTTAACAACAGAATTTTTATATCTTTATTTTACTAATTTTCCTTCATCGCTTGTCAGGGCTTTTGTTATGGAAACGGTTATTTTTATAAGTCTTATTTATCTGGAAAAAGAGCCTTTGAGTGTTTTAATATGGACATTTTTAATAAGTGTTTTAATATTTTTTGAAAAAGTTTTCAGTATCGGATATTTTTTAAGCTTTATGGGTGTATATTATATATTTTTATTTTTTAAATATTTTAAACCGACTTTTGTCAATTCTTTGATTTTGAGCTTTTATATGTATTTGGTTATGTTTATATTGGGGCATTATTTTTTTTATAATTTCAATTTTTATTCATTTTTTTCACCTGTTGTAAACATATTGTTTTCTGTTTTTTATCCTGTAAGTATATTTTTGCATTTAACAGGGTTTGGCGGATTGTTTGATAAAGTTTTACAGTGGTATCTTAATATGGGAGAGAAAAATTATTATGTTAATGTAGATTTTTGGATACTTTTATTTTTTTTATCTTTAAGTTTTTTTGCTTATTACAGAAAGTGGGCTTTTTATGGTATAAATTTATTTGCATTGATAGTTATTTTAATAAAAATTTAAAAAGGTTATATTAAATGAAAATAATGTATAAATTTGAAAATATTGAAGAGTATAAAAAATATTTTAGTGAGTTAATTGAAAAAGAAAGAAAAGCAGAAAAAGAATTTTATTTAAATGAAATAAAAAAACTAACGCCACAAGAGAGACAAAAAAAAGGCAGGGCACTGCTCGGGCTTAAAATGAAATATATAGGAGAGTTTTTAGATTTTAAAATATACATGTTCAACAGAAATAATATGCCCGAACACCAAATTAAAGTAGGGGATATTGTATTAGTGAGCAGGGGGGAGCCTTTAAAATTTTCCAAAGAAGCAACCGTTAGCAGTGTTGGCAAAAATTTTATAGAAGTTTATTCAAAAGAAGCAATATTCAGAAGTAAATTATACAGACTTGATTTGTATGTTAATGATATTACATTTAAAAGAATGATAAAAGCGTTAGATGAAATGAAAAATGGAAAATGTAAAATGAAAAATTGTATTGATGTATTAATAGGTAAAAAAGCCCCAAAAATTATTGAAGTTGATGAAAGAAGCGATATTTTAAATGAAAGTCAAAATGCAGCTCTTAGAAAGTGTATTAACTCAGATGTTTTTTTAATTCATGGTCCTCCGGGAACAGGAAAAACTACCACTTTGGCTGAAGTTATAAAAAAGCACATAGGAAAAAGAATTTTAGTTACGGCAGACAGTAACGTGGCGGTTGATAATGTTATGGAAAAAATGGGTGAATTTAATATTGTAAGAATCGGTCATCCTGCAAAAATTGATTCCAAACTTATGAAATTTTCTCTGGATGTAAGAATAAGAAGGGATAAAAGATATAAAGAAATTGAAAAAATTAATAAAAAAATAGATGATTTAAAACATATGCAGGAAAAAAGATGCAAAAAACCGACTCCCGGCAGAAGAAGAGGGATGAGCGATGAGGAGATTTTACAATTAGCAAAAGAAGGAAAAGCAAAAAGAGGTATTAAGGCCGAGTGGATAAAAGAGATGGCCGAATGGCTTAAACTGCAAAAAAATATCAGTAAGTTATATGACGAAAAAAATAAAAAAATAGAAATTATTATGAATGATATTTTAAATAATGCTGATATTATTTTTGCAACCAATTCAGGTACCGGCGGTGAATTTTTGGAAACAAAAGAATTTGATGTTGTTTTTATAGACGAAGCAGCCCAGGCAATGGAGCCATCAACGCTTATTCCTTTAATAAAAGCAAAGCAGGCTGTTTTTGCGGGTGACCATAAACAGTTGCCTCCAACAATTTTAAGTAATGATAAAAGGCTTATGGTTTCACTTTTTGAGAGACTTACATATTTGTATAAAGATATTTATTATACCCTGGGTATTCAATACAGAATGAATGAAAAAATAAATAATTTTTCAAGCTCGGAGTTTTATGAATGCAGGGTAAAAACATATGAAAAAATTAAAAATATAACTATAAAAGATTTAAAAATTAAAGAAAATGAAATGTATGGGGGATATGCGCCGATTGTTTTTATAGATACATTGGGTAAATTTATAGAAAAATCAAAAAGCGGAAGTTTTTCAAAATATAATCCACTTGAAGCCGAGTATGTAAAAAAAATAGTTGAAAAATTAATAAAAAACGGGGCTAAAGAAGAATATATCGGAGTAATTACCCCTTATAAAGACCATGAAGAATATATAAAAAAAATAATGAAAAACTCAGTTGAAGTGAAATCTGTGGACGGTTTTCAGGGCAGGGAAAAAGAAATAATTATTTTAAGTCTTGTTAGGGCAAATGAAAATGAAGAAATCGGGTTTTTAAAGGATATAAGAAGACTGAATGTATCAATAACACGGGCTAAAAGAAAACTTGTTATAATAGGTGATGCTAAAACATTAAGAATAAATAAAACTTATAAAAATTTGATTGAATATATAAAAAAAGAAGGGATTTATAAAACTATTTAGCGGCTTCTTTTAGTGCATTTAGAGCTGCTTCATAGTTTGGTTCTTCAGTGATTTCAGGAACTAATTCTTTATAAGTTACTTTTCCTTCTTTGTTTACTACAAATATTGCTCTAGCACTAAGACCTCTAAGTGGACCTTCAGCAATTAAAGTTCCATAATTTACACTAAAACATTTTTCTCTGTAATCACTTAATACTTGAAGATTTTCAATTCCTTCAGTTGAACAAAATCTTTTTGCAGCAAAAGGTAAATCCATACTTACTACACATACTACCGCTCCATCAACTGCAGCAGCTTGTTCATTGAATTTTCTAGTTTCAGTTGCGCAAACAGGTGTATCAAGACTTGGTACAGCAATAATTAACTGAGCTTTTCCCTGAGCTCCACCAATTGTTATTTCTTCAAGTGCGTTATTTGGCAGGGTTACAACAGGAGCTTTATCTCCAACATTTACTTGATTCCCATAAAGTGCTACATCATTTCCTTTTAATTTTGTTGTTACAGGCATATTGTCTCCTTTTTTTATTGGAGTATATCAAAAAGTATGAAAATAAAAAAGATAAAAATAGTCTTATTTTTGTAATGTAACAAAAAGTTACACATACTAAAATTAAATTTTAATATGAAATTCTTTTGGAGAAAAATTTATAGAAGGATAGTGGTGCGGCGGAGGTGCGTAGTTTTTTAGTTTTTCTCAGTTTCAGATTGTATCACTTCTTTTGAAATATTACCATAAAATCGGGATATTGTTGTTTTTATTAGTTTTAGTTTGTATCATATTAGCACAAAAAAAAGTGGGGTCAGTAGTGGGGTCGGTTTTTTAACCGCACCATATTTCATTAAAAAGGAGTTTAATATGAGTATAGTTTTAACTCAAACAGCAATTAATTCTTTTTTAATAGATGATAAAAGAAAGAAGTAATCAGATGGAATGGTAAAAGGTTTGAGACTTGTTAAAAAAAATAAAAGTATAGTTTGGGAGTTTAGATATAAAAAGATTGGAACTAAAAAAGACACAAGCCTTAAAATAGGAAATTATCCTGATATTACTTTAAAGACAGCCAGAGATATTGCAAGAGGTTATAAGGAACTTTTAGCAAAAGGTATTGACCCAGTAGAGCATAAGAGAGAAAAAGAAGAAGCCGTTAAAAGGGAGCAAGAAAAAAAAGACTTTTAAGACAATAGCTTATGAGTTTTTAGAATTAAAAAAAGGAAGTGTTAGCAATAAAAGATTTAAGAGCAATTATTTAAGAGCTTTTGAAAAATATGCTATTCCTTTTATGGGTTATAAGAAGATAGACAAAATTACAAGATATGATTTAATAGACTTTATAAAATGGATACCAAAAGTAAATCTTCCAAATGCTACCAGAACAAGAGAAAAATCTACACAGCAAAAGAAGTATTTAATTATGTAAAAAACTGCCTTGATTATGCGTTAAATTTAGGACTTATAGAATATAATCCAGCTTACGGAATAGATCCAAGCAAAATATTACCAAGAGAACAAAAAGAGAAAATGAAAGCCGTTATTAATGAAACTAAAATCAAAGAAGTATATCAAAAAATCCTCTCTTACGATTATGAAGCAAGCCGTTACATAATGCAGTTTCAAGCACTTACAGCTTTAAGAAATGTAGGACTTTACCGCTTAAAGTGGGAGTATATTGATTTTAAAAGAAAGATTATTATTTATCCTCCAAATACATATAAGGATAATAAAGAGCCTTTTAGACTTCCTTTAACGGATAACACTGCTTAATATACTTCAATACTTTAAAAAAATTGAGACATACCATTAATTTTGTGTCTGTGATATTATAACAAATATTTTTCATTCATCAACTCCATGTTCAAAATTCATAACAAACATTTGATTTAATTCATATCTTTTAGATTTAATTAAAGGGTTAATTTTCCAAGTTTTATGTAATTTATCAGTTACAATAAAAAGAGCAACATTTAAAATATCCATAGATTGAAAAAAAACACCTTTTTTAAGTCTCTGTTTTTCAAATGTAGAATGAACGGATTCCACAGCATTTGTTGAATTGATAAGTTTTCTAATAGTTTCGGGATATTTTAAAAAAGCTAAAAATTCTTCTTTTTTTGAATTAAGATATTTGATATAAGTCGGATAGTGATTTTTAAATTTTTCAATTATTTCAGTCTGAAAAATAGATAATCCTTTTTCAAAAGTATCACAAGAATATTTAATTTCTTTGATTTTTTTATTAACGAAAGAAGCATCTTCTTTTTTCATATGTTTATAAATATTTCTTGAAAGATGAACTGTGCATTTCTGAATGTCAGAATAAGGAAAATAAGCTTTTAAAGAGGGGAAAATAAAAAGACCATTAGTTACAAGACTTTTTAATGCAATGTATCAAAAAAATATCATAGCTCAAAAACTATTAGAGGAATTAAAAGCAATTGACCCAGAGTTTTTAAGCGATAAAAATTTACTTACTATTAAAGGCATTAAATATATTATCCTTCCTTAAACTCTTATCAATTTATTCTGCTTAAAAATCAATAAAGGGGGTAAACCTATTTTTACAGGGTGTAAAGACATAAACATATCAAAATCCCCTATTTATGAGAGTTTTAGAGTATTTAATAAATAATTAGGGTGTAAGTAAGTGTAAGCATTTCAAGGGTTTACACCCCAAGAAAATGCCGAAATTATGGGCTTTTCAGGGCGTTAGGGTGTATCAGTCGGCTGCCCAGTCACGAAAAAACAAAAACTAATTTCAGGGGGGTGGGGGTATGATTGCTTTTATATCCCAAATGGTGTATAATAAACAAAAAAAAAGGATTGATATGAAAACTCAAACAAGTATCAGAATTGAAAAAGAATATTTTGAAGAAGCAAAAGAGATTTTAAGACAAGTAGGTTTGAGCTATTCAGAAGCAGTTAACATTTTCACTGCAATGATAGTAAAGCATAAGGGACTTCCTTTTGAAGTAAAAATTCCAAATGAAACTACTCAAAAAGCTATTAAAGAAGCAAGAACTGGTAAAAATGTGGAAAAAACAAGTATAGATGAGCTTAAAAGATTTGCTAATGCTTAAACTCAAAAGACATAAGCAATTCATAAAAGATATGAAGAAAATTAAAATAAGTGATACTCAGTTTCAAAAATTTATCAATTATATTTCTCTGCTATTAAATAATGAAGAACTTCCAGCAGAAGCAAAAGACCATTCATTAACAGGTGAATGGAGTGATACAAGAGAATTTCATATAGGAGGCGATTTATTAGTTATATACATCAAAACAGACGAAGAATTAATCCTCGTTAGAATTGGAACTCACTCACAGCTTTTTAAATAGCAACATTTATGCAACAGGTAAAAAACTTCATTAGCTCCCTTTTACAGGTGATTTAAGAACTTGTAAAAATAAAAAAGCAACACTTTTTTTTAAAAAAATACCTTGATTTTTTTTATCACGCTAATAGAGAAAATTGAAAAGGAAACAAAAGGAAACAAGTCTTAAAAGTTTCTTTTTTGAAGTTTCTAAAAGTTTACAAGTAATTTAAAAAGTAAACAAAAGTTAACAAACTAAACAAAACTAAACAGCTTTTAAAAAGTCAACAGATAAAATTTAAAACTATATAGAAGCTTTATTAAGAGGAAAATTAATACATCTTCTTTATTACAATAAAAAAGGAAATGCTCTGTTTCAAAAGCCGGATAAAATTCTTTTAGATAATCCAAATCTCTTTAATGTTTTATGTTCAAATCAAAATAAAGGAGCAATAAGAGAATCGTTTTTTGTATCACAACTTTTTAAACATACAATCAGATATTCAAAACAGGGGGATTATATAGTGGATGAAAATTACGTATTTGAAATAGGAGGGAAAAATAAAACTAAAAGACAAATAAAAAACCTTGAAAATGCATATATTATAAAAGATGATATTGAAATAGGATTTGATGAAATTCCACTTTGGCTGTTTGGGTTTTTGTTTTGATTAAACAAAATCCCTCAAATCTATTTTTTCTTTAAAAGCTATTTGTTTTAATTTTTTAATAGCGTTGCTTTCTAACTGTCTGACTCTTTCTCTTGTAATTCCTAAAACATAGCCTATTTCTTCAAGGGTAAGCCCTTTTACTTCTCTTATATCTTCTATTATTCCTTCTTCTAACATTTTTTGGGTAGCTTTGTCATAGCTTTTATATTTATCGTAATATTGTTTTAGAATTTCAATTTTTGGGTTATGTTTTTTCATCTTTTTTTCCTTTTTTTTGAGATTATTATTAGCAAATATATTAGAGATTTTTTATATTAATAATATTTTAACACAAATACTTGATATAATAATCATAATGACAGAAAAAACTATATGAGAAATAGAAAAAACAATAAACAATAATAGAAAATCATTACAATGAAAATTTATCTCTAAGAACATTTAGAGAATATATAATAATAGAAAAGGAATTTAAAGCAGAATAAATGGAAATAATTTATTTTTGGATTGAAGAATATAAAAATATCAAAAATCAAGGTTTTAATCTCTCCTCAAAATATAACTGTAACTATAATTTTGAAAAAGAAGAATTAACAATTAAAGAAAAAACAAACTATATAAATATCTTTCCTGAAAATATAAATGTTAAGGCTATTATTGGAAAAAATGGAAGCGGGAAAAGTAATCTTGTAAAAGTAATTTTTGAGTTAATTTATTTGTATTTTTTTAAGGAAGAACAATCTGTTTGGTGTGAAAATGATAAAGCAAAAGAAGATGATATTATAAATAAAAAAACTACATTATTTATTGATAATTATATAAATCATAAATTCTTTTTAATAATAAAAGATAAAAATGAATTTTTTAAAATTGATAGTGAATATATAAAAAAATTGTTCCAAAAAAAAGGATTTAAATTTATTAATATTAAAAAATCTGGTCATTCATTGGATGAATTTAAATTAAAAAATATATCAAATTATGAGAATAAAATAACATCATTTTCAATTTATTATAATTTTTCAACGGATTCATGGTTTGATGAGCAAAGTCCTTGGGTTAACGAAATTTATCACAGAAAAGATAATTATAATATTCCATTATTAATTGAACCGTATAAAAAAGATAATAAATTAGATTTAAATTTAATAAAAACACTAACAAATCAAAGAATTTTGCTTTTTTATGCTTTGTTAAACAATAAATTAAATAAATACAAAATCACTTCATTTTTTAATCCAGATAGAATTAAAATAAAATATGCTAAAAATTTAATTAATACACAAATTTTGAATGATTTAAAGTATGAAAATGAAGATTTATGGACTGATAAGGATACCGCACAATATGCATCAAAAAATGAATCTATAATTGAAAAATTAAATACTAATTATTATAAAATAATTCATAAATATATAATTTTTTTTGAAAAATTAGCTTTTAAAGAAGATATATATTACGCAATAAATTTGGATCATTTGAATATTATCAATACTATATATAATTATTATGAAAACTATAATTATAAAAACTTAAATTTACTCTATTTATTATTTAAACTTATTGAAAAAAGAGAATATATAAAACAAAGAAAAAATTTAGGAAATGAGATAATTGATAAGATTGAAAATTTTGAAAATAAGATTAAAAATATTAAAATTGAAAAGGAATTTAAAAATTTATTAGCTGAATTTAAAGATTATATAAATGATACAAATTTTAATTTTAACGATAAAGATTATAATTTAATAAAAATTGAAATAGCTTTTGAATTTCATAAAAATAAATATTACGATAAATTAAAAAAAATTTTTAATAATGAAAAAAATGAAATTTTTTTAAATAAATTAGATAATACAGAAAATATTATCTATTATTTTCCTGGGTGGCTTGAAGCTGAATTTTTTGAAGGGGAAAAATCATTAAATTCATTAAGTAGTGGTGAAAAAATAAAATTTGAATTTTTAATAGGACTTTTATATCAATTAAATAATTTAAATACAAAAGAGTATGATTCAGTTAATATATTTTTAGATGAAATTGAATTAGGACTTCATCCAGAGTGGCAAAGAAAATATTTAAAAGATATAATTTTTACTTTTGAACAATTTAAAAAATATACAAATTTCAATAAAAAGATAAATCTATTTTTTCTTACACACTCACCTTTTTTACTTTCAGACATCCCAAAAGAAAATATTATTTTTTTAAAAGATGGGAAGAATATTAGTGATGAAGTGAATATCAATACTTTTGGTTCAAATATTCATACTTTACTTTCGCATGCATTTTTTATGGAAGATGGACTTATTGGCGATTTTGCAAAAGAAAAGATAGATGATGTAATTAAATATCTTAATAATGAAAAATCAAAAATTGATTCAGATGAAAAAGCTCAGCAAATAATTAATATAATTGGTGAGCCGATTATAAAAAAACAGCTTCAAAATATGCTTGACAGTAAAAGATTATCAAAAGTTAATGAAATAGATGAAATTAAAAAAGAAATGGAATTATTGAAACATAGATTGGAAATACTAAGGAAAAATTCTTGAAAAGAATTAAAATTACTGAGAAGATTGAAAAAGAATTTCTAAAATGTTTTATTGATGGTAAATGTAAAATCAAAAATTACTCAATATCCAATATTTTAATTGATAATGAGACAATTGTCTTCCATGAAAAGAAGTGCAAATTATTAAAGAATATAAAAGAATATTTTGAATATTTACAAAATAAAATTAATGATTCTATAGATTTTAAAGAAATCTTATTGTCTACAAATTTGGATGAAATAATAAAAAAATATTCAAAATATTTTAAAAACATAGACGATAAAAAGAAACTTACTGACATTGTAAATAAAGCTTATAATTCATTACGAAAAAAATGGGGTTATAAAATTGTTAAATTAGCTGAAGCTAATGTATGTCTTTATTGTAATAGAAATTTTACTTTAAATTTTAATGAAAAAGAAACAACTGTCGAATTAGACCATTATTATCCAAAAGAAAAATATCCTTTTTTAGCTTTAAATTTATATAATTTAGTCCCTTCATGTCATACTTGTAATCATAAAAAAAGTAATTCTGAAAAAAATCATTTACATCCTTTTTTTGATGATATAGATAAAGAAATAAAATTTTCTTTAAAATTAAAAGATACAAGTTTTTATCATTCGATAGACGGATTTAATATTGAAATAGAGACTAAGTCTTTAAAAGCACAAAATCATATAGAAGTCTTTAATTTAGAAAATTTATATAATGAACATAAAGACATAATTTTAGAACTCATCCAAAAAACATACATGTATGACGAAAGTTATCTTGATGAACTTTTCAAAAAATATGAAGGGACATTTTTTAGAAACAAAGAAGATTTGACAAGGCTTATAAGCGGTGGATATATCAGTGAAGATGAAATAAACAAACGCCCACTTTCAAAATTAATTAAAGATATGTTAGAATACTTAAATTTATATTAATTTATAACGAAGGCAATAATTGAAATTATTAGAAATTGGAGAAGTAAATTATAAACAACTAAATAATCTAATTAAAAATAGATACTTTGTTTATAGCAAAGATTGGGAATTTATAGATTATGATGATATGGATGAATATGATTTACCTACTAAAAAATATTGGTTAAAAGAAGATATTAATGATTTAAAAGAATTATCTGATAAATACCTTATTGTTAAATGCTTAAATTTTGAAAAGTTGAATTTAGATGAAAAAAATTTAATTAAATATATTCAAAATGTATTGAATTATAATTTGATTTTTTTTGATATTGATACAATTAATGGTGAAAAAAGAGCAGGAGTTCAGCCAGGAAGTCATTTATTTACTCTTGATAAATTTACTGAATTTTTAAAAAATCAAAATATAAATTTTATAGGTGGACATAATATTGTAAATTATGATATACCTCAATTACTATATAATCAAGGAAACAACACATATGAATATATTAAAAAAATAAACTTCATTGATACTTTATATTTATCAATTTTATTAAATAGAAAATCATCTCATGCCTTAGAAAAAGAATATAAAAAAGAAGAAAAACAAAATAATCCAATAAAAGATGCAGAAGAATCGTTAACTATTTTTTCAGAATTATGTACTAATTTTAAAGTATTACCTAAAAATATTAAATGCTCATTGTTTTATCTTTTAAAAAATAATGAATATTATAAAGGTTTTTTCAAATATATTGGTTTAGATTTAATTTATTGTAATGAAACAGAAATTTTTAACACAATAAATCAATGTTTTAATTTAGATAAAGATTATATAAATAAATATCCTCTTGAAATAGCAATTATTTTTTTATCAAAATATTTCAACAAGTCTGTTCCCTTATTTGCTTATAAAAATATTGAAAATTTAAAAAAAGTAAAAAATGATTTAATTTTAAAATCTAAACAAATTTCATTGAAATCATATATAAAAACCTTATCAAATAATGATGAATTTGAATTTAGAAAATTTAAGCCTTTAGAAGATGATTTATTTAATGATGATATTTCCCAAGAAGACATTATAAAATATTCATTAGACCGGGAAAATATATTAGCTATATTGCCTACAGGTGGTGGTAAAAGTCTTTGTTATCAAATACCAGCAATCTTTGATGCAGAACATTATAATCAGTTAACATTAATCATTTCTCCTTTAAGAAGTTTAATGAAAGACCAGATAGATGGATTTAATTCAAAATACAATACATCAATAAAAGCTGGAGCTTTGAGCGGTTTTTTGACTCCTAATGAAAGAATAAAACTTATAGAAGATGCAAAAAATGGGAAAGTTAGTTTATTATATATAGCACCTGAATCTTTGAGATTTAAAACAATAAGAAATATTTTAAAAAATAGAGACATATCAAGAGTAGTAATTGATGAAGCCCACTGTATATCCATGTGGGGGCATGATTTTAGGCCTGATTACAGATATATTGGAGATTTTTTAAAAGAAATGTATCAAGATGATATACCACCAATTTCTTTATTTAGTGCAACAGCATCTAAAGAAGTTATTGAAGATATTAAAACATATTTTTATGATAAATTAAAGATCAAATTTAAAGAATTTATTGCGGATAATAAAAGAAAAAATTTAATTTATAAAGTTATAAAAGTAAATGCAAATAAAAATAATGTATTTGAAGAAAAATATAAAAAACTTTTAAATCTTGTAAAACCAAAACAAATTATTTATATTCCCAATTCTATTAAAGATTGTGATGAAGTAGCTAATAAATTAAATATTGAAACTGGTTATAGGGTTGAGAGTTTTCATTCAAAAAAAGAAAATAGAGAAGAAATTTTGCAAAATTTTATTAATAATTATATTGATATTATTGTTTCTACTACTGCATTTGGTATGGGAGTTGATAAGCCTGATATTGAAAGTGTTATTCATTTTACTTCTTCTCAAAATATTGAAGATTATATGCAAGAATCTGGAAGGGCAGGAAGAGA
Organism: Lebetimonas sp. JS032; assembly: GCF_000523315.1. NCBI lineage: Bacteria > Pseudomonadati > Campylobacterota > Epsilonproteobacteria > Nautiliales > Nautiliaceae > Lebetimonas > Lebetimonas sp. JS032. Next base: position 148,581 of record NZ_ATHS01000001.1, on the reverse strand, counting down.
TGAAAAGATTGTTCCAAAAGCAGAGTGTATAACTCTTTATTACGAAGGAGATTTTGACAAATATTTGCATAAGTTAAAAAATAGCATTATTACTAGAGATGAAATTCAGGCTGTTTATCAAGCTTTGAAAGATTTCAAAAAAGATAAAATTTATATAACCCCAGTAGATTTAGCTATAAAATCGAAACTTAGTATTGATGTTAATAATAATGAATATAAGCATAAACTTGATGATATTATTGCTGAATTAGTCGAAGAAGGTTTAATTGAAAGAGAAACAAATAATTATACTATTTATGCAAATTCTATAGAAATTAATGATCTTCAAAAAGTTAAAGAATTATTAGAAATTAGTGATGAAAAAATAAATTTAGCTTTTGAAGTTTATAGATTTATAAAAAAGAAATCAAGAAAGTCATTAGATATATCTGAAGCTGCTTATGTATTAGGTAAAAATGAAAAAGATATTATTCAAGCTATTAGAGAATTAAAAGAAAAAGGAATAATTAGTGAAGATAAAAAAATTCATTTTCAAGTTAATAAACCAATTCAATGGATGTATTTTACTTTAGAGAGATTTTTAATTACTGAAATTATCAATAACGAGAAAGAAATATTAAAGCTTCGTGAAATTGCTGAAAAATTTAAACAATCTACAAATAAAAATTTTCAAAGATATAATAAGCAAAACAATAAAAAACTTATTGAAACTTTAGAAAGAATTTTAAATAATTGGAAAGAATTTGTAGAAGTTAAAAGATTAGATAAAAAATTAAGTTTATGGTCTATAAGAATACAAAACCTTACTTCCTTTCAAGATTTAATTAATAAAAGATTAAATAATACATATAAAATATATAAAGAATGTTTAAAGGATAAAAATGAAATAAAATTATCGGAAATACGAAATACAATTCCCGAACTGAAAGAAAAAGAAATAAATGATTATCTTGTATATATGCATTATTCAAAATTTATTACTTTAATTGATGGAGTTATAATTTATTATCCTCAATATGTTTTAAAAATTAAAAGATTTGTAAATCAATATACTAATGAGATGTATAATAAGCGTAAAAAATTATATTATGAAAATAAAAGAAAAAAAATACATATAATGAATGAATTTTTAATAAGGCAAATTAATTCTAATAATGAAGAATTTTTAAAAACTTATTTTATAATGCCAATAGATGATTTCATAAAACATTATGTTAAATTTGTAAAAAAATATATAAATTATTTTATAACAAAAACAAAATATAAAGAAATATTTGAAAATTTAACTTCAGAACAAAAAGAAATTGTTAAAAGTAAGAAAAAACAGATTTTAATTTTAGCTGGTCCTGGAAGCGGAAAGACAAAAACCCTTGTTAATAAAATAGCCAATCTAATTTTAAATAACGAAAAAGTTAATCCTGAATTGTTTTTAATGTTAACCTACACAAGAACAGCTATGATTGAGTTTAAAGATAGATTATATAATTTAATAGGGAGTGATATTTACAAATTGGATATTCATACATTTCATTCCTATTTGTATTATATTTTAGGAGAAAATAATAAAGATTTGATTAAAAATAGAGAAAGAGAAAGTGATTATATATTTGATAAATTTTTAAGTTTAGATGAACATATAAAAAAAGAAATTGTTCCTAGAAAAACAGTATTATATTTAGATGAGTATCAAGATATTACTCCTAAAACTTTTGAAATAATAAAAGAACTAATAAAATACGGAGAAATTAAAGAAATTGTTGCTGTTGGAGATGATGACCAAATGATAATGGAATTTACAGGTTCAGATTTAATTTATTTTGATGAATTTTGGAACTTGTTAAGTATAAACGAAAAAGAAAAAGTGAGTTTTACTTTAAGTAAGAATTTTAGAAGTTTTAAAAATATAGTTTATTTTGCTAATGAATTTATTAAACAATTAAAAAAAAGGAAAAAACAAATAGAAATAACTCCTGTAAAACAAGATAAAGGGATTCTTGAAATAATAAAATTTTCTTCTTCAAATCTTTATGATCCAGTAATTAAAAAAATAATAGAAATTGGGGAAATTGACAATGAAATTGCTGTTTTAACTCATAATAATGATGATGCATTAACGTTGAAAGCCTTATTAAAAAAATATGATATCGAATCAAAACTAATACTCGATATAAAAAAATTTAAATGGTATGATTTATTTGAAATTCGAGAATTTGATAATGCAATTTTAAATAATTTATTAGAGGATGATGATATTTTAACTAAGGATGTTATTAATAAAGCTTATAAAAAAATTTCATATTTATCTAAATCAAAAAATTTTTATTGTATAGAAGAATTGATAAATTATATAAGAAATAAAGAAAATTTTACTTATGAAGCTTGGAGAAGCTTATTAGATGATTTAGATGACGAGTTTTGCAATCAATCTAATTCAAAAATTATTATAAGTACTTTTCATAAATCTAAAGGAAAAGAATTTGATAATGTAATAATTATGGACAAAGAAAATAATCACAATAATATCTTAAATGAAAAATTGATAAGAAGATATTATGTAGGAATAACAAGGGCTAAAAAAAATCTATTTATTTATACAAATCATGATTATTTTTTTAATAAGTTTGCGAAAAATAATGAATTATACAAATTCAATAAAAATTCATATAAAGAGCCGAATGAAATGATTTTGGAACTAGGATTAAGTGATATAAATCTAGGTGCTTCTTTTGATTTTCAAGATAAATTAAAAGGAGTTTATTTAAAAGACAAATCATTAATTTTAAGCTATAAAAATATTATATATAATAATACTCCTATAGCTAAACTTTCAAATAAAGGATATGAAAAAGTAGTAAAAATTTTAAAAAAAGCTTATAAAATACACAATATAAAATTAAGTAATTTAGTATATTACTTTACTGAAAATTATGACACAAATAATAAAAAAGAAATATTGCAAGGTATTTTTAATATAAATTTAAAGAAAAAATAGAAACAATAATGTAACTTGAAAAATGAATTCTATTAAAAAATATTTATTTAAAACCTTGCAAAGATATTATAAACAAAGAACCAAGAGCAATTAAAAATCTTTTCAAAAAAAATAAAAATCTTATATTTTGGGATAGGAGCAAAGAACGAATTGAAAATTTTAAAGAAAGAAATTCTTTTTTATTTAAATAACAAGGATATGCTATGACCATCTATAACTACATAAAATCAAAATTCCACAATTACAAAAACAAAATAAATATTCAAAAAGCACAAGAGTGGCTCTCTAATAATATAAATAAAATTTCAGCTCTGTTTGAAGATGTAAAATTAAGAGATTTTATATTTGAACCTTTTAAAGAAGTATTTTATTATCCTGATAAAACTTTAAATAAAGATATTTATAATGTAATTACACAAGTGGCAATAATAAATGCAATTTTAGCAGGCCTTCCAGGACAGCTCGGAGTCGGGGTTTATGTATCTATTGCATTTGAGGCTTGGATGGGATATGTTATAGCAAGACATGTAGGCATAAGTATTTTAAGACCTACTGAAATTTTTAAATATATTGGAATTATAGGAAGTGGATTATTTATTTTTAAAACAATTCTCAGTTTTTCTTTTTCTCTTTTTTCTATAATTCCAGGTCTTAATCCTTTGATATTAGCAGAAATATTTACTACCAATCTTATTGGAATAGCCTTTTGGGTGGGTTTTGAAGAGGTAAAAAAAAGCGGAAGTTTTAAAATACCTAAAAGATTGTGGTTTGAAATTTTTAATAAATCAAAAAATTTGTATATTCATCAATTAAGTATTTTAAAAAATACTTTTAATACTGAAAACTTAAAAAAAGTAGCCAATAGACTTAAAATGTGGCTTAATGGCGATATTTACGACACTAAAGAAATAAGAGACGAAATTTTTGCATCAGCTGCTATGGCTTATCTTTTAAGCGGTCATTATGATAAATTACAAGGGCCTTTGGGAAAAATTTTTGAAGAGGCTATAAGACTTAGATGGTCTTCTCAATTTGATGAAAATACCCCAATTGAAGAAATTGCAAAAAAATTTTCCGAATATTCCCCAGAGCAGTTAGAAGGGGCTATCAATACAATAAAAGGTAAAATGTTTGAAATTTTAGTAACAGATTTAGAAAACAGTGATAATGATAATATTAAAGCCCATATGTTTACAAATGAATCTCATCCTGATTCTGATATAATTTTTACAAATACAGATACAGGAGAAAAAATTGCACTCTCCCTAAAAGCTACACAGAATCCAGAAATTATTGAACATGCATTATTAAATTATCCAGATACCCCCATCTTAACTACAAAAGAAATTTCAGACTATTTTGAACATAATCCTGAATATGCCCATAAAGTATTTGGGACTGATATATCAAATGAAATGCTTGAAAATATTACAAAAGAAAATGTAGATAAACTAATAGAGAGTATAGAGCCTGTAAATGAAACTGAAGTAGTAGTTTCCGGAGTTACAATGAGTTCAGTTGCATTAGTTTGGCCATTGTTAATGGCATATCACAAAAACAAAATAACATATTCTCAATTTGAAAAAGCAATGAAAAAAATATTTCAAAAACAGGGAGTTAGACTTGCTTCAAGATTAGCTTACGGAATAATGTTCGGCCCTCTTTTTGCCTGGTATTTATTGGCAAGAAGCATTAAGCTTATCAGTAATAAAGCGATGTAAAATAAAATTTAATTTTTGGACTGTTAGATGGACTATCAAAGAAACTTAATTTTAAGCTATGAATTTAAGGGATTTTATTAAAATATACTGGTGCGGCGGGGGAGCATAATCAATATATTTCAATGTGTTTCAGTATGTATCACAAAATAAAGAATTTATGGGCTTTTATAAAAATTTATTGTCTCAATCTTTCTCTTATGTTATCCTTGTAACTCATAATTTAGTGGGTAAACAAGTGGGTAAATTTTGAAAGGAGCACCGAACGTGAAAATAATATCACCTTTAACTCAAAAAGCAATTAATGCTGCAATAAAAAAGCAAAAGAAAAAAATCACCGATGGATATGTTAAGGGTTTAACTTTAATGTTAGTCAGACAAAGCTATAAATGGCGTTTAAGGTATAAACTTGGTAAAAAAGACAGTTATTATACTATTGGAGATTATCCAACTATTGGATTATCAGAAGCAAGGAAAATAGCACAAGAAATAAGAAATCTTCTTTTAAAAGGCATTGATCCAAATGAATATAAAAGACAAAAGCAAATAGAATTAAAAATAAAACAAGAAACAAAAACATTTAATCATTTTGCAAATCAATTTTTAGAATTAAAGAAAAAAGAAGTTACAGAATCAAGATTTAAACGGAATTATTTAGGGACATATATTCATTATATTCAACCATTTATAGGCAATAAAAAAATTAATGAAATAACAAGAACTGATATTATTGAAATCATTAAACAAGTCCCTAAAATTAAATTACCTAATGCAACAAGAAGCACAAATAAAACTTATAAAGCAAAAGAAGTATTACAGGTTATAAAAAAAATATTTGACTATATTATTAATTTAGGACTGCTTGAATATAATCCAGCTTTTACTATTGATGTTAAGCATTTATTACCAAAAGAAGAAAAAACAAAAATGAAAGCCATTTTAAAACCTAATAAAGCAAGAGAATTATATAAAAAGATTTTAAATATCAAAACACCTACAGTAAAGAAACTTTTGCAATTTCAAGCATTAACAGGATTAAGAAACGTAGGACTTTATCGTCTAAAATGGGATTATGTAGATTTTGAAAAAAAACTTATAATATATCCTCCAAAAACATATAAAGATAATCAAGAACCATTTAGAATGCCTTTAACTGATACTTTAATTGAAATACTTATTTATTTTAAACAAATTTATCCAGTATATACCTTTAAAGAAGAAAAATTGCAAGAAGACAGTTTTTCAAGTAAATTAAGTAAATATTACAGGGAATATTTAACCAAAGAACATAATCCCCACGGATGGAGAGCTACATTTTCAACACTTGCTTATGAAAATCAAAAACTGCATAATATATCAGTTGAAGCAATAGAACTTCAATTAAATCATAAAGTTGGTAACAAAGTAACAAGAGCTTATATGAGAAGCGATTTTTTAAAAGAGAGAAGAAAATTGCTTGAATGGTGGGAAGAGTTTTTAATTAATTTTTAATTTTGCCTTTTAAAAGGAATATTTTTATTTATGAAAAAAAATAATTTTTTTTATTTTTTTTATGTCGATTTGTCGGAAAAAGAAAAAAAAGCCCATAAATACGATGTTTTAGTGTCGACATTTCTTTTAAAAAATGTCGGCTTTTTGTAGTAAGTTTTGTCGCATCATTGACACCAAAATTACGCTTTCATAAAAAAAGTATAAATTTGTAAAATATTTCTCAAAAATTCATTTTCTCTTTTAAAGGCATTATATGTTATAATATGTATATCTAAATACACATCAAAGGTTATATTATGATAAATGTAGTTGATTTAAGAAAAAGAGGAATTAAAGCCGTTGAAGAAGAGATAAAAAAAGAAAACAAAGCTATTATTACCTTTAAAGGCAAACCAGCTTATGTAATGCTACCTATTGAAGAATATGAAAAAATTATGCTTGATAAAGCTTATAATGAACTAAAAGCAAAAAAAGAAAAAAATGAGGCTTTTGTATCTAATGCTGATGAGCTTATTAAGAGAATAGAGAATGAGTTATAAGTTAGTATATGATGATAAATTTATAAAAAAGAGTGTTAAATTTTTAAAAAAGCACCCAGATTTAAAAGAGAGGTATTATAAGATTTTATCTATTTTAGAAGAAAATCCGTTTCACCCATCTTTAAGACTTCATAAACTTCAAGGAACAGACTATCACTCAGTTTCAATTACAATGAATTACAGGATACTTTTATACTTTTTAGTAGTAGATAATGAAATATACCTGCTTGATATAGACAATCACGATAATATTTATAAACACATTTAATAATTTTTATTTTTTTGCCTTTTAAAAGGAATATTTTTATTTATGAAAAAAATAATTTTTTTTTTAAAAGTTTTTACATTTTTACATTTTAAGATTAAAATCCCCTATTTATGGGACTTTTAGTGATGTAAAATGTTTCAAGATTTTACACCTTTTTTACACCAGTTTTTACACCCCATTGACATCAAAATTAAACTTTTTCCTTTAAAAGGCAAATAAATATTAAATTTTTACAAAAATAATTTTTTAGCAAATTTTTTGCACCTTTTGCACCCTAAATTAATTAAAACCCCTAAATTACGGTATTTCTTTAAGGTGTAAAATTATTAAATTTTTTGCACCTAAAAAATAAAAAAATATAATATAAATATAAAGAAAATACCGGTAAAATGGGAATTTTCTCAAGGGTGCAAAATTTTACACCCAGTTTGCACCCAGTTCACTTAGTCTCAATGTGCTATAATTGTATTACTAAAAAACAGGAGCGTGAAAAAATGCAAGCAGTATTGAATAATAGTTTTTTTACATATCAAAGTATAAATTTAATAGACCTTTTTAAAGATTTTTTAAAAAGTGTAATTGATAATTATCAAAAAGCAAATAATTATAACCTTGAAAAAAGGATAAAAGCTATTAGAAAAAATATAAAAATACTTAATGATAATTTAGAAGAACTTATAAAAAATAAAAATTTTGAAAAATTAGAAGATGAAATAATCGAGCTTAAATTTTATATTGAAAAACTTTTAAATACTTCTTTACCTGCAAATATTAAAAAAGAGCTTAATTTATTATATGAAGATTTAGTTACATTTGACTTCAATACTTCAATGCTTGAAATGAGAAAAGAAGTTGAAGATATTAGAAACCAAAAAATTTAAAAAACTTCTTAAATATATTATAAAATCTTCTTCAATAACAAAAGAACGATACCAAGAGCTTAAAAATATTGTTAAAAAAGATATTTATTCAAATCATATTATAAGACCACATAAAATAAAATGCGGCAAAGATGAGATAATATCTCTCTCAATTCCAAATACTCAATACCGCATATTATGTTATTTAACTTGTAATCCTAAAATAGCAATTTTTGGGTGGATAGGAACTCACAGAGAATATGAAATAATTTTAAAAAATAAGAAAAATTGCAAAAATTATCTTTTTAAATGCGAAGAGTTAGAAAAATTAATTACTGATTAATCCTCTTTTATAATCCCTGCATCAGATATAAAGACCCCATTTCTTAAAGGCAAAATTATTCTTATCCGTTTATTTTAGTATCATTTAGTATAATTATTTTTAATGATTTGGAAAAGGAAAAGGATGAAAGAGATTCAAAGCAATTATAGCGAAAATATATTAAATGAAGATTTTCATTTGAAAATTAATAATATTAATAAAATCTTAAAAAATAATAATTTAAAAACAATTAATATTACATTTGAAGATAAATTAAATAATATGAAAAAAACATTAGATAATACTATAAATCTTTTAAATAGTATAGGAATAAAAACACAAGAACAGAGATTAAAAGAATTAGCAACGGAATATAATAAAAAGCACCAAGAAAAACTTAAAAATTTGATAAATATTCATACAAAATCTATAAAAAAACTTTTAAAAAATGATTTTTCATATTTTTTAAAAAGATATTTTCCAAATGAAATATTAGAAGAGCCTAAGTTAGAAATTAATAAAACAAAATATGAAACTGTAAAAAATACATTTATTAAAGAAACTTTTAAAATTGATAAAAATTTAACTTTAGAAGAAAAAATTAATTTTTTATTTAATACAGCAAAAACTATTTATGAGGAATTAGAAAATAAACTTCAAACTGAAAAAGCTAAAAATTTGCTTAATATTATTTACTACAATTTGGATTTTATGAATTGCATTAATTTAGAAGATTTTAGGATAACAAAGCCAAAAAAATTTTTTGAAGATTTAGAGCATAACTTATTAAATTTTATTGATGATGAAAAAAGGACTTATATTTTAATAGAAAAAATAATAATTAATTTTTTACTTTATTATGATAAATTTTATCAAATATACGATTTTGCACTGCAAATTAAAAATATTAAATTTAATGATATAGTTTATAGATGTAAAAATGAAGATGAATTAAAAAAAGTTTTCTATATCACAAAAAATACTCCAGCATATAATTATAAAAAATACACATTATTTAACAATTTAATTTATTTAATAACAAATGAATTTAATCTTAATTTTGATACTTTTAAAAATTTTTTTATAAATTTATTAGTAAAGCAGCAAAAGCAAAAAATATATTATGCAAAAAAACAAATAGAAATTTTTCAACCTGATAAAAATTTTAAAGAAATTTTTAAAAATTTTGACTACATAAAACACCCATAAAATCGTTATTTTTCCTTACTTTTTTATTTGGTAAAAAAAGCTATCTATGATAGAAATTTTTACCTTAATTTTTTCTTTTCCCCTCATAATTGCATTGTATCAAATTAAATCAATTAATAAAGGAGGAACACAATGCAAAACTTACAAGCAAAAACAAAGGCATTAAAAAATTTAGACACAAAAGAATATCTAAGACCAAATGAAATTTATGCAGTATTTGGAATTGATAGAGCCACTCTTTATAGATGGATAAAAGATAAAGAATTCCCAAAGCCACTTAAACCAAGTCCGAAAATAACTTTAATCAACAAAAAAGCATTTGAGGAATATTTAGCAAAAAGAACAGCAGAACTTGAAAATGGAAATTAAGTCAATGCTTGGTAAAAGTATAAAAAGAGAACTTTTACCTTTAAAAGCAGGATTGACTTATTACGAGTTAGTGCAGTTATGGATATTTGACAATACTAATTATTTCAAAGAAGCAAAAGATGAATTTTTAAAAACTGATAAAAAGATTAATTTTCAAGAAGCCAATGAGGTAAAGCCTTATAAAAGAAAAACAAGTCCATCTTCTTTTACAAGGCAATAAAAATAAAGTGATTCAATAGCATTTAAAAGGTTTAGCAATATGATTATACTTAAAATAGAAAAAAATGCAACAGCGTTAAGATATAAAAGAATTAGAGATAAAAATTTAATCGTTGGTAGTATCAGAAAAATTATTCTCACAAAGAGCTTTTTTTGCAGTTTCAAACTTTTTGGCTTTTATGTAATTTTCAATGAAAGGTTTTACCCAGCTGGGAACTTTTCTATCTATACCCCACATTTTAACAGTATTATAAGGGACTTTGCTAAGTTCAGCAAATTCTTTTCTATTAAGACCAATTTTTTGAAGCAAATTATTAAATTCTTCTTTTTCTTTTTTCATAAATTTACCTTTAATAAAATAATAATTTTAATTATATCAAAAATTATAAATGATACAAAATATTTGACAAATACTGGTATTTGATATATAATTAAATGAAATTAATATCTAAACGATAAAAAGGAGATACCAAATGAAAACAAAGAAACTAATTCCATTAAGAGAAAAAGCATTAAAAAATAAAAGACTTCAAGATTATTTAAAGGAGCATAAATTGACTTTTAGTGATGTGAATATTTTAGAACTTACAGATAAAGGCTGGGAAGTATTGCAAAAAGGTTTAGCACAGATTGAGATTTTAATCATAAGCGGAACATTAAACTTAATACTTCCACTTTAAAGGCAAAAAAAATGAAAGCAAGAGAAATACAAATAACAAAAATCAGAGACAAGGTATATCAAATTATCATTGGAAAAGTTGGAATTGTAATCAGTGCAAAAGATGAAATTGAGGCAAAAGTTAAAGCGTGCAGACTGCTTGGACTTAATTGCAGCAAATTATTTCAAAAAAGACTTTTCAATGCTTAAACAGATTAAAAATTACAAATTAAAAATAAAAAAAAGGAACTCTATTATTTCTAAAAGGCAAATTGCAAAAATAAAAAAACATTTGCAAAGGATGAAAAATGCAAATTGCAGCAATTAAACAATATTTAACCAAAGAAGAGGTTATATCAATACTTCAAGCAGTTGGATTTGAGGTAAAAACTAATCGAAATTTCAGATTAAGAGATGATGACAAAAATCCAAGTGCAAGTATATATCAGGCAAAAGACGGGAGCATTAGAATCAAAGATTTTGGAACTGGATTCAATGGAGATGTGTTTGATGTGTTAGTTGAATATGTGGGAATGAATATTAAAGAGGCCAAAAATTTTGTAATGAATCATTTAGGGTTAAGCGATAGCGAGGTAAAAATACCAAAGATTGAAATCAAAATTCAAGAGCCAGCATATAGAACACAAGAGGAATTAAGAAAAATTTGGGATTCTTTTATTCCTCTTTATGCGTTAGATAGTAAAAAAGCCAGTGAAATTATATCAAGAATTATTCCGATTGAATATTTCAAAACAGCAAGAGAGGAAGATAGAGATGAATTTTTAGAAGTAGTCAGATATGATAAAAAATTGGATGAATTAGTTGCACTCACTAAAACACCAAAAGGCGAAATTTTATCAATCAGACACAGAAGAAAAGGAGGTATAAAATGGAAAGCATTATCCAAAACACAAGCTAATAAATATTCCCAAATAAGAATCACAGATGAGAGTGACCCAGTTTTTATAATAGAAGGCACACACGATTATTTAACCGCAATATTGCTTGGAATAAACTTTATTGCATTACCAAGTAAGAATTACAAAACCTTCAAAGTGGATGAACTCTCACTTTTAAAGGGCAATAAATGGGATTTTATTGTATTACCAGATTTAGATTATAAAAACGAACAAGATGAAAGTTATAAAAAATTAAAAAAAGAACTGCAGCAAAATATCATTAATTTGATTCAGCAATTAGAGCCAGTGGGAAGAAGTATATCAGTATGGGATTTGAGAAAAAAATTTTCACATTTTAAAGATATAGAAAAAGTTAAAGATTTAAGTGATTTATGCAGTATATCAGATTTATATGACAGCGTTTATTTAAAAGTATTTCATTTATTAGCTTGCTTTATTGCTTTACAATCAAATGAAGAAGCTACACAAGATATAAAGAAAGGAGTTTAAATGATGATTTATCGAAATGAAATGAGCGATTTTGATGTTAACCTTAAAAAGATTATACCATATGAAAGCGATGTGAATCAAGTAAATGAAAAGGAAAATAATGAAAATTTAGAAAATGTTAATGCAGCAGACGAAGTAATGGAACATAAAAGCAAAGAAGACAAAATAAGCAAAGAAAAAAAAGAATTAATAAGCAGCCTTTTAGCAAATGTAGAAAAAATTAATATTATTGATTATGCAAAAGAGAAACTTGGATATATTCCAAGTTATAATAAAGATGGAGAACCATTGCCTCTTAAACAAAAACATTTAAAAGTCGCACTAATTGAATATTTCAACGATATTGCAAATTCTAATAATTGGAAAATCACAAAAGATAAAAGCGAGACAATTTATCTTTTTAATGGTGCTTATTGGATACCTTTTTATAAAGATGATATTGTTTATCTATTGAGAGAATTTATTATTAAAACAGGAATACCTCTTATTGAAGCAAAAGACGAACTTTTCAAAGAAAAACTATATAAACAATTTTTAAGCGAAATAGAGCCGTTTTATAAGAAATCTAATAATTTAAGTGTGATTAATCTTTTAAATGGAACATTAGACCTTGAAAATATGCAGTTAAAAAAATTTGATTATAAAGATTTTTTAACCTACCAGTTACCATTTGCTTATGATGAAAAAGCAGTTAATGAATTATGGCTTCAATTCCTTGATGAAGTATTACCAGATAAAGAGACGCAAAGAACACTGCAAGAAGTAATTGGAAGTATTTTTGTAAAAGGCATAAAGTTAGAGTATGCAACTTTTTTATATGGGAGCGGTGCAAATGGTAAAAGCGTAGTAATGGAAGTAATTGCGGGAGTATTGGGGCGTGAGAATGTCAGCTTTTATTCATTAGATGATTTAATGCAGGAGCATTACAGAGCACTGATAAAAGATAAATTGCTTAATTTTGGAAGTGAAAACAATACTAAAAAACTTCAAAGCGATACATTTAAAAAATTAGCAAGTGGAGAACCGATTGGGGCAAGGCAAAAATACGGCAAACCATTCACAATGGAAAATTATGCGAGGTTAATATTTGCGGTTAATCAAATGAAACTTAAAGAAATTGAATATACTGACGGCTTTTTTAGAAGATTTTTAATCATTCCTTTTAAAAGGACAATACCAAGAGAAAAAAGAGATAAAAAGCTGCATTTAAAGATTTTGCAAAATCCAGCGGGCGTGCTTAACTGGATAATAGACGGAGCTAAAAGAGTATTAATAAATGAAGATGTTTTTATTTCTAATGAATGCAAAGAAGCAAGAAAACAATTTATAAAAGATATTGACAGCGTTTTACAATTTTTAGATGAAAATAATTATAAAAAATCAGACTATTTTAGAAAATATATTAAAGATTTTTATAATGAATATAAAGAGTGGAGTTTTGAAAGTGGTATTAGACCAGTAGGGAAAAGGGAATTTTCTAAAAGACTTGAAGCATTAGGGTATATAAAAAGAAAAGATAAAAACTGGTATTTTCTTATTGAAAAAAAATAATTTTTTCTATTTTTTATGCCGAAATATTGGAAAAATAAAAAAAAGTGTCAATGAGCCGACTTTTTGTCGACTTTTTTACGACATTTCTTTTTAGAATTGTCGACACTCAAACCTCCATAAATACGGGCTTTTAATAGGGTTGTCGACAAATCGACAAAAAAAACAAAAAAAATTTTTTTTAAAACTTTTAAGGAGCAGAAATGAGTTATAAAATCAGATACAGACCTTATTTAGATATGGACGATGTGATTGTATTAGAAAGAATAAAAGAAGCAACAGGTATATCTCACGGGGCTATTTTGCAAAAATTATTATATGAATCAGAAACATTTTTAAAAATTAAAGAAATTTATAAAGATTGTGATAAAGAAACCATAAAAAAGGCCTATTTAGGACTTATAAAATGATTTTAAAAATGAGATAATTTATAAAAATTATAAAAGGAGTTTTAATGATTCACCCAGAAATTATTGATTTGTTTAATTTTATTGTGGAATATAACGGGTTTATTGCTAAAAAGAAAAAAGAGGTTAATGGGTATTTTGGGAAAAATAAAGTAAAAAGTATTGCTGATTTAAAAAGAATTTTGATTGGTGATGAATTAAATGAGTTATATCAATATTTTTCAAAATTAAATAAACTATTGATTAATTCAAAATTTGATTTTCCAATTACACTAAATATCTCTTATTGGAAAGAAATGAAAAAAATAATTAGGGATAACCCAAGAGCTGATTTACAAATTATCTCTTATGAGGCAAATGAATTGATTAATAAGATTAAAAGAGATATTGAGGTTATTGATAATGATGAATTTATCCAAGAAGTCCAAAATATAAGAAAAAAATTAATAGAATTTGAGCCTTGGAAAACAGAAGCCCCAAGTGCTTAAAAAGGAGTGGAAATGAAAAAAGAAGAAGCATTATCACTTGCAAAATTAAGATACATTGAAATGAAACAAAAAATAACAAGTAGAATTAAAAAAGATGAAAACTTCAAAGCAAAAACAAAAAAAGATTTTGAAGAATTAAAAAATTATTTAAAAAAACACAATTTAATAAAGGAGAGAAAATGAATATATATCAAGCAGTTAATATGATGTCTCAAATCACAAATAAAAGTAAAAAGGCTATAAAAGAAGAAATTAGGCCAATAATAGAAGCTTTTGAGGAATTGGGACTTGATTCATTTGCAAAAAATATTCCGACAAATATTATTGATCTTTACTTATATGGTGTAGAATTAAGCAATAAAGATTATTATTTCAGTTTATTCAAAGTTAGAGAATTTTTAATGAAAGAATTCAATTTAAGAGGAATTCAAGCTGATAATATTATTTTTATGAATGGAAAAGTAGACCATTGGATATTATTGAAATTAGCGGCTTATAGAATACTTGGCGAGAAATATCCAGAAGATGAATATAATACTTTAAAGACTCTTATTAATTATTATGTCAGTAGAGAAAAAGAACAAAAAGAAAACTATTTGAATGAATATAAAAAAGCTATTGCGGCTTGGAAAGCACAAATAAAAGAATTAGAACAGTTATTAAATAAAACAAAACAAAAATATGATAAATCAAAAATATATGGATTTGATAAACAGGAAATTGACATTATAGAAAATCAAATAATCACTTTATGCGAGACAATAAAAAATTTAAATGATGATATTGCTTTTAGTAGTTTAAATACAAGATATTTTACAGTAATTATGTAACTGTATATCTAATAACGGGAGGGGCGGGTTTGAAATTTTTTAGGCAAAAGCGGTCAGTCGGCGGCCAAGTCGCAAAAAAACAAAAACTAATTTCAAACCTTTTGATTAATTTGCAAGGAGTATAAATGAGAGGTGGAGCAAGACCAGGAGCTGGAAGGGCAAAAGTTAATGACCCAAAATTAAAAAAGATTTTTAATAGAGTTAATGGATTAGCTAAATTGAATAAAATTGGTAAAAAAGAAGAGCAAAGAATTGTTAATTTATTGGAAGAAAATGGCGTATTGAGCGATTTTGATTTTGCATTGATAAGAGCTTATGCACTTGCTTTTCAAGAATGGAATGAAGCAGAAGCTGCTTTAATAGAGCAAGGAAGAGTTATTGAAAATTCAAGCGGAAATCCAATTGCAAATCCTTATCTAAGGATAAGAGATAATGCCTTTAAAAGAATGTTTGAAATTGCAAAAGAAATGGGATTTAGCATAAAAAGCCGCGAAAAAATGAAAGATTGGCTGCAAAAAGAAGAAGATGAGTTTGCTAAATTTTTATTTGATAATTAAGACTAATTATTACTTCAATTCACTTCTATTTTTCCTCTTTATAAGGCTACAAGATATTCAATAAAAAATAAATTTCCAAACCAAAACCAAACAGAACTAAACAAATAAATCTTAAAAAATTATATAAACTGATAATAAAATACATATAGTTTAATTCAGATTCAAAAAGTTATTGTTAATCAATTTAGTGGGTAAACAAGTGGGTAAATTTTAATTAAATATTTTGATAAATATTGATTTATGGGGTTTTTAGGCTATTAAGTGGTGCGGCGGGGGGGACTCGGACCCCCACGGGCTTATTCGCCCACAAGACCCTCAATCTTGCGCGTCTACCAGTTCCGCCACCGCCGCGTGGAGTGTAATTATATCAAATTTTTAGATAATTTTTAATTCTTTTTAGAGCTTTTTTTAAATCTTTTATATCTTTTGTATAAGCTATTCTTATATAATTTTTAAATTCACCGAAATCTATTCCAGGTGTAACGGCTACTTTTGCTTTTTTTAAAAGTTCATTTGCAAATTCAAAAGAATTATCTGAATATTTTGAAACATCGCACCATAAATAAAAAGCCCCGTCAGGTTTTGCTATTTTAAAAACATCTTTTAATTCATTATATAAAAAATCCCTTCTTTTTTTAAATTCAGTTTTTGTATTTTCAAGATATTCATAATTAAAAGCTTCAAGTGCGGCATACTGAGAAACAGTAGGGGCTGAAATCAGGATGTTTTGGGCGATTATTTCGGCAGTTCTTACTAAATTATCAGGCAAAATTATCCATCCGATTCTAAAGCCTGGCATACAGAAATATTTACTGAATCCATTAATAACAATTGCATTTTTATTGAATTTTAAGGCTGTTGTATAATCTTTCTCATAAACAAGTCCGTGATATAGTTCGTCGCTTATTAAAAGTTTGTTGTTATTTTCACAAAATTCACAGATTTCTTTTAGTTTTTTAGATTCAATTACGCTTCCTGTAGGATTATTTGGGCTTGAAATCATTAATGTGTCAAAGCCCATATTTTTTAATGCTTTTAAATCAATTTCATAGTTGGGAAATTTAGTAGGTATTTTTATAAATTTTTTATTTTCAAGCTTAGCAAAATTTTCATAGCAAGGATATCCGGGAGTAGGGGTTGCAATAATTTTGCTGAAATAAAAAGCAATTAAAAATGCGGTGGAAGTTCCGGTGGTAATAATTATATTTTCAGGATTTACCTCAACATTGTAAAAATATTTATAATAGTCTGCAATTTTTTCTCTTAATTTTTTTAATCCTTTAGACTCTGTATAAAAAAATTTGTTCTCCTCGATAGCTTTCAATGCGGCATTTTTAATTTTAGGTGAGGGCAGTATATCAGGCTCTCCAATTTCCAAATGAATAACATTCTCATATTTTTGGGCTTCTTTTACAATATCCATTACAATAAACGGTTTCATTTGACCTCTTTTTTTATATAATTTTATCAAAAAGGAATTTGTTGGAATATTTAATTTTAGCAAGTATTGGATTTGTTGCTGCATTAACTCCCGGACCGGATATATTTTATGTAATAAGGCAGGGACTCTGTCATGGTCTTAAAAGTTCACTAACGGCGGTTGCCGGAATACTTACAGGAAATATTGTTTATTTAACGCTTGTGGCCGTTGGGCTTAGCAGCATAGGTAAAAATATATATTTCCAAATAATTGTGGGAATATCAGGTAGTATTTATCTGTTTAGAATCTCTATAATTATTTTTAAGGAAAAAGTTCATTTAAATTTAGTCTGTAAAAATTCAAAAGATATCTATAAAGAAGCACTTTTGCTTAATCTCTCAAACCCGAAAGCTATGATATTTTTTGCGGTTATTATTACCCCTTTTATGAGTAAAAATATTATGTTAAGTTGTGGAAGTCTTTTTTTAGGAATCATTGCTGCATTTGTTTTTGGGGCAGTAATAAGCTCTAAAATTAAAATAAAAGATAAATGGCTAAATATAATAAATAAAATAGCAGCTGTATTATTTTTCTTTTTTGGAGTAAAATTATTTTTGTTTGCTTTAAAAGATTTTGAAATTATTTTATCAATTTTGAATTAACAGCAAATTTTAAAAGTATTTAAAATGTACATTATTTCAACATTTTTATCATTATAGCTGCTTTTCAAGCAGCCAGATGGGCAAAACCCATTTTACATTTTCCATTTATTGTAAAGGTGCGTGAGGCTCGGCATATTTTTGTTTTGCATTTACCTGAATAATTGAATATTTTATCTTTACACTATCTTCGATAATTGCTGCTGTGAGCTTGTTTCCATAGACGCAGCCTGTATCTATTCCAATGGCGTGTTTATTGATTTTTGGATTTAAAAAAGGATTGTGTCCATATACCACAAATCCTTCGTGTCCATTGTATGTATCTGCCCAGTATCTTGCATTTGGATTATTATTGTCTAAAGGTAAAAATTTATCGTTTTCATCCACTTCCCTTAAAAATAAAAGCAGTGTCATAATATTTAAAGGTGGATTGTTTAGATAAATTCTGTTTGTAATGCCCGCATGAAGAATTGTTAAATGATTTAATTTTAAAAAAAACGGCATAGAAGAAATAAAATCAAAATCTTTTTGTTTAAGCTTTGGATAAATTTTTTGCTGGTCTTCATCCAAATGAACTTTTCTCCCCCAAAATTTTCTTAAATGTTTGTATTCGTGGTTTCCCATAATTGTAAAAATTTTGTTTTTTTTAGCATAACGCAAAGCTTCAACAGGATAGGGACCTTTATCAAGTATGTCTCCAACACTTATTTCAAAAGCCCCTTTTGCTGTTTCTTTTCTAAGCTCTTCCCATTCTTCCAGACATCCGTGAATATCGCCGTAAATGACGTATTTCATTTTATATTGGCAATTTCTTTTAAATAATTGCATGCGTCTTTTGAATGGTTGTTGCACGCTTTTTTAAGTAAAGTTACAGCTTTGTTTAAATCTTTTTTTACACCAATTCCTTTATAATAGTAATATCCCAAAATAGTGCAACTGTCATTGTCGTTTAGGGCACATCCTTTTGTATAATAATCAATTGCGGCTTTAAGGTCTTTTTTTACCCCCAAACCTTTGTCGTAAAAATATGCAACCATTCCGCAGGCATATCCGTCATTTTCACTGCATCTTTTATCAAACATTCTAAATGCTTTTATGTAATGTCCCTGAAGTGCTTCCTGAAGGGCAGGGTCGTTAGTCTGGCCATGTTTTGCGAAGGCAAAAACAGCTATTAAAACCAATATTAATTTTTTCATTTTTCTTCCTTTTATTTGATTTTGTGAAATGTTTTGGCTTCAACGAAGCCCTGATTATCCTCCTCAGGCTATACAGCCAAATCCGTCGTCGTCTTCAAATTCTTCACGAATGTTTTCGTGTGTCTGTCCTGACAATATGCTTTCTTTAAAAGCTATGGTTTCTCCATTGTGTTTGATAGTATAATAAATTTTACTTGTATTTCGAACGGTATTTATAGTTGAACAGTATGTTTCAAGTGAACTTAATACCCATCTTCTTGCCGTCATATTATCCGCTTTTGAATTAAAACTGTAAATAAAATGAAATTCGGTAAAAATTTTGGGATAAGTTTCTTTTCTTTTATATTCAACTTCCAAAGTAAAATTTTCTATTTCTCCTTTTGCTTTTGAAAGTTCTACAACATCATATGCCGAACAGTTTGCAAGACCTGTTACAAACATATCTACAGGGGTGTATTTTTTAGGATCAATTATTATTATATCTTTTCCATTTGTGGCTTCGTAAATATGATTATTTATATGTCTAATTTTTATCATTATGCTCCTTTAAAAACTTTTCAAAATACTTAATTTGTTTTTTTACACTCTCAGGGGCTGTGCCTCCAAAACTTTTTCTGGAATTCATTGAATTTTCAAGGCTTAAATCTAAATCTTTATCTATTCTTTCATCTATTTGTTTTAATTCTTCAATACTTAAATCGCTTAAATCAACTCCCTTGCTCTCCGCTAATGCTACTGCTTTTCCTGTTATGTGGTGTGCTTCTCTAAACGGAATTCCTTTTTTTACTAAATAATCTGCTAAATCAGTGGCAGTTAAATGACCTTTTTTACACGCTTTATACATATTTCCTTTATTTACATTCATGGTTTTTAGTGTTTCTTTTAATATTTCAATAGAAATTAATGCATTTTTTACGCTGTCGAACACTCCCTCTTTATCTTCCTGGGTGTCTTTATTATATGCAAGCGGAAGCCCTTTCATAACAGTTAAAAGTGCCATTAAATTCCCATAAGCCCTTCCTGTCTTTCCTCTTATAAGTTCTGGCACATCCGGATTTTTTTTCTGTGGCATTATGGAACTTCCGGTTGAGTATTCATCGCTCAGAGTAATAAATCTAAATTCGCTTGTTGACCATAAAACCATCTCTTCGCTTATTCTGCTTGCATGCATCATAAGCATTGAAATATTAAACAATATTTCCAACGCAAAATCCCTGTCACTTACGCTGTCTAAGCAGTTAATTGTAGGTTCATCAAACCCGAGAGCTTTTGTTGTATTAAACCTGTCAATTTGATGGGGCGTACCTGCAAGTGCCGCACATCCAAGCGGGTTTTTATTATTTCTTTTGTAACTCTCAATAAACCTTTCATAATCTCTTTTAAACATAGAGGCGTATGCCAGCATATGATAAGCAAAGCTAATTGGCTGAGCGTGTTGAAGGTGTGTCATCCCGGGCATTATTGTGTCAATATTTTCTTTTGCTAATTTAATAAAAACTTCAATAAGCTCTTTTATTTTTTCAGAAAATTCTATGTTTCTTTTTAATACCCATCTTCTAAAATCAACCGCCACCTGGTCGTTTCTGCTTCTTGCAGTATGCAGTTTTTTTCCTGTATCACCAATTAATTCAATAAGTCTTTTTTCAATAGCCATATGTATATCTTCATCGGATATATCCCAGTGAAATTTACCTTCTTCTATTTCTTTTTTTATCTGAAGTAAACCTTTTTTTATTTTTTCAGCTTCATCTTGTGTAATAATTCCCTGACTTGCCAGCATTTGAGAATGTGCTATTGAGCCTTCTATATCTTCGAGATAAAGCTTTTTATCAAAAGGAAGTGATGCGTTAAATTCATCAAGTATTTTTGCAGCCTGTTTGGAAAATCTTCCGCCCCAAAGTTTCATTATTTACCTTTTTTGTGAAATTATAACAAAAGTGGTATAATAAAATTATGAATTATGAATGTTGAATACAAAAAGGAATATTATGAGAATAAATGCAAATATAAGTGCCATGAATTATTATGCAGATAAATTTAATAAAAATGCTGAAAATATTGCCAAAAATAAAGATTTAGCCAAAAATTTAATAGAAGAAAATGTAAATGCAAAAGCTTTTGAAGCCCAAAGTAAACCCATAAAAACAGAGGATGAAATGTTTAAAAGTCTGCTTGATATAAAGGCATAAAATGAATGCCGAAATTATTAGACTTATTTTTACCGCATTTACAATTGAAAGATGGAACGACCTGCCACGTCCTGTCAAATTTATTGAACTTGACAAACAGGCACACAAATTTATAATAGCTTATTTAATCAGTTTTTTTGAAAAAGATATAGATTATTACAAA
Source organism: Lebetimonas sp. JS032 (assembly GCF_000523315.1). Lineage (NCBI taxonomy): Bacteria > Pseudomonadati > Campylobacterota > Epsilonproteobacteria > Nautiliales > Nautiliaceae > Lebetimonas > Lebetimonas sp. JS032. The sequence continues at coordinate 127,070 of NZ_ATHS01000001.1, read as the reverse complement.
TTTATAAATTTAGGAATTGCCAATCTTTTATACAGGGCGGTTCTTACCGATTTAAAGTCTCCCGTTTATCATTTTTTAAGAAAAAAAAGAGGAAAAGAACTTGACGAGTTTGTAATAAATCAGCTTAGGGGAAAAATCAGTGATGAACTGATAGAATATATAAAAATTTTAAAAAAAGATGATTCAATAGAAAACAGACTTCACTCAGCCTCAAGTTTTATTGCCACAAAATGGGAATTTGACATTATTTACAACACAGCCCCTTTTATATATGGAATGGATGAGATTAAAAACAATATAGAAAACGAACTTGAGGATTTTTATGACTTAGAGGGTGTGAGGATACTTAGTCTTAAAAGAAAAAGTTATGATTTTATCTCTTTATGCGGAAATATGAGATTTCAAAAAAGATGGGCAAATACTCCGAGGGTTCCTGAAACTTCAGTTCTTGGGCATATGCTTTTTGTGGCAGTTGTTACATATTTTCTATCAAAAGAGGCCGGGCTTATTAAAGAAAAGATAATTAACAATTTCTTTACAGCCCTTTTTCATGACCTGCCGGAAGCCCTTACGAGAGATATTATTGCCCCTGTTAAACACAAGGTAAAAGGGCTTGATGAAATACTTAAAAGTTATGAGCATTTTTTAATAGATGAGAAAATTTTGCCGCTTCTTCCAAAAAATATGCAAAAAATAATGAATATCTATTTAAAAGATGAATTTAAAAATAAAATTATTAAAAATGGGTGTTATAAAATTGTTGAAAATATTGAAGAAATTAAAAATATTGCAAATTCAGTGGACGGAAATTTTATTAAAGCGGCCGATCATTTCGGAGCTTTTGTGGAAAGTTATATGAGTATTCATTATGGTATAAAATCTCATGAGCTTGAAATTGCAATAACAGAACTTGAAAAAATGTATAAAAATAAAAAAATTTACGGGATTGATTTAGGAAAATATTTTAATAAGAATTATTTTGATTAATTAAATTTAGATTTATTTTATTTTTAAATAAATGAATAATCACTCTTAGTAAAAAAAAGTTTTTTTGCTAATATTACTGAAAAAAGGTTTTTTATGAAACTGTCAAAACAATTTAAAATAGTGACATATGGAATTTTTTTTGTAACTATTTTTGTTTTTTTAATAGTTAATATTTTTCAGCAATTTAATATATACAAAGAGGAAGTCAGTAAAGAGACAAAGAAATATATTCAAATCGAAAAAAGTAAATTAAAAGAAAAAGTAGATTTATTTGCCGAACAGTTTGAATATATTTTAAATAATGTAAATGCCCCTAAAAAACATAAAATAGAAGCTTTTAAGAAAATCATAGAAAATTACAATAAACATCATTTGGACAAATATATTTTTATAGACAGTGAAAAAGGAGGGATTTTAGTTTATCCAGACAGTAAACTTTTGGGAATTAATCTTTTAAAATCAAATAATGAAAAATTAAGAAAATTAAAAGAGATGCTGATAAAAGCTTCCCATTCAAAAGAGCATTTTATTGTTTATGAATGGATAAATCCAAAAACAGGCAAAAAAGAATTAAAAATTTCTTATGTAAGGCATATTAAACATTCTCCCTATTTTATAGGCTCCGGGATATTTTTAAATGATATTAATAAAATAAAAAATGAAATAAAAAATTATTATTTAAATGAGTTTTTAGATTCAATGGTTCTGTTTTTATTATTAATTTTATTATTAACAGCTCTCTTTTATGTTTTATTGAAAAATATTGAAAATAAATTGAAAAATGATTTAACTGTTTTTGAAAAATTTGTAAAAAAAGAAAAAATATATAAAAATAAAATCTATTTTGAAGAATTTAGAAATTTAGCAGTTAAAATAATAAAACTTTTAAAAGAAAAATCAAAATTATTAAAAAATATAGAATATAAAACATATTTTGATGAATTAACATCCCTTCCAAACAAGCTTAAACTTGAAAAAGATTTAAAGAAGCTAAATCCAAAAGGTTCAATGATTGTAGATATTAAAAATTTTTCTTTGATAAACAATTATTATTCAATAGAATTTGGTGATATGGTATTAAAAAATTTAGCTAAAAATTTAAAAAATTTGCTGCCTGATAATTGTAAATTATACAGATACAGCGCGGACGAATTTATAGTATTAAATTTTGGGGAGATTTTATGTAAAGAATTGGTTGAGAAAATATTTTCTTATTTTAAATATAAAATAATTGATATTAAATATAAAAATGAGGAAATCCCCATTAATATAGAATTAATTATGGCAATAATTAAGGATGGCAACAAAGAAAATATAATTAAAAAACTTCATTTAGCTTTATTATATGCTAAAAAAAATGATTTAAATATAGTTTTTTATAATGAAAAAATGGATATTGAAGAAAAAGTAATTAAAAAATTTGAATCAATAGAAATGGTTAAAAAAGCTTTAACTGAAGACAGGATAATACCAGTATTTCAAAAAATAATTAAACCTGATAAAATCAGTTATGAATGTCTGGTTAGAATAAAAGAAAAAGATAGGTTAATAAGTCCGTTTTTCTTTTTGGATAATGTTAAAAATACCGCATTATATTTTGAAATAACTAAAACAATGATAAGAAAAAGCTGCGAAGTTTTTAAAAACAGAAGAGAAGATTTTTCAATTAATTTTTCATACAAAGATTTACATAACGATAAAATTAAACGGTATTTAAAAGAACATATTGAAAAATATAACCTGCAAGGCAGGGTAATAATAGAACTTCTTGAAACAGAGGCAATGGAAGATTTCAAAGAAGTTATCAAATTTATAAAAGAGATGAAACCGTATGGTATTAAAACAGCAATTGATGATTTTGGCACAGGTTACAGTAATTTTAGTTATTTAGCAGATATTCATCCAGATTACATAAAAATAGACGGAAGTTTGATAAAAACGATTAATAAAAACAAAAGATACTATACTATTGTAAAACATGTGAATTATTTCGCACACGACCTCGGCATAAAAACTATAGCCGAGTTTGTACACAATAAGGAAGTTTATGATGTATTGGTAGAACTCGGAATAGACGGTTTTCAGGGATATTATATTGAAGAGCCAAGAGAGGTGATATAATATGGAACTTAGAAAAAAAATAGCATTAAAATTAAAACATTCAAAAAAAGAAATAATTAAATTGTGGCTTGAGGATAAAGAAGTAAAAGAATTTTTTGATAAAAACAATTTAAGTTTAACAAAATTTAAAAAAGGATTCGCATTAGGTTTTGTAAACAATTTTATAGATTTAATAGAAAATGATGTAAGAAAATGCTCTTATTTACACCGGTTGATGGAAATAACCAAAGACAAGCTTACATTAAAAGATATTATGTTTTTGTGTTCAAAATTTAAAAATGCAGTACTTAATGTATTGGCAGTTAAAGATCTGTGGTTTAGGGAACTTTTGGATTATCCTACAAAAATAATTTTGGAATATTACGAAGAATTATATAAAAGAAAAACAAATTTTTATGAACAGTTATTAGATAATCAAACATTTGCAATTTTTGAAATAGTTGATTTTGAAATTACATATTCAAATAAACTGTTTAAAAAGATTTTTGGAAATGATTTATTTGCGAAAATAGACCAAGCTAATTGTTTTGAGGATTTATTCAAAAAAGATAAAAAAGAGTGGTTTAAGGCATTAATAGATAATAAAATATTAGAATGTATTATAAAAGTAAATAATAAAGATTTTCATCTGGTTTTAAAGATTATTGATGAGAATATAATAACCGGTTCACTTTATCCTGTAATCATTGAAAAAGTTAAAGAAAATAATTTTTATGATGCTCTTACCAATTTGTATACTGATACATTATTTAAAAATAAAGTAGAAGAATATATATCTTTGAATAAAAAATTTTTTATTGTTTGTGTTGAACTTGAAAATTTACTCTTATTAAATTATATTTACGGAAGGTCGAAAGTTGATTTTGCTATTAAAGAATTTGCAAAATTTTTACAGGAACTTAATTTTTTTGCCGCAAGGGTGGACGGAAATAAGTTTTATTTGATTATTGAAGAAAATAATTTTGAAAAGATTAAAAATTTAGCAGAAAATATTTTAAAAAACAATAAATTTTTTTATGAAAATGAACTTATTTCTTTTAAAGAAAAAATTGTAATAATAAAAAAAAGAGAAAAAGATAATTATTTAAAAATTATGCAGAGGATTGAGGATATTTTGGCAAAAACAGATATTAATGAAATAGAAGATGACAGTGAATATATTTATTTTGAAGAAAAGAGAGATAAAATTTTAAGAAAATTTTTTAATTCTATCGCCGTAAAAGAAAAATTAACAATAAGTGCGTATTATAATAAATTATCAATTAATGATAAAGCTTTAATTAATAAAATTGATTATGAAAAAAATAATATTGAAATTAAAACCTCTGAAAAAATAATAAAAATAGTTGAAATTGGAAATTTTATAGATATAGAATTTGAAAATATTTTAATAAGGGGTGTTGTAAAAGATTTTGATATTGAAAACAATACTATATTTTTGACAAATTTTGATGTTGTTTTTTATAAAAAAAAGTTAATATCTTTAGAATTAAACCCTCCGTTAAAAAGTTTTTTAACATGGGATAATATAAAAATTCCAGCAATAATAAAAGAAATTTCATTAATAAATGCCACAATTCAGACTACTTTTATATATGATTATGAAAAGGATATGGAAATAAATATCGAATTTGATTTAAATGAAAAATTTGATTTAAAATCTAAAATTACATTTGTAAAAAGAATTGTTGACGGATTTATATTATATTTGGAATTTGAAGATAAAAAGAAAGCAGAAGAAAAATTATCACATTTTATTGCCCAAAAACAGCTTGAAATTATTAAGGAAATAAAAGAGAAAATTTAATCTGTTTCAAGTTCAAGGCTCATTAAATACATATCTTCCCCGTCTATTATTTCCAGATTTCCACTGTTGCATTTTGGACAGCGGTATTCGTCTTTTTTAAGCTCTGTTTTATATCCACAATTCTTGCAGCGTACAACAACAGGCTGTATTTTCATTATAAATTCAGCTTCTTCACAGATAGTTCCTTCTTTAAAGGTTTCAAATGCCGTTTGTAATAAATCCGGTTCAACTCCGCTGAGTATTCCGATTTTTATTTCCAGTTTTGTAACTTTTTTTGCATTGTTTTTTCTTGCATGTTCATCCGCAAGCTGTAAAAGAGAATCTACAATTGAATATTCGTGCATTTTTTTACCTTTTTTGTGAAATTATATTATAATTATAAAAAAAGGCTAAAAAGTGGCAAAAGAGACTAAAAAAACTCAAATAATGAAAACAGCTTTAAAACTTTTTGCTGAACACGGTTTTTATAATACAACTATTGCAGATATTGCAAAAGAGATGGGGATGAGCGTGGGGAATATGTATAATTATTTTCCCTCTAAAGAATCGCTGGCAAAAGAGCTTCTTATTTACACCTCAAACAGATTCGGAGAAAAATTAAAAGAAATTAACGAAATGGATATTCCAGGCAAAGAAAAAATAAAAAAAATTACCGAGTTATATTTTGACATGGCCGAAAGTGAGCCGGAATTAGTGGATTATTTTATGAGGGTTTATCTTTCCAATAAAGAAATATTTGCAAACGGGTGTGAAGGAATGCTTTGTGTTAGTGCATTTGTAACGGAAATTATGATATTTTTAGAAGAGGGTGTAAGAAAAAAAGAACTTAAAAACCAGGATTTTTTCTCAGCATTCGGTCTTTTTATGGGATATTTAGGCGGTCTTGTGTTTTTAAGCAAAGAAAGAATTTTACCCAAACCTTTAAAAGAATATGTTGAAAGTGTAAGTGAGAATATTTACAATGCGCTCAAAGCTTAAAATAATATGGATAGACGCTGTAGGGTGTAACGGCTGTACACATTCTTTTATAAATTATCCGTTTTTAAATGAAATTTATAAAAAATTTGATTTTTTATACCATCCTGTTTTTGATTCTCCTCCGTTTGAATTACAAAAAAGTGACATATTAATTGTAGAAGGTGCTTTAAAAAATAATTTTTCAAGACTCGGGTTTAATCTTAAAGATTTAATAAGAAAACTCTTTTTTAAAGCAGACAAAATAATTGCACTCGGAACCTGTGCCGTATACGGCGGAGTATTTGGGGAAGGCCTGATGTTTAATAAAGAACAAAAAGGGGCTTTTTATAAATGCAGAGACAAAATAATAAATATTCCCGGATGCCCCGCTCATTACGAATGGCTTGCTTATGTGTTGAATATGCTGTATGAAAATAAAAAAATTTTATTGGATGAAGAAAACAGGCCAAAAGAAATTTTCTCATACACTTCCCATAGCGGATGCAGCAGGAATGAATATTTTGAATGGAAAATAGATGCTGATGCTTTCGGAACAAAAGAAGGGTGTCTTTTTTACGAACAGGGATGTCAGGGGCCGTATACACACAGTAACTGTAATAAAATTTTATGGAATGAAGTAAATTCAAAACCGAGAGCCGGAACTCCATGTTTTGGCTGTACAGAAAACAGTTTTCCAAAAACAGGGCTTTTTAAGACAGAAACTTTTATGGGAATTCCTGCAAAAATTCCTCTTGGAGTCAGTAAAAGGGCATATCTTACTATCAGCGGAATGGCTAAAAGTTTAAAAAACGAAAGACTTTCAAAAAAATTAATAGACGGATGTGAGAATGAAAATAACAAAAAAAATTGTTAACAAAATAGAAGGTGAAGCAAGCTTAAAAATTTACGGTGAAGAAAAAGTGGATTTTGTTGAAATAGAATTTTGGCAATACAGGAGTGTTGAAAGTTATTTAATAAACAGGCCCGTAATGGATGCTTTGGTTATTAACCCGAGAATTTGTGGGATTTGCGGCCATTCCCATCTGTTTGCCACCGTAAAAGCAATTGAGAATGCTGTAAATGCAAAAGTTTCAAAGAAAGCTGAAATTTTAAGAGATATTACTGTTGGGCTTGAAATTGTGGAAAATCATATCAAATGGTTTTATATTACACTTTTCCCAACACAGATAAAAGATAAAAAATATATTTTTAAAGCAGGCGAATTTGCCGCGTTGATTTCAAAGGCAATAGCTCTTATTGCGGGGCAGTATCCACATAATTCCTATATGGTTCCCGGAGGTGTTACCTCAGACCCCACAAATTTGGAAATAATAAAATTAAAAGATTTATTAAATAAAATTTATGAAAAATATCAAGAGAAAATTATGGATTTGAACTTAAATTCAGAGGATATTGAGCTTTTTTTTGAAAATCTGCCTAAAGATATTGGTAAAAGTATTAACAGGTTTTTGGTTTTGGGAGATAATCTTTTTTTTAAAAAAAACGGTGATGTCAATTTGGTTAAAGAAGTTGAAAATTCGTCTTTAAGCAAAAATGTTTTATATAACGGGGAGTTTGTGGAAGTAGGTCCTCTTGCAAGAAATATAAACAATGAAAATATAAGAAAAATTTATAATAATTACAAAAACAGTATATTTACGAGAATTCTTACAAGGGTATATGAAGGTTTACTCATTTTAGAATATTTAATTAATAAAATAAAAGAAATAGATATATGCGAGCCTTCATATATAAAATGTGGAATGAGTAATTCAAAAGGGATTGCCGCTGTCGAAGCGCCCAGAGGAAGCCTGATTCATGAGATAGAAATAAAAAACGGAAAAATCGCTTATTACAATATTATAGTTCCCACACAGTTTAACCTTTCCTCTTCAAAGGATAAAAATAAATTATCCGCCGCCCAGTCTGCAATGATAAATGAAAAAAAAGAATATATTGACTCCATATTTAAATGTTTTGATATTTGTGCCGTATGTGTAAGCCATTAAATTAATAAAATTTTAATAAAATTTGATAAATTTTGCTTATAACTATTGAAAATGAACATTTATTTAGTATATAATAATGTTGAACAAAAAAATTGGAGGGATAAAATGAATGAAGCAACTATCCAAAAAATTAAAGAGAGATTAGCAACTCTCAAAAAACTTCCAGGAATTGGACAAAAAAGTGTAGCTGAGGTTTTGGAAGAACATGGATTTACAAGAAGGGATTTTCTAAAATGGTCTGCAGCAATGGCTGTAATGCTCGGTCTTCCGACAAAATTTTCTCCGTTAATTGCCGAAGCGGCGGAAGTTAGCGACAGATTGCCTGTTGTTTGGCTTCATTTGGCTGAATGTACAGGATGTAGTGAAAGTTTAATCAGAACTGATTCACCTACAATTGATAATTTGATCTTTAATTATATAAATTTAGAATATCATGATACAATCATGGCTGCAGCCGGATGGCAGGCAGAAGAAAATTTTGAAGAAGCTATGAAAAAATTTGCAGGTAGATTTGTATTATGCGTTGAAGGCGGAGTGCCTACAAAAGGCGGTGGAGAAGATTTAACAATAGGTCCATTTGCAGAAACCGGGCTTGAAAAATTAAAAAGAACTGCCGATAAAGCGGCTGCAATTATCAGTGTCGGTACTTGTAGCAGTTTTGGCGGTATTCAGGCTGCCGCTCCGAATCCAACAGGGGCAAAAGGTGTTTATCAGGTAATCAACAAACCTGTAATTAATGTGCCTGGATGTCCTCCAAGTGCAAATAATATTGTTGGAACTATATTATATGTAATATTATTCGGAGCGCTTCCGGCAGTTGATAATTTCAACAGACCAAAATTTGCATACGGACTCAGAATTCACGATTTATGTGAAAGAAGAGGGCATTTTGATGCCGGTGAATTTGTTGAAGAGTTCGGTGATCACGGTGCAGAAAACGGATTTTGTTTATATAAAGTAGGTTGTAAAGGACCTTATACATTTAATAACTGTTCTCGTGAGAGATTTAACCAACATACATCTTGGCCGGTTCAGGCGGGGCACGGTTGTATAGGATGTTCTGAACCAGATTTCTGGGATTCTATGGCTCCATATGAAGAACCGCTTGCAAATCATAAATTTGCTTCAGCTACAGTAGATGCTACAGCAGATAAAATCGGTGCAACTATTTTAGTAGTGGCAGGTGTCGCAATTGTAGCTCACGCAGCACTTAGTGCAATTAAAAATCCTAAGGAGTAGAGAATGGCAAAAAGAGTAGTAATAGACCCGATTACAAGAATTGAAGGGCATTTAAGGGTAGAAGTAGTATTGGATGATAACAATGTAATTAAAGATGCTTATTCTTCTGCAACACTTTGGAGGGGAATAGAAGTTATTTTAAAAGGAAGAGATCCAAGAGATGCAGGATTTATGACACAAAGAATATGCGGTGTTTGTACATATTCTCATTATAAAGCCGGAATTATGGCTGTAGAAGATGCGTTGGGGATAGAACCTCCTCTAAATGCAAAACTTACAAGAGAATTGATGAATATAGCACTTTTTTTCCATGACCACATGGTTCATTTCTATCAATTGCACGGGCTTGACTGGGTGGATATTATAAGTGCACTTAAAGCAGATCCTAAAAAAGCAAGTGAAGAAGCGTTTAAATATGTTCCAAAAGGATATGAGCCAATTGCTACCGGTGCTGATGAATTAGCAGAAGTTCAAAAAAGAGTAGAAAAATTTGCTGAGAGGGGTGATTTGGGCCCATTTAAAAACGGATATTGGGGTCATCCTACAATGAAGTTTACACCTGAGCAAAATTTAATTGCACTTAGCCATTATTTAAAAACACTTGAAATTCAAAGAATTGCAGCTCAGGCAATGGCAATTTTCGGCGGTAAAAATCCACATCCGCAAAGTTTAACAGTCGGCGGTGTTACATGTGCTATGGATTTGGAAAATCCGAGCAGACTTGGAGAATATTTGCAAAAATTCCAAGATTTGGCTGATTATGCAAACAGGGCATATTATGCAGATATAGTAATGGCCGCTGCTGCTTTTGGAAATGAACCGAGTGTTGTTCAACCTACTAATCTTGGTAATTTTTTGACATACAGAGAACATCAGGTGGGTGCAAATGAATGGCTGTTTGATGCAAGCGGATATATTAAAAACCATGATTTAAGTAAATTTTATGAAATTGACGAAAGTAAAATAGCAGAAGACGTAACTCACAGCTGGTATAAAGATACAGGATTTTTACAACCATATAACGGAGAAACTGTTCCTAATTATACCGGATATGTTGACGGTAAATCCGTTGACGGTAAAGGTAATGAAGTTAATGTAAAAGTTGTTAATCCACAAGGAAAATATTCATGGGTTAAATCTCCAAGATATAACAGAGAACCTATGGAAGTGGGACCTCTCGCATGTATGGTGGTTAATTATGCAAAAGGAAATCCAAGGGTTAAAAAAGTAGTAGATGAATTCTTAGCTCAAACAGGACTTCCTGCTAAAGCATTGTTTACTGTTCTTGGAAGAACAGCGGCAAGAATGTTACAGACTAAAGTTATTGCAGATTATGGAATTGCGGCATTTAATAATTTGGTTGAAAATTTAAAATCTGACAAATCAACAATCACACCATATAAAATTGATACTAATAAAAAATATAAAGGAAGATACATCGGGGATGTTCCAAGAGGAATGTTAAGTCACTGGTGTAGAATTAAAGACGGAAAAATCGAAAACTGGCAGGCAGTTGTTCCATCAACCTGGAATGCTGGTCCTGTAGACGGAAACGGTAAAAAAGGCGCTTACGAAGCAAACTTAATTGGTATGAAATTGGCTGATCCAAGCAAACCTTTGGAAGTCATAAGAAGTATTCACAGCTATGACCCATGTATTGCATGTGCAGTTCATGTAATGGATGTAAAAGGTAAAAAATTAGGTGAATTTAAAGTAGACCCGCAATACGGTGCATGCTAAGGAGGCACAAATGAAATTTTTAAAAGTAATGGGAAATTATTTAGGCGGAATAGAGTTTTCCGCCGGTTATAGATGGCAACACTGGATTAGAGCCATCTCTATTTTTGTTCTTATTGCAACCGGGTTTTATATTGCTAATCCATATATAACTTATGCTGATGCTTCAGTAGATCCTACCAGGTTTACACAGGGATATTTTAGGGAATTACATATTATTTTCGGTTTTGCAATGACTGGCGCAGTTTTGTATAAAACTTTTTATTTCTTCTTTTTTAGAGAGGGAAAATATGAAAGAGCTTCATTAAAAGATGCGTTTAATATAAAAGTGGCTCTCCAACAAGTCGGATATTATTTATTGGTTTCTAAACATCCACATACAAAAGGTGTTTATAATCCATTGCAATTTTGGGCATATTTTGCACTTTATCTGTTTTTTTACGGTATTATAATTACAGGGCTTGCTTTATATGCAGAAGTTTATCATCAAGGACTTGGTGCAATGTTGTATCCATTTGCAAAATGGATTGAAACATTAGTTGGAGGACTTGCTTATGTAAGACTTTGGCATCATATATTTATGTGGGGAATTATTATTATTGTAGCTATTCATATTTATATGGCAGTATTTAACGGTGTATTTAATAAAAACGGTTCAATGGATGCAATATTCTCAGGTATGAAATGGGAAAAAGAAGAAGAATAACCTTCTTTTTCTCTTTTATATAGTAAGTAGTGAACAGAGCCCTGTTTTCTACCTACTATATTAAAAATCAAAAGGCAATAAATGAAAATATTAATTTTGGGAATAGGTAATATATTATTCGGTGATGAGGGAATCGGAGTCCATCTTACAAATTATATTGATGAAAAATATGATTTTATTGGTCCTCATGAAATTGATATAATTGACGGAGGAACGTTGGCACAAAGGCTTATTCCTATAATTGTTGAATATGACAGGGTTTTTGTATTTGACTGTGTGGATGTTGACGAGGCAAAAATAGGAGATGTTTATTTCTTTGATTTCAGAGCTGTTCCTGAATGTGTAAGCTGGCAGGGAAGCGCACATGAGGTTGAAATGCTTCAAACCCTTCAAATGATTGATATAATGGGTGATTTGCCTGAAACAAAGATAATAGGTGTTGTGCCTTATGTAATCGGTGAAGATACCACTTTTAGTATAACCCCCGAGGTTCAGGAAGCCGCAAAATTAATGGAAAAGATTTTAATTACTGAACTCAATAAATTAGGAATTGAGGCAAAAATTAAAAATCCTAATATTAAACTTACAGAAATTGCAAAAGAATCTTTTAAAAAGGGAGTGCCAGAGGAAGCTTTAAAAGGATATGAAATATGATTATAAAATTTATTTTAAAACAGAGTGGAGATTTGCTGGAGAGATTTTTTATAAGAGTTGCAAAAGAGATAAATTTATCAATCGGTATTAAAAAAGAAAATGAATATTTATATGTATATGTAAAAGGTAGTGAAAAAGAAATTGAGCAATATTCCTCAAAATTAGCCCATGAACTTCCTATGTCTATTTTTTTAAATTCTTTAAATGCGGAAGTTACAGAAGAATTTAGTGAATTTTTACCAAATGAATTTCCCAAAAGAAACCTGCCTCCGTGCCCGAGATGTTTAAGTGAGGTAAAAGATGTAAATAATAAAAATTATTATAATCCAATGCATCATTGTGAAATATGCGGATATCAGTTAAATGAAGAATTGAAAATTGATAATGAAAAATTAAATGATAAAAACGAAAGAAAAAAATATTTTGAAGAAATTGCCGAGAAACTGAAAAAAGACGGTGAAGTTTCTGTTGGTACGTTTAACGGTAAATATAAATTAACAACAAATTTAGAAAATGTTGATGCAATATTGGCGGTTGATTTAAGTGCTGTTGCAAATTATTTTATGAGCTTTGATGGAGATGCGAAGGCTTTGGCAAGTATTGAAAAGCCTTTTATTAAATTAAAAACCAATATAGATTTTAAAAAAACGTTTGGACTTTCAACTCCTGCATATTATGTAAAACTGCCTGATGATATGATACTTGAACTTTTATGCGAAGAAATTAAAAACGATATTAAACTTATAGGATTAAAAGCTGTGAAGGAAGCTGAATTTTTTAATTTTGATGTTAAAAAAGATGAAGAAATATTGGCTGTTGTAACAGATACAAAAGAGCATGTAATTATCCCTGTAAGAGGGGACAGGGGGTTGATTCCCAAATTTGAAAAATCACTTGGTAATTCTGCAGGAATTAATGATAAATATGCCGCTTATTCCACAGAAGAAAAAACTGTTTTAGATTTAAAAGTAAATTTTCCGGAAATTAAGGCAAAAGAAAATCCTAAATATCTTGCCGGTTTTTACGGTGTTGTAGATATGTGGAATTTAGAAGATAAAATTACGCTTGGATATATTTTGTATAAAAGCGATGAAAGTAAAATTTTATTAAATTCTCCAAAATTCGGACTTGTTGAATATATTTCGTTTGAGTTTAAATTTAATTCTTTTGAAGAAATTTTTGCATCAATTGCCGCAATGAACGATACAGGCAAAAAACTTGTAAAGAATTTTTCGGAAAAAAGAAATGATTTGTTTTTAAATGCAATGAAAGCAAATTTAAACACCGATAAAAAAGGGGTTTATTATTTGTGGGGCCTTATAGGTATAGTTTTGGGATTTAGTGATAATATTGACGAAGCTGCCGAAAAAATAATGGAATTTTCAAGTTCTGCTATGACTAAAAAAGGTCCAAGAATTGATTATAAAATGGATGAGAGGAATTTAAATCCTCTCTGGGCAATCAGAACCGCTATGAGCTTCAGGCTTGCCGGTGTTGACGATTACTTGTTAAGTTATGGTGTGGTTGAGAGTTTTGCGGAATTTTTGAATAATATTTATGAAACTCTAAATAAAGAAATGGTACTAAGCGGAGCTGTTTTGGCGGGTGACATGTTTGAAGGTGAATTTTTAAATAAAATTTATACTTATATTTCTAAAAACTATCCTGTTTTTGTGCCAAAAGCGCTTCCTATGAGCGGTGCAATAGAAGCATACGGAAATGCAGTTATTAATTCAAAATCTTAACGATAGTTTAATAACATTTTTGTATAATTTTATTTGTAAGTCGCTTTTTTCATTTTTTCTCCTTTTTTCTTCTTTAAATAAGGTATTTTATGAGAATAAGATATAAAATAAACGGAATAGTACAGGGTGTAGGGTTTAGACCCACAGTATATAAAATTGCTAAAAAATTAAATCTCAGAGGATATGTTTTAAACAGTTCTGACGGTGTTGTTATTGAAATAGAGGGTAATAACAAAGATAAATTTATAGATACCCTGCAAAAAAATCTACCTCCTCTTGCAAGAATTGATTCTATTCAAAAAGAAATTTTACCCATTCAAGGATATAAAAATTTTATAATAAAAGAATCAAAAGAAACAACAAAAACCACATCCATATCTCCGGACATCTGTGTATGTGACGAGTGTTTGAAAGAAATGTATGATAAAAACAACAGAAGGTTTTTGTATCCGTTTATTAACTGCACAAACTGCGGTCCTAGATATACGATTATAGAAAATATTCCTTATGACAGAAAAAACACTTCCATGAAAAAATTTAAAATGTGTGAAAAATGTTACAGGGAATATACAAATCCGATGGACAGAAGATATCATGCCCAGCCGATAAGCTGTTATGACTGCGGACCAAAATTAAGTGTAAAGTGTAAAGTTAAAAATGAAAAATATAGAGAAATTGAGTTTAATAAAGAAATAGAAAAAATCGAGTTTATTGCTAAAAAAATAAAAGAAGGGAAAATTGTTGCAATAAAAGGACTTGGAGGTTTTCATTTAGTATGTGATGCGACAAACGAAAAAGCGGTTTTGGAATTGAGAGAAAGAAAAAGAAGACCTTCCAAACCTTTTGCCATTATGTTTAAGAATATTGAATGTATAAAAAAATACTGTGAAATAAATGAAAATGATGAAAAATTAATTATTTCAAAAGAAAAACCTATAGTAATTGTAAAAAAGAAAAAAGAGCTAACCGGTATTGCCCCGGATATCGGTAAATACGGTGTGTTTTTGCCTTATACCCCCGTGCATTTTTTACTTTTTGATTTTATTGATTTTCCAATTGTGGCAACAAGTGCAAATATAAGCAACGATCCAATTATAAGAGATAGTGATGAGTTAATTAAAAAACTTGGAAATGTTGTAGATTATATACTTGATTATAACAGGGATATTGTAAACGCATGCGATGATTCGGTTGTACAAAGTGTTAAAAATAAGTTTATCACTATGAGACTCTCACGTGGATATGCTCCAAAATCATTTAGTATTAAACAAAATATAAAACCAAATATACTTGCAGTTGGAGCTAATCAGAAAAATACTATAACCCTTGCCTTTAATAATAAAATGATACTATCGCCTCATATTGGGGATTTAGGCACAATTGACAGTATTGAGTATTTTGAAAGGACAATTGAGACTTTTAGAAGACTTTATGATTTTAAAGAAGATATTATAATCTGTGATAAACATCCGTATTATGAATCTACAAAATGGGCAAAAAATCAAAAAAAAGAAATTATTCAAATTCAACATCACTTCGCACATGCATTAAGCGGGCTTTTTGAATTTGATTTAAATGAAGCTTTGGTGTTTGCATGGGACGGGACCGGATACGGAGACGACGGGGCTATTTGGGGAGGTGAAGTTTTTATAGCAAACAGAAAAAATTTTGAAAGAGTACATCATTTTAAATATTTTAAATTAATAGGGGGAGAAAAAGCTGTTAAATATCCTGCTAATATGGCGGTCAGTCTTTTAAATGATGAAATTGGAAAAAAATATTCAAATTATAAATTGGCCTCTTCCTTAAAAAACGGAAATTTTCCTCTAACTTCATCTGTAGGAAGAATATTTGATATGGTCGCATTTTTAGGCGGAATGATAGAAAGAAATGAATATGAGGGGTTTTCCGGAATGCTGATTGAAAAATATTACAATCCTTTAATAAAAGAATATATTGATTTAAAAATCAATAAAAAAATAAATTTTTATCCTTTAATTGAATTTGTGGCAAAAAACAGGGGAAATTTTGAATTAATCTCTTCTGTTTTTTTAAACTCCCTTGCCAATTTAATAAAAAAGATTTCAAAAAATTATAATCTGCCTGTATTATTGACAGGCGGTGTTTTTCAAAATAAAACCATGTTATCTTTAGTAGATGGTTTTTATTTTAATCAGAAAATTCCCGTTAACGACGGGGGTATCAGCGTTGGGCAGGCAGCATACGGAGTTTGGAATTTATAGATGAATCTCATAATTTACGAGTTCACTTACGCTTAGTTTAAAATTGTTAAATCTGAATTCGGCTTCTTTTAAATAATATATAAAATTTTTTTCCTTGATACCTTTATATTTGGTAATAAATGTTTCAAAATATTCCCAAAACTGATATATTAAAATCTGTTTTTGTATTTTAATCAACTGCGATTGCCTTAGAAGAGATTTAATTTCCTCATAACTTAAATTTTTGTATTTTTGCATATCGCTTAGCAGTATATTGTATATTTTCCCTCCATAATCGATAGTTAAAAAATTTTGCGCTTTATAAATGGAATTTTTATTTTTTCTGTTTGTTTTGGGTATATATAAATATTCATTAAACTCTTTTAAATCCTGCTTTTTTAAAAATTCCTCTTCACAAATATTTACAACTATTTTTCTTATGTTTTGTATTTCTTTTACCACCGTTGCGTATGAAATATTATATTTTTCAGCAATTTCCGTGGGATTTAATTCATCTAAAAATCCTTTTAATATTTTTGCTTTCCGCTCAATTTTTTTCGGTGAAAATTTTCTTTTGCATTTTGCGCATTTGTAATATCCGTTTTTTAATTTGTATAAAATATAATGATTACAATAGATGCAGCTCATTTTTTAGACCTTTTAACTCTTATTTAATAAAAATGAATTATAATTCACTTGAACCTTTTAGAAAGTTCCTTCTTTTTCTTCTTTTTAAAAATCTGTTCTATAATTATACAAGAAAAAAGTTTTTTTAAGTAATTTTTAAGTTTGTATTATATAATTTCTTTGACCATCTTAGAAAATTCCTCCTTTTTTTTGGTTCAATTTATTTAAAGGATTTGTTATGTTAAAAAAAATTTTATTAATTGCTGTTTGTTTTGTATCAGTTTTTGCTTTGAGTGTTAAAGATTCACTGGGTAGGGTTGTAAACGTTTCAGATAATGTGAAAAGGGTTATTGCCATAGGCCCCGGTGCTTTGAGACTGGTTGTTTATATGCAGGGCGGAGATAAAGTTGTTGGTATTGAAAAAAAAGAAAAATCTCCTTTTTATTCTAAAAAACCTTATATGTTAACACATCCTAATCTTTTAAAACTTCCGGTAATCGGAATGGGCGGGCCAAATCCTAATCCTGATTTGGAAAAAATTATTGCTTTAAAACCCGATGTTATTTTTGCAGGATATATTAACGCTTCTCAGGCTGATAACATTCAAAACAAAACAAATATTCCGGTAGTTGTATTAAGTTACGGAAAAATAGGAACATTCGCAAATGATAAACTGTTTTATTCTTTAAATCTTATCGGAAAAATTATTCATAATGAAAAAAGAGCCGAGAAGTTAAAAGAATTTTTAACTGAAACAGACAAAGATTTGAGAAAAAGGGCGTCAAAAACAGATAAAAAAATTTATATCGGAGCTGTTGCATTTAAAGGAATTCACGGTATAACCTCTACAATGCCAAAATTTCCTCCTTTTGAGTTAATCGGAATAAATAATGTAATTAAATCCAATGCAAAATCTCAGGTTTTTATTTCTAAAGAGGCTTTATATAAAGCAAATCCGGATATTATATTCTTAGACGAATCAGGTTTTAAAATTGTAAAAAAAGAAATGAGTAATTTTAAAAATTTAAAGGCTGTAAAAAATAACGAGGTTTATGGCATACTTCCGTATAATTTATATATGACAAACATAGCAACTGCATATGCAGATACTTATTATATAGGAAAAGTCGTATTTCCGGATAAATTTAAAGATGTAAATCCTGTAAAAAAAGCAGACGAATTATATAAATTTTTACTTGGAAAAGCGTGCTACAAACAAATGGCTAAATTTTTTGGCGGATTTAAAAAATTGGAGATGAATGAAAAGTAAAATTTTTTTCTTTTTTCTCCTTTTATTGGGGATAGCTTTTATATCCCTGAAAATAGGAGATTTCAGTATATCTTTAAAAGATTTATTCTTAAATAATCAAAATCATTTTATCCTTTTTAATATAAGACTTCCGAGAATTTTAAGTGCCTTGCTTTGCGGTGCAAGTTTGGGAATTGCCGGTACTGTTATGCAAACAGTTTTAAAAAACCCTTTGGCGTCTCCGTTTACTTTGGGTATTTCCCACGGGGCGCTGTTTGGGGTTAGTATAGCGGTTGTTTTCTTTAATAATATGTTTTTAATTGAAAGTGCTTTTTTGGGCGCACTGAGTGTTATGGTTTTTATACTGCTTTTTGGAATAATGAAAAATTTTGCAGCCGAATCGCTTATTTTGGCCGGTGTTGCCTTTAGTGCCCTTTTTTCTTCAGGTAGTATGTTTTTGCAGTATTTTTCCGATGAAACCCAGCTTTCTGCAATAATTAACTGGAGTTTCGGGGATTTGGGAAGAGCTAATTTTCAAGAATTAATTGTTTTAGGAACTGTGTTTTTAATTTTTTTTATATTTTTTTATTTAAAATCGTGGGATTTTAATGCTCTTAATATAAAAGAATCAGAAAATATAGGGGTTAATAAAAATAAAATATTGTTTGTTTCTTTAATTTTGGTAACAATCTTGACTTCAATATGTGTGGCATATTTTGGAATTATAGGTTTTATAGGTTTAATAGCTCCCCATATTTCAAAAATAATATTAAATAATTCGAATTTTAAATATATTTTTCCTTTGAGTGCCGTTATAGGTGCTGTTTTATTGCTTATTGCGGATGATGTTTCAAGAACAGTTCTTTCTCCTGTGATTATTCCGGTGGGAATTTTTACTTCTTTTATAGGTGCCCCTATGTTTTTATATTTGCTCTTTAAACTTCACAGGGGTTAAAATGAAATTAAAAATAAATAATCTTGAATTTTCTTATAAAAGTTCAAAAATATTACAAGATATTACTTTTGAGGCTAAAAAAGGGGAAATTGTTTCTATTTCAGGAAAGAACGGAGCAGGGAAATCCACATTGCTTAAAAATATAGCAAAAATATTAAAACCTTTAAAAGGCACTGTTTATTTAAATGAGAAAAACTTAAACAAATTAAAAATAAACGAGTTTGCCAAAACAATCGGTTATGTATCACAAAAAAACGATATTACCGATTTGAATACATATGATTATTTAATGCTTGGAAGAAAGCCTTATTTTAAGTTCTTTCCCAAAAAAGAAGATATTGATAAAGTAAATGAAATAATAGAAAAACTGAATTTAAATGAATTAAAAAATAAACAGATAAATGAAATAAGCGGAGGGGAATTTCAAAAAATTGCAATAGCGAGAGCTATTGTACAGGAGAGCAAAATATTATTGCTTGACGAGCCCACAAATAATCTTGATTTAAAAAATCAGTTGGAAATTCTTAATTTTATAAAAAAAATTACAAAAGAAAAAGAATTAATAACTATAATTATTATACATGATATAAATCTTTCTTTGAAATATTCGGATAAGCTGATATTTATGAAAAACGGAATAATTAAATATCAGTGTAAAAAGAATGAAATTAATAAAAATATTTTAAAAGATATTTATGAAATTAATATTGATATCTGTTTTTATAAAGATTATCCTGTGATTATTTATTAAATTCAGTCTTAAAAATATACAAGAATGATTGTGATTTAAGTTTCTCTTAAGTACGTGAGTTATAATTCATTTTGTATTTATATTACAAATATGAAAGGAGTATTAGTGAAAAAAATTTTAACATGTTCACTGATTTTATCTACATTATTATGCGCTAATGAATTTGATAATGCGCTTAAAAACGGGAAGTTTAAAGGTGATTTTGCTTTGCATTTTGAAAGATATCATAATAAAAATGCGCAAGACAGCGGTTACAGTATGTATTCAGTTGGTTTTATGTATAGAAGCGCAAAATTTGATAATTTTAATATTAATTTAGGTTTCAGGGCAAATGACAAAATAAACGAATTGCATGACGGAGATTTTGACAATTCTACAAAAGCTATTCTTCATACCGCAAATATTACATATTACGGTAAAAATTTTAAATTTATAGCAGGTAGAAACAAAGAAACTTACCAATGGATACACGGGTTTCAGGAAGAATTGAAACTAAGCGGAAATATTGATAATTTTCAGTATACAATATTGCATGAATTCAGACACGGCAGGGCAAACAATCATGAGGAACTGAAAGCATTTAGCACTTTAAATAACGGAAAAGGGTTGAATTTATTGGATGTAGAATGTAAACAGGATTTTTTAAATACAAATGTTTATTTTTACAATGCTCCTACATTGGCTAACTGGTATGGCGTTACTTTAAATGCCAATAAAGATATTTACAGTGGCAAATTAGTATTTTCCAAAAGTAACGAAATGACAAACAAACCAAACGGAAGTTATTTTAATATTGAAGGCGGGGTTGATTTTGAAGTTGCTGCTTTAAATATAGGGTTTATAAAAACTGATAAAAAAGGCGGACTTGGCTCTATGAAAATAGACAGAAACGTATATGACAATATGAATCCATTAGAAGAGGGAAATCATATTTTTGATAAGGATGCAAAAACAATTTATTCCAATATTTCAGTCCCTGTTAATGACAAATTATCTTTATCAGCAAATTATGGCCATATTGATTTTCAAAATAAAAAAGCAAATGAAATTGATTTATATATAGATTATGATGTTTCAAAAGCAATGAGCACAGAAATTTGTCTGGATAAATATAACTCAGATAATAATGATGAAGATTCAAATGCCATAAAAGCACAAATTGCTTATAAATTTTAGTTCTGAAACAATACAAGAACCAATATAATTTAAGTTTTTTTTAAGATAATGAGTTATAATTCACTGTAAAAAATTAAAAGGAGATTAAAATGCATATACCTGATGGTTATCTTTCACCAACAACTGTTGCTGTGAGTTATGCGGTAATGGTGCCTTTGTGGGCATACGGATTTAAAAAATTAAAAGAAAGACTGGATGAAAAAACTCTTCCTCTGCTTGGAACATTAAGCGCTTTAAGCTTTTTAATTATGATGTTTAATGTTCCTGTGCCGGGGGGAACAAGCGGCCACGCAATAGGAACGGCCCTGATTGCCATTATGTTTGACCCGTGGATTGCCTTTATTTCTGTATCGTTTGTTTTGTTGACTCAGGCGGTAGTGTTTGGGGACGGGGGAATAAGCACCTGGGCCGTAAATTCGTTTGATATGGCTTTTATTGCCGCATTTGTTGGTTATTATGTTTTTCAATGGTTAAAAGATAAAACTAGATTTGCTCCGTTTTTAGCTGGATATATATCAATTAACGTTGCTGCTTTGTCAGATTCAATAATACTTGGGATTCAGCCAATTTTCTGGCATACTGCTAATGGACATCCATTATATTTCCCATTTGGACTTAGTGTTTCAATTCCTGCAATGATGGCTGCGCATTTGGGAGTTTTCGGTGTAGTTGACGGTGTATTTACTCAAATAGTATACAGTTTTCTTAAAAGAAGAGAAAAAAATTCTCAGGAGGTTGCGGCATGAATAAGAAAGTTAAAACTGCTTTGATTATAATGGTTATTATGATTGCGGCTGTTCCAGTTGGCTTATTAACAAGTGCACCCGCTTTTGGAGAATGGGACAATGATTATTATCAAAAAGTATTAGGATTTATTCCAAAAGGACTGGCTAATTTTCCACAGTTGGCCCATCCTCTGCTTCCGGATTATTCTCTTCCGGGGACAAATGATGTTTTGGGATATTATGTCAGTGCGGTAGTTGGAAGCGCAGTAGTTTTTATAATCTTATATTTGATAGGAAAATTTTTTGCCAAAAAAAATACTCATAGTTAGAATATTTTTTATTCTGACTTTTTTTCTTTTACTTAGTTTAAAGCATATTGAATTTATATCAGTTGGTATACTGTTCTTATGGATTGTTTCTTTCAAAAAAATTTTAAAACTTAATATAAGAGTGATAAAATCAATTATTGTTTTTAATTTAGGTGTCAGTTTGGGTTATATTATAATGGCTTTTATTAAACATCTTTCTCCATGGCACTATATTTTGTATATCAATCTTAAAGTTTATTCCCTTACATATTTTGTCTTCTGGTTTTTTGCTATAATTTCTCCCGTACAGTTTATGGCTTTTTCAAAAGATTTGGGATATTTAACGACAATTACACTCTCTCAGATTTTTTCTTATAAAAAAACATTCGAAGATTTTAAATTGGCATTTAAAAGCAGGGTTTTAAAACTCACAGACAAAGATCCGAAATTTATAACAAGAACATTTGAATTTTTTTTAAATAAAGCATTACATGATGCAAATGAAAGGACGCTGGCTATGAAAGCAAGGGGATTTTTTGATAATGGATAACGGAGAATGTAAAATGGAAAATATTATTGAACTTGAAAATGTGGAATTTTTTTATGATGAAAAAGTACTTGATAATATAAATTTAAAAATTAAAAAAAATGAAAAAATTTCTTTACTTGGATGCAACGGAAGCGGCAAATCCACACTTCTTAGAATTTTGGCTGCTCTTTATTTCCCCAAAAAAGGAAACTATTTTTTTGAAGGTAAGAAAGTAAATAAAAAATTATCCAAACAATTAAGAAAAAAAATAGGTATACTTTTTCAAAATCCGGATTCGATGATTTTTAACCCTACTGTATTTGACGAAATTTCATTTTCACTCAAAGAATTTGGATTTGAAGATATTGAAGAGAGGGTGTTTAATATTTCAAAAGAATTTGGAATAGAAAAATATCTTAAAAAACCCCCGATTAATTTAAGCGGAGGTGAAAAACAAAAAGTAATGTTGGCTTCTATTTTAGCTTACGAACCTGAAATTTTACTTTTGGACGAGCCGACAACAGCCATGGATCCAAAAACAACAGGCTGGTTTATAGATTTTTTGCTTGAAATTGATAAAACCGTTGTTTTGGCTACTCATGATTTGAGTGTGGCTTATGAAACAACCGAGAGGGCCGTGGTTATGAATGAGGAACATAAAATTATTTATGACGGAGATATGGAAGAACTTATGAAAGATTTGGATGTTTTATTAAAAGCCAATCTTATTCACAAACATAAACATAAACACAAAAATTTTGCACATTCTCATTATCATTTACATTTTTAGTCTTTTTTTTGTATAAGAAAAGTTTATTTTTACTTTTTTTTAATAAATATAAGATATAATACAACAAAATAAAATGAATTATCATTTATAAAGGAGTAAATATGTGTACAGAATGCGGATGCGGAACACATGAGCATGAACATAATCATGAGCATGAACATCATCATGAACACAGGCATGATCATAAAGAGGAATTAATAAATGAAGATATTAAAAACAATCCTCAGTTGAATCATAAAGTTAAAGTTATAGAAAAAATTTTAAGTAAAAATAATGCAATGGCTGATGAAATCAGGGAAAAATTCAATGAACATAAAATTACATGTTTTAATATGATGAGTTCCCCGGGAAGCGGTAAAACAACGACACTTGAAAATCTTTCCGATAAACTTCCTTTTAAATTTGCCGTAATTGAAGGGGATTTGGAAACAAGCAGGGATGCCGACAGAATAAGAAACAAAGGTATCTGGTCGTTCCAATTACAAACAGGAAGAGCCTGCCATTTGGACGCGGGTATGGTAAAAAACGCTATGCCCCATTTTCCATATGAAGATACAGAAATCGCTTTTATTGAAAATGTGGGGAATTTGGTCTGTCCGGCGAGTTATGATGTGGGAGCACATTATAATATGGTGTTTGTCAGCGTTCCGGAAGGTGACGATAAAATTGAAAAATACCCTGTTATGTTCAGAAGGGCCGATATTGTAGTAATTACAAAATGCGATATGCTTGATTTTTTTGATTTTGATATTGAGAAGGCAAAAGTTGCCGCCGATAAACTAAAACCGGGAGTGCCTGTAGTTCTGCTAAACAATAAAACAGGTGAAGGTCTTGATGAAATAATAAACTGGATCAGTGAAAAGAGAAAAGAGCACTTAAGTAAATTATGAATGTTAAATTATGAATGTTGAATATGAGAAAAATATAAAATGAGGAGTAAATATGTGTTTGGCAATACCGAGTAAAGTTTTAAAAGTTGATGAAAAAAATATGGCTGAGGTTGATACATTGGGGGTTAAAAGAAAAGTAAGCCTTGATTTAATCCAGGAAGAGGTAAAACCGGGCGACTATGTATTAATTCATGTCGGATATGCTATGAGTAAAATTGATGAAAAATTTGCACTTGAAAGTATTGAAGTGTATAAACAGCTGGCTGAAGCTTCGATGGGGGATGAAAATCCGATTGCACCTGAAGATTTGGTAAAAGAAGAAGGCCCGCTTTTATATAAACCGGAGGAGGCTGAGAATGAGTGAACTCAGTTTAAAAGATTTATATTTTAAATTCAGAGACCCAAACACCATAAAAGCTTTAAGTAAAGAAATCCACAGGCTTGCCAAAGATCTTGACGAGCCTATGAGGGTTATGGAAATTTGCGGAGGACATACTCATACCATCATGAAATACGGAATAAAACAGCTTTTGCCTGAAAATATAGAATTTATCCACGGTCCCGGATGCCCCGTATGTGTAATGCCAAAAGAAAGAATAGACCATGCAATCACCTTGGCAAAACAGCCGGACGTTATACTTGCAACTCTCGGGGATATGATAAGGGTTCCGGGAAGCAAATCAAGTCTTGCAAAAACAAGGGCGGAGGGTTATGATATAAGAGCACTCCATTCCACTTTTGATGTTTTAAATATTGCAAAAGAAAATCCTGATAAAAAGGTTGTTTTTTTTGCAATAGGATTTGAGACAACAACACCTATGACCGCCGCACTTATGAAAAGAGCTTTTGATGAGGGAGTTAAAAATATTTATTATCATATAAATCATGTTTTGGTTCCGCCTCCGATGAGGGTCATTATGGACAGCGGGGAAGCAAGAATTAACGCTTTTATCGGTCCCAGTCACGTAAGTGTTATAATAGGGACTAAAAGTTATCAGTTTTTAGTGGATGAATATAATACACCTGTTGTTGTTGCCGGGTTTGAACCGGTTGATGTAATGGAAAGTATTTTAATGCTGTTAAAACAAAAACTTGAAAAAAAACCCCGTGTTGAAAATCAGTATAAAAGAGCGACTACCTGGGATGGAAATGTGCTGGCTCAAAAAATGATTGATGAGTTTATGGAAGTGAGGGAAACTTTTAGATGGAGGGGGCTTGGAGACATACCTTTTTCCGCCCTTAAATTAAAAGATGAATATGCCGAGTTTGATGCTGAAAAAATATATGCGAATGTATTGCCAAATGAACCTATTGACGACCATAAATTATGTATCTGTGGAAAAATTTTAAGAGGTCTTGCAAAACCGACCGACTGTAAACTTTTCGGCAAGGCCTGTACTCCTTCAACCCCTTACGGAAGCTGTATGGTAAGTGATGAGGGCGCATGCAATGCTTATTACAGATATGCAAGATAATTAAAAATGGTGAAAATAGTGAATGGTGAGTAGTGAGTGGTGAGTGGTGAGCAGTGAGTTGTAATATTAGTATAAAGGAGATAAAAATGAATAAAATAACTCTTGCATACGGCGGAGGAGGAGAAGAAACCAATAAACTCATAAATGAACTTTTTTATAAATATTTCAATAACGATATTCTGACAAGCGCCGAAGACGCCGCTGTTTTAAATGCAGACGGAAAAATAGCTTTTACGACAGATTCTTTTACCGTCAGCCCTCTTTTTTTTAACGGAGGAAATATAGGAAAACTTGCAGTTGCCGGAACCTGTAACGACTTGGCTATGATGGGTGCGAAACCTGAATATTTAAGCTGCGGTTTTATGATAGAAGAAGGTTTAGATTTTGAAACACTCGAAAAAATTGTTAAAACAATGAGTGAAGAGTTGAACAAAATAGGGGCGAAAATAGTCTGCGGTGATACAAAAGTCGTTCCTGCCGGAAGTGTTGATAAAATTTTTATAAACACCAGCGGAGTGGGGCATATACAAAAAGAAAATATTTCAGCCCATAATCTTACACCCGGAGATATTGTATTGGTTAGCAGAGATATTGGAAAACACGGCAGTATCATTATGGCCCACAGATACGGTGTGGATACCGAAGCAAAAACCGACTGTAAAATATTATGGAATGAAATAGAATCTCTTATAAATGAAGGTATAGATATAAAAGCTTTGCGTGATGCAACAAGAGGCGGATTAAGCGCTGTTTTGAACGAATGGGCAAATGCAAGTAACATTGGTATTGAAATAAATGAGGAAAAAATCCCTGTCAGTAATGATGTTGCGGGTCTTTGTGAAATTTTTGGATTTGAACCTATGGATTTGGCAAATGAAGGAACCTTTATTGTAGCCGTAAGTGAAAAAGATGCCGAAAAAGCCGAGGAAATATTAAAAAAATTTAATCCGAACGCTTCTGTTATAGGAAAAGTAACACAGGGAAATAAAGTTGTATTAAAATCACCATGGGGTTCAAGCAGATATATTGAACTTCCAAAAGGTGAACTGCTGCCGAGAATTTGTTAAGGAGAAATTGTGCAGAAAAAAATAGTTGAAATGTTTGATTCCATCGCTCCCAAATATGATGTTGCAAACAGAATATTAAGTTTGGGGATTGATAAAAAATGGAGAAAAGAAGCGGTAAAGGAAGCTGTTAGTAAAATTGACAAAAAAAATTTAAAAATACTGGATGTTGCCTGCGGTACGGGCGATATGATTGATATATGGAAAAATACGATTAAAAATAAAAAACTGAAAATATGCGGTTTGGACCCAAGCAAAGGAATGCTTGAAGTAGCGAAAAAAAGGTTTCCGGAAATTAATTTTTATAACTCATATGCAACCGATGTTCCCTGTGAAAACAGTTCCGTTGACGTTATTTCCATTTCTTTTGGTATAAGAAATGTGCTTGAAATTGAAAAAGCCCTGAGAGAATTTAACAGAATTTTAAAAGAAAACGGCAAACTTTTAATTTTGGAATTTGTAAAATCGGATAAAGAAAAAAAATTTAGAAAATGTATAGATTTTTATACAAATAAATTTTTACCTAAAATAGGGGGAATTATTACTAAAAACAAAGAGGCGTATGAATACCTGCCTAAATCCATTGAAAATTTTTATACGGTAAATGAACTGAGTGATTTATTAAAAAAAGCAGGTTTTGAGGTTGAAAAAGTTAAATTGTTTAATTTTTCACAGGTTGCCATGATTATTGCTGAGAAAGCAGGAAAACCTGCTAATTAAAGTTCGCAGGTGTTAACTATTGCGATAATTTCTTCAACAACCTGAGGATTTTCAAGAGTTGAAGTATCCTGCGTAATTTCTTCGCCTTTTGCAATGGCTCTGAGTATTCTTCTCATAACTTTACCGCTTCTTGTTTTTGGAAGTCCCGGAACAAATGCAAAATTGTCAACTGTTGCAATTGCTCCGATTTCTCTTTTGATAATTTCATTTACTTCTTTAATGAATTCAAGCTCTTCTGCAATATTTTCAGGATTTTTAAGTACAATATATGCGAATACACTTTCACCTTTTATTTCGTCGGGTTTTCCTACAACCGCAACTTCGGCAACTTCAGGATGGAATTTAACGGCATCTTCTATTTCTGCGGTTCCGAGTCTGTGTCCTGAGACATTGATAACATCGTCCACCCTTCCTGTAATCCAGATATAACCGTCTTTATCATAAATTGCACCGTCTCCGGAGAAATATACAGCTTTTCCGTTCTTTTTGGCAGTGGAGAAATAACTTTTTACAAATCTCTCAGGATCGCCCCAGATAGTTCTTATCATACTTGGCCACGGTTTGGTTATACATAAAAGACCTTTTTCGTTTTCAGGCATTTTATTACCGTTTTCATCTATAATTTCGGCAAAAATTCCAGGAAGAGGAAATGTTGCACTTCCCGGTTTAATAGGTGTTGCCGCAGGAAGAGGGGAAATCATATGACCTCCTGTTTCCGTCTGCCACCATGTATCAACAATTGAACATCTATTATTTCCTACTACTTCATAATACCATTTCCATGCAGCAGGGTCTATCGGTTCTCCCACGGTTCCTAATATTCTAAGAGAGCTTAAATCGTATTTTTTTGGTTCATCCGCACCGATTTTGTGGAGAAGTCTTATTGCCGTAGGGGCTGTGTAAAATTGGTTGATTTTATAATTTTCTACCATTTTCCAGGCTCTTCCCGCATCCGGATAAGTGGCAACCCCCTCAAACATAACCGTTGTTGCCCCGGCCGCAAGAGGTCCGTAAACTATGTATGTATGACCTGTAATCCATCCTATATCGGCTGTACACCAGAAAGTGTCGTTATCTTTGATGTCAAATACCCATTCCATTGTAAGCTGTGAGTGGAGGATATATCCGGCCTGGGAGTGTTGTACACCTTTCGGTTTACCAGTTGAGCCTGATGTATAAAGTAAAAACAACGGATCTTCGCTGTCCATCACTTCCGGATCGCATTTGCTTGATTGATTTTGAATAAGTTCATTATAGCTTACATCTCTTCCCTCTATCCAATCTATATCTTCATTGTTTCTTTCCACTACAATTACTTTTTCTACAAAATCTATTCCTTCAAGAGCTTTGTCAACGGTAGGTTTTAACATATAAGGAGCCCCTTTTCTAAATGCCCCGTCGGCTGTTATCACTATTTTGGCATTTGCATCTATGATTCTGTCTTTCAATGCCTCTGCGGAAAATCCTCCGAACACTACGCTGTGAATTGCTCCTATTCTTGCACACGCAAGCATTGCATATGCGGCTTCCGGAATCATAGGCATATAAATTACGACCCTGTCCCCTTTTTGAACACCGAAATTTTTTAACAGATTAGCAAATTTATTAACTTCTTTATAAAGCTGAAGATATGTGATTGTTTTATTTTCTCCGTTGTCGCCTTCCCAGATAATAGCGGCTTTGTTTTTTTTATCTTCAAGGTGTCTGTCTATGCACTGAAAAGTAACATTTAATTTTCCTCCGACAAACCATTTGTAAAAAGGTGCGTTGCTTTCATCCAGAACCTGTTCAAACTCTTTAAACCATGTAATTTTTTCTTTTGCAAGTTTTGCCCATGTCCCTTCGAAATCTTTTTCAAATTTTTCCACCATTTCTCTATAATCATCCATACTTTTAAAAACAGGGTTTTTGAATAATTCTTTATGAGGATAATAAATTTCACTTGTCATTGAAACTCCTTTTTTTATTTATTGTAATGCAAATATAAATCAATGATGTTAAAATAAAAAAAAGAATAGACAAGTCAATTAAATATTGTGAAGATTGGTAACAAAAAAAGAGAAAAAGAGTTTATTTGTTATAGTTTTGGATAGCTTTATTTATAAGCTCCATCGCTTTTTCTTTTCCTTCAAAGCCTGTAACTTTAACCCATTTGCCAGGCTCAAGGTCTTTATATGTTTCAAAAAAATGTTTGATTTGATTTAGTTTAATTTCAGGCAAATCTTCCAAAGAATTAATTTTTGCCATTTGAGGGTCCAGTTTAGTAACAGGAACGGCTACTATTTTTTCATCCTGCCCGTTTTCGTCTTCCATTATTAAAACACCGATTACCTTTGATTTAATAACGCATCCCGGAACAACGCTTTCGGTTGAGAGAACCAATATATCAATCGGGTCACCGTCATCTGCAAGAGTATTGGGAATAAATCCGTAATTTGCAGGATAAAACTGGCTTCCGTAAAGAATTCTGTCTAAACATACGGCACCGCTAACTTTATCTATTTCATATTTTATATTGCTTCTTTGTGGAATTTCTATAACAGCATTTACTGCTTCATCTTCGGTTGGTTTAATTTTTGAAATATCCATAATTTCTCCTTTTTTTCTGTAATTATATCTAAATATTTAATTAAGTAAATTCCGCCTATATAGATTATCCAGTTAATATAAATCCATAAAAACACAAACATTAAAGTGGCAATGGAGCCGTAAATAGATGTATATGTTTTATTGATTAACACATAATAAATAAATGTGTTTTTAGCTGTAAAAAAGGCGATTGTTACAATAAATGAGGAAATTAGCGTTGATGTTGTTTTTTCGTTTATTAAAACTATTTTATATGATAAAAAAAATGTTATCCATATAAGTAAAAAAGGAAGAATTTTCCCTAATTTTATCCATGAGGTTAAAGTGGATTTGTCAAGAAAAAACTGAAATTTTATAGACAGATACATAGCAACTCCGAAAAGAATCGGAAAAAGCGTAATCATTGTCCAGTAAAGTTTTATTCTCTCCCAGATATTCTTTTTGTTCTGTTTAAAAATTTTTGAGACTATTTCCTCGAAGTTGTTAAAAAACAGAATGGATGTTACCACTATATAAATACCTCCGATTATTCCCATTTTGGATGAATTTGTTAAAAAATTTTGAAGATAAGATGAGATTATTTCTTTATTTGTAGGAAGCAGGTTTGAAGATATAAAACCTTCCAATTTATCATATATATCCGAAAAAAATGGAGAGCCTGCTATAAAAGAAAGAATGATAAGAAGAATAGGGACAAGAGAAAAAATTGTATAAAAACTCATAGCTGCGGCATATAGTGTAATTTCATCCAAAATATCTTCTTTTAAATGTTTAAGAAAAATATAAGAATTTTTGATAGTTTTTTTTGTATCCATTTTTTATCCTTGTATAAGGGATTCTTTTTTTTCTTCGAGTTCAAGATATCTTTCCACTTTTTCATCATAAAGTTTTTTAATCTCTTCCAATTCCCCGGTTAGGTTAACAAGACCTTTTTCATTATAACAATCAGGATTGCTTAAACATTCTTCAATTTCCGCAATGCTTGCTTCAAGCTCTTCTAAAAGTACAGGCAGTTCTTCAAGCTCACGCTGTTCTTTGTAAGAAAGTTTTGTCTGTTTTCTTTTTGGCTTTTCTTTTTTTTCATTTTCTATTTTTAATTTTTCGTTTTCGATTAATTTTAGCTCTTTTTCAATTTCGAGAAAATCCGTATAAGGTATGAAACTCTCTTCCACAATACCGTTTCCTTTGAAAATAAACAGCTTTTTTGCAATTTTATCCACAAAATATCTGTCATGGCTTACAAAAATTACACTTCCTTCATAATCCATCAGATATTCTTCCAAAATATTAATAGTCGGAATATCCAAATCGTTTGTCGGTTCGTCTAAAATCAATACATTAAAATCTTTGGTAAAAAGAAGTGCAAGTGCAACTCTTGTTTTTTCACCCCCGCTTAGAACACCTATTTTTTTTGTTAGATATTCGGGCGGGAATAAAAATTCTCTTAAATATCCGTAAACATGCATATTTCTGCCTCTGACATTTACCCTGTCTCCTCCTTTCGGGCAAAAAGTTTCTATTAAATCTTTGCTGTCGTTAAGCATTGATTTTCTCTGGTCCAGATAACCTATTTTTATATTTTCCCCGATTTTTATTATTCCCTCATCGGGTGTTTCCTCTTTTGTTAGAAGCTTTAAAAACGTAGATTTTCCGCTCCCGTTTTTACCGACTATTGCAATTTTGTCTTTTTGTAAAATTCTTGTGCCAAAATCTTTTATTAATAATTTATTTCCAAGGCTTTTGCTTAAATTTTCAATTTCGAACATAACCTTTTTTTTATTGATTTTGTCTTCTTCTTTTGCCAAAAGTTCCCGCTTTAGCTGCATTTCAATCTGTCTTATTTCCATTTTGTCATATTTTACTTTCTCTTTAAGTTCCAATACCCTTTTTTTTCTCCCTTCGTTTCTTTTAAGTCTGGCTTTAACGCCTCTGCTCAGCCATTCCTCTTCTCTTTTAAGAAGTCTTATTTCGTTTTCAAATTCTTTTTCTTTTGCTTTTAGAAGTTCCTCTTTTTGTTTTAAATAACTTGCATATCCGCCTTTGAAACTTCTGAGGCGGCAGTTTTCAAGTTCTATTACCCTTGTGGCGACTCTGTCTATAAAATATCTGTCGTGGCTTACCACTAAAAAGGTATATTTTTCTTTAAGAAGCATTTCTTCCAAAAATTCAGTCATATACACATCAAGATGGTTGGTCGGTTCATCCAAAAGCAAAACATCCGGTTTTTGAAGCAAAAGACTTGCAAGCGCCACTCTCCTCTGTTCGCCCCCGCTGAGAAGTGATATATCTTTAAATTCATATTTTTTTAAATCAAATTCCTGTAAAATTCGCTCAATCCTGTCATCCAAATTCCATGCATTGTGGAAATCAAGGAATTTTGAAATTTTGTCCATTTCCATTTGAATTTGAGGGTTATCCGGGTTTTTTGCAAATGCTTGCGCAAAATGCATGTATTTTTGATAAGCTTCTTTGAATTCGGTAAGTTCATTTTCGATGGCCTCTCTCACACTAAGACCTGTGGGAAATGTTGGGGTTTGTTTTAATCTTTTTATTTTTATGCCGTTTTTTGTAATTATTTCTCCCTCATCGGCTTCTACAGTGGCGTCAATTATTTTCATAAGAGTAGATTTACCGCTTCCGTTTTTACCTATAAGCGCTACTCTTTCGCCCTCGTCAAGATGAAATTCTATATTGCATAATATTTTTTGAGCTTCAAATTTTTTGCTTATATTTAATAAATCTATTAGTGCCAATTTTGCCCTTTGTTATCTTTTTGTAATTTTACCTTGTTATCCTTTTATTGCAAAATAACAAAGGAGGTGAAAATGAAAGTAGATATTTTGGTGTTAATAGCAACATTTTTGCTTATTGCTACTTCATTGGCAATAGCTGCCGTTTAAATTTTCAATATCTTCTAAAATCTGTCTTTTTAAATCAGATAAAGTATCAAATTTTTTGTTTTCCCTTAAAAAATCAATAAATTCAATTTCTATAAATCCATTTTCACTACTCACCATTTTTACATTGTCACTTATTATGTGCGTCTCAATTGAAAAATTTCCATCGGTTGAGCGCTTTCCAATAAAAGTAAGCGATTGAAAATTATTTGTTTTGGTTATGTAAACCCCTTCTTTAGGAATTACATACGGCTTAAAGAGTTCTATATTAATTGTTGGGACCAACTCTTTTTTTCCAAGCCCCTGACCTTTTATTGGTGTTCCTTTGATTTTATAACTTCTTCCTAAAAATTTATTTGCTTTTTTTATATCGTTTTTTATAAAGTTTCTGATGATATGGGCATGCACCCCGATTTCTTCTATTTTAATCTCTTTTATTACCTCAACTTCAAAATATTTTTTTAATAAATTAATATCTCCACTTCTGTTTTTGCCGAATTTAAAATCATCACCAACCACAATTTTTTTTACATTCATTTTTTTTAATATTTTTATAAATTCAACAGGTTTTAAATGTTTTATTTTTTCCAAAAACATAAATTCACACCCTAAATTAGTATATTCGCATCTGTCAAACCCCGGTGTGATTGAGCTTCCTTTTTCTATAACAATAAAAAAATCCACTTTTTTTAAAATTTTCTGATGTGCGATGTGCATTCCGTCAAAACCTCCAATTGCCACTGTTTTCATTTTTTTTCTTTATAAAAATTATATATAATCAATGCATCTTTTTTATTTAAAACCTTTTCCAAATCTTTTAAAGATGCGTTTTTAATATTTTCAAATGTTCCAAAATAGTTTATCAGTTTTGTCATTTTTGCTTTTCCTATGCCTTTGATGTTTAAAAGTTCAATCTGTGTGTCATTTTTTCTTTTGGTAATTCTGTGAAATTCTATTGCGAATCTGTGCGCTTCATCCCTTAAATTCTGCAAAAACATAAGCCTTTTGTCATTTTCGTTTAAATTAATTTTATCAATTTTCCATTTTCCGTTTTCCATTTTCCATTGAAAATAGAGTGTATCCTTTGCCTTGCCTTTGGCTCTGTGAGCTTTAGCGTCAATTTTTTCTTTTGCAATTCCTAAAATATCAATGTTTGCACCAGTTGAGTCAATTATTTCCTTTGTTATATTTATCTGGGCAGGCCCCCCGTCAATGAGCCAAAGCTCCGGCGGGGGTGTTTTATCAAAACTTTTTGCCCTTCTTGTTAAAAGCTCTCTCATTTGGGAATATTCGTCTTTTCCTTCTAAATGATAGTGTCTGTATTCAGACTTTTTGAATTTTTCATTTTCCCAAACCACCATTGCCCCGACTGTTGCCTCTCCATGCATATGGGAAGTGTCGAATACTTCTATTTTATATGGTATGTTTTGTAAATTAAACAGCTTTTTTATTTCAAATAGAATATTGTTTTCTTTTTGGTTTTTCATAATTTCATTTGCATTAATTTTAGCCAAATTTATTAAATTTTTTCTCTCTTTTGTGGTCGGTGTAACTATTGAAATTTTTTTTTTGAATTTTTCACTTAAAAATTTGCTTAAAGCAGTTCTTTCCTCAAAATCTTCACCCACTAAAATTTTTGAGGATGTAAAAGGAGTTTCTCTGTTATAAAATTCTAAAATAGCTCTTTTATAGGTTTCATTTTTATCTATTTCAGTTTGAGCATTTATTATATTGTGAGTGCCGGAGACTACTTTTCCCTCCCTTACAAATATTCTGATTATTACAGCCTTATTATTAAATGTTTCTACAACAAAAATGTCCAAATCTTCAAGTTTTGCCAAATCTACATTAGAATAAATTTCGGCATTTTCTATAGATTTTATTCTGTCTCTGATTTCAGCCGCTTCTTCAAACTGTAATTTTTTTGCAAATTTTTCCATTTTTTTATAAAGAATATTTAGAATTTTTTCTTTGTCATGGATTAGTTCAATTGCTTTATTTATATATTTTTTATATTCTTCCGGGTTAATCTTACCAACGCATGGCGCCAGACATTTTCCTATCTGATGATAAAGGCATGCTTTTTTATTTTTCAAACAGCTTTTTGACTGAACAAGGGGAATTTCTTCATATATTGTTTTTAAAATCGCACCCGCACCGCTGCTGAACGGTCCGAAATATTTTATATTTTTGCCTTTTATTATTTTTCTTGTTATTTCAAGTCTCGGGAAAAGCTCATCCATATCCACATAAATATAAGGATATGTTTTATCATCCCTTAAAAGAATATTATATTTGGGTTTTAACTGTTTAATTAAAGAATTTTCAAGTATAAGTGCGTCACTTTCACTTTCCACGACTATATAATTAAGCTCTTTTGCCTCATTTATCATTTTATATATTCTCGGGGCTAAATTATCCGCCGCTCTGAAAGGATTAAATCTAAAATAGCTTTTTACTCTTTTTTTCAGGTTTTTTGCTTTTCCCACATATAACAGTTTGCCGTTTTTATCAAAATACTGATAAACTCCCGGTTTAGGCGGTAAATTTTTTATTTTTTTTTGCAATATTCTCCTTTTTGATAAAATTATACTAAAAAAGGTTAAAATGAAGCTTGAAATAGAGAGTCTGGTGGTAGTGGCATTAATAATAATTGCCGGAATTATTGCACTTGAGATTAGTTTTTCCCCCGCTATTTTTGAAATTATAGCGGGAAGTATAGCCGCTAATTTTTTCCATATGAGCGATTTAAAATGGGCGGAATTTCTGGCAAACGTGGGACTTTTGGGGCTTATGTTTTTTGCGGGGCTTGAGAGCGATTTAAAACTTCTTAAGAAAAATTTTATAAAAGCCGTTTTTATAGGGGTGTCTTCTTTTTTATTGCCGTTTGTTTCAATATTTCTGATTAGCAAATTTATTTTACTTTATTCCCTTAAAGCGTCTTTGCTAATAAGCATAGCGCTTTCCACCACCTCTCTGGCACTCGTGTATCCGCTTTTGAAAGATAAAAATATGCTTCATCTTAATTCCGGTCAGACGCTTCTGGCCGGGGCTATGATTGTGGATATAATCAGTATGTTTTCACTGAGCTTTTTGTTTGAAGGAATAAATTATCAGAATATTATTTTTTTAGGCGTACTGTTAATAGTAATGTTTGTTTTGCCTAAATTCGGTGAAAAATTATTTGCCAGATACACAGGCAATCATATAGAATTTCCTATAAGGTTTATTATTGCAATTTTAATTTCAATCGGTTTTCTCTCAAAAGAGATACATATTAACGAAGCTGTTTTAGCGTTTGCCCTGGGAATATTTTTTTCTGAATTTTTAAAAGAACATGAAATGATAGAAAAAAAATTAAGGGCTATAATATTTGGATTCGTGGCTCCTTTTTTCTTTTTTAAAGCGGGTTATTCAATTAAACTTGACGTTATTAATTTTAAGATTTTATTTTTGAGTATAATACTTGGAATTATAGCGTTTGGCACAAAATATCTGGCGACCGTAATTGCGACAAAACCGTTTTTTAAAAAAAGTGTTTATAAAATTGCCGGGCTTTTTTTTAATATGAGACTTACATTTGGAATAGTGGCGAGTGTTTTCGGACTCGAATTTAAAATTATTGATGTAAATACTTATGTTTCTCTGTTATTAATTATAATTTCAACATCTTTGGCCGCCTCTGTTTTAATGAAAAGAATGCCGAGTGAAATTACAGAGGAAGAGCTGGAAGATTTTATCCTCTAACGCCAAAAGCTTTTTTTATCGTTTTTGTGTCAGGTTTTGTAATCATTGTAACTATTATCAAAGTTATTGTTGAAAGAGGAAGGGCGATAACCATGGCATCTACAAAAGCCCATTTGCTGTGGCCCAAAATAGAATTTACACCAAAAAGCGCCTTGGCAATGCCCAAAGCTTTTGCTTCTTTGAAATGGCAAAACAACAGCCAGAATAAAGATACAAAAAATCCGGCAAACATACTTGAAATTGCCGCTGTTTTAGTGATTCTTTTTGAAAAAAGTCCAAAAATAAAAGAAGGTAAAAATACAGATGCACAAAGCGCAAAGAAAATAGCCGTACTTCTCGCAATAATTGCCGGGGCCTTTTGAAATTTAAAAGCTAAAAATACTGAAAACAGAATAACAATGACAATTCCGATTTTTGTCCATAAAGTGGTTTTGTTTTTATCAGCCCCGAGTGTTTCAAAAATGTCCCTGCCGACAGCCGTCCCCATTGTGTGAAACTGACTTGATAAAGTGGACATTGCTGCTGAGATAAGAGCAAAAAGGAAAATAAATCCAAACCAGTGCGGCATCGCCGTATTTATAAAATGGGGGATTACTTTTCCAATTGCCCCCGCCGCTTCAAGGGCGTTTTTACCTCCGTAATTTTCAAAATACCATGCATTGCTTAAACTTCCCACAACAAAAATAACACCTGTCATTGCCAAAATGAAAATCCCTCCTATTAATACAGCCCTGTTTAGTTCTTTTTTGCTTTTTACGGTCATAAATCTCACTATAAGCTGTGGCTGGGCAAGTACTCCGATCCCGACACCAAGAGTAATCGTGGTTATTACAAAAAGCCAACCAGGAGATAAAAATGACGGCATTTTATTCCAGCCCTGAAATCCCCATATCTGAGATAATTTCATCATAAAATCGCCGCTTCCCGGAACTAAATCTTTTAAACCGGTATTTGAAAGCTTGTCTATTACCGTAATTTGCCAAACGTTATCAAGTTTTGCGAATGCTTCGTTTATTCCCCCCAGTGAATAAAACACCATTACTATTAAAACAATCATAGCTAAAAACATTATTGAACCCTGAAGGGCATCGGTATACATAACCCCTTTAAGCCCGCCGGCTAAAACATAAGCAGTGATTATCAGTGAAAATATTAATAATGCTATGTGATAATCCACATGAAAATAGATACTGATAAACTGAACACCTCCGATTAGAACAGCCGTGGCATATAACGGCATAAAAAATAAAATTATAAGTGCGGCAAAAATCTGAATAAATTTTGAATCATATCTTTTGCCCAAAAACTCAGGAAAAGTGTGGGCGTCGAGCCTTAAGCCCATTTTTCTTGTGGGGTTTCCTATAAATACAAAAGCAATAAAAATTCCGACAAAAATATTTAAAAAAGTAAGCCACAAAAGCGAATTTCCAAGCCATGCCGCCACTCCGCCGAATCCGACAATTGCAGCAGTTGAGATAAATGTGGCACCGTAACTAAGAGACATTACAAACGGATGTGCCTCACGGCCCGCTAAAAGATAATCTGTTGAATTTTTTGTTTTTGAATATCCCATCCATCCAAGATATGTCAAAGCGAACAGATAAAGAATAATTAGTGCAATTTCCCAAAAGCTCATAGTAACTCCTCGTTAAGCTCTTTTTCTTCATCGGCCCATTTTTTTAGAAGCATTTCATTGCTTTCCTCATCACCTTTGTTCCAATTAATCAAACCGTAAATCACACAAAGCAGGGCACTTAGTATTGTCAGCCAAAAAGCTGAGCAGACGCCTATATCAAAATGGCTCATTTTTTTCCTTTTTTTTTAAATTTTAATATAAAATTAATTGATATTTAAACTTTTTTGATATTATTATAAAAATTGATAAATAAAAGGGAAAAAATGAAACAGACATTAATGGGTAATGAGGCAATTGCATATGGACTAATGCACAGCAATACTCAAATTCTAAGCGGGTATCCCGGTACCCCCTCGAGTGAAATATTAACGACTTTTGAAAAAATTTCTAAAAATCTGCCTGTTTATGCAAAGTGGGCGACTAATGAAAAAGTGGGATTTGAAGTGGCTTTTTCCGGTGCAATAGCAGGACTGAACAGTGCTGCCACAATGAAACAGGTAGGGCTTAATGTGGCAAGTGATGCCTTAATGAGCGCAAGTTTTATAGGCAATATTGGCGGGTTTGTTTTAATTGTTGCGGACGACCCCGGCTTTCATTCATCCCAGACAGAACAGGACAGCCGTGAATTTGCTAGGTTTGCAAGAATTCCCGTTATCGATCCGGCAACCCCTGCCGAAGCATATGAATTTACCATAAAGGCAGGTGAATTATCAAAAAAATTTCAAATACCTGTGATGCTAAGAAGCGTAATGAGGGTTTCACATTCAAGGGAAATAGTGGAACTGAAAGAGCATAAATTTGAAGCGAAGGAAGGAAATTTCCAAAGGGATATACCGAGATGGGCTGCAGTCCCAAGGGCTGGAAGACTGGCTCAGGCATATGAGAGGGAAGAAAAATTAGAAAAAATTAAAAAATATAATTATGAGGTATTTATAAAACCAAAAATCAATAAGCTCAAAGGTACAAAAAATTTAATCATCTCTAGCGGAGCGGCTTTTGGATATGTAAAAGAGGTAATTGATGAATTAAATTTAGATATCGATATATTAAAAATTGAAATGCCTTATCCTCTGCCGCTAAATCAGCTTAAAGATTTAATTAAAAAATATGAAAAAGTATTGGTAATTGAAGAGACCTATCCGGTAATTGAAGAAGAAATTAGAAGCCATAATGTTTACGGAAAAATGACAAATGATGTGCATTCAATTGACGAGATGACAAAAGAGAGAGTTTTAAAGGCTTTAAAAAATGTAGGTTTATATAATGGGGAAAATATTTATAAACCTGTATTTACCCAGAATTTTGAAGTGAAGCATAGAAAACCGAATTTGTGTCCCGGATGTCCTCACAGAGATATCTTTTTTGCAATAAAAAAAGTCTTTCGGCCTAAAAAATCGATATATCCTTCAGACATAGGGTGTTATACGCTTGGAATCAATCAAAAAGCAATCGATACGGTTTTATGTATGGGGGCCAGTGTATCAATGGCGCACGGCTTCAGTATTGCCGATAAAGAAAAAACGGTAATTGCAACAATAGGTGATTCAACGTTTTTTCACTCAGGTGTTGCACCTCTTATTAATGCAGTTTATCAAAAAGCTAAATTTATACTTGTGATTTTGGATAATTCAACCGTTGCAATGACGGGAAGACAGGCTACACCCGAGAGGGCTGCCCCCGGGAAAGTTGATTTGAAAAAAGTTGCTGAGGGGTGCGGTGCTGAGGTAATGGAGTATTTTTACGAGCCTGATATTAATAAAACCATAAACTTTTTTAAAGATGTAAAGAAAAAATTTGAAAATGTTGAAGTCCCTTTGGTTGTAATTAGCAGACAATTCTGTGTGTTGGATAAAGAAAAAGCAAAAGAAAACTTAAAAGGCATTTTTGCTACAGTGGATGAAGATAAATGTGTTGCTTGTGATGTATGCACCACCCAGTTTGTATGTCCTCCAATGGCATATAATGAAAGGGGAAAAATAGAAATAGACCCGCTTTTATGTGTTGGATGCGGTGTGTGTATCAGCGGGGTTTGTCCTACGGATGCCTTCATAAGGAGAGATAAATGAAATATCAGATACTTTTAGCAGGATTTGGCGGGCAGGGCGTTGTATTTTTAGTAAAGGTACTCAGTATTTGTGCCGCTAAAAAAGGGTATAAATTTTTAGGGACGGAAAATCACGGAATGAGTCAGAGAGGCGGAAGTGTGAGTTCTCATATTAAAATAGGCGAATTTTATAACCCGTTGATTGATTACGGACAGGCTGATTTATTAATCGGGCTTGATCGGGATGAAGCACTTATAAATCTTACATATTTAAAAAAAGGCGGGGACTTGGTTGTAAATGCGCCTGATTTTCCTGAAATAGAAGCAAATGAATATATAGTTGATGCAAACAGACTGGTG
Source organism: Lebetimonas sp. JS032 (assembly GCF_000523315.1). Lineage (NCBI taxonomy): Bacteria > Pseudomonadati > Campylobacterota > Epsilonproteobacteria > Nautiliales > Nautiliaceae > Lebetimonas > Lebetimonas sp. JS032. The sequence continues at coordinate 86,354 of NZ_ATHS01000001.1, read as the reverse complement.
GAAGTTGGTCTGTTTGATGCTAAAGGGCTTAATGTGTTTATGCTGGGAGTTGCATTAAAAAATGTTAAAAATTTTCCTTTCAGCGCTGATGAGGTAAAAGAAGCCATAAAAGATATTAATCCAAAATTTGCCAAAGCTAATTTTGAAATATTGGATAAAGCGATGAATTATGGAGAAAATTAAATTATATTTTAATGAAAATGCCGAATTTGGCAAAAATATAGGCATTGGACTAATAGATGTAAAATACGGATATGCAAAGGCAAAAATGAAAGTATCCACATTTCATTTGAATCTGGCAGGTGTTTGTCACGGAGGTGCTATTTTTACACTGGCTGATTTTGCGTTTGCCGTGGCAAGCAACTCTTTTGGGAAAATTGCCCTGGCAATCGATACGAGCATATCTTTTATAAATGCTGCAAAAGAAGGTGATGAATTAATTGCCGAGGCAAAACTTATTGCCGAGAGTAACCGTTTGGGCACATATGAAGTTAAAATAACTAATAAAGATAAAATTATTGCTTTTTTTAAAGGAACTGTTTATAAAACAAAAAAAGATTTAAAGGAGATAAAATGATTTATAATAAAATAGAAAGTGCAGGCAGGGAAGAGATCGAAAAAGTTCAGCTTAAAAGATTAAAAGAAGTGGTAAGCAGGGTTTATCATTTAAGCCCTTTTTATAAGAAAAAATTTGATGAATTAAACATAACTCCTGATGATATAAAATCACTTGAAGATATACAAAAACTTCCATTTACTAAAAAACAGGATTTAAGGGACAATTATCCGTTCGGACTTTTTACTGTGCCGATGAGTGAGGTTGTGAGAATTCATTCATCTTCCGGAACTACCGGAAAACCTACTGTTGTGGGATATACAGCTCATGATATGGATGTATGGAACGAAGTGATGATAAGATGTTATTATATGGCGGATGTCGCAAGTAAAGATATAGTTCATAACGCTTACGGATACGGGCTTTTTACAGGCGGACTCGGATTTCACGAAGCGGCTCAAAAAATCGGGGCTGCAATAGTGCCTGCAAGCGGTGGATTTACCCAAAGACAGTTAATGTTAATGCGTGATTTTGGGGCTACAATTCTTTGCGCAACTCCTAGTTTTGCTTTGCATTTGGCAGAAGAGGCCAAAAAAGAGGGGCCTGAATTTAGGAAAAATTATAAGCTTAGAGCCGGTTTTTTCGGAGCGGAACCGACAAGCAAAGGACTTAGGGAAGAAGTTGCAAAAGCGTGGCGGATAGATTATTACGAGGTTTACGGACTCAGTGAAATAATCGGGCCCGGGGTCAGCTGCAGCTGTAACATGGGAGAAGGGCTTCATATAAACGAAGACCATTTTTATCCTGAAATAATAGACCCGAAAACAGGGGAAGTCTTACCTGAGGGTGAAGAGGGCGAACTTGTTTTAACCACTCTTACCAAACATGCACTTCCGATAATAAGATACAGAACAGGCGATATTACAAGACTTGATAGAACTCCTTGTGCATGCGGCAGAACGTTTGTAAGGATGGAGAGTGTAAGGGGAAGGGCAGACGATATGCTGATAGTAAACGGCGTAAATGTGTTTCCTTCCCAGGTTGAGCATGTAATAGCAAATACTGAAGGGGTCAGTTTAAATTATCAGATAGTTGTGGATAAAAAAGGTTATTTGGATAAGTTGGAATTGATGGTTGAAGTTGATGAGCGTATTATGTTTGATGATGTTGCAAAACTTGAAAAAATTAAAAAAGAACTCCAACAGGCACTTTTGAATAATTTATACATTAATGCCATTGTTCATCTGGTTGAGCCAAAAAGCATAGAAAGAAGTATGGGTAAAGCAAAAAGAATAGTAGATAAAAGGAAATAAAATGAAACAGATTTCAGTGTTTTTGGAAAGGAAAACAGGAAGGCTTAAAGAAATTACCGAGGCTTTGGCAAAAGAGAATGTCAGTATTAAGGCTATTACACTGGTTGAAGCAAGTGATTTTGGAATACTCAGAATTTTGACAAAAGATGTTGTAAAAGCTACCGAAGCAATAGAAAAAAGCGGTTTTTCTCTAACTCTTAGCGATGTGTTAATAGTTGAAGTTGATGATGAAATAGGGGCTCTAAACAAAATTGTTTCAACATTAAATGAAAACGGTATTGATATAAATTATTGTTATACAGTTAATTCGGATAGAAAAGGTTCTTTTGCATTTAAAGTTTCGGATATAAACAAAGCGAAAAAAGTTTTAACCGGGTTTAGAGTTTATTAAATTTTTTATTTCTTCAAATTTTTTTCTTAAATTTTCTTTTTTTGCTTTTATTTTAAATTTTCCCGCCTCTTTAATATAAAATTTTATTTCTTTTGGAGGTGTTAAAGGTTTTTGGTATTTATAAAATGTAACTATTTTTTTTGGATTTATACTGTTGCACTGATTTGCCTTGTGGAGTGTTTTTATAATAGAAAAAATTATATTTTTATTATAAAAAATCTCCTGCCTTAAAGCGGGATGTGATACTTTTATATACAAAATCTCTCCTTTTAAAGAATAAGAAGTTATATATTTATTGTATTTACGGGGCATTAGTGCTATAATTTTTTTTAAACAACGTTTTTCTTGTAATTTATCATTAAAGGGATTAAATAAATGTTTAAGTATATCTTTTGCTTTTTTCATATTATAATTATATCTGTTTTTTTAGGATGTGGCTATAAGGCAGACCCTGTTTGGCCAGGTAAAGAACAAAATATAACCAAAGAAATTAATTCAAGTGAACTTAAAATTATAGAAATAAACAATACTATGGAGATAAAATGAAATTTGACGTAGTTATAATAGGAAGCGGAATCGCCGGACTTTGGGCAGCAAAATATATAAATGACTATTCTGATTTGTCAACTTTAATAATTACAAAAAAAGAAGTGTGGGATGCAAACAGTTTCTATGCACAAGGCGGAGTTACAATGGCTCTTGATAAAGAGGATGTGCCTGCTCATATAGAAGATACTATTAGGGCGGGGAGTTTTCACAACAATAAAGAAATGGTTGAAATTTTATCGCGTTCGTCTCTTAAATTAAAAGAGGATTTAAAAAATTACGGCTTTAAATTCGAAGGTGTTACAAGAGAAGCGGCACATTCAGTCCCGAGGGTTTATCATGCCGGAGGAGACGCTACAGGAAGGGAACTTCACAGGTTTTTAATAAAAAAAGACAAAAGTTATTTATTAGATAATGCAGTAGTTTTTGATTTATTAATAGAAGGTGGTGTCTGTTACGGTGTGAGTCTGCTTAAAAACAATAAAAAATATAATGTTTATGCAAATAATATAATACTTGCAAGCGGGGGAATAGGCGCTTTATATAAATATGACACAAACGCAAGAACTATTTCGGGGGATATTCAGGGAATTGCAATAGAAAAGGGAATGGAAATAAACGATATGGAATTTACACAGTTTCATCCTACTGTTTTCATAGAAAGTAAATTTTCTCAAAAACTTCTTTTAACCGAAGCTTTAAGAGGAGAAGGTGCTTATGTTGTTGATGAAAAAGGAGAGAGATTTTTATTTGAATATGATGAAAGAGGGGAGCTTGCAAGCAGAGATATTGTAAGCAGAGCTATTTTTATGCATCAGCAAAAAGGCCATAAAGTGTTTTTGGACGTAAGTATGTTTGAGGAGGAATATTTTAAAAACCGTTTTCCTACAATTTTTAACAAACTGAGGGATTATGATATAAAGGTGCCTTTTGAAAAAATTCCTATTTCTCCTGCATTTCATTATTTTATGGGTGGAATTGTGGTTGATGTGAATGCTAAAATAAAAAATTTTAAAAACCTTTATGCTGCCGGGGAAGTGGCAAATACGGGAGTTCACGGTGCTAACAGGCTTGCAAGCAATTCTACGCTTGAATGTTTTGTATTCGGCAGAAAAGCCGCAAGGGATATATTAAAAAACAGATTTAAAACTGATGAAAGAATATTCGATATAAATGATGAAATATTATTTAAAGAAAATGATAAAAAATATAAAAATATGTTAAGGGAAATAATGTGGAAAAATGTTGGTATAATTAGAACAAAAAACGGTTTAAGTGAGGCGTTGGATTTCGTTGAAAAACATATTGATAAGCTCGGGCGGCTTACAAAGTTGAGATTTCTAACGGCAAGGGAAATAATAAAAGCGGCTATTAAAAGAAAAGAGTCTCTCGGGGCTCATTACAGAAAGGATTAAAATGCATGAAGAAATTGTAAATTACACTCATACATGGGTAGGAATAGCTGTTTTGGCTATTTTTGTTGTTGGATATTATTTTATTGCAACAGAAGAAAAATTTGAAATAAATAAATCAAAACCGGCACTTTTTATAGGTACTTTTTCTTTTTTGCTTATAGGTACATATTTTTGGTTAAACCATCTTGACCCTTCACCGCTGCACGAAGAGCTTAAACATCTGATTGAAGAAATAGCGGAGATTTTCTTTTTCTTAATGGTTGCCATGACATATATAGAAAGCCTGATAGAAAGAGGTGTGTTTGACGCTTTGAAATACCGTTTGATTTCAAGAGGCTATACTTATAAAAAAATATTTTGGATAACGGGAACACTTTCATTTTGGATAAGCCCTTTTGCCGATAATTTAACTACAGCGCTTATTCTTTCAACAGTACTGATTACTATAGATAAACATAATATCAATTTTTTGGTTCCAGGTGCCATAAATATAGTGGTGGCTGCAAATGCCGGGGGTGCATGGTCTCCTTTCGGGGATATTACGACACTTATGGCTTGGACTGCAGGAAAAGGCGAAATAATAGATTTTTTAGCACTGTTTCCGGCTGTATTTATAGGATGGCTTTTAAGTGCTTGGCTTTTAAGTCTTTTTGTACCAAAAGGCAAGCCTCATTTTGATGCTTTGACCACCCCTAAAGCTGAAATAAAAAACGGTGGAAAAGTTATTATATTTTTAGGCGCTCTTACCATTGCCATTGCGGTATTTGGCCACATAGTGATGCATTTTCCGGCAATGTGGGGAATGATGTTCGGTTTGGCATTATTGGAAATTTACAGTTTTTATCATAAAAGGAAATATAAAGAAAAAATAGATGTGTTTGTTAATATGACCAAAATAGAACATGATACACTGCTTTTCTTTTTCGGTATTCTTTCGGCGGTAGGCGCGCTGTATTTTCTTGGATGGCTTTTTTATGTTACCAAACTTTATGAAATAATAGGCCCAACATGGGGAAATATCGGTGTTGGATTTATAAGTTCTATTATAGATAACGTTCCTGTAATGGCGGCTATCTTAAAAGCCGACCCTCCAATGGATGCAGCCCAGTGGATGCTTGTTACAATGACAGCCGGGATCGGTGGAAGCTTAATCAGTTTTGGAAGTGCCGCCGGTGTTGGAGTTATGGGTAGAATGAGAGGGATTTATACATTTAATACACATATAAAATATGGTTGGGCCGTATTAATCGGATATCTCCTAAGCTGTGCCATCTGGTATGTTCAGTTCGAAATTCTTCACTGGTATTAATTTTCCCTTTCTTTTTGTTACAATTTCATTAAAAAGGATATAAATGCAAGTAGAAATACTAATACTTGATTTTGGAAGTCAATATACCCAGTTAATAGCCAGAAGATTAAGGGAAGTCGGAATATACAGCGAAATAGTGCCTTATTTTGACGGATTAAAAGTAGCAAAAGAAAAAAAGCCAAAAGGAATAATTTTCAGTGGCGGGCCCGCAAGTGTTTATGATAAAGACGCTTACAGAGTAGATAAAGAAATATATGATTTAGGTTTGCCGATTCTTGGAATTTGTTATGGAATGCAGCTAATTACCGTTGATTTCGGTGGTGAGGTAGTAAGAGCTCACCATCACGAATATGGTAAAGCAGAGCTGTTTATAGATGAACCTCATAAACTTTTTAAAGATGTCAGCAATCCCACAGTTGTCTGGATGAGCCATTCAGACAGGGTTGAAAAACTGCCTAACGGATTTAAAAGAATAGCTCATACCTCAAATGCTCCATATGCTGCAATTGTAAATGAAGAAAAAGAAATTTATGCAATTCAGTTTCACCCGGAAGTAGCCCATTCAGATGAAGGAAGTAAAATTTTAAAAAATTTTGCAAAAGAAGTCTGCTCTGTAACAAGTAAATGGGATATGGCTCATTTTGCAAAAGAACAAATCAAAAAAATTAAAGAACAGGTAGGGGAAAACAAAGTAATATGTGCATTAAGCGGTGGAGTTGACAGTTCGGTTACAGCGGCACTTTTACATGAAGCCATTAAAGATAAATTAATTCCTATTTTTGTGGACACAGGTCTGCTTAGAAAAAATGAGAGAGAAGAAGTTGAACATGCTTTTAAAAATGTATTACACGTGCCTTTAATTACTGTTGATGCAAGGGAAAAGTTTTTAGGAAGGTTAAAAGGTGTAACTGACCCGGAAGAAAAAAGAAAAATTATAGGGCATACTTTTATTGAGGTTTTTGAGGAAGCGGCCAAAAAACATAAAGACGCAAAATTTTTAGCGCAGGGGACTCTGTATCCTGATGTAATTGAATCTGTTTCTGTAAAAGGGCCGTCAAAAACAATAAAATCACATCATAATGTAGGAGGACTTCCCGAGTGGATGAAATTTGAACTTATTGAACCCTTAAGAGAGCTTTTTAAAGATGAAGTCAGAAAATTAGGGTTAGAGCTTGGGCTGCCTAAAGACTTGGTATACCGTCATCCGTTTCCAGGACCGGGACTTGCTATTAGAATAATGGGTGAAGTTAATGAAAAAGATTTAGATATTTTAAGAGAAGCTGATTACATTTTAATTCAAGAGCTTAAAGCGTGGGGGCTTTATAATGAAGTTTGGCAGGCCTTTGCGGTACTTCTTAATGTAAAAAGCGTTGGGGTAATGGGAGATAACAGGACATATGACAATGCGGTTGCAATAAGATGTGTCAGCTCAACTGACGGTATGACGGCAACTTTTTCCCATTTGCCGCATGAATTTTTAGAAAAGGTTTCAACAAGAATTATCAATGAAGTCGACGGTATCAACAGAGTGGTTTATGACATTTCAAGCAAACCTCCTGCAACAATTGAGTGGGAGTAAAATCAAAAATTAAAAATGAAAAGTTAAAAGTGAAAAATTTAAGGTTACCTATTTATTTATTAAATAACGATAAATATGAAGGGGTAATAAATTATCCTGTTATAAAAATAAATTTTCTATCCTCTTCTATTTCTTTTGATGGAATTGATTATCTGATTTTTACTTCTAAAAACGGGGTTAGGGCGATAAATAAATTAACTGATAAATGGAAAAATTTTCCAAGTCTGGCAATAGGAAAAGCAACTGCAAAAGAAATAGAAAAATTAGGAGGAATTGTTGAATTTGTTTCATCTAATGCCTATGGGGATGAATTTGCAAAAGAAATAAATAAAAAATATAAAAATAAAAAATTTCTTTTTTTAAGGGCAAAAGAAATAATATCAAATATAAAAGAAATTTTTGATAAATCTGATAATTCTTTAAAAGAAATTATAGTGTATGAAACTGTTTGCGCTAAACTTGATAAATTTATTAAAAAACCGGCTATTGTAATTTTTACTTCGCCTTCCACTGTTAAATGTTTTTCAAAAATCAATGATTTTGAAAATATTTTACCGATTGCAATAGGAAATAAAACGAAAAATGCTCTTTTGGAATTTACCAAAAATTCTATTTTAACTCCGCAAAATCCTTATATTAAAGAATGCGTCCTGCTTGCAAAAAATGTAAAATTAAGATAAAATTGTAATATAACTTCTTTATTGCTTATAAAGTGCTCTTTAAAAATCTTGATTGACAAAAGCTCAAGTTTTTGTTATAATTTTAATGCCTGGGAGGAGCGCTACCCGTACATTTTGGGGCCCTACAACCTTTTTTTTAGGGGAGACGGTAGCTTCGGGGTGTGCGGCGAGATGGACTCGCCCCTAAACCGATGCTCCCATCCCCACACTGTGACTTGGCGGAGCCCAAAGTCACTACGTGAACGCCCTCTCGGGCAAAATAATGAAAAATTTAAAATGTATAATGTAGAATGAATAAATGAAAAAAGTATTTACAATTAATAATAATTTTAGTATAATAAGTGACAGACACTTATAAATCATAATTTTGAGAATAATCTAAATTTTTTAGATTGATTATTTTAGCTTTGATTTTATTTGTTAATTTTTTTTATAATAAAAATTATTAATATTTTAAATATAATCTTATATTATAACTTCTTAAATAAAAAACAATTTTCTACATATGAAAAAATATAAAAAATCCTTAATTAAAAGTCATTAATTTATTCTGTAATCACATTTTATATATGAATTTATCTATTAAAATTTAATTTAGTCCTAAATTTATATAAGAAAAATTAAATTTTAAGTTATTTTTAAGAATTAATATTATAATTTAACGAAAATTAATCTTAAAAATTTTTATGAAAGGAGTTTTTAATGAAAAAAACAGCCAAGGTTAAAATTTTTTCTCCTACAGAGAAAAATTATGTAAATATAGCAACCGGTACATACAGAGCGGGAGAATTAAAAGGTATTATTAAAATAAATTCTCAAAGCTGTGTAGGCTGCGACACCTGCAGACATGTATGTCCAGCAGATGCGATAAACGGTGCTATTGGTGTTGCCCACTCAATTGATGAAATGAAATGCATTGCTTGTGGTCAATGTTTAATTAACTGCCCATTCGGTGCAATAGAACAATTAAGTTTTGTAGAAGAGGTAATGAAAAATCTGGAAAATAAAGAAAAAACTGTTGTGGCGGTAATAGCCCCTTCGGTCCGTGTGGCAATAGCCGAAGAATTTGGAGCACCTCCCGGTACTTTAACAGTTGGAAAACTTCATAATGCATTAAAAAAAGCTGGTTTTAAAATTTATGAAAACAATTTAGCGGCCGATCAAACAATTATGGAAGAAGGAAGCGAATTTATAGCAAAAGTAAAATACTGGCTGTTAGGAGAAAGAAGCGAAAAATTAAATGAAATGGCAAATCATCCTTTACCACATTTTACATCTTGCTGTTCGGGTTGGGTTAGATATGCAGAAATATATTATCCAGAACTAATCCCTCACATATCCGGTGCAAAATCCCCTATGCAAATGGCAGGTCCTTCTGCAAAAACTTGGGCTGCTTTAGACATTTGGAAAGTGGATCCGAGAAACGTTTACACTGTCGGAATAATGCCGTGTACCGCTAAAATATTTGAAGCAAGCAGACCGGAATTCAACTCTTCTTGGAAATTTTTAAAAGAAAAAGGTTATATTCCAGAAGACACCCCTCCATTCCCTGATACAGATGCAGTGCTTACAACAAGGGATTTAGCCACATTACTTAAAATGAAAGGAATCAATCCTCTTGAGTTACCGGAAAAAGAAAATGAAACGGAAACGGAAATTTACACGGGAGCTGCCACAATATTTGGTAACAGCGGAGGCGTTACGGAAGCTGCTCTTAGAACAGTTTATTATATTCTCTCTGGAAAAGAACCGCCCAAATGGGATTTTTATGAAGTAAGGGGACATACTGACGGATTAAGAGAAGCAGAAATTCCTATTACTCTTAAATCCGGAAAAACAATTGTGGTAAAAGCCGCTGTAGTTAACGGGATAAAAAATCATCTTGATAAAATTGTTAAAGATGTAATAAAAGGCACTTCACCTTACCATATAATTGAAGTAATGAATTGTCCCGGAGGTTGTATTGACGGAGGAGGACAGCCTGTTAATCCAATGGGTACTTCATGGATAGACCCGTTATTACCTTTAAGATTAAATGCTTAAAATAAAAAAGGAGAATAAAATGAATGAAAAATTATCTTATCAATATGAAGAAAAACCTGCCACCACTTTAATAGACAGAAGAACTTTTCTTAAAGTTACAGGGGTTATAGTATCGGTTATCGCTGTTGGAGGTTATGTAATTACAGATCTTTTCAAAAAAAGGAATAAATATATAAAAATGAGGCAAACAGGTTTATATAAAGATGATATAAGATTACAGCAAAAAGGATTGGCAGCTTCTCACGAAAATCCTACTGTTCAGGAATTTTATAAAAAATTTGCGAACCATCCGATGAGTGAAATATCAGAAGAACTTTTACATACAAAAGGATATGTTGTTAGAACCAACTTAAATTTAAAAGGAGGAAAACATGCTTGCTGAAAATGAAAGGGTATTGAGATTTCCTGTTTATGAAAAAATGTTTCATAACATCAATGCAATTACATGGTATATATTGGCCTTTACCGGAATGGCTGTATATTTTAAATGGGCATCAGGTGAAAGTGCTAAGTTTTTAATGGAAGTTCACATCTGGACGGCAATTGTTTTTACTTTGAATTTTATTTCTTTTATTTTAATAGCACCGGACAGGTTTTATATTATAATGAAAAATTTATTACAATGGGATAAAGACACATTTGCATGGTTTAAAAATTTAGGCGGATATCCCAGAATGTTCGGTATTCCTTTCGGTCCTGAAAAAACTGCTCCACAAGGAAAATATAATGCTGGACAAAAAGTCGCTTATTTAATTTTTATATTTATGATTTTCGGATTGATAGTAACAGGATGGGCGCTTTATTTTGCAAAACAAGGGCTTGGCAAAGAACTTATGCTTTATTTCTTTTATTTCCATGTTTGGGGTTCTATAATAACTACAGCCCTTGTAACGTTTGTTCATTTGCCTCTTTCAATAATAAATATGGAAGATTTTAAAGCAATGTGGAGACTGGACAGCGGTTATATGCCTTTTGATGCCGCCGAACATCATTCCCCTAAATGGGTTGAAGACGATTTAGTTCAAATCAACTCTATAAAACAATAAAAAGAGCTGTTCAGCTCTTTTTATTTCAAGTAAAATCACGGAGGTTACTTAGTTGTTTAGAGAAGAAAAAGACAGTTTAGGTGTAGTAAAGATTCCATCTGATAGATATTACGGTATAAATACCGCAAGAGCCTATAATAATTTTCAAATATCCGGATATAAAGTGCCAAATGAGTTGATTAAAGCATATGCATTGGTTAAAAAAGCCTGTGCAACAACAAATGCTAAATTAAATTATCTCAGCAAAGAATATGCTAATGCAATATGTAATGCCTGTGACGAAATAATCGATGGAAAATTTCAGGAAGATTTTATAGTGGACGCATTGCAAGGTGGCGCTGGCACATCAACAAATATGAATATAAATGAAGTGATAGCTAACAGGGCAAATGAAATATTAGGATATCCAAAAGGTAAACATTATCCGATACATCCGCTTGAACATGTAAATCTTCATCAATCAACCAATGACACATATCCAAGCGCATTAAAAATAGCGGCGCTTTTTTTATTGGAAAAATTAAGCGAAGTTATAGCAGATTTTCAAAATATTCTACAAAAAAAAGAAAAAGAATTTGCTTCCATTTTAAAAATCGGGAGGACAGAACTTCAAGAAGCAGTCCCTTTTACTCTCGGCAGGGAATTTTCGGCTTTTGCCGAAGCTATATCCAGAGACAGATGGAGAATATGGAAATGCAAAGAGAGAATAAGGGTCTTAAATATTGGTTCTACTGCAATAGGAACGGGTTTAACCGCCCCTAGGGAATATATTTTTTTGGTTATTGAAATTTTAAGAGATTTAACTGGATTAAATATTTCCCGTGCTGAAAATCCTGTAAGTGTAACCGCTTTTGCAGATGATATTGTGGAAGTTGTAGGTATTCTTGATGCTTATTCTTCAAATTTATTTAAAATTTCTAATGATATCCGTCTTATGAATTTTTTAAAAGAAATAAAATTAAAGCCAGTTCAAGCCGGTTCTTCTATAATGCCTGGCAAAATAAATCCCGTAATACTTGAATCTGCAATACAAACAGCAATAAAAGTTAAATCCGATTTTAATGTAATAAGAGACTGTGTTTCTTTGTCATCTTTTCAAATTGTTGAATTTATGCCTTTAATAGCATTTAGTTTTATAGAATCTTTAAAACTGCTTTTGAATATAACTGTAAACTTGAAAGAACATATTAAAGAAATTAAAGCAAATGAAAAAATATGTAATAAATATTTTGAAGAAAGCTTTTCAATTTTAACCGTTTTACTCCCTTTGATAGGTTATGAGAAAACATTAAAAATTGTAAAAGAAATACAAAATAAAAACATAACGAATATAAAAGAATTTTTAAAAAATAGATTTGGCGAAAAAATTCTTGAATTATTTTTTCCTGAAAATCTTAATTCTCTTGGATATGATAAGAATAAATTAAAGGAGCTGTTTAATGATATCAACACCTAAAGGTTTAAGATTACATATCGGTGTTTTTGGAAGAACAAATGTCGGAAAATCGTCTTTTTTAAATATGATTACAGGACAAAATATTTCGATTGTTTCCCCTGTTGCCGGAACTACAACAGATATTGTCGAAAAAACAATGGAATTATTGCCAATAGGACCGGTTGTTTTTTTAGATACAGCTGGATTTGATGATAATTCAGTTTTGGGAAACTTAAGAATAGAAAAAACTTTAAATGTTCTTAAAAAAACTGATATTTGTTTATTAATTTTAGAGCCTGATAAATGGACTGATTATGAAGAAAATATAATTCAGATAATAAAAGAAAAAAAAATTCCTTTAATTGCTGTTATTAATAAAATCGATTTACAAAAGCCTTCGGATGAATTTATAAATAAACTTGAATCAATTTTTGGAAAAAACATTATTAAAGTTTCAAGTTTAGACAGTGATAATAAAGAAAAATATATTAATGCTTTAAAAAAACACATTATTGATATTTGCCCATCTGATTTTTTACAACCGCCGGCGTTAATAGGTGATTTAATCCCCTCAGGGGGATTGGCTGTTTTGGTTGTTCCTATTGATTTAGAAGCTCCTAAAGGCAGATTGATACTTCCCCAGGTTCAAACTATAAGAGACACTTTGGATAACGATTCCATGGCACTGATTGTTAAAGAAAGAGAACTTTCATATGCAATGTCTATTTTAAATCAAAAACCCGATATTGTAGTATGTGACTCACAGGGGGTATTAAAAATGGTTGCGGATATTCCAAAAGATATAAAAGCGACAACCTTTTCGATACTTTTCTCCCGTTATAAAGGAGATTTACTGGAACAAGCCAGGGGCACCGCACATATAGATGCTCTTAAGCCGGGAGATAAAGTTTTAATAGCTGAAGCATGCACTCATCATGCTTTGGAGGATGACATAGGAAGGGTTAAAATTCCAAGATGGCTTAAACAGTATGTAGGGGGGGATTTGCAAATTGATGTTTATGCCGGAAAAGATTACCCTGATAATGTATCGGATTATAAACTTATTATCCATTGCGGCGGATGTGTATTAAATAGAAGAGGAATGCTTTCACGCATACAAATGGCAAAAGAAGTTAACGTTCCTATTACAAATTATGGTATGGCGATTTCTTTTTTACAGGGAGTTATTAAGAGAACTTTGAGCCCTTTCCCCGCTGCTTTAATGATGTTTGAAAATGAAAGAAAAAAGTTGAAAAATGATGTTAAATAAAACTGAAATTATTCTATCGTTAATAAAAAACGATAATAAAATTTTTGAAAGAGCAACAGAAATCAGAAATAAACACTGTGGTAATGAAGCTCATATAAGGGGAGTTATACATTTTTCCAATTATTGTATCAGTGATTGTTTATATTGCGGTTTAAGAAAAAGTAATAAAGAAATGAAACGTTTTAGGATGGATGAAGAAACTATAATTAAAATAGCCGGTGAAATTGCCCAAAAAGGGATAAAAACCATAGTTTTACAATCAGGGGAAGACCCTTTTTTTACAAGAGAAAAAATCTGCAGCATTATCCGACAAATCAAAAAAAAATATGATGTAGCCATTACATTGAGCTTGGGAGAGTTGTCTTTTGATGATTATAAAGCATTCAAAGATGCCGGAGCCGATAGGTATTTAATGAAACATGAAACAATGAATGAAAAATTATATGAAAAAATGAGACCCGGCAGAAAATTAAAAGACAGAATAAAAGCGTTAGAATTTTTAAGAAAAACAGGTTTCCAGGTAGGAGCTGGCAATATTGTGGGTTTACCAAAACAAACTTTCAATGATTTGGCAGACGATATCCTGTTTTTTCAGGATTTTCAACCCGATATGATAAATATAGGTCCTTTTATTCCGCATCCGCAAACACCTTTAAAAAAGTTTTCTTCCGGAAATTTTAATCTTATGTTGAGAGTTTTTGCATTAACAAGAATTGTAACTAAAAACACGCATATTGCAGCCGCAAATACAGTTGCAACACTTAATCCTGAAAATGGGCAATTTTTATGTTTTACTAAAGGTGGATGTAACGTTTTGATGCCAAATTGCAACCCTTCTTTCGAAAGTAAAAATAAAAAAATTGAATTTGAATTTCAATGTGCACCTAAAAAACGTTATGTAGATATAAATGAAGCTACAAATGTAATTACAAAAGCGGGTATTAAAATTTCAAGAACTAAAGGGAATTCATTAAAAATAAAGGAATACCAATGAAAAAAATAGCAATATATGGTAAAGGCGGTATTGGAAAATCAACAATTACATCCAATTTATCCGCTGCTATTGCAACAATGGGGAAAAGGGTCATACAAATAGGCTGCGATCCAAAAGCAGATTCTACAATAAATCTTTTAGGAGGAGTGCCTCCTAAAACAATACTTAGTTATATTGAAGAAAATGGTATGCCAAAATCAATCGAAGAAATAGTAAAAACAGGTTTTGCAAATACTGTGACTTTTGAAGTTGGCGGTCCAACACCCGGCCAAGGATGCGCGGGCAGAGGTATTGTAACGGCACTCGAACTTTTAAAAGAATTGAATGCTTATGAAATATATAAACCCGAAGTTGTTTTTTATGATGTTTTGGGAGACGTTGTATGCGGCGGTTTTGCGGTTCCAATGAGAAAAGGATATGCCGAAAAAGTAATTGTAGTGACATCCGGAGAAAAACTGTCTCTTTTTGCGGCAGAAAATATTATAAAAGCTGTTAGAAATTTTAAAAACAAAGGATATGCATCTTTATTGGGAATTATTGTCAATTTAAGAAATATACCTAATGAATTGGAAAAAGTACAAAATTTTGCAAAAGAAATGAATGTTGATATATTGGGAGTTTTACCAAGGGATGAATCTATTAATAAGGCGGAACTTTTAGGAAAAACTGTAATAGAATATGACAAAAATGCTCAAATAAGTAAAAATTTTTATTCAATTGCAAAAAGGATTTTAGATGCTTATTGAACAGACAAGAGTTAAAATTTCTGAATTAAATGAAAAAAATTTTCCTTTTGCACCCCTGGAGTCCATGGGTCCGAATCTTGCAGGATGGGGAGTGGTTGAAACCACTTTACTTTTGCCTAACAGTATTTGCCTGATGGTGGGACCTTTGGCCTGTCTTAGACACTCCTCTTTTATGTCCCATGCAAGAAACTTTTACGGGCGTTTTTATATGCTGAATATTGACGAAATAGATATTATAATGGGAAAACATTTTTCAAAAGTGGAAGAAGCTATTTTAAAAATTTCAAAAAAAGAAAAGCCAGAAATACTTATATTGGCGGGAACATGTTGCGATTATTTATTAGAAAGCGATTATACAGATGTAGTTGAAAATATGAAAAAAAAATTAAATATTGAAATAATATATACAGTAATGGCACCTTTAACGATAGGATTAAAACCTTCCCCTTTTGAATTGGCATATCAATCTTTAATTGATATTTTAAAAGATAAAAAAACAGAAATAAATAAAAACAGTGTTAATATTTTAGGAACTTTTATACCATTGAAAGAAGATTCAGAATTATTGGTTTTTCTTAAAAAGTTGGGTTATGAAAATATCTATCAAATTCCTACACTTAAAAATGTCCATGATTTGTATAAATTATCTTCTGCTTCATTAAATATCGTGATTCATCCTTTAGGCTTACTTTTAGCAAAAAAAATGTATAATGAGTTAGATATTCCTTATATATTCGCACCGGTAAGTTACGATATTTTGGAAATAAAAAAACAATATTCTAAAATTGAAGAAATAACAAATAAAAAAATTAATATAAAAGAGAAAAATAATGAAAATTTAATAAGTAAAAACAAATTTATAAAAAATAAAAATATTGCTGTTGGAAGCAGTGTTTACGGCAATCCTTTGGAATTGGCACTGGCTTTAACAAAATTAGGAGGAAATGTTAAAGCAGTTTTTTTGAGAAATTCTCCAAAACTTCATGAAAAAGAATACATTAATGAATTGTCTAAAATATCCCCTGAAACCTATATTTATAACGTTTCACATCCATATTTAAATGAAAATATAAATTTTTTTAACGATATAGAATTAGCGTTTGGGGTTGATGCCGGTATATTTTGCCAAAATGCTGTCAATATCCCTCTTTCAAGATATCAACACTCTTTTTACGGATATGAAAATTTAAAAAATTTATTAGATTCAATACAAGAAAATATTAAAAATCCAATCAGCAATTATGATTGGATATATAAATATAACTATCTTATATAGGAGTAAATATGAAATTAATAGATAATCTTTTACCTCTTGCTTCAGGATATTTTGGGGTTGCTTCAGCACTATATGAACTTGGAGGATTGATGATTACATACGGTCCGGCAGGAGGTGCATGGCATATAAATATCGGAGATGAATACAGATGGTATAGAAATAAAACAAAATTAGTAGGTGCGGGACTTTTAGAAATGGATGCAGTATTCGGAAATGATGCTAAATTTATCGATAGAATTATAAATGTTGCAAAAAACTTAAAACCGAAATTTTTAGTATTAATGGGCACCCCTGTTTCCGCAATTATAGGAACTGATTTAAACGGTTTATCTGAAACTATTCAAAAAGAATTAAATATCCCTCTTTTTTATATTAATACAAAAGGAACTGAAACATATAGTGAAGGCGCTTCAAGAGCTTTTTTAGAATTGGCTAAAACTGTTTTAAAACCTCAAAAAAAAGAGGAAAAAACTGTAAACATTCTCGGGGCTGTACATCTCGATATAGGGCATCATACGCATTTAAATCCATTAATTAATTTACTGAAAAATTTAAATTATAAAATCATCAGTATCTGGGGAATGGAAAAAAATTTTGAAAACTTAATTGAAAGTTCAAAAGCAGCTCTGAATATTGTAATTACTTCAAGCGGATTAAAATTAGCTGAATATATGCATAAGAATTTTGATATCCCATATATTGTAGGTTTTCCTGTGGGAGAAACAATAAAAAATTTAATTAATAAAAAATCTGTAAATAATAAAAAAGTATTGATAATTCACGAGCCAATTATAGCTTTGAGTATAAAAGAATATTTTGAAAAAAATTTAGGTATTGAAGCATTTGCCGCTTCCCCAATAAAAAATGATTTATTGAATAATAACTGCTGTTTTTTTGAAAATAAAAATTTCAGTTTCACAGAAACTGAAGAGGGTTTTAAAAAGTTTAATGATGAATTTTATTATATAATTGCTGATCCAATTTATCAAAAATTTATAAAATCTAAAAAATTTATCCCATTACCCCATTTAGCATTAAGCGGGAGACTTTATATGAATTTAAATTATGATTTTATTGGAAAAGAAGGAGAGATATATTTTAAAAAATTTTTGTGAAAATTATAAAAGTTTAATATTATTTTGTATTTTGTGAAAAAAAATTTAATTATTATAATTTATTTGTAAAATTCTAAAATCTTGGCGTCCCCGGCGCGATTCGAACGCACGGCCTCCACCTCCGCAGGGTGGCGCTCTATCCGGCTGAGCTACGGGGACAGGAATGAAATTATATCAAATTTATCTGGAAATTATAACAGCGGCGATGGCGAATCCTCCGTCATGGGAAATTGAAAGGTCGGCATTTTTTAAATTAAATTTTTTAATTGTTTTTTCTGAAAAATAGGGCTTATTTTTTGAATTTTTTAGAATAATAATATCCTTGAAATTACACTCTTTTCCAATACCCGTTCCAATAGCCTTTGAAAATGCTTCTTTGGCCGCATATGCCCCCGCAACGGAAGAGGGGGTTAAAAAAAATTTCTGTTCTTCTTCATTTAAAAATTTATCTTTTGCTTTTTTACCGAATTTATCAATCATATTTTCAATTCTTGAAATTACTACAATATCTATGCCTATCACTGAATAACAAACTCCGTAAAATAAACATGCCTGATTTCGCCTGTTGTAAGCATTTCATTCAGCTTTCTTTTAATTTCCTCTTTTAATTTTTCTTTTCCTTTTGCCGTTTGAATTTCTTCTACTGTTTTACTGGAAAGAATATTTATTATGGTGTCTCTTACAGCGGGCAGTTTTTTATCAATTTCGTTTTGAAGATCCGGTGAATCCAGTTCCAGGGAAACCTTGCATTTTAAATATCTGTCTGCATTGTTGCTTACTAAATTTACTATAAACTGATCAAGCGGATAAATCGGACCAATTTGAGCCATATCACTGACTTTCTTTTTTAGAGTTTTTTCTTGTGTCTGCGGATTTGTGTTTTGCTCAGATGTGTTTGTAAGTAAAAAATATGCAACCAATCCACCTATAATCAATAATATCAGCAATAATGCAATAATAATAATTAATAATAATTTACTTCCGCTTTTTTCTTTTTTTTCTTCCCCAATTTCCTGATTTTCTTTTTCTTCCGCCATTTTATTCCTTTTTTGTTATAATTTTATCAAAAAAGGGCTTAATTGATAAACCGCTTCTTTTATAATATCGGGAAAAACACAATAAATTTTATCAATATATTGGGCGATTTTTTTATTTTCCAAATAAAAATATTTTTTCTTTTTTTTAAACCTCCGTATAGAATTAAAAATTTGTTGGATCAGATTACATTTATCGGTTACGGCTCAATCGGTGTTATCTTTTTAACCGGTTTTTTTACAGGTCTTGTTGAAGCTGTAAATTTATACGATGCGTTTCATAAATTCGGGATAGATGATTTTATGGGTTATACAATATTTATATCTGTAATTAAAGAACTCGGTCCTGTATTTGCCGCATTAATGGTGGTAAGCAGGGGAATGAGTGCTTATGCAGCGGAACTTGGAAGTATGAGAGTAACCGAGCAGATAGACGCGCTTGATGTAATGGCTGTGGATTCCAGACATTTCCTGATAGTTCCAAGAATTATTGCTACAATTATTTCACTTCCTTTATTGATTTTGTTTTTTGATGCGGTGGCCAATGTGGGGTCTTATTTGATTTCCATATATTCTCTTGATGTAAACGGTTATGCGTATCTGGATAAAATAAGACAGTTTGGAGAATTAAGCGATTTTAACGAAGGTATTACAAAGGGAATTGTATTTGGCTATTTGATAAGTGCAATTTCAACATATATAGGTTATCATACAAGAGGGGGTGCCAAAGGAGTGGGGATCAGTACCACAAGGGCTGTTGTTGTTTCTTCTGTTGTGGTATTTGCGGCTGATTATGTGATATCAGCCTTTTATTTAATTTTTTAATCTTTCATTCTTCTCATATATGCCGGAATATCAAGCTCATCCACATCAAGTTCTATTCCGCCGACTACTTTTTCTTTTCCTACCAACATTGTTTCAATATTTTTTTTGATATCTTCTTTATTTGCCGCATCATTTTTTTCAAAGCCTGTTGCGACAATAGTCACTTTTATTTCGTCAGGTGCCAATGAGTTATCTGTTGAAGTACCGAAAATTATATCGGCATCATCATGGGCTTTTTCTTCAATTATATTCATACCCTCATAAATTTCATCAAGAGAATAATCCTCATGCATAGTAAAATGAACAAGCACACCCATAGCCCCTTCAATTGAAATGTTATCAAGTAAAGGAGATTCAATTGCTTTTTTTATGGAATTAAATGCGGCTGATTCACCTTTGTCCTCACCCACACCCATAAGGGCCAATCCCTGATGTGACATTACTGTTTTTAAATCGTTAAAGTCAACGTTTATGTCATTTTCACCATATGAAATTACCATATTTGAAATTCCATGAACAGCTTTAAACAATACATCGTCCACAAGAGAGAATGCTTCTCTTCTTCCTACTTTTCTGTCTATTATTGTTAAAAGTTTGTCATTGGGTATTACAACTATTGAATTTGCCTCTTTTTTAAGCTCATTTGTACCGATTTCAGCCAATTTACCTCTTCTGTTGCCTTCAAATCTGAAAGGTTTGGTAACAACTCCTACTGTTAAGGCGCCTAATTCCTTTGCCGCTTTAGCAATGATACTTGCCGCTCCTGTACCAGTTCCGCCTCCCATTCCTGCTGAAATAAATACTAAATCTGCCCCTTCAAGGCTTTCTTTTATTTCATCAAAACTCTCTTCGGCAGCTTTTGCTCCTATTTCAGGCCTCATTCCAGCACCCAGCCCGTTTGTAAGTTTTACACCAAGCTGTATTTTTTTATGGGCTTTGCTTGTTTTTAAAGCCTGAATATCGGTATTGGCAGCTATTAATTCAACATCTTTTATCCCTCTGTTCGCCATATAGTTTATCATATTGTTTCCACCGCCGCCGACACCGATTACTTTAATTTTTGGTCCGTCGATTTCTTCTTTTATTGTGAAAAGATTGGTAGTCGCATTTTCCATTTTTTCCCCTTTAAAATAGATTATTTATCCAGTTGATAAATTTTTTGAATGGATTTGTTTTTTTGTTTACTTTTTTAACAATATCGGCTAATTCTTGTTTTTCATCTTTTTCATTTTTTTTGTTAAACAATTCTTCACTTTCTACTTTATTTGTTTTTTCGAGATCCAGGGAGTTGAAATTTTGATTTGAATCTTTTTCATATTTGTTATTTCCCCCGTTGGCATATAACAGCAGTCCGATTGCCGTAGAAAATTCTGGTGTTTTTAAATTTTTTACAAGACCTTCTATTTCTTTGGGATATCCTATTCTTACAGGCAAACCGTCAAAAAAGTTTGAAGCAATTTCTTTTACATTGTAAAAATTTGTAAACCCCCCGGTTAAAACAATACCTGTACCGATTTTGTCCTTGAGTTTCGAATCATCAATTTTTTTATTTAATAAAAGAAATGTTTCTTCAACCCTTGCGGAAATAACCTGGGTTATGGTTGAAATAGAGGCTTTTTGTTTTTCGTTTTCGTTTCCTATTACAGATATTTCTATTAAATCCTCCGAATTATTTACATAATCTTCAAAATCAAGTTTAATTTTTTCCGCATCTTTTAGTGTTGTATGAAGTGCGATGGATAAATCGTGGGTTATATGATGGCTTCCTATCGGAAGATAATCGGTGTAACTTAACGCCTTATTTACAAATACGGCTATATCACATGTTGCAGCCCCTATATCTATAAC
The DNA here is from genome assembly GCF_000523315.1 of Lebetimonas sp. JS032. Lineage (NCBI taxonomy): Bacteria > Pseudomonadati > Campylobacterota > Epsilonproteobacteria > Nautiliales > Nautiliaceae > Lebetimonas > Lebetimonas sp. JS032. Next base: position 64,933 of record NZ_ATHS01000001.1, on the reverse strand, counting down.
TCCCACACCCAGTTCTTTTTCGTCTTCTTTCAAAACTGCAAGAGAGCTTGCATAAGCGGAATTAACAATTTTATCAATTTTTAAACCGGCCAATTTAAATGTTTTTTTAAGATTATCAAGTCCGCTTTTTTGTGCTATTATAATATGAAGGGTTACTTCAAGCCTGCTTCCGCTCATTCCTATAGGATCTTCTATTTCACTTGAATCGTCCAATTTAAAATTATACGGAATAGCCTGAATAGGAACATAATCACTCGGAACAGCTGCATTTATCATTGCGCTGTTGATTGCCCTGTTAATTTCTTTTAATGTTACTTCTTTATTTGGAACATTGACTATGCCGTAACTTTTTATGCTTTTTGTGTATGCTCCGGATATAGATATTACAGCACTTGAAAGCTCTATGCCGGCAACTCTTTTTGCATCGTTTACCGCATTTTTAATTGCTTTACTGGCTTCTTCAATATTAGTGATAATACCTTTTTTTATACCGTTTGATTTAGATATTCCAACACCGCTGACGGTTAAATTACCGTTGTTTTCAGCTATTATTGCCGTTGTTTTAGAACTTCCCACATCTACAGCAAGTATCGCCAATTTAATTCCTTTATTTTACATAGCTTTTTATATGATATTTTTGCATTAATTCGTTAATTAAATCCTGAATAGCCTGAGTGTTAATCAGATTATCCGCGAATATTTTAACCTGTGCTTTGTTTTTTTCAAATTTAATTTTATCCAGCAACTTTTGTTCCAAAATTTTATAAACAACTGCTTTTTTAGGATTTTGGGACGGTATTAAAAAATATCCTTCAGGCTTTTTTGATAAAAAGAGATTAAATAAAAATTCTGTAGCTTCATCCGGTTTTAAACCTTTTATTTTAACGGCATCGTATTTTGTAACATATCCTATATTCCTGCCTTTAAAGTTTTTAAGTCTGTTTTTAGCTGTTTGAAGAAGTGCTTTTTTTGTTTTTATGTTCAATAATTCTTTTAAAACATAAGCTCTTGCTTTTATATACGGCATAGGGGAGGGTTTTATTTCTTCTATTAATAAAGCGCTGATATAAAAACTATTTTTTATAAACGGTTTTAAATATCCTGTTTTAATAAGTTCCTGCATTTTTTGCGGGGGAATTAAATTATTATTTATGCCCAATGTGTATAATTTATAATTGTTTGCCCCTTCTTTAAGTTTTTTATAAGCCAATATAGCTTCTCTTTTGGATTTTTGGGCCAAAAGTGCCTGTTTGACCTGGCTTTTTGCTTTTTCAAACGGCAATATTTCACCTTTTTCGTTTTTAAAATCATTTTTGTTGTTTTTATAATAATCTTTTAATTCTTTTTCGCTGACTTCGCCGGTGATAGGCGTTTTGACTATTGCAATTTTATACATTGGGGGTGTTTTGTATTTGTCTTTGTTTTTTTTCCAAAAAGCTCTTAACTCATCTTCACTTATATCCACTTTTATATTATTTTTATTTATTATTTGTATTGAAATATTGTCTGCATTATAAAGTGCGCTTGCGAGTGTCAGCAGTTCTGTATCTGAAGGTTTTAAATGTAATGCACTCATAAGCTTTCGGATTAAAAGTTTTTTTCTCAAATTATTTTCAAATTCTTTTGCTTTCAATCCGTTAATTTGAAGATATTTTTTATAAGTGTTGGTGTTTTTGAAGGTATCAATTATCGCTTTTGCCACTTCTTCATCTGTTACATAAAGTCCCAGATTTTTTGCATACGCCCTCAGAATTCCCTGCTCAAGCGCCATTTTAAAAGCCTGCTGTTTCAGACCCAATTTTTCGGCTGTTGCATCATCAAGTTTTCCCCCAAGCTGTTTATTTAAATCCATAAAAAGATTATTGTAAATTTCCTGGACATCCTGAATGTTAACTTTGGTATTTCCGTTTATTTCCGCAACCGTAGAAGATTTTGAACTTAAATTAAACTGTCCCCATCCTACAAATCCGGCCCCTATAAAAGCAATGGTGGCTATCCAGATGGTAATTACCAGCCATTTTCTGTGTGTCTGCATCCATTCAATCATTAACTGCCTTTTGTTTTTTGATATTATAATAAAAAAAAACATCCGAAAAAAGGGATTTTTAATGAAAAACAGAGAAATTATGAAAAAAGACTTAAAATACAACTGGCATCCGTGCACTCAAATGAAAGATCACGAATTTTTGCCGTTAATACCGATAAAAAAAGGTGAGGGTGTTTATTTGGAGGATTTCGAAGGAAACAGATATATTGACGCCATAAGCAGCTGGTGGGTTAATCTTTTTGGCCACAGCAATAATTATATTAACAAAAAAATTCAAAAACAGCTTGAAACGCTTGAACATGTAATTTTTGCAGGATTTACCCATCCCCAGGCCATAAGGCTCAGCGAAAGGCTTTGCAAACTGAGTGGGTTTGATAAGGTTTTTTATGCCGATAACGGAAGCTCTGCCGTGGAGGTTGCCATAAAAATGAGCTTTCATTACTGGAAAAACAGAGGTAAAACCAGACCTCTTTTTTTCTCTCTTGAGAATTCCTATCACGGTGAGACAATAGGAGCTTTAAGTGTGGGTGATGTGGGTCTTTACAAAGACACATATAAAGAAATTTTAATAAAAAACATGACTGTTCCGATTCCGAAAGACAAAAGCGAAGAGGAAACTAAAAAAGCTTTAGATAAAGCCAGAATAATTTTTGAAAAATATCATAAAAAAGTAAGTGCTTTAATTATAGAGCCTCTTATACAGTGTGCCGGATATATGAAAATGCATTCTCCTTCTTTTGTAAAAGGGCTTAAAAAACTGTGTGAAGAATTTAATATTCATTTTATTGCCGATGAAATTGCAGTCGGGTTTGGAAGAAGCGGGAACATGTTTGCCTGTGAGCAGGCCGGGATAAAGCCAGATTTTATGTGCTTAAGCAAGGGGCTTACAGGTGGCTATCTGCCTTTAAGCGTTGTACTTATTACCGATAAAATATATTCGGCTTTTTATTGTGACTATCAGGAATTAAAAGCATTTTTACATTCGCATTCGTATACTGCCAATGCCCTCGGGTGTGCGGCCGCCAATGCAACACTCGATATATTTGAGAACGGAAAGTGGATTGAAAGTAATGGAGAATGGGAACTTATAATGAAAAATGAAAAATGGAAAATGGAAAATGAGCTTTGCTCATCTGGCTACTTGAAGAGTTGCCATGATGAAAAATGGGAATTTGATGTTAAAAGTGAAAAGTGTAAAGTGAAAAATGAAAATTTGAGTATTTTAGAATACAATGAAATGATAAGCAAATATATATGGGATAGAATGCAGGAATTTAAAAAATTAAAAAATGTAAAAGAAATCCGTCAGACCGGGATGATTGGCGCAATAGAAATGATTGATTATCCATGGGAGAGGAGAATGGGCCTTAAAGTATATGAATACGGGTTAAAAAACGGAGTTTTACTCAGACCTCTTGGAAATGTAATATATTTTATGCCGCCTTATATTATAAAAAAAGAGGAAATAGACAAAATAATAAAAACCGCTTATGAAGGGATAAAAAATTTAGAGTAATATTATTATGTTAAAATAAGTCTTTAATGTTGTTTTTATAAACTTTAATTTTTAATATTATTTTAATTTTAATATGGTAATACTGTTTTTATTTTATGAAAAAGAGGGGGCTCAAATTTTCAATGAATTTCAATATAAAAATATCTGAATATAGAATTATTGCCGAACACTTTTTTTTAATTACTGTTTTATTAATAAACGCTTTTGTTTTTACACATAACAGAATTTCTTTTTTTATACAATTGTCTGTTGTGTTTATTATTATAATTCATCATTTTATAGGCTTGAAATTCACTAAGCAACTTTCCGGTCTTGCCCATTATGATATGTTAACCATGCTGCCTAACAGATATAAATTTATGTATGATGTGGAAAAATTGTTTTCCGTTGCTAAAAGAGGAAAATTATCATTCGCTTTAATTTTTTTTGATTTAGACGGTTTTAAAAATATTAATGACACTTTTGGGCATAAATATGGTGATGAAATATTAAAAAAAGTTGCTGATATTGTAAAACAGACCTTTTTACGATCAAACGATGCATACTGCAGATTGGGAGGGGATGAATTTTTAATTTTTACAATACCGTCTAATTTTGAATATTTTGAAAAATTTTTAAATATTCTTTTAGAAAAAATCAACAATATTAAGATAAAAGATAATTTTAAAATAGGAGCAAGTATAGGAGCCGTTTATGTAAGGAAACCTGCAAAAAATTTAAAACTTGAAAATTTTATTAAAACTGCGGATAAAATTATGTACGAGGTCAAAAAAACAGGCAAAAACGGTTATCTGATTAAAATTATCTGATTACAATTATATAATCACCTTTGAAATTTATTATATCCCCTTGGATTATTTCAACCATTTTCAACCTTTTTTATTATAATTATATTTAAAAAGGCCGATATTGATAAATATTAAAAATGCAATAAAAAAATCCCTTTTAAATCCTATCAGACATTTTAGAATTAAATATCTTCCTTTGCTTATGGTTTATTTTGCATACGGGGCTAGCGGAATAAGCGGGGTTGCCGAAACTTTCTGGGTAAAAGAGCAGCTGCATCTTTCAGCCGCTTCCTTAATTTCCCTTGGTGTTTGGCTCAGTATTCCCTGGACTATAAAAATGGTTTTCGGGCAGCTTGTGGACAGTATTTCGATTTTCGGCTCACAAAGAAGGGCTTATGTGTATATCGGCGCCGGTTTTATTGCAATGGGTACTGTTTTGTTAATAGGCCTTGCGGGAAATCACAGCTGGGCACAATTTAGCTCTAAAGACAATGTGTATATTATAGCTTCATTTTTAAGCGTTATAGGATTTGTCCTTCAGGATGTTGTGGCGGATACAATGAGCACCGAGGTTGTGGACAGAAACCAGCCTGAAGAAAAAGTGGAGGAAGAGCTCGCATATGTTCAGATTTTAGGAAGGCTTGCAATATCTTTGGCTGCAGTTTTGGTAGCGGGATTAAGCGGATGGCTTGCCGAGATTCTTCCTTATGAAAAAGTGTTTGAAATTGCTCTTTTAATACCTTTAATTTCGGTTACAGGAGTTACATTGGTCAAACTTGATGTTGCAAAACCGAGTCCGGTTAACTGTAAAATTTTATGCGGGGGGCTTATTTTTGCGGTGTTTGTTGTTTTAATGGGATATGCCGAATATCAAAAATGGGATAATAAAGTATTGGCTTTTCTTTTTAAACATTCCCAGGATATTATTTTTATTGTAAGTTTGGCTGTTATAAGTTATATGCTGAGTCTGGTTTTAAAAGACATAGATGAAATAAAAAGAAAATTTATTATAAAAACGGCAATTGTTATTTTTATTTACCGTGCAATGCCGAGTGTCGGTCCGGGGCTTCAGTGGTGGGAAATTGACGTATTACATTTTGATAAGGCTTTTTTTGGTACACTTGCGCAAATAGGCGCAATACTTTCAATATTGGGAATGTGGCTTTTCAGCGATTTTATTGCTAAAAAACCTGCCCATTACACGCTTTTGTGGCTTACAATTGTAACCACCATACTGTTTTTACCTATAATCGGACTTTATTATGGAATTCCCCAGGCAATGGGATTGGCTCCAAAAACTGTTGCAATTATAGATACCGCTGTTGAATCTCCGTTTGATCAGCTTAGTATGATACCCCTTTTGACACTGATTGCAATACATGCACCCGAAGGGAAAAGGGCAACATGGTTTGCGCTTATGGCAAGTCTTATGAATTTAGCTTTAACGGCTGGGGGAATACTCACGAAGTATTTGAATCAAATTTTTGTCGTAAGCAGGGAAGTAATTCAAAACGGTAAAGTCATAGTGCCGCAAGATTATTCGCAGCTTGGAATTTTAATGATAATAGTAACAGTTTTAAATGTTACAATTCCTACAGTTACTATCTATTATTTGATGATTAGAAAATCATTCAAAATTAACTGAATTTTTGTATAATTTAAAAAATTAAGGAGGAGAAATGGCAATTTTAATGCTTATTATTATGAACCTTGCCGTTATGGCTTCAATATATTTAACAATATTTATCATAGAAGCTGTTTTTCATATCAGGTTAGACCCGGGAACTGTGAGCGGACTCGCAGTTTTGGCGGTAATTGTTGGATTTAGCGGTAGTATAATTTCACTAATGCTATCTAAATGGCTTGCTAAAATGAGTGCTGGTGTTAGGGTGATTGAATCTCCTTCAAATGAAGCAGAGCAGTGGCTAATTAGCACTGTAGCAAAATTAGCAAATAAAGCAGGAATTCCGATGCCGGAAGTTGGTGTATTTGATGGACCTCCAAATGCATTTGCAACGGGACCCTCTAAAAGTAATGCTTTAGTAGCAGTTTCTACAAGTCTATTTGATATGATGGATACAAAAGAGATTGAAGGTGTATTAGCACACGAAATCAATCATATAAAAAACGGTGATATGGTTACTATGACGATAGTCCAGGGTGTTTTAAACTCAATTGTATTTTTCATTTCACGCCTGATAGCAAATATTGTTGCACCTAAAGATGAGGAAGGGAATGTAAATCCTTTTACATACATGGTGATTTCTTTTGCACTCGAGATGGTTTTAAGCATATTTGCCACAATGATTGCCATGTGGTTTAGCAGATACAGGGAATATAAAGCCGATGCCGGGGCAGTAAAAATAGACGGGCCGGAGGGAATTTATTATGCCTTAGCAAAACTCGGTGAAATTCCAAAAGAAAAAGTTGCGCTTCCTGCCGAAATGAAAGCTTTTGGAATTGTTGGGTTTTTAGGAGAACTTTTTGCTTCTCATCCCCCGATTGTGAAAAGGCTTGAGAATATAAAAAGGGTGGCAAGGGAACTCGGTTATAACGTATAATTTTTCTCTTGTTTACTTTCATTTACTTTCTATTTATTTTTTATTTACTTTAAAGGGTTATAATTTTTTTGTAAAAAAAATAAAAAGGAGTTTTCAATGAAAACAAAAAAACTAATTTCAGTGTTGGCAGCCGCTTTAATTACCTCATCAGCTTTTGCATTTGGACCTCAAAGTATGCAAAATCAAATGCAACCGATGCCTCCAAAACATAATATAAAAGACGGTAAAAAACATAAAAGAGGCAATTCTGTTATAGCAATGGTTATGAAACTCGATTTATCAAAAGAGCAAAGAACGAAAATAAGAGATATTATAAAAAATGCAAGATGCAACAGTGAAAATGTAAGTGATGCATTTACAAAAACATCTTTTAATAAAAGCAAATTTATTCAGATTTTGGAAAATAAAAAACAAAATGGAATAAAACAATATGCAGAACTTATTGAAAAAATTTATAACGTGTTAAACGATAATCAAAAAGAGCAGTTAAAACTTATGCTTGAAATGAGAAAATTAAAACAGTGCAGATAAAAATGATAAATGTTTTAATGATAGAAGACGACCCTGAATTTGCAGAATTTTTAGGGGAGTTTTTAGAAAAATACAATATTAAAATAACAAATTACCAAGACCCTTATATGGGCCTTGTTACTAATTTTTCAAATTATGATTTAGTGATTTTGGATTTGACTCTTCCCGGAATGGACGGTTTGGAAGTTTGTAAAGAAATAAGGAAAAAAAGTGATATTCCTATAATTATTTCAAGTGCAAGAAGCGATGTTGCCGATAAAGTTTTGGGGCTGGAGAGAGGAGCTGATTATTATCTTCCAAAACCGTACGACCCAAAAGAAATGTATGCCGTTATCATGAGTCTTTTAAGGAGAAGCGAAAAGAAAGAAATTATTAAAAAAAGTCTCTTTGATTACGATGAAAAAAAACAGATTATAAAATTTAAAGATAAAATACTGAATTTAACATATGCGGAATATGAAATATTACTCGTTTTAATTAAAAACAAAAACACCACACTCTCAAGAGAATATATCATTGAAAATTGTGAAACTTTAAACGACCCTTGCGGTAAAAGTTTGGATGTTATTATAGGAAGACTTAGAAAAAAATTAAATGACAATGCAAAAAATCCCAAATATATCTTTTCAATAAGAGGTATGGGATACAGGCTTAGCGAATGAAAATTAATCTTTCTTTAGAAAATAAATTACATATTTTTTTTATAATAATTTTAATTGTTATATCAACAGGCTTTTTTTTTATTCAAAAAGAGATAAAGCATAAAAACTATATAAAAACTATCAGGCGATATACACCCATAATAAAATATATACACAAGAATAGATTAAATTATAAAGAAAGTCTGGAATTATTGAACAGTATTGGATTTAAACAGGTAAAAAATTGTAGAAAATTTTTAAAAAAATATAATTTTAAAATTCACAGAAGAAATTTTAATCTCTTTTTTTATAAAGATAAAATTTATCTTTTTATTAGAACACCTTTTTTTGAAATTTGTGTACAAAAACCTTCTAATATACGAAAAACGGGTTATTTTTTATATGCGGTTTTTTTTATGTTTTTAATTATATTAATTTTTATATATTTTTTAATAATTAAAAATATAAGAGAAAAAGAGTTATTGCTTAATTCGCGCAATCTGTTTTTGAGAACAATAATGCATGAGCTTAAAACCCCTATTGCAAAAGGAAAAATAGTAAGCGAGTTGGTAAATGATGAAAAACAGAAAAAACGTTTAATTAAAATATTTGACAAATTAAATTATTTAATTAACGATTTTGCAAAAGCGGAACAGGTTATTTCAAAAAATTATCATTTAAATAAAACTAATTTTACATTAAAAGAGTTATCAGAAAAAGCTTTTTCGGTATATCTACTTGAAAAAAAAGAGATTGAAAATATAACAGTTTCAATAGATGAGAATACTAAAATAGAAGGAGATATAGAACTTTTGTCTTTGGCTTTAAAGAATCTTATTGATAACGGTTTAAAATATTCAAAAGACCATAAAATAATTATTAAACAGGTTAAAAACCGGCTATTGTTTATTTCAAAAGGGAATAGACTTCCAAAACCTTTAAAAAGTTATTTTAATCCCTTTCATAATGATATAAAAACGCATAATCACGGAATGGGGTTAGGGTTGTATATAGTTTTTTCAATTTTGAAGTTTCATAATATGAAATTAGATTACAGATATGAAAATGGACAAAATATTTTTATTATAGAGTTTTAGTTATGAATTAAAATATATTTTCATTTTCTTTTCATTCCCCCCGTTAAAATTCCTTAAAAAAGGAATTTAATGGGTATTAACAAAGAGTGGTTTTTAGATATTAATTCATTGGCGGGACATAATCATCTGTTAGATGAAATTATGATTTTAAGTGCTAAAATCACACCATTTATTTTTGCACTTATTTTAATTTATCTATGGTTTAGTAAAAGAAAAAACGAAGCTTTGTTTGGTTTTTATGCAGGAATGCTTGGACTTTTTATAAATTGGCTTATAAGTCTTGTTTATTTTCATCCAAGACCTTTTATGGTGCATTTAGGTACTATGCTTATACATCATAAACCTGAAAATTCTTTTCCATCAGACCATGCAACACTAACTTTTTCAATTGCATTTATGCTTTTAATGTTCAAATCTACAAGAATTATAGGAATTTTTGCTTTTTTAATGGCTTTTCTTTGTGGAATTGCAAGGGTATATGTCGGTGTTCACTGGCCTTTTGATATAATTGGGGGATTTTTTGTAGGATTAATTTCTGCAGTAATAATTTATTCATTAAAAGACAAACTGCAGAAATTAAATGATATTGCTATGTTTATATGGAATAAAATTTTAGGAGTTAAAAATTAAGAAAATAAAAAAATTTTTAGAATATCTTTTTTTCTTTTTATGGTTTTTATTTGAAGAAGTAGTTGTAAATTCGGCAAAAAAGCTTCTTTTATTTATAAAAAATTTTCATTTTTATGAAAGAATAATGCGATTTATTGAAAACAGCAATGATTTGGTTTTGCTTTTTTCTTTTGTATTTATAGTAATTCTTGCTGAAACCTCGGCTACAATAGGTGTTTTTTTAGCTGCCAAGGGCTTTGTAATTACAGGAAGTCTGTTTTATATTTTAAAAATAATTATTTATATTCCGAGTGTTGATATTTTTAAAAGAAATAAAGACAGGCTTATGAAATATAAAATTATTCAGTTTGGATATTTTCTGTATGAAAAGATAGAAAAAAATCCTCTGTTTTTAGAATTAAAAGAAAAATTCAAACAGCTTAAAGAAAAAATTGCTTTTTTTATAAAACCTTATAAAGAAAAATTTAAAAGTTTTTGGAGGAAAATGTGGAAGCAATAGTTCATTTTTTAGTTACAACCATCGGAAATTGGGGATATATTGGAATTTTTATATTAATGTTTTTAGAGAGCTCTTTTTTTCCCTTTCCAAGTGAAGTTGTTATGATACCTGCCGGGTATCTGGCTTACAAGGGGGATATGAATCTGTTTTTGGTTATTATTTCAGGAGTTTTAGGCTCGCTCAGCGGAGCGTGGTTTAATTATTTATTGGCAAGTAAGTTTGGCAGAAAATTTTTAGAAAAATTCATAAGCAAAGAAAAACTAAATAAACTTGATTATTTTTTTGAAAAACACGGTCATATTTCCACTTTTTCCGGAAGACTGATACCGGGTGTGAGGCAGTATATTTCTTTTCCTGCAGGACTTGCTAATATGAACGGAATTATTTTTAGTTTTTTTACAGCACTAGGAAGTCTTATTTGGATTTTGGTTTTAGTGGGACTTGGATATTTTATAGGTCAAAACCAGGAGCTTATTCATAAATATTTAAGAGAAATCACTGCCATTACACTGGTAATATTAGCAGTAATTATTTTTATTTATTATAAATATCAAAAGGCTAAAAATGAAAATTCTTTTGGTTGAAGATGATGAAAAAATTGTTTCTTTTTTAAAAAGGGGGCTTGAAGAAGAAGGTAAAAAAGTAGATTTTGCCCTTGACGGGGAAGAAGGGGAATATTTGGCAGAAATTAATAATTATGATTTGATTATTATAGACTGGATGTTGCCTAAAATGTCAGGAATTGAAATAATTGAGCATTTGAGAAAAGAAAAAATAAATACCCCGATTTTAATGCTTACTGCTAAAGGTGAACTCAGTGATAAAATAAAAGGTTTTAAAAGCGGGGCAGATGATTATTTAACAAAGCCTTTTGAATTTGAAGAATTATTAGTCAGAATAGAAGCACTTATCAGAAGAAATTTAAAAACATATCAAAATATATTAAAAATTAAAGATTTGGAAATAGATTTAAATACTAAGGAAGTTAAAAAAGACAATAAAATTATTAAGCTTACCGCAAAAGAGTATGAACTTCTTTTATTTATGATAAAAAACAAAAATGCTTATATATCAAATGAAAAAATAAAAGATGAACTATGGAGAGAAAAAGAATATATTGATAATAATGTAATTGCCGTTACAATGTATCATCTTAGAAAAAAAGTAGGGGATATTATCAAAAATTACAGAGGTTTAGGATACAGGCTTGAAGTTTAATTCTTTAAAAATAAAAATACTGTTATGGTTTGGGGCAGTTTTAATTATTATTATTTTTATTTTCAGCTTTTTGGCTGTATATTTTTTTAATAAATCCATTAAAGAATCAATTAAAAACAGGCTTTATAAAGAAGCAGTTTATATTGAAAATCACTTAAAAAATTTTTCTTATAACGAAAAGCTTACAAATCTTGAAGTTTTAATTTATCAAAATAACAAAATTATTTTTAAAAGCAAAAATTTTGATAAAAATATTGATTTTAATAAAACTTTTCAAGTTATAGATGAGGGAGAAAAATTAAGAGCTGTTTTTGTCTATAAAAACGGTGAGGATAAAATTATTTTAATAAAAAAGAATATTATTGATAAAGTTGAAAATTTAGAAGATACACTTTTAGTATTAGACCCTCTTTTAATTATAATTCTTTTGTTTTTTGCAAATAAAATGATTAATAAAATATTAGAGCCCGTTGAAAAAACAACCGAACTTGCAAAAAAAATCACTATTCAAAATTTAAATGAAACTCTGCCTATACCTAAAAATTATACAGAACTTCAAAATTTAGCCCTTGCGTTCAATGAAATGATAAAAAGATTAAATGAAGGAGCTAAAAAAATAGAAAGGTTTAATTCCGACGTTTCACATGAACTTAAAACTCCTTTGACAATAATAAAAGGTGAAATTGATTTAGCTTTAAGAAAAGAAAGAAATATTGATTATTATAAAAATGCATTAAAAAAAATAAATAATGAAATTTCAAATTTGCAAAAAATAATAAATTCGTTACTTTTACTTACAAAAAATTTAAATAATCAAAATAATAAGTTAATAGAACTTGATGATGTGTTATTGCAGGTATTAGAAAGATTTGAGGGTAAATTAAAAGAGAAAAATTTAAAACTTCATATTGAAAATTTTGAAAAAGTGCTTTTTACGGGTGATAAAAATTTAATATATGTAGTTTTTTCAAACCTTATAGAAAATGCAATTAAATATACACCTGAAAATAAAAATATTTATGTATCTTTATACCAAGATTCAAACATTCATTTTATTGTTGAAGATGAAGGAATAGGCATAAAAAAAGAAGAAATTTCAAAAATAACAGATGAATTTTACAGAATTGAAAAAAGCAGAAACAAAAAAACAGAAGGTTTTGGACTCGGGCTTTCGATTGTCAAAAAAATTGTTGAATTTTATAACGGAAAAATTATTATCAGCTCTGAAGTAAATAAAGACACCAAAGTAGAGGTTGTTTTTTAAAATATAAAATTAAAATATCTTATTTATTAAAAAAAATAATTATTTAATTTAATTTAATTAATTTTACTAATTATTAAATTTTATATATTATTACAAAAAAAAGGATATGAAAATGAATTTAAAACCTTTACAAAATAAAGGCTTATCAGAAGTAATTAGAGACTTCACACCAAACTGGTTTACTCTTAATATGGGTACCGGTATTGCTTTTTTGACATTACATAATATAAATACAAATATATTTTACGGCCAAACACAAATTGGTATTGGATTTTGGATAGTCGATATTCTTTTCTTTTTACTGTTTTCATTTTTAATGATTGCCAGGATAATTTTATATCCTGAAGCTATTGCTCTTATGTTAAAGCACCCCGTTCAATCTATGTTTTTAGGAGCTATACCTATGGCATTAGTCCCAATATTAGAAGGATTTGCTATATTTGGTCCACCAATAATGGGTGATAAAGCTTTGGATATAGCATTATATTTATGGTGGATTGATGTTATTTTAGCAGTAGGTGTAGGATGGTTAGTGCCTTATTTAATGTTTACAGTTCAAAAAGAACATAAATTGGAAAATATGACAGCTGTATGGCTTTTACCAATTGTAGCTTCTGAAGTTACCGCATCTGCAGGTGGAATGTTGGCTCCATATTTTCCAAATTCTATGGGTGAGACTATGCTTATATTAAGTTACATTTTATGGACATTTTCTGTACCATTGGCATTTTCAATATTGGTGATTTTATTTTTAAGGCTTGCAACTCATAAACTTCCTGATAAAGCAATGGCTGTTACCAGCTGGCTGACGTTGGGACCATTAGGAACAGGTGCACTTGGACTTTTATTACTTGGAAACAGTGCTAAAAGTGCATTAGCTGGTACAGGCTTAGAAGGAATATCTTCATTTTTATACGATTTTGGATTAATTATGGGATTGTTAATATGGGGATATGCATTATGGTGGTTTTTTATGGCTTGGTTTATAACATTAAAGTTTTTCAAAGAAGGACTGCCTTTTAATATGGGATGGTGGGGATTTACTTTCCCGGTAGGAGTTTTTACAGCGTCAACTTTTCAACTTTGGAAAGAAACAGGCATAAATGCATTTGAATATTTCGGAATGCTTTTAAGCGTACAGTTAATGGTGTTTTGGTTAATTATATTTGTAAAAACTATAAAAGGAATGTGGAGCGGATATCTATTCCATGCTCCTTGTTTATCTCCTGAAACCGGATTGCCAAAAGAAGAAGAGGAGTGTAAAAAGTTTGAACAAAATAAAAAAAAATATACATAAAAAGGATAATACTATGAAACAAGAAAAATGGGTAATGCAATTATTGGAACCGAGTCATTATGTGCATTTATTCAATATGTTACATGCAAATATGGAAGAAGTTGATATTAAGGTTGTAGTTGTTGGCGGGGCAGTGTTACCTGCATTTGCACACGGGCATTTAAAAGAAAAAATTGAAGAATTTGCAGCTAAGGGAGTAGATTTTAATTTTTGTATAAACAGTATGCATTTACTCGGATTAGATAGTAAAGATTTGCCTGAAGGGACATCAATTGCAAGTGAAGGCGGACTACAAGCCATTAATGCTTATAGAAAAGCCGGTTATACTTATTTTGTAGTGGCATAAAATCAAGAAATCTTTATGACTGATATTATTTTAGCATTAATAGGAGGTTTAATCTCAGGAGTTGCTTTAGGTTTAACAGGTGGAGGAGGGTCTATAATTGCTGTTCCTTTACTTGTATATTTAGTAGGGGAAGATATTCATTTAGCCATTATTACTTCGCTTATAGCTGTAGGTATAACCTCTCTTATTGCTTCTTTTTCTTATATTAAAGAGTTTCTTGTAAATTTTAAAATAGCATTTTTAATGGCAACACCAGGAATTATCAGTATATATCTTGGTTCATTGGCAAATAAAGTTCTAAAAGGACCTGATCTTTTAATTAGTTTTGCAATATTAATGATTTTTATAGGTTTTAAAATGACCAAACCAAAAAATCAAAAGATAAATAAAAAAACAACAGGAATTGATTATAAAAAGATATTAATTCTTGGTTTTATAACCGGTTTTGCCAGTGGTTTTTTTGGTGTAGGAGGAGGATTTTTACTTGTACCGGCATTATATATGGGAGCTAATTTAAAAATAAAAGAAGCTATTGCAACTTCATTGTTTATTATATTTTTGTTTGGAGTTTTTGGATTATTAAGTTATTTAATTCAAGGCAGAGAAATTGATTATAATATAAGTGCAGTTTTTGCAATAGGAGGTGCTTTAGGCGGATTTATCGGTGCATATTTTGCTAAAAAAATCAATCAGAATAGATTGCGTTTTATTTTTGCAGTTTTTACAATTATTATGGGTATAGGAATTTTTATTGAGAATATTATAAAGCTAACAAACATCTAAGTTTTATTTAATGTTTTATAAAAAAATATTAATTTTACTTAATGATTTATTGTACAGAAGAAGATGTTTTTTAGTAAAGAAATACAGAAGTTCTTTATTAAATTTTATGTATAATTATATCAAAAATAAAATTATACATTAGAGGGCTAAAAGATGAAAATAAATAATATTGACATATTAAATATATTGTCTGATAAAAAAGTTTTATATGCGGAAGATGAAGATGGAATACGAAATAAAGTTATTGATATTTTAGAGATATTTTTTGAAAGGGTGGTAGCTGTTTGTAATGGCAAAGAAGCTGTCGAGGAAATGAGTTTTGGAAATTATGATGTTTTAATATTTGATATTTGTATGCCAAATATGGATGGATTAGATGCTGTTAAAAAAATAAGAAAAAAAAATAAAAAAATTCCTGTCATTATATTATCTGCTCATACTGAACAAAATTATTTGTGGAGAGCAATTGAACTTAAAATTACAAAATTTTTAATAAAACCTTTCGATAAAAATAATTTCTTAAAAGCATTGGAAAAAGTAGCTTTAGAACTAGTTGATTACAATATGAACATAAAATTAAAAAATGGCTGTATTTATAATCCTGCAAAAAAAACAGTATCTTATGGTAATAAAAACATAAACTTATCTAAAAAAGAAAGCAGACTTTTGGAGTTTTTGATTCAAAATGCAAATAAAGTTGTGTCTTTTGATGAAATTTCCAATTATGTTTGGGAATATGAATATCCAAGCAAAGAAGCTGTCAAATCTCTTGTTAAAGAGATTAGAAGAAAGATAGGTTCCCAAAATATAAAAAATATATACAGCATAGGATATATATTTGAAATTTAAAAATTTATCAAGCTCCGTATCGGTAAAAACAAAAACCATTATACTTGTCCTGTTCGTTATCATTACCCTGTCCGTCATATTTTTTTCCATACGATATATAGATATAAAGAATTTTGCCAAAGCCAACCAGCAAATGGAGCTTAAAAAAGTAACGCACGTTTATAATGAAATATTAAAAAGAGTAAGAAAGTTTTATACGACAAGAGGATATGCCAACATAAATTCTTACGGGATAAAAAAAGCATTTGAAAAAAAAGATATAAAAGCGTTGCATGATTTAAGTCTTCCAAGATGGAAAATTATAACAAAAGAGAACAGATACTTAACAACTTTTGCTTTTTATGATAATAATGGAAAACTTTTGACATATTTTGGTCAAAAAGCACAGTTAAAACTTCCTTATATCAAAGGTAAAAAATTTCCATATGACGGCTTTTGGTATGGGGAGGGAAAGTTTTTTTATCATACCGTGTCTGAGGCAAGAGATAAAAACTCCAATATAATAGGATATGTTGTTTTTGTAATAGATCCCAGATATTTTCTATCTCAAATTAGAAAACTTATAGATATGGATGCATATATATATTATGACGGTTACGGGCAAAACCTCATTTTTTCATTACATGGAAACGATTATGTTAAAAAATTGATAAAAAATAAGAAACTATCCAATTTTAAAGAGATTAAGTTTAAAAAGAGAGATTATCTGACTTATATCATTAAAGGAAGAGGTATAAATAAAAAAAATGATTTTAAGATCATTTTTTTTCAGGATATTTCCAATTGGAGAATGATATTAAATAAAGCGATTTTACAAGGTGTTATAGGAATAATATTATTTATTATAGTTACTGCTGTAGTTATAAATTATGGTTTTGATATCATTTTAAGGCAACTCGATGAAGTAAATACAAAACTTGTAAATAGTCAAAAAGAGTTGCAAAAGTTAAATAAAAATTTACAGATTAGAGTGGAAAAGGAGATAAAAGAGAGGCTAAAAAAAGAGAGAGAAGTAAATGAAAAAGAGAGAATATTACTTCATCAAAGTAAATTAGCCAGTATGGGTGAAATGATAGGAAATATAGCTCACCAATGGAGGCAGCCTTTAACTGAACTGTCTTTAATTCTAATAAGTATGGAACTTCATTCTGAAAGAAACAATCTTACAAAAGAAAAATTTAAGTTAAAAATACAAGAAGCAAATGAAGCAATTGCATTTATGTCTAAAACAATAGATGATTTTAGAAATTTTTTTGTATCAAATCTTATAGAAAAAATAAAAAAACTTATAATAGCTTCACTGAAAAATAATAATATTAAGCTTGATATAGAAATAAAAGATGATTTTACATTAAACGGTTATCCAAATGAAATGGCTCAAGCGGTTTTAAATATCATTGTTAATGCTAAAGATGTAATTGTTCAAAGAGGTATACGAAATGGTAAAATACATGTAAAAACTTTCACAGAAAATTCAAACAAAATAATTCTTATTTCGGATAACGCAGGAGGAATAAAAGTTATTCCTATAGATAAAATTTTTGAACCATACTTTAGTACAAAGCACGCTAAAAGCGGTATTGGTATAGGATTATATATGACAAAGACTATTATTGAGAAAAACAATAATGGAAAACTTGAAGTTAAAAATGAAGATAAGGGAGCAGTTTTTACTATAATTTTTTAATAATGATTTAATTTTTCCCCCTGTTTTCCCCCTTTTTTGTTTTATAATTGTTTGAATTCTTAAAAAGGAGTAAATATGCCTAAAGAAAAATCAAGAAGGGATTTTATTAAAAAAGGAATTGCTTCAACAGCGGTTGCTATGGTAGCAGCATCTGACGCAAATGCTTTTTCTTTAAAAATCCCTGGTAGAGATAAAGATGACCCAAAATATATTGGTCAAAAAGGTAAACATTTTGTAATGGTTATAGATCTTAGAAAATGCATAGGTTGTCAAGCTTGTACAGCAGCATGTATGGTGGAAAATCAAGTTCCTAAAGGACAGCATAGAACGTATGTTCCCGAGATGGAGATTGGAGAATTTCCAGATGTTAGGAAAGGATTTTTGCCTCAACTATGTAATCATTGCGATGAGCCTTCTTGTGTAAGTGTTTGCCCAACAGGAGCAACATTTAAACGAGAAGATGGAATTGTTGTCGTTGATAATACTGTTTGTTGGGGGTGCGGATACTGTGTAGAAGCTTGTCCTTATGATAAACGATTTATCAATACAGAGACAAAAGTAGTAGATAAATGTAATTTTTGTGCACAAAGAGTTGATAAAGGGCTATTACCGGCATGTGTTGAAACATGTGTGGGGGGAGCAAGAATTTTTGGTGATTTGAATGATAAAAATTCAGAAGTTTCAAAGCTTTTTAATACTTATTCACACGATGTTTTAAAACCTGAACAAGGCAATAAACCCCAGGTGTTTTATATTGGTTTGGATGATCGACTTGTAGAAGTTTTGGATGCGACGCCTGTCCTTGATGATTGGGTGCGTTCTAAATTAAAAATTTTAGAAAAAGAATGGGTTATTTATCCAGAAAAAGGAGTGTAAAATGGAAACACAAATAATAACCACATTAGCTTCAGTTACTCCTGACAGAGCTTGGGGGTTTGATATTCCTAACTATTTTTGGTTTACGAGTACTTCAGCCGCTGCTTTTATTATTTTTAGCTTGGCTATTGTATTTGGTATAAAAAAGTATCGTCCCATTGCCGGATTTTCATTGTTGATAGCATTTGCATTTATTGTGGCGGCTCCATTGAATCTTATTGATGATTTAAAGCAACCCGGCCGTTTGATAAATTTTTTCCTTTATGGATGGGGACACTTTCCTACATCACCAATGAAATGGGGAGTATTGATACTTATGTCTTATACTGGACTCATTATTTTAACAATACTGACATTTTATCGTCCATATTTTCTTAAAAGAATGGAAAACTCTGGTGCAGCAGGCAGAATGTTTTATAAAATTTTAACTTTGGGCAGAGTTTCACAAAACATAGATAATAAGGATAATAAGATTTTATATTTTCTTGCTGCTGCGGGTATTCCATTAGCTATGGCTTTGGAAATTTATACCGGCTATATTATAGGAGTTGTTCATGCTGTTCCATTATGGCATACGCCATTGATGCCTGTTTTATTTCTTACTTCTGCGCTGGTAGAAGGTATAGGCGTTTTGATTATTTTGTTAATAATTTTTCAAAAATTCTTTTCAGAGAAAATGAAAGTTGACAGAAAGATGATCGAAAGTCTTGCCAACCTTTTAGCCTGGTTTATTTTAATAGAACTTCTTGTACACGTATTTTGGTTAAGTTTTGCAATGCCGTTTAATGGATCAAACAAATATATACTTTTTAAATATTTTGATTTACATTTAAGCAAGGTAGTTGGCGAATATATTATATGTTATATTATACCTGCAATTATAGGATTAACTTTATTAAGAAAGTCACTATTTTTAGTTTCATTAGCAGCAATTGCTTCAGCTGTTGGAGGATGGATGTTTAGGGAAACTTTAGTCATAGGAGGACAAGAGCTACCAAAAACAGTGCCCGGATTTATGGAGTATATATCTCCAGTTTTTGGACCGGATAGCATAATGTCAGTTGCATCAAATTTTGCATTTGTTATTGCAGCGATTTCAATATTTGCAGTGATTTTTCCATGGGATGAAGAAATGAGAGATAGTTATAAAGGAGTGCAAAATGGATAAAAAAAGAAGAAATTTTTTAATTGGAACATCTGCTGTAGCAGCTTCTGCTTCTATTGTGGGCTATAAAAAGACTTTAAAACAAGCTGTGACAATGTCAACGGATGGTGAAAAAGCAAAAGATCCTATTTATGGAAATTCTTACAAGCCAGAGTACAGTTATGTAAATGATCAGTTCGTGCCTAATGATGATTTTAAAATCTGTCCCACGACTTGTATAGGTTGTGTAACTCAGTGCGGTGTTAGAGTAAAAATAGATAAAAAAACTGATAAAGTACTCAGAGTTTTTGGCAACCCTTATAATCTTCTCTCAAGTGATCCTTGGTTACCGTATAATACAAGTATAAAAGAAAGTTATGAAATATTGTCCCAAAATGGTAAATTTGAAAAATATAGATCCAATGTATGCGCCAGAGGTAATGCAGTCTTTGATAAAATAGATGATAAATTTAGAGTTTTAAAACCCTTAAAAAGAGTTGGAAAAAGGGGTGAAAACAAATGGAAAGAGATTGAAATTGAGCAACTTATAGATGAAATAGTAAATGGTGGTAATCTTTTTGGAGAAGGACATGTGAAGGGATTGAAAGATGTAAGAGACATTAAAACTCCTATCAATCCTGATGAGCCTGTATTTGGACCCAAATCAAACGGGTTATGTTTTATTGGCACTACTCATGAAGGAAGATTTAAAGTAGTTGTAAATAGATTTTTAAAATCTTTCGGTACCTGTAATTGGGCGGGTCATGGTGCAACTTGCGGTTTATCCATGAGAGCCGGAGAAGCAGCATATCTTGGTAATTTTAAAAAATATCCACATTTAAAGCCTGATTTTGAAAATACCGAGTATCTGCTTAGTATTGGAACACCTCCGGGGCAAGCAGGCAATCCTTTTAAAAGACAAGGTAAGCTTTTAGCTCGTGCTAGAAGTGAAGGCAATATAGACTATACTATAGTATCTCCGATGCAAGGCAATAGTGATATGATATCAGCCGGATCAAGAAGTCATTGGATACCTATAAAGCCCGGAACTGATTTGGCATTTGTAATGGGAGTTTTACAAATTATTATAAATAATAAAATGTATAATAAAAAATATCTATCTATGCCTTCAGCAAAAGCTATGAAAGCATTGAATGATGTTTCCTGGACAAATGCTGCACATTTAATAATTCAAGATAAAGATGGGTTTGGAAAAATACTAAAAGATGGCAAAATTCCTTTGGTTTTAGATGCAACTGACAATACTTTAAAATCTTCAAATGATGTGATTCAGGCAGTGCTTGATTTTAAAGGCAGTGTTGAATACAAAGGAAAAACATACAGTGTAAGAACTTCTTTTAATGAGTTAAAAGAAAATGTAAATGAATTAAGTTTGCAAGAGTATTCCAAAGAGTGCGGAGTTAGTATAGAAACTATGCAGGAAGTAGCGAAAAAACTTGTTACTCATGGCAGAAAAGCAAGTGTTGACTGTCATGGAGGCACAATGCATACTACAGGTTTTTATACAGCTTATGCTGTAATGTTGTTAGGTGCAATGGTGGGAAGCTTAAACTATAAAGGCGGAATGAGTGCAGGCGGAGGAGCTTATAAAGATTTTATAGGTAAAAAATATAATCTTTTTGCATATAAAGGAAAACCGAATATAAAAGCTACAAGAATAGATAGAGCAAGAATGTCATATGAAAAAACAAATGAGTATAAAAATAAATTAGCCAAAGGTGAAAATCCATATCCTGCAAAAGGGAATTGGTTTCCATTTACAAGCCAGCTTTCACATCATATATTAAATAATAGTGCCGAAGGTTATCCTTATAAGTTGGATGTATTAATAACTAATAGTTCTGACTTTTTATATGGGACAAGTGGTTCAGAAAGTAAAATGAAAGAGCTTTTAGCTGATCCAAAAAAATCTATTCCTCTTTTTATTGCAGTTGACCCATTTATAAATGACACATCCAAATATGCTGATTATATCGTGCCGGATTCTGTCCTTTATGAGACTTGGGGAATTGTGCATGTATGGAATGGTTATTTAACTAAATGTAATACGTTGAGGTTTCCTGTTGTAAAGCCAAAACAAGCTACTTTTAAAAACGGGGAACCAATAGAAATGATTAGCTTTATGATAGCTCTTGGTAAAAAGTTAAAACTTCCCGGTTTTGGAGAAAAAGCCATAAAAGGAAATGATGGTAACTGGTATCCGTTAAATAAAGCTGAGGATATATATTTAAGGGCGTTTGAAAATATTGCAATGGATGGTACACCAGTACCAGATGCAACTGATGAGGATATAAAGCTCAGTGGTATAGAAGATTATGTCCCTTCACTTAAAAGAATCTGTGGAAAAAACTGGAGAAAAACAGCATATGTGATGGCTAGAGGGGGAAGATATGAAGATGTAGAAGACAGTTATAAAGGTGAATTTCTCGCTCATCAATATAAAAAACCTGTACAAATATATAATGAAACAGTTGGTACTACAAGAAATTCACTAACAGGTGAAAGATATAGCGGAACTATCAAATTTTTTAAGCAAAGACAAGTTGGGGGAAAAACATATGACGAAATATATCCTAAAGACAAGTATCCGTTAACAGCTTTTTCTTTTAAATCAAATGTGTTGGCAACTCCTGATGCAAACAGCAATAATCTGGCCGAAATAAGATTTACAACATATATAGATCTAAATCCAAAAACTGCCAAAGAGTTTGGTCTGAATCTTGGTGATTTGGTAGAAGTTGCATCAGAATATGGAAAAGTAAAGGGATATCTGAGATACAGAAATGGGGTAATGCCTGGATGCATAGGTGTTGAACATGGCCTTGGAAGAGATGCTAGCGGAGCTGAAAATATTGTTATAAATGGCAAAACGATAAAAGCTATAATAAGAAGAAAAAGCGGTGTAGACATAAACAAGATTGGTCTTTTAGATCCGACTGCTGGTATGCAAACTGCAAGCGACTTTGTATGCGGTTCAAATGCAAGACATGCGATTCCAGTAAAAATAAAAAAAGTAAAAGGAGTATAAAAATGAAATTAAAAAATATAAGTTTAAGCTTAGTGGTTTTGGCAACATTGGCTATGAGTGCAAATGCGGGAGACTCTTTAAGTGATGCGTTTAAAAATGGAAAAATTAAAGGCCAGTTAAAAGCTATAAATTATAATGTAGATAAAGGCTCAAAAGGTAAAGAAAGTATTTTGAGTCTTGGTGTTATGCTAAATTATGTAACTGGTGATTTTTATGGATTTAGTGCCGGCTTTAGATTTCAAAGCAGTGATTCCCCTTGGGCTAGCTCAGAAGCAAAAAACTTTTATAAGGCAGATCTTTATGGTCCGGGAGCTGTCTTGGAAGAGGCTTATTTGAAATATAAATATAAAAAAAGTTCGCTTAAAATAGGAAGACAATTTATTCAAACTCCTCTTCTTGCAGGTAACGGTTCAAGAATAATCCACGAATCTTTTGAAGGTTATACTGCTACTACAAAAGAGTTGCCGAAAACTAAAATATTTGTCGGTTACGTTGATAAATATTTAACAAGAACAAACTTTAAAGGTGCAAATGGGGGAGGTGTAGGTAAATTCGATAAAAAGATTTTTATGTACGGAGCAAAATATAAGTATACTTTGGGTGATGGTATATGGACTGCATTAGTACAAAATCAAACTATAAAAGGTTTAAAACTAACAGGACAATATTTAAAAATAAAAAATGCAACCATAGCCAAAACAGGTGATAATATGGGTGATATCTCCGTAGCTCTTGCTCAAGCTGAATATAAATTTAAAGCAGCCGGTCTTGGTATGCTTGCAGGAATCCAATACGGCTCAAGTAATGTTGACAATGATAACAGTGTAAGTGGAGATCTTTTAGGATTTAAATTGGCGACAAAATACAATGGTTTTATTACAAGTTTAGGCTATACGATAGCCAATAAGGACAAAGGTATGGTCTCAGGTGTAGGTATTTCATCAAATTGGGCATACGCAGGTGACATCATAGGTCTTGAAAATTATCAAAAAGATGTAAATGCTTTATCTTTAAATTTAAAATATAAATTTGCTAAAAAAATAATGCTTTTGGGAAGATATACTGATTACATGGTAGGTTCAAACGGAACATTAAACGGTGGAAAAGATCTAAATGCTTATGATTTAATTGCTTCATATAAATTTAAAAATGTTCTAAAAGGTCTTGGAGTAAAATTCCACTTTGAAGATGTTGAATATGATAAAAATCCAGTTAAAAACTATAGATTATATTTGACTTATAATTTCTAAAACTTTCCGATTGTCTGTTTTTATGATATTAAAAGCAGACAATCAACTTCATACTAATAGCATTCATTATAATAATTTCTTGCTCTGGGGCTTTTAAATTTTTGAATAACCTCCTCTACTGAAGGAAAATATTTTAAAAGCTACTACTTTGAATGGAATAAGCCTTCATATTCTGTTTTTTTTAACGAAATTTAAAGATTCTATTAAATTAGTGCTAAATGATTCTTGTTTATAAGAAAAACTCAAATAAAAATTATTTTTTTATTTTTGATTTATTTAGAAGATATATAATTTGGCTGCAATAAAAAAAACATTAAAGGATTTGACATGAAAAAAAATTCATATTTTGTTAAAAGTATGGTAATATTAGGTTTAGTTGGAAGTGTAGCAATGGCGGGAGACATTGAAACAAATGATGATGGTGGAAAAGATGTAGTAATAAAAAGTTCCATTCAAATTGCAGGTTCAGAAATCAGTGAAAAAAAAGATGCAAAAATAGGTGCTTTAGATGTAGCTAAAAAAATTAAAAACAGTTTTCATAACGGTAAAATAACTGGTATTAAGCTTGAGGATATAGATGGAAACTTAGTGTATAAAGCAGAAGTTTTTAGTAATAATAAAACTACAGATATATATGTGGACTCAGGTAATGGTAAAATACTAAGTGTTGTTTCTGATAAAGTTGATGATTCTGATCAAATGGACAATAAAGAAAATATCAACAACAGTGACGAAAGTGAAAATGATAACGGAAATGACAATAATGACAATTAGGAAACAATAATGAAAATTTTAATTGTAGAGGATGATTTAAACATCCTCTCTTTATTAAAAGAACATTTAAAGGAGGAAGGCTTTATTATTGATATTGCGCAAAATGGAGCAGATGGTGAATATTTGGCAATACTAAATCAATATGATGTTATTATTTTAGATTGGATGCTGCCTGAAAAGAGCGGTATTGATGTTTTAAAAACATTAAGAGAAAAAAATATTACAACACCCGTTATAATGCTTACGGCAAAAGGTGATATTGAAGATAAAATAAAAGGATTGAAAACAGGTGCTGATGATTATTTGCCCAAACCTTTTAGCCTTCAGGAATTGCAGGCAAGAATAGAAGCTATTTATAGAAGAATGGTTTTAAACGGACAAAATATTATTAGCATAAAAGATATTGTTATTGATACAGATAAGAAAATTGTTAAAAAAAAATCTTCAATTATTGATTTGACGGCACAGGAATACGAACTTTTAATGTTACTTGTAAAAAGAAAAAACTCTTATGTTTCTAAAATGATGATAGAAGAATATTTATGGAATAATGAAAAAATTAATGAAAGTAATTTAGTACCTGTAATAATTTACCATTTAAGAAAAAAACTTGGTAAAAATTTTATAAAAAGTATAAAAGGTTTAGGTTATAAAATTGAAACATAAAAGTATAAAAATAAAAATACTGTTGTATTTTGGATTAGTTTCATTTATATTATTTACAATATTTACAATTTCTTTTTATATCCTTTTAAAACAAAAAAATATTTCAAATATCAAAAATGAATTATATACACAAGCATCAAAAATTGAAAACTCTGAAAACTATCAAAACAGAAAATTTAAATATCCTTTTTTAATTGTAAAAAACAATAAAGTAATTTATAAATTTGGGAAGTTTGAAATAAAAGATAAAATTTTGTTAACTCGTATAAAAAATAAAAAAAATTTTTTTGCCCTGCATACAAATGGTCATGAAGATGTGTTTTATGCTTTAAAAGATGATAACCGTTATATTTTAATTGCTAAGAATAATTTTGATGATAATATGGAAAGCTTTATCTCTATTTTAATTTTTCTTGAAGTGTTATTATTAATTCTTTTTATTTTTTTAGCAAATAATATTTTAAATAAAATTTTAAATCCTATAAAACAAATTAATAAAACAGTAAGAAAAATAAATATAAATAATTTGAATTCTTATATAAATTTTTCAAATAACGGTAAAGAAATAGATGAACTTGTTGATAATTTTAATAATATGATAGAAAGATTAAAAAACGGTATTGAAAGAATTGAAAAATTCAATAGCGATGTTTCTCATGAGCTTAAAACTCCTTTAACTGTAATTGATATGAGCATTGAATTAGCGTTAAAAAAAGAAAGAAACATTGAATATTATAAAAATACTTTAAAAACATTACAAACTGAAATACAAAAAATTGAAACGATAATTAACGAATTATTGTTAATAACAAAATATGACAAATATAGTGTAAAAAAAACATTTTCAATATGCGATTTTAACAGTATTTTACTTGATGTAATAGAAAAATATGCTTCAACAGCTCAAAGAAAAAATATAAATATTGAATTATTGAAGTTTGAAAAAATTGAAAAAGAAACAAATTGCTTTTTAATTAAAACTATTTTTAAAAATATTATTGATAATGCTGTTAAATATACTCCAAGTGGGAAAAATATTTACATTTCATTATATTTAAAAAATAAAAAAGTATATTTTATTGTTAAGGATGAAGGGATTGGAATACCTGGTGATAAAATAGATAAAATAACAGAAAGATTTTACAGAACTGATGAAAGCAGAAATAAAAAAATAGAAGGTTATGGACTCGGGCTTTCTATTGTTAAAAACTTCTTAAATTTAATTGACGGTAATCTTCAAATTGTTTCACAACTCAATAAAGGCACTATAGTAACAGTAATTTTATGAAAAAAATTATTATTTATTTTTGATTTATTTTACCCTTGTAAACTTTTATTGAAAATAATCTAATCAAGGAGTGAATAAATGAATAATGCAAGTACAACAATTAACAGAGTTGCCGGTTTAACGGTATTTTTCTGGATAGTTAAAATACTATCTACAACAGTTGGAGAGACTGTTGCTGATTTTGTTAATGTGGATTTAGGTGTTGGACTGGTAGGAACGACTATTTTAATGGGTGTTATTACAATAGGTTCTGTTATTTGGGATTTGAAATTAAAAAAATATTATGCACCTGCATACTGGTTTTTGATAGTTATGATGAGTATTGAAGGGACTTTAATCTCAGATTTACTTGTTGATGGATTAGGCGTTAGTTTAATTACGCTTGATGTGGTATTTACTATTGCTATGTTGGCAGGATTTTATTTGTGGTACAAAGAAGAAGGAACTCTTTCTATTCATAAAATCACAAATGACAGAAGAGAGATTTTTTACTGGCTTATAGTTCTTATAACTTTTGCACTTGGAACTGCTGTAGGCGATACTGTATCTGAACATTTAAATTTTGGTTACTTAAATTCTTTAATGTTATTTGGCGGTATTTTTGTATTGGCTGGTATTTTATTTTATATGAAAATGTTAGACGGTGTTACAGCATTTTGGCTTGCATTTATAGTTACAAGACCAGTTGGAGCATCATTAGGTGATTTATTAATTCAAGCACCGGTAGATGGAGGTTTTGGTATTAGTGCAGGAGTTGTAAATACTATATTCTTAAGCATTATCATAGCAGTAGTTGCTTATTTAACTGTTAGCAAAGTGGATGTAATACCGGCTGAGGATTAAAATATAAAAGGAAATATTATGGATGCAATCAATATTAGAAACTTACATAAATCTTACGGAATCAGTGAAGTTCTAAAAGGTTTAAATATGAGTATCAAGCAGGGTGAAATTTATGGTCTTCTTGGACCAAACGGAGCAGGTAAAAGTACACTCATTCGAGTAATTCTTGGCTTGCTTCCATATGAAAAAGGAGAGGTGTCTCTTTATGGAGAAACATTAGAAAAAAATATACATAAGTTAAGTAAGGAGATTAATGCATTACCTGAGTTTTTTGAAGCATATAACTGGATGAAAAATGTAGAGTATCTTCAGTTTTTTGCAGATTTATATGGTGTTGATACAAGCACTCAAAAAATAAAGAGCTTACTCGAAAGTGTCGGTCTTGATCCTGAAGATAATAAAATTGTTGGTGAATATTCTCAGGGAATGCGTAAAAGGCTGGGGCTTGCCAGGGCTTTAGTAAACAATCCTAAACTTCTTATTCTTGATGAACCGACCAATGGACTTGACCCAAAAGGCCGCAGAGAAATTCATAATCTGCTTTTAAAGATTAATTGTAACAACAAGACTACTGTTATACTTTCAACACATATATTGGATGATGTTGAGCGTTTATGTAATCGTATAGGAATTTTGGCTAATGGTGTTTTACAATATGAGGGTGCTTTACATGAGCGCACACAACAGAAGCACTATAGATTTCGTTATGAAATATCGGATGCGGATTTTAACCCCAAAGAGTGTGAAAGTGAAAATATTCATTTTATAAATAAAAAAGAGTCATGGATAGAATGTGAAATTAACAATATTACTCCTGATACCGCTTTAAAAAATTTATTAAGTAAAGGTATAAAAATCAATCAAGCAATTGCTTTGGAAGGTTCTTTGGAGTATCTTTATTTTAAAGTAACAGGGGGTGTAAAATGATGTCTTTTTCAAAAACTTTAATTAAAAAAGAGTTTGGGGAACTGTTTTTTTCAGTAAAGGGTCTTTTTTATTTCTTAGCGGTATCTGTTATACTGTCTCTCTTTTCTATACTTTTGGTTACCAATACGGAATTGAGTCTTTTAGACAATGCACAGGCATTATATATGATAAGCGGAATTGTACTGGCTTTAATGATGCTTATATCTTCCGTTTACGGCAGTGATGCTATTGCAGGTGAAAGAGAGCGCAGAACACTTGAAACATTACTAATAACCCCTATTGACGCTAAACAGATTATTCTTTCTAAGCTTGCTTTTTCATCATTTCTTTACTTTTTACTGTTTTTTATAGGATTACCATATTTTGTAGCTGTTGGAAGTAGCGGGCAAAATGTTGTGGTTGGACTTGTATATCTTTTTTTTATTGGTTGGATGCTTAGTATTATTTATACATCTGTTGCTATTTTAATATCTCAATTTATAAACAGTATGAAAAACAGTTTGATGATTATGCTTGCTATAGTGCTTATTTCATCTACTCCGTTACTTATTTCCCCGGTAATGAGAAAAGCAGGGCTTGGTAAAATTATGGATTATGTAAATCCGTTTGGTGATGCGATAAATATATTAGATTCTGTAATTATTGATAGTGAACCATTTTCTGTTCAGGCAATCCGAATGGGAATTATTCTAATATATGCAATTGTATCTATTGTTATTGTCGTTAAAACCACTAAAAAGGAGAGATTATTATGAAAAAAATTATTTTATTTCTTTTAATTATGTCATTTTCCCTGTATGCTCAAAGTGTTTCTATTGATTTTAAAGCGGAAAAATTGTCTAAAACATTACAAATGGGGGATAAACCAACATTTTATTCCACTATTACAAATAACTCAAAAAGTGAGCTAAAAGGTGTGGTTCTTTATTTATCATTGGTAAATTTAGATAAAGGGAAAGAACATCCTGTAGATTTGGAAGATTGGGCTGCACAAAAGGCTGTTCATATCTCCAGTTTACCTATTAAAGGGGTATATCAAACTAACTGGACTATTCGTTTGATTAATTCAGGTCATTACGGACTTTTTGTTACAGCTGTTTTGCCTGATAGCAACAAACCATTAACAAGTAGTATTGTGCATTTTTATGTAGCACCTAAAAAAACAGTTGTCCCATCAAGAATATTACCTGTAGCTATAGGTGTTCCTTTTATTATTATTTTTGTTATGATAATATTGTGGTGGCGCAGACGCAAAATCAAATAACTGCATTAAAAGCATTTTCAAAAATCGTTTCTCTTTGATGAATAAATCATTCTCAAAGAGAAACGAAATAAATATTATCTAAATTTTTTAATCAGTTTGATATTATCTTTTAATTTCAATGAAGAATCTATCACAATTACATATTTACCTTTTTTACCATCAATAATACCGCTTTTATTTAATATTTTGTCCAAATTAGAACTAATTCTAATACATCCCCTTGAAGCTTTGTGACCCAATAATTTAGTATCTATAGGATTTGTAGAATGTATTGCCAAATGCACTTCTCTAAAAATATGCGAATTATCATCTATAGGTATATTGTGTTTTCCCAAATAAAAAATTCTATTATTTTTTGCTCCATATTCTTGAAAATTTGTTTTATCTGTCTTCCAGTCACCTCTGAGATATTTTTTTCTATTGATAATCATAATGGGTGTTTGAAAATATCTGTCATTTCTGCTGTTTAATCTCGGATTTCCTGTTGATACTTTTGAAGAGCCTATATAGCTAATATTATTATATTTTTTGTTATAATTAAAAATAAAGGCTTTTTGAATTCCTCTATCTACCAAAAATATAAACTCTTTGTTTTTTAGGTATATTAATCTATCATTGATTAATTTTCTAATTATATTTCTATAAAAAAGAAAATTTTTATAAGATATAGAATGATATAAAAATTTAGAATGAATCAAATAATTTTTTAATTTTTTGGTTGTAAAATTTCTTAAATCAGGAATGTCATCATTTTTATTTGTAAAATTAATTTTTGATATCAAGTATATTGTTTTGGGTTTTAGAATTAATGGTTTATTATCTAATATATTTATATAAGAATGAAATCTATTATTCCAATTATATAGTCCTAAATTATGAAAGTTTTCTTTTACAAAAATAGTGTGAATATGTAAATAAGGAGCTTTTTTTGTATAATATGTTCTTATTTTTAAAATACTTTTATCCATTAAAACAGGCGATAAAAATTTTTCTACTACATAATCTTTGACTTTATAATGTTTTGACATTGTTTGTGAGTAATTAAATGCATGCAAGTTATTAAACGTAAAAGCCGGTATAAAAAGCGTTTTAATAAAGGTAAATTTTAATGAATTATTTTTGTTAATTAAATTCATTTTGCTATCATTTAAACAAAAATTTTTTATAAAATTTTATAGTTGCAAAATAAATTAAATATAAATTTTGTAATAAAAAACGTTAAAAAAGATGAAAAAGGAGTAATTATTTGTGAAGAAATTGTAAAAAATTTTCTAAAAGTAAATAAATTATAAATTGTATCTAAAGCTATTTACAAAAATTTGTAACTCTTTAGACAACAATAAATTTTTCTCTTTTTTTCTGTTTTTATGCAGATACCATTTTTTGAACTGATTCTCTTCAAATTCTTTCGCTTCTTCTTCTGAAATATATCCGGGATGAAGTAATATTTCTATATTATTGGAATTTTTTGCATTATTTATCTCTTTTTTGATAGTTTTCAGTTTCATATCTCCACAAAACAGGGTATTAACGAATTTATCATTATGTTTTATATTTTCTTTTTGAAATTTTTTAATCATTTTGTTTGATAATTTATTTAATAACAAAAATACAAAAACAGGTATTCCCAAATATTTTACCAAATCATCAAATGAACTAATAGATATTACGAAATCACTTTTGGGAACTCTTATATTTAAAATCTTTATATCCATTTCATTTTTTAATTCAATTAAAATATCTGTAATAAAAGGGATTGTGTGAAAATGCTGATGAGAATCAATATTTATATCTTTTGTATTTAGCTTTTGACAATACAATATTATCTGATTTTTAAACTCTTCTTTTATCTCCTCTTTTATAGCTTTTCTTTTATCTTCATTCCATAAAAAATAGTATTCAAAAAAAAGTCTTTGCCAACTTCTAAAAAAACATCCTTTGTTATCGGTTAAATAATGAAAATTTTGTTTTGAAAGCTGTTTGCCTTCTGTGATGTTTAGATGAAGCACTTTTCTGATGTTTTTATTTTTAATTAATTGCAGTGAATAATCTAATGCATCACTGTTTACAATAATACTTACAGAATTTAATACCCCCTCATCTATACATTTACATATAACTTCTGATATATGTTTTGTATTGCCATAGTCATCTGCGTGGATAAATATCTGTTTCATTTTATATTACACTCCAAAATTTTACCGTCTGTATAAAACATCTGCTCTTCACTTGCTTCATTGTCGCCTTTTATCTCTTTTATTTTGCATTTTGTCTGAATATATTTACAACTAACATTTAAATCTTTTCTTGATTTTAGATATTTATAGAAAAAATCCCTGCTTTTATCGATATTTTTAGATATTTTATGAATAGGAGTGAAAAAATAATGATAAAAAGTAAAATCATATCCGTTATCAAATGAAATTGTTGCATAATATTTTTTAAATGAACTGTTTTTATCTTTAAAAATCCAAAATCTTATATGCTCTCTTTTAGAAAGTGAATTACTTTTATACTGATAAGCAAAATTTTGAGACACACCTAAAAAATATAATGAACTTACTGGCGGTACTTTATCTTTTAAAAGATTAATATATTCTCTAAAAGAGATATGATTATGACCGAAAATATCGTTTTTTATCCAGTCATGATTTAGAATTTCACTTAAAGATAATTTAGAGATTAAAATAATATTTATAGGCTGTATTATATGTTTTGGATTATCAATGTAATATGTACCGAGATTTTTGCAAGATTTTATTTTTTTAAGTAATTTAGTATTATACGGATGGGGGTTGTAATGTGTTTTATGCGGCTGGTTAATAAAAAATATAAAAAAGAGAAAAGAAAAATAAATTATTGTGGAAATAATTAAAAAAACTGTAGAATGTGTTGTTAAATATTTGATTAAATATTTTTATGTTTTTTTAAATTATGAAAAAATTTTATTTTTTTTAAATAATAAAATAATAACAGACAAATCAATAAGATAAAAACAACAAATATAAAATATCCTGAAACAAAGCTCAGAATTTTTTCAAAATGTCTGCCGAAAAGATAGCCTATTATAATAAACTGGCCTATACCTATTATCACTCCTGCTGTTTCAAAAGGAAGAAATTTTTTATAATCAAGTTTATAAACACCTAAAATAAAAGGCGTCACCCATGAAAGAGGTCCTAAAAGCCTTCCTATAAATGCACTGAAAGCTCCATAACGCCTAAATATTTTGAGACCTTTTTTATAATTTTTTTTGTTTATAAAATATTTAAAAAGTATAACTGCATTCCATATTTTCTGCCTAAAAAATAGCTTATATTATCTCCAACTATCCCTCCAAGATATAAAACAAATGTTACAATCCAGATATTTAGTATTCCCATTCCGGCCAAAATTGCGCCGCTTAAAAAAACAATTTCTCCGTAAATAAAAAACGAAAAACCTATAACGGTCTCAAGCATAGAACCGAAAAATAAAATAAAATACGCTATTTCTTTGTATTCAATTAATATTTTTATAAAATGATTTATTAATTCGCTCATCTGTAAATTGTATATTCTTTATTTCTTTTTTTGCTTTTAGGCATAACTGCCTGTAAAATCCATTCAAAAACAGTTTTAAAATATCCGTTTTTTATAAAACGTCTTGTTGATGAATAAACTTTATCTGTATTTACAAAGAAAAAATCACCGTAGATCAATAAATATTTTATAAATTTTAAATCTTCGGAAAAATTAAGTTCTTCATCAAACCCGATTTTTTTAGCAATATCGCTTTTTGCAATTTGAATAGAATATGAAGTTTTAGTAAATTTATGAAAAATGTCAAAAATTTTAAACCATAATTTATCATAAATTGAATTACTATCAGACGGTTTTATTGAAGTGGTTCCTATATAATAAGGTTTATTACTGTTTTTATTTAAAAAATTATTAAGCTCATTTAAAAAATCTTTTTCAAAATATGTGTCGCAGTCTAAAAAAATAACATAATCGCTGTTTTGAGAAATATGTTTCAAACCTTCGTTTTTTGCAATAGATATGCCTTTTTTGCTTTTATAAACTTTAAATTTATTATTTTTTTGTTCGTATTCTTTTAAAAGTTTATAGCTGTTATCTGTTGAGCCGTTTTCAACTGCAATAATTTCGTAATTTTCATATTCAATTTCTGATAATTTTTCAAAAACTTTTGGCAGATATTTTTCTTCATTATGCACTGGGATAATAATTGAAAAAAAATTTTTTTTAAAATACGATTTAACGGTTTTATCTATTAAATTAATGGCTTCTTTTGTTTTTGATGGAAAATCAAAAGGTTTTATGTTTTGAGTCTGTGCGTCAAGTTCTGTTAAATCAAAATTATCTTCATCTCCAATAACAAAATATCCTTTATGTTTATGATATCTGGCCAGATATTCCTGTTCGGATGAGTTTTTTGTAGGAAACAGAATTGCTTTTTTTTCAATTTCAACCAAATCCATAATAGTTGTATAGCCTGTTCTTGAAATTATTTTTTTAGCTCTGTTGAAAAGTTCAAGTCTAAGTTCTTTAGTTACATTTGGATAAATTGTTATATTATGCTCTTTTATTTGTCTAATTTCATTTTTTGTAAGATCACCTAAAACAAAAACCTTTTTACCTTCAAGTTTTTTAGCTTCTTCAATAAGTTTTGATATAAAATGTTCTTTTTTCTCTAACAGATATCCGCTTATAACAAACAGATAGTCTATGTCTTTTTCCAAGTCCATTTTTTTATAAGAAGAGAGTATACCTATGTATTTATGATTAAAAAATTTGGTTAGATAATTGTGGGAAAGTCTGCCGGCTAATGAAAATTTGATATCTTCAAAATCAGGTATAAAAACTGTATTAAAATTCCTGAAATATAAAATATTACCTATATCACTTAAAAATTTAAAATATTTAAAAAAATTATCAACTGCAAATGATATTTGATGAGAAAGTAAAAACGATGGTATTTCTTTTGAATAAATTCCGTATCTTCCGTCACTGAAAATAAAATCATAATTTTGCGAAGAGGTTTTTACAAAATTGTTTTCTTTTTTTATTATTAAATTTGTTTTTATCAAATCTTGTATTAAATAAAGGTAATAACAAATTCCATCACCTCTTTCAAGCGGAGGGTAATCCTCAATTTCAATAAAATTAATATTATTATATTCTTTTAGTTCCTCTTTTAAGAAATTCAAAGCATTTGCATAGCTTATAATATCAATTTTATACTCTTTTGCAAAATGTTTTATAACAGGAAGTGTTCTTGTTGCATGTCCAAGTCCAAGTGAACTTATTGCAAAAAGCGCTTTTTTCATTTTTTACCTTTTTTTTGTTTATTATAAATAGAGCCAATGAAATGATAATGAAAAAAATTTCATTTTCATTTCAGTATAAACTATTAATATTTTAAAAATAAGGTACAAAGGAGATTTATGATTGAAATATTTATAAAATCTATAAAAGATTTGTTTGATAAAAAAATATTATTAACTTCGCTTATTCCAATAATTATTGCGGCATTTTTTTGGGGAGTTGTGTTTTTTGTGTTTCACACTCAAATACATAATTTTATACTTTTTATAATTTCTCATATTCCTTTTATAGGAACTAATAATTTTATAGCCAATTTGGTTGAAGCAATAGGTGGAATACTGCTTTATTATGAGCTTTTAATTATAACATCTGTTATGATTGCAGGTATTATAGCAGATAAAATTGTTGAGAGAATAAATGAAAAATATTATCATCTAAAAACAAACGGCTTTGGAAGATTTATAGGAAGTGTTGTTGTTTCATTAAAATATAATATTATATTTATTATATTGTTTATTATTGCACTGCCTTTAATGTTTGTACCTGGATTAAATATGTTGGTACATCTTATTTTATGGGTAATTTTAATTAAAGAACCCCTTTTTTATGATTCACTAGCGATGATAGCTGATAAAAAAGAATATTTTACTATTAAAAAAAGATATAAATTTTCTATTTTGGTTTTATCATTTATTTTGGCTGCTTTATTTTTAATTCCCCTTTTTGGTGTTTTTGTTTATATTATCCAATTAATTTTATTTACACATTTCAATTTAAATAAATTAAAGGAAATCAGAAATGAATCTGCATCAGCTTATTGAACAATTTTTTAATTACATGTCTGTTTTCCCAAAAGATACAGTTAATTTAATACTGCTTAGTGTTTTATTTGTCGGTTCAATTATTGAATCCCTGCCGGTTTTGGGAATGTTTTTTCCAATGGAAACTTATACTGTTATTTTAGGGATTTTCGCATACAAAGGGATTGTAGATTTAAAAATAGCTATTTTAACTGCATTTTTAGGCTTGCTTATAGGTGATATAATAGGGTTTTATTTAGGCAGGAAATTAGGAGAAGAATATATAAAAAGTCATGCTAAAAAATTAAAAATTACACCCCAAAAATATAACAAAATAAAATTTTTAATAAACGATAATTTAATTAAAGCCCTCTTTATAGGAAGGACTACCAGTATAACCCGCTGGATTGTCCCATTTTTAGCCGGTGCAAATAAGGCTAATTTTAAAAAATTTGTTCTTGCAAATATTTTAACAGGAGTTTTCTGGGCGTCTGTTTTTATTTTGGGCGGATATTTCTTAGGCGATATATTTGAAATTTATGGAAAATATTTCGGTCTTGGGGTTTTAGCCGCCACAATTATTGCTTATTTTATATATAAATTTTACAAACATTATCAAAAATTTTTTCAAAAAGAAGATACAAAACTTTTAATTTTAAACATTTTCGGGCTTTATCTTTTTTTTAAAATGCTTGAAGATGTAACCGATTTGGAATTAATTACAAAATGGGATTTTTACATAAGTTCACATATTCATGAAATTTACAATCCTTTACTTAATAAAATAATGATTTTTATAACATCTCTTGATAATCCTTTGGAAGTTACGATGATTATAATTTTAATAGTTTTATTTTTAATTTTTAAAAAATTATATTATAAAGCTTTGTTCTTTATTTCGTCAGTTTCAGGTGCGGCGGTATTATTTGAAATTATTAAAAATATAGTAAAAAGACCGAGGCCCCCGCATTATTTAATAGAAGTAGGAGGTTATTCTTTCCCATCAGGTCACGCCACATTAAGTACAGCACTTGCTTTTAGTTTATATTTAATTTTTAAAGATAAAGTGAATAAAAAAATACTGCTTATTTTGTGTATAATTTATCCTCTGTTAATTTCATTTACAAGAGTTTATTTAAATGTTCATTATCTAAGTGATGTAATAGCAGGAATTGGACTTGGGCTTTTTTGGGTCAGTTTAATGGCAATGGTTTTTAAATTGGTAATGAATAAATTAAAATAAGTAATATTTTTAAGTTTTATAGTAAAAACTGTATAATTTCTTAAAAAGGTTTCTTATGGAAAAATTTATTCAAATAATAAAAGAGGCGGGAGAGATATTTAAAAAAGGGTTTTATTCGGCTAAAGAAGTAAGTCTAAAAGGTAAAAAAGATTTAGTTACAAATTACGATATAAAAATAGAAGAGTTTTTAAAAGAAAAATTTTCAAAATTTAATTATTCCATTATTGCGGAAGAATCGACAAAAGAAGAGTTTAACAATTCAATAATAATAGATCCGATTGACGGAACTACCAATTTTTTTCATCAAATTCCTCACTGTGCAATAAGTGTGGGCGTTTATGAAGAAAAAAAACCAAGATTCGGTATTGTTTATAATCCTGTTTTGGATGAACTTTTTTATGCCGAGGCTGGAGGCGGCGCATATAAAAACGGTAAAAAAATAGAAGTCAGTAAATTCAGTGATTTTGGGAGGGCATTGATTGCAACAGGTTTTCCATATTCGGGTGCTGAAAACAGGGATGATTTAAACTGGGTGATTGAAAAACTCTCAAAAATTTTGCCAAAATGCCAGGATATTAGACGATTTGGAAGTGCGGCTTTAGATTTATGTTATGTGGCTGAAGGGAAATTTGACGGATATTATGAAACAAATCTGAAGCCCTGGGATGTAAGTGCAGGGATTATTATTTTAAGTGAAGCCGGAGGCAAGGTTAGTAATGAAAAAGGAAGCGAATATAATATGTTTGAAGATAAATGCATAATTGCAAGTAATGGAATTATTCATATAAAATTTTTAAAGTATTTCTGATGCTTCAGGCTCTGGCAGGTCTTGGACTTTTTTTATTCGGAATATATCTGTTTGAAGATATTTTAAGAAAACTTTCATCAAAATCCTTTAAAGAAATTATTAATAAACTCACAGGCGGTAAAATAAAAGCGTTTTTTTCTTCAATATTTTTTACAGCTCTTTTTCAAAGCTCGTCTTTTATAACTTTAATAATTCTTTCTTTAATCGGTGTCGGGTTAATTAATCTGGAAAATGCTGTTGCAGTGATTTTCGGGGCGAATATAGGGACGACATTTACAGCATGGATAGTTGCTGTTTTTGGATTTGAAGTTAATTTAACACCTCTTTTTTATTTTTTTATTGGTCTTGGCGGATTTAGTATTTTGATAGAAAATGAAAAAATAAAAAGAATTTTGCTTTTAGTGTTTGCTGTAGGACTTTTGTTTTACGGACTTGAAATTATGAAAGATGCAATGGAGGGTTTTTCTAAAAATATTGATATAAACGAATTTAAGAATTATCCTTTAATTGTTTTTTTACTGGTCGGTTTTATAATAACAGGAATTATTCAATCAAGTTCTGCTTCTATTGCAATAATCCAGAGTGCGCTTTTTAGCGGTGTGGTTGATTTTAAAATGGCAGCCGCTTTTGTAATAGGTGCGAATATTGGTACTACTGTTACCGCTGTAATAGGTTCTATTGAAGGAAATTCAGATAAAAAAAGGCTTGCTTTAGCTCATGTTTTATTTAATATAAGTGTAGGGGTGGTTGCTTTTATTTTTATTAAATATCTGGTTGAAATTACCCTTTATTTTACGAACGGGCTGGACAATGTTTTAAAAATAGCATTTTTTCATACGTTATTTAATGTTTTGGGCGTAATTATATGGTTTCCTTTTATTGATTTTTATTCAAAATTACTTAAAAAAATAATAAAAGATAAAAAAAGAAGTGTTGTTAAGTATATAAATGCAGTTGACATTAATATTTTAAATTTAGCTCTCGACGCTTTGAACAAAGAAATAAACAGGCTTGCCAAAAAAGTCAGCAATTTCGCTCTTCTTGCGATATTTGTCCCTCCTTCTAAAACAGATAAGTCTATAGATAAAATTTTAGAAGAAAACAGCGAATTAATTGATGTCGATTTTAATAAACTGTATAATGAAATCAGGGAAATAGAAGGGGAAATTTATAAATTTATATCACAGCTGAATCAGGATGAAAATATTGTAAAACTGTTTAAAAAAACAATGTATCTAGCTACCGCTGTAAAATCCATAAAAGATATGCTGGGAGATATTGAAAAAATTTATGAAGAAGAAGGGCTTGAAGAATTTTTACAAAATATTAGATATCAGATTTTAAAAGCCACAATTTTATTCAGAAAATATTTAAACGGGGAAAATGTGTATGAGGAAATAGAAAATATATATGACCAGATTGCCAAATCATATAAAAGGGCAAGCGATATAATCAAACTGATTTCCAAAACTTCAAAAGTAAGTGCCGAAATTAACGCAATAATGATAAATATGCTGCATTTATCCAAAAGTTACATTAAATCGCTTAGGAATATAATGCTTCTTAATTCTGATAAATAAAATCAATATCTTTTGGAAAATTAAGCGGTGGAATAGAAATGTTTTTATTTGTTTTTTTAAAATAAATTTCAACCTTGTTTCCGATATCATCCGTATACCATGCTTTTTTAAGAGTTTTATCATAAATAAAATATATCTCTTTTTTGTTATTAATTGCAACATATAAATTTTTATCAAGTTTTTTAGCATTTTTTAATATCTTAAAAAGATTTAATTTCGCTTTTTTTGAAATAGTAACCTGCATTAAATCAGGCTCATAAATATAAACTTTATCTTTAATCCATATCTCTTTAATATTAGGATATGTGTATTTCCAGTAAATTTCATTGTTTTTAAGTATAACTATTCCTTTATAAGTCAGTTTTTTGTCTTTAGAATATATATACTGGGTGAATTTGGCTTTAAATTCTTTTGGTAAATTTAAGGAAAATAAATTACAAATTAATAAAAAAGAGATAAAAATGTATTTCATAAAAACACCTTTAATTTTTCACTTTTCATTTTTAACTTTTCACTTAAGAATATGTTATTATAACAAAAAACTTTGCAAAGGCTTTTTTAATGGTAAAACATGTGTTCAGGAAAATATTCGGTACAAAAAACGACAGGGAACTAAAAAAATATTTTAAAAGAGTAAAAGATATAAATGCATTAGAAGATAAATATCAAAAGATGAGTGATGAAGAAATAAAAAACGAATTTAATAAAATAAGAGAAAATGCGTTAAAAGAGGTGGAAAAAGAAGATAAAAATATTGTGCTTGATAAATATTTAAATGATGTATTTGCAATGGTGCGGGAGGCAAGTAAAAGAGTACTTAATATGAGACATTTCGATGTGCAGCTTGTAGGGGGAATGGTATTGCATGAAGGAAGAATTGCCGAAATGAAAACAGGGGAGGGTAAAACCCTTGTGGCCACTCTTCCCGTTGTGCTTAATGCAATGCTTGGAAGGGGAGTTCATGTGGTAACCGTAAATGATTATCTGGCAAAAAGGGACGCCACCCAGATGGGAGAGCTTTATTCATTTTTCGGATTAACTACAGGTGTTGTAATTTCAGGAATGGAGGAAAGTGAAAGAAAAAAGGCCTATGAATGTGATGTTACTTACGGCACCAATTCGGAATTCGGATTTGATTATTTAAGAGACAATATGGCTTTTGATATAAACGATAAAGTCCAAAGAGGACATTTTTATGCCATAGTGGATGAGGTTGATTCCATTTTAATCGATGAGGCAAGAACCCCTCTTATTATTTCAGGACCGGCTAATAAAAGGGTTGAAGATTATTTAAAAGCAGACGAGGTTGCCAAAAAAATGGTAAAAGATAAGCATTTTAAAGTTGATGAAAAAGACAAGGTTGTATTACTTACGGAAGAGGGAATAAGGGAAGCTGAGAGACTTTTCGGAGTGGAAAATTTATATACTCCTGAGAATGCCATTCTGGCCCATCATCTTGACCAGGCCCTAAAGGCTAATTATCTTTTTCAAAACGGAAAAGATTATATTGTAAGAAAAGGCGAGGTGTTAATAGTTGACGAATTTACAGGAAGAATTGCCGAAGGCAGAAGATTTAGCGAAGGGCTTCATCAGGCTCTTGAAGCAAAAGAGGGTGTGGAAATACAGGAAGAATCACAAACATTTGCGGAAACCACATATCAAAATTATTTCAGGCTTTATGAAAAACTGGCAGGCATGACAGGAACAGCCCAGACAGAAGCCACCGAGTTTATAGAAATTTACGGACTTGAGGTTATTTCAATACCGACTAATATGCCGGTAATCAGAAAAGATTTAAACGATTTGGTTTATAAAACGGCAGAAGAAAAATTTGAATCCGTTGTAAAAACAATAAAAAAACTTCATACAAAAGGTCAGCCCGTACTTGTAGGAACTACAAGCGTAGAAAAGAGCGAATATTTAAGCAGGCTCTTGAAAAAAGAAAAAATACCTCATACTGTGCTTAATGCAAAACATCATGAAAAAGAAGCTGAAATTATTGCACAGGCAGGTAGAAAGGGGGCCGTTACCGTTGCTACAAATATGGCAGGTAGGGGAGTTGATATCAAAATAGACGATGAGGTGAAAAAACTCGGAGGATTATATATTATAGGCACCGAAAGACATGAAAGCAGAAGAATTGACAATCAGCTCAGAGGCCGTTCAGGACGTCAGGGAGACCCGGGGGCAAGC
Source organism: Lebetimonas sp. JS032 (assembly GCF_000523315.1). NCBI lineage: Bacteria > Pseudomonadati > Campylobacterota > Epsilonproteobacteria > Nautiliales > Nautiliaceae > Lebetimonas > Lebetimonas sp. JS032. The sequence goes on along the minus strand of NZ_ATHS01000001.1, from coordinate 23,147 downwards.
CAGTTTTATCTTTCACTTGAAGATGATTTACTTAGAATTTTCGGAAGTGACAGAATAAAAAGAATTATGGAAAGACTCGGTATTGAGAGAGGTGAGCATATTGACAGCAAATTAGTCTCCCGTGCCATAGAAAATGCTCAGAAAAAAGTTGAAAGTATGCATTTTGAAGCAAGAAAGCACATTTTAAAATATGATGATGTCGCAAATGAACAGAGAAAAGTTATTTATAAATTCAGAGACCAGATACTTGATACAAATTTTGATATTGAAAATAAAATAAAAGAAATGAGAGAGGATTTTGTAGAATATATTTTAAATGAGAGTGAAGTTTTTCCGGAAATGCAGGAAGACGACATCAATTATGAAAATTTGATTTCTCATTTGAAAGAATATACGGGAATTGATTTTTCTTTGGAAGAGCTTAAAAATAAAGATTATGATTCATTAAAAAATTATATAACAGAAAAACTACAAAACAAATTCGAAGAAAAATTTAAAGAAGCAAGCAAAGAAGACAGGCAAAGGATTTTAAGACAGGTATTACTTCAGGTACTTGATGAAAGCTGGAGAGACCATTTATATATGATGGATATATTAAAAACAGGAATAGGGCTTAGAGGATATAATCAAAAAGATCCTCTTGTTGAATATAAAAAAGAGAGTTTTACCTTGTTTGAAGAATTAATTCAAAGAATAAAAGTTGAAAGTTCCAAATTACTGCACAATCTTCAAATTGAATACCAAATGCCTGAAATTGACCCTGATATCGCAGAATTTATAAAAGCAGTGGAAGGTAAAAAGGTTGAAGATATTTTAAATAAAATACCTGAAATACCTGAAAATATGGAAGAAAAAGATGTTGATGAAATATTAAACGAATTAGATGAAGAGACCAAAAAACTTAAAGCTGAATTTGAGGCCAAACAGGCTAAAAAAAAGGTAAAAAGAAATGACCCCTGCCCCTGCGGAAGCGGTAAAAAATATAAAGACTGCTGTGGAAAAAGCCCGAGATTTTAAATAGTGAGTAGTGAGTGGTGAGTAGTGAGTGGTGAGAGAAAGTGAATAAAAAATTTGTTAATTTTATAATTAAAAGATATTTAAGATTTGATAAAAAGCATCCTTTTATATATATAAGTTTTATTTTAGCTTTTCTTGGGATTTTAACAGGTGTTGCGACTTTAATGATAGCTATGGGGATTATGAACGGAATGGACAGGGAGTTTGAAAAAAAACTGAAAGTTATGAATTATCCCATAACCGTTTATTCATCATTAGTGAATGTTGATGATTCAACATTAAAACTTTTAAAAAAACACTTTCCTGAGTTTAAATATTCCCCATATATCGAAACATCGGCAGTTGTTCAAAACGGTAGCAATTTAAACGGGGTGCTTCTTTATGGTGTGGATTTTAAAAAAGAAGCAAATATTAATTATATTTTTAAAAATGCTATAAATGGAATTGATAAAACAGGACTTTTTGATGTAGTACTTGGAAAAAGGCTTTTTTCTGACCTTGGTATAAGTAAAGGTGAAAAAATTATAATGATTTTTTCAAAAATAACTCCTATGGGTTTTGGAATATCTCCGATTATAAAAAAAGTTAAAGTAATATCTTATTTTAACAGCGGCCTTGTGGCATATGACAAAGGAATTGCTTATATGAATATAGAAGGTCTTAAAAGAATATTACATCAGAATTTTTACAGTGGCATTCATATTTATTCTCCAAACCCTTTTAAGGATATAGAGAAAATAAAAAAAATCTTGCCTCCCGGAATCGGTATAATAGGTTGGTGGCAACAAAATGGGAATTTTTTTGCAGCTTTAAAAATGGAAAAAAGAGCTTTGTTTTTAGTGTTAATGCTTATAATTATTGTGGCTTCACTTAATATTATCAGTTCACTTCTTATGATGATTATGAGTAAAAGAAAAGAAATTGCTTTAATGATGAGTCTGGGTGCCGGAAAAAAAGAGATTAAAGCTGTTTTTTTAAGACTTGGACTTATTGTAGGGCTTATAGGTATAATAAGCGGGGCTTTGGTAGGAGGAGTTGGTATTTGGGTTTTGAAGACATTTGATATAATCAAACTTCCGGCAGATGTTTACGGGGTCAGTAAATTACCGATTAATCTCAGTTTTACAGATTTTAATTTGATTATTTTTGGAGCTTTTGTAATTGTCCTTTTTGCATCATTTTATCCTGCGCTTAAGGCCAGTAAAACCGATGTGCTTGAAACATTAAGATATGAATAAAGTTTGGGCACTGACTAAATAACGAAAAAATAAAAATATGACAGCGTAGCGGAATTTAGCAAAATTTTGCGTTTAAAAAATTGCACTCAACCCGTCAGGGCGCTTGCGTTTGCAATTTTTAGCAAAATTTGAGCGGTGCATTAGCAAAATGAAGCTCTGAAGCTGTTATATTTTTAGCTTTGTAGTTATTCTTATATATTTTACCATTTAGTCATTGATAAAGTTTGATATAATTGCAAAAAAAAGGAATAAAATGCAAGGCGCAATGACTGCTTTAATCACTCCGTTAAAAAACGGAAAAGTTGATGAAGAAACTTATGCAAAACTGATTGAAAGGCAGATAGTTAACGGAATAGACTGTGTTGTACCTGTGGGTACCACAGGGGAGAGTGCCACTTTAACACATGATGAACACAAAAGATGTATTGAAATAGCGGTTGAAGTGTGTAAAGGTAGGGCAAAAGTAATAGCAGGGGCGGGAAGCAATTCCACTCATGAAGCGATAGATTTAGCTAAATTTGCTGAAAGTAAAGGAGCTGATGCAATTTTGAGTGTAGCCCCTTATTATAACAAGCCTACCCAAAAAGGTCTTTATGAGCATTATAAAGAACTGGCAAACAGTATTTCTATTCCTGTGATTTTATATAATGTTCCGGGCAGAACCTGCTCTAATATCGAAGTTGACACGGCTGTAAAACTGTTTAATGATGTTGAAAACATTGTGGCAATTAAAGAGGCAACTGGAAAAATTGAAAATGTAGTGGCCTTGAAAACGAAATCAGGTATAAGCGTAATAAGCGGGGAAGATGCAATAAATTATCCCATTATGGCAACAGGGGGAAGCGGATGCATATCTGTAACATCAAATTTGCTTCCTGATAAAATTTCAAAACTTATCCATCTTGCCTTAAAAGATGAATATGAAAAATCCAGAGAAATAAATGAGGAACTTTACGAACTTAACAAGGTTTTATTTATTGAAAGTAATCCAATTCCTATAAAATTTGCAATGTATGAAGCAGGGCTTATTCCATCTCTTGAATACAGACTGCCTTTAACATCACCTTCTAAAGAATCACAGGCAAAAATTAAAGAAGTAATTAAAAAGTATTTATAGTAAAAATATTATGTTAAGGAGATGATTTGAATAAAAAAACTTTAGTAATTAGTGGAGGAACAAGGGGTATAGGAAAAGCTATTGCCGAAAGGTTTGCTAAAGAAAATATAAATATAGCTTTTACATACAATTCAAATAAAGAAATTGCAGAGAATTTAGCGAATGAGTGGAGTGAAAAATATAAAATTAAAGCTAAAGCATATAAATTAAATATACTTGAACCTGAGACATATAAGGATTTATTTAAAGAAATTGATGAAGATTTTGATAGAGTGGATTTCTTTGTATCAAATGCGATTATCAGCGGAAGGGCGGTTGTCGGAGGTTTCGGACCTTTTATGAGATTAAAGCCAAAAGGAATTTGTAATATTTTTACTGCAACTGTTAACGCTTTTGTGGTCGGTGCCCAGGAAGCGGCAAAAAGAATGAAAGAAAGAGGGGGGAGTATAATAACTCTCAGTTCAACCGGAAATTTGGTTTATACCCCCAATTATGCAGGACACGGTTCGAGCAAAGCGGCGGTTGAAACCATGGTAAAATACGCTGCCGCAGAGCTTGGAGAATGGGGCATAAGAGTAAATGCCGTTAGCGGCGGACCGATTGATACAGATGCTCTTAGGGCATTTCCGAATTATGAAGAGGTAAAAAAAGCGGTAGAAATAAGAAGTCCTCTTAACAGAATGGGAACACCCGAAGATTTGGCCGGAATTGTCTATTTCTTATGCAGTGATGAGGCAAGCTGGATAACAGGAGAAACCGTTATTGTTGACGGAGGCACAACGTTTGGAGGGAAAATAGGTTGATTACGGAAGATAATATAAATTTTCAAAAAAATCTGAGATGGGAAAAAAAATTTAAACATATCCCGAATTTACTGGCTTTTTCAAGAGTTTTTTTAGCTCTTTTAATGTATTTCTTTTTAGTAAACAGAAATTTATTCAGTGAAATTGATTCAAGCTGGTTTGATTATTTTGCAGCTCTTTTGTTTGTTGTCGCTTCCATAACCGATTTTTTTGACGGTTTTATTGCAAGAAATTTTAATGCGGTCAGCAAACTTGGTGAAATATTAGACCCTCTTGCCGATAAAATGCTTGTTTTGGGTGCTTTTTTAGGCTTGTTGTTTTTACACAGGGCAAATTCCTGGGCAATATATTTAATACTTCTTAGAGAATTTTTTATTACAGGTCTTAGAATTGCTATGGTTGAAGAAGGGATGAGTGTAAAAGCAAGTTTTGCTGGAAAAATAAAAACAGTTTTTCAAATGATTGCAATAGGCTTTTTAATTATGAACTGGCCTTTTGCGAATTTATTGCTTTGGATTGCCGTCATATTAACATTATACAGCGGAATGGATTATGTTTTAGCATATATAAAGAATCAAAATGATTAGTGCTTTACTTATATTATCTTTTTTAATATTTTTTCATGAATTTGGTCATTTTTTAATGGCAAAATTAGTAGGTGTAAAAGTTGAAGTTTTTTCCATAGGATTTGGGAAAAAACTGATTTGTAAAAAAATAGGGGAAACCAACTGGTGTTTAAGTGCTGTTCCTTTGGGCGGTTATGTTCAGATGAAAGGTCAGGATGATTCAAATCCGGCTTTGAAATCAAATGATCCGGATTCATACACTTCTAAAAATCCATGGCAGAGAATTTTAATTCTTTTGGGCGGGCCTGGGTTTAATTTTCTGCTTGCTTATTTGATTTATTTGTCTGTTGCAGTTGCAGGATGGCCAAAACTTGCACCTGTGGTTGGAAATGTAATGAAAGACACACCGGCTTTTTATGTATTGAAAAAAGGTGATAAAATTATTGAAGTAAACGGGGTAAAAATAAAATCGTGGGATGAAATTCCGGTGTTGATACAAAACAGTGATAAAGTTAATTTGGAAGTAAAAAGAAATAGTAAAATTATTATGTTAACTATTCAGCCCAAAATAATTTTTACTAAAAATATTTTTAACGAACCTGTAAAAAGAAAAATTATAGGAATCTCCCCCAGCGGGAAAATTATAAAAATTCATTATTCTATAATAAAAGCCCCTGTTGTTGCATGGCAAAAATTTTTAAATGATGCAGGGCTTATTTTCAAAAGTATTGAAAAACTGATAACCGGTGCGATAGGGTTAAATACAATAAGCGGACCGATAGGAATAGTGGATGTGACGGCTAAAGTTGCAAATATGGGAATAATTCCCCTTCTGTTTTTAACGGCGCTTTTGAGTGTGAATCTGGGAGTTTTAAATTTGCTGCCTATTCCGGCACTTGACGGTGGTCATATTATGTTCAATTTATATGAGGCCTTGTTTAAAAAAGAAATAAGCGAAGAAATTATGATAAAACTCACAATAGGAGGCTGGGCTGTTTTAGGCGCTCTTATGATAATTGGAATATTTAATGATATAATGAGAATAATTCATTAAGGAGAAAAAAATGACATTGGATGAATTGATACAAAAAGTTGAAGCCGCGAGACTTAAAAGAAGCGAGCATTTAATCGTTCAGATTGTTGCCGTTACAAAATATACCGATAATTTAGAACCTCTTCTCAAACTTTATAACGAAGGTCAGAGGGCGTTTGGCGAAAACAGGGTTCAGGATATGGAAAAAAAAGTAAAAGCCCTTGAGAATTATCCGATTGAATGGCATTTTATAGGTAATTTGCAGAAAAACAAAATAAACAAACTACTCTCACTTGACCCTTTTATGATTCAATCAGTTAATTCTTATGACCTGGCAGAGGCTATTGATAAAAGGACTAAAAAACCTGTTAAGTGTCTGCTTGAAATTAATTCATCGGGTGAACCCACAAAACACGGATTAGAACCTGAAAAAGCAATTGAAACATATTTAAAAATAAAAGAAAATTTAAAAAATATTGACCTTAAAGGTGTTATGACAATAGGTGCACACAGTGATGATAAAAAAGAGATTAGAAAAAGTTTTAAACTGACTTATAATATATTTGAACAGTTAAAACCATACGGAGCAAAAATATGCTCAATGGGAATGAGTAGTGATTTTGAAATAGCAATAGAAGAGGGCAGTAATATGATAAGAGTTGGAAGTGCTTTGTTAAACAGCTATTTATAAGTACTGATATGGATAAGAACAATCTAAAAATTTATTTTAATCAATTATTAGAAAAAGCTTATGATAATTTAATTGAAAAATTAAAAAGTGACTATTACACTAAAAGATTTTTTAATAATAAAGATTTTTTGCTTTTGATAGAGGAATATAAAAATAATTTAGAAATAAATTTTGAGTTTTTTTTAAATGAAAAAAATGAAGAAATAAAAGATAGAATAAAAACATTCGTAAAAAAACTGGACCGTTTTGGAATAGATTATTATACATATTTAGAAAATGTAAATTTTTTGGAGCTTTCTTTTTTAAAAAATATTTTTAAAAATAGAGATAAATTTGATTTTTGTGATATTGAAAAACTTTTTATACAAACAAACAATTTTTTTAATTTACTTAGGAATTATTCGGCACTTAGTTATTTGCAAGATTATATTGACAGAGAAAAAATTTTGTTTAGTGATTATATTTTAAATACATTAAAAAACAGTGATAGGGAACTTTTTAAATATGTAAATTATTTTTTAAATTTGACTGAAAACTTTTTAAACTATTTAACTGACAGTGATAATAAATTCCAGGAAAAAGTTTTTTTGGCAAATATTGAAAACAGAATAGAAACAATTGATAAAAAATATAAAAAAGAAAAAATTTTAAAACTTTTAAATGATTTAAATGAAATAATTGAACAAATAGTTGTTTTAAAAGAGGAAGAAAATTATTTGTTATTAATTGAAAAATATAACGAATTTATAAAAAATTCTTTAATGTTTTTATCTTTTTTGATAACAAATATAACTGCAATGGAAATTAAAAAATTAAAATTAGACCCTCTTACAAAAACGTTAACAAGAGCAAGTTTGGAAAATTTAATTTTAGGTATCGAAGATGTCTCTATTGTATCACAAAAACCCTTTGCAATAGCTTTTATTGATATTGATAATTTTAAAAAAGTAAATGATACTTATGGCCATTTAGCTGGTGATGAAGTATTAAAAAATGTTGCAAATACTGTTAAAAACAAAATAAGACTTTCAGATTATTTATTCAGATATGGAGGAGAAGAATTTGTTATTGTTTTTTCCGCAATAAAAGATATCAATACTTTAAAAAATAAATTGGAAGAAATTAGAGAAGCTGTAGCTTCTAAAGAAATTAATTTTGAAAATTTTACAATAAACGTAACAATTAGCATTGGAGGCCTTTTTGTAAAATTAAAAAATAGAGTGCCTGTAAAAAATTTAATAGAAAAAGCAGATAAATTAATGTATATGGCAAAAAAGAGTGGGAAAAATAGAGTTATAGTTGATAAATATATTGATAATTAAGAATGTAAAATAACACTAACCCCTTTTTCAAAATATTTTTTTATTTCTTCGAAATCTTTAATATTTAATTTGGATATATTTTCTTCATAATTAAGAAGAGGATTGATGTCCCCTTTTGCAAAATAATCTCCAAATATATTACTAATTCCGCCGCTGCTTTCCATAGATGTTATAAAATCGAGTTTTGTGGCGTTTTTTATTTTGTTTAAGAGTTTTTTAGTCGGTTTTGTATTTAATAAAATTTTTTTAATTTCTTTAACGACCTTTTGAGGATTAACCCCAGGGTTACAGACAGCCAGGGTTAAAAATATGCCTTTATCAATCAGCTCCATATTATATGCATATATTTCACTGACCAATTCTTTTTTATATTGAAGTTTTTCTTTTAAAACAGCACTTTTCCCCCCGCTTAATATTTCTGAATATGCACTTAAAATTATCTGGTCTTTATGATTAAATTCAGGTATATGAAAAGCAAGGGCTACGATATTTACTTCGGTTTGTCTTTTTATTTCAATAAATTTGTCTCCGTCAAGTTCCGGTTCTTTATAATGAAAACTTGGAATTTCTTTTGTATTTTCTATTTTTGAAAAATATTTTTGCGCTTCTTTAAATACGCTTTTTGGTGTAATGTCTCCCGCAACAAGTAAAACAGCGTTTTTAGGCTGGTAATATGTTGAATGAAAATCTCTTATATCGTCTATTGTCCAGCTTAATATATCTTCTTTAAAACCGATAGGTGTCCAGTGATACGGATGATAAACAAATGCATTGTTAAAAAGTCTGAAATAAAGATATCCCACCGGATTATTATCGACCCTCCAGAGTCTTTCTTCATAAACAACTTTTCTTTCTCTTTGAAATTCATCATCATTTAAATTCAAATTTTGCATGACTTCACTGAAAAGGAAAAATGTTTTGTCAAGATAATTTGAAGACGTTTTAATATAATAATGTGTATAATCAAAACCTGTCGAAGCGTTATCTACACCTCCTATGGATTTTACAATTTTATCAAATTCGCCTTCTTTTAAATTTTTGCTTGATTTAAAATTCATATGTTCCAACATATGGGCTATTCCCGTTTTTCCCAAAACTTCGTTTCTGCTTCCGACTTTATAAAATATATTGCTTGTAATTACATTACTTCCTTTGTTGCAAGGTATTGCTATAATTTCCAAATCGTTTTTTAATTTATGAGAATAAAATTTTGGAAGCATTTTTATCCTTTAATTTTTTTTGGAATATCTATACCTGTTGCTTCAGAAATATGATTGAACCCGTCTTTTTTCAAAAGTTCAATCAATCCTTTATTTATTTCCCTTACAATTCCGGGGCCTTTGTAAATTATTGCCGTATAAATCTGAAGAAGACTTGCCCCCATTCTTATTCTTTTATATGCCTCCTCGGCGCTGTCTATGCCTCCCACACTGATAATAGGTACTTTTCCAAAAACTTCGTTTGCAATAATTCTTAAAACCTCAAAACTTCTTTTTGCCAGCGGTTTTCCAGAAATTCCACCTCTTTTTATAGGGGAATTTATAATATCGTAATTTATTGTGGTGTTTGTGGCAATTATACCATCAGCCCCGGCTTCTACACTTGTGTTTGCCAGATTTACAATATCAGCATCTTCCATATCCGGAGAAAATTTAATAAGAATCGGTTTTTTAGTAAGCGGTTTTAATTCATTAAAAATATTATTTATAAATTCTTCGTTTAATAAGTTTCTTAAATTTGGTGTGTTTGGAGATGAAATATTGATTACAAAAAAATCGACTACATCTTTAAGTTCTTTTACCAAAATTTTATAATCCTCTATCGCCTTATCTTCAGGTGTGGTTTTATTTTTGCCTATATTTGCCGCTATCGGTAAAATAAAAGGATATATCTTTGAGAGTCTTTTTTTTATAACTTCAACTCCTTCGTTGTTAAATCCGAAAGCGTTTTGAACCGCCTCATGTTCGACATGCCTCCATGAACGGGGTTTTTCATTGCCAGGCTGCGACAGAGGTGTTACGGCTCCGATTTCTCCCCATCCGAAACCAAGTGCGGGCCAGGCTGAAACCATAGTTGCATTTTTGTCAAATCCCGCCGCAACACCTACGGGGTTTTTAAATTCCAAATCCCATATTTTTTGATTTAATACAGGGTTATCAATAAAATTTCTTTTTGTTAAAGGATTAAAAAAAAGAGGGCAGCGTCTTGCAGTTTTGAAAATTGCCTCAACTGCATCATGTGCAAATTCCGGGTCGGTTCTATAAATTAAAGGCTTTATCATATCAAATAATTTTCCATTTTCCATTATCCATTCTCCATTGTTAATTTTTTTCCCAGACAGTTCCGTTTGGAGTATCCTGGATTTGAATATCCAATTTATTTAGTTGATCTCTTATTTTATCGGCAAGGGTAAAATCTCTGTTTTTTCTGGCAGATTCCCTTTTTTGAATTAATTCTTCAATTTTTGTTTTTAAATTTTCATCTATGCCACTTTGAAAATATTTATAAGCATCGCTTCCGCCGACACCGAGGAGTTTATCAATAAAATCAATATTGCTTATAATTTTTTGTTTTAATGTTTTATCTTTTGGATTTTTATCCAGTTTTTCATTTGAGAGCTTAACAAATTCGTCTATAGCAGCCAGGGCTTTTGAAATATTTAAATCGTCCTCCATTGCAAGAAGCAGATTTTTTTCAAACTCTTCATCTTTTTGTTTTTTAACTATTGCGTAAACCCTTTTTTTAAGTCTGTATAATTTATCCAGTCTTTTTTTGCTGGCAATTAAATCCTCTTCAGAGAAATTAAGAGGTGCCCTGTAGTGAGTACTCATCAAATAAAATCTTAAAACTTCCCCGGGATAATGCTTTAGGGCGTCTTTTACAAAGAAACTGTTTCCAAGAGATTTGCTCATTTTTTCACCGTTAATTGTTACAAAACCGTTGTGCATCCAGTATTTTGCCAAATGCTGATTGTATGCGCACCAGCTCTGCGCTTCTTCGTTTTCATGATGGGGAAAAAACAGATCCGCTCCCCCTCCGTGTAAATCAATCTGATATTCACCCTCAGGATAAGCAATATGTTTTTTAATCATAGCGGAGCATTCCAAATGCCATCCGGGTCTTCCTTTACCGAAAGGAGAATCAAAACAGACATCATCTTCTCCTTTGCATGCTTTCCACAGGGCAAAATCTCTTGGGTTTTTTTTGCCTTCGGTTTTTATTCTTTGAATATTTTCTTCACTGTCCTGGCATTTGTTCGAAAGAGAACAGTATTGGGGGTCTTTGGATGTATCAAAATATATATCCCCGTTAGGAAGTGTATAGGTACATCCGTTTTTTACAAGCTTTTCAATCAAATCAAACATTTCTTCAAGTGTTTCGGTCGCTTTTGGCTCTATATCCGCTCTTAGTATATTAAGCTCATCCATGTCTCTCAAATAAGAATTTATGTAATATTCGGTTAATTCTTTTAAACTCTTAGAAGTGGCTTTCATTTTATTTATGATTTTATCGTCAATATCAGTAAAATTTTTTACAAAAGTTACTTTGTATCCAAGTGCTAAAAGAGTCCTTCTTAGTAAGTCAAAACTGATGGAACTTCTTGCATGTCCAAGGTGAGCGTCATCATATACGGTAGGACCGCACACATAAATTCTGACTTCATTATCTTTAATCGGTTTAAATTCTATTTTATCTTTTATATGCGAATCAAATATTTTCATTTTACTCCTTAAATTAACAAAAGAGTTTATTTAAAAATTATAGCAGTAATTATACTTGCAATTATGCATAATATCAAATAAAGCAAATACTTTTTTTCAAAAAACTTAAAAAAAAGTTTAAATGAAAACTCTTTTATGTATAAATAAAGCATAATAAACCCGGATAATGAACTTGCAAGAGCTAAGCCGTAAACTTTAAGTGGAAAATATTGAAATAATTGAAAAAATTATATTTCCCCCTAAAGCAACTGCTGATATTTTGGCTGCTTTTAAATGTTTATGTATTGCATACATGTAGCTTGAAAACAGTTTGCCAATACCATAAGGAATAAGCCCAATTAAATACATAATTAAAACATTTGCCGTCATTATAGTGTCAGTATGGGTAAATGCACCTCTTTCAAACAAGACTTTTATTATTTCTTTTGAATCCATTATCCCCACAACAGTTGCCAATACCAACAAATAAAGTAAAATCCAAAAAATTTTTTTCATCATCGCAATTGCTTTATCCTCTTTTTTACTATGTAAAAGTTTAGTGATTTTTGGGAAAAACACAGTTGAAGTTGCAATAACAAACAGAGCAAAAGGAAGCTGAAAAAGTCTGTTTGCATAATATAAATAACTTATACTTCCGGATACTAAAAAAGTGGCAAGCCATGTATCCAAAAATGCTGAAATATGTGCGGTGGAATTTCCAAATACAGAAGGTAAAAAATGTCTTTTGAATTCACTTATGTCAATTTTTTCCTCTCTTTTACATCCGATAAGAAGCAGTCTTAAAATTTTTTTCTTTTTGGCCATTATCAAATGAGCTATTAACTGGGCAAATCCTCCTATTAAAACTCCGAAACTTAAATACCAGATAATCTCTTTTTTAGGCAGATTTTTTGAAATGATTAAAGCCGCTATCAACGAAATATTAAGAAGAGCGGTTGAAAAAGCACTAACCGCAAAATGATTTTTATATTGAAGTAAACTCGCAAGAAAAGTTACTACAAATATAAAATCCAAATACCAAAAATTAACGGCAATAAGAGGGGAAGCTATTTTTTTTGCCTCATTGCTAAAACCGTATGCTAAAATATCGGTGACAAAATCTCTGAAAATAGTTACAAACAGGCTTAAAATAAGTATAATTATAAAAAACTTGATAAAAATTACATATGCAAACCGTGCTTTGTTTTTAGTTTTTGCAAATGTCGGCAGAAAACTTTGGCTGAAGGCTCCTTCGGCAAAAATTCTTCTAAAAAGGTTGGGAAATTTGAAAGCGACAAAAAAGATATCGGAATACATATTTGCCCCGAGTATAGAGGCACTCAGCAAATCCCTGATAAATCCGAGAATTCTCGAATTGAAAATACCTAAAAAATTTATAATTATTGCTTTAATCATAAGCGGTATTATATCAAAAAAGGTTTAATGTGGGTCTGTTTGATTTTTTTAAAAAAGAAAACGTGGAAAAAAAAGAGATACAAGCCCTGCCTCTGGTTGTAAGAACTGAAAATGTTAATGACACTCTTGCCAAAATTTCCTCCAAATACAATATTCCTCTTTCAAATCTTGATTTTGAAGTAATGGAAGTTAAAACTTTTATAAAAACAGAAAACGACCATGAGTTTATAGAAATTGATGAAAATTCAAAAATGTTACTTAAAAACGAAAACTTTTTGAGAAATGAAAAAAACGAGATAAAGCAGGTGTATGAGATAAAAATAATAAAATATGAAGTAAGTGACTTTGAATTAACAGGGAAAATGGAAATAAATGAAAAATTTACCGAAGCAAAATTTATTCTTTCGCCAAAATCACTTATTGTATACAGTGACATTCTGTTTGAAAAATTTAGAGAAGAACTTAACAAGAAAAAAATAAAAAACTCTTTATTAATAGATTTGTTTGATGAAAAAATGGATGAATCGGTTGAAAAAATAGTTGCAAAATTAAGGATAATAGGTTCTTTGGAAAGTGAAGAAGAAATATTGTTATGTAAAGGGATAGATGAAATTCCCACTGTTCAGGGAGAAGTGGTTTATCATTATAAAAAGAATGAAACTGCTGTAAAAAAAGAGCTTATTTATCCAGTAAAAGAAGGAGAGGTTTTAATAGAGATAAAAAAACCCAAACCTGGTAAAAACGGCAGAAACTGCAGGGGAAAAATAATTTTGGCCGAAAAAGTTAAAGATTTTGAAATTCCGAGTATTGGATATGATCAAAAAACAATAAAAAAAGAGGAAGATAATGAAAAAATAGTTTTTATAGCATTAAAAAACGGATATTTGTATAATGATTCCGGAGTGTTCATAATAAAAGATGAAATGGAGATAAAACAGATTAATATAAAAACAGGTGATGTTACAGGTGCCAAAGAAAGTGATATTAAAATTGACGTAAAAGAATCTGATGCGCTCAAAGAGGCCATAGGGGACAACACCACGGTTGAAACAACAACATTAATTGTAAGGGGAAACGTCGGAAATTCCGCATTGATTAAATGTAAAGATTTAAAAATAATGGGGCAGACTCATCAAAAGAGTAAAATTTATACCCAAAAAGGTGAAATAAATATTCATAAAGGATATGTTGAAGCAGATGAAATAAAAATAACAAGGCTTGAAAACGGAATAGTAAGAGCCAATAAGGCGGTAATTTCCCAGGTGGTGGGAGGGGAAATTTTTGCTAAAAAAGTAGAAATAGAAATTTTGGGTTCCCATTTAAAATGTTATGCATTGGAAGAGATTAAAATACATACTTTAAAAGGAAGTGAAAATAAATTAATTATTTCTCCTGCCGAGGTATTGGGTGAAAACATTGATACAGACAAATTACAAAAAAAACTGGAAGAAATAAAAAGGGATTTAAGAATAAATATAGAAGTATATAATAAAAGATTAAGGGTTTTGAAAGAAAATAAAAGTTCTGTTGATGAACTGAAAAAATTATACTTACAAAATAAAACAAAAGGTATAAAAACTTCACCCGCTATAATAAAAAAATTAAAAGAATTTAATTCTTTTAAACAAAAAACGGTTGAATTAAAAGAAAAAATCGAGGGATTAAAACAGGAAATAAAAGAGATGGAAGAAACAATCGATAAATTACAAAATGCCATAATATATGCAAAAATTATTTCTTTAAGCCCGTGGACACCTTATAACAGAATAGAATTTGATTTTGTAGAACCCCCGATAAAACTGACATATGACACTAAAGGCAACGAAGGAGTTTGCGGATTTAAACTTAAAGATTTTGGAAATATAAAAAAAATAGTAAAAATAAAAATAAAGGAAAATAATGATAGCGGCTCTTAAGGGCAGGATTTTTGAAAAAGAGGGCGGTAAAATTTTTTTGGAAGTAAACGGGGTAATTTATGAACTGAATGTCAGTATGCTGACTTTTTCAAATGCATCAGACGGAATATATTATATTACTGAAATTATCAAAGAAAACGAATACAGCTTATATGGGTTTTCAGATAAAAATGAAAAAAAACTTTTTGAGCGGCTTATAAAATTAAACGGAGTCGGCCCAAAAGTAGCTCTTGCAATCTGCTCAACCTACACTCCCGAAACTTTTATGGATATAATTTCAACCAAAAATATCGAAGCACTTAAAAAAGTCCCTGGAATAGGCCCTAAGAGTGCTAAAAGAATATTAATGGAAATGAGCGAATTTGAAATAGAAAATGTAAATCCCGTTTTTAATCAGGCTTTAACAGCCCTTGAAAATTTGGGCTTTAATAAAAAAGATATTTTAAAAGCACTTAACGGGATAGAAGGCGGCAGCGTGGAAGAAATGATTAAAGAAGGACTTAAAAGACTTAGCAAAGGAGTAAAATAAATGACTTTTCTTATTATATTCGGAGGGCAGAGTTTTGAACATGAAATTTCAATTGTAAGTGCAATAACACTGAAAGAGAAAATAAAAAACAATAATCTAAAATTCGTTTTTATAGATCAGACAAGAGATTTTTACTTAATAGAAAAAGAAAATATGAAAAGTAAGTTTTTTGCAAGCGGTGAATATAAAAAATCACAAAAATTGGAAATAAAAAAGGGCGGATTTTTTTACAAAAAAGGATTTTTGAAAAAAGAAGAAAAATTGAGTTTTGATATTGTGATTAATCTTGTACACGGGCGAGACGGTGAAGACGGGAAAATACCGGCAATGCTTGAATTCTTTGGTATAAAAGCCATATCTCCGAATATTGAGGCAAGTGCAATAAGTTATAACAAAGTTTTAACTAAAGCTTATGCTAAAGAAATAGGTGTCGAAGTAATTGAATATGAAATAATAAATTCGCCAAAGACAAAGTTTAATTTTCCTGTAATTGTAAAACCGGCAAGACTTGGCAGCAGCATAGGGGTCGGCGTTGCAAAAAATCAGAATGAACTTGATTATGCGTTCGATGTTGCAAGGGAATTTGATGATTTAATTATAGCAGAGCCGTTTATAGAAGGGATTAATGAATATAATCTTGCCGGTTTTTTGTCAGATGAAGAATTTATATTCTCAAAAATAGAAAAAGTTGAAAAAAAAGAATATCTTGATTTTGAAAAAAAATATTTAGATTTCAGTAGAAAAAATATTATGTTAAGTAATATTGAACAAAACTTTGAAATAAAAATAAAAGAAAAATTTACAAAAATTTACAACAGCACCTTTAAAAACGCACTGATTAGATGTGACTTTTTTGAGAAAGACGGAATTATATATTTAAATGAAATAAATCCAATTCCCGGAAGTATGGCTAATTATCTGTTTGACAATTTTGAAAACAAATTGGAAATGCTTGCAAAAAGTGTAACTTTGGAAGAAAAAATAATAATTGATTATCAGTATATTAACAAAATACAAATGGCAAAAGGAAAATAAATGACTTATAAATTTTTAATTTCAGGCAGGGTTCAGGGTGTCTGGTATAGAAAATTTGTAAGTGAGAGGGCAAGAAAGAGAGGATTTAAAGGATATGTGAAAAATCTTCCTGACGGAATGGTTGAAGCAGTTGCAAATATTGAAAATGAGAAAAGTTTAAAAGAATTTTTAGAAATATTAAAGGAAGGCTCTCCTTATTCTATTGTAGAGAATATCGAATATCAGGAAATACCTGAAATTAAATTTAGTGATTTTGAAATCAGATATTAAGGAAATCTATGTTTGAATTGATTGTTAATTTTATAACTGCTTATGTTTTGGGATTTTATTTAATTACCACGCTTCAATGGTATAACTATAAAGTTAAAAGAATTATATTTCATTTTCATAAACCTCTTTGGCATTTGATATATTTTATTGTTCCTGTTGTTACTTATATTGCAGCTTATAAATTTTTTTGGATATATCTTTTTTTCGGTTTAATTCCCGCAGTATTTTTATGGACCAGAAGAACCAAAGGTTTAAATGTTACAAAAAGGGCAAAAAGATTTTTTTTAATTTTAGGGCTGCTTGAAACAATAAATCTGCTTTTTATATATAAACTTAAAATAAATCCGGGTATCGGTGTTTTGTGTGTTTTAATATTAAGTGTAATGTTTTCTGAATTGATTGAATATATTCTTTTTTTAGCATACAAAAGAAAGGCAAAAGAAAAATTAAATAAAATAAATCCGGCAATTATTACAATAACTGCGAGTTACGGAAAAACTTCAATAAAAAATTTTTTATATCAGTTATTAAAAAATGATTATAAAACTTATAAAACTCCGAGAAGTGTAAATACAATAAAAGGTATTGTTTTAGATATAAACAGAGATCTGCCTGAAAATACGGGAATTTATATAGCTGAAGCCGGGGCAAGGGAAAAAGGAGATATTAAAGAGATAGTGACATTTTTGGAAAATGAATATTCGATTCTTGGAAAAATAGGGCCTCAGCATATAGAATATTTTAAAACAATGGAAAATATTAAAAAAACAAAACTTGAAATATTTGAATCCCCAAAATTAAAAAAAGGTTTTTCGTACGAAGAAGTAAACAATAAAAAAGTAATCGTAATAAAAAATAAAATTAAAAATGTGAAATCCTCTCTAAATGGAATAGAATGGGATATTGAAATAAACGGAGAACTTCATCATTTTAAATCACAAATTTTAGGTGAATTCAATGCCGTAAATGTAACACTTGCTGTTTTTTGTGCATTGGATTTTATAAAAAATATTGAAAAAATAAAAAACAAAGTGCTAAAATTAGAAAGCGTACCCCACAGACTTCAAAAAATAGAAGTAAGTGGAAAAATTATTATTGATGACAGTTTTAACGGTAATATCGAAGGAATGTTGAGCTCATATGATTTGGTAAAAGAATTTAAAGGCAGAAAAATTATTGTGACCCCCGGAATTATAGAGGGCACAAAAGAGATGAATGAAAAAATTGCAAAAAAAATTAATCAGGTTTTTGATATTGCAATTATTACGGGAGAAGCTAACAGAAAAACGCTTTGTGAAAATTTAACAATAAAAAAAATAATTCTTAAAGATAAAAATAATCTTGAAAAAATATTGGCTGATGTTACAAAAACGGGGGATTTAATTCTTTTTAGCAATGATTTGCCCGAATACCTATAAAAGTTAAAAGTTAAAAATGAAAAGTTAAAAGTTAAAGGAAAAAAATGGATTTTTTATTAAATTTAAGTAATCACATCGATTTAAGTATTATCGGTGTAGCAACAGCTGTAATTATTCTTTCTTTTGTTCCCAAAATTGATTTAATGGCTGAAAATTTAAGCAAATTTTTTATGATTATTTCTATAATTGCTCTTATAGCGATGGCTCTAATCGTAAGTTATGATGTAATTGCAAGGAAATTGTGGCATGGCGGAAGCATTGCTATGCAGGAGCTTGAATGGCATCTGTTTGATATAACATTTCTTTTTTCCATAGCTTATACTTTAGCTAGAGATAAGCACGTAAGGGTAGATATATTTTATGACAAGTTTCCGATAAAAATTAAGGCGGTAATTCAAATAATTACAATTATTTTTTTTGTAATCCCCCTATCTACTTTAATAGTGATTGAAGCTATTCCTTTTGTTCAAATGAGTTATTCTATGCATGAACAATCAGGTGACCCGGGCGGGCTTTGCTGCAGATGGATTATTAAATCGGCGATAATATGGGCTTTTTTAGTGGTAATAATACAATGTGTAGCCGAACTTAGAAAAGCATATTATAAATTAAAAGGTGTAAAATGACAGGTATAATTCTTTTTGCAGCGGCATTTGTTTTATTAATGCTCGGTATTCCAGTTGCTTTTGCTTTTGGCGCAAGTGCGATTTTTGTTGCATTTATCGATCCAAACATAGGACTTGACGTTTTTGGACTTTTGCCTTATAGAATATACGGTGTTATGCAGAATTTTACACTTATGGCCGTTCCTTTGTTTATTTTTATGGGATTTATTTTGGAAAAAAGCAAAATTGCCGAAAATATGCTTGAATCAATTGGAAAATTATTTGGACCCGTAAGGGGAGGGCTTGCAATAGCAATTGTCGTGGTCGGTGCAATTTTAGCCGCATCTACGGGAATTGTAGGTGCAAGCGTCGTGATGATGACGGTTATATCACTTCCTTTAATGATTAGACACGGATATTCTCCACGTCTTGCAAGCGGTGTAATTGCGGCAAGCGGTACTCTTGGTCAGATTATTCCTCCAAGCATTGTTTTAATTATTTTAGGGGCGGTTATGCAGATAAGTGTGGGTGATTTATTTAAAGCGGCCGTAATTCCGGGATTAATTATAGTCGGACTTTATATTATATATGTTTTAATTCTGGCTTTTATAAAACCTGAAATTGCTCCGGCCATTGAGACAGACGAAAAATATTCAAAAGTAATAATTAATGCTCTAAAATCATTAATCGCCCCTTCTATTTTGATTATTTTAGTATTGGGAAGCATATTTGCAGGTTTTGCAACACCTACGGAATCAGCGGCAATAGGTGCTCTTGGTTCAATTATTTTGGCAATTGTATATAAAACATTTAATTGGCAACTTTTGAGATATTCAAGCGTTGAAACAGTAAAAACCACCGCTATGGTATTTATGATATTAATCGGCGCAAGGGCATTTTCATTGGTATTTAACGAAAGCGGGGCAGGGGATTTAATTACACAGTTTTTTACCCAGGACATTTCAAATCCGGATATATTTGTCGCAATTACAATGCTGGTTATTTTTATTTTAGGATTTTTTGTAGATTTTGTTGAAATTACATTTATTGTTATTCCTATCTTAATTCCTATTGTTCAACAGTTTGGAATAGACCCTCTTTGGTTTGCACTGCTTATAGCTGTCAACTTACAGACATCCTTTTTAACACCGCCTTTCGGATTCAGCCTGTTTTATTTGAAAGGGGCAGCCGGGGATAAAATTCAGACAAAGGATTTATATATAGGTGTAATTCCTTTTATTATTTTTCAGGTTATTGCCCTTTTGATACTGATTTTTTATCCGCATTTGGTACATATAATGGTTAAGTAATGGTATATACAGGAACAAGCGGTTATTTTTACCGTAACTGGCAGGGGGATTTTTATCCCCCTGAGCTTCCAACTTCTAAATGGTTTGATTATTATAAACAGTTTTTTAATTCACTTGAACTTAATTCAACTTTTTACAGGTTTCCTAAAACTACAACAATAAAAAACTGGAAATATAAAATAAAAAATGATTTTAAAATTTCGATTAAAGCAAATAAAACAATAACCCATACATCAAGATTAAAAAATACGGATAAATTAAAAGGGTTTTTAGATGTTGTTTCTGTTTTGGAAAATAAATTAGGGGTGATTCTCTTTCAGCTTCCTCCGAGCTTAAAATATAAAAAAGAACTTTTGTTAAATTTTGTAAATGCTTTGGATAAAAATTTAAAATATGCAATAGAATGCAGAAATAAAACCTGGTATAACGATGAAGTATATGAAATTATGAAGAACGCTAATATTTGTTTGGTTTGGCACGATTTTAATCAGGATTTTATTTTTGAGTATACTGCTGATTTTAATTATGTAAGATTTCACGGATTTAGCGGAAAATATGTAGGCTCTTATCCTGATGATATTTTAAAAAGTATTAAATTAAAACTTTTAGATGAATCTTTTGTTTATTTTAATAACACTGATGATAACAGTGCATTTAAAGATGCACAGAGGTTTATTAAGCTGTAAAATAATTTTTAAGAGAATATACATTATGTTAACTAAATAATAAATTAAATTTTTATTTCTATAAAAGCACATAAAAACTACAAATATTTAATTATTCTAAATTTTTTATTATTATAATTTAAAATATACAAAACAAATATACAAAACTATGTTAATATTCTTATAAAAATTAAAATTTAGGAAATACATATATGTCTAAATTTGAAAATTTTAAAGAAAAAATTAAATCAGATATAACAAAAAATCGTGAAAAAATAAAAGAATTAGGCCCTGGTATTATTACAGGAGGCGCAGGTGATGATCCTGCGGGAATTGTAACTTATACGATGGTAGGAGCTACTACCGGATTTTCTCAGCTATGGCTACTTTTATTATCAACTCCTATGATGATTGGTGTTCAAAATACAATTGTAAGAATTGCTCTTGTAACGGGTAAAAGTTTACCTGAACTTACAAATGCGTTTTATAATAAAAAAGTTACAATATTTATGATTTCGATATTAGCTGTTGCTAATATTTTAACAATAGGAGCAGATTTAGAAGCATTAGCTGCTATTTTGAGTATTATCACGGGTAAAAATCAACTTTATTTTCTTATTCCAATAACAGCATTTATTGGATATCTTGTAATCTATCATTCATATAAAACTATTAAAAAAGTTCTTATTGGTTTTACTTTAATATTATCGGTTTATATTATAAATGCTATTATTGCCCATCCAAACATTAAAGAAGTTCTTTTAAATACTTTTATTCCTCATATTGAAATGAAAACAGCTTGGATTATAGCAGCACTTGGGCTTTTAGGAACTACAATTTCCCCTTATTTATTATTTTGGCAAGCTGCAGAAGAAAAAGAAGAACATAAAACAGTCGTTCAAGCAAAAAGTGCTACAATAGATACAATTATTGGAATGATATATTCTAATCTTTTATCGTATGCAATGATAATTAGCGGAGTAGTAATGCTTTTTGGCCATAACAATATAGATACAATTCAAAGTATAGCTGAAGCTTTAAAACCGGTAGCCGGGAAATATGCTTTTGCCCTATTTTCTATTGGTATAATTGTCTCAGGACTTCTTGCCATTCCGGTTTTAGCAGGTTCTACTGCTTATGCCGTGGCAGATGCTTTCAGATGGCGTGAAGGAATGGATTACAAAGTAAGTGACGCAAAAGGATTTTATATTGTATTTTTAGGTGCTATGCTTTTTGGAGATATTATTGTTATTTCACCTTTATCAGTAGTTGATGCCCTTTATTATTCACAGGTTTTAGACGGTGTTTTATTGCCAATTTTACTTATAATAATTTTAATGCTTTCTAATAATAAAAAAATAATGGGAGAATATAAAAATACGCTTTTTAATAATGTTTTTACTCTATTTACTTTAGTAGTAACAATAATTTTAAATTTAATTATGTTTAATAATTTAATTTAGTTCTAATTTGCTATACTTTCATTTAAAAAAGGAAATAAATGAACGAAAAAGAAATCTTTAATAGAGCTAACAATAAATGCGAATTATGTGAAAGTGATAATAATTTATCAATATACGAAGTCTTTAAAAGTGATAATAATGACGGATATGCCCTACTTTGCGAAACATGTAAAAATCAAATTGAATCAGGTAAGTTTAATGAAAGCCACTGGAACTGTTTAAATACAGCCATGTGGAGTGAAGTTCCTGCAGTAAAAATACTAAGCTACAAAATTTTAAGTGCACTTGGCAGAAGCGATTTAACTGATATGATTTATTTAACAGATGAAGAAATGGCAATTGCAAACAAAAAAGAAGAAAAAATATTAGATGCAAACGGAAATGAATTAAAAGCCGGTGACAATGTAACGGTTATAAAAGATTTGGATGTTAAAGGTGCTGGAAAAACTATAAAAAGAGGAACTGTTGTAAAAAACATAAGAATGTGTGATGTGCCGGGCCATGTGTCATGCAGGGTTGATGGAATTGGGCAGGTATATTTAAAAGCGGAGTTTTTAAGCCAAATTAACTGTGTAAATAAAAACCAAAGACTAAAACTTTGAAGGTATTTTACTAAAATATCTTGGAAATATATCACAAGTTGAGGATAAATTTCCGACCAGTTTCTAATCCTACTGTTTTTCCATTTTCCTCCTGTGTTGAAGTAAAAAGGACTTTAAAAGCTGCTTCTTTTGAAGGGAATGAGCCTTTAAATTCTGTTTTGATTTTTATGATAGAATTTAAAGATTCAATTGGATTTGTTGTATAAATAAGCTTTCTAAGTTCTTTTGGATACTTAAAAAAAGTAGCAAGCTCATCCCAGTTTCTTTTCCATAAATCATAAATATGAGGGTATCTTTTGCCCCATTTTTCATTGAAATATTCAAGATTTTGAATGGCTAAATCCTCAGTATCAGCTTGATATACTGATTTTAAATCCTTTGCAATTTCTTTTCTGTCTTTGTAAGAGACAAATTTTAAAGAGTTTCTTAT